>NZ_JAQIIY010000012.1:0-234442 GCF_036946525.1 Mycobacterium kyogaense | reverse complement strand
AGGCCCGTGGCGATATCGGCCTCGTCGTTGATGATCATCGCGGCGCGCACGCTTCCCTCACTGCGCCAGCGGTATTCGGCGGTGGCAAAAGCCGGCGCGGGGCCCCAGTACGTCGGGTTGCGCTTCAACGTCAGTTTCTGGCCGTAGTCCCATGCGGCGATGGCGTAGGGACCGGTGCCGATCGGCTCGCGCACCTTCTCGACCGTGCTGGTGGTGCGTGGCACCATCTCGACGAACGAGACACGCAGCGGCAGAATCGGATCGGGTTCGGTGGTGCCGACTACGACCGTGGTCGGATCGGGGGTCTGCAGGCTGAGCTTCTCGTCACCGAACACGTAGCCGTCGACATTGCATTGCAGATCCGAGTTGACGGCCCGATCGATCGAGAAGGCGGCGTCCTCGGAGGTGAAGGGCGCCCCGTCGGAGAACGTCACGCCGTCGCGCAGGTGGAAGGTCCACTGGGTGGGGCTCGTCTGCGTCCACCGTGTGGCCAGCAGCGGGGTCAGATCCCCGGTGGTGGCGTCACGCTCGAGCAGGGGCTCGGTGATGTTGGAACGCACCACGATGCCGGTCGAGGTGAGCGAGCTCTCGCACGGTTCCAGCGTGGGCGGCTCCTGCTGGAGAACGATGCGCAGCGTGCCCGGGTCGTATCCACCGCCGCCGGAGTTCGCGACCGAGCAACCGCTCGCGGTGACTGCCGCGACGGTGAGTGCGGCAAGGACTGCGGGTTTCATGGGTCCTCCCGGGCTGGGGGCTGTGACGTCCACGTATGTAGATGCGAGCTGTGATGACAACCACACGGTAAGAGCGGGTTTCAGTGAGCGTCAACCCCACTCAAATCGCGCTTTGCGTGGATTTCCGGCGGTGCCGAATCACGTGTTGAAGGCGCGAAAATGCTTCTGACAAGCACGTTTACGGTCGAGTGTGAGGCGTCGATACTCGAATGAAGCATGCGTGGCGTTGGCGATGCCGTTTCGCTATAAGTCCATGCCAATTCGGACGTAGACGGGTATTCGCAGGTCGTCGTAGCGTGGTGCGCTATGAGCATCAGTGGTGCGGTTCTGCAGGTCGGTCCTCTCAAGCCGTCGCTCGAGCAGACGCTGTCTCAGCAGTACGGCGCGAGGACACTCCCCGTGTCCGATGACGAGCGAGCAGAGTTTCTCGCCGAACACGGGACGAACGTCATCGCGGTGGTCACGTCCGGTCGCACTGGCGTCGATGCCGAACTGATGGCAGCCCTGCCCCATCTCGGCGCGATCATCAACTTCGGGGTCGGCTACGACACCACCGATGTGGACGCGGCCACAGCCCGGGGAATCGGCGTCAGCAACACCCCCGATGTGCTGACCGACTGCGTGGCCGACACGGCGGTGGGTCTGTTGATCGACACGTTGCGGCAGTTCTCGGCGTCCGACCGGTACGTGCGGGCCGGCCGGTGGCCGGTCGAAGGCTCGTATCCGCTCACCCGGCAAGTGAGCAACACCCGCGTGGGCATCATCGGTCTGGGTCGCATCGGCACGGCAATCGCGCACCGCCTCAGCGCTTTTGGCTGCTCGATCAGCTATCACAATCGCCATCGCGTGGCCGATTCGCCGTATGCGTACGCGGCATCGCCGGTGGAGCTGGCGCGTGAGGTCGACGTTCTGGTGATCGCAGCGGCCGGTGGTGACGCCACTCGCGGTTTGGTCGATCGAGACGTCATCGACGCGCTCGGCGCCGAGGGCTATCTGATCAACATCGCCCGCGGCAGCGTCGTCGACGAAGAGGCCCTGGTGTCGGCCCTTCTGCAGGGGAGGCTCGCGGGCGCCGGGCTCGACGTGTTCGCCCACGAGCCGAAGGTGCCCGAGGTGCTCTACGGGTTGGACACCGTGGTGTTGCTCCCGCATGTGGCCAGCGGCACGGTGCAGACCCGCGCGGCCATGGAGGCGCTGACCCTGCGCAACCTCGAGAGCTTTCTCGCCACGGGCAAGCTGGTCACGCCGGTCTGATCGGCGTCAGTTCACCGCTTCGACGAGGTCGTCTGTCGTCCACTCCTGCGGTGGCAACACGTCGCGGAGGAGGCGCAGCAGAGCGGGGTTCGTCGAGTCGCCCCGCCACACGGCGTCGAGCTCGACGGGCCGTTCACGAAACGCCCCGATCGTTCGGAACACGACGCCCTCGGGATGCAGCGTGGCCGCCGACGCCGGTACCAGCGCGATCCCGATGCCTGAGCGTACGAGCACCAGCATGGTGTGCACCTGCGTCACGTACTGGACGTACCGCGGCGTGGCGCCGGCGATGGTGAAGGTCGAGATCAGCAGTTCGTTGAAATACCGTGCCTGCACCGGCGAATACATCACGACGTCTTGGCCGTCGAGGTCGGTGAGCGTCAACTGCCGGGGCAGCTCGGCCAGGGGGTGGCCCGAGGGAAGGGCCGCGATCAGTTGCTCGTGCAGCAGCGGCCGCGACACCAGCCCCGGCCGTTTCAGCGGCGGGCGGGCCATGCCGAGGTCGAGCTCACCGGTCGCGAGGCCCTCGATCTGGGCTGCGGTCACCATCTCGCGCAGGTCGAGCGTCACATCGGGTAGCCGTTCGCGCGCACGCTCGAGCAGTCGCGGCAGCACCGCGTGCGCTGATGCCGCGGTGAATCCGATCACGACCGTGCCGAGATCACCTGCGGGAACGCGCTTCACGGTCTGCGCGGCCCCTTCGGCCAGCTGCAGGATGCGCCGCGCGTCCGGCAGGAACGCGGCGCCCGCCGGTGTCAGCGTGACGGTCCGGGTGGTGCGGTCGATGAGCTGCACACCGAGCTCGCTCTCGAGCTGCTGAACCTGACGGGACAACGGTGGCTGCGTCATGTGCAGGCGTTCGGCCGCGCGCCCGAAATGCAGCTCTTCGGCGACCGCGACGAAGCACTGCAACCGCGCCAGGGAGAACATCAGCGTGCGGGAGTCAGGGAGACCGCGGAGATGTGGATGCGCGCGACAGCCTCATCCCACTCCTCGCGGGTGGGCACCCGGTCCGCGTCGAACTTCATGCCCATCATGCGTTGGGCTTTCTTCGCGCCGTACGCAGTCGCAAGTCGACCGACGATGTCGGCCACCTGTGCCGCGTCGGTCAGCAGGACCCCGCGCATCGTCGAGGTGCGCCCGCGATGGGACACCTCGACGTCGGCCCCGCCGCGGAAGTTGTACTTCCACTGTGCCTCCATGACCGCGTAGAGGTTGCCGTTGAGATGGTGCGCGCTCACGGGAATGGCGAAGCGTCGGCCGGACTTGCGGCCGGTGAAGCGCAGCAACATGAAGTCGCCGATCACCCTGCCCAGGGGTGTCGGGAGTGCGCGCCGCAGGATTGGATTGATGGTCTTGAGTACGGCATCCGGTGGGTGGACGGCCTCGATCGCTGCCATCCTCTCACCGTAGGGCTCCGGGTCGTACCGCGAAAGGCTCTACCAACGCGGGCTCAGCAGCTCGAAGCCCGGGTCCACGGTGCGCATGTAGCCGGTGTCGTCGCGATCGCGGATTCCGCAGCGAAGGTACTGCTGGTGCAGCGTCTCCAGTGCGTCGTCGTCGATCTCCACGCCGAGACCGGGGCCTTGGGGCACCGGGACGGAACCGTCGACGAAGCTTAGTGCGCCGGGCTTCACCACGTCTTCGGTCTTCCACGGCCAATGGGTGTCACAGGCATAGGTCAGGTTCGGCGTCGCCCCGGCGAGGTGCACCATCGCAGCCAGGCTGATGCCCAGATGAGAGTTCGAGTGCATCGACAGGCCGAGCCCGAACGTGTCGCAGATTCCGGCGAGCAGTCGCGAGCGCTGCAGCCCACCCCAGTAGTGGTGATCGGAAAGGACCACGCGGACAGAATTTTTCGCGACGGCAGGAGCGAGTTGGTCGAACGCGACCACGCACATGTTGGTGGCCAGGGGCATCGGCGCCTGCGCGGCCACCTCCGCCATACCGTCGAGGCCCGGTGTGGGATCTTCGAGGTATTCGAGGATTCCGGCCAATCCGGAGGCCACCTTCACCGCGGTCTGCGGAGTCCATGCCGCGTTGGGGTCGAGCCGCAGCGGGACACCCGGGAATGCGCGGGACAAAGCCTCTATGGCCGCCATCTCCTCCTCGGGGGGAAAGACGCCGCCCTTGAGTTTGATTGCGGTGAAGCCGTATTCGTCGACGATGCGGTGAGCTTGGGCGACGAGGCCGTCCGGATCGAGTGCCTCGCCGAACCGGTCGGGTTCCGCGCCAGGGTGGGCCGCCCACTTGTAGAACAGGTAGGCGGAAAACGGCACGGCGTCACGGACCGCGCCGCCGAGCAGATCGCAGACCGGACGGTCCAGTGCCTGGCCCTGCACGTCGAGGCATGCCACCTCGAACGGGGACAGCACCTGATCGACCGCACTGGCGGTGGTGATCATGCCCGCCGTACCGACCGCGGCGGTGTCGCCTCTGAGCCGTTCGGCGATCTCCGCGCGAATAGCGTTGAGCGCGAACACATCCAGTCCAGTGATCGCATCGGCGGCGGCATTGAGCCGGCCGAGGTGGCGGGTGTCGGCGTAGGTCTCGCCCAGGCCGACCAAGCCTGCGTCGGTGTCCAACTGAATGATGGCCCGCAGCGCATACGGCTGGTGCACGCCCACGGTGTTGAGCAGCGGTGGATCAGCGAACGCCACCGGGGTGATACGGGCTCCGGTGATCCGGATGGCCGGCATCAGCGTGCCTGGGCCAGCGCATCGGCGACGACGGACCGGCCGGCCTCGACGATCGAAGCAAGTTCGGCCAGGTCGTCCGGGGTCGGCATCACCAGCGGCGGGCGCACGGTTCCGGCGGGGATGCCAGCCATCGTCACGCCGGCTTTGACCAGCGATACCGCGTAACCCGGCACGGTGTCGCGCAGCCGCACCAGAGGGATGAAGAACGCGTTGAGCAGGGCGTCGATCAGATCCTGGTTCCCGGATTCCAACGCATTGTAGAAGGCCAGCGCCAGATCGGGTGCGAAGGCGAACGTGGCCGACGAGTACAGCGGAACGCCGATCGCCCGGAACGCCAGCTGGGTCGTCTCTGCGGTGGGCAGACCGTTGAAGAAGAGGAGATCCGGATCGACGGTCGTGGTGACGGCCTGCACGATGCGGGCGACCTGATCGAAATTGCCGGTGCCGTCCTTGAATCCGACGACGTTCGGGATACGGGCGACCGCTACGGCGGATTCCTCGGTGAATCGTGCGTTGTTGCGGTTGTAGACGATCACCGGCAGCTGTGCGGCCGCCGCGACGGCCCGGGTGTAGTCGACCAGACCGGCCTGCGGCACCTCCACCAGGTACGGCGGTAGAAGAAGGAGACCGTCGGCCCCGGCGTGCTCTGCTGCGACGGCGAAGCGCTTGGCCTGCGCCACGGAGCCACCGGCGCCGGCGTAGACCGGCACACGGCCGCCCACCACGTCGACGGCCGTGCGGACGACGTCGCCGAACTCCCGGTCGTCCATGGCGTGGAACTCACCGGTGCCGCAGGCGACGAAGACGCCGCCGGCGCCCGCATCCACGCCCTGCGCGATGTGCGCGGCCAGCGCGTCGAGGTCGACGCTTCCGGACGTGGCGAAGGGTGTGACCGGGAAGAACAGGACGCCGCGGAAGTCGGGGCGCGAAATCGGACGCATGGGGTGGGGCTCCTCGCTCGTGGGTGGTGGGGTCAGTCCTGCGTGAGCCGGCCGTCGATGCGCCGCCACAGGTGCTCTGGATTTCCGTCGGAAATTGCCGGAGGGAGCAGAGATGAGGGCACGTCCTGGTAGCAGACGGGCCGCAGGAAGCGTTCGATGGCGCGAGAGCCGACCGACGTGGTGCGCGAATCCGAGGTAGCGGGCGAGGGGCCGCCGTGGACCATGGCGTGGCACACCTCGACTCCTGTCGGCCAGCCGTTGAAGAGGATGCGGCCTGCTTTGAGCTCGAGAAGTGACACCAAGTCAGCCGCCACCGGGTGATCGATCTCGTCGGCGTGCACGGTGGCGGTCAGCTGACCCTCCATGCCGGTTGCCACGGCGCGCACGTCGTCGAGATCGGCACACCTCACGATCACGCTGGACGATCCGAAGACCTCGGCCTGCAGCGCGTCAGATGCCAGGAAGGTCGCCCCGTCAGTAGTGAAAAGGGCTGCTTGGCAGGATGTTTCGGTGTTCGGCACGTCACCGCGCGCCACCAGCTCTGCGGCCCGGGTGAGCGATTCGACGCCGGAGGCGTAGCTACGCGCGATCCCGGGTGTCAGCATCGGTGTCGCCGGGGCATCGGCGAGCGCATCGCGGGCAGCGTCGACGAAGGCATCCAGGCCCGGGCCGTCAACGCCGATGACCAGACCGGGGTTCGTGCAGAACTGCCCCGAGCCCATCGTGAGGGACGCGACGAATGCCCGGCCGAGGTCCGCTCCGCGGTCGGCCAACGCCCCGTCGAGCACGAAGACCGGGTTGATGGAGCTCATCTCGGCGTACACCGGGATGGGCTCGGGACGCGCAGCGGCGGCGGCGACGAGTGCTGTGCCGCCGGAGCGGGAACCGGTGAATCCGACGGCTTTGATGCGGCGATCGGTGACGAGTGCGACGCCGAGGTCCGGTCCTGAGCCGAACAGCAGCGAGAACGTGCCCGGGGGCAGTCCCGCCGCGGCCACGGCATCGGAGATCGCCCGGCCGACCAGTTCTGAGGTGCCGGGGTGAGCGTCGTGACCCTTGACCACGACGGGACAGCCGGCAGCCAGTGCGGATGCCGTGTCGCCGCCGGCGACCGAGAACGCCAACGGGAAATTCGACGCGCTGAACACAGCCACCGGGCCCAGCGGAACGGACCGCTGTCGGAGGTCGGGGCGCGCAGCAGGGGATCGGTCGGGCAGCGCGGGGGTCGATACGCGCGCCGTTCCAGCTGCCCTCTCGCAGCACACCGGCGAAGAGCCTCAGCTGACCGGTGGTGCGGCCGACCTCTCCCGTGATGCGAGCCTGCGGCAGTCCGGATTCGAGGACGGCTCGCGAGATGAGCGTGTCGCGGATGGCGTCGATGTTGGCGGCGATGCCTTCCAGAAATCGGGCCCGTTCCTCGGAGGTGGTGGAGCGGTACGGTCCGAACGCCTCGTCCGCGGCGGCGCAGGCAGCCTCGACATCACCGGCATCGCCGTGGAAATAGGGGGGTTCGAGCGCTCGGTCGGCGGCGGGGTCGTAGGCACGAACTTCGGTTCCTGTTCCGCGCACAGGGGTGCCGGCGATGATCATCTGGCCGGTGAGACCCGTGGCGGGAGACATCGTCGCTGTCATGAGTTCAACGGTAGGAGTCCCGTCGATGCCTGTCCAAGACTCTTTAGCACTCGATTGATGCACAAAAAGCAATGATGGCGTTTCGCGGTGGGAGCGCGGTGAGAGATGGTGCGCGTCCCACCGTTGGCTTTTTCGCCCAACAAAAGCAGGGGCCGCTGTGCCGTGGTAAAACTTTTTGACCGCGATGTCCGTTGTGGGCAACCGGTCGTGCGCTCGTGACATGCGCCGGGGCAGCGCCGGCAAACTGAAGTAGATCGTTTCCGACGGACCGTCTGGCCGCAGCCGAGGAGAACACCGGTGAATGCGACACCATTCGGTCACTACCGACTCGAAAAGCTGATCGGTCAGGGCGGCATGGGTGAGGTCTACCGCGCCTACGACACGAAAACGGATCGCGTGGTCGCGCTGAAGGTCTTGCCCCACCACATGGCCGCCGACGCCGTGTTCCAGCAGCGGTTCCGGCGTGAGTCCCAGGCCGCCGCCGGGCTCAACGACCCGCACATCGTCCCGATCCACGGGTTCGGCGAGATCGACGGCCGCCTCTACCTCGACATGCGGCTGATCGAGGGCCGCAACCTCGGCACGATGCTGGCCGAGACCGAGAAGCCGCTGGGTGCCGAATTCGCGGTCAGCATCGTCGAACAGGTCGCCGAGGCTCTGGACGCCGCCCACTCGACCGGGCTGATCCACCGCGACATCAAGCCGTCCAACATCCTCATCACCGGCGGCGAGTTCGTGTACCTGATCGACTTCGGGCTGGCCCGCACGGCGGGGGAGCACGGACTGACCACCGCCGGCAGCACCCTGGGCACGCTGGCCTACATGGCGCCCGAACGTTTCGAGGGGGGCGAGGTCGACCGGCGATCCGACATCTATGCGCTGACCTGCGTGCTCTACGAATGTCTCACCGGTTCGCGGCCCTATCCCGCCGACAGCCTCGAACAGCAGATCGCCGGTCACATGGTGTCGCCGTTGCCGCGGCCGTCGGACTCCGACCCTCGGCTGGCCGCGTTCGACGCGGTCATCGCCAAGGGTATGGCCAAGAAGCCGGAGAAGCGCTTTCAGAGCGCAGGCGAACTGGCCGCCGCCGCCCGACGCGCGGTGACCGCGCCCGTGCCCCGGGTCGGCCGCGGTTCACGGCACGCCGCGCGGCCTCGACGCCGGGTTCCGGTCAAGGCGCTCTCCGCGGCGGCCGCGGTGGTGGTGATCGCTACGGGTGCGGCCGGGCTGTGGGTGTGGGCACCGTGGCGTGACAGCCCGACGACCGCGCTGAATCTGCCTGACGGGGCGGTCGCCTCGATCGCGGCCGCGGTCCCGGCCGATGTCCGCGAGACGGGCCGGCTGGTGATCGGAGTCAACGTTCCGTACGCGCCGATGGAGTTCAAGAACGCCGACGGTCAACTCACCGGATTCGACGTGGACCTCGTGACCGCCGTGAGCCGGGTCCTCGGGTTGGTGCCGGATTTCCGCGACACCCCGTTCGACTCGATCATGCCGGGTGTCATCGACGGCTCGTTCGACCTCGGTTCGTCCTCGGTGACCGACACTGCCGATCGTGAGAAGCTGGTCGACTTCGTCACGTACCTGCGCGCGGGCACCCAGTGGGCGCGCCGCCCGGGGACCTCCCTGGGGCCGACGTCGGCGTGCGGCTTGAAAGTCGGTGTCGCGCAAGGGACTCTGCAGGAGACCGACGAGCTGCCCCGGAAGAGCAACGAGTGTACTGCGGCGGGTATGGCGCCGGTGGAGATCGTGGTGTTCACCAGCCAGGACGAGGTCACCACGGCTCTGCTCAAAGGCGAAGTGCAGGCCATGTCGGCCGACTCGCCCGTCACCGGATTCGCGATCAAGCTCAGCCGAGGGGACCTGGTGCCCGCCGGTGACGTGTTCGACTCTGCTCCGTACGGCTGGCCGGTGAAGAAGAACTCTGCTCTGGCCGAGGCGTTGCGGCAGGCGCTCGAGCAGGTGATGGCCAGCGGCGAGTACCGGGCCATCGCGAACATGTGGGGTGTGGAGCGCGGCATGATCGAGCGCCCCGCCGTCAACGGCGCGACGAAGTGAGACGTCCGCACCGCGAATCCTCGGTGTAGATCAATTCAGCCCGGGTAGCCACCTCCTCGAAGGAGGCCAGATGACTGACGACAACGCCGCCCAGACCCGTAAGAGCTTCGTGGCTGCCGCGAAGGGCAAGGCCAAGGAAGTGGCGGGTGCGGTGACGGGTAACGATTCACTGACCGCGCAGGGCCAACTCGAGCAGACCGAGGCACGGCAGCGGCGACAGGCCAGCCGCCTGGAGGCCGAGGCCGATGCGCAGGCCGCCGAGGCGCAGGGCACGGCGGCCGAAGCACGGCGCGGCGGCGCGCACGAGCGATCAGCTGCCGAAGTCGCTGCGGCCGAAGCGAAGACGTCAGTGCGTGCTACCGAAGCTGCGCAGCAGAATGCCGCCGAACAGCAGGGCCGCCGTGATGCGGCTCGAGCCGAGTCACAGTTCGAGGCCGAGGTGCGGAGCGAGGCGCTTCGGGCGTCTGAGCAGGAACGCCAGCAGGTCGCGGCGGCGAAAGCCGAGTACGACGAGGCGCTCGACGATTATCGCGACGAGGTCGGCGACGCGGCACGCGCTCAAGCCGAGGCCGACAGGCTCAGGCGCAGCGCCGAGTCCACCGATCCCCATTCCTAGGAGAACTCGATGAACATCTCTGACATCCCGTTCGCCCTCCTGCGCTTCCAATACCGACTGGCGCGCACGCCGTTGCAGCTGATCGAGAACAGGGTCATGCCACGCATCGGCGAGGAGGCGCCGGGCCGGTTGATGTACGAACGTGCGCTGGGCGCACTCGATGCCGCTGCCGGTAACGCGTTCAAAGACGCTGCCCTGGAGGAGAGTGGAATTTCGCGCATCCAGCGCGCCGCGGCGCTGGGTGAGGCGATGCGGCTCGACGAGGTCGCGGCGCAGAAAAAGGAACACGCCCAAGATCGACTGGCACGCAAGCGCGAAAAGGCTTCGGCCACACCGCAACAGGCCCGCGAGCAGACCCAACAGCGCGTCACGTCCGCCCGGGAGACTGCCGAGCAGCAGAAGCAGCAGGCAGCACGCACGGCCGCCGAGCGCACAGCGGAGGCGAAGCGGGATATCGCTGCGTCGGCGGATCAGAGCGTGGCGGCGGCTGAAAAGGCCAAGCGCAGCGCGCAGAACCGGAGCAAGGCCGCGGAGGCAGCGGTGACGGACGTCGCCGAGAAGGAACTCGACGACGCTGCGGTCACACGGCGAGCGGCCACGGGAGCGCGAGCTCAGGCCGACCGGATGGGGGATCTGGGCGACAGTGAGCAGCAGCGGCAGGGCAACCTGTCGTGACGGCACTGCCGCCCGATCCCGACCCCATGGACACCCCCAGCGAGGAGCGCGCTGGGGGTGTCCCCCCGGGGGAGATCCCGCCTCAGTCTGCGCAGACGTCGGCCAGCAAGAACCCTGATCCGACCGCGGGCAAGAATTTGAATCCGCGCGCGGCCATCGGAGTGGCTGCGATCGTCTTCTTCGTCGCGATATTCGCGGTCGTCGCGGTGGTGCTGATCATCCAGCTCTGAGAGCGCGTCGCGGCACCACGGACCCGGTGTCGACGACGCTGCGTCGCCTCGACCCCCGGGGTGTATGGTCGACACCAGGGTTGCTCAGCCGGCGAAGCGATCGAAGCTTCCGCTTTGAGGCGGGACCCTCCCAACATTTGAGGACGTGCTCATGGAATCGTCTGAACTGTTTTCCCACCGTCAGACCAAGCAGGAACATGCTCCGGTGTCGTCGTCCGACGAGCCGGTGGAAGCCCCTGTTTTCTCCGATCTTCTTCCGAGGCATTCTGCTGATTCGCCACGTCGGTGAACGGCATACCGCGCGCCCGTCGCGCGTCGAAGCCGGTTCGGGTCAGTCTGGCGACCGACCGGAACGGCGTCATCGACGGGGCGTGGTGGCCTCATTCCTCGGCGATCGCTGCTGAGCTCCCCGATCTGATCGGCGCGTTGCACCCTGCGCTCGGAGAAGTCGAGACCATGCAGATCAATTGGTCACCCACCGAGGGGCAACTCGATCTCGAGACCATCGCTGCCGGATCTCGCATGGCGCTGCCCGGCGGACACCATCGGCGGCCGCGATTGATGTCCATCGTGGGGCGCGAGGCCAGTGTGAAATTGCTTGTCGTTCCGAGTATGACGTCGCAGGCGCTCGGATCGATGGTGCTGCGGGCATCCGCGGGACTGACTCCCGTCATCGACGCGACGAACAATCGGATCTATGAAACAGCTTGTCTCGTCGTCGGTCTCGCGCGCACCGAGAGCATGAAGTGGCGTGAGGCCGCCAATTCGTGACATTGCCTTCGCCTGGCGCGTGCTACGGTTAGGGCGGGACGCCGAATCTGGCGTTTCATCCCATGAGAGAAGTTGAAAAAGTATGGCACAGGGAACTGTGAAGTGGTTCAACGGCGATAAGGGCTTCGGCTTCATCGCCCCCGACGGCGGCGCAGAGGACGTATTCGTCCACTACTCCGCGATCTCCGGCGGCGGCTACCGCTCGCTCGAAGAGAATCAGCGCGTCGAGTTCGACGTCGAGCAAGGACAGAAAGGCCCGCAGGCCGTCAACGTGACGGCTGTCTAAGCGGCACGAGCTTTCGATCGTGGGCTGGTGAGTCACACTCACCAGCCCACTTTCTTTTCGGCGCAGTGCGCACCACCGATCAGCGGCGCCGTGTGCACCACCCTCATTTCACAAGGGGTCCCGTGCGGGCTCAGGCGGGATACCCCATGGCAGCATCAGAGCTTCGCGCATCCTCGGCGCACAGACCGTTGGCGAGCGTCTCGAATCTCCACGGCGACAAGACTTTTGGCCCGACCGTCCGGATAGGTGTTGTCGGGCCTCTCGCGCCCACCGTCTCTGGTGTGGCCCGGTTCAGCACCGCATTGACCGAGGGTCTGCGTGCGCTCGGCTACACCGTCGACATCGTCGGCCTCGCCGACGAAGCGTCGGAGCATCAGGAGCCGGTCGACAATTCCGTCAGCTCGATCGCCGAGCAGCTCAACCGCTGCCACACCGCCGTCATCCAGCACGGTTACGGCATCTACGGCGGCACTCACGGTGACGACGTGCTGTCGATCATCGCGGCCGTCCGGGTGCCCACGATCGCGGTGGCCCATCAGGTCCTCGAGAACCCCGACCCGCACCAGCGCTGGGTCCTGGAACGGCTCGTGGAGACCACGGACCGCGTCGTCGTGATGTCCCGCGCCGCGCACGAGCGCCTGTGCCGCGACTACGGCGTCGACCGCGCGAAGGTGGTGACCATCCCGCACGGAGGATCACCATTGGTGGGTCCGCGGCCCAAGCGGCCCAGCCGGCCCACCATCCTCACGTGGGGTCTGCTCGGGCCCGGCAAGGGTGTCGAACGGGTCATCGACGCGATGGCGTCGTTGACGAGCGTGCCGGGTCGGCCGCGATACGTCGTCGCCGGTCCGACGAATCCGGCGGAGATGTCCGTCCACGGAGAGGCCTACCGGGAAGCCCGCGTCGAGCAGGCCCGCCAGTTGGGGGTGGCCGACTCCGTCAGCTTCGACCCTCGCCCCTACAGCCGTGCAATGCTCACCGACCTCATCCAGTCCGCCGCGGTGGTCGTTTTGCCCTACGACTCGACCGATCACGTCAACTCGGCGATCCTGACCGAAGCCATCGCCAACGGTCGCCCCGTGGTGGCGACAGCGTTTCCGCACGCGGTGGAGATGCTCTCCAGCGGCGCGGGGATCGTGGTCGACCATGACGACCCGGAGGCGTTGGTGTGCGCGCTGCGCCAGGTCCTGACGCAACCGCGCCTGTCCGGGGCGATGGCTGCCGAGGCGCGGCGGTTGGCTCCCGACCTGGCATGGCCGACGGTGGCACACGCCTACGGAGCACTGGCGCAGCGTCTCGCCAGCTGACCGGATGCGCCGCGTGCCGGCGCAGATCTGTTGGGCGAGAAGCACGGTCACCAGTAGGCGCTCAGCCCTGGCAACGCGGTTCTGCGTATCATCGAGAGAATCAGTGCCCGGGGAAGCGAGGGAATGTGCCTCGACGGTTGAACGAAGCGTTTCGCTCGCCCATGAGCGAGCGCGTGCACCTGTTGGGTGCGGGCGGTCCTGCGCCCGCCCTGCACAACCTGATCGGCGATGCCGCGGACGTTCCGGTACTGGTCGCTCTGCTGCGTATTTCCGATGCGGTCTTGCGCTCCGACTACTTCGACGAGGTGTTGGAGGTCATCGCCGAGCAGGCGTTGCTCGCCGTCAGCGCGGCCTCGCTGGCGATCAGCCGATGGGACTCCGAATCCGGCCAGTTGCGAACCCTGATCAACGTGGGCGCATTGGCGGAGCACGAAGAACGCTGGCCCGCCGACGAGTTCTACACACCGTCCCACGACGCCGCCATCGCGGATCTGGTCATCGGTGGTCGCACCTACATGCATTGCATCGACGATCCCGCGTGCCCGCCGCAATCGCGGCAGCTGCTCGAATCCCTGGGTAAGGAATGCGAACTCGGCGTGCCCATCGTCTACGGCGACGACATGTGGGGCGAGATCTGGGCCAGTGCCACCGACGGCCGACGCTTCGACCACGGCGATGCGCAGCTGCTACAAGCGATCGCTGTGCACACCGCAGTGGCCATCGGGCGATCGGAGATGCTGAACACGGTGTCGTCGTACGCCTTCGAGGACGCCCTGACCGGCATCGCCAATCGCCGAGCGGTCGAGCGCCACTTCGAACGCCTCGACTGGAGTGTGTGCTCGCCGGTGGCGCTGATGTGCGACTTGGACGGTTTCAAGCAGGTCAACGACACCCTAGGACACCAGGCCGGCGATGACCTGCTGCGCCTTGTGGCGCGTGTATTGGACAGCACCGCAGGCGAAGTCGACGGCGCGCTCGCGGCACGCCTGGGCGGTGACGAATTCTGCGTGATATTCGGCGATTCCACCTTGCAGGACGCCCAGGACTTTGCCAACACCGCAACCCGGGCGTTCGCCGACGTCGCCACCCACGGAGTGACGATGTCGTGGGGAGCCGCCGCGGCGGGCGCCGACCTGCGCACCGGCGCCGCGCTGCTGCAGGCCGCCGATTCCGCGCTGATCGAAGCCAAGCGGCACGGCCCCGCCCACTACAGTGCGGTCACGCGCAGCGAGGATCTCCCCGGCGTGTCACGCCGCCGCGCGCCTGAGGGACCACGCGTGTCGGCTGCTGAGGACCTGTGTGCAGCAGTGGTCGACGTGCTCGCCCACAGTCCCGGGATGTCGGCCCTGGAGGCACTCGAAGTCCTTGCGGTACAGCTGCAACGGGCCGCCGACACGTGCGCGTACGCGCTGTCGGTGCTCACCGAGGACGGTCGAGCCCTCGTCACTCCGCGCAAGATGGACATCGTCGTCGACAAGTGGTCGGGGCTGGCCATTCTCACCGACCTCGGAGTCGATGGTGGTGACCTCGCCGACTATCCGGCCTCTGCGGAGGCCATCGAGAACGAGTCGGCATTCGTAGCGGCCCATGAGATTCCGGGAACTCACCCGTCGGAACTCGAGCTGCTCGACACACTGGGCTACCGCGCCGTGCTGATCGTGGGCGTGCACGCGGCGAGCGGTCGTTACCTCGCGGAGTTCTACTCGAACATCGGCCACGAGAACCTGGTGGCCATCGCCCCCGTGGTCCAGGTGCTGGCCGCCTACTGCGTGCGCGGCGTCGGGGCTAGCTGACCAGAGCCAGTGCGTGGGCGCGGCGCAGCTTGCCCGACGCGGTTTTGGGAATGGTGCCCGGGGCGAGGACGGTGACGTTGCGCGGGCGCACGTCGACCTCTGCGAACACCTCGTGCGCAACCTGGCGCTGCACTCGGCGGACCTGCCGTTCGTCTCGAAACTCCTTGCATTCCACGGCAACTGCGAACGTCTCGCGGGACAATCCGGCATCTAGGCGTACGGCGACCGCACACCCTGCGCGTACGCCCTCGACGCGGGCGGCGGCGCGCTCGATGTCGGTGGGATAGATGTTGCGGCCGGCCATGATGATGACGTCCTTGAGTCGTCCGCACACCACGATCTCACCGGCCTCGGTCAGGTAACCCAGATCGCCGGTGTCGTACCAGCCGAGTTCGTCCTGGGCGGAGATGAAGCCGGCGACGGTCGTGTACCCGACACTGACCGCCGCGCCGCGCACCTCGATGACGCCGACACCGCGAGTGGCCACTTCGGCGCCGTCTTCGTCGACGACGCGAACATCCATTCCGTCCAGCGGTCGACCGAGTGAGACGAGTTGGCGGACATTGCCTTTCGTGGTCGGAACTGCACGGTGCAGCGCGGACAGCAGGTCGGCGTCGACCTGGTCGACGACCATCCCGCCGCCGCATTCGGAGAACGACACGGCGACCGTCGTCTCGGCCATCCCGTAGGCGGGGATGATGGCGCCGCGTCGCAGGCCGAACGGCGCCCGGCGGCGCACAGCTCTTCCACGTCGAGGGGGTCCACCTGCTCGGCGCCCGACAGTGCCCACCGCAGAGACGACAGGTCGAACTCCCCGGGCGTGGCCTGGCGCCTCAGCCGTGAGGCCAGCAGCGTGTAGGCGAAGTTCGGGCCAGCGGTCATCGTTCCGCGGTACTTGTCGATCAGACGCGGCCACAGCAGCGTGTCGCGCAGGAACTCCATCGGCGTGACCTTGACCAGCTCGGCCGCGAAGTACATCGGCACAGTCAGATATCCCGTCATCCCCATGTCGTGGAAGCAGGGCAGCCAGCTGACGATCACATCGGTGTCCAGGTCGAAATCACACCCCGTCGTCATCGCCTCGGCGTTGGCCACGATGTTGGCGTGCGTGATCTGCACCGCCTTGGGGGAACCGGTCGAGCCGGACGTCAGCTGCAGCAGCGCGACGGAGTCGTCGTCGGTCTCAACGGGACGAACGGGCTCATAGGTCAGGAGTGCATCGACGGTCAGTACCGCGACCCCGAGCTCGGCCAAGACCGGGACCGTCGCCAGGAAGGGGTCGGAGACGACGACCGCGGTGGCCGTGAGCATGCGGATGACGGCGGTGGTCTCCTCGGCCCACCGCACGAGGTCGGTGCGGGGTGTCGGTTGGTGCAGCATGGTCGCACTCGCGCCGCGCATCCAGATGCCTTGCGCGGTCGGCGCGATCTCGACGGGGGCGCCGGCGAGGACCGCGACGGCGTCGCCGGGGCCGACACCGGCGGCGGCGAGTCCGCCCGCAATCCGGGCGGCTCGTTCGTGCACCTCCAGCCAGGACTGGCGCAGCGGTGCGTCGGGTTCGCCGGTGATGAACGCGCGTCGGCTGCGCTGGGCGTTGCCGTACATGGTCTCGGTGAACTGGCTCATGACGGCCCCTCAGGCTTCGGTCCGTGTGGTGGATGAGCCGCTGGAATACGACCTGTCGCGGAGCCGACCTCTCATGACGACGCCCAGATGTGTGTGTGCTTTCTGACTGTACGGACCCGCGATCACGTTCCCGGGACGCGCGCGATATCCGTCGCGCGTTTCGCGAATCGTCCTGGTTTTCGTCGTCGATGGCCGCGGATCTGACTCATCGGTAGGAAAGCAGCGAAACGCCCACATCGCCGGAAGATCAGACGGTATGACTGACCCATGGGTGCGGGATCATGCGTGGGTCGTGTCGGCGGATTGGCAGTGGCACTGGGGATCGGAGCCGCGGTTCTCGCAGGTGCGGGCGCTGCGGCAGCCGATGACGGCACCGACTCCTCGGCCACGGCCAGTGGCGCGACGTCGCAGACGACCCAGACCGAGAAGACGTCGGACTCGCCCCGGAAGACACTCAAGGAACGGCGGGCGCTGGCGAACAAGCGCTCGACGCAGGGCGTCGATGGCGACACGCCGGATGCGGACACCAGGCCCGTCCGCAACCGGCACAGGCTCGCGGCGGTCACCCCCGCCGCGAAGGCAGACGAGGCGCCGCCTGCCGAACCGGCTGTCGCCGAGGTGCCCTCGGTCGTGCGCAAGCCCTTCTGGGCGAAGGCGCCGGTCGCAGACCGCGTCGAACCCGAGGTGACAGCGCAGGACGTGGACCAGCAGCCGGAGCAACCGGCCCGCACCTTCACGCCTCTGCTCGATCGCATCGCCGCCAAGCGTGCCGCCGCGAACGCCGGCGACGATCCGGCGTTGCCGGGGCTGGCCTCGTTGGTCATGTCGGTGGTGACGGCCGGACGTGAGGCCACCAGCGACCTGCCGACAGCCGTCGGTGCCGCGCCGACCACCGGCCAGGTCGCGGACAGCTACGAGATCCCGGACGGGGTCACGGTCGAGGAGGTGCACCCGCCGCTGTTCTGGTTGCAGCGCATCCCGGTACTCGGCACGTTCGTCTTCACGCCCATCGTCCGCACGCTGCATGCACTTCCGCTCGTCGGGGACGCGTTGCAGCCCATCATCGGCTTCCCGCTCAACCGTTTCAACCCGCCAGGTACGCCGCAGCCGAAGAGCTACTGGGTCACCTCGTTCGACGGAACCCGGATCTTCGTCAACGTGATGCCGTCGCTGGCGTTCGACGAGAAGGGGCAGGCCCCAACGGTTCTCGACGGTCCGGGCCTCGGCTTGCCGGGTTCGACATCGCTGGCTCTGCACAATGACAGCCTGCTCCCGTACGACGTGATCGGGATCGGCAGGCTGCGCGAAGCGGGGTACAACGTGGTGACGTGGGATCCGCGGGGCGAGTGGCGGTCCGGGGGCATCATGCACCTGGATTCCCCGGATCTCGAGGGCCGCGATGTGTCGCACATCATCAGCTTCCTGTCGACGCTGCCGTACGTGAAGCTCGACGCAACGAACGATCCACGCCTCGGCATGGTGGGCGCCTCCTACGGCGGCGGCATCCAATTGTCCGCGGCCTCAATCGATCACCGCATCGATGCCATCGTGCCCACGATCGCGTGGAACGACCTCGTCGACGTGCTCTTCCCCCGTGGTGCGGTCAACAGCGCCTGGGGCACGCTGCTGCCAGCCGTCCTGGTGTTGACGCTGGCGCGCGAGCACCCGCGCATCCTTCCGGTCGCCGTCATGGGCGTGTTGTTCGGCAAGGTGAAGCAGTCCGACCTCGACCTGGTCGAGAGCTTCGGCTTCGCCGACCAGATCAAGGACATCACGGCGCCGACCCTGCTGATCCAGGGCACCGTGGACACGCTCTTCCCGCTCAGCCAGGCCGACGCCAACGCCAAGGCCCTCCTCGCCGCGGGAACCACAACGAAGGTGATCTGGTACTGCGGTGGCCACGGCGCGTGCCTCAGTCAGCGCAAGAAAGGCGAGGTGATCCTCGATCGGACGATGGACTGGCTGGATCGCTACGTGATGGGTGACGAATCCGTAGTCACCGGGCCGGAATTCGAGTGGACCGATCAGAACGGTGTCTGGTTCAGCTCCGGCAAGTACCCGGTGGACAACGGCACGCCGATCATCGCGACCGAGGACGATCCGAAGACCATCCCGTTCATCCCGTTCGTCGGCGGCTCAGGACCCGACCCCCGCATCTTGTTCCGTGGGCCTATCCAGACACTGCTCGGCATCGCCTCAGCCGGTCCGGCGTTGAATGCGGTGAATCTGAAAGTGCCTCCGGCGCAGGAACTTACGCACATCGTCGGAGCGCCCGAGCTGACCCTGACCTACTCCGGCACGGGAAACGCCAAACACGTCTACGCCCAGATCGTCGACGACAAGACGGGCCTGGTTCTCGGTACGCAGGCGACGGCCATCCCGGTGACGCTCGACGGCACCACGCGCCAGGTCACGTTCTCCCTCGAGGAAGTGGCGCACACGCTGCAACCGGGTGAATCGGTCACGGTGCAACTCGTCACGTCGACGATCAAGTTCCTCAACTTCTACTCGTGGGGCCGCATCACCGTCGACGGCATGACGATTGCACTGCCGACGCTGGCCGCCGACGCCCAGCCGGCGGCGATCCCGGCCTGAGGGCGCGAACAGGTTCGCGAAAAAGCTTCCCTCGGGGGGCTCGTACAGCTAGAGAAGAGGGATGCCCTCTCGTACTCCCGACGACATCCGCACTGCGCTCGAGCAGTGCTACACCGCGATGGAGAAACTCGCGGCCGACCTGAGCGACGCCGACTGGCAGGCGCAGTCGCTGTGTCCGGACTGGACCGTACGGGGAGTGTTCGACCACGTCGTCAGCATCGAGGCGGTGCTGGCGGGATGGCTGCCGGACAGTGTCGATGCGCTGCCCCCCTTCGAGCGCGCGGCGGAATTCGTCGCTGATCCGACCCCGTATCCGGAGAAGATGCACGCGGTCTTCGAGCAGAGGCGACGCGATCTCGCCGCGCTGTCACCGGAGGACTACGACCGCCCGTCGTGGATGCCCGTCGGTCCCGGCACCTACGGCCGCTTCCTCGCGATCCGCGTCTTCGACATCTGGGTGCACGAACGTGACATCACCACCGCGCTGGGCCGGTCAACCGACGACGGCGGCGTCGCCGCGGAGGTGGCGCTCGACCAGGTCGACAGCTCGATCGGCTACATCGTCGGCAAGAAGATCGGGCTGCCCGACGGCACGAGCATCACGTTCGACCTCACCGGTCCGGTCGTGCGTAGGCTGAACGTCCGCGTCGACGGCAAGGCCAAAGCCGTCGAGGACATCGATGACCCCGACGTCGTCGTCACCACTGACTCCACCACGTTCGTCCAGCTGGCCTCGGGCCGCATCGACCCCCAGGCGCAGATCGACGCCGGCCGCATCCGGTGGACCGGCGACGCCGAGCTCGGCGACCGTGCCGCACGCAACCTGAGGTTCACGATGTGACGCCGGATTCGGTTGTCGCCGTGGACTTCCACTTCGACGTGATGTGCCCCTTCGCCTATCAGACGTCGCGGTGGATGCGCGAGGTGCGCGACCTCACCGGTATCACGGTGAACTGGCGCTTCTTCAGTCTCGAGGAGATCAACCGCCAGGAGGGCAAGAAGCACCCGTGGGAGCGGGAGTGGTCCTACGGCTGGTCGATGATGCGGATCGGAGCGCTGCTGCGCCGGCAGTCGATGTCGGCCGTGGACGCGTGGTACGAGCGGGCGGCCCGCGCCCTGCACGTCGACGGCCACAAGCCGCACGAGAAAGGGGTGGCCCGGCACCTTCTCGCCGAGCTCGGCTTCGACCCGGGTGTGGTCGACGAGGCGATCGCCGACCCGACCACCAACGACGAGGTGCTCGCCGACCACCGTCGCGTCGTCGACGAGGGCGGCTACGGGGTGCCGACGCTGTTCTTCGCCGACGGGCAGTGCCTGTTCGGGCCGGTGCTGATCGACCCGCCGACGGGTGCTGCGGCGCTGCGGCTCTGGCAGGCCGTCGTGGCGTGGACGGAGTTCCCGCACCTCTACGAGCTGCAGCGACCCAAGACAGTCGCCGACCAGCAGGCGATCACCGAGACGTTCCGGCCGTACCTGCAGGCCCGGGACTGGGTGTCGATCAACCGCGGCGAGGTCGTGCAGTTCGACGATCGGGGCGTTTGACGACTCCACCGCAACGGGTACCTCGCTGCGGTGGAACGGCTGGGTGGTCTCGACGCGGGTTTGTTGTACAGCGAATCGGCCACGGTGCCGCTGCACGTCTCGTCGATAGTGCTGGTCGACACCTCGACGGTGCCGGGTGGGTTCACGTATGAACGATTCCGCGGCGACATCGGTGACCGCATCAAGGCGCTTCCCGAACTGCGCGCCAAACTCGGTGACAGCCAGTTCAACCTCGACCATCCGGTATGGGTGCAGGACAGAGATTTCGACCTCGACCGCCACCTGAACCGGATCGCCCTGCCGTCGCCCGGTGGACGGGAGGAGTTGGCGGACGTGTGCGGCCACATCGCCTCCATCCCGCTGGATCGCAGCAAGCCGCTCTGGGAGATGTGGGTCATCGAGGGTCTCGACGGGGCGTCGCTCGATGCCGGGGGTCCGCTGGCGCTGATGATCAAGGTCCACCATGCCGCCGTCGACGGCGTGTCGGCGGCGAACCTGCTGGAGACGCTGTGCGCCCTCGAACCGGACGCGCCGCCACCCGCCCCGGTCGACGGACCCGGTGACGCGCCCGCGTGGGCGATCGCCGCCGACGGCTTCGTCCGGTTCGTCACGCGGCCGTGGCAGCTGACGCGGGTGGTCCCCGAGACCGCGGCGATGGTGGTCAAGACCGTCAACCGGGCGGTGTCGGGCACCGCGATGGCGGCACCGTTCACCGCGCCGAAGACACGGTTCAACGCCGAGCTCACCTCGGAACGGTCGATCGCGCTGGTGCAGCTGGACCTGCGCGACGTCAAGAAGGTCAAGGACCATTACGGCGTCAAGGTCAACGACGTGGTGATGGCGCTGTGCGCAGGCGCGCTGCGCGGATATCTGGCCGACCGCGACGAGTTGCCGGCCAAGCCGCTGATCGCGGTGGTGCCGGCGTCGGTGCACGGCGAATCGGACCGGCCCGGGCGCAACCAGCTCTCGGGGATGTTCTGCAACCTGCACACCGATGTCGCCGACTCGCTGGAGCGGCTCGAAACCATTGCCGCATCCAACAAGCGGGCCAAGGAGCACAGCGGCTCACTGGGCCCGACGTTGCTGGTCGACCTGGCGCAGCTGCTCTCGCGCAACATGTACAGCTGGATGCTGGCGCTGCTGTCGCGGACCCCGCTGACCCGCACCGCCATCCACAATGTGGTGATCTCCAACGTCGCCGGACCGCCCGCGACCCTCTACAGCTGTGGGGCCGAGGTGACCGCGCTCTACCCGCTCGGCCCAATCTTCCACGGGTCCGGGCTCAACATCACGGTGATGTCGGTGGGCGACCGTCTCAACGTGGGCGTTATCTCCTGCCCGCAGTTGGTCGATAACCTATGGGATCTGGCTGATCGTTTCGACGTCGAGCTGGGTGAACTGCTGCAGGGCTGCTGACCAGCGGTTGAACGAGCCGCCCGTAGCGGGAAGCCTGGTCGGCAAGCCCCGTACGGACGGAAAGGACTATCTGTGAGCTCCCCGAAGGTCGGGACGCGGTTCGGCCCCTACGAGCTGCGCTCCGTGCTCGGAGTCGGGGGAATGGGCGAGGTGTACCGCGCCTACGACACGGCCCGCGAACGCATGGTGGCGATCAAGCTGCTGCGCCCGGAGATGGCCGCCGACGCGACCTTCCAGGAGCGATTCCGCCGAGAGTCGCGGGTGGCGGCCCGGCTGCAGGAACCGCACGTCATCCCCGTGCACGATTTCGGCGAGATCGACGGCGTGCTCTTCATCGACATGCGCCTGGTCGAGGGCGCAAGCCTCAAGGAGGTGCTCCGCACCCACGGTGCGCTGCAGCCGCGGCGTGCGGTGGCGATCATCCGGCAGGTGGCTTCGGCGCTGGACGACGCACATGCCAACGGCCTGGTGCACCGCGACATCAAACCGGAGAACGTGCTGCTGACGCCCGACGACTTCGCCTATCTGGTGGACTTCGGCATCGCCCACGGGGGCGGGGAGACGACCGTCACGTCCACCGGACTGGTGGTGGGGTCGTGTGCCTACATGGCGCCGGAGCGGTTCAGCGGGGAACGCGGCGGCCCGGCATCGGATGTGTACTCGCTCGCGTGCCTGCTCTACGAGACATTGACCGGCCGCGCACCGTTCGAGGCAGCTGACGTGCGGCAGGTGATGAGCGCGCACATGTTCTCGGCGCCGCCGCGGCCGAGCATCATGCGCCGCGGGATCAGCCGGGCGTTCGACGATGTCGTGACCCGTGGCATGGCGAAGGCGCCGGCCGACCGCTACACCTCGGCAGGGGATCTCGCGCGGGCAGCCGGAGCTGCGGCCGAGCGTGCGCCGAGCGCTGCACCGGTTCCGCCCGTCGCGCCCCCGCCACCGTCGACGCGGCAGTTCTCGCCGGCGCAACCTCCGCCGCCCTACGCGCCCGCTCCGCAACGGCCGCCGCGCCCTGCGCAGCGCTTCAGCCGAGGTCAGGTGGCGCTGATGGCGGCCACGATCGTGTTGCTCACTGCCGCCGCGGTTCTCGCGCTGGTGCTGGTGTTCGGCGGCGGCAGCACCGGGACCGCGCCCACCACCCGGTTGTCGGCGCCGTCGTCATCCGCCGACGAGACCACATCGGCAGAGACCACGACGTCGACGTCGAGCAGTGGGCCGATCAGCGGGGTGTCCGGCACGGATTCGCAAGGCTTCGTGGGACATTCGGCGCGGTGCAACGGCAGCGATTCGGCGGCGGCCGCACTCCGCACCGCTGCGTCGCTGGCCGTGGTGTGCAGGTCCGGCGACAGCTACTACTACCGGGGCGAGCGACTGCGCGACGGGGCGAACCTCGAAATACAGAACGCGCAGCGCTCCGGCGCCGGCTTCACTGCCGTCAACCCCGCTGACGGCATCCAGTACTCCGTGCAACCGGACGGGCTGACGCTGTCCAGTAGTCGTGGCACCGATCGCGAGGCGGCACTGGAGTACGGATCGAGCTGACTCCGTGTAGCTCGAGCGTGGGGGTTGCGTACGCATCTGGCTGATTTTGCGTGCATAGGCCCCACGTTCGGCGGATCACTCGTACAGTACGGCTACGCAGACAGGGGAGGGTCGCCGATGACCACCACGACAGTGCCGCGGTCGAGTGCCGCCGAAACCCGGCGGGCGATCTGGAACACCATCCGAGGGTCATCCGGCAACCTCGTCGAGTGGTACGACGTCTACGTCTACACCGTGTTCGCAACCTATTTCGAGGGTCAGTTCTTCGACGAGTCCGAGAAGAACTCGACGGTGTACGTGTACGCGATCTTCGCGATCACGTTCGTCATGCGGCCGGTGGGGTCGTGGTTCTTCGGGCGCTTCGCTGACCGGCGAGGTCGACGGGCGGCACTGACGGTCAGCGTGTCGCTGATGGCGTTGTGCTCGTTGGTCATTGCGATCGTGCCGTCGCAGGCCGTGATCGGCACCGCGGCACCGATCATCCTGATCCTCGCCCGGTTGGTCCAGGGTTTCGCGACGGGCGGCGAGTACGGGACATCGGCCACGTACATGTCGGAGGCGGCGACCCGGGAGCGACGGGGGTTCTTCTCGTCGTTCCAGTACGTGACGCTCGTCGGTGGACACGTGCTCGCGCAGTTCACTCTCCTGATCCTGCAGACCTTCCTCGACGACGATCAGCTTCGCGAGTTCGGTTGGCGCATCGCGTTCGCCGTCGGTGGTGTCGCGGCGATCGTGGTGTTCTGGCTGCGGCGCACGATGGACGAGTCGTTGTCCGAGGACGTGATCGAGGCGGCCAAGGCGGGCGAAGACCCCGGTGCCGGCTCGATGCGCGCGTTGTTCACCGAGTACCGGCGCCCGCTGCTCATGTGCTTCCTGATCACCCTCGGCGGCACGGTGGCGTTCTACACCTATAGCGTCAACGCGCCGGCCATCGTCAAGACCGCCTACAAGGGCGACGGCATGACGGCGACGTGGATCAACCTGGCGGGGCTCGTCTTCCTGATGCTGCTGCAACCGGTGGGCGGGATCATCAGCGACCGGATCGGTCGCAAGCCCATGCTGGTGTTCTTCGGCATCGGCGGTGTGTTCTACACCTACGTGTTGATCACGTTCCTGCCCGAGACACGTTCTCCGCTCACGTCGTTCGCGTTGGTGGCGGCGGGTTACATCATCTTGACCGGATACACCTCAATCAACGCGCTGGTGAAATCCGAACTGTTCCCGGCCCACATCCGGGCTCTCGGCGTGGGTGTCGGCTACGCGCTCGCCAACTCGATATTCGGCGGCACCGCACCGCTGATCTACCAGGCGCTCAAGGAACGCGACCAGGTGCCGCTGTTCATCGGCTACGTCACCGTGTGTATCGCGATCTCGTTGGTGGTGTACGTGTTCTTCCTGCGCAACAAGGCCGACACCTACCTCGACCGAGAGCGGGGATCGGCGTTCCGCGCGTGAGTTATTGCTCCAACGCCATGTCCCAGAAGGCGATCTCGTGCTCGAGCACCTCGCGGACGAGATCAGCGTGTGTGTCCGGATCAGCCACCTGCTCGAGTCCGTCTACATAAGAAGCGAATTCGGGGACCGTCCAGTGATCGACGAACTCCGCGAACGGTGAGCCATCGGACTTGGCGTGCGACCAGGCGAGCAGGTAGACCTTCTCGATCGCCCAGAGCGCTGTCAGGGCGGCGCCGGCGGGCTCGGCATCCAAGCGGGTGAGCAGTTCGCGGTAGGACAGCGTGGCCGGCAGCGCGACGACCCCGACGTCGAGTCCGCGCTCGGATGCCTTCACCTCGAACCAATCGAGCTCGGCGACCAGCGCCACGCATCCGCCGGCGAGCACCTCCTGGGCGTAGCGGGGTGCGCGCGCCAGCAACCGAGCCTGGAAGTTCAACAGATCCGTGACGAACAGTACGTCCTGCACCAGCCACCGGTCGAATGCGTCGGCGGTGATGCTGCCTTCCCGGACGGCATCGAGGAAGGGATGCTGGGTGGCTGCGCTCCAGAGTGAATCGTGCATACCGACAAGGTAATCGGTGTGCGTCTCACGCCGTCAACTGCGCTGCCGATGCGACGATCCAGGCCAACTCCTCGTGGAAGATGTCGCTGTGCGCACCGGAAGGCGGGTTGCCCTCGTCGATCACCGCTGAGGAATCGATGTTGAGGATCGCCCCTGCGGTGAAGGGGTACCGCGCGCCGACGGCGTCGATGAACACCGTCGGACTCTGATAGGCGCCCAGCGAACCGATCGCGCGGAAGCGGAACAGTGGATCATCGGCGGCCGCGCTGTCGTCGCCGGAGGCCAGCGATGCCAGCGGATAGCTGAGGCTCAGCGCGGAGTCGTGACTGGAGAAGCAGACGGTCAACGGTCCGTCGATGCGCGACAGCATGCCCGCCAGCGCGCCACGTTCCTTGGGGGACCACGGAAGAGGGTCGCTGAACGCGAACCGAGAGAAGGCTCCCTCGATCAGGGTCACCGACTTCACCGGCGACGGTTCTGTCGGCGGCAGACCAGCCAGGGCGAAGGAGACGACCCGCCCACCGAAGCTGTGCCCGATCAGATGGATGCGCAGCTCGCTGAACTCGGGTTGGGCGACCATCCGTCCGATCAGTGGCCCGACGCCACGCCGACCGACCGCCCCTGCGCGATTCTTCATCTGCCAGTAGGACAGCCCTCTCAGCGCTTCTTTGGCGCCCTGCCAGAGCTTTTCGAACCGATCACGCACGCCCGCACCACCCCCGCCTGCACCGCCGGTGATGTCCACACCCGAGTCGATCAACGCGTCGGCGTAGTTCTCGAAGACCGTGCCGGCCTTCTCCGGATCGTCGAGCATGGCTGGTCGTCCCGACTCCGGCGCCTCGCCGTCGGTCGACTCGACGGCCACTGCCGCGTTGAAATTTCGCATAGCACTGAACAATTCATCGATACCGGCCTCGCTGGGTTCGGCAGCCAACAGTGCTGCAATGGCGTCGAGTTCGGATTGCCCCTCGGGGAACAAAGCTTTCAGATCCGCCAGGTCCTGCGGGCTCAGTGTCGGGGTGTCCGCGGAGGCTGTGGCGGTGGCATCCAACCCGGCGGCACCGGTGACGGTTCTGTCTGGCGTGGGATCGAAGTCGGGAATCGTGACGTCGCGCCACAGCTGCGACGGCCAGCGGATGCCGACGAAGCCGACCTTGTGGTCGGGGCCGACCTGAGCCTTCAAAAGATCGAACCATCTGGCGTACAACGACGTGGCCGCAGCTTCGTCGTTGTTCCATCCGTGGGAGAACACGACGAGATCGGTCACCCGGCTTTCCCGGAGATCGTCGACGATCCGCTGCTCGTCGTGTGCTTGTACGTCGCCGTCGGCGTCGACGTACAGCGCCCACGGCCCGAAAAATGATGATTGAGGCATGGTGTGCTCTCTTTCTCGGCTCAGGGGGTCTGCAGAGCGCGCATCAGGTCGACCAACCCGGCGCCCTGGAAGTACCGGTCGCGGTTGAGCGACGTCGCCGACGACATGAAGATCTCTTTGACCTCGTCGGGCTTGCCCACGTATTCGCGTTGCACGGACAGGAATGCCGCAATCGCACCCGAGACGTGCGGGGCGGACATGCTCGTCCCGCTGTCCTCGATGTACACGGCGGCGTCCTCGAAATCGGGGAACTTGGCACTGCGGATGCTTGCGAGATTCTTCCCGGCCGCGGCCGATGTGATGCGTTCCCCGGGCGCCACGAGATCGGGCTTGGGACGTCCGTCGCCGGTGGGCCCGCGCGAGGAGAAGAACGAGATGCCATTGGTGTGTGGCGCTTCGCGGTGGGTCGAGCCGACGGTGATGGCCTTCTCCGCGTTACCCGGATCGTTGATCGTGACGCCCGCGCTGAACTGCGTCACATCGGATTGGGTCGCGTTCAGCGTCACGTAGCCGGAATTACCGGCCGCCACCACGACCACCACACCGGAGGACACCAAACGGTTGACCTCGAGGCACAGCGGGCTCTGCCCACACCCGAACCAGTCGGCGAGGAACCCGTACCCCAGCGACAGGTTCACCCCGTGAATGCGCGTCAGTTTCCCTGCCTCGTCGTTCTTTTGGCGCACATAGGCCAGCGCGGCGATCACCCGGGCGGTCCGCGCGGTCAGGTCACCGTACTTGCTCAGCACCTTCAGGCTGACGAGCTTGGCAAGCGGCGCAACGCCATTGAGCAGCTCGATGTCGACGCACCGTGGGACCAGGATGGGGTCGTTGCTTCCCGCGGAACCGTTGTTCTGGCGTTTCTCCACAGCCAGCGCATGCCGCTTCTCGTCGCCGTGCTTCCACTTCTGGAGGCCGCCGGCGATGATCCCGGCGACGTGTGTGCCGTGTCCGTCCTCGTCGATCAGGGCGAGGGCCGGATCGTCGCCGTTGGAGACGAAGTCGTGATGCAGATCGGCCACCGACGGGTCGTCGAGGGTGTGATCGCCCTGGAAATGGGGATGGCTTCCGTCGATTCCGGAGTCGATGACGGCCCACACGATTCCCTGGCCGTACGCGGCGAAGGCACGTTGGGCAGTGGTTGCTTTCACGGTGACGCCGGATGCGTCGATCTGTGGGTGAATGGGAAAATCCGGCCAGATTCGGAAGATGGCCCGCTGCGGCCATTCGCCACCGGCCGAGTCCGCGGTGACGATGTTCTTCACCTGCTCATCGCTGAGGTCACCGGACATGTATTGATCGGCCACCACAAGCGGTGTGCCCGTGGCCCCGACCAGTTCCCACAGCTGCTGCACGCGGGCGATCGCTCCGGCGACGCCGGTTCTCGGCTCCGACCCAGTGCCTACGCCGTACTGCAGATTCAGTTCGATCATCACCGGCTTCGGCGAGCCCGAGGCGTTCTCCTCGTCGGCGGTCGCGAAGGGGATGCGGCCCGCGTACTCCACCGTGAAGGCTGGCCCTGCGATGCCGATGACGGGCGTGTGGTCGGCGGGTGGCGGCATCTTGTTCTGGAGAGGCTTGGTGACCACACCGGCCATCACCGGCCCGGACGACGTGATGGGCTCGGCGACGGGCCCGGTCTCCTCCGCCACGAGATTTCCGAGAGCGCAGTCGGCATCGGCTCGGTCTCTGCCCGCTGCGGTGGTCTCCCATGTCGGGTCAGCCCCCTTCGAGGCCCTCGGACGGCGGAGCAGCTTCTCCGTCACGAGTGACGACAGCGCCTCGTCGATGCGCGACTCCCACGAAGGCCGCGTGCCCTCGTAGAGCCGATCGGCCGGCAGGAAGACGGCCGCGAATCTCGCGCCGACCATTTCCTTGATCCGGGTGCCCGTCGTGGGCTGATCGTGGTCCTCGAGCGCCCGGACCGCGCACAACGCTCTGGCCTGCCAGGAGCGTTCCTGCGACGGCGGGACGGAGTCGTCGGTGAGGGAATCGTCGCCCATGGCACTACCCTCCCCGGTTCGGTGCCGTACCGCTCGACGCCGCTGCGCCGACCCGGGTTGGAAAATACTCCGCCGGCTCCGCTGTCATGGGCTTTATCGTGCGCACGCCTGCACCCGATGTCCCGAGTAGTGCACTACCTGAGTTCGCCGCATGTGTCCGCGAACGACAGAAGCGGCGGACACTTTCCGTCTCGGAAAGGTGCCCGCCGCCTCCTGTCTGTGTGCTGTCTCAGACCGAGAGCAGCCTCTCGAAGAAGCTGCGGTAGCGCTTGAGCGCGACCCGCAGGTCCTCCGTCGACGCCTGCTCTCCGCGGCTCCACTGGTCTTCGAGCCGGGACCGCGCGTGGTCGAACCCGGTGGTCAGCTGCTGCACCAGATCCGCAACCAGGCCGTCGGCCTTCTGCACGCAGTCCTTCGGATCGTCGACGAAGCTGGCCTGCACCGCATCCCACCGGGCACGCAGCCCGGCCAGTTCATCATGTGCGAAAAGGCCTGCGTCCGAGTCGTTCTCGTGACCGGAATGGGATTCGTGTGCCGAAGGGGTGCCATGGCCCGAGTGGCTGGACAGATCGGATTGCTCGTGCTGCCCACGTTGATCCTGCTGCTGAACGCCAGTCGCAAGGTTCGGATCCATGGGCGCGGTCGGCGGACCTGGGTTCTGAGTGGCGGCGCCCTCGTTCCGCATCGGAGCCACCTGATCCTCGGGAACGTGATTCGGGTTCCCCGCGAACTCGCGGGACGGGTCGGAACCCTGGTTGTCGTAGACATCGGTGTGCTGATCGTGGGTGGTCATGCGCGCGCCTCCTTCGAGGTGTCTTGAGAAGGTCCGTTGTCGGTGGTGTCGAGAAGTCGTTCGAACAGTGCGCGGTAGTGGACGAAAGCTTCCCGCTGCCGTTCGGTGTTGACCTCGCCGCGCTCCTGGGCGGTGTGCACGCTGTGTGCTGCGCGGTAGTTCTCGACGATGTGGGGGTGGTCGACGGAGATGTCGGCGGCGCGGCGTTCGAAATCGTCGACGGGGTAGCCGCGCTGGCGCATCACCTCGGTGACGAGCAGGTCCGCGGTGCCGACGGCCCTCGCAGGGTCGTCGACGAACTCGGTTTGCACCTGCACCCATCGATGCTCGAAATCGTTGCGTGCGACGGGTGTGAGCGCGACGATGTCGAGCTTGTCGCGCTTGCGAGCCCGCGAGGCCAGTTCCTTCTCCGCCGCCTTGGGATCGCCGGTGCGCTCGACGGTCCGGTCGTACTCCGGCCCGAAGTGTTGCTTGAGCTCTTCACTGCGTTTGCGCCCGCCGCCGGAACGCACTGCCAGCACCACGAGCACGATCACCGCGATGATTGCTGCGGCGATCAAAATCCATTGCCAGGTAGGCATTTCGAACTCCTTTCGTGCACGTCGGGTAGCCGTGGCGCCGTCTACGCAAACGTCAGTTTGTGATCCACGCCACGCATGCCCAGGTCAGAGGTCAGAAGTAGTGGCGGCGACCGCCGACCGCTCGTCCTGCCGACCCGAGGACCGCGAGGACGACGCCGACGACGAGGAGGACGACCCCGATCGTGGTGAGAATCGAGATCTTCAGCAGGAGCCCCGCGATGACGGCGATGATGCCGAGAATGATCATGATCGAACCTTCCGTAGTGGAGTTTCGGCCGTTCAGACCATGTTCAGTCGACCACCCTCAAGGGTGTGGCGGTACACCCCTAAGGGGGTAATGTCGGCGCGGTGCCCGAGCCGATCACCGTGGCTCTGATCGACGACTACGACGTCGTCGTCCAAGGCGTGGCCAACATGCTCGAGCCGTACCGGGATCGCGTCGTGGTCGCCGAGCTCGACGCCACCACGCCGCTGAAGGACACCGTCGACATCGCGCTGTATGACAGCTTCGCCCAACCGGAGTCCGACCACGAGGAGATCGGCGTCCTGGTCGCCAACCCTCGTGCACGCCGAGTTGTGGTGTACACGTGGAACTTTCATCCTGACCTGGTAGCCAGCGCGCGAGAGCGCGGCGCGCACGGATACCTGTCGAAGACTCTGCCGGCGCGCGAATTGGTGTCCGCCTTGGAGGCGGTGCACAGCGGAGAGACGGTGTTCAGCGAGACACCCCCGCGCAGCCGTCCCGCTCCGGGCAACGACTGGCCCGGTCGCGGCGAGGGCCTCAGCGACCGCGAGGCCGAGATCCTGGCGCTCATCACGCAGGGAAAGAGCAACGCCGACGTGGCGCGCTTGACCTACCTGAGTCCGAATACGGTGAAGTCCTACATCCGGTCGCTGTATCGCAAGCTCGACGTCCAGAGCCGCACGCAGGCGGTGCTGTGGGGGACGCGGCACGGGTTCCTGCCCGATCATCACCGCATCGAACATTGGAAGGGTGGGCCATAACGCATCCGCGGGTAGGGTAGGGGCACGGCTGTGCGTCATATGGCCCCGACAACAATCGAGGACAGCTCATCGCCATCACCGACATCGCCGCTTACACCCACCTCTCGCCGCAGGACATCTCCAATCTCGGCGAGGAACTCGATGCGATCCGAACCGACATCGAGGAATCGCTCGGCGCCCGCGACGCTGCCTACATCCGGCGCACCATCATGTTCCAGCGCACCCTCGACGTGGCGGCGCGGCTTGTCATCGCCGCGTCCCGATCGAAGGTCGGCTGGGTAGCGGGCACCGCGGCCCTGGGATTCGCCAAGAGCGTCGAGAACATGGAGATCGGGCACAACGTGTCCCATGGTCAATGGGATTGGATGAACGATCCCGAAATCCATTCCAGCTCTTGGGAATGGGACATGGTCGCGGTCTCGTCGCACTGGAGATCGTCGCACAACTTCCGTCACCACGTGTTCAGCAATGTGATCGGCGAGGACGACGATCTGGGCTTCGGCGCCATGCGAGTGACGCCCGAACAGCCCTGGCAGAGAAAGCATCTCCTGCAGCCGCTGCAGAATGTTCTTCTCGCTCTGACATTCGAGTGGGGCGTCGCTCTGCACGGGTTGGATCAGCGGCGGTCGCGGGCCGAATGGAGAGCGCAGGGTAGGGAGGTCCTGCACAAGATCGTCCGCCAGGGTGCCAAGGACTACCTGCTGTGGCCCGCTGTGAGCATGCGGCGCTGGCGCAGAACCCTGTGCGCGAACGCAGTCGCCAATCTGTTGCGCAACCTCTGGGCGTACGTCGTCATCTTCTGCGGCCACTTCCCCGACGGCACGCAGAAGTTCACCGCCGATGTCCTCGATACCGAGACGCGGGCGGAGTGGTATCTGCGGCAGATGCTTGCGACCGCGAATTTCACAGCCGGCCGGTTCCTCGGGTTCGCCAGCGGGAACCTCTGCTACCAGATCGAGCATCACCTGTTCCCCGACCTGCCCAGCAACCGGCTCGCCGAGATCGCCGCCCGGGTGCGGCCGTTGTGCGAGAAGTACGACCTGCCCTACCTGACGGGTTCACTCACCCATCAGTACGTGTCGACGCTGCGAGTGATCCACCGGCTGTCGATGCCAAACGGGGGTTAGCTCTTTCGCGCGTGCGGATAGGTGTCGTCGCGGTGCTGGAACGACAGGATCTCGTCGTTGAGCACGACGCCGTCGCGCATCTCCACGGCACGCTGCACCGTGCTGCTGTCCTCCCACTTGGCGGGCCCGCCCAGGACTGTCTCCAGATGCGGGAGCAGCGCCTCGCTGATCTCCCACGTCGCGGAGTTGAACAGGTACGACGGGCTGTGGTCGACCGCATAGTAGTGAATGCCATTGGGCAGCAGTCGAAGTGGATCGGCGAATGACGTGGCCTGGGCCCAGCTGAAACCCATGCCGGTGTCGCAGGACACGTCGACGATCACGCTTCCGGGCGTGAAGTCAGCCAGGTCGTCGTCGGTAGCGAAGACCAGCGGGCTGGTCGGATTCTGGAGGACGCAGTTGACCGCGATGTCGTGGTCGGCGAGCAGCTTCGCGACGGGGATCACGCCGTCCTCTCCGGTGTCGACCCATGTCTCCTCGGGTGCGGCGTCGTCGTCGTGGCCCATCTGGAGGATCTGGGTGGAGGGGATGGGTGCGGCCACAGCGGCGACGTCGCGGTTGGTCAGCACGCGGACCTCGTCGACACCGTGTGCGTTCAACGCTGTGACGGCGCCGCGCGCCGTGGCGCCGAAGCCGATGACCGCCGCGCTGAGGCGCCGACCGTAGTTCCCCGTGATGCCGATGAGGGAGAGCGCGTGCAGCACGGAGCTGTATCCGGCGAGTTCGTTGTTCTTGTGGAACACGTGGAGCGCGTAGCTGCCGTCGGCGTTCCAATGGTTCATCGACTCGAAGGCGATCATCGTCAGCCGTCGGTCGATGGCCGCCTGTGTGACATCGGGGTTCTGCACGAGATGTGGCCAGCCCCAGACGATCTGGCGCTCCCGAAATTCACCGAGGTCCTCTGCTTCGACTTTGGGCAGCAGGATGACGTCACACTCGGCGATCAATTGCTCTCGGGTCCGGAGACCACCGACCACATCGGTGAGGGACTCGTCGGTGGCGCCGAAGTGGGACCCGTAGCCGTGCTCGACGAAGATCCGGTCCCGGATCGACGGATCGATCCGTGCGAAGTGGTCGGGGTGTATGGGTAGGCGACGCTCGTCGGGTTTGCGCGAGGTGGCGAGAACGCCGAGGGACAACGCTGAGGAATCGGAATGTTCGGTCACTCGGCGGCCTTGCGGTGGGGCGCGTCGTCCGCTCGGATCTGGTGTTCGAGTTTGGTGTCGCGGCCAAGTTCGACGAACGCTTCCTGATCGCGCAGGTGCGTGGCAGCTCGGCGCGCATCGGCCGAGCGGCTGGTGGATGGGCGAACGCCCGTCAGCACCCGGCGTGACGCCTTTGCGCCGGTTTCGAGGAGCGTGAGCAGCCGGGACTTGACGACGGAGAACATGGGGATCTCAGATCTGCTGGAAGGGAGATCAGTACACGCCGCAATCGTAAAGCTGTCAAACAGTGGCCGGCCGTACCCTCACAGCGGTAGCAGGATGCCCTTGACGCTGGGATCGGTCGCCAGGAATTGCTGCACCGCGGGATCCTTGAACGTCGCGACCAGCTTCTTGACGTTGTCGGTATCGGCCCAGCGGCTGCCGATGGTCAGCTGCCCCGCGAACTCGTCGGGAGCCGGAGGTGCGAAGATCTGCTGCTGGACAGGAACTTTGGCAGCCAGGTAGTACTCCGTGTAACCCACTGCCGCGTCCAGATCGGGCAGCGAGCGCGACTGCGCCGCGAAGTCGAGCAACGTGAACTTCAGATTCTTGGGGTTGCCCACGATGTCCTTCTGCGTCGCGGTCCATTTGTCGACCGCCGGGTTGAGCGTGATCAGGCCTGCCCGCTCGAGCAGCCACAGGCCCTGCGCCTCGTTGGCGGGGTCGGAGTAGAGCGAGATGTTGGCTCCGTCGGGAAGCTGGTTGACGTCGGTGTACTTGTCCGACCAGATGCCGAATCCCCAGCGGAAGACGGGTGTCGCGGCCTCCTCGCGGAAGTCGGGGTTGGCCTCGAGCACCTGGCCCAGCCACAGCTTGTGCTGGTAGATGGTGCCCGCCACCTCACCGTCGCTGACCGCCCGGTTGATGGTGTTGCTGTCGGCCAGACCGCGGAATGCCACCGTGATGCCGTGCTTGGGCGCCACCTCGCGGCTGATGTACTCGATGAGCGCCTGCTCGGCGGCGTTGCCCTCGTTGGTCGCGACGACCAGTGTCGCGCCGGGGATCTCGTTGGCCGACTTGGTGTCGCCGAAGAAGAAGAACCGCCCCGCGACCACGGCGACGATCACGACGACCAGCCCGGCCGCGAGCCAGATCCAACGGGGACGTTTCTTGAGGTCGAATCCGTGGTCGTCGGGTGTGTCGACCTGGTTCTCGGTGGTGGTCATGCGGTGACGGTTCCTTTCGCGCGGGCGTGGGGGGTGGTGAAGCGGACCGCAGCGTCGCCGATCAGCTGAACGGCGGCGACGGTCGCCACGAGAATCACGATGGTGGCCAACATGACGCCTTGATCGAACCGCTGATATCCGTATGTGACTGCGACGTAACCGATCCCGCCCGCCCCGATGGTGCCGGCGATCGCGGAGTACTCGATCATCGCGATGATGTTGATGGTCAGCCCGCCGAGGATCGACGGCACGGCCTCGTTGAGTTGTGCAGTGCGGATGATCTGCAGTCGCGATCCGCCCGATGCGCGGGCGACCCTGACGACCGACGGCGGGACCGACCGCAGGGAGTTCTCGACGATGCGGGTGAAGAATGCGATGCCGGCCAGCGACATCGGCACCACGGCGGCCGCGATGCCGATGTTCGTGCCGGTGATGAACCGGGTGAACGGCATGATCGCGGCCATCAGGATCAGGAAGGGTAGCGAGCGGCCGATGCTGATGATCCAGCTCAATACCGTGTGCAGCGCCGGGTTCTCGAAGAGGCCGCCGGGAGCGAGGTTGTGAATCAGCGCTCCGAGTGGCACACCGACGAGGACGACGATCGTCATCACGATGCCGACCATGATCAGGGTGTCGACGAGCGCGGGGAACAGCAGGCCGGGCAACTCGTTGACCGGGACCTTGGCGTTGGCCAGCAGGGCGTGCGTCACGCTGCGCCCCGCAGCGACGCCTCACCGGTGGACAGTCCGTAGCGGGCCAGCACGTCGGCGGCCCGGCTGGAGAGTTCGACGGGGATGCCGAGGGTGGCCGAGCCGACGGTGACGCCGTGGACCTGCTGTACGGAGGCACCGAGGATCGCGATCGGTGCGCCGAGATCGGCGCTGGCGCGGGCGATCCAGTCGCTGGGCACGCTGGGCGAGTCGTACACCACCTGCAGCACCCGCTGGCCGACGGCGGCGTCGCTGGACACCCCCTGAGGTCGCAGCGCGGCGCCCAGTCGCGATCCGGGATCGGTGAGAAGGTCCACCAGACGGCCCGATTCGACGATACTGCCGTGGTCTAGGCGGGCCGCCGAGTCGGCGATCTTGAGCACGGTGTCCATCTCGTGGGTGATGAACACGATCGAGAGATCGAGATCGTCACGAAGCTCGCGGAGCAGGTCAACGACCGACTCGGTGGTGGTCGGGTCCAGTCCTGCGGTCGCTTCGTCGGAGAGCAGCACCGAGGGTCGCAACGCCAGCGCGCGGGCGATACCGACGCGCTGCTTCTGCCCGCCGGAGAGTTGGAACGGATAGTGGTTGGCCCTGTCGGAGAGGCCGACCCGGTCGAGCAGTTCGGCCACCCGTTTCTTCGATTCCGCCGCGGTGACCCCCAGGTACTCCAGGGGCAGTGCGACATTCTCTGCGGCAGTGCGCCTTTCGAAGAGACCGGCGGACTGGAACACGGTGCCGATGCGCCGTCGCGCGACACGCAACTTCTGGGCGGACAGCGTGGTGAGGTCGTCGCCGTTGACGACGACCGAGCCCGACGTCGGCAGGGTGAGCAGGTTGATGCACTCGGCCAAGGTGCTCTTGCCTGCCCCGCTGGGCCCGACGACGGCCAATATCTCCCCGGCGTCCACCCGGAAGGTGATGCGGTCGAGCACCACGGTTCGGTGTTCGCCACTGCCGTAGACCTTGGTCAGCTCGGTCAACTCGATCATGGGGGCGAACGGTGTCAAAGCGCGCCGGTGCAGCACACCTTTGCGCTCAGGGTGAGCGGATCGCGGTGATCGCAACCCTGTGCGCGGTGCCGATCATGCCGCACAGTACTGGACGCATGAGCATCGATGAGTCGGTTGCGGCGCAGCCACACGGTTTCACCATAAAGAAACGTCGCCGTTGGCCCTATGTGGTGGTAGCCGTCATCGTGATCGTCAGCGCGGCAGTCTTTTTCGTGGTCCAGCGCTCCGGCGGTACGACGTCGGCGAACGAGACGGCTGGCGCGACGCTCGACGTGGTGTACCTGGACTCCAACCCGGCGGAGAAGGCGATCATCGACTACATCGCCGCCAACATCGCGCCCGATTACGACGTCAAGGTCGGCGCGGTCGGGCTCGGCGACAGCACCCAGATCAACCAGGCGATCAGCGACGGGCGCTACGCCGGCACCATCTTCCAGCACCGGCATTGGCTGCAGCAGGTGCTCGACGCGAATCCAAGTTTCAAGGAGCAGGCCGCCACCGGCCCGTTCTTCCACTGGGTGTTCGGCATCTGGTCGGACAAATACCGCACACCGCAGGACCTTCCGGACGGTGCCACGGTGTCGCTGCTGGCCGATCCGGCCAACAACGCGCAGGGCATCTGGTACCTCGCCCAGGCGGGGCTCGTGACACTGCGGCCCGACGCCGATATCACCGCGTTGACCACCAAGGACATCGTCGCCAATCCGAAGAATCTGAAGTTCACGCTGCTGGACTTCGGTGCGCAGCCTCGGGCGTTGCCCGACCTCGACGCGATCGTCGGCTACGCCGAGTCGTTCCTGGCCGCCGGCGTCAGCGAGGACAAGCTGATCTACGCGCCGAAGTCACCGGACGAGTTCGCCTCGGTGCTCACGGTGGGCAGCGACTACGTCGACACCGAGAACGTCAAGAACCTGATCAAGGCATTCAAGGATCCGCGGGTGCAGCAGTTCATCGCCACCGATCCCGAGGTGAAGAAGCTCGCGCTACCCGGTGATCCGGCGTGACGCGACGGCAGCTGCATCTGGGCGTCAATGTCCTCTCCGACGGTATGCACCCGGCCGCGTGGCAGTTCCCCGGCGCGGATCCGCACTGGTTCACCGACCTGTCCTACTGGGTAGAGGTCGCCCGGATCGCCGAACGCGGAACACTCGACGCGCTGTTCCTGGCCGACAGTCCGTCGCTGTTCCAGAAGCCCGACGAGCCGCTGGTGTCGCCGCCGCTGGCACTGGACCCGATCGTGCTGCTGTCGGCGCTGGCGTCGGCGACCACACACCTGGGGCTGATCGGCACGGTGTCGACGTCGTTCGATGAGCCCTACAACCTGGCGCGCCGCTTCGCCTCGCTGGATCACCTCAGCCGTGGCCGGATCGCGTGGAACGTGGTGACCAGCAGTGACCCGTACGCGTGGAACAACTTCGGTGGTGGGGGCCAACCGGACAGGGATCAGCGGTACCGGCAGGCTGCCGAGTTCATCGACGTGGTTCGCGCACTGTGGGATTCGTGGGACGACGACGCGGTGCTGGCCGACAAGAAGTCCGGTGCGTTCAGCCGGCCCGGTGCCATCCATACGATCGACCACCGCGGCGAGTTCTTCTCCGTTGACGGGCCGTTGACGCTTCCCCGGTCTCCGCAAGGGCATCCGGTGCTCTTCCAGGCCGGCGGCTCGCCGGGCGGACTGGACTTGGCCGCCCGCTATGCCGACGGGGTGTTCGCCGCGCAGGCGTCCCTGCCCGACGCGCTGCGCAACGCAAGCGAGATCCGTTCCAGGACAGCCGCATATGGTCGGCCACGTGATGCTGTTCGGATCATGCCCGGGTTGTCCTTCGTGCTGGGCAGTACCGAGGCAGAGGCGCGGCGACGCAACGACGAACTCAACGAGCTCGCAGGGGAGCGTCGGCTGGCTCATCTGGCCGGCCAGTTGTCGGTCGATCCGGCGGAACTGCATTGGGATCGGCCGCTGCCGCAGTGGTTGCTCGATGGTGCAGTGACCGATTCGGGGTCGCAGGGCGCACGAGACATCGTGGTCAACCTGGCACGACGTGAGTCGTTGACGGTGCGTGAGCTCTTGGACCGGGTGATCACCTGGCACCGTCTGGTGGTCGGGGGACCCGAGCAGATCGCGGACGCGATCGAGGAGTGGTTCGTCGCGGGCGCGGTCGACGGGTTCAACCTGATGCCCGACGTGTTCCCGTCGGGCCTCGAGTTGTTCGTCGACCACGTGGTGCCGATCCTGCGCGATCGAGGCCTGTTCCGGCGTGAGTACACGTCGACCACGCTGCGGGGTCACCTGGGCCTGGCGCGGGTACCGGATCGGAACCTCGCCCGCGCGGTGTAGCGCGCGTGCCATGATGGCCGGCATGGGATTCGAGCGGATCGACGAACTGCTGGACGGTGTGACGGGGAGCGGCCAACTGCACGGCGTCGCCGCGACGGTGGTGGGGCGTGAGGGCGTTCTCTACGAGCACGCGGCCGGAGATGCCAAGCCCGACACGATGTTCCGCAACGCGTCGATGACCAAGGCTGTCGCCACCACAGGGGCACTACAGCTCGTGGAGCAGGGGCGGCTGGCCCTGGACGCGACCGTCGCGTCGATCCTGCCCGAGTTCGGCGAGCTCCAGGTGCTGGACGGTTTCGACGGCGCGGAGCCGATCCTGCGGGCACCGGCGACGCAGCCGACCGTCAAGCACCTGATGACCCATACGGCCGGCTGCGGCTACCACTTCACCAACGAGAAGCTGTTCACGTTCTGCACCGAACACGACTTCCCCAATCCGCTCGAGGGTGCCAAACGCAGCCTCAGCGCGCCGCTGATCAACGATCCCGGCACCGTCTGGGAGTACGGCGTCAACACCGACTGGCTGGGCCTTGTCATCGAGGCCGTCAGCGGTCAGTCGCTGAGCGCCTACCTGGCCGAGCATGTCTACGGCCCCCTCGGGATGACGGAGACGACGTTCGACCCAACCGATGCGCAACGCGCGCGGCTGCTGCCCATCCGCTTCCGCACGCCGGACGGCAACCTGGTCGCGACCGACCTCGACCTGCCGGCCGCGCCGGAGTGGGACGCCGCCGGGCACGGGTCCTACGGGACGATCGCCGACTACGGGCGGTTCGTGCGGGCCTGGCTCAACGGCGGTGAACTCGACGGCACCCGCATCCTCGCCGAGGAGACCGTCGAGCTCGCCTTGCGCGACCACCTCGACGGGGCGACGTTGCCGAAAGAGCTCGTGTCGACCGTCCCCGAGCTGAGTAACCCGGTCGCGGTGCTGGATGTGCCGCAGGGCTGGGGCCTCGGATTCCACCTGTATCTGACCGATCTGCCGGGGATGCGCAGCGCCGGCTCGGCGGACTGGTCGGGCCTGTTCAACAGCTTCTACTGGATCGATCGCACGGCAGGCATCGCCGCGGTGATCGCGACGCAGGTACTGCCGTTCTTCGACGAGGCGATGGTGGGGACCATCCTCGGCTTCGAGGCCGCGGTCTATGCAGAACTCGGTGCCGCCGGCAGCCCGTAGCCTGGGGTATGGCTTTGTACGACCTGGGGGCCGTCCGCACGCGGATGGGCAGCGCTCTGTTCGGGATGGTGGCCGGTCCGGAGGGACCGGAAAACCGTGCCCGCATCCATGAGACGCCCGGTCCGCGCTGGTTCGCCGAGGATCGGCCGATCCGGCAGGTACACGCGGATGCGTCTATGTTCGTCGGCGGTCTGCGGGCGCTGCTGCTGCAGTCGCTGCACCCGCTGGCGATGGCCGGGGTCGCCGAGCATTCCGATTATCGCGGTGACCCGTGGGGGCGGCTGGCGCGGACGAGCACCTTCCTGGCGGTGACGACGTTCGGTCCGGCCGACGACGCGCAGCGCGTCGTCGACAAGGTGCGCGGCATCCACCGCCGCGTGCGCGGGGTCGCGCCCGACGGCCGGTCCTACGAGGCGACCGATCCTCACCTGCTGGAGTGGGTGCACATCGCCGAGGTCGACAGTTTCCTGCGGGCACATCAGCTCTACGGTTCGGCTCCGCTGGACCAGGCGGGCCGCGACGGATACGTGGCCGACACCGCGGAGGTGGCCGCCAGGCTGGGCGTCATCGACCCGCCCCGCACCGAAGCGGAAGTGGCTGAACGCCTTTCGGCGTACCGGCCCGAGCTGGCCGGCACGGCAGCCGCCCGCGATGCCGCCCGGTTCCTGCTGCTGACCCCGCCATTGCCGATCCTCGCGCGCGCACCGTACGCCGCGCTCGCGGCCGCGGCGGTGTCGATGTTGCCGCGATGGGCGCGCGGACCGCTGTGGCTGCCGTACTTCCCGCCCGCCGAGGCGACGGTCGTGCGCTCGGCGGGGCACGTGCTCGTCGGCGGCATCCGGTGGGCGATGTCCGCCAACGCGGGGTGACCTCTAGCTACCCGACACGGTGACGACGACCTTGTCCCCGCACCGTTGCGCCGCCGAGGTGAACGCGTCGGCAACCTCGGCGAGCGACCGGCGCTGACTGACGATCGCGTCGAGGTCGATTCCGCTGGTGGCCAACTCGATGGCTCGCGGGTAGGTGTCGTTCATCCGCCGCACCATCGCGAACGTCAGGCCTTTGCGTCTGGCCGCGGCCGCCGGGAACGACGACGAGTCCTCCGACGGGATGCCGCCGAGCGCGACCCGGGCACCGGGCCGGGACGCGGCGACGGCCGTGGCGATCGCGGCGTCGGTGCCGGCCATCTCGATCACCGCGTCGACACCGCGGCCCTCGGTGGCCTCGATGATTTCGCCGTCGGCGACCTCGGGCGCGAAGGCGGCGTCGACGCCGCACTGCAGAGCGGTGGCGCGTCGATGTGCGAGCGGTTCGACGACGAACACGCGGCGCGCACCCGCGCGGCGCACCACCTGCGCGGTGAGCACACCGATCGGTCCGCCGCCGACGACGAGGACGTCCATCCCCGGCCGCACGTGCGCGACGCCGACCGCGTGGACGGCGACGCCGAGGGGTTCGAGCAGCGCGCCGGCGTCGTCGCTGAGTTCGTCGGGCAGCGGGTGCAGCAGATGGTCCGGCCACACCAGGTGTTCCCGCAGGGCCCCGTCAAGTGTGCCGTGACCCGCGAATTGCACTGTCGGGCAGAGGTTGTGGAATCCGGCCGTGCACATCTCGCAGTTCTGGCACGGGATTGCGGGGTCGACGGCGACCCGGCGGCCGGCCAGCGGCCCCGTGAGCGCGACGGCGGCGAATTCATGTCCGGGTACCACGGGGCGTTCGATGCGGTTCTCCCCGATGCCGCCGTCGCTGAACCAGTGCAGGTCCGAGCCGCAGATGCCGACCGAGGTGACCGCGAGCAGCGACCAGCCCGGCGGAGGTTCGTCGGGATCGAGTTCGCGGTAGACCCGCAGATCACCGATCCCGTGCAGACGCGCGGCGAGCATCAGCGCACCGCCGCCTCAGAGTCCGCCGGCGACATGGTGATACACCCCGTTCCACTTGAGAGCGTTCTGGAAGTCGCGGACCGTGGTTCCCTCGTTGATGACCAACAGCTCGGTGCCCGTCATCTCGGCGAAGTCCTCGAACGTCTCGGTGTCCACCGCCGTGGTCAGCACGGTGTGGTGCGGCGCGCCGGCCATCAGCCACGCCTCGGCCGAGGTCGACCAGTTCGGCAGCGGCTCCCACACCGCACAGGCGACGGGCAGCTTCGGCAGCTCCGCGGTGGGTTCGACGACGCGAACCTCATTGGCCACGAACCGGAAACGGTCACCCATGTCGCAGATCCCGAGGATGACGGCGTCGGCCGGCGCGGCGGTGAAGCGCAGCCGCACCGGGTCGTCGCGGTCCCCGATCGAGAGCGGGTGCACTTCCAGTGTCGGCACGTCGGCCGCAATGCTGGGGCAGACCTCCAGCATGTGCGCGCCGAGAATTCGCTCGCGCCCCGGTGTCAGATCGTAGGTGTAGTCCTCCATGAAGGAGGTGCCGCCCGGTAAGCCTTCGCCCATCACCTTGATGGTGCGCAGCATCGTCGCGGTCTTCCAGTCGCCCTCGCCGCCGAAGCCGTAGCCGTCGGCCATCAGCCGCTGCACGGCGAGGCCCGGCAGCTGCCGCAGCCCGCCCAGATCCTCGAAGTTGGTGGTGAACGCGTGGAAGCCGCCCTGCTGCAGGAACTTCCGCAGACCGAGCTCGATCTGTGCGCCGACCCGCAGCGAGGTGTGCCGATCCCCACCCGGTAGCAACTCGGGGGCTACCCGGTAGGTGTGGGCGTATTCACGGACCAGCTTGTCGACGTCGGCGTCACTGATGTTGTTGACGACTCGGACCAGGTCGTTGACGCCGTAGGTGTCCACCGACACCCCGAAATGAGCTTCGGCCTCGACCTTGTCCCCCTCGGTGACGGCGACACCGCGCATGTTGTCGCCGAAACGGACGACCTTCAGTGTCGACAGCTCGGCGTGCCCGAGGGCTGCGCGCATCCAGTTGCCGACGCGGCGGCGTGTGCGCGGATCGCTGACGTGCCCGGCGACGGTCTTGCGCGGATGCGACATCCGGGTCTGGATGTAGCCGAACTCGCGATCACCATGGGCGGCCTGGTTGAGGTTCATGAAATCCATGTCGATGGATTGCCAGGGCAATTCGACACCGAACTGGGTGTGCAGATGCAGCAGCGGCTTGGTGAGTGCCTTCAGTCCCCGGATCCACATCTTCGCGGGCGAGAAGGTGTGCATCCACGCGATCACGCCGATGCACTCGGGGGAGGCGTTGGCCTCGGCGAAGACGCGGGCGATCTGGTCGCTGTCGGTGACGACGGGGAGCCAGCGGACCTCGACGGGGACCTCCGCACCCGCGTCGAGCTGCTCGGCGATCTGGCGGGACTGCTCGGCGACCTGGTCGAGGATCTCCTGCCCGTACATCGACTGGCTGCCCGTGACCAGCCACACCTGGCTGGTGACGAGTCGGGACGCGATCATCGCAGGGTCTCCTCGGAGGTCTCCTGTGCGCGGCCGGGCTGGCCGTACACGTTCTGGTAGCGCTCGAACAGCGCGGTGACGTCGTCGGCGTCGATCACCGGAGGCGCACCGAGCTGGCGACTGATGTGCACGGTGCGGGCGACGTCTTCGACCATCACGGCGGCCTTGACCGCGTCACGGGCGGTGCTCCCGATGGTGAACGGTCCGTGGTTGCGCATCAGGACGGCACGAGATCGGCTGTGCTGCAGCGTCTCGACGATGCCGCGGCCGATGGAGTCGTCACCGATCAGGGCGAACGGTCCGACGGGGATGTCGCCGCCGAACTCGTCGGCGATCATCGTCAGCACACACGGGATCGGTTCCCCGCGTGCGGCCCAGGCGGTGGCGTAGGTGGAGTGGGTGTGCACGACCCCGCCGACGTGCGGCATGTGCCGGTACACGTAGGCGTGGGCGGCGGTGTCCGACGACGGGGACAGTTCACCGTCGACGAGGGTGCCGTACAGGTCGCAGACCACCATGTCCGCGGGAGTCATCGAGTCGTAGTCAGCCCCTGAGGGTTTGATGACCATCAGGTCGCGACCGGGAACCCGCGCCGAGACGTTGCCCGCCGTCCAGATCACCAGTTCGTACTGGGTGAGGTGACGGTGCAGATCGCACACCTGACGGCGGAGGTCGGCGATCGCCTGGTCGATGTCGGAGGTGATCGTCACGACAGGACTCCTACGGGTTCGGGGGTGCCGATGCGGCGCAGCCGCCGCATCATGCCGTTGCCGCGGCCGAACCACTCGTAAGCGGCGACGTATTCGCGGTAGAGCTGGTCATACGCGGCGACGTTGGCGGGAATCGGGGTGTAGGCGTTGCGGATTCGACGCCCCATCTGTCGGGCCGCGGTGGGCACGTCGGGGAACGCGCCGGCCGCGGTGGCGGCGTGGATGGCGGAGCCGAGTGCGGGTGCCTGCGGGGACGGCACCACCGACAGCGGCAGTCCGACGGCGTCGGCGTAGATCTGCATGAGCAGGCTGTTCTTCAGCAGGCCGCCGGCGACGACGAGTTCGTTGACGGGAACGCCGCTGCGCACGAACGTCTCGACGATCATGCGGGTGCCGAACGCGGTCGCTTCCAGCAGCGCCCGGTACATGTCGACGCACGTGGTCGCCAGCGTCTGCCCGACCATGACGCCGGAGAGCTCGTGATCCACTAGGACGGAACGGTTTCCGCTGTGCCAGTCCAGTGCGATCAGCCCGTGCTCACCGACGCGCTGCTGACCCGCCAGCTCGGACAGGTACGCGTGCAGGGAGAGGCCACGGCGCCGGGCCTCGCTCTGGTAGCTCTCGGGCACGCAGTTGTCGACGAACCAGCCGAAGATGTCGCCGACCCCGGACTGTCCGGCCTCGTAACCCCAACTGCCGGAGCTGATCCCGTCGAGAACCACGCCGCACATTCCGGGTACTTCACGCAGCACGTCGGAATTCATCACATGACATGTCGACGTGCCCATGATCGCGACCAGCGAGCCGGGATCGAGGGCATCGGCGGCGGCGACGGTGACGTGCGCGTCGACATTGCCGACCGCGACGGGGATGCCCTGCGGCAGACCCGTCCACGCGGCGGCCTGCGCGGTGAGCGATCCGGCGCTGTCGCCGAGTCGGCCGATGCGGTGGTCGAGTTTGTCGGTGACGAAGTCGGCGAACTCCGGGCGCACCACCGCCAGGAACTCCCGCGAGGGATAGCGCTCGTCCTGCCGGATGCCCTTGTAGCCCGCGGTGCACGCGTTGCGGACGTAGGTTCCGCAGAGCTGCCAGACGATCCAATCGGCGGCCTCGACGAAGTGGTCCATCGCGGCGTAGATCTGTGGGTCTTCGTCGAGGATCTCCAGGGCCTTGGCGAACTCCCACTCGCTGGAGATCAGTCCGCCGTAGCGCGGAAGCCACGATTCTTGGCGTTCTGCAGCAACGGTATTGATGCGGTCGGCCTGCGGCTGAGGGGAGTGGTGCCGCCACAGCTTGGCGTAGGCGTGCGGGCGGTCGGCGAACGCGGCGAGCTCACACAGCGGGGTGCCGTCGCCGCGCACCGGAACCATCGTGCAGGCGGTGAAGTCGGTGCCGATCCCGATGACGTCGGCCGCATCGATACCCGCCGCGGAGACCGCCTGCGGGACCGCGGTGCGCAGCACGTCGACGTAGTCGCTGGGCACCTGCAGTGCCCACTGCGGGGGCAGCCGGTCGGTGCCGCCGGGCAGCGTGTCGGTGACCACCGCGTGGCGGTACAGGTGTTCGGCGCTGGCCATCTCGTGGCCGTCGCTGACCCGCACCACCAGCGCGCGTCCGGACAGAGTGCCGAAATCGACTCCTACCGTGTATTTCTCACTGCTCACGAAGACTCCCTCGGCGGTGCGGTACTGGCGCGGACGATGAGTTCGGGGGGAAGGAGCGGGACGTTGGCGCTCGACCCTTCCAGCGTCGCCATCACCAGGTCGATGGCACGCCGCCCGATCGCGTGGAAGTCCTGGCGGATGGTGGTGAGCGCAGGGATCAGGAAGCCGGCTTCGGGGATGTCGTCGAATCCGACGACGCTGATGTCGCGGGGTACGGAGCGTCCGGCTTCGGCGAGTGCGTGCAGGACGCCGATCGCCATCTGGTCGTTGGCGACGAAGACCGCGCTGACGTCGTCCCGGCGGGCGAGCTCGCGGCCGATCTCGTAGCCCCGCGCCGGGGTCCAGTCCCCTATACAGGGCGGGCGCGGCGTCAGGCCGGCGTCCCGCATGGCCTGCTCGTAGCCGGTCTGCCGGCCCTTGGCCTCGGTCCAGTTCAGCGGTCCGGCAACGTGTTCAATCGCGGTGTGGCCGAGCTCGATGAGGTGCGCGGTGGCTTGGCGGGCGCCGCCGATCTGGTCGACGCCGACGCTGAGGCCCCGCCCGGACAGGTCGCCCTCGACCACGACCAGGGGTAGGCGGGCGTCGGCGGAGTGCACGACCTCCAGCGCGTCCTCCTGGGCGGCGATCATCACGATCGCCTCCACGGACTGGCGGGTGAGGTGGTCCAGCGCGTCGCGCAGCGTCTCGAGGGTGACTTCTTCCAGCGGGACCAGACTCGAGAAGTACCCGGCGGAACGAGCGGCTTCCTGCACGGAGCGTTGGATGCTGGACGGGCCGTAGAGGGCGCTGTTGGTGCCGACGATTCCGATGATCCCCGACCGGCGGGTCACCAGTGCGCGGGCCGCGGTGTTGGGCCGGTAGCCGAGTTCCTCGATGGCCTGCTCGACGCGGGCCTTGGTTGCGGGGCGGATGCTCGCCGATCCGTTGATCACCCGGGACACCGTCTGGTGGCTGACGCCCGCCAGGCGTGCGACGTCGGCCATCACCGGCTTGCCTGCCGTCGGGGGAGTGGGCTGGGTGCTCATCCGGGTTTCCTCACCACTAGTCGTTGAACCAGGACGAATATCAACAGCAGTACCCCCGTCATGATGCGGGTCCAGTAGGAGTCGAGGTTCGCCGCGGTGACGAACGTGCCGATGGTGCCCAGGACGAGGACGCCGATCAGCGAGCCGAGCACGAATCCGACACCGCCGGAGAGCAATACGCCACCGATGACGGCGGCAGCGATGGCGTCGAGTTCGAGGCCGATGCCGTTGAGGCTGTAGCCCGAGAGTTTCTGCATCGCGAGCAGCAGTCCGGCCAGCGCCGCGCAGAATCCGCTGATGGCGTAGACGCCGATGCGGGCGCGGGAGGCGCCCAGGCCCATCAGCTGTGCGGACTGCCGGTTCCCGCCGACGGCGTACACCGTTCGGCCGAACCGGGTCTGGTGCAGCGTGTAGGCGGCGACCGCGACGACGACGAGCGCGATGACCACCGTCCAGCGGATGAACTTGTCCTCGTAGAGGTAGACGTAGTTCAGCCCGATGGCGCGCATGACCGGATCGTCGATGGGCAGCGTGTCGACGCTGATCACGTAGCAGAGGCCGCGCGCCAGGAACATGCCGGCGAGGGTGACGATGAACGGCTGCACGTCGAAGTACTCGATGACCAGACCCATGGCGAGCCCGAGGAGCGGGCCCACGATCAGGACGGCGGCCAGCGCGAGCGGGGTGGGCCAGCCCGCGCGCAGCGTCGTCGCCACGATCACGGTGGACAGCGCCACCACCGAGCCGACGCTGAGGTCGATGCCACCGGTCAGCAGAACGAACGTCATACCCACCGCGAGCACGATCAGATAGCTGTTGTCCACCAACAGGTTCAGGAACACCTGGGTGGGGCTGGCGAAGTCGAAGCGGGTGACGACGGCGACGAACATCACCACGAACAGCACCAGCGAGGCCAGCGGGGAGAGGTAGCGGCCGCGCGCGTAGCGGGCGAGCCCGGCGAGCGTGCCGGGCCGTGCAGTGGTGACGGTCATCGCGTCACCACCGGCTCGGCGCTGCGGACCGTCATCGGCGCCGGGGTTGCGGGTCGGCCCGTGCGCTTCCGTCGTAGCAGCGCCCGGAACTTCGGTGCCTGCAGCAGGCACACCGCGATGACGACGAGCGCTTTGAACACCAACGTGGTCTCCGGGGTGATGCCGGCGGTGTAGACAGTGGTGGTCAGTGTCTGGATGATCAACGCGCCCAGAATCGTTCCGGTCAGGCTGAACCGGCCGCCGAGCAGCGAGGTGCCGCCGATGACGACGGCGAGGATGGCGTCCATCTCGATCCACAGCCCGGCGTTGTTGGCGTCGGCGGCCGAGATGTTGGAGGCGATCATCAGCCCCGCGATGCCGGAACACAGCGCACTGAACACGTACACCGCGAAGACAATCGACCGATGCCGCACCCCGGCGAGCCGGCTGGCTTCGGGGTTGATACCGACCGATTCGAGCAGCATTCCGAGTGCAGTGCGGCGGGTCAGCAATCCGACGAGCGCGAATACCGCCAGGCTGACCAGGATCGCGACCGGCAGGCCGAGGGCGAAGCCCGCCCCCAGGACTTTGAACGGTGCGCTCTCGGTGGTGACGATCTGCCCGTCGGTGATCAGGAGAGCCACGCCGCGGCCAGCGGTCATCAGCACCAGCGTGGCGATGATCGGCTGCACCCCGAACACCGACACCAGCGCTCCGTTCCACAGCCCCAGCACGACGGCGACGCCGAGGGCGATCCCCATGGCGCCCAGCACAGTTCCGACGCTGCCGGGATCGCCGGAGGCGGCGATGTGCGCGCACGCCAGCGCGCCGCTGACCGCGACGACGGCACCGACGGACAGGTCGATGCCGCGCGACGCGATCACCAACGTCATCCCGAGCGCGACCAGCATGGTGGGGGCGCCGTTGCGCAGGATGTCGATGAGGCTGCCGAACAGGTGGCCGTCCTGCACGCGGATGCTGAAGAAGCTGGGCGTGAGGATCACGTTGACGACGAGCAAGGCGAGCAGCGCCAGCGCGGGCCACAGCAGGGGGGAGGCGGTGAACTTCTTGATCACGACGCACCGTTCCCGGCGATGAGGGACGTCAATTCCCGTACGGTGCATTCGTTGTCGACCTGCGCGATGCAGCGGCCCTCGCGCAGGACCGCGATCCGGTCGCTGATGCGGGCGACCTCGTCGAGCTCGGCGGAGATGAACACCACTCCCATGCCGTCGGCGGCCAGGTCGGCGATCAGCTTCTGTATCTGGGCCTTGGCGCCGACGTCGATGCCGCGGGTGGGCTCGTCGAGGATGAACAGCTGTGGTTCGGTGATCAGCCACCGGGCCAGCAACACCTTCTGTTGATTGCCGCCGCTGAGGTTCTTCACCGGCAGCCAGGAATTGCGCGGCCGGATGTCGAGCGCCTCCATGTAGCGGTCCACGAGGTCGTCGGTGGCGGCGCGGGACAGCGGCCGGGCGAACCCGCGCCGCGCCTGCAGGGCGAGGACGAGGTTGGCGCGGATCGAGAGGTCACCGATGATGCCCTCGCCCTTGCGGTCCTCAGAGGAGAACGCGATGCGCTGAGCGATCGCGGCGCGCGGTGAGCGCACCGCGGCTTTATGGCCGTCGACGGAGATCTGCCCGCTGGTCGCGCGGTCGGCGCCGAAGAGCAGGCGTGCCAATTCCGTTCGGCCCGAACCCAGCAGCCCTGCCAGCCCGACGACCTCGCCGCGATGGACGTCGAGATCGATCGGGTGCAGTGCTGGCGACCGGCCGAGATCGCGGGCACTGAGCACCACGTCGTCGCTGCGAGGAGACCCTTCGCTGTCGGCGATCTCGTCGAGCACCGCGAGCTCGTGACCGAGCATCGCCGAGATCAACGTGACACGGTCCAGCGTCGCCGTCTCGTACTCGCCGACACGGCGGCCGTTGCGCAGCACCGTCATCCGATCGGAGATCGCATACACCTGGTCGAGGAAGTGTGAGACGAACAGGATCGCGGTGCCGGCGTCGCGCAACCGCCGCATCACCCGGAACAGTTCGGCCACTTCGTCGACGTCGAGGCTCGACGTCGGTTCGTCGAGGATCAGCACCCGCGCCGACACCGCCGTCGCGCGGGCGATGGCGACGAGCTGTTGCAGCGCGATCGGGTGGTCGCCCAGCGTGGACCGTGGATCGATGGTCAGGTCGAGGTCGGCGAGCAACTCGGCGGCGCGGCGGTTCATCGCCCGTGAGTCGATGCGGCCCCAGCGCCGCGGCTCGCGGCCCAGCAGGATGTTCTCCGCCACCGTCAGATTGGGGCAGAGGTTGACCTCTTGGTACACGGTGCTGATCCCGGCGTCCTGCGCCTGCCGCGGACCGCTGAACCGCTGCTCGACACCGCCGACGGAGATGGTGCCCGCGTCGATGTCGTAGACGCCGGTGAGCGCTTTGATCAGGGTCGACTTCCCGGCGCCGTTCTCGCCCATCAGCGCGTGGATCTCACCGGGCAGGAGCCGGAACTCGACGCCGTCGAGGGCCTTGACGCCGGGGAAGTCGATCGAGACGTCCCGCATGTGCACGACCGGGTCGGCGGTCGCTGTGGTCATCACGGAAGGCACGTGCTCGGTCAGTACTTGCGCTCGGGCAGGACCGCCTTGGCCTGCTGCTGGTCGAAGGTCTGGTCGGGGGTCACGACGCGGGCCGGAACCGATTCGCCGGCAACGACTTTCTTCGCCAGATCCATCAGTTGCGGGCCGAGCAGCGGGTTGCACTCGACGATGAAGTTCATCTTGCCGTCGGCCAGTGCCTGCATACCGTCGTGGGTGGCGTCGATCGCGACGATCTTGATGTCCTGACCGGGCTTCTTGCCGGCCGCCTCGATGGCCTCGATCGCGCCGAGAGCCATGTCGTCGTTCTGCGCGAACACCAGGTCGATCTTCGGGTTGGCCTTGAGGAACGCCTCCATCACCTGCTTGCCGCCCGATCGGGTGAAATCACCGGTCTGCGAGGCGATCACGCTCAAGTTGGGATTGGCGGCGATCGCCTTGCTGAATCCGGTGCTGCGTTCCAGCGCGGGATCCGAGCCGGTCGTGCCTTCGAGTTGGACGATGTTCACCGGGCCCGTGGCGTTGGCGAACTCCTTGACCACCCATTCGCCGGCCCACTGACCTTCCTGCACGAAGTCCGCGCCGAGGAACGTCTTGTAGACGTCCTTCTCCTGGGTGTCGACGGCGCGGTCGGTGAGGATCACCGGGATGTTGGCGTTCTTGGCTTCCAGCAGCACCGCGTCCCAGCCGGTGCGGACCACCGGGCTGAACGCGATCACGTTGACCCGCTGCTGGATGAAGGACCGGATGGCCGAGATCTGATTCTCCTGCTTGCCGTTCGCGTCGGAGAACTTCAGGTTCACGTCGGCGGCCTTTGCCGCGTCCTGGATCGAGGTCGTGTTCGCGGTGCGCCAGCCGCTTTCGGCGCCCACCTGGGAGAAGCCCATGGTGATCTGGCCGCCGGCCCCGCCGCCACCTCCTGGGGCGTTACCGGGCGCCGGTCCACTGCCGCAGGCTGACAGCACGCCCGCTGTTGCGACGGCGAGCATCGCTGAGAGGATTTTCTTCACGAGGACTCCTTCACAGGTGCATCGGACCAGGTCAAGTCCGTATGCGGCGGGGATCGGCGACACCGGAAGCAATGTGACCGGCGTTACACTGGGCAGATGTTAACGCTCACATTTGAGAGCTGTCAACGATTTGTTAGCGCTCACATCTTTCAGCCCTGAACCCTTGACAGGCCCGTGACCCGCGTCACAAGATGCTCGATGTTAGCGCTCACATCGTGCTGGGGGTCCGCGTGCCGGACCCGCGACGAGCGCCGGACCAACCGGAGGAATCCATGCGTAAGAGCTTTCTTCGAATCGCGGCCGCGCTGGCCCTGACGGCGTCGCTGGCCAGCGCCTGCGGACGCTCGACCGGGCCCGAGGCCACTGGCGGCGGGGGCGGGGGCGACCGCAGCGGGACGATCGGCATCGCGATGCCGACCAAGTCATCGGAGCGATGGGTCGCCGACGGCGACAACATGGCCAAGCAATTCCAGTCGCTGGGGTACGAGACCGATCTGCAGTACGGCGACGACGTGGTGCAGAACCAGGTCTCGCAGATCGAGAACATGATCACCAAGGGCGTCAAGGTGCTGGTCATCGCGCCCATCGACGGATCGTCGCTGACCGACATCCTGCAGCGCGCCGCCGATGCCAAGATCCCGGTGGTCAGCTATGACCGGCTGATCCGCGGATCAGTCAACGTCGACTACTACGCGACGTTCGACAACTTCAAAGTCGGTGTGCTGCAGGCGCAGTACATCGTCGACAAGTTGGGCGTGGCGCAGGGCAAGGGCCCCTTCAACATCGAGCTGTTTGCCGGCTCGCCCGACGACAACAACGCCACGTTCTTCTTCAAGGGCGCGATGAGCGTGCTGCAGCCCTACCTCGACAGCGGCAAGCTGGTGGTGAAAAGCGGGCAGACCTCCTTCGACCAGGTGGCGACGCTGCGCTGGGACGGCGGGCTCGCCCAGTCCCGAATGGACAACCTGCTGAGCCGCTCGTACACCAGCGGTCGCGTGGACGCGGTGCTCTCGCCCTATGACGGGATGTCGCTGGGCATCATCTCGGCGCTGAAGAGCGCCGGCTACGGCACGCCGGCCAACCCGCTGCCGATCGTCACCGGGCAGGATGCCGAACTCGCCTCGGTCAAGTCGATCATCGCCGGCGAGCAGACCCAGACGGTGTTCAAGGACACGCGTGAGCTCGCGAAAGCTGCTGTGCAAATGGCTGATTCACTGCTGACCGGCGGCAAGCCGGAGGTCAATGACACCACCACGTACGACAACGGGGTGAAGATCGTGCCGTCGTATCTGCTGCAGCCGGTGAGTGTGGACAAGTCCAACTACCAGAAGGTGCTGGTCGACTCGGGCTACTACACGTCCGCGCAGCTGGCCTGATGGGCGGCGAGGGCACCGCACTGCTCGAGATGCGGGACATCACGAAGCGCTTCGGCGCCGTGACCGCGTTGTGCGACGTGAACCTCACGGTGCGCCAGGGCGAGATCCACGCGATCTGCGGGGAGAACGGAGCCGGCAAGTCCACCCTGATGAAGGTGCTCAGCGGGATCTACCCGCACGGCAGTTACGACGGGGAGATCGTCTTCGACGGTCCACCAGGCGATTTCAAGGACATCCGGTCCAGTGAGCGGCGCGGCATCGGCATCATCCACCAGGAGCTGGCTCTGGTGCCGGTGCTCTCCATCGCCGAGAACATCTTCCTGGGCAACGAGCACGCCTCGGCCGGGGTGATCAGCTGGCACGAGACCACCACCCATGCCCAGCAGCTCCTCGACCGGGTCGGGTTGCGGGAGAGCCCGGGTACCCGGATCTCCGACATCGGGGTGGGCAAGCAGCAGCTCGTGGAGATCGCCAAGGCGCTGTCGAAGAAGGTGAAGTTGCTGATCCTCGACGAGCCCACCGCGGCGCTGAACGACGAGGACAGCCGCAACCTGCTGGACCTGATCATGGAGCTGCGCCGCCAGGGGCTGACGTGCATCATTATTTCGCACAAGCTCAACGAGGTGACGCGGGTCGCCGACCGCATCACGGTGCTGCGGGACGGCCGCACGATCGAGACCCTCGACGTGGGGCCGGTTCTCACCGAAGAGCACATCATCCGCGGCATGGTGGGCCGGCCGCTGGTCGACCGGTTCCCCGAGCGCACCGCCCACGAGATCGGCGACGTGACGTTCGCCATCGAGGACTGGACCGTCTACCACCCGCTCGATCAACAGCGCAAGGTCGTCGACGGGGTCTCGCTGCACGTGCGCCGTGGCGAGGTGGTGGGGCTGGCCGGGTTGATGGGTGCTGGGCGCACCGAGCTGGCGATGAGCGTGTTCGGCCGCAGCTACGGCAAGAAGGCCGGCGGCTCGGTGTTCAAGGACGGCAAGCAGATTCGCACCCGCACGGTGCCCGAGGCCATCAGTCACGGTATCGCCTACGCCACCGAGGACCGCAAGCACTTCGGCCTGAACCTGATGGACGACATAGCGCGCAGCATCACGCTGGCGTCGCTGCCCAAGGTGAGCAGGCAGGCCGTCATCAACGAGCACGAGGAGACCAAGGTCGCCGAGCGCTTCCGTAAGGACATGCGGATCAAGGCGCCGTCGGTGAAGGCCGTCACCGGGAACCTGTCGGGCGGCAATCAGCAGAAGGTCGTGCTGAGCAAGTGGATCTTCGCCGACCCCGACGTGCTGATCCTCGACGAACCCACCCGCGGCATCGACGTCGGCGCCAAGTACGAGATCTACACGATCATCAATTCGCTGGCAGCGCAGGGGAAAGCGGTGATCGTCATCTCCTCCGAGCTCCCGGAGCTGATCGGTCTGTGCGACCGCATCTACACACTCAACGAGGGCCGGCTCACCGGTGAGGTGGCCCGGGCCGAGGCGTCCCAGGAGACGCTGATGCGCTACATGATGAAGGGACGAGGATAGATGACCACCACCCCGGCCGTGTCGACGCCGCCGAGCGCCCCGGCGCCGCCGCCCGCGGACTCGGCTGTGTCTCGCGTGAAAGCATTGCTGCAGGGCAACTTCCGCCAGTACGGCATGGTCGTCGCGCTCGCTCTGATCGTGATCCTGTTCCAGGTGTGGACCGACGGCATCCTGCTCAAGCCGCTCAACGTCACCAACATCGTCCAGCAGAACGGCTACATCCTGATCCTCGCGATCGGCATGGTCATCGTGATCATCTCCGGTCACATCGACCTGTCGGTGGGCTCGATCGCCGGGTTCATCGGGGCGATGTCGGCGGTTCTGATGATCCGCAACGACATGCCCTGGCCGGTCGCGGTCGCCCTGTGTCTTCTTCTGGGTGCGCTGATCGGTGCGTGGCAGGGCTTCTGGATCGCCTACGTCGGCATCCCGTCGTTCATCGTCACGCTGGCGGGCATGCTCGTGTTCCGCGGCGCCACACAGTATCTGCTCGAGGGGCAGTCGATCGCGCCGTTCCCGCGCACCTTCGGTCAGGTCAGCAGCGGGTTCTTACCCGAACTTGGCGTGAACGCCGTCTATCACTGGCCGACTGTCATTCTCGGCGTGTTCGTGATGCTGGCCGCGGTGTGGCAGCAGGTGCGGCAGCGGCGTGCCCAGAGCCAGTACGGGTTCAGCGTGCTGCCGCTGGGCTGGTTCATCGCCAAGTGTGCGGCCATCGTCGCGGCACTCGCGGCGTTCACGCTGGTGCTGGCGAGCTACCGCGGAGTCCCGGTCGTCGGCATCATCCTGGCCCTGGCCTTCGTGGTGTACGCATTCGTCATGCGCGGCACGGTCGTCGGCCGGCAGGTCTACGCCGTCGGCGGCAACGAGGCGGCAGCCCGGCTCTCGGGCGTCAAGACCAAGCGGGTCACGTTCCTGGTCTTCGTCAACATGGGTCTGCTGTCGGCACTCGCCGGGTTGCTGTTCGCGGCGCGGCTTAATTCGGCCACGCCACAAGCGGGTATCGGCATGGAGCTGGAGGCGATCGCCGCGGCGTTCATCGGCGGTGCGTCGGCCAGCGGCGGCGTCGGCACCGTGTTCGGCGCGATCATCGGCGGTTTCGTGCTCGGCGTCCTCAACAACGGGATGTCTTTGATCGGCATCGGCAGTGACGTGCAGCAGGTGATCAAGGGTCTGGTGCTGCTGGCCGCCGTCGGCTTCGACATCTACAACAAGAAGAAGGGCGGGGCCTGACATGCCCGGCATCGCGGATCGCTACGAACACGACATCGTCACGTTCATGCGGAGCTGGGCTCCGTACGGCGGCCCGCCCGCCGACGAGGTGCTGCCCGAGTTCGGGCTGACCCGGGAGCAGCTCGTCGCGCGTTACCATCAGATCCTGGACGCTGAGGCTATGCGCCGGGCAGAGGAGTTGCGTCAACCGTGGTTGAGAATCCGTCGCTCACCAAAGCAATGACGGCGTGGACTCTCGCCGACGGACGCGACTTGCTGTTCTTCAATCTGCCCGGCCGAGAGCCCGCACCGGTGCCCGACCTTCGGCCGCTGCCTCCTCGCTCAGAGTCGCTGTCGGAGTTGCGATTCGACCAGACCACTGGGCAGTGGGTGATCGTCGCACCGGCCCGCCAGGACCGCACCTACCTCCCGCCCCGAGGTGAGTGCCCGCTGTGCCCGGGACCGACCGGACTCACGAGTGAGATCCCGGCGCCGGACTACGACGTCGCAGTCTTCGAGAACCGGTTCGCGAGTCTGTCAGGTTCGGGGCACGTGTTGTCGGTGTCTTCGGATTTCTCGGGGGTGCCCGGAAGCGGCCGCTGCGAGGTGATCTGCTTCTCCAGCGATCACGACAGCTCGTTCGCCTCACTCGATCCCGCGCAGGCCCGGCTTGTTGTCGAGGCGTGGCGGCACCGCACCTCTGACCTGCTCAGTCGGCCCGGCATCGCGCAGGTGTTCTGCTTCGAGAACCGCGGTGAGGAGATCGGGGTGACGCTGACCCACCCGCACGGGCAGATCTACGGCTATCCGTTCCTGACCCCGCGGACAGAACAGATGCTGCGGCAGGCGTCGTCGTATCGAGAGCGGCACGGGGGCGATTTATTTACGGATTTGGTGGCGCAGGAGGTCGATGACGGCCGCCGGGTTGTGCTGCGTGACAGCATGTTCACCGCATTCGTGCCGTTCGCGGCCCGGTGGCCGGTGGAGGTGCACATCTACCCTCATCGTTCTGTGAACAGCTTGCTCGATCTCGATGCGGCCGAGCTGGACGCGTTCAGTGCTCTCTACCAGGAGGTCCTGCAGCGGCTGGACCGAATGTACGACGCACCGCTGCCGTACATGGCGGGGCTGCACCAGTTCCCCGAGGGCGAGGGCTGCTTCCACGTCGAGATCATCTCCACGCGGCGCAGCGCCGACAAGCTGAAGTACCTCGCCTCGTCGGAGTCGGTGATGGACGCGTTCATCAACGACGTCGTGCCCGAGGCGCTGGCCGAGAGGCTGCGTGGCTTGTGAGCGTTCGCTTCTCGGCGCCGGGCCGGATCAACCTGATCGGTGAACACACCGACTACAACGCGGGTTTCGCGCTGCCGATCGCGCTGCCCGGCCGCACCGTCGTGGACTACGAGCCGGCCGACAGCGGCGAGCTGATGGTGAGCACCGACCGGTCGTCGGACGTGGTGCGCGTCGGGCTCGACACGTCTCCCGGTGATGTGACCGGCTGGGCTGCGTACGTGGCCGGGGTGGTGTGGTCGCTGCGGGAGGCCGGTCATGTGGTGCCGGGCGGAACGCTGGCGATCAGAGGCGGGGTGCAGATCGGCTCGGGGCTGGCGTCGTCGGCGGCGCTGGAATGCGCTGTCCTGGACGCGCTGCTGTCTGGTGCGGGTCTGGCGGTCGATCGTGTGGAGCAGGCGCGGATCGCGCAGCGCGCTGAGAACGAGTACGTCGGTGCACCAACGGGTCTGCTCGATCAGCTGGCGATCCTGTACGCGCAGCCGCGGTCCGCCCAGCTGATCGACTTCCGCGACCTCACCGTCACGCCGGTTCCGTTCGATCCCGACGCGCACGGGGTGCAGTTGCTGCTGATCGATTCGCAGGCGAGGCATCAGCACGCCGGTGGCGAGTACGCGGCACGACGCGCGTCGTGTGAGCGGGCTGCCGCGGCGCTGGGTGTCCCGTCGCTGCGGGAGGTCTCCTCTGTGTCTGCGCTCTCGGGTGAGGATCAACGGCGGGCCCGGCACATCGTGACCGAGAACCAGCGGGTGCTGGACACGGTGGAGGCATTGGCGGCGAACGATTTCGGCCGCGTCGGCGCCCTGTTCACCGAGTCGCACCGCTCGATGCGGGACGACTTCGAGATCACCACACCGCATCTGGACCTGATCGCTTCTACCGCGGTGTCGGCGGGGGCGCAGGGGGCGCGGATGACGGGCGGTGGGTTCGGCGGCTGCGTGATCGCTCTGGTGCCCGCAGGATCCGTGGATGCGGTGGATGCCGCGGTGCGGGAGGCGATGCAGGCGGGCGGATATCCGGCACCGACGATCGAGCCGACCGTGGCGGGCGCGGGGCCTGCTTAACGGGTGGGCTTGATCAGCCAGAGCGCCAGGATGATCGCGATGACCGGCCCGACCGCCATGATCAGGCTGAGCGTGTGGATGGCGTCGATCGCGTTGTAGGGCGCCTGGTCGACGATCAGGCGGGCCTGCTCGGGGTTGACCATCGCGGCGCCGTTGTGCCCGCCGTGGGTGGTCAGCAGGGCTTCGCGGGTCTCGGCGCGGTCGACGCCGTCCTTCGACAGGTCGTGCGCGCTGTCGGTGAGGAACAGGTTGATACCGACGAGGGCGAAAAGCGCTGGGCCGAGCGAGTATCCGCCTTCGTTGACCGCGCTCTTCACGGCGGACACCGCGCCGCCGAGATCGGCGGGGGCGCTGTTCATCATGATCATGGCTTGCGGGGTGGTGACGAGCGCGCCGCCGATGACCATCAGCGCCGCGGTGATGAACACGGTGACGCGGGTGGTGTCGAGGGTGTAGCTGTGCAGCACCACCAGGCCGCCGAGCATCAGCACCAAGCCGGTGACCATGACGGTGCGGGCACCGAACTTGTTGGCGACGGGTCCGGCAGAGAGGGCGGCGAGGGCGGCCATCGCGGTGGCGGGCATGAGCAGATACCCGAAGAGCTCGTGGGATTCCTTGCGGATGGTGACGAGGTAGAAGGCCAGCAGGATCATCGAACCGCCGAGCACGATGTTGAACACGACACCGGCGGCGACGGCGGCGTTGAAGCGGCTCGACCGGAAGACGCGCATGTCGAGTGCCGGATGGTCGGTGCTGCGTTCGCGGACGACGAACGCGACGCCGGCGGCCAGGCCGGCGGCGATGCAGGCGAGGCCGACCGCGTCGATGCCGGTCTCGATGCGGGACATGCCGTAGATGAACGCCAGGAGCGCGACGGCGAACAGCGCCATGCCGGGGACGTCGAGGCGGCGGCTGCTGCGCATCGTCTCGGGGACGTAGCGCCAGGTGATGAGCAGGCCGATGACGGCGATGACGGGGACAAGGAAAAAGGTTGCGCGCCAACCGATGGCGTGGGCCAGCGTGCCGCCGAGGGCCGGCAGCGGGGTGGAGACGGCGTAGCCGACGCCGAAGTAGGCGGCGATGGCGGCGGCGCGGCGTTCGGGGGAGAAGACGGCGTTGGTGAGCGCGAGGGACAGGCCGATAAGGAAGGCCAGCGCGATGCCGACGCCGGCGCGGGCGATGATGAGCACGGCGGCGACGGGGGCGGCGGCGGCCAGCAGGCTGAAGGCGGCGGCGCCGGCGAGGCCGACCATGTAGAGGCGGCGCATGCCGTAGAGGTCGCCGAGGGCGCCGGCGGAGAGGACCGCGGCGGCCATGGTCAGGGTGGCGAGGCTGGCGATGAAGGTGGCGGTGCCGCCGGTGATGCCGAGTCCGGCGGAGACGACCTGCAGGTTGGCGGACAGGGTGGTGGGGTCGCCGATGGAGATGGCGTAGCCGAGGCCCATCGCGAGCACGGTCATCACGGCGGCGAGGCCGGAGACGGTGCGCTGCTCGGTGGCGGTTTGGGGTTGCACGGGGTGATGTTAGTGCCGTCATCACTGCTGCGTGGGTGCAACGACGGGCGGGTGCGCTGACCCGCGCCTGGGGTGTCGCCTAGGAGGATGGATCGGTCAAAGACCTGCCGTCTACACAAGCGCAGCCACCGGCATACAGCGATGCGGGCCACACGGGTGGCCACCGCAACCGGTCAGGAAGGCGGGCAGTACGTCATGTAGGCCAACACCGCGAGGTCCTCCGCACCTTTCTGGTTCATTCTCGGGTTGTCGTTGAGGACAAAGCTAACGATCCGGGAGAGCGGGACTCCGGAACCTATCTGTCGGCAAATGTCGTGGGCGTACAAAATAGACATGTACGGAGTCGACGTGGTGATGCCAACTTTGGTCAACCTGTCGAGAAAGGCGGTGTCGAGCGGTTCCGCCTGCGCAGGCGAAGTTGATCCAAGCAAGGCAAATATCGCGCAGATAGTCGCGATGCCAACGTTCCGGGTCAGAACGATCATCATGTCCCCCCGACGTTGTTTAGTTCGCTCGTAGTGAATGCTCCAGGTCTCTGAAGTCTTAGCACTGGCCGGCAAGTGTGGTATCGATATGCGCCACATTGGTCGCTCAGGTCTCTATCTCATCGATGGCCAGAGGGGATATGGGCCGCTACCTCCGAAACAGCTTTATGCCTCAGCATGGGCGAAATCTCGTGGTCCGAGCTCTTGGGTTGCTGCAGCCTGTCCGCGTATCAATTACCAGCGTCGCCGCACGCGGGCGAATACGCTGTCAATGTTTACGTGCAGTTCGCGATGAGCGTCAGCATAGATTGGTGCAGCTGGGGTGCGTGTTGTCTCCGCGGGCACTTGTTGCGCTCGCACTGGCAAATAAACGTCTGAAGGCCGTTAAGAGTCGGTGAGTTTGCGGCATTCTTGGCAAGAGAAAAGGCGGAGAACCGTCGACTTCGTATTCGCAGGCAAGACGGCTACGGTTCGGCGGCTCGGTGTACCGCCCGATTTGGCCGCGAGGTTCGGGGGGATCAGACGTGGGCACAGAATCGAGTGAACCGCGACCAACGGTCTTTTGCCCACGAGGTCACGCGAATGAATGGAACTTCAGGTTCTGCGGCGAGTGCGGATCGCCAATTGGTGCTTTGCCCTATCCCGAAGCGGAGGACGAAGTTCCGGCGCACGGCGGGTCGGCTCGGCGGCGAGGGCTAATCTTCGGCAGCGCGATAGCCGCCAGCCTAGTGGTAGTACTTGTCGCCGTCGTGACTGCCGTGCTGCTCACCCGCACCTCGAGAGAAGGACCCCCGGTCGGCAACCCAGGCGACGTCAGCGGCAATAGGGGCGTGGCGAGCGTCGCGACTCAGTGTGACGCCGCGCCAGCATTAGAAGCTGAATCTGTCGACATGGCTCGCGATGGCTTGTCAGTGGGGGCAGCCTTCCTGTCGCAATGCCCGGGGGGCAATACCGAGGCGGGCTCGGAGGTACGGATCACCGTCGCCGCCGGGGAACGGGACATCGCGGCGGGTACCTTCGATTTCTCGGCCTCACCTCTGAAAATGAAGCCCGGTGAAATCGTGCGCCGAATTCTAATCTTTCCGCCCGGGATGTATTGGCGCACAACTGCAATGTTCTCTGGAGCCCCTCAGCTTGTCTTTCATTCCGGTGGTCAAGTGGCGAGAGCCGCCGCGGTGTCGAACGGGGATCGGCTTGTTGCAAACCATGTTGCCGATCCCGAGCACGGCAGTATCGACGGAGTGGCGGACGCGGTATTGAAGGAAGTGCGTGACGCCGATGCCTCGTTCGTCTCAAGTTCGATCGCGAATCGGTGGGTGCCGCAGATCAGTTCAAAGAAGTCGGGTCTGACAATCGACGGCAGAACTTTGACGAACGCCGATGTACTACGAGACCACCTCGATCTGCGCGCGAAGTACAACGGCGTGCGGTTGTTGTCTTCGGGGGAGTGGACGACGTTCAACTCGCCGGATTGGTGGGTGACGGTTATCGGCGCTCCTGCTCTCGATCCCGCCGAGGCGAACGCCTGGTGCGACACTCAAAGACTTGGTGTGGACGACTGCTTCGCAAAATTCGTCAGCCCCCTCTTCGGTGTAGAGGGCACCACGGTCTACAGAAAGTGAGTCCACGATGGGCTTCTGTGTGTTCTGCGGTGTTCGCTTGGCAAATTCTTTGCGGTGCGATTCGTGCGGTGCAATCAACGTCGATGGCACCTGGTACGAGTCCGCTTATGCGGCGCCGGCGACGTTCAGCGCCGGACCCGTCACCGGTTGGAAGCCGGACCCAACCGGTCGGCACGAGGGCCGCTACTTCGTCGATGGACAGCCCACAGATTTGATCCGTGATGGCGGCGCCGAGGCTCTCGATCAGCTAGGCAATGAGCAGCTGGGAAACGCCACTTCCCTTGGTACTTCGCGTGACACGCCGCCCGCAGCGAAGCGCCACTTCGGGCTCTCAATAGCGGTGGCAGCCGCAATTGTCCTTCTGGTCAGTACTGGACTGGTCGCGTATTGGTACTTCACTAGAGACGAGGGGAAGGTTGACGGCGAATATTTGGCTGCTTTGCGTCAAGCAGGCTTGACGGGCGAGTTCAATTCCGACGCTAACGCCGTGGCTCAGGGAAAACAGGTGTGCCGCAAACTCGAGGACGGCGACCCGCAGCAGGGAATGCCCGCAGATAAGGTTGCGGTACAACACTTCTGCCCGCAATTCGCTGAGGGCTTCCATGTTCTCGATACAGCGACCATCTTGGGCAGCTTCACGCTGAAAGACGAGAACGCCAACGCGTATTCATCGGCGATCAGGGTCGATGGCTCATCATGCACCGGATCGGGCGGATACTCCGACATAGAAGCAGGAACCCCGGTGACAGTGAAGAACGGTAAGGGCGAAATTCTCACCACCACGTATCTCGAAAATGGCGAAGGGGGTCAGTTCATGTGCACCTTTGGCTTCACCTTCAAAGCCACCGAAGGCCAAGACCGCTACGTCGTGTCGGTAGGCCGCAGAGGTGAGCTGAGCTATTCGTTCGAACAGCTGCGTGCCGGTGGAGTAGCGCTCTCTTTGGGCTGATTTCCGGGGCAGGCGCTGCGATCGAGCTTCTGAGTGACCTACGCTCCGGAAACGAGGCAGGTTCACAAGCCGGCGCGCTTGCCGAAGGTCTGGCGCAAGTGGCGTCGCTTACTGCACTGCCCGGAAACTCTGGGAGGGCTAGCGTAGCGGGAATGGGTTTGTTCAGTCACGAGGAAGTACGGGACTCGTCCGACGAGGCTAGTGGTGGCGGTGTTCAGAGGGTCCGAGCTGCTGACGTGGACGCGTTCGGCGTCGATGGTCCGGTGGTCGTGGGTCCGGGGCCGGCGCCCGAAGACGGTTCGTGTGGACAGTACGCGGTGCAGTTTCACGTGACGACATCGATGCTCGTCGGGCTGAAACGCATCGCCGATAGGCAGGGAGTCACTGTGCCGGAGGTGTGCCGTCAGGTGATGGGTGTCTTCGTTGCCCAGCAGGAGGGCGAATTGTCCGCGCTGATTGCTGCTGAGTCCGATGCGGATGATTACCGCCCGAGTTTGGGTCAGGCGTAGGTGCGGCCGGAAGGTCACTGCTCGGGCTCGATATCTGCGACAGTGCAATCCATTTGAGACACCTCCTTAGAGTCTGTTGAAACTTCAGGTGTAGCCGAAGGCCCTCAATCCGGCCCTCGCGCGTGAAGCGCATGAAATGCGGTCACCGTCATCCAGGTCTACCGTCCCGTTCCTGAGCCGCGGGTCGGCTATGTAGGCATCGCGTTCGACGTCATCAAAGCTCCCCGCACCATCACGTGCGATTACTACATGCGTCTTTGCAGCAAGACCACCCGGGTGCGGGAAGGCCTCACCTCCCGATCCTGTCAGCTTGACAGGACCCCAGTCACCCTCCAGGACAGGAGAATTACCACCCGATGTGAGTATGTCGATGTTGCCGAGATCTTTTGCACCACTGGCGTCGTGGCGTCGGTGTAGACCGTGCCCGAGCGGTGAAGCCATTCGACCGCTTCTGGGTCGATGAAGCGAGCTCGGCTGATCGGTAGCAGTGATGCTCGCCAACGTGGGGTCGACGGTGCGCAGGGTGGTCCGGAGTCAGGACCACTTCGAGGATGAAGGTCAGCTGTGAGGGCGTTTCGTCGATCGCTAAGACATAACTGTCTTCGAGATAAAACCCGACGAGACCGGGGAACTGCTCGTAGTCGATCACGCTGGGTGCACCTCCAATTCTTCGGGTAGTGGCCACCGGTTCGGGGGTTGGTCCGTCACCCATACATACTCCAAGCCTGACAGATGACCGCCGCTGATCCAGATGACGACCTCGCCTCGATAGTCGACTTTGTTCGGGACGAATGCCCGCGCTGGAAACGGCCCGTCCGGGCAATGGAATACCGCCGCGAAGTTTGGCGCCCGCACGTCGAAAACCCATGTCGAACCGCCCGAAATCAATGCACCAGTTAGTTCGGACACCAGGGCAACTTCGTCGTAATTCTTTGTCGTGCCGACGATTGCGCGAATCAGCGCCCGCTCCCCGTCGGTCAGCGCGCGCCACTGCGGACGCTCGGTCACGACGTCGCCTTGTCTCGCCGCATCACGTCTCGTCTAATCTCGCCGCATTGACACGCTGCAGGAGATCGCTGATCGCGATGCCGTACTCCGTGGGTTCCCAGTTGTCGTCGAGATTGTCGAGAATTCCTCGGACAGGATCGACACGATCAGCTCTGCATCACTGGGCGACGCAGTTTCAGTTCGCGCCACTCTTTCTAATAATGCTGGATCGCGGCGATGGAGAACGTCACGGAGCATCCGCTTCTGTGCGTCTCGGAGGGTCCTCAAGCTTGCATCCATCGAGCCCACCTTCCGCACACCGATTCGATTCTGCGACATCCGCTCTGGCAGGTGCGCTCTAGATGGCGAGTTCGCCAACCATTCCCTTCTAATGACGCCCACCCGTCATGCTGCCTGCGGACGTTTCTCATTGTCACGCGCCATCCGGATTGGGCTGTGCACTCCACATAGCCAGCTTGCCGCCGGGCATCGAGACAACTAGCGCCCCATGAGGCCCGGATACGTTCCACGCCTCGTACGCCTCATCGGCGGGTACCTGAATCAGGCTGCCGTCCTCAAACGCAACTCTGAGTTCACCGGAATCGTCGGCGGTGGATTCAACGACGTCTAGCCCCACCAACTGGCGGATCGGGAGGAAGGCCTCCTGCGGGTCTTCGTCTGGGGTCAACGTGAACACTTCGTTGTTGCGAGTGAGGATAAGGGGCGACGCGATCAGTGCGGAATGCTCGTCCGACAACTGCATAACCACCGAGTTCTCGATCAGCACAGACTGCAGCTTCTTACAGTTGAGTCCTAGATCCATCAAGGCCACCAACCTTTCCGGAGCGATCTATCGAGCTGTTCCGTGGCCTTTCCCGAAAGCGACGCTTTCTCGACGATAGCGGTCGACGCCGGGGGCCTTCACACAAATTTTCGGCCGATGTTGCCTCAGGATGGCTTCGACGCCCGCGTCGTATCGGTTGTCACACCCCAGTCGTACCGTGCGGACCATGAACGACGGACGTCAGCGACGCAAGATGAAGCAAGCGCGCCGGGATGCGCGGCGGCGGCACCGGACGGACCCCAAATTGGACGAGTACGACAGGATGGCCGGCAATCTGATCAGCGAGGCTCTGGCCAAGAAGCATCCACTGGGTCTGCTCGCGATCGTCGCCTATCTGGTCCAGTCCTCAAAGCCGGATCCGTTCGCGCGCTTCAGATCTAGCCGATCCCTCGACCGCGAGCGGATGATTGAGAACTTCACTGCGCTGGAAACGCAGGTGTCCACCGCGCTGCTGGCGGCTCTCGCAGAGTTTTTCGACGACGACCCAGCCGCTCAGACAGCGTGCCGCCAGGAAGTCGCCCGCCGACGCCACCACATTCCGAAGTGGATCACCGAACTTAGGCGCGTCGAGGTCTACCGAGCCGTCCGGTTCGCTCACGTCCTCGGCGACTTCGACGAGCTGGTGATTGGCGCACGCTTTCCGAGCGGTCACGAGGTGGCCTGCGTCGCTCAGATCAGCCACAGCACGATGTCGATGATCGACACCGCCGAAGTCGGGTACGGGCCGGTAGCGGATCTCCTCGACAGCATCCAAGTGGACGGCGATCCGGACGTGGACCTCATAGAGATGACAGTGGCCGACGCGAAGGAGTGGATGCTTGAAGGCTTGAAGGGGTCCCCGTTCCCGCGAGAGACGGAATCGTGGCCGCAGTGCAGACCCCTGGTCGAATGGCTTGTCGGTTGCATGCCCGACGGTGGCGACGGGTACGCACCGCCGGACTGGGACCACACGGAGTTGCTCGAGCTGCAGAGGGAGTTCTTCGCCTCGCCCGCGGGACGCGCATTCGATCGTTTGTCGTTCTGGATGCAGATGGAGAACCTGCTGGAGTCGGGCAACGGCGATCCGGTGCGGTGGAGTGCGGTCCGTGTCGCAGAGGCGCTGGAAGGGTCGTCATACGTCGATGACGCCGCGACGTTGGAAATCGAGCTGAGCACACCTGATCTCCTGCGGGCCTTCATCCCTTTCGCTCATGCGCGAAGTGGGATACGGGAGGGCCTCACAGCCGAAGCTCTGGCAGCTGTCGACCGTCACGCGCCGCGCTTCCGCCGGGAGGTGATCGCGGAGGCGAAAAAGTGGGGCTACTTTGACGACGACGATGTTTGCGAGCAAGCGATCAGCGGTTGACGCCGTCAAAGCGTCTCGCCGGGGCCGTGCGGTGTGGGCGGCGACGGATTTTCGAGTCCCCAAGCTCGGGACTTGGACGCGGGGCGGGCCGGTGAGCCCGAGGCAAACGATCCAGCTGTGGGTGAGCGCGCCGACGAGCTTCTGCCGTCACAGCTGCGGTCGGTACTCAGCCAGTAGCCGACGCGCGACACCTTCCCCGTGTGAGGTGAGGCTGAACCAGCAACACCACGGCCATACGTTGACGTCCTCAGATGCCTCGACGTAGTAGTGCTCAATTTTGGCGATCGCGTCATCGATCGAATCGGGCCATGCAGCGAAACCCCGCTCGGCTGTGACATCGCCGACCTCGAAAAGGCCGTCCGTGACCAACTCGCGGATGAGCCCCAACACGGCGTCTTGGACCCGCGACGTCGAAGATCCAACGATGGACAGGGCGACACACCGATGCACCTGGTCAAGCGCCACCCAGTCGTAAAGACCATGGAGGAGCAGGCTTTCGCGGGGAGTCATCACGAGGGTGTCCCGCGGCGTTCGCAAGGCGGGTAGAGGAGTAGATCGTCGTGTTCCCGGCGGTGGCAGGCCTCGACGAATGAGATACACGATGCGACGTCATCCAGAAACGAGCGCGCTTGCTCGGCGGTGAGTCGGTAGTACTCGTCGTAGTCAACCGGTCCGTTGCTGACTGGTATCGCGAGATAACAGTCACCCGTCTGCCCATCGTCGCCGAGGGAGAAGCGATGGTCGATCGAGAAGTACGTCTCCGAGAACCGGCCCTCACTCATCGATCGGAACCTCCATCGTTGCGATGCATAGCAAGAATCCCGACGCGCGCCGCGTCGAAGCATCGCACGATACGGTCGCGGACCCACACGAGTGGATCGGCATAGGCTTCGTACTCCTGCCTCGCTCCCTGCGTGATGTCCCCGAGAGGCCCCCTGGGTCGTTCGGTGAAGCGTGTCAGGAATTGCCAGTCAGGGCTGTTCACGCCGAACTGATGAGCGTCGGACGTCGCGATCATGACGTTCGTTTCGCCCTCTCTGGATGACTCGTAGATCTGAATCCTGCAATCGGGCGAGCGATAAAAGACGATGTGGCGCTCGCGGCCGCCGCTGTCGGGGTTATCGTCGATCTGGTCGAGAACGAAGCCGCGAACCGCCAACGCGGGTCCGACGATTGCCTCGACGTCATCACGGAAGCTGCTCATCATCGACGTCCTCGGACGACCGGTGCTCGGCTCATACTGGCGTTCCCCGATTCCACCCCGGCCGCTGGATCAGTCGGTCGTCTCGGTCGCGATTTCTGCACGACTCCGCGAATTCGGCTGCTGCGGAACGATTGTGCAACAACCCGCGGAACTCATCGGGGGCGAGTTCGCAGTACTCCTCATAGTCGACGACTCCGCTGCTCACAGGAATCGAGAGGTATGCCTTGCCGGAGTCGTCCTCGATGCCGAGGGAGTACCGATCCCGCGCGGAAAAATACGTGTCGAGGTAGACCATAGGCACACCCCTCAAGCGGACTGATCGAGCCGACTGTTCCCGACAAGCCTACGACGTGAAGCGATGCGGACCATGCATCACTTCCTAGGGCGTGCAGCGCGCGGATTGAGAGAGGCTGGAACCAAACCAAGAACGTCAAAGTGCTGTCCAATGGTGCACCACTTACGCCTCAGCGTTTCTATGCCGGAACCGCAGAGCATAGGAGATTAGGTCGATCTTGCTGACGGCGAGCGACGTGGCGTGAACAGATTCGGTTCTCAACGGCCACTACACGAGACCGCGTCGTGCAGATGTGGCGCCTTACTCCGCCAATTGTCGGAGCGGTTTCAGCGCATGAGATACGTGTAGTAGTTCCCGATGGCTTCCAAGCTATCGGTAGAGAGTTCGGGGTGTCTTCGGAGCATTTCCGCCTCAACGTAGTCTGCTGCTTCGTTGAGCGACATCTCAGTCCAGTCCAGTTCGATTCGGACCGCCTCGTCGAGCATTGCGTGGACCCGGGACTTCATCACAGTCGACTGAGAAGGGCCATAACGGGTACTGAACTCCTCGAGGTTACTTCCGGGGTAGCGCCGCAGATAAATTGTGAGCGCTTCGCTGACGTCAGGCTTCTCGATCGGCATCGATTCGTCCACTTAGTCAACCTCGTGCCAGCTGGTTTGAGCGTTGCGTGCCGGGCATTCTTCCGAAAATGGGGATTGAGCCAAAGCGGTCGACCGCGATGGGACCGGATGACCCAATGTCGCCACCAAAAGTGATCCGCTCCGGTGGGGCGTAGTCCGCGTTCAATTTGCGACCGCTATAACAGATCTCAACGAGCGGCCCCGCGATCCGAGCCCGGTGCGAAGACGATGACATCGTCGTGCTCCCGCCGACGGCAGGCCTCGGCGAAAAATGCGGCGGCATTGTCATCGACCATGAACTCGTCGTACTGCGCCTCAGTCAACCAGTAGTACTCGATGTAGTCGATCATGCTGTTGGAGACCGGGATACCGAGAAAAGGTTGACGCAAGGCCTCTTCTCGACCGAGCCAGTATCGGCCAGTCGCCGAGAAGTGGGTCTTCTTGAACTGACGTCCCTTCATGACTCAAGGATTTCGAGGCGTGAAACGGCCAGGCGAGTGAACGGAAACCGGTGGCGATGCGAGCGCCGCTTCGATCTGCTGCTCAACCAATTCCTGGAGTTCAATCCTGTTGGCTGGCAGGCCGGGTGCTGAGCCTGGTTCCTCCAGCAGGACGACCGGATTCTCAAGTCGACCTACTTCAACGAAGCCGACCGGCAAGAGCAGCGTCCCAGGCAGCAGCACCACCTCCATCTCGTCAGGATGCCTGGACAGCGGAGCGATGTATCGGCCGCTTGTGGTGGCAATTGCAGCAACGCGCTCCGAGGTGAAGTTCTCACTGGCGACTCGCGGATTGACTGAGGTAGGTAACAGCCCGGAAAGCGTGATTGCGTATCTCGGCGGTGCGCCGATCATGCCCCTGTATGTGATTCCCGGAATTGCAGGGAGACGGGAGATTTGATCCACCAAATCGTCGGTCATGCGGATACCTTTGCGATTGCGTCAAGCATGGCGCGAGCGTGACAACCACGACGGTCGGTGAGTAGCGGCCTAGGTCGTGGGCATGCCGACATTGATGAGCCGCTCGATTTCTTCGGTGGGTTCAGCCATCAGATGGCTGAACATGATGGCCCGCGCCGCTGGAAGTACGGCAGCGTCCTCCCCGGCTCTTATCTCGACAAAGCCCTCACGGATTTCAATCACTTCAACCCCAGGGGCGTAGCCTCGCTCGTACAGGTCTCTACCGAGTGAGCCCGACGCGAGATCGCTTCGCGCGTTCGATGCCCATTGCCAAAGTAGATAGCGCTCCGCGACTTGGAAGTTCGAAAATTGCGCAACGCCCGGAAAATTGCGTCCGCGGTCGTTGGTTCTGTCCAGCACCCACCAATTCCCCTCATGCCGAAGGTGGAAGGTGTCGTCGTCAGATCTGAAGACCGCCTTCTGAGCAATCTCGTCGGACGATACGGACGGATTCGACATGCGCGACCATGCGGTCCACTTCAGCCAATTCGCTCCTAATCTCGAGAAGCTGACCATTACTTCTCCACTCTTTCTAGGACGCCGAAGCCAACCAGGTCGGTGACCGATGCGTCTGTGCCATCGGGCGCGATGATGCGGTACTGCAGACCTCCGCCGGGCTGGTGAAACCAGGGAGCAACTGCCGACTCTTCAATGCGCCATCCCGGCGGCAGTCGTGTCGGGTCCTTCACCACATACTCAAAATACGGCTTGAGAGCGCTGTCTGGCGGAAGTGCCCTCTCGGCGAAGGGCGTTCCGTGCGGCGAGAGCCATTCCCCGCCGGGATAGCCGAATCGATCGAGCATTGTTCCAGCGGGGACGTGAGCGTCAGGGACGATCGTTCCGGGGATTGCGTATGGCTTCTCCGGCAGGCTCGAATCCGGGTAGATGATATTGCCGTCCGCGTCCACGAAGTCTGGTGCGAGGTCTGCCGGTTGGTACCCGTCGAAGAGCGGTGAATCCGGCGGCAGTGGGGGAGGTGCAGTGTCCGCGGGCCGCGGATCAGGTGCCGGTCCGTGATGAGCGTCGGATGGGGCATGGCCGTCGTGATCAGCCGGGGTGTGTGTCTGCGAATCGCCACCATGGGCCGGCGGTCGGTCACCTGTCGCCGGACTGTCATGCGTCGCTGGCGCAGGATGCTGGTGCACGGCAGGGTGGTCCCCACCAGGCGCCTCCACCGGCGCCTTCCCGCCCGCACCCGGAACACCCTGTGCCTCCGGCACTTTGATGCCGTCGAGCTTCGTGCCGACCTCGCTGGCCTTGGTGGTGATCCCTTCGGTCGCCGACGCGGCGCGACCACCGGCGGCCGCCGCGGCGTCTCGCGTGCCCGCGCCGGCAGCCCGCGCTTCGGCGCCAGCCACCCGTGCCTCCGCGGATGCCGCGCCGGCGGCCGGTCCGGCCTCCCCGGCGCCCGGCAGGAACATCGATCCCACCTGCGCCGCGTTGTAACCCAGTGCCCGGAACGGATGGCCGTTCTCCACGTCCTCCCAGTCGAGCAACCCCTCAGCGGCGTTGAGGCTGCCCTGCGGATCGGAAACGACTTTCTCCGCGAGCAGCGCCGGATTCGTCACCATCGCAGTCGAATCCGCGAGACCCTTCCACGTGTCGAGCGCTCCCTGCGGGTCGTACGCGAATCGCATCGGGTCCAGTCCCTGGATGCCCTCCGCAGTAACACCGACGAACTTCAACCCTCCGGCCGGCAGGTCGGTCAAGGCCTTGAAGTCCTGTGACAGCGCGGTGCCGACGTCCTCGCCGAACGCTTCCACGAATTCCTTGGTGGCCCAGCCCTGCAACGACGTCGTCGCCGAATCGAGCGCATTCATGCTCTGGCTGAACAACGTTCGGGAGGCATCGGCCTGCCGCTTCATGTTGGCCAGCACCGTCTTGATCTCGTCGGCGACCTCCTGCACCTTCTGCCACGGGTTCTCGCCGCTGAAGATGTCGCCCAGCGCATCGAGGACTCCACTGATGCTCAGCTGGTGCAACAGTGCTCGGATCGCATTCTGCGTGGCTTCCACGTTCGCCGCGAAAGCTTCTACCCCTGCAGCCAATTCGCTTGCTTGCGCGGCAATGTCAGTCAGGCCGCTGCTGATCTGTCCGGCAGCGTCGCTCATGTGACCGGCCTCGGGAATCTGCTGTCCAGCCAATGCCGCGCCAGCGGCAGCGACAGGTTCCGCCACCCCTCCAACAGCGGTGCCGAACGACCGCCACGCCGCTGCGGCCGCCCGCATCTCCTCAGGATTGCCGTCTGGCCAGACGTCGCCCACCAACGACTCGACGACCGTCCATGCCAGCGGCGCCACGACGCCGCTGCCCATCGGGGGCGGCATCGACGGTGCGGTGAATCCACCAGGCGCGGAGGGCTGCGGGACGGATGTCTCGCCTCCGCCCACCGTCGATGCCGCATTGGCGTGTTCGTAGTTGAACGCCGACATCTGTACGCCGAAACCGACCTTGCGGCAGGCATTCACCGCCGACGCTGCGGCGTCGAGAAGTGACGTGCCGGCCTCTGTGTAGGTCTGCCCGAAGAGGAGTCCCGCAGCGTCGTGCCCAAACAGAGCCCCGGCACCTAACAGTGCTGTCGACAGACTGTGCACTGCGGTGGCGACGGTGACGCCGTCAGTTGCGACGGCCGCGCCGGTGCCGGAAAGCGTGACGGGGTCGACGGTGATGGGAGCCGTCACGGACTAACCCCACATACGGAGATTCGTCCGGGCCGCCGACGAATAGTTTCCGTGCGCAGTCTCGGCGATGGCTCGAAGGCGCGCCAACGCATCACGCATCTCTCGGGCGCCCTCGTCCCATCGTGCCTGCGCTGCCTGCTCAGCCTCACCGGCATCCCCATGCCACGACGTACCGAGTCTGGCCACGCTGCTCTCGGCCTGCGCCAGGTGCCCCTCCAGCTCGGAGTCGAATGCGGCCATGCGGTCCACCGCGGCGAGCAGGGCGGCGGGATCGGCGCTGAACGCACCCATCAGAGACCGGCTCCCGACACCTCGTCGCCCGAGGCCTCATCGGTCGATGAGTACCGTTCGGCTGCCTCCTGAAGCAAGCTCGACATCCGGCTCAGCCCCTCGGCCACCGCAGCCGCGCCCTCATGCCACTCCCTCCAGACCCCGGTGTAGGCCGCCGCCGCTTGCCCGGACCAGCCTCCGCCGAGCAGCTCGGAGATGTCGGTGTCGAGAGAGCCCAGGCCAGAACGCAGCGTCTGAGCCAGTACGTCGAGCTCGCCCGACACGGCAACCAGCTCCGACGTCGCAACCTGCAGACGTGACACGTTCAGAACTCCTTCGCGGTCGACAGGGAAGCTCGACGACCAGCCTACGACCGCCGCGCGGGGGGTTTAGACACCGAATTGTGTGGGTACGCGCGGCGACTCTCAGCAAATCTTCAGGCTCGCCGATCTTGATGACGGGGGGATTCCCCGATTCCTCATCGCGATATCGCCAGTAGCGTCAAAATGTCAGGGTACGACCCTTTGCTGCAGAAACCGGGGTGGGTTATGAAGCGCTTTGCCGTTTTGCTCGGAGCACTCATCATTGCGCCATCGGCAGGTGTGGCGAACGCTTCGACCGCCCTGCTTCTCGGCGGTAAAGGCATCTACGCCGAGCTCAGCGAAGAACAGATGGCCAACGCCTTCGGCGGCTACTTCTCCACCTACGATCGCCGCGTCAACGTTCCCTTCCCAGGCAAGGAGTTCTACTCCTCGGTCAAGGTGGGCACCGAGAACCTCTACAACGCCGTCTACGACCCGCAGTACGCGGGACCCAAGACCATCGGCGGCGTCTCCGAAGGTGCGCCCGCCGTCATGGAGGTCCTGCGCCGCCTCGAAGCCGACCGCGAGAACACCACCGACGGTAAGGAACCGCCGCCGCCGTCGGAACTGAACGTCGCCATCTACGGATCGCCCAGCGACCACTGGATGGGCAAGCTGGCCAATCTCCCGGTGCCCGTCACGCCGTACAACATCATCATCGTCACGGCCCAGTACGACGGCATCGCCGACTTCCCGGACAACCCGTGGAACATGCTCGCCGTCTCCAACGCGATCATGGGCGCCGCGATCCTGCACGTGAAGCAGTCCGAATTCGACATCCGCAACAACAAGACCTACTACACCGTCGAGACCAACGAGGCCGGCGGAACCACCACCACGATCCTCATTCCGACCGAGGTGCTGCCGATCCTGCAGCCGATGGTCGCGTTCAACTTCGACCCCGACTTCGTTGCGGCACTGGACGCCAAGCTGCGGCCCAAGATCGACAAGGCCTACAAGCGGACGCCGATGGAATACGGCATCCCGGACACCCTCAACGGGCCTCCCGGAGAAACGCCGACGGTCACCCCTCCGGAGGCTGCCCTCGCGCCGGAGCCGAAGATCGAGTCCACCGCCAAGGTCACTGAGAAGAGTTCCGTGACGTCGTGGAAGGAGACGGCCGCCGAGCGCCGCGAGGAGCGTAAGCGTCTCCGCGCCGAGGCCCGCGCCGAAAAGCAAGCAGCTTCAGGGGCTTCGGACGATACCCCCTCGGTCACCCCGCCTCGTGAGTCCGAGGACAAGGACACCACGTCCAAAGACGACACGAAGACTGCCGACAAGCCCGAGCACGCCGCGGCGACGTCGTCGGCGTCGGCCGGCGGCGACGAGTAACTAGTCCTGCATAGAGTCGATCTCGTCACAGGAGTACTAGTTAGTAGGGCTGACCGGACGCCGACAAAGTCGCTAGCGCTGGGCTTTCGCCGCACATGGGTGCCGCCGAAGCCGCGCACACCAAAGTGATTCAGTCACAACGCGATTTGCGTTCGACGGAGTGGGTAAATGTACGGTCGAGATGATGGACGTATACAACCTTGCCTTCGAATGGACCGAGACCAACCGGCACTGGCTGATCGAAGTTCCCGTCCGGATCGTTGCCTACATCCTGGTCGTGCTGATCGCACGATTCCTGCTGCACCGGATGATCGACCGCGCTGCCACCGCCCGACACCCCAAGAGCCACGACGACGCGGTGAGCAAGAAGCCACCGTTGCTGCGTGGTCTCCGGGACCGTGCGCCCTCCAACGCCCGCACCGCCGAACGCCGTCAGCAGCGGGCCCAGACCATCGCCTCAGTGCTGAAGTCCAGCGTGTCGATCGTGCTGCTGATCTGGGTGGTGCTCGGCGTGCTGAGCGTCCTCGGAGTGAACATCGCGCCGTTCATCGCGTCCGCCGGCGTCGTCGGCCTCGCGATCGGATTCGGTGCGCAGAACCTGGTGCGCGATTTCGTGACCGGCGTGTTCATGCTGCTCGAAGACCAATACGGCGTCGGCGACACCGTCGACCTCGGTGACGCTGTCGGCGAGGTGGAAAGTGTCGGGTTGCGCGTCACCACTGTCCGCGACATCGACGGCACCCTCTGGTACGTCCGCAACGGCGAGATCGCCCGCGTCGGCAACATGAGCCAGGACTACGCCGTCGCCCGCATCGAGGTCCCGGTCGCGCTCAGCGCCGACGTCGAACGCGCCGAACAGGTCGCCCTCGACGCCGCCCACACTGCCCTCGAAGACCCGAAGATCGCGGCCAAGGTGCTCGGCGAACCGGAGATGCTCGGGGTCCAGGAGTTGCGTCCCGACCAGGTCACGCTGCGGATGACATTGAAGACCCGTCCCGGTGTCCAGTGGTCGGTGCAGCGCCGGCTGCGCCGCGAAATCCTGCGCGCCTACGACGAGAGCGGCATCGAATTGCCGTACCCGCCGTCGCGCTACGCCGCGGCCGTCAACGCCGAGTAGCTCTACGCCGCCAGCTTCTCCGGCAGGTCGATCTCCTCTAGCTCCTCGGGGACGTCCTCGACGCCGCGGTACTGCTGCAGATAGCGCTGGATCTGCGCCTCGCGAACAGGCTTCGACCAGGCGTGCGTGCCCCGCCGTGATCCCGCGATCATCGCCACGATGAACACGATCAATGCCGTGCCGAACGCGACCGCCGCGCCGCTGCCGGTCGCCAGTGCGTGCACGAACAGGCCCAGCGCGACGAAGGTCAACAAAAAACTGAGGTAGGCGAAGGTCGCCACGATTCTCCTTTCGGCAAGACGCTACGCACACCGTAGCGATACGCTCAGCGTAGCGTTTGGTGCGGCAGGGATATTCCGGGCGACGGGAGCACGATGACGACGAGGGCTGAGGTGGACGCGAAGATCGCCGCGGCCACACTCGAGGTGCTCCGGACCCGTGGCCCACGGGCCGTGACGGTCGAGGCCGTGACCGCGCGCTCCGGAGTGGCCAAGACGACCATCTACCGCCGATACAGCGATCGTCGCGACATGCTGGCCGCCGCGCTGTCCTCGATCACCACAGCCGCCCCACTCGACGCGCAGACCGACCCGCGTGACCTCCTCGCATGGGTGATCACCCATGCCGTCGACGCGGTCGAGGGCGGTATCGGCTTCGGTGGCTTCGCCGCGCTGCTCACCGATGACGATCCCGACTTCACCGAGGTGTTCCGGCGCATCCTCGCCGAGCAGCGCGCGACGTTGGAAGCGGCTATCACGCAGACCTGGACCGGGATCGACCCGGTGACGCTGATCGACGCGATCGTCGGCGCCTACACCGCCGAACGGGCCCGCACCGGCGCGGTCGCCGACGGGTGGCAGGACCGGTTGTTCGACGTGTTCTGGCTGGCGGTCAGCTCAGGCTGAGCGGACCGCCAGATAGTGGTGCGACGTCGCAGCGCCTTCGACCAATCCCTCGACGTTGGATTCGATCAACTGATCCTGGCTGGTGAGCCGGGTGTAGTGCTGGTGCATGTGCTCACCCCACGAGCGCACGACGAACGTCTCGACGAACGTCGACTCCTCCTCCACGCTGCGGAACAGCCGCCACTGCGACGCGCCGGTGCGCTGCCGCGAGCGGCCCAGCACCGCCATCGCGGCGATGAAGCGCTCCTCGTTCTCGGGGAGCACGCGATACGACGTCAGCACGAGCACCGGTCCGTCCAACGGCTCCGGCTCGAACACCAGCGAGGGCTCGGGCCAGTGCGACGACGGCGTGAGGTCGAGGTTCCCGGTGTTCGCATGCAGGGGCCACCACAGCGACGACAGCCCACACACCAGCAACAGGCCAACGCTGACCAGCAGGCTCGTGACGCTGGTCGTCGCACCCGCCAGTACGCCCCACACCACCGAGCCCAGCGCCTGTCCGCCCATGAAGATCAGCTGGTACACCGACAGCCCGCGGGCCCGCACCCACGCCGGCAGGCTCAGCTGCATCGACGCGTTCAGCGTCGACAGCGACAGCAGCCATGACGCGCCGCCCACGACCAGCGCCGCGATCACCGCTCCGAACACCGGTACCAACGCCAGCACCGCCGTCGCCGCGGCGAAACCGACAGCACCCGCCGTCAGCAGCATGTTCGCGCCGAAGCGCGCCCGCAGCCGGGACAGCACCAGCGCACCGAGCAGAGCGCCGACCCCGAGCGCACCGAGCAGCAGCCCGTACCCCGCCGAAGACAACTGCAGTTGGTCGGCGGCGATCACCGGCAGCAGTCCCCACAGCGCGCTCGCGGGCGCGATGAACAGCGCGGTGCGCAACAGGATGCGTCGCACGATCGGCGAACTGCGGATGAAGCGGCCGCCGGCGCTGAGCGCCGCCATCGCGCGCTCCGGCGGATAGTCGTGCTCCACCGGCGGGCGGCGCCACCACAGCAGGACCGCGACGATCCCGATGAACGACACCGCGTTGAGCCCGAACACCAGCGTCGGCCCGGCCAGCGACACCAGCGCGCCCGCGATCGCGGGCCCGATCGCCCTGGCGCCGTTCATGCTCATGCTGCCCAGCGCGGCGGCGGCCGGAATTTGTTGTGGTGGAACGAGATCCGGCTGGATCGCTTGCCAGGCGGGCATCGTCAGTGCCTGTCCGCAGCCGATCACGAACAGGATGATCAGCAGCACCGCGGGCGTCGTCAGCCCGAACCCCGTCAACGCCGCCAGGAACGCCACCCCGGCGGCCATCGCGCCTTGCGTCGCGAGCAGCAGCCGCCGCCGATCCACCAGGTCGGCCAGCACACCGGAGGGCAGTGCCAGCAGCATCACCGGCAGCGTCGTCGCGGTCTGCACCAGCGGAACCAGCACATCGGCGCGCGGATCGCCGACGAGCATCCACTGGGCGCCGACGGTCTGCATCCACGTGCCCAGGTTCGAGACCAACTGCGCGATCCACAGCGCACGGAAGACCGGTGACCGTAGCGGCGCCCAGGTCGAACTCGTCACGTCGACAATTTTGCGTCGAGAATCTTGAGCGCGTGCGGGACCGCGTGCTCGGGCAGCGGCGTGTTGTGGGCGGCGCCGAAGATGACACCGACCATCGCGCCGGCCAGCACCCGCCGCTCGTCCTCGGGGGTCGGCTCCTCGAGCCGGTCGGCCAGGGCATCGGTGATGAGATTGATGAGCTTGATGAACTCGACGTAGATCAGCCCGTGGGCCTCGGGCACCTGATAGAGCAACTTCTGCCCGATGAGGTCGTCCTCCCGGTCTTCGGGGGACAGCCCGCTGAACACCTCGGAGACCGCGTGCTTGTAGGCGGCGATCGGCGTCAGGTGCCGCGGGGCCGCGCGAAACGCCGCCACGATCAGCGGTGAGTGGTCAGTGGAGATCAGTACCGCTTCCTTGATCCCGAAGTAGCGGTAGAAGGTTCGCGGGGAGACCTCTGCGGCCTCCGCGATCTGCTCGACGGTGGTCGCGTTGAAACCCTGGGTGGTGAACAGCGCGAACGCCGCGCGGCGGATCGCCCGGCGGGTCTGGGACTTCTTGCGTTCCCTCAGCCCGAGTGGCACTTCGGTCATCCGTGGCCCATCACGCGTGCTGTGTACTCCAGGATCGGTTCGCGCAGCGCGGTGACGTCGTCCCCGCGGGTCAGAGCGTTGGTCACCAGCGTCGACACCGCCGCGACCAGCGCCTGGCAGGCGAACTGCGTCGCGTCGTCGCGGGCGTCGAAGATCTGCGCGACCCCGGTGACGAACTCCTGCTGCAATTCCACGCGGCGGCGCATCGCGTCCGGGCCTGCGGCGTAGACCTCGAGGAGATACAGCCGGGCGGTCGCCGGATCGAGAGCGATGAAGCCCAGGTAGCGGTCCAGCATCACAGCGAACCGCGCCATGGGTGTGCCGTCGACCGGCACGGAGCGGATCGCGTCGATGACGTGGCGTTGCATCCGCCCGTAGCCGGACATGAAGAGGTCCTGCTTGGAATCGAAATGCTCGTAGAACGTGGCGCGGGAGACCTTGGCTTCTTTGATCACGTCGTCGACGGAGGTGTTGCTGTACCCGTTGGCCGTCATCACCGTCGCCAACGCCTTGTACAGGCGCTGCTTCTGATGGGCCGCCACCTCTGCTCGGCTGAGGTGATGGCGGCCGGCGGCGAGCCGCTCGGACACTGGGTCGCTCCCTTGTGAACGGTGCAGCATCGGCCTGGGCTCAGCAGATGCGAGGGCATCCGCAGTATAGGTGGGGCTGACCTCGAGCCCGGCGACGTGCAATCCCTTATGTTTCTCAGAAACGGCGATGTTTATGTACGATGCTCTTGGTTTCACTCGTCGGGACTGTCGAGGCGCGCGCAGTGAGGGGTTGAGCGAAGCCTTCTGCAGTGACGCGCCGGTCCTGATGTTCGTGGATGGGGGAGCAGCGGCCTTCGGGGCCGGCGCCGTCGCTCCTATCCTTGCGGTGTGCACACGTTGGGCCTGATCGGCGGGATGAGCTGGGTCAGCACCGCGCACTACTACCGGGTGATCAACGAACTCGTCTCCGATCGTCTCGGCGGATTGCATTCCGCACGCATCGTTGTCTCGTCGGTCGATTTCGGCGAGATCGAGACACTCAAACTCGCAGGGGACTGGGACGGCGTTGCCGCGCGGCTCACCGACGAGGCGCGACGACTGGAGGTCGCCGGCGCCGATGCGCTGGTGCTGTGCACCAACACCATGCACTACGTCGCCCCGGCCATCGAAGCAGCCGTCACGGTGCCGTTCCTGCACATCGCGGACACGACAGCGCGGGCCGTCGCTGCGGCCGGGCTGACCCGAGTCGGCTTGTTGGCCACCGCTTTCACGATGGAGCAGTCCTTCTACGTCTCTCGCTTCGCGTCGTTCGGGGTCGAGGTCGTCACACCGGACGCCGACGACCGCGCTGCGGTCAGCCGGATCATCTACGACGAGTTGTGCCACAACGTCGTTCGCGACGAGTCGCGGGCGCTCTACCGTGACGTCGTCGCCCGGATGGCCGGAGTGCAGGGCGTGATTTTCGGCTGCACCGAGGTCGAACTGCTCCTCGGCCCCGATGACGTTGCGGTGCCGGTGTTTCCGACGACGCTGCTTCACGCGCAGGCGGCCGTGGACTTCGCGCTCGGTCCAACTGGGGCTCCAGGTCATTAGCCTCATCGATCCCCGGCACGTCGCACACGGGTCATCTGGCGGCTTTCACCTCAGGCGGAACCGACGCTCCAGCCACCGTCGACGACGATGTGCTGGCCGGTGACGTAACGGCTGAGCGACGAGGCGAGGTAGACGTAGGTGTCCGCGACGTCGTCGGGGTCGCCGAGACCGCCGAGCGGAATGTGGCGGGCGAATGCCGCGCGCTCCGCGTCGGGATCGGTGCCGTTGGCGGCGGCGCGGTCGGAGAACAACTGCCGAATCATCGCTGACTCGATCTGGCCGGGACACACACTGTTGACCCGTATGCCGGCCGGGGCGAGCTCGGCGGCCATGCTCTGCGCTAAGCCGATGATGCCGAATTTCGATGCGGCATAGGCGGAATTGCCCACTCCGCCACGAAGTCCGAACAGCGACGACGTGAAGATGATCCGGCCGTCGGCTTCACTGCCGGGCATCCGGCGCGCGAACTCGACCGCGGTGAGAAAGGCTCCGGTCAGATTCACGCGCAGTACAGCGTCGAACTCCTGAGGCTCGATCTCCAGCGCGGTCTTGAGCACCAAGATGCCGGCGTTCGGCACGACCACATCGACCGGTCCGAGACTCGCCTCGATCTCGTCGGCCGCGCCGCGCAGCTGCGCGGCGTCGGTCACGTCAGCGGCGAACCCCACGGCGCGGCCGCCTGTCGATTCCTCGACCTGACGGGCAGCATCGCGTGTCTGATCCCCGTCGAGATCGATTAGCGCCACCGCAGCGCCGTGGGCGGCGAAGCGGGTGGCGATACTCAAACCGATTCCGCGCGCGGCGCCGGTGACCACCGCGGTGCGGCCGTGCAGCAGTGACTGGGGCGCCGCGGTCATCGTGCACCTCCCGGGATTGCGGTGTTGAGCGATGTGGCAGACGGGGTGCGCTGCGCCCCAGCGAGTTTGGTCACGCCGAGGTAGACGGCGCCGGTGACGAGCAGGCCCGGCACCCAGGACAGGTCTGCCCCTCCCAGCTGCTGGGCGATAGGGCCGGCGTACCAGCCGTTGTTCACGAAGGGCAGGGACACAGCCACCCCTACCGCGTAGGCGACGAAGGCCTGGAAGTTCACCCCACCGTATGTCCAGGTGGCTGGGTCATGGTTGTAGACGCCTCCGCGGCGTGTGAAAAACGCTGTCACGTCGTAGCTTCCGTGCCTCACGAAGTAGAAGTCGAGAAGGTTGATAGCACCCCACGGGACGAAACCGAGGGTCAGGAACGACAGGAAGTTGGTCAGTTGCGCGGAGAAATCGTCGGTGACGGTGAGGCCCAGCCAGAGCCCGATCGCGAAGGTCGGCAACAGGAACCCGAGGCGAACCAGGACCGACGGCCGGACGTCTTTGAACGACGAGATCGCGGTGATCAGGTTCAGCATGCCGCCGTAGAGGTTCAACGCGTTGTTGCCGGCGATCGCGAGTGCGGTGACCAACAGGGTGGCCACGGCGATCCACTCGACTCCCACCACCTCTCGGGTGGCGAGGAACATGTCCGTGCCGCCGATCTGGGCTGCCAACACCACACCCAACAGATTGCACCAGGTGGCCGATACGAACACCCCGCTGAACGTCCAGCCGAAGCAGGCTTTGGCGGATACCGCGACGGGCAGGTACCGCGAGTAATCGGAGACGTACGGTGCGTAGGTCAGCAGGAAGGTCGCCATCAGTCCGACCGCGGTGAAGAACGGGCCGGGTTGGAACGGCCCGGCGCTGAGTTCTATGCCGCTATGGGAGATGGATCCGATGGTGACCACCACGACCGCGGCGGCCAGCGGCCAGATGGCCCAGCGCGCGGCGACGTGGATCGCCTTGTAACCCAGCAGTGCGATGCCCAGGCTGATCAGCGAGAGCACGATCAGGCCACCGTTGACGCTGAATGTGTTCGGCATGGCTGCCGAAAGAGCCTGCCCGCCAAGCACTGCGGTGACCACGAAGAAGCCGCAGTACAGGAAGGCCGCCAGCACCACGGGCAGAAGGGCGCCGAGGAATCCGAACTGGCCGCGACTCTGGATCAGTTGGGGGACACCGAGGCGTGCCCCCTGCACTGAGTGCAGCGCCATGAACGTCCCGCCCACGATGTTGCCGACGAGCACCGCGACGACTGACCACCAGAACGAGTTGCCGACGACGATCGCCAACGCGCCGAAGATCGCGTTGCCGATGCTGAGGTTGCCGGAGAACCAGACGGTGAAGAGGTCTCGTGGCTTGCCGTGCCGCTGATCCGCGTCGATGACGTCGATGTGGCTCGATTCGAGGCGGGTGGACTCAACCGTCTCCGGGGTGTGAGACATGTGCGCTCCTCAGTGGTGATGGTGGTCAGCGCCGTTGCTCGCCACCAGGGCGTCCCGGCGTTCGGTGACGTCGGTGTGCGAGCGGCCTACGACGCGTTGATAATTCACCGGATCGGTGGCGCCCTCGGTGTTCACCAGGAGTACGCACGCATCGGTGTGCAGTCCGGCGTGCGCACGCTCCTCGGGCGTGCCACGCTCCGCGAGGGCCAGAAGCCCACCGAGTCCCGCCGCCCCCGATTCGCCCGCGACGATCCCCTCGTCGGCGAGGGCGCGCATCGCCTCCTCGGCGTAGGTGTCGGCGATACCGACGAACACGTCGGTGCCGGCAGCAAGCAGGGGCCACACCAGTTCCGACGGCATGCCGCAGTTGAGCCCCGCCATCGACGACGGGTGCGGACCGGGCACCATCGTCAGCCCGCCGGCCCGGGCAGACGCCATCAGACAGTTGGCGCTCACCGGTTCCACGACCACGGTGGCGGGCGGATCCGGCCGCCCGTCGCGGAAATGGCGCAGGCCCGAGGCGGCGAAGGCGCCCACCCCAGCTTGCAGCGCAACGACATCGGGCCGGGGGAGGCCGTGGGCCTTGATGACGTCGTCGATCTCGTAGAAGAGCGTCGAGTAACCCTCGACCACGGCCCGCGGGGCGGCCGTGTATCCCTCCCACGAGGTGTCCGAGACCACGAGGTGGTCGTTGTCGGCCAAGCGCGCCGACGCGGCGATCGCGTCGTCGTATGTGCCGTCCACGACGTCGACCGATGCACCCTCCGAGGCGATCGCGTCGATGCGGGACTGCGACGTGCCTGCGGGAACGAGGATGGTGGACTCCAGGCCCAGCATCGTCGCGACGCGGGCCACCCCGCGGCCGTGATTGCCGTCGGTGGCCGCGACGAGGCCGCGACCATCCGTCGAACCGATGGACGCGCGCACCGAGTCGATGGACAGCGGGCCGTCCGTATCGCGGCCCCAGGCCCCCTGCACGGTGGTCAACGCCGCCCACGATGCGCCGAGGATCTTGAAGGACGGCAGGCCGAGCCGCTGGGATTCGTCTTTGACCAGGACGGTGCGCACGCCGAGCCGGTCGGCGAGGCCCGGGCAGGAGTGCATCGCGGTCGGTCGGTAGCCGGGCAACGTGCGGTGCGTGTCCTGCGGAACGCGGCTCTCGGCGTCGAAACCGGCGGTCGGCACGCGCGGCTTCGCGGCGGGGTTGAGGTAGATCTCGACGTCGGTCATGTGCGCGTCCTTTCAGACCGAGGTGTAGCCGCCGTCGACCACCAGCGCCTGGCCGGTGATGTACGACGACGCGGCCGAGGCGAGGAACAACAACACACCTGTCACGTCGTCTGGATCGGCTTGCCTGCGTAGCGGAATGCTCCCGGTGAGGTCGTCACGTGCGCGGCCGGGGTCGTGTTGATGAGCCCAGAAGGAGTCGTTGAAGGCCGTGTCCACCCACCCGGGACACACCGCATTGACAGTGACGCCATCGGGCCCGAGTTCGTCGGCCAGCGCGCGGACCATCCCGAGAAGACCCGCCTTGGTGGCGTGGTAGGCAGGCATACCCGCGTGCCCCCGGAATGCGCCTGTCGACGACGTGAGAATGATTCGGCCCTGCTCCGACTTTCGCAGATGCGGGGCCGCCGCCTGCGACATCAGGAACGGGGCACGCAGATTGACGGCCGCGCTGCGGTCCCAATCCGAGGCAGTCCACTCACCGAGAGGGTGCGCCTCGAGCACCGCAGCGTTGTAGAAGATGACATCGAGGGAGCCGACGCCGAAGCTGACGGCGGCCTCGACGGCAGCTTCGGCGGCATCGCATTCGGTGAAGTCACTGTGCAGGAACATGGCCTCGCCCGGTAGGTCCTCGTTGACCAGGGCCCGGCCCGCCTCATCGTTGCGGTCGGCAAGAAGCACGCGGTCACCGCGCTCGCGAAATCCCCGCACGGCCGCGGCGCCGATGCCGGTGGCGCCACCCGCGACGAGCACCACGCTCACGAGGTGCTCTCGGGGTCGACTGTGAGGCGCTGTTCCGTCACGGCGTGCGTGGCACAGGCGGCGTCGACCTCGGACGCCGCACCACTCACACCCAATCCGCCGACCAACTCGGCGTCGGAGAACACCGGCACCCCGCCGGGAAAGACGACGGCATGACCGCCGAGTGTGTGGGCCAGTCCCCAGTCGCTGCCGCCCGGTGCGCTGCTGGCGGTCCACGCAGACGTCGGTCGGCCGAAGGACACCGCGGTCACAGCTTTGTCGTGGGCCAGGGAGCTTGCTCCGAGCTGGGCGTTGTCCATCCGCATCGACGCCACCACGTTGCCCCCGCGGTCGACGACCGCTGCCGCCAGCCGTAGACCCCGAGCCGATGCCTGCGCCTTGACTCCGGCGAGCAGTCGCTCGGCGACGGCGAGCGACATGTCGGACGCTCGTACCAGGTCGGGGGCATCGGCCGCGGTCTGCGCGGCCACAGTCTGAGTCATGTCGACTCCTTCACGATCGCCGTTGAGATGTTTTATATTCTATCTCAGAGGTTCATTTGGCAAGCCCTCGCGAAGATCTGGAGACGATCGTTGGCCCCGTCCGAGCACTGCATGCCCAAGCACCGCGCATCAGAGTCGTCGAGCACTCGTGGCGCAGCATCGACGGCGCACCCCCTGGCGACCGGCGCCGCGGTGCGCGTGCTCGAGCAGGGCGGCAGTGCGGTGGATGCTGCGATCGCCGCGCAGGCGGTGATCAGTGTGGTGCTCCCGCAGGCGGCGGGGCTCGGCGGTGACGTGCTGGCCCTGGTGCATGACCGCGGCCGCGTCTCGGCGGTGAACGGCACCGGACGCAGCCCCCGCGCCCTGACGTCGCAACCCGAAGCATCGGGCGGCTCGTCGGTCACTGTTCCCGGACTGGTCGACGGCTGGGTCACGCTGAGTGCGCGATGGGGACGGTTGCCGCTGAGCGAACTGCTGGCGCCGGCCATCGAGCTCGCGGATGGAGGGATCGTCCCGGAGGCGAGCCTGATCGCGGCGGTCGACCAACAGCATGCACGGCTGGAGCACGGTGGTGCGGCGGACTGGTCGCTGCTGACGGCCGCTGACGGACTGTGGAAGCAACCGGAACTGGCGGAGCTGCTCGGGCGGATCGGGGGCATGGGCCGCGACGCCTTCTACGAGGGACGGGGAGCGGTCGCTCTTGTCGACGCGGTCCGTCGCTGCGGTGGATCACTTGACCAGCTGGATCTGGCCGGGCACGACACCCCCTGTCCACCAACGATTTCCGTGCCGTGGAGCGACGGAGCAGTCCACGTCCAACCGCCGATGTCGCAGGGCGTTCTCCTGGCGCTGGCGCTGCAGGAGGTGCGCCGGATGGCCGCGCGCGGCATCCCCGTCGACGACCACCTCCTCGTGGAGATCACCGGGGCGGCGTTCGAGCACCGCTCCTCGTGCGGCAGGGGAGCTGAGCTCCTCGACGTCGATCTCGACGTCGACCACGAGCGGGCATCAGGACGCGCCGGACCGCGCGCCTACCTGCACACCGCTGGAGTCGCGACCGTCGACGCCGACGGTCAGGTCGTCTCGTCACTGGTGAGTGTCTTCGACGACTTCGGCTCCGGAGTGTTCGTGCCCGAGTTGGGCATCGTCCTGAACAACCGCGCCGCGGGGTTCACCGACGGCGACAACAGCGCAGCGCCGGGGAAGCGCCCCGTGCACACGCTCGCACCGGCGATGGTGACCTCGGCCCACGGCGTGCTCGGCATCGCGACGCCGGGCGCCGACGGTCAGATCCAGACCCTGTTGCAGGTACTCGTGGCGCGCGACCTCAGCGCGACCGCCCTCTCCGACGCCGTGGGCGCGCTGCGCTGGCGCAGTCAGGACGGCGACCTGCTCATTGAAGAGGGACATCCCCGGGCTGATGCGCTCGCCGAGCGGGGCCACCGCATCGTTGCCCGGACCCCGGGCGCCGACGTCTTCGGAGCCGTTGTCGCCGCCGGCACCGACCCCACCCCGCACGCCGTCGCCGACTGGCGGCGAGAGACCGACACACGAGGAGCCGCATGACCCAGACCGGCGTGACGTCGCAGCTGCTGGACACGATCAGCGGACAACGCGAGGCGATCGTGGAGCTGTGCGCGCAGCTGGTGGCCGCGCCCAGCGTGAACCCCGACGGCGATACGCGGGAGGTGGCCGACGTGGTGTCGCGCGCCCTCGCCGAGCGCGGCATCCGTTCCCGTCAGGAGCGCCTCCTGCCGACCATGCCGTCGGTGCTGGCCGAGCTCGACTCCGGCCGGCCAGGTCCGCATCTGGTGTTGAACGTCCACCTCGACACCATGCCGCCGGGCGACGAGTCCGCCTGGAGCCAGCCGGTCTGGGAGCTCACCCGCGTCGACGGCCGGCTGTACGGGCTCGGGATGGGGAACATGAAGGGCGCAGTGGCCGCGATGGTGACGGCCGCTGCGCTGCTCGCCGAACAGCGGGACACCTGGTGCGGCAGAATCACATTCACCGCCGTCAGCGACGAAGTGGTGTTCGGTGACAACGGTGCGGCCTACCTCTTGCGCGAGCATCCTGACCTGCTGGGCGACGCGCTCATCTGCGGCGAAGGACCGGGCTACCGGCGTCTGGCGCTCGGGGAGAAGGGCGTTCTCTGGGTGGAGGTGAGCGCCCAGGGGCCCGCGGGTCACTCGTCGGCCGTGCAGCGGGGCCGCTCCGCCTCCGCGCGCATCGCGGAGGCGGTGTCCCGCATCGACGCCCTCAACGGCAAGACCGGATCGTTGCCGCCGGAGCTCGCGGTGATGTCGAGTGAGGCCCCGGACGCCGGACTGGTCTTGTCGTCCAACGTCGGCACCGTGGCCGCCGGCACCTTCGTCGGTCAGATGGCCACCCACGCCAGAGCCGAGGTCGATCTTCGCCTGCCGCCCGGCATCACGACCGGCGAGGCGCTCGCGCTGGTCGAGGACGCGGTCGCGAACGTCGAGTCGGTGCGGGTCCGGCAGATGAAGGGCTGGGACGCGAACTGGACGGCGCCGGAGGCGTCACTGACCCGCGCCTGGGACGTCGCGTCCCGAGCTGTCATCGGCGCACCGCCCACATACGCGATCAGGCTGCCGGCCAGTGATGCCAGCCGGTGGCGCCGCCAGGGGGTCCAGGCGCTTTGCTACGGCCCGCAGCCGACCCTCTCCGCAGGTATCGACGACTACGCCGAGGAAGACGAGGTGCTCCGGTGCGCCGCGCTGTACACGCTGGCCGCCCTGGAGTACCTGGGCGCGCCGTGATGGGGTGACGAGAATGCCGATTCGTATACTTCATCACCAGTGCACCCCTTCGCCCGGCACACGTCGAGCGACCCGAGACAACAGGACAGGACGGTCGTGAGCAGCCCCTCGCCGCTGGTGCCCGCGTTCCCAGCGAACGCCACGCTGACCACGCGTGTGCACGACGCGCTCGAGAGCGCGATCATCGCCGGCGAGCTCAAGCCCGGCGAACGGATTCACGCCGACGTCCTGGCCGCCCAGTTCGGGATGAGCCGCATCCCGGTGCGGGAGGCTCTGCGGTCCCTGCACGAGGCGGGCTGGGTCGACATCAAGCCCCGCCACGGTGTTCATGTCCGCGAACGCACCGCCGAAGAACTCGACGAGCTCTTCGAATTCCGCGCCGTCGTCGAGGGTCTCGTCGCCCGCTGGGCCGCGTTGCGCCGCACCGACGCCGACCTCGATGCTCTGGCCGCCCGGATTCAAGAAAGTCGCGAAGCCAGCGACGCGCCGGCTACCGGCGCCGGCTTCTACGCCGCGCTGCGGGCCGCCTCCAGGAACTCGGTACTCGCCACGACGTCGGCCGTGCTGGAGAAGCGGGCCCGCTTCTACTTCTCGACTGTCGAGCACCAGCTCGGCGAGGACTGGCGTCACGTCCACGAAGCGGTGCTCGAGCACGTGCGGGCACAGGATGCAGATGCCGCGGATCGTGTGGCGCACAAGCACATCGAGGACACCGGCAAGGCGGTGGCCGCGCTGCTGTTCGACCGCTGACGACGTAGGTCAGCGATGCCCGTCCCGCGGATGCCGGATCGCGTTGAACATCAATTGGTCGTGACCGGGGATAAGCCGGGCGTCATGGTCGGCGGCGTCGGCGAGGAGTCGCTGCAGCGACGCGTCCGCCGCCTTCTCGTCGGCGGTCGTGCCGCCCGCGCAGTAACCGCACGGCACCCGGTCGAGCAGATTCTGGCCGAGATCGGCGGCGTCCGCTGCGAAGATCCAGGTGCCGGTGTCGCGAAGGGTGACCCGTAGCGACACGTGGCCGGGTGTGTGCCCGGGTGTGGACAGCACCCGGACTCCCGGTGCGATGTCGGTGTCGTCACCCAACACCTGCCAGCGTGTACGTGGATCAGACCAGTCTTCCGCGCGAAAACCCTCCTCGAACAACGCATCACCGCTGCGGGCGAAATCGAGCTCGGCCCGGTGGATCGCGACCGGGACGCCGGCCCGCGCCAGCAATGGGATACCGCCGGAGTGATCCAGGTGCAGGTGGCTGATCACCGCCAGGTGCAGATCGTCGACGGCCAGGCCGACCGTAGCCAGGGCGGCGATCAGCGGATCGCCCTCGAGACCCCAGTTCCAGCGCGTCGGGTCCGGCGGCTCGGGATGCAACGACCAGGTGGCACTGTCCGGGTCCGCGCCCGCGTCGACCGCCGCGGCCCGGTAGCTGTCCTGAGTGACGTCCGCGTCGAGGGCCTCGCGGGCCATCCCGGTGTCGAACAGCACCCAGCCGTCACCTGTGTCGACCAGAACGCCGAACAGCGGCTCCCACCCGAGATCGGCTGACCCGCCGCGCAACGACAGCGAGCGCGGCACCCGCTCCGCGCCGTACTGGAGCAGGAACATGCGTGCGGCCTGCCCGCCCTTCACCACCGTCACGACACCCGCGTACCCAGGCGCCGGAGACCAAGCAGCACAAGCGCATACACTGCCGCACCCTCGGGCCACTGGGTCACGATCCGGCCTGTCGACGACGCGAAGTAGTTACTCCCGTCCACCCAGGCGGTGCTGCTGATCCGGTGCTGCACCCACCGGTTGTACACCGCCGACACCCGCTCGCGCGCGTCCACCACGGACTTGCCCTTCGTCAGCACCCGCCGGATCTGATGGACGACGAAGTCGGCCTCGTGCTCGAAATTCGAGACGGTCAGGCCACCGTTGGTGTTGGGCCCGTACATGATGAAGAAGTTCGGAAAACCGGGAACCATCATCCCGGCCAGTGCGAACGGATCCGGGCCCCACACAGTGCTCAGATCCGTGCCGCCTCGTCCGGTGATCTTCAGGGAGGCAAGGAATCTCGTTGCAACGTAGCCGGTGGCCAGAACCAGCACGTCGGCCTCCCGCTCCACGCCGTCGCTGTCGATGATCCCGCTGCGTGTGCAGGAGACCACGGCGCGCGGCACCAGATGCACGTCGTCGCGCAGCAGCGCCGGGTAGAAGTCGCTCGAGACCACCGTGCGCTTGCCGGCGAATGCGTAGTCGGGGGTCAGTGCCTCGGCGAGATCGGGCCGTTCGGCGAACACCTCCGCCAGGTACTGCCGGGCCATGGTCTCCCAGCGCCGGTTCATCCTGCTGCCCGGGCGGAACACCGCGCCGTGCCATTCCCGGCGCTCCTGGCGCACGTAAAGACGAATACGGTTGAGCCGCTGCGTGATCGGCCAGGAGAACACCCGCCGCTCCCACGGGGCGAAGTCGCGATCACCCTTGGGTAGCACCCACCCGGGTTGACGCTGATACACGGTGACGGACTGGGCATGCGGCGCCACCGTCGGCACGACCTGGGCGGCGCTGGAACCCGTCCCGACCACGGCGACCCGCTTGCCCGAGACGTCGAGCGTCTCGTCCCATTCGGCGGTGTGCACCACGTCGCCGCCGAACTCCTCGAGCCCCGGCCACGTCGGGTACTGCGGTGCTGCGAACAGGCCGACACACGACACCACGAACGCGAAACGCTCGGCCTCGCCGCCGGCGGTGCGCACGATGTACTCGCTCGACCCGTCGTCCCACGTCACCGAATCCACGGTTTCCTTGAAGCGGATGGAACTCATCACCCCGAACGACTCGGCGACATGCTCGAGGTACTGCTGGATCTCGGCGCGGCGGACATGCGTCCGGCTCCAGTCGTACGGCGCGAACGAGTAGGCGTACAGATGCGATGCCGCATCGGTTTCCGCACCGGGGTACCGGTTGTCCCACCACGTGCCGCCCACGCCGTCGGACCGCTCGAAGATGACGTGGTCGATACCGGCCCGCTGCAGTTTGATGGCGACGACGATGCCGGCGAAGCCGGCACCGATGATCGCGACGCGGGGCGGGGTGGCTCGGGGCATGGGGCGCCTTTCCGATCTGACTGTACGTGGACGCGGCGGTGTCGTCAGACGCCCTCGGTCTGGGCGACGAGGTTCAGGAACCTCTGCGTGCGCGGGTGCGTCGGGCGGTCGAGGATCTCCTCCGGAGTGCCCTGCTCGACGACCTTGCCGCCGTCCATGAACACCACGCGGTCGGCGACCTCACGGGCGAAGCGCACCTCGTGGGTCACGACGAGCATCGTCATTCCGGCCTCCGCCAGGCGGCGGATCACCTGCAGCACTTCGCCGACGAGTTCGGGGTCCAACGCCGACGTCGGCTCGTCGAACAGCATGAGCTTGGGCTGGATGGCCAGGGCGCGCGCGATCGCGACCCTCTGCTGCTGCCCACCGGACAGACGGTGCGGGAGGTGGTGGGCGTGCTGTTCGAGGCCGACGTCGCGCAGAAGAGCCAGCGCGAGTTCGGTGGTCTCTGCTTGATCTCGGCCGTAGACCCGTCTGGGGGCGATGCTGATGTTGTCGAGCACGGTCAGATGATCGAAGAGGTTGAAGTGCTGGAACACCATGCCGATTCGCGCGTCGGCCCGAGCCTGCGCGAGACGGGACACCGGCCGCAGCGTGCCGTCCTTGCGCTCGTAGCCGACGTGGCGCCCGTCGACGAGCACCTCCCCGTCGTCGACGTCCTCGAGGTGGTTGATCAGACGCAGCAGGGTGCTCTTGCCGGATCCGCTGGGCCCCATCAGCACGACCACCTCGCCCTGCCGCACGTCGAGGTCCACCCCGGTGAGGATCGGGCGCCCGTCGTAGGCCTTGTGCACGTTGCGGCACGAGACGAAGTCGGTGCCGTCACCCGCATCGTCCGACGACGTCGTCGACTGCCGTGCGATGAGGTCAGCGACGCCCGTCGCCGCAGGCGCCGCCGATGCCGTTGTCTGCGAGGGGGTTTCTTCGACCGACGGGGCGTCCTTCGGGCAACGGCGGGGGAGGCCGATTGCGCGCGCCATGAACCCGGCCTGCGGGGTGGTGGGCCTGTCGAGCGCGAATTTGCGCTCGAGCGCGGACTGGCCGAAGCCCATCACGGTGGTAGCCGCGAGGTACATCGCACCCGCAGCCAGGAAGACCGGGAAGAAGTCGAAGTTCGTGGCGACGATCGTCTGGGCCCGCAGAGTGAGTTCGTTGACGGCGATCACCGATGCCAGCGAGGTGAACTTGAGCATCGAGATGGCGTCGTTGCCGAGCGCGGGCACGATCGCCCGCAGCGCCTGGGGCATGATGACGCGACGCAGGGTCAGGATCGGCCCCATGCCGAGCGAGTTCGCTGCCACCACTTGGCTTTTGCCCACGGACTTGATACCGCCGCGGATGATCTCGCCCGCGAAGGCCGCCTCGTTCATCGTGAAGCCAATCATCGCGGTGACCACCGGACCGAACGAGATACCTGCGCTCGGCAGCGCGGTGTACAGGAACACCAATTGCAGCAGCAGAGGTGTACCCCGCATCAGCCACGTGTAGAACGCCGCGGGGACCCGCAGCACGGCGTGGCGCGACTCCCGCATCAGCGCGAGCAACAGGCCAAGAACAAGAGCCAGGGCCATGGAGACCGCGGTGATCTGGATGGCCACCACCAGACCGCGCCACAGGAACGGGTCGACGAGGTAGCGCAGGAATTCCGTCATGTCGACTCCGAATCAGGCTGTGGCAACAGCGGGTTGGAGCTCCTGGTCCGGTGAGAAGCCCCAGCGCTTCATCGCCTTCTGCAGCCCGCCGTCGGCGTACATCTCCCCTAGCGCGGCGTTGAGCCCGTCGCGCAACTCAGTCGCTTTCTTGTTCACACCGAACCCGAAGTCGAAATCGGTGGGAAGCTGGAAACCGACCGCGAGCTTGTCGGGGTTGCGCTCGGCCAGATACGCAGCCACACCGGCATCCGTGAGCACGATGTCGGCTTCACCCTGCGCGAGGGCGCTCTGGGCGCGGTCGATGCTCGGGAAGTTCAGGGTCTTGAGCGCTGGCTTGCCTGCCGTCTCGCACTCTTTGTTCTGCTTGTCGAAGATCGCGTTCTCGACGGTCCCGACCACCAGCGCGGCGGTGACCCCGCAGACGTCGGCGAGGGATGTGAGGTTCTTCGGGTTGCCGGCGGCGACCAGAGAGGCTTCGCCGGCCTTCATGTAGTTGACGAAGTCGACCTGTTTGACCCGCTCTTCAGAGGAGTACATCCCGGCCGCCACGAGATCGACGCGGCCGGATTGCAGGGCCGGCACCAACCCGGCGAAGTCCAGTTTGGAGTACTGAGTGCGGAACCCGAGGCACTGGCCCGCGGCGTTCAGCAGATCCGGCTCGATCCCGATGATGTTGGACGGATTGGCCGGGTCCGACGCCGAGTAGTTCGCGGGTGCCGGGGAGATACCCACCGTCAAGGTCTTGCCGGAGAGCCCGGGGTACTTCGCCGTCAAGGTGTCACACGTCGACTTTTCGATGGCGAGATCGCTGGTCGCAGCGTTGTTCGCGGATTCCTCCGCGGAGCAGGCGCTCGAGCCGATGGCGAGTGCGGTGGCGGCGAGGGCCGTGACCACCATCTTGGGAACGTGCACGAGAGCCTCCTCTGGTCCGGATCGTGCAACCGGTTAACAGCACTGGCGCAGGTATAGAATATAAAATAGTTCGGGTCAAGGATGCGGCGTTACGCCGGTGTGAAATCTGGATCGGGGCGCTGAATACCGCTCAGTGCGCCAGCGCCGGAACCTTCTGCTTCATCTGGTGGCGCAGTTCCGTGAACTCCGCGATGGAGCGGGTGGCCACGGTGGCGACCGGGCGGGCGTTGCGACCCGTCGCCTCGGTCTTGCTGACCATCACCACGCTGTCGATGTAGGGCTGGATCGTCGTCGCGTTCTGCACCGTCGCGACGATCACCAGCTGGAAGCCGAATTTCCGGAACGCCTGCAGGGCCTGCTGAGCGAACTGCGGATCGGACTTCGAGAACGCCTCGTCGAGCATCAGCTGCGCGAACACCGGCTTGTTGTCGGTGCTGTCGGGGCTGGCCAGGTTGAAGCTCAGCGCGCCGGCGAGACAGAACGCCATCAGCTTCTCCTGCTCACCGCCCGAGTTGTCGCCGGCGTTGCTGTGGGTACGGATCAGCTCGTCGGACGCCACATCCCACTCGGCGCAGTCGAACGTGAACCGGTTACGCACATCGAGCGCATCGCGCGTCCACGCCTTGTCCTCCGGCGCCGTCGACGCCAGCCGGTTACGCAACCGCAGGATGTCGGCGTACTGGTCGAGGATCGCCTGCTTGTCGCCCAGACCCACCTCGGCGATGCGCCTGCTGATCGCGCGGACGATCTCCGTCAGCTCGGACACCGCGGTCAGGCTGCGCGGCGTGGCGCGCAGCGTCAGGCGGGTGCCGCGGTTGAATTCGACTGCGCCCAAACCGGTGTTGACCCGCTCGATCTGCTCGGCGATGCGGCGTGCTTCCTGCTCGGCCACCCGGTGCAGCGTCAGGATCGCATCCGGCGCCTGCTCGGTGACCAGCCGCATCATCCGCTCGTAGGCTTCGGGCAGCTCGCGCTCGTCGATGTGCCGGCACAGCGCCACGTAGTCGTGCACGCGCTCGTCGAAATTCTCCGAGTTGTTCGGGATCGCGTCCGGGAACGCCGTGTCGAACGTGTTCAGGATGCGGGCGAGCTCGTCGTAGGAACGTCTGCGGCTCTCCCGCAGCTGCTCTCGTTCCTTCTTGATCGCGCCGAACAGCGCGTCGCGGAACGGCTCCGGGTCCAGCAGCTCGAGGCTGACGGGAAGCTGCGCGGAATAGCGGGTGAGCAGTTCGGTCAGCGGTTCACTGACGAACGCCGGTGACAGCCGCTCCTCCAGTTCGAGCAGCCGGGTTCGCCGGGTGTCCAGATCGTCGCGGCGGGTCTGGATCGCACCGCGGCGCGTCATCAATTTCTGGATCTGCGACCAACATTCGTCGGCCCGCGCATTGAGCGCCTCGATGTCGGGGTTGTCGGCCAGCAGCAGCTCGTACTGTTCGCGCAACCGGTCGGCGTGCCCGTCGGCGGTCTCGGCGTCGATCTGGCTCCACTGCGGGAACTGCTCGCAGATCGCCTTGCACGCCGCGGCGCGGTCACGCCACTGCTGGCGCTGCGCGGCGATGTCGTCAGCGGTGCGGCGGGCCTTCTGATACGCCTCCTCGGCAGCGGCGAGATCGACGGTGAGCGCGTTGATCTTCGCCGACACGTCACCCTGGTACAGGTACTCGGACTGCTTCAGCGGGCGCCGGTCGTCCTTGATCGCGAGCCGATCGGAGTCCTTATACAGGCCCGTGTCGGTGACGGCGCGGCGGAACCGGGCGAACACCTCCGGGGTGTCCACGCACACGTGATCGCCCGCGGCGGCGACGACGTCGACGGCTTCGGCCGCACACGGATGCTGGGGATCGACCGCGAACAGCTTGCCCGCCAACGTGTTCAGCTCCGGATCGACCGGTTGTGCGCCCAGCATCTTCGCCCGCACATGGTGCAGCGCCAGCCGGCCGCGCATGTTGGTCTCGTTGACGAACTGCAGCACCGCCGTCCAGTGCTGATCGGGCACCATCAACCGCAACCCGACGCCGCGCAGCACCTTCTCCACCGCGGTGCGCCAGCGGGTCTGGTCGGGTTTGAGGTCCATCAACTCGGCGACATAGGGCAATTCGGCGGCGTCGACACCGATGGCGGCGCAGATCTGGTCGCGCATCAGCAGTGCGAACTCGGGCAGCGCCGAGCCGACGTGCTCGACGCGCTTGAGTTCTTTGGCGGCGTCGTCGCGGGCCATGCGAGCGGCCTTCTGCGCGTACTCGGCGTCGGTGGACGCCTCCCGGTGGCGCTCCACCTTGGCGAGCAATTCGGTGGCCTGCCGCAGGAGCTCCTCGCGCAGATTCCAGAACTGGTCGGCAGTGTCGGGGACGCCGAGGTCCTGCGCGCTCAGCATGTCCTCGTAGGCGGCGCGGCGGCGAGAGACCTGCTCGGCCTCGGTCTCCGCGGCGGTCACCTGGCTCTGCAGCGGCCCGATGTTCGCGCTGGTGCCGCTGATCTGAGCGTTGAGCGAATCTGCTTCGGCCTTCGCGAGATTCAGCGCCCGCGTGACGTCCTCGTACTCGTTGTCGAGCTGGTCGATCGTGGTGTCGAGCTGCCCGATCTGCGCCGGACACTGCGCGAGACGCACGTGGTCGGTGTAGGCGCGCACCATCGGCAGGTCGACGAGGTCGATGATGCCGAGATCGCTGGATTCCGAGGCGTAGCGCTGCTGGATCTTCTCGATGTCGCCGAGAATCTTGCGTTTGCGCTGCGCGACGGCCAGCAGCTCGCGGGCTTCCACCAGCGGATCGATCTGCTTGAGCGCCTCGGGCAGCCGGGCCAGGCTGTCCGGCTCGTCGAGCATGAACTCCCGCACGAACTGCTCGAGGCCGCCGACGCTCTTGAGTGACTTGGCTTTTCCGAGCAGCTGTTGGGCGGCGTCGGACGCGCGGATGCCGATGGTCGCGTACAACTGCGCCAGATACTGCGATTCGACCTTCGTGGTGAACCGCCAGCCGTTTTCTTTGAACACGCCGGTGTCGAAACGCCCTGCCGCCCAACGGTTGCAGACGTCCTCGATGCCGAGATCGCCGTCGCCGAGCACGAACCGGCTCGACGAATCGTTACGCGACTCGCCCGTCAGCCACTTCAGCACCAGGCCCGTCACCGTGCGGCCGGAGTCGCTGGCGTAGGTGACCGCGACCGCCGACCACGCGGTCCCGTCGCCGCGCAGGTACATCACCCGGCTGGTGCCGCCGTCGCTGCGCTGCCCCCACGCGCCGCGCACATACTTGTCCACGGTGCGGCGGCCCGCGCTCGACCCGGCCGCGGTGTTGTCACCCGAGGCGTTGAAGTTGCGCCGGTTGAACGGCAGGAAGCCCAGTGAAATGGCATCCAGCAGTGAGGATTTGCCACTACCGGAGGCGCCGGCGATCAGCGCGCCGCCTTCGCTGAACGGGATCGAGTGGTACCCGTCGAACACGCCCCAATTGACGATCTGCAGCCGGGAGAGGTGGAACTGCTCAGTCAAGAGCTTCGCCTTCCTGCGCGCTCGTCACTCCGGTGGTGAGCATCTCGAACTGCTGCTGCAGCTCGGTGATGACGCTGGCCGTCATCACCGCGGTGATCACCGGGCTGATCGTGTAGCTGTCCTCGTCGTCGCGGCTGCGCCGCAGGATCTCCAAACCCGTGAGCCGGGCGATCGCCGCGTCGATGCGGCCGGTGAACGTGACCGCGTCGCGGTCCACGTCGTTGAGCACACCGGAGAACAAGCCGTGCATCTCCTCCCGCGAGATCAGCACGCTCTGGCCGCCCGCGGCGCGCATCATCTGGGCCAGGTGCAGGGCCAGGATCGAGTCGTACGTGCCGAGCGGCTCACGGCGTAAGAGCTTGATGCCCTTGGCCGATTCGTAGCGGGCCTGCTCGACGAACGCCACGTCCGTCCCGTCCACGATGCGCAGCAGCAGATCCAATTCCGAGAGCCGGACCGAGAGCTGATGGCGGTACTCGAGCACCCACGCGTAGATGTCGGCATCGGACTCGGCGCTGATGTAGCGCCGGGTCAGCAGGTGCTGCAGGGCCCAGCAGGCACGGTCGGGGAGTTCGGAGACGTCGCCGTCGAACCGTGGCCGGCGCTGGTGCGGCGGCCGCGCGGTCTGGTCGACCTGTGGCAGCGACGAGAAATCGATATCGGAGTCGGTACTCACGGGGCCACTCCCACGGCAATCGGTTCGGTGAAAGTCACATCGGGAACGGCCATCTCGCGATCGCGGCCGTCCAGGGAACGGAACCGGACCGTCGTCGACGCCCCGGCCGTGTCCTGCGGCTGTTTCAGTGCCCACGACCAGAGGACGATGACGTGACCCAGATATGCGTTGTCGAGTTTGGCCACCGCGTCCGGCAGCGACACCGGCAGCGCGCTGTTGATCATCTCCGCCATCGCGGCCGCGTCGACCTGCGTGGTGAGCGCCGCGAAGCTGGCGAGGTCGACATCACCCTCGGCGGGTGCGGCCGGCTTGGGGTTCGACAGGTCGCCGATCTTGAAGCTGAGCGCGCCGACGGAGCTGATCGCGTGCCGGGCCAGCGGCAGCTCGAGATCGAGGCGTGAATCCGTCAGCGACGTCTTCAGCAGAGACCGTGCGGCGCCGATCGCCTCGTTGAGCTGGCGGGCGATGCCGCGGCTCTGCTCGAGCGTGCCGAATGCGGTGAACCGCTTGACCCGCTGCGCGCACCGCTGCTGGATGCGTTCGACCTCGTCGATCTGATGGCCCACCAGTTCGAAGAAGCCCGCCATCACCGACCGCAGCGCCGGGTCCAGATGCGGAAGCGCCCCAGCGACCGCGGCGACGTCGGCCTCGAACTCGGCACGCTGGTCGGGGTCGTTGATCATGCGCAGGAACGCGCGGTGGCTGTCGCGGCCCTGCGAATCCCACGCGGCCTGGTAGTCGGCGTACATCTGCCGCTGCCGGTCCCGATAGGCGACGTTGCTGTCGATCGGCTCGTCGAGCGCGGCGGTCGCCTGCTCGATCATCGTGCCGTACTGACCGATGTCGGTGATCAGGCGTTCCATCTGCAGGGCGATCGCGCGGGCCTCGTCGTAGGCGTCCGTGACGTCGGGGGCAGGCCGCTCCCCAGCGTCGAGTTCGTCGAGCTCGCGGCGCAGCGCGTCGATCTCCGCGTCGATGCTCTTGCGGATGCGGGCGGGATCGTTGCCGACCCGGATCGCGACCTGCTTGAGCCGGCCCGCGATGCCGGTGATCGACCCGCCGGTGGCGATCGTGTCCTGGCGCCGCATGCTGCGCAGGAAGTCCAGTGCGCGCCGCGCGTCCTGGGTCAGGTAGCAGACGTTCTGGTCGCTTCTCTCGTCGACGATCCGGTGCAGCCAGCCCTGGCTGGCCCAGGACTTGACCAGCGCGAGCCCCGGCTGATCGTCGGTGAGGTCGGTCAGATCGCGCTCGAGACGGACCACGAGATCGGTCTCGGCGACCACGCCGCCGCTCAGATGCCGGTCCATCAGCGTGGCGTAGAGGTTCAGGTTGGTGGCCGAGAGCAGCCGCACCGTCGGGGACGCCTGCAGTTCGCGGTTGCGCTCGAGCAACTCGCTCGCCGACAGCTGGTCGTCCACTCACCCTCCCGTTCTGGTCTCTGGCCGGAGGCCCAACATAGGCCACGGCGGGGACACCACCGCCGTCCGCGGGGGAGTGTCGCGAGGTTTTCGGCGCGTCGTGTGACGGGTGTGACCAGCGGGATTGTCGGGTCTGGTGAGGGTGTCGTCCAGGCCCTCGGCAGGCGGGCCTGGTTGACTGCTCGGATGACGTCGGCCCGGTGGCACACCCCTGCCGTCCGGCTGCTGGGCGCCGCGATCCTGGGTCTGGCGGCCGGCGCGGCGGCGTCCGTTGCGCTGGGGTGGTTCGCGATCCTGATCGGCTGGGACGTGCTCGCGCTCACCTACCTCGTGTGGACGTGGTCGGTGCTGTGGCGATTCGACGCCGACCAGACCGCGTCGCATGCCGAGATCGAGGAGCCGGGCCGCAGCACCGTCTTCGCGCTGATCCTCGTCGGAGCGCTCGCCAGCCTGGTCGGAGTGGGCCTACTTCTGGCCAACGCGCGGCCCCAGTACATGGGTGCGGTTGCGCCGTTCATCGCGGTGGCCAGCGTGGTGATCTCGTGGTTCGCCGTGCACACGCTCTTCGCGCTGACCTACGCGAAGATCTACTTCCGCGAAAAGCCCGTCGGTGGAATCGATTTCAACACCTCCGAGCCGCCACGCTACAGCGACTTCGCGTACGTGGCCTACGCCGTCGGCATGAGCTTCGCGATCTCGGACACCAACCTGACGTCATCGCGGATGCGGGCTACCGCGCTCAAACACGGGCTGCTGTCCTACCTTTTCGGCTCCGTGATCGTCGCCTCCGTCGTGAACCTGATCGCGGGCGGGCTGTAGCTCAGACCAGCCCGAGATCCCGCAGCGAGGCCACGGTGTCGCGCATCGTCTCCGCCAGCGGGCGCGGCGCCCAGCCCAGCACCTGTTTGGCTTTGGCGTTGCTGATCTGCGGCCGAGGCCCCGTGGCGTTGTCGTCGGCGTCGACGCCCACCATGCGTGCCAGCTCACCGAACGTCACCGCCGGCTCGTCGGCAACCACCAGAAAGCGTTCGCCCGCAGCGCCATTCGTGGTCAGGGCGCGGACGTGCGCGTCCGCCACGTCGCGGACGTCCACCGCGCCGAAGTACTGCGACGGCGGGAGCTCACCACCTCTGAGCATGGAGCGCACGATCTGCACCGACGTCGACAGGTGCGGACCGAGCGTCGGCCCGAAGATCCCGACCGGGACGATCGTCGTCAGCTCCAGCGCGCCGCCCTCGCTGTCGAGGAAGTCCCACGCCGCCCGCTCGGCGATGGCCTTCGACCTGATGTACGCGGTGTTGTCGTCGGCTGGATCGGTCCAATCCTGTTCTGTCCAGCGCTGTTCGGTGCTCGGCGAATAGCCCACCGCCGCGAACGACGACGTCATCACCACCCGTCTGCACCCGGCATCACGCGCATGGCGCAGCACGCGCAACGTACCGTCACGCGCCGGCGCGATGACTTCCTCGTCCGTGCGCGGGTTCGTTGCCGGGAACGGGGACGCGACATGCATGACGACACCGGCGTCGGCGACGGCGTCGGCCCAGCCGTCGTCGGAACCGAGATCGGCATAGGCGAATTCGACCTCATCGTCGAGCCCGCCTGCGCGGACGGTCTCCCGGACACTGTCGGTGCGAGCCGGCGCCCTGACCGCGGCCCGCACCCGGTAGCCCTGTGCCAGCAGCTGATTGACGAGGTGACTACCGACATACCCGGCGGCGCCGGTCACCAGGACCAGGCTGCTCAATGCTCGCCTTGCCAGTCGGCGAAGCGCAGCGTGCCGAGCCGGGCACCGGTGCCTGTGACCAGGCTGTCGTTGTCCACGCGCGCGCCGAAGTAGGTGGCTTCTTCGTCGTCGACCACGCCTGCGTCGTCACCCCGGTGGGCGAGCACCGCACGCACCAGGTCTGCGAACGTCATCTTCTCCGGGCCGCCCACGTCGACGATGCCGTTGACGGGAGCCCCCTGCGCTGCGTCGGCCACCGCATCCGCCACCTCCGCGGACGCAATCGGCTGGATGCGGGCCACCGGGGCGTGGTACTCGTCGCCGACCGCCAGCGATCCGACGATGAGCTCGGCGAACTCGTGGAACTGCGTCGCGCGCACGATCGTGAACGGCAGTCCGGAGTCGGCGATCGTGCGTTCCTGGATCACCTTCGCGCGCATGTAGCCGCTGTCGGTGATGCCGTCGGTGCCGACGATCGACAGCGCCACGTAGTGCCCGACGCCGGCGCTCGCCGCGGCCCTGACGAGGTTTGCCGACGACCTGGTGAAGAAATCGATCGCCGAATCTCCGTCCAGCTGAGGTGAATTCGTCACATCGACCAGCACCGCCGCGCCGGTGAGCGCGTCGTCCAGACCCTCCCCGGTCAGCACGTTCGCCCCGGTGCGCAACGACGCCCCGACGACGTCGTGCCCGCCTGCGATCAGTTTCTCGACCACCTGGGCGCCGACCATTCCCGACGCGCCCACCACTGAAATCTTCATGACTCCACTCTGGCACCCGGGGGCGGAGAAAAAACCCCCGGAAAGTCCGTAGTCTTGAGCGCCATGACGGCGGTGTTCGTACATGGCAATCCCGAGACGCCCGCGATTTGGGGTCCGCTGCTCGCGGTGCTCGGCCGCGACGACGTGGTGCTGCTGTCGCCGCCGGGCTTCGGGGCGCCCTTGCCCGACGGGTTCGGTGCGACGTTCCTGGAGTACCGCGATTGGCTGGAGGGCGAGCTGTCGTCGATCGAGGGACCCATCGACCTCGTCGGTCACGACTGGGGCGGCGGGCACGTCGTCAATCTGGTGATGCACCGACCCGAACTCGTGCGCAGCTGGGCCAGCGATGTGCTCGGACTGTTCGACCCGGAGTACGTGTGGCACGACATGGCGCAGGTCTGGCAGACGCCGGGGGCGGGCGAGGAATCACTCGACGCCATGCTCGGCGGCGACCTGAGCGCGCGCACGGAACTGATGATGTCGTTCGGCATCCCTGCCGACGTCGCCGCGGCGATCGCCGAACACCAGAACGCGGACATGGGCCGGGCCATTCTCGCGCTCTACCGGTCGGCCGCGCAGCCGGCGATGGCCGAGGCGGGACGCGACCTGGAGCGGGCTGCTGAGCGTCCCGGTCTGTCGCTGCTGGCCACCGACGACGCGTTCATCGGTGCCCACGACAACCGGCGCCGCGCCTCCGAGCGTGCCGGCGCGCGCATCGAGGTGCTCGAGGGGCTGGGGCACTGGTGGATGGTGCAGGACCCGCATCGAGGCGCGCAGGCGCTGAACGCGTTCTGGGCGACGCTGGACTAGCTGTTGGTGAGACGTGCGACGACGGTTCGTGCGTCCACAGAGGCGGTGACGTCGCCGACCCCCTGGCCGGCGTTGATGGGCGCGAGGCGGTAGTCGTCGCGGGCGATCGCCGTGTGCAGGTCTGCTGTTGTCTCGGCGTCGATCTCGCTCTCCCGCCCGTCGTACCGATCGGTGAAACTGTTGCGCAGCACGCGTTCTGGCGTGTCGGCCGGCCACGGGTAGCCGAACGCGACGTCGAAGGCGCGGGTGGTGATCGTGTCGGCGGCGTGGGCCGCGATCAGCTGTGCGCGCGCAGCGTCGGTGAGCAGAGATTCCGTGCACACCGCGAATGCGGTGCCGATCCAGGCTCCCGCGGCGCCGGCGTCGAGCACTCGTGACAACGCGTGCGCGGACGCAATGCCGCCTGCGGCCAGCACAGGCGCGGCTGTGTGGTCGAGGATTTGGGCCAGCAGCTCCTCGAGTGGGAAGCGGGGCTGGCCGTGGCCGCCGCCCTCGGCACCGCGGGCGACCAGGACGTCGACGCCGGCGTCTTCGGCGCGTCGCGCCTGGCCGAGATCAGCGACCTGAGTGGCTGTCAGCGCGTGAGCATCGTGGGCCGCGTCGACCCAGGAGAAGTCGTCGCCGAAGCTGACGGACAGCAGGGTCGGCTCCGCCTCGAGCGCGGCGTGGAGGAGGCGCGGTTCGTCGCGCACCCGCCAGCCGATGAGGCCGATGCCGAACGGGAGCCCGCGGACGTGGGGGAGCTCTCTGCCCAGAGCGGATGACGTTGCGCTGCTGCCCATTCCGATCATGCCCAGACCGCCGGCGCGTGAGACTGCGGCCGCCAACTTCCCGCCGGCGACCCCGCCCATCGGGGCGTTGAGGATCGGGACCGCGAGATCGAGCATGACGTGATCCTAGGCAGACGCGCGGCGCACTCAGATGGCGTAGTCGCGGGGGGCGTGCTGAATGGAGATCCAGTGATCGGAGGTGAACTCGTCGACCGCCCACTGGCCGCCGAATCTGCCGATGCCCGAACCCTTGACCCCGCCGAACGCGGTGTTGGCGTCGTCGTTGACGGGGGAATCGTTCACGTGGGTCATGCCGGCCTGGACACGGCGCGCGAAGCGTTCCGCCCGTCCGACATCGCGACTGAACACCGCCGACGACAGCCCGTAGTCGGTGTCGTTGGCAATACGCAACGCGTCTTCCTCGTCGTCGGCACGGATCACGGTGATCACCGGACCGAACACCTCCTCGCGCGCTGTCGCGACGTCGTTGCCCGCTGAGAGCACATGCGGTGGCAAGCACCTCCCCGTCGGACCGAAGGGATCGCCTCCCGTCAGCAGCTCCGCGCCCTCATCCTGGGCGCGCTTGAGCTTGTCCTGAATCCCTTCCAGCTGAGACGAATTGATCACCGGACCCAGCTGCGTGTCCGGATCGGACGGGTCACCTACGACAAGGGCCTTCACTCGGCCGACGAATCGATCGACGAAGTCGTCGTGCACGGCGGCATCGACGATGATCCGGTTGGCGATCATGCAGATCTGGCCCTGGTGGAAGAACGATCCGAACACCGCGGCGTTGACGGCGAGCTCGAGGTCCGCATCGTCGAGGACGACCAGTGGCCCGTTGCCGCCCAATTCGAGGGCGAGCTTTTTCAGACCTGCCTTCTGTGCGATGCCTTTGCCCACCGGCGTAGAGCCGGTGAACGAGACGACGCGTGGCGCCGGATGTTCGACGATCGCGTCGCCTATGTCGGAGCCCGATCCGACGACCACCGACAGCAGTCCGGCCGGTAGCCCGGCCTCCTCGAAGATCCGGGCCAACAACAGGCCGCCTGTCACCGGAGTATCACCGGCAGGTTTGAGCACGACGGCGTTTCCAGTGGCCAACGCCGGTGCGACGGACCGGTTGGACAGCTGCATCGGGAAGTTCCACGGCGAGATCACCGCGACAACCCCGACCGGCTCCCGATAGACCCGGCTCTCCTTGCCCGGGATGTCCGACGGCATAATGCGGCCCTCCATGTGATGCGGCATGGACGCCGCCTCCCACATGACAGAGCGCACCAGGTTCCACTCCAGCTCTGCCTTCGCCAGCGTTCCGCCCGTCTCCCGGACCAGCCAGTCGGTGATCTCGTCCTTTCGATCGGTCATGACATCGGCCGCGCGGCGCATCACACCAGCACGCTCCAGGGGCGGTGCTGAGGCCCAATCCGGTTGTGCGGCAACTGCTGCGTCGTAAGCCTGGTTGAGGTCGGCCTCGTCGGCCTGCGCGAGGTCGGTGAGCGTGTCACCGCGATAGGGGTCGCTGTCGGCGCGGGTCCTGCCGGTCGATCCGCCTCGCCAGGTCGTCCCGATCGGCATGGTGTCGAACGGTGGATAGCTACTCATCAGATGACGACTCCGATCTTGACGTGGGGCCCTTCGGACTGTGCCCGCCAGGCCTTCTCCGCCTCCTCGAGGGGATAGCGAGTGGTCTCGATCTGCAGCCGACCTTCGGCTGCCAGCTTCGTGAGTTCGTCGTAGGCCTGGCGCAGAATTCGCGACGGCATGAGATCGTTCAGATGCCCGATGTGGCTGCGGCCCATCAGCTTCGAGAACGGGACAGCGGCAGTACTTCCTGCTCCTTGACCCACCGTGATGAGCGTCGCGCCGGGGGCGGTGGCGTCCAGAGCCGCGAGGAACGGATCGCCGTACACGAGGTCGACCACGACGTCGAACCCGTCGCCCGCCTGATCCCGCAGCGCGGCTGTGTCGTCGTCCCCGCCGAGGGTGACGATGGCATCGGCGCCGAGATCGGCAGCCTTGGCCAACGCGTCGGGGTTGCGGCCCGCACCCACCACGTGCCCTGCACCCAGGATCTTGGCGGCTTGGACGGCAATGGCGCCGACGACTCCGGTGGCACCCAGAACGAGCACCGACTGGCCTGCCGACACGTCTGCGTGGCGGGTCAGGGGAAGCCAGGCCGCAAGACCCGCTACACCCAACGCCACCGCGACGTCATCGGTGACGCCGTCCGGCACCGGATAGACCTTCTCCGGATCCACGCGGGTGCGCTCGGCCCACGATCCATACGGCGCCGGTGGGGAATCGAAATACACCCGCGCGCCGTCCGCGGTGAAGCCGACGCCCTCCTTGCCGACGACCTTGGGCACCTCGGGCTTGCCCAAGTGCCCCGATGCCAGGGCCAGGTCCACCGGGTTGCACCCCGCCAAGGTCACGGTGACGACGTTGTCGCCCGTGGGGTCGGGAAAATCAGTGACGTGCGGAGATCCGCCGACGACATCGAGTACTGCTGCGCGCATGGCCCTCCTTCGAACTCCCGGCGCGACTACCCGGCTCGAGCCCGCCGAAACGCGGACCCGCTTGACGCCAACTTGCATGAGCACTACAAAACACTGATGAGTGATGACATCGTTCGGCTGATGGAAGAGAACCTGCTCGCGGTGTTCAACGAGCGTGATGCCGATGCCCGGCTTGCGGTGGTGCGCCAGAACTACGCTCCCGACGTCCGATGGTCCGACGCCGAGGAGACAGTGATAGGCCAGGACCGCGTGCATGCGAAAGCTCAGGAGCTCCTGGACGGGCCGTTGGCCGGGTTGTCGTTCACCCAGGCGGGACCGGTGCATCAGGTGGCCAACATGGGCTACCTGAACTTCGAGGTCTATGCGCCGGGCACCACCGATGTGCTGGTCGCGGGGTTCGACGTCGCGCTCGTCGAGAACGGTGTGATCGCGCAGCTGTTCACCGTGGTGACGCAGGAGCCGGCCACGCCATGAGCGCGATGTCCGCCGCGGCGCGCAATTGCCTGCGCGTCGCGCCGTCGCGGGCCTTGGCCGACAACCCCCGCAACACCAGATCGACGTAGTCGGTGAGAGCGGTGACATCGACCGCGGCGGGCAGATCGCCGGCCCGCTGAGCTCTGCGTAGTCTGCGGATGATCGCGTCGCGGCCGGAATCGCGGCGGGCGCGCAGCGTCGGGTCGGAGATCACGAAACAGCCCGGCGGGTGCGCCGGCCGGGTGTACAGCTCGACGGCCCGGTCGAGCATCGTGATGAACACCTCGCGCGCGGTGGGCTCCTCGAGAGCCGGCGGAACGACCGCGGACCGTTCGTAGAGCTCGACCGCGGCGTCGAACAGCGCCTGCTTGTCGCCGAATGCGGCATACAGACTGGGTGGGGAGATGCCCATCGCGGCGGTCAGATCGTTGATGGAGGTGCGGTCAAAACCTCTGTCCCAGAACAGATGCATGGCCGCCTGCAGCGCTTCTGCGCGATCGAACTTCGGCGGCCGGCCCATCGGCTGATCCTATGCACCCCGGTGTGGACTCTGCTAGCGTCGACGCTTTAACGATCGCTACAAAATCGAGAGGCCGGCATGAGCTACGCGATCATCGGTTCGGGGAACATCGGCTCAGCGGTGGCGGGGCACTTCGCCCGCACCGGCATCGACGTTGCCGTCGCTGCCTCACGCGGTCCCGACACCGTCGCCCCGTTGGCGCAGCGTCTCGGGCCGCACATCACTCCGTCCGAAATCTCCGACGCGTTGGGCGCCGACGTCGTGGTGCTCGCCGTCCCGTTCGACGCAGTGCAGGAACTCGTCGGTCAGGTGCCGGACTGGTCCGGCAGGATCATCGTCGACGCGACCAATGCCATTGACTACCAGAACTTTTCGCCGGCAGACCTCGGTGGGCGCGCATCGTCGGACCTGGTGCAGGAGTGGGCCACCGGCGCCCGCGTGGTGAAGGCCTTCGGGCACACGTGGGCCAAGGTGCTCGCTCGCGAGCCCGAGGACGGCCGCGGCGGACGGCGGGTGCTGTTCGTGTCGGGCAACGAACCCTCCGCCAATGCCGACGTGGCGGCGCTGATCGAACGCTTCGGTTTCGAGCCGGTCGACCTCGGTTGCAACGACGCCGGTGGGCTACTGCAGCAGTTCGGCGGGCCGTTGACCACCCGTAGCTTCATCTCCCAGGCGATCGGTGGGGCATCGCCTGCCGAGATGGACCTGGTGTAGCACTGAGCGTGCGCTCGGTGGTCGCGAGCGCACGCTGCGGTACGCGACGCGCCCCGCAGGGATGTACAGACGCGCGCGCTCGCCGAACCAGAGTCACCGCACGATGATCGTGTGGTCGGTGCGCGGGACCAGCTCGCCGATGACCGGGGCCCCGGGGATCTCTCCGGCGATAAGCAGCCCGCCGGAGGTCTGCGCGTCGGCCAGCAGCAGCGCCTCGTCCTCGCCGACCGACAGCTCGATGTGCGGGCGAACCCACTCGAGGTTGCGCCGCGTGCCGCCGCTGACGTAGCCGTCGCGCAACGCCTCCCGAGCTCCGTCCAGATACGGCACGGCCGCCGCGTCCAGCACTGCCGTCACACCGCTGGCGCGCGCCAACTTGTGCAGATGCCCGAGCAAGCCGAAGCCCGTGACATCGGTGGCGCAGCGGACACCGGCCTCCAAGGCTGCCTGACATGCCGTGTCGTTCAACGTGGTCATCGCATCAATGGCGTTCTCGAAGCGTTCCCCGGTGTTCTTGTGCCGGCTGTTGAGCACACCGATGCCCAGCGGCTTCGTCAGCGACAACGGCACACCGGCGATGCCGGCGTCGTTGCGCAGCAACAGGTTCGGATCGGCGACACCGGTGACCGCGAGGCCGTACTTCGGTTCGGGATCGTCAACGCTGTGCCCGCCCGCCAGATGGCAACCTGCTTGCACACACACGTCCATCCCCCCACGCAGCGTTTCCGCGGCCAGTTCGAACGGCAGCACGTCCCGTGGCCAGCCGAGCAGGTTCACCGCGACCACCGGCCGACCGCCCATCGCGTACACGTCGGAGAGGGCATTGGCCGCGGCGATGCGGCCCCAGTCGTAGGCGTCGTCGACGACCGGGGTGAAGAAGTCGGTCGTCGCGATCAGCGCGGTGCCGCCCTCGATTCGGACCGCGGCGGCGTCGTCACCGTCGTCCAAACCGACGAGCAGCTCGCCGGGCGGATTCACCGGCATCCGATGCTGGAGCCCGCGGACCACCTCTTCGAGTTCGCCGGGCGGGATCTTGCAGGCACAACCGCCGCCGTGGGCGTACTGCGTGAGCCGATGCGTCATGGCTTCCATGCTGCCCTGCCATGATGGGGAGGTGGCTCAGGGAGGCGTATCCGGTCTGGTGACCGGCTCGATCTTCAAAATCGCTGAGCGGCAGTTCCTGTCGCTGGCGGGTTCGATTCCCGTCCGCCTCCGCCACGGTGACCATGAGTGACCCGCGCCGTCGGGTGCCCCGCACCGACGCCGTGCTCGCCGACCCGCGTCTGGTCGCGGCGGCTCAGAGATTGGGCCGCGTGCTGGTCAAGAGCGTGGTCGTCGAGGCGCAGCAGCGGGCCCGCGCCGGGGAGATCGACCCCGAGCAGGTCGCCGACCACGCCGTCGCGTCGCTGCCCACGAGCGCGGCCACGCTCCGACCCGTCATCAACGCCACCGGCGTGGTCGTGCACACCAACCTGGGCCGCGCCCCGCTGTCACCGGCTGCGATCGACGCGGTGACCACCGCCAGCGGCGCCACCGACGTCGAGTTCGACCTCGCGACCGGACGCCGGGCCCGCCGCGGCCGCGGTGCGCTGGCAGCGCTCGCCGCCGCGGTGCCCGCCGCCGAGGCCGTGCACGTCGTGAACAACAACGCGGCCGCGCTACTGCTGATCGCGATGACGCTTGCGCCAGGCAAGGAGATGATCGTCAGTCGTGGCGAGCTCATCGAGATCGGCGACGGGTTCCGGCTGCCCGAGCTGATGACGTCCACCGGCGCGCGCATCCGCGAGGTCGGCACCACCAATCGCACACACCTGCGCGACTACGCCGACGCGATCGGGCCCGACACCGGCTTCATCCTCAAGGTGCACCCGTCGAACTACCTCGTCAGTGGGTTCACCTCGACGGTGTCGGTGAGCGATCTCGCGACGCTCTGCCGGGGCGAGCGAAGCGACGGGAGAAATTCGGCGACGCTGGTGGTCGACATCGGTTCGGGTCTGTTGAGCCCGCATCCGCTGCTGCCCGACGAACCCGATGCCGCGACCGTGCTGCGCCACGGCGCCGACCTGGTGACCGCCAGCGGCGACAAGCTGCTGGGCGGCCCCCAGGCCGGGTTGCTGTTCGGTGCGGACGAGTTGATCGAGCGTCTGCGTCGCCACCCCGCGGCGCGCGCTCTGCGCGTGGACAAGCTGACGCTGGCCGCGCTGGAGGCCACGCTGGTCGGGCCACCGACCCCCGTCGCGCGGACGCTCACCGCCGATGTGGCCGAGCTGCGGACCCGGGCTTCGACATTGGCGGCTCAGCTGACCGGCGCTGAGGTCGTCGACTGCGTGTCCGCAGTCGGTGGCGGCGGCGCGCCCGACATCGAATTGCCCAGTGTTGCAATCGCTCTCCCACCGCAGTACGCCGCTGCCTTGAGAGCCGGCACGCGGGCGGTGGTCGGCCGGATCGAGGACGGCCGCTGCCTGCTCGACCTTCGCACCGTCGCACCCGAGGACGACGCGGCATTGCTCGAGGCGGTTCGGGCGTGCATGTCGTAGCGACCGCGGGCCACGTCGATCACGGCAAATCCACTCTGGTGGAACGGCTCACGGGTATGTGGCCCGATCGCCTCGCCGAGGAGCGGCGCCGCGGCCTGACGATCGACCTCGGCTTCGCGTGGGCCGACATCGGCGGCCGGGAGATCGCGTTCGTCGACGTCCCGGGCCACGAACGCTTCGTCGGGAACATGCTCGCCGGCGTCGGACCCGTCCCGGCGGTCATGTTCGTCGTCGCCGCCACCGAAGGCTGGATGCCGCAGTCCGACGAGCACGCCGCCGCGCTGCGCGCACTCGGCGTGCAGCACCTGCTGGTCGTGATCAGCAAGGCCGACCTCGCCGATCCCACGCGGGTCATCGCCCAGGTGCGTCAGCAACTCCCCGACGCGGCGATCGTGCTCGGCACCGACATCGACTCGGTGCGAAGCGAACTCGTGGCGCTGACGGATCGCCTGCCGCCGCCGAATCGGAGCGCCGACGTGCGGCTGTGGGTCGACCGGTCGTTCACGGTGCGCGGGGCCGGCACCGTCGTCACGGGCACGTTGGCCGCCGGAACCATCCGCGTCGGCGACGACCTGGTGCACAACGGCCGCCGCGTCACGGTGCGCGGCGTCCAATCGCTGGGCCGAGACCTGTCCGAGGTCGCCGCGGTGGCACGCGTCGCCGTCAACCTCCGCGGCGTCGACCACCACACCATCACGCGCGGCGACACCCTCTGCACGCCGGACGTCTGGCGCGACACGGGCGAGATCGACGTCGCGCTGCGTGCCGCCGGAAAACTGCAGCAGCATTTGGTGCTTCACATCGGCTCCGCCTCGATGCCCGTGCATGTGCGACCGCTCGGTGAGGCGGGGGCACGGCTGCGACTGTCACGTCCGCTGCCTCTGCGCATCGGCGACATCGGGCTGCTGCGCGACCCCGGCGAACACCGCATCGCCGCAGGGGTCGAAGTGCTCGACGTCGCACCGCCGGCGTTGCGGCGTCGCGGCGATGCCCGCGCGCGGGCCGACGAGCTGGCCTCCGGTCGGGTCCGACCCCCGGTGTGCGCGCGCGAGAAAGACCTGCGCGCCATGGGTTTCGACCCACAGGGCGAGCGGTTGGGGGAGTGGGTGGTCGACGCGCAGTGGTGGGCGCAAAGACGTGAGGAACTGGTGAGCGTCGTGACGCGGTGGTCAGCCGGTCATGACATCGCTGCCGGCATGCCGACCGAAGAGCTGCGCCGCGCTCTGGGCTTGGCTGCCGTCGAGCTCGTCACCGCCTTGGCCACAGGCACCGGTCTCGAGGTCGCCGACGGCCGGGTCCGCGAGCCCGCCGCCGCCTTGCCCGACCGTGTGGAAAAGGCGGTCTCCACGCTCGAGGAGTGGCTGGCCGCCGAGCCGTTCCGTGCACCGGACGCCGACGAGCTCGCCGAGCTGCACCTCGGGCCGAAGGAACTGGCGGCGGCGGTGCGGGCCGGCCGGCTGGTCAAGATCGCCGACGGCGTGGTGCTCGGCCCGCAGGCCTACCAGCGCGCCGCTGAGATTCTCGAGGGCGTGCCGCAGCCGTTCACTGTCGCCGACGCCAAGCGTGCGCTCGACACCACTCGTCGTGTCGCCGTCCCCCTGCTCGAAGCGCTCGACGCGCGCGGGGTCAGCCGACGCCGTCCCGACGGGACGCGCGTTCTGACTGCGTGACCGGGCCGCCCTTGGACGTGGCGCGCAGCGAACCGGGATGAGCCTTGGCGCTCGGATCTTTGCGGGTCTTGGCCAGGCTCGCGACGGTGGTGATGGCGAGGATCGCGATGATCACCACCAGGCTCAGGTAGGTGTTCACCTCGGGGATGTTCGGGTTGATGTCGACGTGGCCCCAGTGCAGGACCAGCTTCACACCGATGAACGCCAGGATGATCGACAGCCCCGTCGACAGGTACACCAACCGGTCCAGCAGGCCCTTGACCAAGAAGAACAGGGCGCGAAGACCCAGCAGGGCGAAGGCGTTGGCGGCGAACACGATGAACGGCTCGGACGTGACACCGAAGACCGCGGGGATCGAGTCCAGCGCGAACAGCAGGTCCACGCTGCCGATCGCGATCAACACCGCCAGCAGCGGGGTGGCCATCTTGCGGCCCTGGCTGCGGGTGGTCAGCTTGCCGCCGTCGTAGTCGTCGCTGAGAGGCAGGAACTTCCGCGTCGCCTTGATCATGATGTTGTTCTCGACGTCGGGGTCCTCGTCGCGGTGCCGGAACAGCTGCACCGCGGTCAGGATCAGCAGAATCCCGAAGATCAGGAACATGAACGAGAACAGCGACAGCAGCGTCGCGCCGACCGCGATGAAGATCGCGCGCATGATCAGCGCCAGGATGATGCCGAACGTCAACACCTTGTGCTGATGCTCCTCGGGCACCGCGAACGTGGCCATGATGATGACGAACACGAAGAGGTTGTCGACCGACAGACTCTTCTCGACGATGTAGCCCGCGAAATACTGCGTGCCGAAGTCGGTTCCGTAGGTGGCCATGAACCACACGCCGAACGCGATGGCGACGGCGATGTAGAAGACCGACCACGCGGTGGCTTCTTTGAATCCGACGCGGTGAGGGCGGACCGCGGCCAGGATCAAGTCGACGGCGAGCAGGGCGACGATCAGACCGATCGTCACCCCCCAGGTCAGCAGGCTGATCTCGAGCATGCACCCTTTGTACAGGAGGTTCCGAGGTTAACCCGCAGTTCACCGGGTAGCCCCTGCCTTGCCAATGAGAACAACCGGCGGTTGGATCGGTGATGTCGCAGGGCAGAGGAGGCGGTGAGTGGATCTGAAGAAGCTGTTCGAATCGTGGCCCCTGTACCGGCAACTCACCGGCGACGACAAGCTCGGCCGCGGTTACGCCGCCCAGTCCGGGCGTTCGCTGACCCTCACCCCGCGCACCGCTGAAGCCGATCACGTCGCACACTCGGTGTGTCCCTTCTGCGCCGTCGGCTGCGCGCAGAAGGTGTACGTCAAAGACGAGAAGGTCGTCCAGATCGAGGGCAACCCCGACAGCCCGATCTCGCGCGGCCGGCTGTGCCCGAAAGGCTCTGCCAGCAAGCAACTGGTGACCGGGCCGCAGCGTCTGACCACGATCCGCTACCGCGCGCCGTACGCCACCGAATGGCAGGACCTCGATCTCGAGACTGCGATGGAGATGGTCGCCGACCGGGTGCTCGACGCCCGCGAGAAGGGCTGGCAGCAGTTCGACGCCGACCGCAACACGCTGCGCCGCACGATGGGGCTGGCCAGCCTCGGTGGCGCCACGCTCGACAACGAAGAGAACTACCTGATCAAAAAGCTGTTCACCGCGCTGGGCGCCCTGCAGATCGAGAACCAGGCGCGTATTTGACACAGCGCCACGGTTCCCGGTCTGGGGGCCTCCTTCGGTCGCGGCGGGGCGACGGACTATCAGCAGGATCTCGTCAATTCCGACTTCATCGTCATCATGGGTTCCAACATGGCCGAGGCCCATCCGGTCGGCTTCCAGTGGGTGATGGAGGCCAAAGCCCGCGGGGTCAACGTCATCCACATCGACCCGCGGTTCACCCGCACCAGCGCGCTGGCCGACCGGCACGTGCCGCTGCGCGCCGGTAGCGACATCGCCTTCCTCGGCGGGGTGATCAACTACATCCTGACCAACGAGCTCGACTTCCGGGAGTACGTCACCGCGTACACCAACGCGTCATTCCTGGTCGACGAGGGCTATCAGGACGCCGAGGACCTCGACGGTCTGTTCTCCGGCTACGACGAGGCGACGGCGTCCTACGACCCGGAGACGTGGCAGTACCAGAACACCGAAGCCGAGGGCGGCGGGTCGGATGCCAAGGAGCACGCATCACCCGATCAGCAGGGCTCCGGCGGGGCTCCCGTGCAGGGCGCCGCCGACATCCCGTCCGACCCGACGCTGCAGGACCCGCGCTGCGTCTATCAGATCCTGAAGCGGCACTACGCGCGCTACACCCCCGAGATGGTGGAGCGGGGTGTGCGGGGGGTACCGGCCGCCCAATTCCTCGACGTCGCACGCCAGTGGACATCGGCGTCGGGGCGCGAGAAGACCGCCGCCCTGGTCTACAGCGTCGGCTGGACGCAGCACACGCTCGGCGCGCAGTACATCCGCGCCGGAGCGATCATCCAGCTGCTGCTGGGCAACATCGGCCGACCCGGCGGTGGCGTGTTCGCGCTGCGCGGCCACGCCAGCATCCAAGGCTCCACCGACGTGCCGACGCTGTTCAACCTGCTGCCGGGCTACCTCGCGATGCCGCGAGCCGGGCAGGAGACACTGACCGACTACGTCGACGCCATCACCAGCCGCAACCAGAAAGGCTTCTGGCACAACGCTGATTCGTACATGGTGTCGCTGCTCAAGGAGTACTGGGGCGACGCGGCGACACCGGACAACGACTTCTGCTTCGACTACATGCCGCGCATCAATGGTGACCACGGCACCTACCGCACCGTGATGGACATGGTGGACGGCAAGGTGTTCGGCTACTTCCTGCTCGGGCAGAACCCGGCCGTCGGCTCCGCGCACGGCAAGCTGCAGCGCCTCGGCATGGCGAACCTGGACTGGCTGGTGGTGCGCGACCTCGTCGAGATCGAGAGCGCCACGTTCTGGAAGGACGGGCCGGAGATCGAGACCGGCGAAATCTCGCCCGAGACGTGCCGCACCGAGGTGTTCCTGTTTCCCGCGGCGTCGCACGTCGAAAAGGCAGGCACCTTCACCCAGACCCAGCGCATGCTGCAGTGGCGGGAGAAGGCGGTCGAGCCGCCGGGCGACGCCCGCTCCGAGCTGTGGTTCTTCTACCACCTCGGCCGCATCCTGCGCGAAAAGCTGGCCGGCTCAACCGATGAGCGCGACCGTCCGATTCTCGACCTCTCGTGGGACTACAGGATGGACGGCGACGAACCCTCCGGGGAGGACGTGCTGCGACGCATCAGCGGCGTCGACCTGACGACGAACCGCGCCGTCAGCGGCTACACCGAGCTGAAGGCTGACGGTTCGACGATGAGCGGCTGCTGGATCTACAGCGGGGTGTACGCCGACGAGGTGAACCAGGCCGCCCGGCGCAAACCACACACCGAACAGGGCCCCTACGACAACGAATGGGGATGGACCTGGCCGTTGAATCGCCGGGTGCTGTACAACCGGGCGTCCGCCGATCCCGCCGGCCGGCCCTGGAGCGAGCGCAAGAAGTTGGTCTGGTGGGACGCGTCCGCCGGCGAGTGGACGGGTTACGACACACCGGATTTCGAGAAGAACAAGCCGCCCGGCTATCGACCGTCCCCGGACGCGGTGGGCGTCGCGGCGTTGCGCGGTGACGACCCGTTCGTCATGCAGGCCGACGGCAAGGGCTGGCTGTTCGCGCCCAACGGGGTGCTCGACGGCCCGCTGCCCACCCACTACGAGCCGCATGAATCGCCGGTGCGCAACCCGCTGTACCTGCAGCAGGGCAATCCAGCACGCAAAGTGTATGGGCGCGAGGACAATCCGTCGAACCCGTCGTGGCCTGACGCGCACGGTGACGTGTTCCCGTTCGTGTTCACCGCAGCGCGGCTGACCGAACACCACACGGCGGGCGGCATGAGTCGTCAGCTCCCGTATCTGGCAGAGCTGCAGCCCGCGCTGTTCGTCGAGGTCTCGGCGGCGCTGGCGGCCGAGCGCGGGCTGACGCACATGGAGTGGGCGCATGTGGTGACCAGCCGTGCGGCTGCCGATGCCCGGGTGTTCGTCACCGAGCGCATGCGACCGCTGCGCGTGGATGATCATGTGGTGCATCAGGTCTGGATGCCGTATCACTGGGGTGGCTCCGGGCTGATCGACGGTGACGTGGTCAACGACCTCCTGGGGGTGGTGGCCGATCCGAACGTGTTCATCCAGGAGAGCAAGGTTTCGACGTGCGACATCCGGCCGGGGCGGCGACCGCGAGGACCTGCGCTGCTCGAGTATCTGGCGGGGTATCGCGAGCGGGCCGGGATAACCAAGGCCACCGGAACCGACCTGGACACGACGCAGGTGTCGCCCGATCACACGGAGGAAACGCCATGAGTGGCAACAGCTTCTACGGCCCGCTGCCCGATCCGGCGGGCGACGCGGGCTACGACGAGCACCCGCCGCGGGTCGGCTTCTTCACCGACACCTCGGTGTGCATCGGCTGCAAGGCATGCGAGGTGGCGTGCAAGGAGTGGAACGAGGTGCCCGTCTCCGGTGAGGGCGACGGGTTCAACCTGCTCGGAATGTCATTCGACAACACCGGAAATCTGGGCGCGAACTCGTGGCGGCACGTGGCGTTCATCGAGCAGCCCGGTAGAGCACCGGTCGATCTGGGCATGCCCGAGGTCACGCAGAAGGCCGTCGAGATGGTGGGCGAGCTTCCCGACTTCCGGTGGTTGATGGCGTCGGACGTCTGCAAGCACTGCACGCACGCCGGCTGCCTGGACGTCTGCCCGACCGGGGCGCTGTTTCGCACCGAGTACTCGACCGTCGTTGTGCAGCAGGACATCTGCAACGGCTGCGGCTACTGCGTTTCGGGTTGCCCCTACGGCGTGATCGAGCGGCGAGAAGGTGACGGCCGAGCGTGGAAGTGCACGCTGTGCTACGACCGCCTGCACGACGGTCTCGAACCAGCCTGCGCCAAGGCCTGCCCAACCGACTCCATCCAGTTCGGCGTGCTCGACGAACTGCGGGAGCGGGCCGCTCAACGCCTCGAGGCGCTGCACGAGCGCGGCATCACCGAGGCGCGGCTCTACGGCGAATCACCCGATGACGGCGTGGGCGGGGACGGGGCGTTCTTCTTGCTTCTGGACGAACCCGAGGTGTACGGGCTGCCGCCCGACCCGGTGGTGCCCACCCGTGACGCGGGGGCCATGTGGCGCTACGCAGGCATGGCCGCCTCGGCCCTCGTCGGGATTGCGGTGTCGGCATTCGTCGGGAAGCGGACCTGATGCGCGAGAAGCTCAGCGACACAGACGCGTCGGACCGCAACGCCCACACGCGGCACCGCCGCGGCGGGCGCGAGGACATGGCGGTGCCGACGGCCGAGTTCCGCTCCTACTACGGCAGGCAGATCCTCAAGACGCCGGCGTGGAACTGGATGATCGCCGCGTACCTGTTCAGCGGCGGCCTCTCGGCGGGCTCGGCGCTGCTTGCCGCCGGCGCCGACCTGACGGGCCGCACGCAGCTGCGGCGGGTGTCGCGCCTCGGGGCGCTGGCCAGCCTGCTGGCCAGCATGTACCTCCTGATCGCGGACCTGGGCCGGCCCGAGCGGTTCCACCACATGCTGCGGGTGGCCAAGCCGAGTTCGCCGATGAGTATCGGGACGTGGATTCTCGGCGCATACGGCCCGGGTGCCGGACTGGCCGCCGTGGCTGAGCTGGTGCCGTCGCGGCTACGGCGCTCGCTTCTGGGCCGTCTGCTGATCTGGGCGGCGCGGCCCGCGGGCCTGGAGGCTGCTGCGGCTGCCCCCGGGGTGGCGTCCTACACCGCAGTGCTGTTGTCGCAGACGGCGGTTCCGGCGTGGAATGAGGCGCACCCGTACCTGCCGTTCGTGTTCACCGGCTCGGCCGCTGCGAGCGGGGCCGGCCTGGGCATGCTGGCGGCCCCGGTGTCGGAGAGCGGACCCGCGCGGCGGATGGCGGTCGCGGGGGCGGTCCTGGAAGTGGCGGCGTCGCGCACCATGGAACGCAAGCTCGGGTTGGTCGGCGAGGCCTACACCACCGGCCGACCGCACCGGTTGCGCCAGGCGTCGGAAGTCCTCACCGTCGGCGGTGCTGTGGGCGCCGTCGTCTCCGGTCGTCGGCGCTGGGCCGTCGCTGCCTCGGGCGCAGCGCTCCTGGCAGGCAGCGCGTTGCAACGCTTCGGTGTCTTCGAGGCGGGTGTGGCATCGACACAGGACCCGAAATACGTCGTGGTGCCTCAGCGGGAGAGATTGACGCGGCAGGAGGCGTAGGTTGCCGCGAGTGTGCACCCTGATACGCCCTTCGCGGGGCGGTTTCAAGCGGTCGATGCAACACCCCCTGTGATCGAGGAGTGTTGCGATGGGTCGAGTGCCGTTGCGGTCGCGGATGCCGGCGTTCTGGGAGTATGTCCGGGCTGGTCTGTTCCCGGCTGAAGCCGGGGTGGCTGTCGGTGTGTCAGAGGGCTGTGGACAGCGGTGGTTCCGTGAGGCTGGTGGCGTGAAACCAGCTAAGCCCAAGCCGAAATCGAGTGGTCCGCGTCCGCGGCTGACACTGGACGATCGCATCGAAATTCAGGTAGGCGTGTGCACGGGTGAGTCGTTGCGATCCATCGGTCGACGATTGGGCCGGCCAGCCTCGACGATCAAACGCGAAATCGATAACAACAGCGAGCTGCGGAACCGCCACACGGGCCGCAAATCGGGTTACCGACGCAAACACGCCTTCGGTGCCCGCCAAAGCGGTAAACCCTCGTCGGTGCGCTACCTGGCCACGGCTGCTCATGACCGCTCGGCCGAACGCACCCGCCGGCCCAAGCAGCGCCGACTGGCCTGCGATGACACCCTGCGCCAAGAGGTGCAGACTCGACTGGAGCGCCACCACAGCCCTCAACAGATCGCGCGGCGGTTGCGCAGCGATTTCCCCGACGATCCGGAGATGTGGGTGTCACACGAGGCCATCTACCAGGCCATCTACGTACAAGGGCGTGGATCGCTACGCCAAGAGCTGCACCGCTGCCTGCGCACGAAGCGCGCGATCCGCCATCCTCAGCGCCCCGCAGGAGCGCGTCGTGGTCGTATCCCCGGCATGGTCAACATCAGCCAGCGTCCCGCCGAGGTCGCCGACCGGGCGGTGCCCGGGCACTGGGAGGGCGATCTGATTTTGGGGTCGACGGCCTCAGCCTCGGCGATCGGCACCCTCGTCGAGCGCAGCACCCGGTTCGTCATGCTGTTGCACCTGCCCGACGATCACACCGCACTGAGCGTGCAGAACGCGATCGTCGAGAAAATGAGCGAGCTGCCCGAACACTTGCGCCGCTCCCTGACCTGGGACCAGGGCAGCGAAATGGCCAACCACGCAGCGATCGCAGCGGCCGCCGATCTCGACATCTACTTCTGCGATCCACACTCGCCATGGCAACGCGGCACCAACGAGAACACCAACGGGCTTCTGCGCCAGTACTTCTCCAAAAGCACCGACTTATCGCTGTGGGGACCTGGCTACCTCGACAACGTCGCCGCCGAACTCAACGGCCGACCCCGCAAAACCCTCAACTGGAAAACCCCAGCCGAAGCCCTCAACGAACTACTGTCACAACCGCCAACTGTTGCATCGACCCCTTGAACTCAAGCGGCGTGTCGCGGATGGCGTTGCACGGTCGGGGTAGGTTCGGGTGATGGCCTGGTCGCTGGACTCTTCACACGGCGAGCTGCTGGTGACCACCGGCGTCACCGGCCCTGCCGCCGCGATGGGGCACCGGCTGGTGCTCGCGATGACGGCGTGGCAGGCGACGGTGACCTGGTCCGGCGATCAGCCGTCCAGCGTGGAACTGACCGTCGACGTCGACTCGCTGCAGGTGCTGCGCGGCGAGGGCGGTGTCAAAGGCCTGTCCGGCGTGGAGAAGTCACTCGCCCGCTCGAATGCCGTGAAGACGTTGGACGCCAAGCGCTTTCCGCAGATCCGGTTCTCGGCCGACCAGATCGTCACCGCCATCGACGGCGGCTACCAGCTCAACGGCACCCTCGAGATCCACGGCAAGACACAGCAGCGATCGGTGGACCTTCGCGTCCACGATCTAGGCTCGGCGTGGCGCATGACGTGCGACGCCGCGGTCAGCCATGAAGACTTCGATCTCACGCCGTACTCGCTGATGATGGGCGCCGTGAAAGTCGCCGATCCTGTCACCGTGTCGTTCCGCGCGGAGTACCCGAAGGACTGACGCCGAGTGTGCGCGATCTACGGCGCGGGTTTGCGCTGCGTGATGAGCTCCTCGCCGCGGTCGTAGTCGTCGTCGGCGTTGTAGGTGAGCACCCCCACAGTGGCACCGTCGGCGGTGTACCAGACGGTGAAGCCGTCGTCGTGCTCGACGAAGCGGCTGTCGTCGTACCCATCGCCCCAGGCGTGGTACTTCACGTCGGCCTCGCCGATCGTCGTCCAGAAGCCCGGGACCGCGGACCACGTCGCGTCGGCGTCACCGGCTGCCGACGCCCCGGCGGCCTCACCCTGATCGGCCGCGTCCTGCCAGTGTTCGACCGGTAACGCACGGCCCGCGCTCGCATTGACCGCCATCGCGACATCGCCGGCCGCGTAGACATCAGCGGCGCTGGTGCGCATGTGTTCGTCCACCACGATGCGGCCGTCTTCGACAGCCAGGCCCGCGGATTCGGCCAGCGCGCTGTTGGGCTTGACCCCGGTCGCCGCCAGCACGACGTCGGCTGTCAGTACGTCGCCGTTGTCGAGGTGAACCGACGTGCCGTCCAGCGACGCCACCTCCACGCCGCCGACGTAGCGTGCCCCGGTCCTCTCGACCAACTGCCGCAGGCGCTGCCCGGCTTCGTCGCCGAGACGCTTGGCCTGCGGCGCCGGATCGGGGGCGACCAGCGTGACCGACAACCCCCGCATCGCCATCGACGCCGCGGCTTCGCAGCCGATGAAGCCCGCGCCGATCACGACCGCCGACGTCGCGTCGCCCACGGCGGCGCGCAACGTCTCGGCGTCATCGAGCGAGCGGAGCTGCAGGGCATGTTCTCCGCCGGGCACCGGAAGCGGCACCGGACTCGCGCCGCAGGCGAAAACCAGTGCGCTGTAGGGGTATCGCTGTCCGTTGGCGACGACGACGTGCTCGTCGACATCGATCTGCTCCACCGTCGCGTCATGGATCACCTCGACGGCGTGCTCGTCGAACCATTGCTGCGGGTGCATCTCGACGTCGTCGCTCTCGCCGCGCAGGAACTCCTTGCTCAGCGGCGGACGGCTGTACGGATGCCTGCCGTCGGCGGTCAGGATGCGGATCGGACTGTCGGGGCGACGCTCGCGGTAGGCCTCGGCGGCGCCGAGACCCGCCGGTCCGCTGCCGAGGACGAGCAAGCCAGGATCGGTCATGAGCGGGCGATACCCCGCCGCAGACCGTCCCACACGCTCGAGAGATTGCGCGATACTGACGTCATGCGGCACCTACGGCGCGTGTGGCGCAACAACGGTCTGCTCTTGGCCTGCCTGGGTCTGTTCGTGATCTTCTTCGCCGGCATGGTGGTTTCCGGCACCGCTGCGCACAACGAGCAAGCGCGCGAACATGGTTCGGCCGATACGGTTTCGGTGATCGGTTACCTGCGCACCGGGGACTTCGTCGAGGCCACATTCGAGAACTGGGAGTCGGAGTTCTTGCAGATGGGCATGTACGTCGTCCTCACCGCATTCCTCTTTCAGCGAGGGTCGTCGGAATCCAAACCGATCGACACGGACGCGCCGCAGGACCGCGATCCGCACACGGTGCCGGTCACACCGAAGACGCCGTGGCCGGTGCGGCACGGCGGCGCGGTGCTGACGGTGTACGAGCACTCGCTGGCGATCGCGTTCTTCGTGCTGTTCTTCGCGTCATGGGCGCTGCACGCCGTGGGCGGCGTCGCGGCGTACAACGACGAAGCGCTCCAGCACGGCGAGGCCGCCATCTCCGTCTGGCGCTATCTCACCACGTCCCAGTTCTGGTTCGAGTCGATGCAGAACTGGCAGAGCGAATTCGTCGCCGTCGCCGCGATCGTCGGTCTGTCCGTCTTTCTTCGCGAGCGCGGGTCGGCGGAATCCAAACCGGTCGCCGACCCGCACCGCGACACGAGCGCTTAGCGCTGGTGCGACCGGCCCCCGGACGCCGCGGGACGGCGGGACCGTCGACGGGCAGAACCCGGCGAGCGCCGCGGCGCGGCCGGAGCCGACGGACGCGAGTTCGCGACCACACGCTCGACCGGGGCCCGGTACGGCGCGACCTCACCGGCCACCTTCTGCACGGCCTCGGAGCTGGCGGTCACCTGCTGAGGAGCCACCTGAATGCCGGCGCGCCGCAGCAGAGCCTGTGTCTCCCTGCGCTGTTCGGGCAGAACGACCGTCACGACGTCGCCTGCGCTGCCGGCGCGGGCGGTCCGGCCGGATCGGTGCAGATACGCCTTGTGCTCGGCCGGCGGATCGATGTGCACGACGAGTTCGATGTCGTCGACGTGCACGCCACGGGCGGCGATGTCGGTGGCGACCAGCACGCGGACCTCGCCGGAGCTGAAGGCCGCCAGGTTGCGATCGCGTGCCGGCTGAGACAGGTTGCCGTGCAGGTCAACTGACGGAATACCCGCATCAGTGAGCTGCTTGGCCATCTTGCGGGCGTGATGCTTGGTGCGCATGAACAGGATTCGGCGCCCGGTGCCCGACGCCAGCCGGTGCACCAGTTCCTTCTTGTCCTGCGGTCCGGCGACATGGAAGACGTGGTGTGTCATCGCCGGCACATGCGATTCGGGGGTGTCGACCGAATGCAGCACCTCGTTGCGCAGGAAGCGCTTGACCAGCTTGTCGACGCCGTTGTCCAACGTCGCGGAGAACAGCAGCCGCTGACCGCCGGCCGGGGTGGCGGCCAGGATGCGGGTGACTCCGGGCAGGAAGCCGAGATCGGCCATGTGGTCGGCCTCGTCGATGACGGTGACGGCCACGCTGTCGAGGCTGACCAGCTTCTGCTTCATGAGGTCTTCGAGCCGGCCCGGGCAGGCCACCACGATGTCGACGCCGGCGCGCAGCGCCTGCACCTGCCGGTGCTGTGAGACGCCACCGAAGATGGTGGTGACCGTGAGGTTGTTCACAGCGGCGAGCGGCGCGAGGGTGGCCGAGATCTGAGTGGCCAGTTCCCGCGTCGGCGCCAGCACGAGGCCCGTCGGATGCGACGGGCGGCGCTTGCCGCCGGCGAGGCGGCTGACCAGGGGCAGGGAGAACGCCAGCGTCTTACCGCTGCCGGTCTTGCCGCGGCCGAGCACGTCGCGGCCGCCCAGGGTGTCGGGCAGCGTCTCCTGCTGGATGGGGAACGGGGAGGTGATCCCACGCGCGGTGAGCGCGTCGATCAGGGGTTGGGACACGCCGAGATCGGCGAAGGTCTTGTCGCTGTTCAACTTTCGAGTGCCTTTCAGGCATTGGTGTGCCGAGCCGGCGCAACGTCGGGCGCGGTCCTGAACACAGGGTGGCGAGAGTGCCGGTGGGCACCATCGATCGCCGTGACACGAGCTGTGTAGGTCCACGGGCCATCGGGCGGGGCGGCCTGGCGGGATGCCGGCGCCACAGTCGATGACGAGCGTTTCACGACGCATCGGCCTGGTTTTGAACCGGCCGACGTGCCACCACTCTACCTCATGGGACAGGATGGACGCGGAAAGGGGGATGGGCATGGACTTCGCCGCGAGTCTGCAGCGCCGCATGCTGCTGGGCTATCTCGGCGTGCTCCTCGTTCTCTACCTTTTCTCCGTCGTGAGCGCGTGGGACATGGATTCTGCACGTGGCGAGATCCTTTCGGTCGCCCTGAGCGTGGTGGGGCTCGCGGCAGCGGCCCGGGCCCCGCTGGGCTTCGTGCGCTATGTGGTCGCGGTGGCGTGCCTGTGCGCAGTGCCCGTGGCGGCCATGCTCTTCCACGACGTGGACGCTGCGCAGGTCTGGGCGGTGGTCCCGTTGATGTTCAGCGCGATTTACGTCCGGGCGTGGCACCGGCCCGCCACCGCCCGAATGGTGGCGACGGCCATCGCCGTCGCGGCGGGTGTGGCGCTGGCAGTGGCGCCTGCTGACGTGCCCGCCCAGTGGTACGGCATGTTCGCCGTGTGCATCGTCGCTGGGGCCGAGATCGTCGGAGTGCTGCTCGCCGCGCTGTACGACGCGGCACTGCGCGACCCGCTGACCGGCGCGTGGAACCGTACCGGTCTGGAGCGGCGGGCGGCGGAGCTGATGTCCCGGGCGGGGCGCCGTGCGGAGCTGCTGGCGGTCATCGCACTCGACGTCGACGACTTCAAGGTGCTCAACGACCGCGCGGGCCATGCTGCCGGTGACCGGGTGCTGGCGCAGCTCGTACATGACTGGGGTCAGGCACTGCCCGATCGGGCCGTCCTCGGGCGTTTGGGTGGCGACGAATTCACTGTGGTACTCGCCGGGCACGACGAAGAGCGCGCGAGGGATCTGGCTCAGAAGCTGGCCACCGCCGGACCGGTGAGGGTCAGCGCCGGCACCGCCGTCGGGCAGCCCGTCGACCAACGCACCCTCGAGGCGCTGATGGCTCGCGCGGACCGCGAGCTCTATCGCGTCAAACGACAGCGCAAGGGCGCGGCTTAGTCCCGGCCCGCATTAGTCCTGGCCCGCCGCCCCCAGCGCCATCAGCGATACCAGGTCGTAGGCCACGTGCGCGGCTGCCACCCCGGTCATCTCGGCGTGGTCGTAGGCAGGTGCGACCTCCACGACGTCAGCACCCACCAGGTTCAGCCCGCGGAAGCCGCGCAGGATCTCCAGCAGCTCGCGGCTGGTGATCCCACCGGCCTCCGGGGTGCCGGTACCGGGTGCGTGGCTGGGGTCGAGGACGTCGATGTCGATCGACACGTACACCGGGCGCGTGCCCACCCGGGTGCGCAGCCGATCGATGACCTCCCGCACCCCCTGGTAGTACACGTCGGCCGACGTGACGATCCCGAAGCCGAAGCGGCGGTCGTCCTCGAGGTCCTTCTTCCCGTACAGCGGGCCGCGGGTGCCCACGTGGCACAGCGCCTCGGTGTCGAGGATGCCCTCCTCGACGGCGCGGCGGAACGGTGTGCCGTGGGTGTACGCCGCCCCGAAATAGGTGTCCCACGTGTCGAGGTGGGCGTCGAAGTGCACGAGGGCGACGGGCCCGTGCGTCGCCGCGGCGGCGCGCAGCAGCGGCAGTGCGATGGTGTGGTCGCCACCGATGGTCACCAGCTTGGTGTTGTCAGCCGTGAGCTGAGCCGCGGCACCTTCGATGGTCTCGATCGCCTCGCCGATGTTGAACGGGTTGGCCGAGATGTCTCCGGCGTCGGCGACCTGCACGAGGTCGAACGGCGACACGTCCATCGCCGGGTGATACGGCCGCAGCAGGCGCGACGCCTCACGCACGTAGGTGGGGCCGAAGCGAGCGCCGGGGCGGTAGGACACCCCGGAATCGAACGGCACACCGGCGACGACGATGTCCGCGCGCGTCACCTGGTCCAGGCGGGGCACTTTCGCGAACGTGGCCGGTCCGGCAAAGCGGGGGGTGACAGACGCGTCGACGGGTCCGACAGGCATGGCTCAATCCTCCGAGACGATAGGGATGTTGGCGGCGGGCCCCGCGGGCACCAGCCGGGGTCCTTCGGGGCCGAACACGTCGGCAGGCTCCGGAAAGAGCCGCAGCGCAAGCGGATACAGCACCGCGGCCAGGCCGAGACCGACGGGGATGCTCAGATCCACGCCGGCGGCGAGATCGCCGAGCGGTCCGACGAACTGGCCGGGCAGGTTGACGAAGCAGATCGACAGCGCCGCCGCGATCAGCCAGGCGCCCAGGCCCCGCCAGTTCCAGCCGTGGCTGAACCAGTAGCGGCCGCCCCGCTGACGTCGGTTGAACACCTGCAGTGCATCCGAGTCGTACCACCCGCGACGGGTGAACCAGCCCAGCATCATCACCACCATCCACGGCGCCGTGCACGTCACGATCAGCACCGCGAACGTCGAGATGCTCTGCACCACGTTGAAGGCGAAGCGTCCGACGAAGATGAACACGATCGCCAGTGTGCCGATGAACACGGTGGCCTGTACCCGGCTGAAGCGGGGAAACACACTCGAGAAGTCCAGACCGGTGCCGTAGAGCGCGGTGGTGCCCGTCGACATGCCGCCGATCAGCGCGATCAGACACACCGGGACGAAGTACCACCCCGGTGAGACGGCGAGCAGGCCGCCGACGTAGTCGCCGCCGTCGATGAATTCCGGTGCGGTGGTGGCCACGACGGTCGCGGTCACGAGTCCGAAGAAGAACGGCACGAGCGTGGCGATCTGCGCGCCGAAGGCCGCGAGCATCGGTTTCCAGGACGGGGTGTCGCGCGGGATGTAGCGGGCCCAGTCGCCCAGGAACGCACCGAAACTCACCGGATTCGACATCACGATCAGCGCGGCGCCGACGAACGACGGCCAGTACAGGGGGTCGCCCGTAGTCAGTGTGCCCGCGTAGCTGGGGTCGAAGACACCGCCGAAGGCGAAGATGCCGGCCAGGAACAGCAGGGTGGCGGCGACCACGGCGATCTTGTTGACCAGCAGCATGAATCGGAATCCGTAGATGCAGACGACGAGCACCAGGAGCGCGAACACGCCGTAGGCCACGCCGACGGCGATGTCGTTGTCCGGCAATCCCATTGCGCGGTTGGCGCCGCCGACGAGCACGTCTCCCGAGGTCCACACCGAAATCGAGAAGAACGCGACCGCTGTTAGCAGGGACAGGAACGAACCGACCACCCGGCCGTGCACGCCCAGGTGCGCCGACGAGGACACCGCGTTATTGGTGCCGTTCCGCGGGCCGAACAGCGACATCGGCGCGAGGATCGCCGCCCCCAGCAGCAGGCCGGCCAGCGTCGCGAGCACGGCGTCGCGGAACGACAAGCCGAAGATGATCGGGAAGGTGCCCAGGACCACGGTGGCGATGGTGTTCGCGCCGCCGAAGATCAATCGGAACAGGTCGAGGGGCCCGGCGGTGCGCTCCGTGTCGGGAATGGGCTCGACGCCGTGGACCTCGACCTCGGTGGCCTTCGGTGGAGCGGTGCGGCCGGTGGCGGCAGTCGACGTCATGAGTGGCTCCTGGGGGATGTGATCGGGGTAACGCTAAGACCACTCCTGGTGCTGCGCAATCGCTTCGATCGTTTCGCGGCCGACTTGCATCGTGAAGTGCCGTTCAGGCACGTCACAACCGTCATTGATGACATAATTGGACCCGTCATGCGCACGATATGGTCGCGGGGTGAGGCGGAAAATTCGTGGACGAGATTGACGGCGCGATTGTCGGCCTGCTCGAACAGGACGGCCGGCTGACCCATCTCGAGATCGCTGCGGCGGTCGGCCTGTCCCGGTCGGCGGCCGCGACCCGGGTGCACCGACTGCTCAGCACGGGTCAGGTCGTGGTCCGGGGCGTCGTGCATCCCGCGGTGCTCGGCCGCGGCGCGCTCGCTCACCTCGGCATCGTGGTGTCGCGTCGGGCTGCGCCGATCGCGCGTGAGCTGGCCGCCCGCAGCGATGTCGCATTCCTGTCGTTGACGAGCGGGCCGCACGGGATCGTCGCCGAGTTCCGGGCAGATTCGATGGCTGACATCGACCGCGCGATCGGGGAGGTGCGGACGCTGACCGGGGTGCTCGGCGTGGACACGCTGTCCTACGTGGAGGTGGTGCGCGACGTGATCGGCCCGGTCGGGGAGGTCGGTGTCACGGTCGACGACGTGGACCGCCGCCTGCTGCGTGCGCTACAGGACGACGGTCGCTCCTCCTATGTCGAGCTCGCTGCGGCTGTCGGTCTCTCGGCGGCCGGTGCGCGCCGTCGGGTGGTGCGGCTGGTGGCGAACAACGTCGTGCGCGTCGGTGCCGTGGTGCGGCATTCGGGGCAGGACCGGCAGAGCGCCCTGGGTCTGGGAATCCGGCTGGCCGGGGCGCCCGAGCCGGTGGTCGCCGCGCTGCGCGCGATGCCCGCGGCGATCTTCGTCGCGCGGGTACTGGGGCGGTGCGACGTGCTCGCCACGGTGCGGGCCTTTTCGGCGGCTCAGCTGGTGGACGTCGTCGACGACATCAGGGGTCTGGCCGGTGTCACCGCCGTCGAGAGCTGGGTGCACCTCGACGTGGTCAAGGAGAACTACGCGTCGGGATTTCCGGAGTGAATGTCGGCGCGGCCCACAGTCAGCGACAGTGTCGGTGGTTGGTGAGGTGGGCTCGGTATCCGCCGACATAGTCGCTCGGGGTGGGCCGACGAGAGGTACGCGTCAGCGGAGCGCGGCCAGCACGTCGTCGACCTCCTCGGCCGTCGTCGCCCACGAACACACCAGCCGCCACACCGGTTCCCCGAGATCGGGCTGGTGTACCTGATAGTGACGCGAGAGCAGTTCTGCCGCAGCTGGATCGAGCCGCACGAACACCTCGTTCGCCTCGACCGGGGAGGCGAGGGTGAGACCGAGACCCTCGAGACCGGCACCGAGCGCGCTCGCCATCGCGTTGGCGTGAGCAGCGCTGCGCAGCCACAGATCGTCGGAGAGCAGCGCCAGGAACTGTGCCGCCACATAGCGGTGCTTGCTCGCCAGATGGCCGATTTGCTTCTGCACGAAGCTGATTCCGGGGAAGTGCTCGGGCCGGCGAACCAGGATCGCATCGCCGAACAGCAGACCGTTCTTGGTACCGCCCCACAGACACGATGTCGGCGTCACCGACCGCGTCGATCGGTGACACCTGCTGGCTGGCAATGGCATTGGCCACGCGGGCGCCGTCGACGTGGACGAGTAAGCCGAGATCGTGGGCGTGATCGACGAAGCCCTTGATGGCCGGCGCCGACCAGACGCGTCCGTTCTCGGTCGACTGCGTGATCGTGACGATGCGTGGCTGCGAATGGTGCACCGGGTCGCGGCTGCTCACACGGCGATCCAGTTCGTCGGTCGCGATGATGCCGTCCGCGCTGGGCAGCCACGTCAGCTGCGCACCCGAGAGCCGCACCGGTCCGCCTGCCTCGTCGATCAGCACGTGCGCGATGTCGCTGCAGAGAATCTCGTGCCACGGCTGCACCGCCGACGTGAGCGCGATGATGTTGGCCGCCGTGCCGGTGTAGGCGTAGAGCACCTCGGCACCCGGGGAGTCGAACGCCTCCCGCAGCGCGGCGGCCGCCTGCGCGGTGACGGCATCGTCGCCGTAGGACGGCGCGGGTCCGGTGTTGGTACGGACCAGCGCGTCGAGGACCGCGGGGTGTGCGGGTGCGGCGTTGTCGGACGCGAAGGCAGCGGAGACAGGCACGCTCGCCATTGTGCCCCTGCTCAGCGCGCGGCGAGCCAGGCGAAGAACTCCTCGGCGTCGAACACCGGCTTGCCGTACTCGGCGGCCTTGCGCGCCTTGCCCGACTGCGTACCCCGCCTCCGCGGTGACCAGCACGTCGCAGCGTGTCTTCGAGACCGTCTTGACCGGCACCAATCCGGCAGCCGCCGCGAGCGCCTCCATCTCCGGGCGCTCGACGATGCGCCCTGCCGAATCCTGGGCGGTCCCGGTGAAACAGATGCGCGTTCCCGCCGCGAGAACGGCGCCGATGTCGGGCTCGTCGGCGTCGTCGGCGAGGTCCGCGAGGAGGTCGACCCCGAGCAGATCGGACGTGGCGTGCAGGCGCGCGCGGACGTCGGCCGGCAGGCGCACCTCGGAGGCGGCGCGGCGCAGCTGGTCGGCCACCGTCTGTCGCGCCGCCGACTCCCACGTGGCGGCCCACGAGGACCCGGCGCCCGGCGACGGCTGCGCACCCAGCAGCACCGCCCCGACGTCGCGGCTGATCCGCAGCAGCGCCGAGAGCCCCGGCAGATGGTCGGCCGCCGGAGTCGGCGCCGACGGGTCCCGGCTGATCAGCAGACCCGCGGACTCGACCGCGTCGGGCTCGTCGAACGCCGTCGACCCGTCGGTGATCTCGACGTCACGGTGGGCCTGCATCGCGGCCTGCGCCCACTCCAGCGCAGTGCGTCCCGTGACGCGCGCACCCCGTAGGTCGACGCCCAACGGCATCGCGGTGACGTAGCCGAGCCGCTTGAGCTCGAAGTCGATCAAGCCCAGCTGCTCGTCGACCCCGGGCCCCACCGGAGTGAAGCCCGCGAGCATCGGCCCGATCACCGCCCACGCCTCGCGCAGTGTGGGGGCCAGCAGTACGTCGGCGACCGAGATGCCGTACGCCGTGCGCGCATCGGCCAGATCACGCTGCGGGTTGATCAGCGTCGACACCGCCGTGCCGTCGTCGAACGCGACCGCGAGCTCCACCGGCCGCGGCCGCGACATCCGGCCCTCGTCACCCACCGTCAGCATCCCGAACGCGCAGAACCGGCGCGGCCCTGCGCCGTCGTCGCCGCCCCGCAGGAACCGCGCGATCCGCCGGTCGGTCTTCAGGTCCTTCGGCAGCACAGGCCTTTTCAGCACCAGGCCGGACAGTGTGGTGCAGCGACTCAGCGCCACGTACAGCTGCCCGGTGGAGAACATGCCGCCGGTCAGATCGACGACCACGCGGTCCAGCGTCTGCCCCTGGCTCTTGTGGATCGTGATCGCCCACGCCAGCTTGAACGGCAGCTGCGTGTAGGAGCCGATCACCTCGCGGCTCAGCGTCCCGCCGTCGAGCACCGGCCGGGTGGCCTCCCAGCTGAACGGGGCCACATCGACGCACGAGCCGTCCGGGAACTCGACCTCGACCACGGCGCCGTAGCGGTCGTAGCCGACGCCGACCACGCGACCGATGCTGCCGTTGACCCAGCGATCGGCCTGGTCGTTGTTGAGCATCATGATCTGCGCGCCCACCTTGAACCGCAGCGTCTCCTCGACCGGTGGATCGAACAGGCTCAGATCGCCGGACATCTTTGCCTGATGGACGAACTCGTCACCGGTCAGCCGCTCGAGCTGCTGCCGGTTGCGAGCAGTCACCAGACGATTGGTGGGGGCAAGCGTCAGCCAGAACTCGTCGTCGGGCGGGACGAAGTCCTTGTCGGCGCGGGCGTTGAGCTGCTGCTGGGCGTGGCCCAGCAGCACACCCTCGCGGATCTCGTTGAGAATGGCCGTCATTCGGTCATCGCCGAGCTGGCGGAACACCGTGGTCAGCGAGACCGTCGGGAAATCCTCGCGGCGGAACGACTCAGCCGAGAAGAAGTACGGCGTCTCGTATGTGGAACTGAAGTAACCGGTTTCGTGCTCGCTGACCACCGGCGGCAGCTGATACAGGTCACCGACCAGCACGATCTGCACGCCACCGAACGGGGTGCCCGGCGCGGGACCGAACCGGGACAGCGCCGCGGCGATCATGTCGAAGATGTCGGCCCGCACCATCGACGCCTCGTCGACGATCAACGTCTGCAACGACGCCAACGTCTTGGTGAACCGGCCGGGCCGGTAGTCGCCCCCGCGCACGTCGGCCAGCGTCGTCGTCGCCCGGAAACCGAACAGCCGGTGGATGGTGTACCCGTCGACGTTCAGCGCGGCGATACCCGTCGGCGCCACCACCACGACGCTGCGATCGGTGTCGGCCAGGAACCGGCGGATCAGCGTCGACTTGCCGGTGCCGGCCTTACCGGTAAGGAACACGTTCCCGCCGGCCGCGAGCCGGTCGAGCGCGTGGCGGAACTCGTCGGTCAGGACGATCACGGCTTGGACCGCCAGGCCCGCCAGCCGCGATGCGCGGCGTACGCCCCTGCGCCGGCCGTCAGGCACCACACGACGATCGCGGTGATCAGCAGCGGGGCGGAGAACGAGCCGAAGGTCGAACCCAGCGCCGTGTAGGCGAACGCCTTGGGCGCCGAGCCGATCACCGCTCCGGCCGCCATCTGCCACACCGGCACGCCGAACGCACCGAACGTGTAGGACGCCAGCGCATCGTTGATGCCCGGCACGAAGCGCTGGCCGACAACAGCCCACAGCCCGCCGCGGCGGATCAGCGCGTCGACTTTCGCGGAGCGCTCCGGCCCCAGCAGCGCGTGAGCGCTCTCCCGGCCCGCGCGCCGTCCCGCTACGGACGTCAGCACCGCCGAGCCCACCGTGGCGCCGAGGGTGACGAACGTGCCGAGCACGGGGCCGAACAGGAAGCCGCTGCCGGCGGCCAGCAGCGGGCCGGGCACCAGCACAGCACCCAGGACCGAGGACACCGCTACGTAGACCAGGGGCGCCATCGGGCCGGCGGACTCGATGAACGAGCGCACCTCGGCGACGTCGATGACCTGACGGATCGCGGTCAGGTAGAACAACACGCCCAAGACCGCGACGAACAGCGCGAGCCGCACGATGTGGCGGCGTCGCGACGTCTCGGGAGTGTCTTCGGGGTCAACCATGCCGAGAGCCATCCTGCCGTAGCCCGTTAAGTTGGCAGGGTGACTGCGACGCCGGCGGAGCTGACGGGAACCGAACGCGCGGTGCTGCTGGTCCTGATGGCCCGGGCGCGGCCCGTGCCGAATTCCGAACTGGCAGCTCTGGGCCCCGCGCTGGACAAGGCGGGACGGGACAAGTTGAACCGGTTGGGGTTGATCGATTCCGAGCGGGTCGGCAACCGGTACGTCCACGAGCTGACCGACCGCGGCTGGCGGCTGTGCCGCGAACTGCTCGACGCCCTACCACCAGCGCGAGCCACCGGTCCGGCGAAGGCATTGCAGACGATCCTCGCGGGGCTGGGCCGTTATCTCGACACCGCGCAGCTGAGTCTGGCCGATGTCTTCGGTCCGGGGCAGACGCCGACCGTGGAGGATCGTATCCGTGCGGTCTATACCGAGCTGGCGCCGCGGCCCGGCGGCTGGGTGCCGTTGCGCCGCCTGCGCGCCGAACTCGACGCGCCGCGCGATGCCGTCGACGCCGCGCTGGCCGCGCTGCACCGCTCCCCGGGGGTCAGTGTGATCCCGGAGGAGAACCAGAAACAGCTGACCGACGAAGACCGCGCCGCCGCCGTGCTGATCGGCGACCGGCCCAAGCACCTGATCGCGATCGAGGGCTGATGGACGCATCACAGCGGGAAGCGCTGACCGCGCTGCGCCTGACCTGGGCGCCCACCAGCGACGACCTGTGGCGCCCACAGGCGGCCACCCACGTCAGCGGGCTCAACGACGCCGCGGTCGACGACGTGATGGCGGCCTTCGGTGACGCGCGGGCCGACCCGGAATCCAGCCCGCTGGGCGTCGTGATCCGCGGCCCCGCCGGCTCGGGGAAGACGCATCTGCTGGGGCAGATCCGGGAGCGCGTGCAGGCCGACGGCGGCTTCTTCTTCGTGGTCGAACTGCTCGACGCAGCCAGTTTCTGGGAGTCGGTGCGCAGCGGTGTGCTGGAGAGCCTCGGCCGGCCGGGACATCGCATGGAGACCCAACTCAAGGACGTGCTCTGGGAGCTGGCCTCGCTGGCGCACGTGTCCCGCGCCGACCGGCGGGCGCTGGTCGGCGACGACGACCTGGATGCCGAGACGCTCTACCGCTTCGTGATGGCCCTGGCCAAGGAACCGTCGGCCAAAGAGACGGTGCGGCAATGCCATCAGGTGCTGCGTGCACTGGTTCTGCTGTTGTCCAACGACTTCATCGCCCACGACATCGGCGAGGGGTTCCTCCAGGGCAGCGAGGAGTTCACCGCCGAAGAACGTGGCCCCTGGGGATTGCGGACCGCGCCCGCCTCGGCGCAGGAATGCGTGCGCGACATCGCCCGGCTGGTCGCGTTGGCGGGTCCGGCCGTGCTGGCCGTCGACCAGATCGACACTCTGATCGCGCAATCGCTGGCCGCCACAGGACAATCCGCTTCTGACGACGGTGGCCGAGACGACATCGTGCTCGAACAGGTCGCCCACGGGCTGATGGCCGTGCGGCAGACCATGCGGCGGACCGTGCCGGTGGTCGCGTGCCTGCCCGCAGTGTGGGAGCACATCCAGGACACGGCGACAGCCAGTGTGGCCGACCGCTTCCGCGTCACCGGCGTGCTCACGCCACTGCCGACCGCGGACATCGGGCGCGCGATCCTCGAGCGCCGCTTCACCGCGAGCTACCGCGCGGTCGGGTTCACGCCGCCGTACCCGAGCTGGCCGATCGCGCCCGAGGCGTTCGACGACGCGCCGTCCTACACGCCGCGACAGCTGCTGATCCGCGCCGACACCCATGTCCGCGAGTGCCTCAAGCACGGCGATGTCGCTGAACTGCACCACCTGGCGGGCGATGACGTGGTGTGGGAATCGTTGTCGGACAACGAGTCCGACCAAGAGACGGCACTCCTCGATCGCCGGTTCGCCGAATACCGACGGCGTGCGGTCCCCTCGGCGGCGACCGCCTCCGACGGCGAGGACATCACGATGCCGGAACTGCTCGGTGCGGCACTGACCGCGTGGATCGCCGAACGCGACGGCGAGCAGACGTTCACCTGCGACCCACCGCCCGGAACGCACGTCACACTGCACGCGCGGCTGCGCGAGACGCTGGACAGCGCCACCGAGGACGAACGGCACTGGGCATTTCGCGCCGTCGCGGCCGACAATGCCAGCGCCGCGCTGAGTCGGGTCCGAAAAGCCATCACCGCAGCGGGTTTCGGGCCGGGTGCGGGCCGGCGGCAGCTGTTCCTGATCCGGAACACGCCGTGGCCCACCGGGAAGAAGACCGCCGAGGAGATCGCGGCGTTCCATGCGTGGGGCGGTGCGACCGTGCCGGTGTCCGAGGACGACGTCCGCACGATGGCCGCGCTGCGCGACCTGTTCGCCGAGGACGATCCCGGGCTGGCTGCGTGGCTACGGACGCGTCGGCCCGCGCACCGGATGACGCTGCTGGCCGACACCCTCGGCGACGGGGTGATCGAGGACGAGCTCGAGATCGATACCGGCAGTGAGCCTGCGGACGAGCCGGTCGACGAGACGCCCGCCGTCGACGTCCCCGACACCGAGGTGCCGCTGGGCCGCGACCTGCACAGTGGTGACCCGGTGTCGATCCCGATGTCGGCGCTGCGCACACACGTCGCGATCTTCGCCGGATCGGGATCGGGCAAGACCGTCCTGATTCGCCGGCTGGTCGAGGAGTGCGCGCTGCGCGGTGTGTCCTCGATCGTGCTGGACCCCAACAACGACCTCTCCCGGCTGGGCACCGCCTGGCCGCAGAAGCCCGACGGCTGGCAGCGGTCGGACGACGGCCGCGCCGAGGACTACCTGAGCTCGACCGAAGTCACGATCTGGACGCCGCGGCGCACCAGCGGACGCCCGCTGAGCTTCCAGCCGCTGCCCGATTTCGCCAGCGTCGTCGACGACCACGACGAGTTCTACGAAGCCGTCGAAGCGGCGTGCTCGGCGCTGGAACCGCAGGCGCTGATCACCGGCAAGACGCAGAAAGCCACCCGCGCCCGGGCCGTGCTGCGAGAAGCGTTGCAGCACTACGGTAGAACGCCCGAGCCGACGCTGGCCGGATTCGTTCGGCTGCTGGCCGACCTGCCCGAGGACGTCAGCAACATGGCCGATGCGCACGAGATCGCCGGTGACCTCTCGCAGAACCTACGGGCCGCGATGGTCAACGACCCGCTGTTCGGCGGTGCGGGCACCCCTGTTGACCCGGGCATCCTCCTCACCCCCTCGGACGGGTACCGCGCGCGGGTGTCGGTGATCAGCATGGTCGGTTTGCCGTCCGACGAGCAGCGGCAGAGCTTCGTCAACCAGCTGCAGATGGCGCTGTTCGCGTGGATCAAACGCAACCCCGCCGGCGACCGGCCGCTCGGTGGCCTGCTCGTGATGGACGAGGCGCAGAACTTCGCTCCCGCACGGGGTTTCACGGCGTGCACCCGCAGCACCCTGGCCCTCTCGTCACAGGCCCGCAAGTACGGCCTGGGGCTGGTGTTCGCGACGCAGGCGCCCAAGGGCCTGAACCTGAACATCCCCGGCAACGCGGCCACCCAGTTCTACGGGCTGCTCAACGCGCCGGCGCAGATCGAGACCGCCCGCGAGATGGCCAGGGCCAAAGGCGGTCTCGTCGACGACATCAGCCGGCTGCGAGCGGGCAACTTCTACGTCGCCACCGAGGGGGAGTCGTTCCACCGCGTCGTCGAACCGTGGTGCCTGTCCTTCCACCCGCCGAGCCCACCGTCGGCCGACGAGGTCCTGGCGCTGGCGGCGCAGCGATGAGTCAGGTCTTCATCACCGCCGGCGAACTGGCCGACATGCTCGGGCGCGGCGAGCCCGTCACACTCCTCGACGTCCGGTGGTCGCTGTCCGAACCCGACGGGACCGAGGCGTATCGGCGCGCTCACCTTCCCGGTGCGGTGTACGTGTCCCTCGACGACGAGCTGTCCGACCACAGCGTCACCGCGCGAGGCAGGCACCCGCTGCCGTCGGGCACGTCGCTGCAAGCCGCCGCGCGGCGCTGGGGCGTCCGCACCGGCGTTCCGGTGGTGGTCTACGACGACTGGAACCGGGCCGGCTCGGCGCGGGCCTGGTGGGTGCTGACCGCCGCCGGTATCCCGGACGTCCGCATCCTCGACGGCGGCCTGTCGGCCTGGCGCGGTGACATGCGTTCGGGGACCGAGGTTGTCGAGCCCGGTGACGTCACCGTGGCCCACGACGACCTGTACGACGGCGCGCTGCCGACGGTCACGGCCGACGAAGCGGCAGCGGCGCCGGCGCTGATCGATGCCCGCGCGCCCGAGCGATTCCGAGGTGACAGCGAGCCCGTCGACCCGGTGGCCGGGCACATCCCCGGCGCCCGCAACGTCCCCAGCACAAGCCTTCTCACCGACGCCGGGACGCTCCGCGACGACCTGAGTGCACGTTTCGGCACCATCGATGCACAGCCCGCGGTGTACTGCGGGTCCGGTGTCACGGCGTCCGTCGTGGTGGCCGCCCTCGCATCCGTCGGGGTGGACGCGGCGCTGTTCCCGGGCTCGTGGTCGCAGTACAGCGCCGAGTCAGCGCGCCCTGTCGCTCTCGGTGAGTGACCCCGTCTCCTCGAGATCGAGGACCGGGGTGGGCCGCTGGAAGCCGCGCGTCACGACGGCCAGCCAGACGACACCGATGGCCAGCCAGATCAAACCGATCGTCAGTGCCTCGCCCGACAGGCTGGTCCACAGCCACACCGTCAGCAGGAAGCCGATCGCGGGCAGCACCACGTTCAGCACGACGTTGCGCTGCCGCTGATCGACGAAGTAGTGCTTGATCACCGACAGGTTGACCACCGAGAACGCCACCAGCGCACCGAAACTGACCACAGACGCCAGGATCGCGAGATCGATCACCAGTGCGAGCAGCGAGATGACGCTGACCGTGATGATGGCGTACACAGGGGTGCTGAACTTGACCGACACGTGCCCGAACACCTTGCGCGGCAGGATGCCGTCACGGCCCATCGCGAACAGGATGCGCGCGACCGACGCCTGCGAGGTCAGCGCCGAGCCGAGGGCGCCGGCGACGTAGGCGGCCGTGAAGAACACGTTGGCGAACGACCCGCCCGCGGCGAGCATCACGTCCGTCGAGCCGGTGTCGACGGATTCGAACTGGTTGGACGGGAACACCAGCTGCGAGACGTACGACAGCACGATGAAGATGATGCCGGACACGATGGTCGCGCTCATGATCGCCTGCGGCACGGTGCGTTTGGCGTCGCGGGCCTCCTCGGACAGCGTCGACACGGCGTCGAAGCCCAGGAACGACAGGCACAGGATCGCCGCGCCGGCCAGGACCGGGCTCATGCCGCCCGCGCTGCCGTCGCCGGTGAAGGGTGCCATCAGATCGACCGTGCCGTAGCCGGAGATCTTCGACAGCGCCAGCGCCACGAACACCACGATGAAGATCGCCTGGATCGCGATGATCAGGAAGTTGGCCCGTGCCACCGACACGATGCCGACGATGTTCAGCACCGTGACGATCGCGATCGAGACGAGGACGATCACCCAGGCCGGGAGTGCCGGTACGGCGGCGTTCAGATACAGCCCGATCACCAGATAGTTCAGCATCGGCAGGAACAGATAGTCGAGCAGCAGCGACCACCCGGCAAGGAAGCCCACGGGCGCACCGAACGTCCGCTGTGTGTACGTGTAGGCAGAACCCGCCACCGGGATGGCGGCCGCCATCCGGGCGTAGGACAGCGCGGTGAAGACCATCGCGATGGTGGTCACCACGTAGGACGTCGGCACCCGGCCGCCGGAGGTCTCGGTGACGATGCCGTAGGTGGTGAACACCGTCAGCGGCACCATGTAGACGAGGCCGAAGAGCACCAGCGACGGCAGGCCCAGTGCCCGTTTCAGTTGACCCTCGTTGGGGTCCGCGAGGAACGCGCCCGAATCTGTGCTCATGTCAGCCCTCTCCGTTCTCGGCCACATAGGCCGGTGCGCCGCGCAGATAGGTGGCGCGGATGCCGACACCGGGAAGATCCAGCGGCGGCACGGCCCGTGGGTCGCGGTCCAGCCATACCAGGTCGGCGCTCGCCCCCGGGGCGATAACGCCCCAATCGTTATCAGCGAACGCCTGATTCGCAACGCCGGCGGTATACGCCGACAGCGCGCGCTCCACCGGCAGGATCTCGTGCGGCGTCCAGCCACCCGCCGGCTCGCCCGAGGCTGTGCGTCGCGACGTCGCGACGGCGATCCCGTCGAGCGGCGCACCGGAGGACACCGGCCAATCGGAGCCGAAGCCCAGCGGCGCACCGGAGGTGTCCAGCGTGCGGATCGGGTACTGGCGGTCCGCACGCTCCGTACCGAGCCGGGGGACCGTGAGGACCGTCATCAGCGCGTCGAGCTGCGCCCACAGCGGCTGCATGTTCGGGATGACCCCGAGCGCGGCGAACCGGGCCAGATCGGCCTCGTCGATGAGCTGGCAGTGGGCGATCACCGGCCGACGATCCCGAGGCCCGTTCTGTGCGACAACGTATTCGATGGCGTCGAGGGCCTGGCGCACCGCCGCGTCGCCGATCGCGTGGATGTGGATCTGCAGTCCGAGCTCGTCGACGCGCTGGGCCGCCCGCGCCAGCGAGTCGCCTTCCCAGTTCCGCATTCCGCGGTTCTCGTGCGCGTGCATGCCGGTGCAGTAGGGAGCCAACAGTGCACCGGTCTCGTTCTCCACGACCCCGTCGGCGAAGAACTTCACCGTGTTCGCGGTGAGCAGGGGGTTCGCGATCTCGGCCACCGCGCGCTGCTGCTCGGCGAAATGGGTGACCTGGCTGTCGAAGTGGCGCGGATCGCCGTAGAGCGCGAGGTTGAACCTCATGCGCAGGGCGCCGCGACGGGCCGCCTCGACATACGTGGCGACGTCGGCCGGTTCGACCCAGGCGTCCTGCACCCACGTCACACCGCGCGCCAGGAAGTAGTCCGCGGCGGTGCCGAGAGCCCCGATGCGGAGGTCCTCGTCGCGTGGCGGCATCACGTTCATCACGAGATCCGTTGCGCCCCACTCCCGCAGCGTTCCGAGCACGGATCCGTCCTCGCGATGCGGGATCTCGCCCAGCACGGGGTCGGGAGTGTCGGCGGTGATCCCCGCACGCTGCAGCGCCACGCTGTTGCACCACACCGTGTGGTAGTCCCAGGCACGCAACACCACTGGCCGATCCGGCACAGCCGCGTCGAGCCAGCGCGCGTCGAACAACCCGCCGGGGGCGAGGCTGCCGTCATAGGAGGCGCCGACGATCCAGTCCTCGTCGGGATGATCCTCGGCGTACTGCTTGACGGCCAGCACGATCTCGTCGACGGACGTACACGGCCGCACGGCCGGCCCGACCGCTTCCAGGCCGCCGTAGAGCGGATGGGCGTGGCCGTCGCCGAACGACGGCATCAGGAAGCCGCCCTCCAGGTCGATCGTGTCCGCCTGTGCGGCGCGGGCTTTCGCGTCGTCACCGATTGCGGCGACGACACCGTCGACGACGAGGACGGCGTCGGTCTCCGTCTCTCCCGTCCACATCGAGCCGCCGGTGAACAGCGTCGCGCTCACGCGAGCACCAGATCGAGAGTCATCGAGCTCCTAAAACGAATGAAGTTCGTTTATTGTGGACTCACTCACCCGACCGTGCAAGAGGGGAGCACGACATGGGTCGACCCCGTACGCCAAAGCTCTCGACCGACCGGATCGCCGAGGCCGCCCTGGAGCTGGTGACCAGCACCGGTGGCTTCACCATCGCCGGCGTCGCACGCAAACTGCGGGTGCGCCCGTCGTCCCTCTACAACCACGTCGGCGGCCGCGACGACGTCGTCGAACTCCTGCGCGAACGCGCGATGTCCGACGTCGAACTCCCCGCCGACGACCCCGAGCGGCCCTGGCGCGACGTGGTCGCCGACATCGCGCGCTCCTACCGCCGCAGCTTCGCCCGCTACCCGCAGCTGATCCCCCTGCTCACCGAATACGCGGTCAACAGCCCGCACGCCATCACGATGTACAACGCGTTGGCGGCCACGCTCACCCGTGCCGGCTTCGACCCGGCCGACACGCTGCGGTCGATCACGCTGGTGGATTCCTACGTGCTCGGCTCGGCGTTGGATGTCGCCGCGCCGGACCAGCCGTGGCGCCACCGCGACGAAGTGGGGCCGGAACTGGCTGCCGCGCTGGAAACCGGTTCGCCGAAACCGCAGCGCGCCGACGACGCGTTCGAGTTCGGTCTGGCGGTGCTGTTGCGCGGGCTGGGCTGACGGGCGCTCTAGAACTGCACGCCGCGCGTCAGGGCCCCGTCCACCACGAGATTGGTGCCGGTGATGAAGCTGGCGGCCGAGCTGCTGAGGAACACCACCGCGTTGGCGACCTCCTGCGGCGTGGCCATCCGGCCGGTCGGGTTCAGCGCGAGCGCCTCGGCGAACAACTCAGGGTTCTCGGTCTCGATCGTCGGCCACACCCCACCGGGGAAGTAGGTGTTGCCGGGGCTGACGGAGTTGGCGCGCACGCCTTGGGCGGCCAGCTTGTACGCGACGCCCTGCGTGTAGTGGATGATCGCCGCCTTCATCGTTCCGTACGGTCCGGCCGCGAAATCGACCTCACGGCCCGACACGCTGGAAATCGTGACGATGGAACCGGATCCGCTCGCGAGCAGATGAGGCAGCGCCGCGTCGACCAGACCGATCGTGCCCATCAGGTCGACCTCGAACGTCGTCCGCCAGTTCTCCGGTGACTCCGGGATCGCCAGCGCGCTGACGTTCGCGACCACCCCGTCGAGCCCACCGAACGCCTCGGCCGACGCGTTCACCCACGCCGTCAATGCCGCCGTATCGCCCACGTCCACGGCCGAACCCACGGCATTCGCGCCGAGTTCCTGCTGTGTGTCGGCGACCGCCTCGGGTGTGCGCGCGCAATAGGCGACGCTGGCACCCTCGGCGAGCAGACCCTCCACGACCGCCCGACCGATGCCGCGGGTCCCGCCGGTGACCGCGAAGCGCTTGCCCGTCAGGCCGAGATCCATACGCGTGTCCTCCCTAGTAGTTGATGGAGCCGAAACCGCGTGCTGCCGAACGCATCTCGCCGTGTACGCCGTCGAAGGCAGCCACAGCGGGCAGCAGTCGCTTGTCGATCTTGGTGACCGCACTGTAGTTCGTGTCGACGACGTTGGCGATCGGTGCGAGCGAGATCTGGGTGAGCAGCTGGTAGGCGTCGAGACGGTCCAGGCCGTACAGCTCGCCGAGCCACGTGATCATCTCCACCTGGCCGGCGCGCCACGCCTCCTCCAGTGGGCGACCCGAGCCCACGCACATCAGATGCGTGTCGGTCTCGATGCGTGGCCATGCCGGCCCGCCGCCCTTCACCAGCCCGACGATCGCGGTCACGTTCATCGCGCCCTCGACCGCGGTGCCACAGGACTCGCCTTCCCCCTGTCGGTAGTGCCCGTCGCCGAGGGAGAACAAGGCGCCGGGCACGTTGACCCGGAGGTAACAGGTGGCGCCCGCCGCCATCTCCGGGGTGTCCATGTTGCCGCCGAAGACGTCGGGCACCAGCGACGTCCGCACCTCGCGGTGGGCCGGTGCGACGCCGACAGTGCCCAGCATCGGGTTGGCGGGCAGCGCGAGCTCGAAGTCGCTGCCCTGCGCGGAGAACCCGACCGTGCCGGCCGCGGAGTCGTACTCGTAGATGTAGGTGCGCTCGGGAAGCGGGTCCTGCAACGTCGGGCTGGCCGGAACGCTGGTCAGCCCGCCGAAGAACGGAATCAACGTCGACGCGCCCCAGGTGCGCGCCGGTGTCAGGTCGACGAGATGAACGACGAGCGTGTCCCCGGGTTCGGCGCCCTCGATCCAGAAGGGTCCGGTCTGCGGGTTGAGGTCATCGGTGTCCAGGGCGGTCGTCGCCACATCCGCGGCACTGGTGATCCGGCCCCCATAGGCGTCCTCGGTCCACAGGGTCAGCGCCGTCGGCGGGGTGATCCTCATGACGGGTGCCGCGCCGCCGAACGTGTACGCCATCTGGTCGACGGTCGGGATGAAGGTGACGTGATCCATGCCCGCCATACTCGTCCGGCGTGGCGCGCGCCGCCATACGATCGAGGGATGGCCGATGAGATGAGCGGAGAGCGCGACTTCAATCAACGCAACATCGACGAGTTCCGGGCCAACGGCGGCAAGGTGGGCGGCCAGTTCGAGGGCTTCCCCCTGCTCCTGTTGACCTCGACCGGCGCCAAGAGTGGTGAACAACGCGTCAACCCGGTGGCCTACTTCGAGTTCGACGACGCGATCTACATCGTCGGGTCCGCGGCGGGCAGGGACTCAGATCCGGCCTGGGCGTTCAATATTCGCGCGCATCCCGAGGCGCTCGTCGAGATCGGCTCGGACCCGGCGCGACCGGTGACGGCACGCGAGTTGCCGCGCGAGGAACGCGACCGCCTCTACCCGCGGGTGGTGGAGCAGGCACCCGGGTTCGGCGACTACGAGAAGCGGACCGACCGCGTCATCCCGATCTTCGAGCTGGTTCCCGCCGGCTGACGGGTTTGCTTCAACCGGCCCCGGTGAACCTGTCCGTGTGCGACGGTGTGCACCATGCGGATACGGGGGATCGCGGTACTGTGCGCGGGGTTGATCGTCGCGGGGTGTGGCAGCGAGCCGCCCCCGGCGCCGTCTCCTCAAGCCGCCAAAGCCTCTGCCGCTCCCCAGAATCCACGCACTGACGAGGGCACAGAGGGCTCCGAGGGTGACGGCACGATGACCGTCACCTACGACGACGCGACGACACCGGATGCAGTCGCCGGACGCGCACTGCTCGAGGACAACCAGGTACTCGACGACCTGGCCGCCGACATCAACGATTCCCTGCACCTACCCCACGACATCGCGCTGCGCGGCGCGCAGTGTGACGAGCCGAATGCATTCTGGAACGCCCAGGACAGCAGCATCACGCTCTGCTACGAGGACGCCGATTCCGCGAAGAAGGTGTTCACCGCGCTCGGCGATCCCGACCCGACGGCCGCCGCAGTCAATTCCGAGTACGCGACCTTCTATCACGAGGTCGGCCACATGGCGATCAGCATCTACGACCTGCCGATCACGGGCCGTGAGGAAGACGTCGCCGATCAACTCGCCGCGTTCGTGCTGCTGCAGCCCGGGGACGACGGCAAGCCGGATCCCGAATCCATCAAAGCCGTCAAGGATTTTGCTCGCACCTTCGAGGCCTCGGGCGCCGAACGCGAGCAGCTCGGCGCCGCCGACTTCGCCGACGTGCATTCCCTCGACGAGACCCGGATGTTCAACCTGCAGTGCTGGATCTACGGCGCGGACCCTGACGCGAGCGCCGATCTGGTGACCTCGGGCGAGCTGCCCGAGGATCGCGCCGACGGCTGCGCCGACGAATGGAACCAGCTGGACAACGCGTGGTCGACCCTGCTGGATCCGCACCTCAAGTGATCAGCGCGGCGCCGGTGCCGGCTGGGGCGGCGGCAAGGGTGCCGGCGGTGGCGGCGGCGGTGGCGCAAGCAGCCGGACAATGTCGGGTTTCATCTGCTGCAACTGTGCACCCCAGTAGCCCCAGCTGTGGGTGCCGTTGGGCGGGAAGTTGAAGATCGCGTTGCGCCCGCCGGCGGCGAGGTACTTGTCGCGGAACTCCTTGTTCGTCGCGATCGTGATCGTCTCCAACGAACCCGCACTGAGGTTGATGCCCAGATCCGTTCCCGTGTCCAGGTCGGAGGCGACGCCGTTGCCGCAGTAGATCCACAGCGCGGTGCGGTTGGCCACGAGCCGGTTGATGTTGAGCATCGGATCGGCCCGCTTCCAGGCCGGTGAGCCCGACGGTCCCCACATGTCGAACGAATCGAAACCGCCCGCGTCCTGCATCGCGATGTCGATCAGCGGCGGCCAGAACTTCTGCGACGGCGCCAGGTAGCCCGACAGGGATGCCGCGAACTTGTACTGACGCGGGTAGTAGGCGGCCATCGTCAACGCCGCGCCGCCCGACATCGACAGCCCGACAACGGCATTGCCGAACGGATCCTGGCCGCGGTTGGCGGCCAGCCACGTCGGCAGCTCGTTGGTCAGGAACGTCTCCCACTTGTAGGTCAGGACGCCGTTGCGATTCTTCGCGGGCCGGTACCAGTCGGCGTAGAAGCTGGACTGCCCACCGACCGGCATGATCACCGACACTCCGGACTCGTGGAACCATTCGAATGCGGCGGTGTTGATGTCCCAGCCGTTGAAGTCGTCCTGGGCGCGCAAGCCGTCGAGCAGCAGCACCGAATGCGGCCCGCCGCCCTGGAATTCGACGCGGATCGTGCGGCCCATCGACGGCGATGGCACGTCGAGCTGTTCGATCGGGAGGCCCTCGCGGGAGAACGCCTGCGCCTGCGGGGTGACGGTCAGTGCGGTGGCGGCGAGCAGCGCCGCGACGGCGATGCGCCGGAACCGCTGGCCCAAAGAGATCACGCGCGCGAACCTATTCGCGACGCGGGCGCAGGGCCCTACGGCGCGCGCGGCGGTGACCGGGTTGTTATCCACCTGCGATTTCGGCGTGTTCGTCGTCGCTGAGCGACGATAAGCACGCCGAAATCGCCGGGAATTCAGCGGCGTGCGGCCGCGAAGCCTGCGACCGCCAGCGTCGCAGCGCACACCATCGCGATGCCCAGCGGTGTCGCGGTGTGCTCACCGCCTAGACCCACGAGCGGCGACACGACTGCCGCGAGCCCGAACTGCGTGGCGCCGAGCAGTGCGGACGCGGTGCCCGCTGCCCGGGGCGCGGCGGACAGCGCCAACGCGGTGGTGTTGCCGAACACCAGGCCCATGCCCGCGACGGCGAAGAACAGGGGGAGCGCGAGCCAGCCCGCGGCGACACCGGCGACCGAGAGTGTCAGCACCGCGATGCTCGCGGCCAGGATGAGCGCGAGCCCGGCGCCGGCCAGCCTGCGCGGCTCGACGCGCGCTGTCAGCCGTGCACTCGCCGCGCTCATCAGCAGCAACCCGCAGGCGTTGACGCCGAACATCGCGCCGTACTGCGCCGAGCTCAGCCCCATCATCGTCTGGTAGACGAACGGCGAGGCCGAGATGTAGGCCATCATCACCGCGAACGCGAAGCCGAATGCGACCAGATGGCCGAGGTATTCGCGGCGGGTCAGGTCTCGTAGCGGGGAACCCTTGGCGGCCTTCTCCGCCCGCAGCGCGGACCGGCGTTCCTCGGTGTGGGTTTCGCGGATCACCACCAGCGCGGCGACGAGCATGGCGACGACGAGGGCCAGGATCACGGCGAGCGCACCGCGCCAGCCGAGCGGCTGCACCAGGAACCCGCCCGCCAGCGGTGCGGCGATCGGGGCGATACCGCCGACGATCATCATGAGGCTGAACGCGCGAGCGGCGGCGCGTCCGGTGGCCAGGTCCGAGATGATCGCCCGGCCGATCACCATGCCCGCGGCGCCCGTGAGCCCCTGCGCGAGCCTCGCTGCGACCAGCACCTCGATGGTGGGGGCGAGGACCGCGACGACGCTGGCCAGCACGCACACGGCGGCGCCCAGCACCAGAGGCTTGACGCGCCCGAATCGATCGGACAGCGGACCGAACACCAGCTGACCCGCGGCCAGGCCGACGAGGAATGCGGTCAGCGTGAGCTGCACATTCGTCGGGGAGGTGTGCAGGTCGTCGACCATCTGCGGGAAGGCCGGCAGGTAGAGGTCGGTGGCGAACGGCGCGACGGCTGAGAGCAGGGCGAGCGTGACGAGCAGCCCGACAGTGATCTGCGGCGCGGCCTGCCGGCGCGCCGTCGTGTCGACGGTGGAGGTCATGGGTCTCTCCAAGTAGTTATCAGAAGATAGTTATCAATTAATAACTATCAGGTAGGGTGGATTCGTGCAAGCCAGCCCGCCCCGCGCCGAGCAACTCGCAGACCTCGCCGACGTCGTCATGGCCGTCGCACGCGCGGTCAGATCGCAGGCCGCCGCGCAACCCGACCTCGTCGAACTGTCGGCGACCGAGATCACGGTGCTGCGCTACATCGACCATCACCCCGACGTCAGAGCAGGCGCCGTCGCCGCCGGCACGGGCCTGCAACGCAGCAACCTGAGCCGCGCGCTGCGGGATCTGGAAGCCAAGGAACTGGTGCGTCGAACGGCCGACCCGACCGACAGCAGGCAGGTCGTCTTGCGCTCGACTCGGCGCGCCGAGGAGAACCTGGCGCGGTTACGCGTGATCTGGGCGACGCTGCTGGGCGATGCGCTCGCCGCGTCAGGGGAGGAGCACGACGTCGCGTCAGCGCTGGAACTGCTCCACGCGCTCGAGCGACACCTCTACTGACGCGCGATTTCGGCGTGTTCGAGATCGCTGAGCGACGGCAAACACGCCGAAATCACTAGAGATCGACCGACATCGGGCCCACGCCCCAGATCTCGTCGCAGTACTCGCGGATCGCCCGATCGGAGGAGAACATCCCGCTGCGGGCGGTGTTGCGGATCGACATCCGCGTCCACACCTCGTCGTCGAGCCACACCCGCGACACCTCGGCCTGTTTGTCGACGTACGCCCGGTAGTCGGCGAGCACCAGGAACGGATCGTGGGCGATCAGGTTGTCGACGACGGGCCGCAACACCTCGGTGTCGCCGTGGGTGAACGTGCCCGCCGCGATCAGTTCCAGCACCGCGGCCAGCTCCGGGTCGCGCTCGACATAACTCTGCGGCCGATACCCGTCGGCCTTGACCGCCGCGACCTGATCCTCGGTCAGCCCGAAGCAGAAAAAGTTCTCCGAGCCGGCCTCCTGGCGGATCTCGACGTTCGCGCCGTCGAGCGTGCCGATGGTCAGCGCGCCGTTGATCATGAACTTCATGTTGCCGGTGCCCGAGGCCTCCTTGCCTGCGGTCGAGATCTGCTCGGACAGGTTGGCCGCCGGGTACACCAGGTGCGCGCTCTTGACGTTGAAGTTCGGCAGGAACACGACCTTCATGTAGCGATTGACGTCGGGATCGTTGTTGATGGTCGCCCCGACCGCGGTGATCAGCTTGATGATCCGCTTGGCCATGTAGTAGCCGGGTGCGGCCTTGCCGCCGAACAGGAACACCCGCGGCGGGATCGTCAGTCCCGGATTGGTCTTCAGCCGGTGGTAGAGCGCCACGATGTGCAGCACCATCAGATGCTGTCGCTTGTATTCGTGGATGCGCTTGACCTGCACGTCGAACATCCACATCGGGTCCAGCTCGATGCCCGTCGTCGAATGCACGTACTCGGCGAGGCGAGACTTGTTGGCGCGCTTGACCTCTCGCCACCGCTCGCGGAAGCTGGCGTCGCCGATGAACGACTCCAGGCCGTGTAGGCGATCCAGGTCCGTCAACCACCCGGGCCCGATCGCCTCGTCGAGCAGTCCCCGCAGACCGGGGTTGGACAGTGCGAGGAACCGCCTGGGGGTGACGCCGTTGGTGACATTGCCGAAGCGCTCCGGCCACATCTCGTAGAAGTCCTTGAGCACACTGGCTTTCAGCAGCTCGGAGTGCAGCGCGGCGACGCCGTTGATCGCGTGGCTCCCGACGGTGGCCAGGTGCGCCATCCGCACCGACTTGCCGCCGTCCTCGCCGATCAGCGACATCCGGCGCACCCGCTCCTCGTCACCGGGAAACTTGTCGCGCACCTCGGCGAGGAACCGGTCGTTGATCTCGTAGATCAGCTCGAGGTGGCGCGGCAGCGCCTCGCCGAACAGATGCAGCGACCACGTCTCCAGAGCCTCGGGCAGCAGCGTGTGGTTGGTGTAGCCGAACGTGCGCACCGTCAGATCCCAGGCGTCCTCCCACGCGAGGTGGTGCTCGTCGAGCAACAGCCGCATCAGCTCGGCCACCGCGATGGAGGGGTGGGTGTCGTTGAGCTGGATCGCCCACTTGTCGGGCAGCCCCGACAGCGGCAGACCCGCCCGCTCGACGTGGATGTTGAGGATGTCCTGCAGAGAGCACGTCACGAAGAAGTACTGCTGCAACAGGCGCAGCCGCTTGCCCGCCTCGGGCTCGTCGTTGGGATAGAGCACCTTGGAGACGGTCTCGGAGACCACCTCCTGGTCGACGGCCTTGTAGAAGTCGCCGCTGTTGAAGGCGTCGAGGGCGAACGATTCGACCGCGCGGGCACTCCACAGCGTCAACGTGTTGCAGGTGTTGACCCCATAGCCCTGCACCGGGGTGTCGTACGAGACGCCCTTGAGGACGCGCTGCGGCACCCACCGCACCCGCAGCCTGCCGGCCAGATCCTCATAGGTCTCGGTGTGCCCACCCCAGTTGACGAAGTAGCTGGCATCGGGCTTGTCGATCTCCCAGGGGTTGCCGTGCACCAGCCAGTTGTCGGTCTTCTCGACCTGCCAGCCGTCCTGGATCTCCTGGGTGAAGATGCCGAACTCGTAGCGGATGCCGTAGCCGATCGACGGGCGCTCCAGCGTGGCCAGCGAATCCAGGTAGCAGGCGGCCAGCCGACCCAGACCGCCGTTGCCCAGCCCGGGCTCGCCCTCGCAGTCGAGGATCTCGTCGAGGTCCTGACCGAGATCGGCCAGCGCCTGTCGCGCCTCGTCCTCGATGCCCAGATTCAACAGGTTGTTGCCCAGCTGCGGCCCCATCAGGAACTCCGCCGACAGATAGCAGGTGACCTTGGCCGACAGGTCCAGCCAATCCTGTGTGGTCGCCATCCACCGCTTCTGCATCCGGTCGCGCACCGCCAGCGACAGCGCGCGGTAGTAATGCTCGGGCTGCAGCACCGCGGGCGGGCGGGCGATCGAGTACACCAGGTGGTCGGTGACCGCCGCGCGCAGGGCATCGGCGGTCATTCCCGTCCTGGTCTGCCCGGTGGGCCCGGGCTGCCCGCCAGCGACCTGGGCGGATTGATCGGTGGGGACGTTCACGAGGTCGGTCACCGCGTCATTGTGGCGGGTCCATGTTTCGGAAATGAATCCTGACCGTGAACGACACCTGTTGACGGTTGTGCGCAAACCTCGGCGCGCCGGTAATCGGCGCGGGAGACTATTGCGATGGCGACGCGCGCGCACCCCTGGGTGACGGGCAGTGCTGCCTCCGCCGTGCCTCCGATGTCGCGGCTGCTCGGGTGGACGCTCGCCGTCGGTGTCACCTGCTTCGCGGTCCGCGGGCTGGTCTTCCTGGACAGCTGGTCCTACGCGATGGTGTGGCCCGCCGTCGCGCCGCAGCTGGTCGCACTGCTCACCTCCCCGCGCAGGCAGTGGCCGGTCTATCTGGTCGCGTTCATGGCCGTCCAGATCATCCCGGCACGCATCGTGCTGGGGCTCGCCCCGGAGATCGGCGTCGTGTCCACTCTCGCTGCCGTCGTGTTCGCCGCCGCGATGCTGCACCGCGACCAGGACTGGGTGTCCGGGCACAGCGACTCGTTGCGCAGCTGGCAGCGGTTCCTGCTCTACGGCGTCTACCTCGCGCCGGCGCTGGCCAGCCCGATCGGTGTCGCCGGACTGGTGGTCAACGGAGAAGTCGGTACCCGACCGGGAGAGCTGCTCCACGCAGCGATGGCGTGGTACCTGACCGAGGCTGTCGGCATCGCGTTCCTCGTGCCCCTGATGCTCCGGTGGCGGCACTACGTGCGCCGGCACACCTGGCGCGACGCGGCATGGTTCGCGACGATGAACGCGGTCACGGTGGGGTTGTGCGCGGCGTCGGCGAGGATGACGAGCTTCGTCCTGGTGTTCCTGTCGGGTCTGCCCGCGCTGCTGGTGCTGATCCGGTCCGGCATCGCTGCCGCGTTCGCCGCGATGGCAGTCGGTTCCGCGTTGGCGCTCGGGGGCACCTTCGCCGGCTACGGCCCGTTCGCCCTGTCCATCGAGAGTTCCGGCCAGGCACTGATCTCCGTGCAGGTCTTCGTCCTCGGCGCGTTCACGATGCTGGTGCTCGTCGCCGCCGCCCTCGAGGATCGGATGCGGCTGGTCGCTCTCGAGGACGTCAGCCACAAGGCCTACGAACTGATCGCCGATCTGACCGGCGATGTGGTGATCCTCGTCGACGCCGACGGCACCGTGCTGCACCGCGCGAGCCAGGGGCACGAGATCCTCGACATCCCCGAGGGTCCGATCGCCAAGGCATCGTGGTTGAGCCAGGTCCACCCCGACGACCGAGCGGTCCTCGCCGATTTCCCGGCCGCGATCGGGACCGTCGTGAAAGGCGCGTCGGAACCTTTCCGCGTTCGGCGGACCGACGGATCGTGGGGGTGGTACGTGCTGCACAGCAGGCGCACCGCAGACGGCCTGACCGCCGCGATCATGCGCGACGTGACGCTCGAGCACGAGGTGCAGGAATCTCTGACCGACATGGTGAACACCGATCCGCTGACCGGGTTGGCCAACCGCCGCGGACTGGACGTGCGCGCCGGCGAGATCTGGCTGCGGGCCAGTGCCGCCGGCGAGCAGGTGACGGCGTTGTTCGTCGACATCGACCACTTCAAATCCTTCAACGACCTCTACGGTCACCAGGCCGGCGATGAGTGTCTGCGGCACATCGCCGGCGTGCTGGCCCACCTGGCCGACCCCAGCGTGTGCGTCGCGGCGCGGTACGGCGGCGAGGAATTCGCGGTCGTGCTCTCCGGGTGCGACGATCCGGCCGGTTTCGCGAAAGGCGTGGTGACGGCCATCCGCTCACTGTCGATACCGCACGCCGGTGCCGCGACGGGGACCGTGACGATCAGCGTCGGAGTGGCGACGTTGCGGCCGTGGCGGCAGACCGTCCTCGATGCCGACCTCGCGATATGGGACCTGCTCGAGCGTGCCGACAAGGCGCTCTATGCCGCCAAGAGCGACGGCCGCGACGCGGTGTCGGTCTACCGGGAGGCCGGGGTCCTACTGGGCGAGTAGGTTGACCGCCCGGCCGAACACGGAAGGTGACGCCTGCGCGGCCGGGACGATAGCGCGCCGCACCGGTGATGCGCTGGCGCGCAGCATCATCGATGTCATCAGGCGGTAGCGGCGGGTGGCTCTACACCAGAGTCGCTCGTAGGCGTCGGGCCGGTCGGCGGCCACGCACCCGGCCAACGCCCGGGCCGCGGCGAACGACAGTCCCAACCCCTCACCGGTCAACGCGTCGACGTACCCGGCGGCGTCGCCGACGAGCATCACCCGGCCGGCCACCCGACGCGTCACGTGCTGTCGGAGCGGCCCGGCAGCGCGGTCGCCACCATGCGGCGATCCCGAGAGACGTTCGCGCAGCGCAGGGAACGCCGCGAGGTGATCGTCGAATCCGCCGCGGCGAGAGGTCAGGATCGCGATGCCGACGCAGTCGTCGGCGACCGGTGTCACGTAGGCCTCCCCGGCCTCGGGATCCGTGGCCCAGTACACCTCGACCCGGTCGGTCCACGGCGCGATGCCGACATGACGGGTCAGCCCCCACCGGCGCCGCGCAGCCCGGCGATGCTGCAGACCCAACTGCGCCCGGATCGGCGAGTGCAGCCCATCCGCCGCTGCGAGGTAGCGCGCTCGAATTCCGTTCACCGACACACTGTCTCGGCTCTGCTCGAGCGTGCCCGCCGTCGCGTTGACGACACGCACGCCCGCCGACACGGCGGCGTCGAGCATCGCCTGCTGCAGCACCGTGCGCCGCACCCCCAGGCCGGGGCCGGCGGCGAACGTCGCGGTGACCGCACGCCTGCCGTCGAGATAGGTCACACCGTGGAACGCCATCCCGTCGGGGTGCACGCCGAGCGCGGCGAGATGCCGCACGGTGTGCGGCATCAGTCCCTCGCCGCACGCTTTGTCGATCGGGGTCTGCCGTCGTTCCATCACGACCGTCTCCAGACCGAGACGGGCGGCGGCCACAGCGGTGGCCAGACCCGCGGGCCCGCCGCCGACGACCGCCAGGTCGATCACGAGAGCCGCTCCAAAGCCTGGTTCTCGCAGGTGATTCGGGTGTGGAGCAGGGCCGCGTTCAGGGCGGTGAACACGACAGCGGTGACCCAGGCGGTGTGAACCAGCGGCAGTGCGATGCCTTCGGCGACGACGGCCACGTAGTTCGGATGGGACAGATACCGGTACGGCCCACCGGTGACCCGGCCGGCGCCGGGCACCACGACCACCCGAGTGTTCCACTGATGGCCGAGGGTGCTGATGCACCACCATCGCAACCCCTGCGCGGCCAGCACCACGCCGAACATCGGCCACCCCAGTGCGGGCAGGAACTCCCGGTGCGCCGCCTCGAGAAGGCAGGCGGCGAGCAGTGCAGTGTGCAGCACCACCATCACCGGGTAGTGCCGAGCCCCGAACTCGACCCCACCCCGCTCCCGGCTCAGGCGCAGATTGCGTTGCGAGACAACCAGTTCAGCTACCCGCTCCAGCGCGACCGCGGCGATCAGCACGGTGTAGGCCAGCACAGTTCACCGCCAGCCCAGCAGCACGAACTCCGAGCAGAAGCCGGGCCCCATCGCCATCAACAGGCCGGGTCGGCCGGCCGGTGGCTTCTTGGCGATGGTGTCGCGCAGCACGTGCAGCACCGACGACGAGGACAGATTGCCCACCTCGGCCAGCGAGCGCCACGTCAGCTCCAACGCGTCCGGCCCGAGCTCGAGAGCAGCCGTGATGGCTTCGATGACCTTGGGGCCGCCGGGATGTGACACCCATGCCGCGATGTCGCCGACCTCCAGATCGTGGGCACCGAGAAACGCGGTCACGTCGTCGGCCAGGTACCGGTCGATGAGTTCGGGCAGGTTCGCCGACAACACGAGTGAGAGACCGCTGCCGCCCACCCGCCAGCCCATGGTGTCCAACGAGTCCGGGTAGAGGCGGCTGCGGGAGTCGATCACCGCCGGACCGTGCGGGTCCAGGCGCCGTGCGCGCTCCTCGCCGACGGCGACCACGGCGGCCGCCCCGTCGCCGAACAGTGCGCTGCCCACCAGGCTGGCCATCGTCGGTTCCACGGCCGGGAACGTCAGGGAGCACAGCTCGACCGAGATCAGCGCAGCCGTGTGGCCGGGTGCGCCCCGCAGGTAGTCATGCAGGCGCGCGATACCGGCTGCCCCTGCGACGCAACCCAATCCGAACAGGGGAAGACGGCGCACATCGGCGCGCAGCCCGAGTCGGGTCGCGATGCGCGCGTCCAGGGAAGGCACCGCGATACCCGTCACCGTGGTGGTCATGATCATGTCGAGATCGGCAGGGCGTAACCCGGCCTCCTCCAGCGCCGCGGTGAGCGCCTCGCACGCGAGATCCGCGGCGTGCTCGAGGTACAAGTCGTTGGCCTCGCCGAAATCCTTCAGCGTCTGGTACCTCTCGAGCGGCAACACGAAATGCCGGCTGGCCACTTTGGCGTGTTCGTGCAGCGCACCCACCACATCGGCGAAGCCGGCGAAAGCGGGCATCGCGAGGAAGGCCTCGGTGATCTCCTGTTGGCTGTAGCGGTGTTCGGGCAGGGCGCCGGCGACGCCGGCGATGACACTGACAGGGCTCATGGGGCTATCCGTTCCGTGTGTTCTCGAGTAGGCACCGCCGGCGCCTCGGTGAGACCGAGGCGGCGGTGAATCCGGTTGAGCCACGCTGGGGCCCACCAGTTCCTGCCCCCCATCAACCGCATGAAGGCGGGTACCGCCACCATGCGCACCAACGTCGCGTCGGCCAGCACCGCCAGCGTCAGCCCCAGGCCGAACATCCGCATGACCGACGTGCTGGCGGCGATCAGCGCCGCGAAAGAAATGGACATGATGAGCGCCGCGGCGGTGATGATGCGCCCGGTGTGGGCGATACCCAGTGCCACCGACTCGTCGGAATCCTGGGTGTGCAGCCAGATCTCGCGGATGCGGGCCACCAGGAACACCTCGTAGTCCATCGACAGGCCGAAGGCGATGCAGAACAACAGCACGGGCATGTTCGCGATCAGCGTGCCCGTCGGCGTGGTACCGAGCCCGCCGAGATGACCGTCCTGGAACACCCAGACCAGCGCGCCGAACGCGGCGCTGAGCGAGAGAACGTTCAGCACAAGAGCTTTCAGTGGAACGACAAGACTGCCGGTGAGCAGGAACAGCAGCACGAACATGATCGCGCCGATGAGGCCGAGCACCAGCGGCACGGTGGACGTGATGGCGGTGACGCTGTCCCGGTTGGCCGCGGCGGTGCCGGTGAGCTCGACCGCGCGCCCGCCCGGGCCCGGCACCGCCTCCAGGCGGTCCAGTTGGGTCTGCGAGGCGTCGGAGAACAGCGGCGCGCTGCTGACCACGGTCAGATAGGCGGCTCCGTCGCGCTCACCGGTCGGGGCGGACGGCGGGCCCGCCGGGCGGCCGTCGATGTAGGTGCCGGTGGGTGCCGAGACCGCGACGACGTCGGGCACGCGGGACAGGTCGGTGGCGTAGGTCGACAGCTCGGGCCTACCCAGTCCCTCGGTATCGGGCAGCACGATGGTGACTGCGGTGTCGGTGTTCTCGGTGAACTCGTCGCGCAGCCGGTCGCCGACCTGATGTGCTGACGAGGACCGCGGGAGGACGCGGTCGTCGGGGAAGCCCCACCGCACGCCCAGGAACGGCAGGCCCGCGACGACCAGCAGGAGGACGACGGCCAGACCGAGAGGAACGGCGCGGCGCATCACGGCCCTCGCGCAGCGGTACCAGAAACGCTGCTGGACGGCGACGGGCTCGGGCTCCGGACGGCGCAGGACCCGACGCACGAGGCGGCCCACGTCCAGCGCGGTGTGCCGATCGCCGAGCAGCACCAGCGCGGCCGGGGTGACGATGACTGCCGACGCGGCGGCGAATGCGACCGTCGCCACGCCCGCGTAGGCGAAGGACTTCAGGAAGTGCATCGGGAACAGGACCATCGCCGACATCGACAGCGCCACCGTCGTCGCCGAGAAGATGACCGTGCGTCCCGCGGTGCCCATCGTCTTCCGGATCGCCTGCGCCCGGTCGGCGCCCGTCGCGAGCTCGTCGCGGTACCGGCTCAGGATCAGCAGGGTGTAGTCGATGGCGAGTGCCAGGCCCATCGCGGTGGCGAGGTTCAGCGCGAAGATCGACACGTCGGTGAAGACCGTGACCGCTCGCAGCACCGCGAGTGCTCCGACGATCGCCATCACCCCGATCGCCACGGGCAGGGCGGCGGCCAGCAGTCCGCCGAACACCCACACCAGGACCAGGAAGCTCAGCGGGATCGCAAGTCCCTCCATCAGCAGCAGGTCGCGCTGCGAATGGTCGGTGATCTGGACGTTGACCATCGCGGTGCCGCCGGTCTGAACGGTCACGCCGTCAGGCACGTCGCGGGTGACCTGCTCGTCGATCTGCGTGGCATAGGTCTGCTGCTCGGCTTCGGTGCCGCTGATGCCGACGACGACGAGCCCCGCGGTCCGGTCGCGGTTGACGAGGCCGGCCTGATCGTTCGGCGGTGTCGTCGGTGTGCCCCAGGCCGACGACACGGTGGCGACGTGGGGTGCGCGGCTCACCTGCTCGGTGATGCGTTCTCCGGTCCGGCGCGCGGCCGGGCTGTCGACACCGTCGGGCGAGGAGACCACGATGACCATCGCCACATCGCCTTGACCGAAGGTGTCGGCGAGGGTGCGCGACGCCTTCGCGGATGCGGAGCCCGGGTCGGCGAAGCCGCTGGGGGAGAGGTGGGCGGCGACCGGCACACCGACGATCGCGAGCAACGCGGTGAGGACCGCGGCCGCGGCCACGATCCGGCGCGGGGCGGTGAGGGCGAGCGACGCGATTCGGTTCAGCAGTGTCGTCTCCTGTCCGATCGAAGGCCTGAACGGGACACGACGGGGCTGCCGGTTCGGTTCACGGTCCGGCGAAGGTGTGACCTACGTCATCGTGGGAGGGTCATGTCGGGAGTTCACCGCGGGAGCTCGACGTGCTGGTAGTCGATCGGCGTACGCCAGTGCCCGCCCCAGCGCCAGCCCCTGGTCACGAACGCCTCCACCACGGGGTCGCCGTCGTGCAGCATGCCGGCGTCGCGGCGGCTCCGGTCCAGCCACGGTGTGCCGGTGGCAGGTTCGACATGTCCACGGGCATCGACATAGGGATTCACGAGTGGGTTGATGTCGACCGCCCGGCCGTACGCATGCCAGGACCAGCTGGTGGACCCCGGGATGCCGCGACAGTTGAAGGCCGAGGTGTTGTTGTCGCGCATCGACAATTCGTCCTCCGCGCCCGGATAGCGGTTGGGGCTGTTCATCTTCTCGATCGGGAAGCGCAGCGCAGCAAGGCGGGCGAACACGTCGATGACGGCATCGGTGATCGCGGCATCGACCACCAGCTCCCCGCGATGCAGGCGGCCATCCGACCCCCAGAAGTCGAGCTCGACGCGACGCAGCTGATCCGGGGACACCGGGCAGCCCGGCCGCCAGGTTGCGCCGAGGTCGGCGGCGGTGACCGTGTCGACGGTGGCCGGTCGAGGCTCGGGTGTCGTCAGCGTGGTGGTCGGCGCGGTGGTTGTGGTGGTGGTCGTGCTGGGCGGTGTCGGTGGCGCGGGCGCCGGCGCGCACTGCACGAGGACGGCCGTCAGGGCCGTCAGCGGGACGAGCCTGCGCAGGCGCACACCTGCGAAGGTACCGAATCTCCAACACCCGCTTAGGCCGTCTAATCGCTTTTGTTAGAGCGGCTTTCGATGTGCGAGCTTGCCCGTTGTTGCTGTGATCTGCGTCATCGCCACGTTATAGTGTGTCGGTCATCACAGAGAGGACGATCATGGCCGGAATCGGCGAGGGCGCAATGGTCCCGCAGGAGATGAAGCCAGCGCGCTCCTCTCACCCCGTGAATTGGCTGATCGGGTTCGTGATGGCGACGGTGCTCATCGCCGGCATCGCGGGAGTGGTTCTCGCGTTGTCCAGCGGGATGCCGACCGTCGCGATCCTCGTCGCGCTCGTGACCGGAGCGGTGTTCGCGGGCTCTCTCTGCTGAGGCGGCCTCACGGCCGGAGCATGAAGTCCACCAACTCCTGACGCCGCTTCAGGGGGAACCGCGGGGACTTCGCGTTGGACAGATGAAGCGCACCGACGCCGATCGCGAACAGCCACTGCGAGCGTTCCTCGGCGGTTTTCCTGTCGAATCCGATGTCGAGAAACGCCTGCCGCACTGCCGCATGCGCCCGGCGGTCGGCGGCCCGGACGCTGCGCGCGGCGGCAGGGTCGGAACGTCCCCACTCACGCATCGCGCGCTCGAGCATCCACTGTCGGGGGCTGACGAGAAACGCCGTCATCTTGATGAGTCGTTCCCGCGGTGGCAGCGCGCCCAGCTCGCTGAACCGCCGATGATCGTCGTCGCGCCACTGGGCCCACGCCGACACCAGAGCGGCCTTGTAGGCCGCCATGTCGGTGAAGTGCCAGTAGAAGCTGCCTTTCGTGATGCCCAGTCGCGCCGAGAGGTTGTCGATCTTCAGGGCGGTGAAGCCGTCCTCGGCGAGCAGCGCGAAACCGGCCTGTAGCCACTCGTCTGACGTGTTGCGCCCGGTGCCCCGGTGCTCGGCTGCCACCCGAGTCAGCGTAGTGCTCTGCTCGAGGACGGGCGGGGTCGCCTCGGCATACTTTTTGGTATGGTGACCGCCGTGCGCACTCTCTGGGTCGAGGCATCCCCGAAAGGTCGAGCGTCGTTGTCGTCGGAGGCCGCTCGCGCCTTTCTCGACGCCGCCGGCGGGGGGACGGTGGATCATCTCGATGTGTGGGCAGAGGACGTGCCGACCTTCGATCGTGAGGCAGCTACCGCGAAGTTCGCGCCGCTGTTCGGAGAGACGCTCACCGAGTCCCAGGAGGCGGGGTGGGAGCGGGTTCGCGCCGGCATCGATCGCGTGCGGGCGAGCGACAGGGTGGTGATCTCCTCGCCCATGTGGAACTGGTCCATCCCTGCCCCGCTGAAGAATTGGATCGACGTGATCGTGCAGCCGCTCCTGACGTTCACTCTCGACGGCGACGGCCGCCACGTGGGCACCCTCGGAGAGGGGCGACCGCTGCACCTGATCCTCACGCGCAGCAGCGCCTACGACGGCAGACATCCCGAACTGCAGGATTTCCAGTTGCCGTACCTGGAGTACGTCTTCGGGCTGCTCGGCTACCGCGTCGATTCCCTTGTGCTGGAACCCACCACGCGGTGGACCGCGCAGGAACGGGAGCAGTTCCGGGTGGAAGCCCTTGCGACGGCTCGTCAGCGCGGTGAGCAAGCAGCCAAGGCGTCGCCGGTGTGACGCAGGCACCCGACACGCCTGCCCCGGACGTGATGGGACGGACGGTGGCAGCGCTGGCGCCGGTGCGGCGTCTGATCCGTCCGAGAGTCTACGGAATCGACGAGATCGACCTCACGCCATCACTATTCGTCGGCAATCACACGCTGCTGGGTGTGCTGGACGTCCCGCTGATACTCGCCGAGTTGTGGGAGCGAGGCATCCCGGTGCGGGTACTCGGTGATCACGCCCACTTCGCGCTTCCGCTCTGGCGGGATCTGCTGCACGCCGTCGGGGTGGTCGATGGCACCCGAGCCGTCACCGAAGCGCTGATGGTCGACGGCCAGAACGTCCTGGTCTTCCCGGGGGGTGGACGGGAGGTGGCGAAACGCAAAGGCGAGAAGTATCAGCTGATCTGGAAGAACCGGGTCGGTTTCGCACGGCTCGCCATCAAGCACGGCTACCCGATCGTGCCGTTCGCCTCGGTCGGCGCTGAGGAGGCACTCGACGTCGTGGTCGACAGCGACAACCCGGTGATGGCCCCGTTGCGCTCCGCGTTCGAGACGATCACGGGCAGCCCCGATCTGTGGCCGGTGGTTCGCGGCGTCGGACCGACGCCGATCCCGCGACCGGAACGGCAGTACTACTGGTTCGGCCCGGCCATCCCCACCGACGACCTCGCCGGCCGCCACGACGACGACCGCGCGGTCCGGCGCGTGCGCGAGCGCGTCCGCCGAGCCGTCGAGGATGGCATCGCATTCCTGCAGGACCAACAGCGCAACGATCCGCAGGCCTCACTGGTGTCGCGGCTCATCGGGCGGTGACGATCACCCTGCCGGTGCGAGCATGCCCTTCCACTCGTCTCCGGTGATGGGTGGCGATGACACGCTGAACACCGTGCCGTCACTGGCCGTCACCTGCCCCCGCGCGACGTCGTACATCGCGGAAGGGATGTCGGCGGGAACGTAGGTACACGAATTCGGCTGCTGCCCAGTGCATGTCGTCGTCCCCGACCTGGGCGCCGTCACCGGGTCCCGGGTCCCGCCCGGGGAGGGTGAGAGCGCATCGGCGGGCGCGGGATTGCGCCCGTTGTTCACACTCGGGGCCGGGACCACGATGCCGGGCCGGACGGGTTGATCGCACCGGCCCGCGGGGGCGGGGCAGGACAGCACCTGCTCCGGGTCGCCGTACCACGGGTTGGTGCCCGTCGGTCGGTAGGGCTCGTCACTGCGGCACTCTTCCGGACTGGCCGCCCGCTTGCCGGGGACGTCGGCGCAGGGGTAGTTGCGTGCTCCCCGAACCACGTTGCCCTGGAACTCTTTCGGGATCTTGCAGTACGCCCGTACCGGGGGATCGATCGTGGTGGTCTCTGCCGGCGACCTCCACTCGGAGGCCGGCAGGAAACCGGTCATGCAGGGAGGTGGCTGGTTGATGGCGAGCCGGAAGTCGAGCACCGCGGCGTTGGGGTACGGAGCCACCACGGCCTGCGCGATCGAGGCGCCCTGCGGAAGGAAGACCAGACCCTGTTCGAGGCCGGCGTGGTAGCGCTTGAGCATGTCGAACACCACAGCGGTGTTGGCGAGCACCTGGGGAAGTGCCTCGCGCACATCGCCGAAGAACGTGTTCAGCTGGTCCGCGGTCGGCGCCGCATTCTGCAGGACGGCCTGGACGGAATCGTCTTCCTGCTGTGCCTGACGCGCCAAGTCCCGTACGTTACGTGCCCACGTGTTGATCGCCGCGCCGGTCGAGACCTGACTGTCGAGCAGCGGTCCCGAGTTGTCGATGATCGCGTCGATGGCGTCGGCGTTGGCGGCGAGATCCCCGCCGAGGGCCTGGGCGGAGTCGACGAGACGCTGCAGGGTGGGGCCGATTCCACCCACAGCCGTGGATGTCTCTTTCAGCACTGCGGCGAGCTCGTCCTGCGGCAACGCGTCGACCGCCCGGTTGGTGGCATCGAGCAACGGACCGATCGGTTGCGGCACGGTGCTTTTGGTGATCGTCTGGCCCGCTGACAACACGGTGGCGGAGGTGGCATCCGGGTCGTCGGCGACCAGTTCGAGGTATTGCTCGCCGACGGCGGAGATCGAGTGCACGTCGGCCGTGACATCGCCGGGCACGCGGACGTCGTCGTCGAGAGACAGGACCGCGCGGACCCCGCCGCTGACCGGCTCGACAGAGGTGACCGTGCCGATGGTGCTGCCGCGGAAAGTGACGTTCGCCGTGGGATAGAGACCGCCTGACGACGGAAGGGCCACGGCGACGGAATAGCGACCGATGCCGACCAGCGCAGGCAGGCGCAGATAGTAGGTGCCGAGCACCGTGATCGACACGACGGTGAGAACCGCGAAGATCATGAGTTGCCGACGGCGGCCGCGGGGAAGCATCTCTACTGCCCCCGTTCCGGTGGGAGGTCGGCAGGATTCGGGGTGTAGCGCACGTCGGGGATCATCGTCGCCGGGTCGCGCCCCCACGACTGTTCCAGCGCGCGCAAGGATCCGGAGACGCCTGTTCCGCTGAGAAGAGCGTTGTCGATCGAACTCAGCGTCAAGTCGATCACCCCGGAGATGTTGACGTAGTCGCCGCGAATCACCTTGGGAACGTTGTCGATGTTGAACGGTGCAGTCAGCAGCACTTTCAGGGCGCCGGCCACATAGGGTGCCGCGCGGCCGAGCTGACGCAGTGGCCGCTGCAGCAGACGAAGATTGGTCTCCAAATCGGCGCGCGGCGCAGTGAGCGCGTCATCGGTCACGCGCGACAGGCGCCCGAGTGCCGTCGTCGCATCGGCGAACAGCTCCCGCTTGTCGTCGAAATGCGCTATCAGCGGGGGCAATTCGATCAGGGCTTGGTCGATGACGTCGCGTCCGGCAGCCAGTGTACGCAGGAGTTCGTTGGTGGAGTCCAGCGCGCGGTTGATCCCGTCGCGTTGGTCGTTGAGCGAGGTGGTGAACGTCGCGAGCTGGGAGAGGAAATCCCGGATCTGTTCAGCCCGGCCGCTGAACACGCGATCCAGCTCGGTCGAGATGGACTCCAGGTTGGAGACACCACCCCCCGCGCAACACCGTGGCGATCGTGGCCAGCGTCCGTTCGGTCGTCGGAAACGCCGAGGTCTGCGACAGCGGGATGGTGTCACCGTCGCGCAGCGGTTGCCTCGACGGATCGGGCGGCGCGGCGAGTTCGACATGCTGGCTGCCCAGCACGCTGGTCTGACCGACTTTCGCCGTCGCGTTGCGCGGAAGACTGATTCCGGGTTCGAGATCCAGCGTCAGCAGAGCCGACCAGTGCTGCACCTCGATCTTCGACACTCGGCCGACGAAGACATCGGCGACGCGTACCCGGCTGTTCACGTTCAGGGCCAACGTGTTTCGCAGCTGCACGTAGATCGTGGTGTGCCCGGGGCCGCTGCCTGGTCCCCCAGGCAGCGGCACGTTCGCCAGTCCCCGCCACGAACCGCACCCGGTCAGCAAGACGACCCCGAGCAGCACCGCGGCGACTCGCTGCGCGCCGCGGCTCAGCGTGCGGGTCACGGTGAGGCACCTTCGGCCGGCAGCAACGGCGTACCGGGCGGCCCGGGAGCCGGGGTCGGCGGAGGCTGCGGATACCACGGGGGCGGCAGCGGATTGTTCTGGTCGTAGGCGTTGGGCGGTCCGGGTGCCCGGGCGCCCGCCGGGGGTGGCGACGCGTCCGGCCCGCCCATCATCTCTGCCAGCGACTCCGGGGTGAGCATGTTCTGGGTGAGTTGCTGTACCTCGAGACCCTGCATGCCGGGGGCGACCACCCAGCCCGGCTCATGATTGCCGTGGGAGAACGGGGTGTCTCGTGCCCACACGCCGGGCACGGTGGTGTCCTTGTAGCCCGCCGGGGGCCGCAGGCGATCCTCGGAGTAGCCGATGTACTTCGGCAGTGTCGAGGCGGTGGTGGCGGGGACGACGCCGAACGGCAGATAGTTGAACTTGATGGCGTCCAGGACGGGTGCCAGGTACTGGGCGCACAGTTCTGCGGATTCCTGATAACCGAGCCGGCTACCGGCCTGAATACCGCTGCACAGCAACTGAAGTGGATTGGAGAAGTTGTTCACCACCGGCACGGCGGTCAGCGACCCGTTCACCGGGGAATAGATGTTGACGAAGTTCGCGCCGAAGGTGGGCAGCACGTGCAGCGTGTTCTCCAGACCCTTGAGGGCGTCCGGTTGCAGCAGCGCATCGGTGACCTCCCGCAGATTCTTCACATCGGTGGCCGCCACCTCACCGTTGCGGTCCAGAAACGTGCGGGTTGTGTCGAGCAGGGTGCGGAAACCACGGACGCCGCGCGCCAGTTCCTGGTCGGAATCATGCAGGGCTGTGGTCAGGGTGGCGAGGTCGGTGTTGAACGCCGCGAACTGCTGGTCGCTGGCGCGCAGCGTCGTCACGAACAACGCGAGGTTGCGCACCACCGAGAACAGGTCGCCGCGTCCTTTCTTCAACGCGGACAACGCGTCCGACAGACTTCGGAACGTGTCGTTGAGTTGGCGCCCCTTTCCGCTGAGGCCGTCGCCGAATGCTGCGATGACGTCCCCCACGGGTCCTCGTGGTTGTGCCGGGGTCGGACCCAGACCGGTGACCAGCTCGGCGAGTTGCTTGCGCAGGTCGTCCCACTCGACCGGTACCTGAGTGCGTTCGACGGGGATGACGGCTCCGTCGGCCAGTGCCGGCCCACCTTCGTATGCCGGCCCCAGCTGGATCGCTCGCGAGGCGACCAGGCTCGGATTCAGGATGGACGCTGTGGCGTTGGCTGGGACCATCACCGAATGGTCGAAGTGCAGAACCACTTTCGAACGGTCGCGCTCGGGGACGATCGAGTCGATGGCACCGACGCGCACACCCATCACCAGGACACGGTCCCCTGGATACAACCCGACGGTCTCGGGGAAGTACGCGGTGACCGTCGTCGTGGTCAGTGACCGGTAGGCGCGGTAGCCCGCGTACCCGGCGAGTGAGACGAGCAGGGCGAGCACCGCCACGACCGCGACGACGACAGCGACACCGCGTCGGGAACGCAGTCGGTGGCGCACGGCGGTGGTCATCACATCACTCTCCGTCGGGCGGGGTCGGGACGGTGCGGGCGCCGGGCGGTGCCGGCGGCAGCGGGACGGGGGCGCCAGGCACCGCGGGCGATGTCTGTCCGGGTATCGCGGCCGCCGGAATGCCCGGTGCCGGAGCAGTATCCGGCGACGGTGCTGATGCGGCGACGTCCGGCGGCCCGTAATCGGGACCGTAGGGGTTAGGTCCGAACGGTCCCACGGTCTCGCGGGCGCACGGCAGCGGGTCCGCCGGGGTGGGCAGCGCACCGGGTGCGGGCGTGTAGGAGCAGGGAGAGCCCTTCTCCACCGCCGGCCCCGGGTACTCCGGGGTGCCCTCGAGGACGCCGGGCGCGGGAGGCGGGGCACCGTTGGGGAATCGCGTCCCGTTGGGGTCCGGGAACCGGAACGCGGGCAGGCCCGCGTCGCCCCAGAACTTCTGCGGATCGATGCCGCGCTTCTTGAACGCGGAATCGATGAAGGGCTGCAGGAACTGGCCGGGAAGAAGATTGGCGATCATCACCTTGAAGAAGGGTCCGGACGCCACTGCTTCGGAGATGGCGCCGACGAACCGGTCGACACTGGCCAGCGTGCGGGTCAGGTTCGCTTTGTTGGCCACCAGCGTCTCGGTGAGCTGCCGCAGCTGCACCAACACGGTGTCGAGGTTGGGATTGTCGGCGATGAATCCACTGATCTGGGCCGAGACGGCGCTGACGTTGCCGAGCAGTGCGTCGATCTCTGCCTGTCGGTCGTTGACCTTCGACAGCAGGGCCTGCGCGGACACCATGAGTTCGTTGATCTGGCTGCTTCGGGAGCCCAGAACCGTGGCGACCTGGTCGGCGTTGGACAGCAGCGTCGTCAGCTGATCGTCGCGGGTGCCGATGGTGTCGGAGAACCGGGCGACCCCGTCGAGGGCCGCCGACAGCTGCGGTGCGCTGGCGGTGATGGTCTCCGACAGCACGTCCAACGACGTCCTCACACTCGTGATGTCCCATCCGCCCGTTGATTTCGTCAGATCGTCGATGGCCTCGGACAGCTGGTAGGGCGTCGTGCTCTGGTCCAGCGGGAGCACCCCGTTCGCGGCGAGAGGTTCTGTCCCGCGGGGTTCGACCTCGAGGGTCTTCTTGCCGAGAATCGTGTCGGTGCGGATGCTCAGCCTGCTGTCGGTGCCGATGCGCGCCGACCCGAGCGTGAAGCCCACTCGTACGCGGTCACCGGCCACCACGATCGTCTCGACGGTTCCGACGTCCATTCCGTTGAGGCGCACCACGTCGCCGGGGCCGAGCCCGCCGCCGTCGGCGAACTGTCCGTAGTACTCGGGTGTCGCAAAGAGCATGGGCACTGTCGTGAAGCCCTGCCCCACGCCGGTCAGGAGGACGGTGAGGACGACACCCATCAGGCCGGTGCGGACGCGCTTGCCGGAGTCGAGGACCCTCACTTCGGGGTGCACCTTCCCGAGGGCTGCCCGATCAGCTTGACGGTACGGACGGGACCGCCCGGCTGCAGGCCGTTGAGTTTGAGGCTGGCATCGCACAGGTAGAAGTTGAAGAAGTCGCCGTAGATACCGCCCGTCCTGGCGAGGATCGCCAGCGCGTCGGGCAACCTGGTGAGCAGGTCGGACAGTTCGTCACGTTGAGCGAGCAGCGGCTGCTGCACGGTCTGCAGGCCGACGATGGTGCTCTGCAGGACGGGCCGGTTCTCGGTGAGGAGATCGGCCAATGTCCCTGCGGCATCGCTGATGTCCGCGACACCGGCGGCGATCGAATCTCCCCGGCTGTTGAGTCCGACGATCAGACTGCGCAGGCGCAGCACGGTCTGGTCCAGTTCCTTCTGGTGCGCGGCGGTTGTCTGCAACACCGTGTTGAGATTCGCGATGACCTCGCCGATGACCTGATCGCGCTGGGCCAGGGACTGGGTGAGTTGCGCTGTCTGCGTGAGGATCTGATCGATGGTGCCGCCCTGATCCTGGAAGACGGTGACGAGCGACTGGGCGATGGTGTTGACCTTGTCGGGGTCCAGGGACCGGAACAGCGGCTTGAAACCCCCGATCAGCGCGTCGAGGTCGAGCGCGGGTGCCGTGCGCTCTTCCGGGATGACCCCGCCAGGCGGCAGCGGACGGTCCGCACCCGGACCGTCGCCGTGGGTCAATTCCAGGAAGCGGTTGCCGATCAGGTCGGCGTAACGGATCTCCGCCCTGGTGGCCTCGTCGAGCGGCATCGCGTCGTCGACGTCGAATCCCACGAGGATGGTGCGCCCGTTCGCATCGAGTCGGACGTCGCGCACCTTGCCCACTTCGACACCGGCGATGCGGACGAATTGGCCGGCGCGGATTCCGCTGGCGTTGGTGAACCGCGCGACGTAGTCGTGGGTGCGGTCGAATCGCAGTTGACCGAAGACGACGATGATGAGGCCGGTGAAGGCGAGGAGGACAAGCGAACTGGCGCCGAGGCGCAGGGCGGTTCCAGTGATTTTCACGGGTTCACCGTGTGTTCGCCGAACTGACGTCCCCAGACGTATTCGTTGAGCAGCGGCTGCCCCAGCTCGAAGTGGTTGTAGGGGGCCAGCGACGCGCCGGTGTCCATCACGAGATACGGAGCGGGCCAGAGGTCTCGCGTGATCGACTGCCAGCACCCGGGAGCGCCTCCCGGGCCTCCGTGGGCGTTGGTCCTCGGCAGGTTGTCCGGGTAGACGTATGGGTTGGCCGCACCCAGGATCTTGGTCTCGGTCACCGCGGAGTAGCCGTTCTTGCCGAGTGCATCAGAGACCTTGGGCGCCACGTCGTGGAAGTTGCGGATGGTGCACAGCAGCGACGGCGAGTAGGTGTCGAGGAGTTGCGCGCTCGGTGTCAGGTCGGCCTGTCCGCGCGTCAGGAAGGGGGTCGCCTGCTCGAGCGTGTCCGCAGCTGTGGTGGCGAAGCCGACCGCGGACAGCAGTGCCGCATCGAGTCGATCGCGCCCCGCGTAGAGGGTGCGCGTGGTGGTCAGACTGGCACGCAGACCGTCGAGTAGGGGTTGTGCCGCGCCCTGGTAGACGTCGGCGAGATCGGCCAGGGCGGTGACATCGTCACGCACTCGTGGCATGCGGGGATTCACCCGGCGCAACACCATGTCCGCATCCACCAGTGAGCGCCCGAATTTGTCGCCCAGCCCGGTCAGCGCATCGGCGGTGGCCTGCAGGGTCATGTTGAGCGCAATCGGATCGACCTTCTCTGCGATCGCGGTGACCGACTCGAAAAGGGTGTTGAACTCCGTGGTCACCGAACCCGGCTCGACGCGTAGGACATCGGAGGAGGTGACCGGACGGTCGGGAACCGGCGGCGAGGTGAACGCGACGTATTTGTTGCCGAAGACCGTGGACGCGGTGATGGTCGTCTCGATGTTGCGCGGCAGGAGATTCAGATAGCGAGTCTTGACGTCGACGAGGATGCGCGCCGACGGGAGCGCGTCCGTCGAGTCGGGGCGGACCTCGACGACGCGGCCGATGGGCACCCCGTTGAGCGTGGCCTTCGAGCCGGGGTCGAGTACGAGGCCGGCGCGGGGGGCCAGCACGGTCAGCCGCACCGTCGGTTCCAACTTGCCGCGGAACTGGAGGTAGACCAGCGTGCCGGCCACGGCCGCGACGACGAGCAGCACCGCTCCGGCGCTGCGATACCGCCGGCGGCGCGACCTGTCCCTGGCGCCGGTCACGACTGCCTTCGCACAACGCCGGACGGCGCGGGTAGGTCTGCCCACCGACTGCGTTGCATGATCCGCTCCGACTTCCGACTATCGGGTGCCGCCGACCGTAACATACTTTTTCGTACGGACATGGAGTGATTGTGCGAATGCGTTCTGACCGTTGGTGGGGCTCCCTCACACAGCGTTCACATGTCGGCCCTGACATGTGTGCCATACTTCGAAGTATGGACTCTGCGGTGGACCCCTCTGTCCTCAGTCCGTTCTGGGACACCGACCTCGAGACTCGGCTCGACGCGTTCCGTAGGATGCGTGAGCGCAGTGGTGGCGTCGAATTCGTCCCGCAGCAGCAGGGGCCCGGCTTCTGGTCGGTGACGTCCTACGCCGGGGTGCGGGCGGTGACCCGCGACGCGAAGACCTTCACCAGCACCCGCGGCTTCTCGCTCGACGACATGCCGCCCGAGCTCCTCGAGATGCTCGGCTCGATCATCGTGATGGACGACCCGAAGCATCAGCAGTACCGCCGCCTCGTGCAGGTGGCCTTTTCTCCGCGAGCGATTCGCCGCATGACCGACTACGTCGGCGAACTGGCTGCAGCAGTGGTCTCCGACATTCGCGAGCGTCGCACCTTCGACTTCGTCGAGACCGTCGGCGCCAGCTTGCCTTTCCAGGTCATCGCGGACCTACTCGGCATCCCGGTCTCCGACCGGCCGCGGTTGCGCGAGCTCATCGACCTGATCCTCGGTGTCGGCGACGGTCAGGTCAGCGACGTCGACACCAGCCTGCGGGCGGTCAGCGAATTCTTCGAGTACACCATCGACCTCGGCCGCCGGCGTCGACAACAGCCCGGTGACGACATCACCTCCGCCCTCATGCAGGCTGAAGTCGACGGGAAGCGCCTCAGCGCAACAGAATTCGGATCGTTCGTGATACTGCTTGCCGCCGCGGGCAACGACACCACCCGCACGGGTCTGGCGTGGGCGGTGCATCTGCTCAGCCAGCACCCCGACCAACGAGATGCGTTGGCCGGCGACTTCGACGGACTGCACGCCAACGCCATCGAGGAGATCCTGCGCTGGTCGTCGCCTGTCCTGCACATGCGGCGCACCGCGACGACGGACACCGTTCTCGGTGACACCGTGGTCAGTGCAGGAGACAAGGTGGTGGTCTGGTACCTGGCCGCCAACCACGATCCCGCCGTCTTCCCCGACCCGACGCGCTTCGACATCACGCGGTCCAACGCCCGAGATCACCAGGCCTTCGGTGCCGGCGGCCCCCACTTCTGCCTCGGAGCAGGATTGGCGCGCATGGAGATCCGAGTGGTACTCGGCGCACTGCTGTCCGCATTCCCGACGCTGCATGCCACCGCACCGCCGGACCCGCTGCGTTCGATGTTCGTGCACGGCATCAAAGCCCTGCCCTGCAGCGTCGACTGACTCAGCACCTCCACCAGCAAGATTCGGGCTGAGTTTTTCTCTTACGAACACTCTGTGAGTCTTCGTAGCGTGTCCCGTTGTGACCGTTCCTGCCTTCTCGCGTCGTCGTGCGCTTCAGCTGCTCGGCCTCGCCGGCAGCGCGGCTGTCCTCGCCCCGGCACTGGCCGCGTGCGGCTCATCGAGTACCAGTTCCGCGCTTCCGTCCACCGCGCCGCTGTCGGGCCGCTTCGACGGTGTCACGCTCAAACTGCTCGTCAACCAGCCGCACGTCACGTCGTTCCGGGACGTCCTCGCCCCGAAGTGGGCGGCGGCCACCGGCGGCAAGCTCGAGGTGACCGCATCGCCCTACGATCAGCTGACCAGTAAGCAGATCCTCGATGTGCAAAGCGGCACCGGTGAATTCGATGTCTTCGACTACTTCTACTTCGGCCTCGGCGACCTCGTCGACGCGGGGGCGCTGACCGAGCTGACACCGTGGATCGATGCCAACGCGACACAGATCGGCGTCGACGGGTACCTGCACTCGGTGTATGACCCGTACACATTGCTCGACGGCAAACGATACGGACTGCCGTACGACGGTGACATCCACATCCTCTTCTACAACGCCGAACTGCTGGATCGGTACGGGGTCACGCCGCCCACCACGTGGGACGACTACGACGAGGTCGCCGCGAAGATCACCACCGACGCACGCGGTGCGGCATACGGCGCGATCGTGTCGGGCCAACAGGTTCCGATGATCCTCGGCTGCTCCTACATCAACCGGCTCACGGGCTACGGCGGAAACCTGGTCGACGCCAACGGAAAACCCACGTTGACCTCCGACGCCTCGATCGCCGCACTCAAGCACCTCGTCGACGTGGCGCCGGCTGCCCTGCCGACCCCGCTGCAGATAGGATTCGACCAGGCGAACACCGCGTTCCTCACCGGCCAGGGCGCGCTGCTGGACACCTGGACCGACATGGCTCTGCGGGCCGAGGATCCGACCGCCTCCCAGATCGCCGGCAAGTGGGGTGCGGTCTCGCTGCCCGTCGGCGGCACCAACACCACGCCCCGCACCGCGTTGGACGCGGGCTTCGGGCTGGGCATCTCGACCGCGACCAAGAACGCCGACGCGGCAGCCGCATTCGTCAACTGGGCGACCGCAGCCCCGCAGAACCTCGTGGTGTCCTCCACGGCGGGCGCCGGGATCGACCCCGTACGCACGGAAGTGCTCGACTCCGACGGCTACGCCAAAGTCGTCACCAAGGCGATCGCCCCCATCCGGCAGGGTCTCGGCGGCGATCCGCTGGTGTGGCCGAAGCAAGCCGGTGCGCCGAAACTGTTGCAGGACTTGGTCGATCAGCTCGCGCTGGCGATCAGCGGCAGTCAGACCGTCGAGCAGTCGTTGGACAACGCGCAGCGTGGATGGGAGAGCGCCGCGACATGACACGGCGCGTTCCGCTGTGGCTGGCCGCGCCCGCGATCGCCGGACTGACGCTGTTCCTGGTGTACCCCACGGTCTATCTCGTCGGGTTGGCGCTGACGAAATCGTCTCTGGCACATCCATTGCGCAGTTTCACCGGTGTCGCCAACTTCGAGACGGCGTTCGCATCACCGGCCTTCGCCCCGTCCCTGTGGAAGTCGACACTGTTCGCTCTCGTCGTCGCCGCGGCGACCACGGCCCTCGGACTCGCCCTGGCGCTGCTTCTGCGCCACCGTGGTGGCGGCTTCGGGATCGCCGGAGCGTTGCTGCTGCTCCCGCTGGTGACCGCACCCGTGCTTGTGGGCGTCGCCTGGAAACTGTTGCTGGCGCCGGTCGGCGGCGGTTTGGCCGCGATCTTCGCCGCCATCGGTCTGGGTGGTGTGAACCCGCTGGGCTCCGGGTGGGGAGCGCTGATCGTGTTGATGGTCATCCACATCTGGCAGTGGACCCCGTTCGCGACGTTGATCGCGTTCGCCGCTCTCGGTGTCGTGCGGCCCGAGCTCCTCGAGTCGGCCCGGATCGACAACGCCGGACGGTGGCGGACGTTCACGACCGTGACCTGGCCGGCGATCGGCCCGACGGTGTGGGCCGTTGCGGTGCTCGAGCTGGTGATCGGCTACAAGGTGTTCGATTCGATCGTCGTCATCACCTCGGGCGGGCCCGGATTCTCCACTGCGTTATCGCCGTTCGTCATCTACCAGACCGGTCTGCGGGGCAGCTTCGACATGGGCACCGCCGCCGCGCAGACCCTCGTCTTCGGCCTGGTGGTCGGTGCCGTGGCGACCGTGGTCACCGCGCTGCGGGCGCGCGCGGTGAAGGCCGACGGGTGAGCCGCCGCATCGCGCTGGCCGGCGCCGTGATCGTTGCGCTGCTGCCCATCGCCTACCTGGTGTCGCTGGCACTGCGGCCCGCCGGTGACGTACTGAACTCGAGCCTCCTGCCGGATGCGTGGACGTTCGACAACGTCGTGAAAGTCTTCGACACCATCGAACTGGGCACGATGCTGCAGAACTCGTGGGTCTCAGCCGTGGGCGCCGCCCTGCTCGCTGTCGTGATCGCAGCCCCCGCAGCGTATTTCACCGCCCGGCATGTCCGCGGCGAGCGCTTGCTCACCGTCCTGCTCGCCAGCTACTGCGCGCCGCCGATCGTGGCCATCATCCCGCTGTTCTTCCTGCTCCGCTCGGTCGGTCTGGTCAACAGCATCGGGGGGCTGATCCTGGTCAACGGTATCGCGGGCGTGCCCGTCGCGGCGTGGCTGCTGGACGGCTTCGTCCGCCGCATCCCCGTCGAGATCGACGAGGCCGCCGCCATCGACGGGCTGGGGCCGGCGGCCATCTTCGGCAAAGTCGTCGTGCCGCTGCTCCTGCCGGGCGTGGTCGCGGCGCTGCTCGTCGTGTTCTTCCTCAGCTACAACGACTTCCTGTTCGCGGTCTACCTCGCCGTGACCAAGGAAAGTCAGACGTTGACCGTCGGACTGTCCCTGTTCCAGGGCGACCGCAACGTCCAGTTCGGTCAGCAGGCCGCGGCCGGCCTGCTCGGCATCCTGCCGGTCTATGTGCTCGCGCTCGCCGCCCAGCGGTACCTGGTGGGCGGGCTGACGACAGGAGCCATGAAATGAGTACCGTCGAACTCCGCGACATCACCAAGACATTCGACACGTCGACGGGACGGACCACGGTCGTCGACGAGCTCACCCTGTCGCTGCCCGACGGATCGATGACCGTTCTGGTGGGACCGTCCGGCTGTGGGAAGTCCACCACCCTACGGATCGTCGCCGGCCTCGAAGCCGCCGACAACGGCGCCGTGCACATCGACGGGCGTGACGTCACCGCCGCGACACCGTCACAGCGGGACGTGGCCATGGTCTTCCAGAACTATGCGCTCTATCCTCACCTGAGCGTCGAGCGCAACATCGCCTTCCCGCTGCGCAACAGCGGTGTGCCCAAAGACGCCACCGCCGAACGTGTTCGGCACGCCGCCGAGCGGGTGGGCATCACCGCGCTGCTCGATCGCAAACCCCGCCAGCTCTCCGGCGGTCAACAGCAGCGGGTGGCGATCGCCCGCGCGCTGGTGCGCACCCCCTCGCTGTTCCTCTTCGACGAACCGCTGAGCAACCTCGACGCCAAGCTGCGCGTCGAGCTGCGATCCGAGATACGGCGGCTGCAGCAAGACTCCGGAATCACCGCGCTCTACGTCACCCACGACCAGGAGGAGGCGATGACCATCGCCGACCAGCTCGTGGTTCTGCGTGCCGGACGGATCGTCCAGGCGGGCACTCCGGCCGAGCTGTACCGACGGCCGGCCAACACCTTCGTCGCAGGCTTCATCGGCTCGCCGAGCACCAACCTCATCCCCGGTGCGGTGCACGACGGTCTCTTCGGTGCCGCAGGACTGCGCGTCCGCGTCCCGAGCACCGACCACGACGCCGTCACTCTCGGCGTGCGGCCCGAAGACCTCACCGTCACCCCGGACGCGGCGGGCAACGGGACGCTGGAACTCGTCGAACTACTCGGTCCCCGTTATGTTCTGATCGTCCGGCTGGGGGAGCTCCGCGTGACGGCGGTGGTCGAGGCCGCCGCGGTGGCGAAGTGGCCCGACGCGCCTGCACCCGGGGACACCGTCGCCCTGGACGTGCGAGCCGACCACGTGCACCTGTTCGACACCGCCAGCGGCGACCGGCTCGACTAGCTGTCGCGCTGGGTGCGGCCGATACCCCAGGCGTACGGCGGGGGAGTGCCGTTGACGGCGTGGGCTCCCAGCACCTTCGCCTTGAACAACCGCGGATTGTGCGAGGCCACCGTGCGGGCGTTGCGCCAGTGCCGATCCAGCCCGCGGGCGCGTGAGGCCGCCGACGCGCCGAGTGTGTCGAAGAGGTCGGACGCGGCTTCGATCGTCAACCGCGACGCGGTCAGTTGCGCAGCGGCCGCCTCGAGTTCGGTTCGTTCGGCGGCCGCAGGCAGCGCCTCGTCGTCGGCGATCGCGGCCGCGTCGATGGCCTCGGCCAGTCGCGAGGCCACCGCCTCGGTGGTGTAGGCCGCCGCCCAGATGTCGCCCACCCGGCCCAGGACCTGTCCGTCGTCGCGCACTCGAGCGGCGTTCGCGTGCGAGTAGTTACGATCACGGCGCTGGACTTCGGACGTCACGTCGGCCAGCACCGCCCGAGTGATGCCGGCGAGCGTCGCCACCAGATTCAGCTGGTACAGCCCCGTCTGGTAGGGATGCCTGCGCTCGAAGGGAATGACATCGTCGGCGACCGCGTCCGTGAACTCGGTGGTGCCGGTCCCGGTGCCTCGCTGGCCGAAGCCGTCCCAGTCGTCGTGCACCACCACGCCGGGTTGGCGGGTGTCCACGACCGCGGTCGCCCAGCCGTCGCTGTCCTTCACGTACACATCAGCCCACTCGGCGAAGATCGTGCCGGTCGTGTAGTACTTGCGCCCGTTCACCACATGACGTCCGTCGCGGTGCGTGACCGTCGTCTGCGCATCGCCCATGGCAGTCGAGCCGGTCTCGGTCCATGCGTTCCCCGCGATCTCGCCCGCGACGAAGCGGGCGAACCAGCGGGACTGGTCCTCGCCGCGACGGTGCCGGAACACGATGTCCTCGACCAGGACGAAATGGCCGCGCAACGCCTGTGCCAGATTGGCGTCGGCCGCTGCGAGGTCGATCCACAGTGCCGTGATCTCGGTCCAGTCCAGCCCCCAACCGCCGAACTCGACAGGGACCCGCAAGGTTCCGAAGCCTGCGTGCTTCAACAGGGACACCGCCTCGAACGGCAGCACACCGGCCAGTTCCCGGTCCCGTGTCCCGGCGGCGATCTCGGCGAACACGTCGGCGAAGTGGACGCGGGCCTGCGCGAGCCTGGAACGGGTGGCGATATCGGTCACGACCGCACAGTCGACCACATCTGCACCGCAGCGCACCGATTTGACTCCAACAGAACAGAAGTCGGTTCAATCCAGGCACACGTCCGTACAGTGTCCGCGATGCCCCGCACGCCCTGGACCGAACCGCTGACACCCGCCGAAACTCAGCACTGGGACGCGATCGCCGACGACGTCGCCTCCACGCTGGCCCATGACGTCCTCGAGCGTGACCGCGCCAACCGGCCACCCGAAGCGGAACTGAAGCTGCTCAAGGAGTCTGGGCTCGCCGACCTGCTGATCCCGGCCCGCTACGGCGGCGCGGGAGGGCACTGGTCCACCGGACTGCGCGCGGTGCGCCGCCTGGCCCGCACCGACGGCTCGATCGCGCAGCTCCTGAGTTACCACTACTGCAACCAGGCCAGCATCGTGTTCTTCGGTGACGAAGCGCGCTGGGAACACTGGTTCACCGCGTCGGCGCGCGGCAGCTGGCTGTGGGGTGATGCGGTCAACCCCGTCGATCCCGACCTCGTTCTCACCTCCGACGGTGACGGGTACCTCCTCAACGGCCGCAAGCGATTCGCCACCGGGGCTGCCACCGGCGACGTCACACTGGTGATGGCGTCCACGGGTGTGGCCGTGCTGGCGTCCGTCGTCGATCACGACCGGCCGGGGGTGCACTTCGGCGACGACTGGGACGCCCTGGGGCAGAGACTGTCGGCCAGCGGCACCGTCGAGTACAGCGACGTCCGGATCGCCCCGGGCGACGTACTCGGCGAGGTCGGTGAGGAACCGTATTCGACGCTCGTCACGCCGGGGGTGCAGCTCGGCTTCGCCAACCTGTACCTCGGGATCGCCGAGGGCGCCCTGTCGCGGGCGCGCGACCTCACCCTGCAGCGGCGCGGCGCATGGCTGCTCAGCTCAGCCCCGCACTATTCGCGAGACCCGTTCGTGCAGCGCACCTTCGGCGAACTCCTAGCTCGCACCGCCGCTGTCGAGGCACTGGCCGACCGGTGGAACGCCGAGTTCGACGCCGTGATCGCCCCGCGGCGCCGACGTGACCGCCGACGACCGCACCGAGGTCGAAATCGGTGTCGCCGCGCTGAAGATCGTGGCGACCGAGACCGCGCTCGAGGTGGCTCACCGGGTCTACGAGGTCACCGGCGCCAGTTCGACGCTGAGTTCGGTCGGGCTGGACCTGTACTGGCGCAACATCCGCACCCACTCGCTGCACGACCCCGTCGACTACAAGAAACTCGAAGTCGGGGCCCACTACCTGACCGGCGACGTGCAGCCGATCACGCTCTACACCTGAACGACTCAGATCTGCCCGTGCCGCGGCGGCACGGTGCCCGAGAGGGTGTAGCGGCCGATGTGCTGCAGCTTCCACCGCGTCGGATCGTGCAGCGTGTGCGTGCGGGCATCCCGCCAGAATCGCGACAGGTTGTCCGATGCGGATGCGCTTCTCGTGCCGCCCAGCTCGAACAGCCCGTTGGACGCCGCCAGCGCCGCGCGCACCGCGCCCACCTTGGCGGCCGCCACCGCCACCGATGCCTCGGCGGCGGACTCCTCCGTCAGATGCGCCGTGGCCTCGTCGATGCGGCGGGCCGCCTCGGACAGCAATGCCTGGGCCGAACGCACCGTGACGGCCAGCTCACCCGCTGCGTTGATCACCGTCGGGTCCTCGACCGCCGCGGGTACCCGCGCCTCGAAATGTGCTCGGGCGCGACCAGCCTGGTGCACGCCGGCCGCGAGCGCGCCGGTCGCGATGCCGACGTCGATGGCGCTGTGCCACAACTGCGCCCGAGCCCCGTACACCGTCGGCTTCGAGAAGATCGGACTGAACGGTACGACATGGGATGCCGGCACCACGACGTCGTCGAGCGTCACCGTCCCGGATGCCGTGGTGCGCTGACCCATACCGTCCCAGTCGTCGACGACCTCCAGTCCTTTCGCGTCGCGCGGTACGAATGCGACCGCCTTCGGCGTGGACGCCACCGGGACCTCGCCGGAGCCGTCGCTGCACGATGCGCGGACGACCACCCAGTCGGCGAACAGCGCTCCCGTGCTGTAGAACTTGCGGCCGGCCAGGACGTAGTCCCCGCCCACACGGGGTGTCAACGTCGTCGCATCCACGTCGATGGGATGCGGACCCCGCTCGCTCTGCGCGTTGGCCACCAGCGCGCCGGCGAGGACCTCACCGAAGAACAGCTCGTGCTGCTCGACGGTGCCCTGAAGTCGGAGCGCTTCCAGAAAGGTGAAGTGCGAGTGCGGGATCTGAGCCAGCGACGGGTCAGCGTGGGCGAGCGTGCGGAACACCTCGGCCACCACCGTGGCCGGGGCGGCGATGCCACCGCACCGCTCGGGCACCGTGATGGCCAGCAGGCCGGAATCTTTTAGTGCCTTGATCTCGGTGTGCGGCAGGAGGCGATGAGCGTCACGCTCGGCCGCACCGGCGGCGACATCCTCGGCAACCGATCGCGCAACGGGCAGGACGTCGTCGACGGAGGTGATCACCGGCTCGACCCCACGAACGGGATCGACGGCGCAGCAGTGCTTTTCGTCTCTGCTGTGAACAGGCCCCGGTCGCGCAGGATCGGCACGACACCCTCGCCGAACCAGTACAGCTCCTCGAGATGCGGGTAACCCGAGAAGATGAACTCGTCGATACCCACCTCCGCGTACTCGGCGATGCGATCGGCGACCTCTTGGTGACTGCCCACCAATGCGGTGCCCGCACCACCGCGCACCAGGCCGACGCCCGCCCACAGATTCGGCGCCACCTCCAGAGACCGCGCGTCGTGCCAACTTCCGTTGCTGCGATGCTGTTCGTGCAGCGCGAGCATCCGCTTCTGCCCCTCGGACTGACTGCGGTGCAGGCCATCCTGCGCCTTGCGGACCGTCTCTTCGTCGAGCGCGGCCACCAGACGGTCGGCCTGCTGCCACGCCTCGTCTGCGGTGTCTCGCGAGATGGTGTGCAGGCGGATACCGAAGCGCACCGGGCGGCCCTCGTCAGCGGCGAGCTTGCGAATCCAGCCGATCTTCTCGGCTACCGCGGCCGGCGGTTCGCCCCAGGTGAGGTAGACGTCGGCGTGCTTGGCGGCCACCGGGCCCGCCGCAGCGGAGCTGCCCCCGAAATACAACGGCGGCACCGGGTCCGGCAGCGTCGCCAACGCGGCGTCGTCGACGCGGATGTGTTCGCCCTCCAGCGTCACCCTCTCCCCGGTCCACAGGCGACGCACCACCTCCAAGAACTCGTCACAGCGCTGATAACGCCCGTCCTTGTCCAGGAAGTCGCCGAAGGACCGCTGCTCGTGAGCTTCTCCGCCGACGACGACGTTGAGCAGCAGACGCCCCGGGGCGTGGCGGGCGAACGTGGCCGCCATCTGCGCCGACAACGTCGGACTGACCAGCCCCGGCCGGAACGCGACCAGGAACGCCAGCGACGTCGTCTCCCGGGCCAACAGCGCCGCGGTGACGAACGCGTCCTCGCACCAGGCGCCGGTCGGGATCAATGCGCCTGTGAAGCCGAAAGACTCGGCGGCGCGCACGATCGAGGCGAGGTAGTCGATCGAGGCGTCACGGTCGCTGTGTGCGGCGCCGGCCGGCGTGCCGTGGCCGCCGCCGACGATCAGGCGGCTGTCGCCGTAGGTGGGCAGGAACCAGTGCAGACGAAGAGACATGATGTGAATCCTTTCAGCGGCCGCGCGCGGGTTGGGCCGCAACGGAAGCCGACGAGGAGGGAAGCGTGGACGGCCGGTCGACGATCGTGGAACGGGCGCCTCCCACACGGTAGGAGGCACCGCGGTGCTCGGCGGGCAGTCGATCACCGGCCCCGTTGAGTTTGTGGCGCAACGTTCCCGGCGTGTAGGCCGTCTGGTAGGCGCCCCGCGCGGTCAGCTCGGGCACGACGTGGTCGATGAACTGAGAGAACGATCCCGGCGTGACGGCGTAGGCCAGGTTGAACCCGTCGACGTCGGTCTCTTCCACCCACTCCTGCAGCGAGTCCGCCACGTGTGCGCCCGATCCCACGAACCGGGGGCCGATGCCGCCGATCTTTCCCCACTCGGCGATGTCGCGGACAGCCCACTCGCGACCGTCGGGATCGGCGGACTGAAACGCCTTGACCGCGGACAGGATCGCGTTCGAATCGACGTTGCCCACCGGCTCGTCGAGCCCGTAGCGGGCCAGATCCACACCCATCCACCCCGACATGAACACCAGTGCGCCTTCGGGATCGCCGTAGAAGAGGTACTCGGCGTGGCGGGCGTGCGCCTCCTCGTCCGTGTCGGCGGTGACGATCGTCGACAAATTGAAGATCTTCACCGCATACGGGTCACGACCGGCGATCTCGAGTTCGCGGCGGATGGTCGACACCGTCTCACGCAGAATCGCCTTGGTGGGTGCTGCGGTGAAGATCGCTTCGGCGTTCTCGGCGGCGAACCGCACTCCGCGCGGAGACGACCCGGCCTGATAGATGACCGGTGTGCGCTGCGGTGACGGTTCGCTCAGATGGATGCCGGGCACCCGGAAATGCGTTCCGTCATGGCCGATGTGGTGCACCTTCTCCGGATCGGTGAACACTCCGCGCGCGGCGTCGCGCACCACGGCGTCGTCCTCCCACGAGCCCTCCCACAGCTTGTAGAGCACTTCGAGGTATTCGTCGGCGTGGTCGTAGCGGGCGTCGTGTGCGGGTTGATCGGTCTGGCCCATGTTTCGGGCGGCTGCGGGCAGATAACCCGTCACCACGTTCCAGCCGACGCGGCCACCGGTGAGGTGGTCGAGGGTGGAGAGGCGGCGGGCGAACGGATACGGGTGCTCGAAGCCGGTGCCCGTGGTGACGCCGAATCCGAGGTGCTCGGTGACATAGGCCATTGCGGACACCAGCAGCAGCGGGTCGTTCACCGGAACCTGAGCGGCCTGGCGGATCGCGGCCTCGTCACTGGCGCCGTACACGTCGTAGGTGCCCAGCACGTCGGCGATGAACAGCCCGTCGAAGCGGCCACGCTCGAGCAGGCGGGCGAGCTCGGTCCAGTAGGTGAGGTCCTTGTACCGCCACGACTGGTCGTCCGGGTGTTTCCACAGGCCAGGGGACTGATGGGCGACACAGTTCATGTCGAAGGCGTTGAAGCGGATCACACGGGTCACCGCGAAAGGGTGCCGGGTTCGCGCGCGGGGAGCACCAGTTTGTCTCACCGCGATTCTGAGGGGGTTCGCCGCGGGGGTTCGGCGTGGGCTCAGATCATGTCGCGGCGGGTGAGCCAGCGCATGATCGGCCAGCCGATGAACACCGGCAGCCAGCACGTCAGGATGCGATAGAGCAGCACCGAGGGCACCGCGACCGCGGCCGGCACGCCGAAGGCGGCGAGGCCACCGATCAGGGCCGCCTCGACCGCGCCGACGCCACCGGGGGTGGGCGCCGCCGACGCCAGCGTGCCGCCGACCATCGTGACGATCGTGACGGTGACGAAGCTGGCGTCACCGCCGAACGCCTCGATACTCGCCCACAGCGCCAGCGCGGCCCCCAAAGTCGTTGCAGCACAACCCACGATGATGAGTGCGAGCCGTTTGGGTTCGCGTGCCAACTCGAGGAGATCGTCGACGACCTCCTTGAGCCGCGGCCGGACCGCGGTGGCCAGCCAGTGCCGGAGCTTCGGCACGAACAGGAACACGCCCACCACGCCGAGCGCCGCCCCCGCGATGAGATAGAGCACCGTGGCGCCCGGCACGAACCGGGACAGATTCGCCGACGCTCCCGCCGCCGCGCTGAACACGATCAGCAGAGACACATGGGTCAGCACCTGCACCGACTGCTGCAGCGCCACCGCCGTCGTCGCCCGCAGCGCGCCCAGACCGCCCTTCTGCAGGAACCGGGTGCTCAGCGCCAGCCCACCCACGCCGGCCGGAGTCGTCGTCGCCGCGAACGTGTTCGCGACTTGCATGACGGCGAGATTGCGGAAGCTGACCAGACCGTCTGCGCACGCCCACAGCGCCGCACCCGCCCCGAGGTACTTCAGTGCCGAGACCGCCAGCCCGACCACCGCCCACCACCAGTTGGCCGAACTGAGTTCGGCGAAGAACGCAGGCACCGAGCTGATGAACGGGTAGGCGACGTAGACCAGGGCGACCAGCAGCACGGTCTGGATCAGTTGGCTACGGGTGAACCGGGTGATCGTCGCCGTCGTGATCTGATCCGCTCCGGTCTGACGCTTCACCTCGTCGCGCGCAGTCGCCATCGCCTGCCCTGGATCGCGCACCGACTGCCGAACACGTTGATGCATGGCGGCTTTGGTGAGCCGGCGGGAAGCAGCCAGGACGGCGTCGTTGCCGAAGACGGTGATCGCCGCGGCCACCGCTTTGTCGGCGCCGTAGAGATCGGTGGTGGTGACCAGGAGTTGAGCGATGTCGTTGTGCAGGTGGGCTTCTGACGCGCCGTACTCGGCGAGGCTGAACCCGCCGAACAGGGGCGCGCCGTCGGCGACGGTGATCTCCTTGCTACGGAGGTCGCCATGCGAGATCTGCTGACTGTGCAGCACCGCCAACGCATCCCACAACCGGGCGACCGGCGTCCGGTCGGCGCAGTCGTCGAGCGGCGTGCCCTGCGCCGGCCGATGCGCATACAGCGTCCAACCCCGCTCGAGCGCCGACACCGCGATAGGCGCGGTGTTGGCGAGCCCCACATCGCCGACCGCGATGGCCATCAACGCCCGATGCTCGATGGCGCGGCGCATCGACGTTTGCAACGGCGCGGTCTCGCTGTCGCGCAGCCGCAGCTTGCGCCAGAACTGCCGCAGGAAGCCGCCGCCGCGCTGATGCGGTCCGTAGAGCTCGACGATCGCCATGCCTTCGACAGGGTCGGCGTGGTCGGTGCCACGGTCCTGCGTCGCATGCAGCAGCATCGGCCCGCGGCCGGCGGGCCGCACCACGCGCAGCGCGGAGACCCGGAAACCGCGCCGCGCCATCGCCCGTGCCGCTCCGTCGAGCGGAACCTCGAGCGCCGGTGTGCCGACCACCAGAACGACCAGAGCACCGACGAACCAGCCGACCGACAGACCGAGGAGCGACCGGGCCGGCACGACGGCACTGACCACGAGGTGGATCGGGACGAACGCCAGCAGCAGCGTCCACCACCAGCGTCGCCACCGGGCCGGCAACCACGGACCCGACACCGTCAGCACGGCGGCCAGCATCGCGATCCACCGTGGGTCGTCGAGGAACTGCGACGCCACGGTGTCGAGACGCTCAGTAAGGTCGAAATGCCAACGCGGCGCGGCGATGCCGTTGCCGGTGATCGACAGCGACAGGATCGCGATGATGCCGGCCGCGGCGTATGCGCCGAGCATCTTCCACTGACGCGCCAGGACGAGACCGATCAGGATCATGAACGGCAGTGCCACGATCGCGATGCCGTAGACCAGGTAGACGGTGTTGGACTGGGTGGGACTCAGGACGCCCACGATCTCGGAGATCGAGCGTTCCAGCGCTTCCCATTCGTAACGGGTGATCAGCGAACTGGTCACCACGATCACGAGGAAGAGACCGGCCGAGAGGAGCCGCAGAATGTCGTTGGTACGCCGGGTCAGTGGTTGGAGCAGATCTCCCGAGACGACGATGTCCCGCCCGTCAACGCGCATGGCCCACCGATCATAGCGGCTGGCCTCTCACCTGACGGTGACGTAGACGGTCTGGTTGGCGATCGAGCGGACGTTGTCGCCCTGCGACGTCGCGAACGGAACGCTGTGGCGGACGACGGGACCGTGGGTGATCGACACGATCGACGCTTCGTCGAGGGGCGCGTCCGACAGGCGGGTGACCACCACCCGGTTGCCCTGGTCCTCGAGTGCCGTGATCGCCGTGTCGGCGTGGCCTGCTCCGGTCGGTGCGGCGGTGGCAGGGGCGGCGAGGCTCACTGCTGCCGCGAGGGCGGCGGTGCCGGTGGCGAGAAGGAAACGTCGGTTCATACCCCGTACACGAGAAAGGGGCGCCTCCGGTTCGAGAGGCGCCCCTTCTTCGTCCGAACTACTTGACCGTGACGTAGACGGTCTGGCTGCGGACCGTGCGGTTGTTGTCGCCCTGCGACGTGGCGAACGGCACGCTCTGCGGGGTGGAGGGACCACGGGTGACGGACACGACCGACGCCTTGTCCAGCGGTGTGCTGGATTGGCGGGTCACGACGACGCGGAGTCCCTGAGCCTCCAACGAGCTGATGGTGTCGGCGGCGCTGCCACCGGTCGGAGCGGCCTGCGCGGGTGCGGCCAGTCCGACGATCCCGGCAGTGAGCGCGGCTGCGGCGGCTGTGGTGACGGTGAACTTCTTCATTTCCGGCCTTCTTCGTTGTGGTGATCTTGGTGATCTGCCCTGTCAAACTGCTGTGAGCCGGGGTTCATTTCACCTGGCAGAAATTGACCGGTCCGTGGCAGAAAGCGCGCTTTCGAGGGCCGCGAGCGTGCGCGGATGCACGGGTGTGGCGGCGCGTCGGCGTGCAGACACTCCCCCGCAAGCGGGAGGTGCCCCCAGCGCTCGCCGAACGTCAGGCGAGGCGGCGGGCCAGGCCCGAGGCGCGCGCAGCGCGTCGGCCGACCGCGGCACGCACCGACGCCTCGGTTCCCACCACCCGCACCCGCTTCTTGGCCCGCGTCACGGCGGTGTAGAACAGCTCGCGGGTCAGCAGCCGCGACTCCTGCGGCGGTAGCAGCACCGTGACCTCGTCGGCCTGACTGCCCTGGCTCTTGTGGATGGTCATCGCATGCATGGTGTCGACCTCGGCCAGCCGGCCGGCGGCGAACTCCTGCTCACCGATCACCACCCGCAGGCCCTCGCCGCGCATGATCGCGACACCGGTGTCGCCGTTGTAGAGCTTGCGGCCGTAGTCGTTGGCCGTCACCAACACCGGCCGCCCGGCATACCAATCCGCCCAGATCGGCTCACCGGTCGCGTCGGTCAGCCACCGCTCGACCTGACGGTTCCAGTGCGCGATGCCGAACGGTCCGCGACGGTGAGCGCACAGCAGGCGATGCTCGTCGAGCGTGTCGAGCGCAGCCCGCGCGTCACCCAGGATCGCCGCCTCGCGCAGCCGCAACGCCGGCGGGAGCAGGACCTCCCGCAGCCGCTCGCCGGGCGCCTCGTCGTCGATCCACTCCACGTGCTCACCGCCGGCGCGCAGCACCACAAGCACGCCGTCGGCGTCGCCGTCGCGGATCGCCGCCGCCAGTTCTCCGATGCGCGCACCGAAGCGGTGCGAGGTGTGCAGCGCCGCGATCCGTACGTCGGTGCGTGCACCGAGGCCGTCGACCAGGTCGGCGAGCACCGCGCCCGCCTCCACCGAGGCCAGCTGATCCGGGTCGCCCGCGAGTATCAGGCGGCTATCGGGACGCACCGCCTCCACCAGGCGCGCCATCAGCGTCAACGACACCATCGACGTCTCGTCGACGACGGTCACGTCGTGGGGCAGCCGGTTCTCCCGGTGATGCCGAAACCGTGAGGCGCTGTCAGGGCGCGGCCGCAGCAGTCGGTGCAGCGTCGAGGCCGTCAGCGCCGGCAGCCGGTCACGGTCGGATGCATCCAGTGCCGCGAGCTCCGAACGCACCGCCTCGAGCAGACGCGCCGCCGCCTTGCCCGTCGGCGCCGCGAGGGCGATACGCAGCTGCGGGCGCCCCTCGACTGCGGCCTGCTCGGCCAACAGTGCCAGCAACCGGGCCACCGTCGTCGTCTTGCCGGTTCCCGGCCCACCGGTCAGCACCGTGAGCGATTGCGCGAGAGCCACTTCCGCGGCCCGCCGCTGCTCCTCCCAGCCGGACGGAAACAGCCGCTCGAGTCCCGGTGCGGCGGCCGACTGCGGTGCGGCCAGCAGTGTAAGCACGTCATCGCGGACCTGTTGCTCCTCGCGCCAGTACCGATCGAGGTAGAGCAGGTCGGCTCGGGAATCGGACAGCACGCGCACCACCTGCTTGTCCACCAGCGGACTCGCCTGCACGGCCCGTAGCCATTCCGACGTCGTGGGCCAGGGGAGTTCGGGTCGGCCCGTCTGCTCTGCGACCGATCTCAGATCGACACACACCGACCCCGCCCGGACGGCCCGCACGGTGAACGCCACGGCCAGGCCGACCGCCGGATCCGACTCGCCGGTCAGCGCGGAGAGCCGTTGCGCCACATGGACATCGGCAGGTTCGAGCAGTTCGGCGAACGCGTCGAACGTGGGCGCGGTCACGGTGACTCCCCGCGCAGCCGGACCCGACGGGCCGTCGAACTCTCGTCGAGCTCCACCAGATCGTCGTGCGAGCGCAGGAACTCGCTGAACGACTTGTAGCCGAGCGACTTCTCGGAGAACGATGGGTCCATCCGCTTCATCTGGGCCTTGACCGCCGAGTTGTACAACCAGTCCACGTCGTCCTTCTCCAGCCCGATGCGCAACGCCCGGGTGAGCAACGCCGTCGCCGAGTCCAATGGATCGGGCTCGTCCTCGGTGTCGTCCGGGTCGGCATCCTGGGCGGTGTCCTGCGCCTTGGTGCGGCGGCCGCGCTTCTTCGGTGTCGCGCCGGCCTGCGACTCGTCGCGGGACTCGTCGGGTGTGAACACCGGAACTCCGGGCAATGCGTCGTAGGTGACGAACTCGTCGCACGCTGCGGCCAGCGAGCGGCTGGACGAGCCGGCGACCCCGATGCCGACGACGTAGCGGCCGAGCCGCTTGCAGCGTTGGGCCAGTGCGATGTAGTCGGAGTCGCCGCCGACGATCACGACGTGGGTCAGATCGGGCAGCCGGAACATGTCCTCGACCGCGTCGACGGCGAGCCGGATGTCGGCGCCGTTCTTGCCGTACGCCGCCGCGGGAAACAGCTGCACCAGATCGACGGCGCGACCAACCAATTGGCCGCGGTAGTTCGCGTTGACGTCGGCCGACCAGTCGGCGTAGGCGCGGGTGAGCACGAGCGTGCCGAACGACGACGCGAAGTCGACGATGGCGCCGACGTCCACGGTGGCGCGCGTCAGCTTCTCGGCGAACTCACCGGTGTCCCGCGCACGATCGCGCTGATACGAATTGCGGCCGTTGACCTGGTCGTAGCGGCTGATCACGATGTTGTCGAAGTCGAAATAGACCGCGACGCGGGAATCCTGGGAGTCCGTCATCGCACCAGTGTCCCCGCTCCGGCCAGCAGATCCGACACCGCCACGATCAGATCCGCGGGCGGCTGCCAGCTGAACACCCCGGCCGGATGTCCGTCCACCACTGGCGTGTCCGGTCCACACATTCCGCGCACGAACAGGTACAGCACCCCGCCGAGGTGGCGCTCCGGTGTGTAATCCGGCAGCCTCCATCGCAGGAACCTGTGCAGCACAACGCAGTACAGCAACGCCTGCAGTGGGTAGTCGGAATGCAGCATCGCCTCGACCAGCCGAGGTCGGCCGTAGTCGGCGGCGCTCAGCTCGCCTCCCGGTTCACCCAGCCAGTTCGTCTTGTAGTCCACCACCAGGTAGCGATCGCCGAGCCGCAGCACCGCATCCACCGACCCGGTGAGGTAGCCCTTGAGTGACTGGGCGCCCAGCGCACCGTCGGAGAGCCGACGGGCATACCCGGCCAGCGGATCGTCAGGCGCCAGGTGCGTGCGCAGCAGCGCGCCGACGTCGGCAAGTGTCAGGGCCGGCGCGGTCGCGCGGACATCGCCCCCGGCGAGGGGGAATTCGAAATCCATCTCGCGCAATCGATCCCGCAGACCAATCGTCCGCAGGGTGGCGCCACGGGCCAACGGCCCCAGCGGGGTGTCATGCATCGGGATCAGCGCCGCGGCGAGATCGGCAGGTGCCACGTCGACCGGCCACCACAGGGCGTGGCGGCGGATCTGGGTCTCGAGCTCGGCCGCCAAGTCGGCCGCGAACGGATCCGCCGACTCCAGCACCGCGTGCACCAGCGTGCCGAACGTGGCGCCGGTCGGCAGATCCGCCATCGGCGAGCGCATGTCCGCACGCGCGGTGAGGGGCTCGGACACCGGAATATCGGCCACCTCGTCGTCGAGCTCGATCACCTCCGGCTCGCTGGAGACCCCGGGCGCCTCCTCGGCTGCGCGGATCAGCCCCGAGTAGGACGTCCGGCGCCACGACGTGTCGATGCGTCGGTGAAAGTGCCGGACATCCAAACCGACCGGTGCAGGGAGGGTTTCGACGGGAACCGGTGCGGCGACGACGGAGTCCTCGAGAACCGGTCCGCCGGCGTCGGCCCAGGCGCGCAGCGCGGCCATGGCGTCGGGGTCGTCGATCCGGGGCGGGTCGCAGCGGTCGGGCACCACGGCATCGCCGGGCCTGCGCCCACGCAGCAGGCGCGACAGCCCGCCATTGGGTTCATCGGCCGACGGCGCCCACCACGCGACGACCTGGCACTGCGCGCGCGTCATCGCGACGTAGGTGAGCCGGACGTCGTCACCCGCCGCCTCCCGGCGGCCCTGACGTTGCACCGCGTCGTGGTCGGGACTGAGCTCGCCACCGATGTGCAGGCAGCGCGTGTCACCCTCGTGATAGAGCACCACGTCGCGGGTCTGGATGTTGCGATTGAACGCGAACGGCAGATACACGACGGGGAACTGCAGACCCTTGCTCACCCACACGGTCATGATCTGCACGGCGGCGGCGTCACTGTCCAGACGGCGGCTGCGTTCGACGGCGCCGCCGCGCTCGTCACGCTGTGCGCGCAGCCAATCCCGCAGCGCCGGAAGACTGTAGTGCTCCCTGTGTGCGGTCTCCTGCAGCAGCTGCGTCAGGTGGGCCAGATCCGTCATGTGCCGTTCACCGTCGACCCACGACAGCACCCGCGTGCCCATGCCGGCGCGCTGAGCCGCCTCGAACACCGCTGCCACGCCCCGCTCCCGCGCGTGATCGGCCCAGCCGCGCAGCGTCTCGGTGATCCTGTCGGTCAGTCGGTCACCCTCGGCGACAAGGCTTTCGGCGGTCTCCCCGAAGAACATCGTGGTGGCGGCTGCCCGCACCAGACCCGAGCGGTGGGGCTGATCGAACGCTTCCAGCAGACACAGCCAGTCGTCGGCCGCGGGTGAGGCGAACACGTCGGAGTCACCGGTGTAGACCGCGGGAATGTTCGCGGCGCCCAGCGCCTCGAAGCAGGCGCGGCCGTCGCGGTGGCTCTCGACGATCACCGCGATGTGCCCGGGTTGCAGGGGGTCTCCGGCATAGGTCGCGCCCGCGGCGAGCAGCGCTGCGATGTCGGCGGCCATGTCCTTGGGGATGTGCTCGCGCAGCCGGTCTATCGGGATCGTCTTGTCGGGCCGCACCCGCAGCTGATCGCGGGTGACGACCCGCAGCCGGAACGGCGCATCGTGGGGTGCTCCGGCGAGGCGACGCTCGGGGTACGCGGCGTCCACCGGCCGCACCACGATGCGTGGATCCCCGAGTTGGGCGTCGCGCATCACGGCCTGCAGGCTCGCCACCAGGGGGCCGTCGCTGCGAAAGTTGGTGTCCAGCGTGCGTTGTCGGCCCGCGCTGGACGCGGCGTGCAGATACGTGACGATGTCGCCACCGCGGAAGGCGTAGATCGCCTGCTTCGGATCGCCGATCAGGATCACCGTGGAGTGCCCGCTGAACGCCCGGTCGATGACCTGCCACTGCACGGGATCGGTGTCCTGGAACTCGTCGACCATGACGATCGACCAGCGCCGCCGCATCCGGGCGCGCGCGGGGGAGCCGTCGTCCTCCAGCGCGTCGGCGAGCCGCGACAGGAGGTCGTCGTAGTGCAGGATGCCCAGCCGGCGTTTGCGCGTCTCCAACTCCGCGCAGACCGCGGTCGCGAAGTCGACCCGCACCGCCGCGTCCGTGCCGGGCACCGGATCGACAGGGCGCAATTCGGTGTGCGCGCCCGCGACGACCTCGCGAGCCAGGCGTAGCGCAGCGTCGTAGGACAGCAGCGGTTCGTCGCGTTCCTGCCCGAAGTGCGCGAGGTACAGATCGTCGACGATGTCACCCACCACGTCCTCGAGGCTCTCCACCAGCTCAACCCCGGAATCGGTGTCGCCTGCCACCCCCAGGCTCTTCAACACCAGCTGGCAGAACTGGTGAGTGGTCGCGATCGTGGCGGCGTCGAAGCCCGCCAACGCATCCCGCAGGCGCTGCCGGCGCAGGTCGAGTTCTTCGGTCGGGCCCGACACCAGATGGGTCAGCAGCGCGTTGTCCGCGGCGCGGGCCGGGTCGCTCAACGCGAGCAGGGCGTCGAGGATCTGGGCTCGCACCCGCTCCCTCAGCTCCTGGCTGGCCGCGCGCCCGAACGTGATCAGCAGCATCTGATCAAGCGTCGCGACACCCTCGGCAACGTAACGGGTCACCAAACCGGCAAGAGTGAACGTCTTTCCGGTACCCGCGCTGGCTTCCAGCACCGTCGTGGTGCTCGGCTCGGGCAGCGGACCGAGCAGATCGAAAGACTCCATCTAGTCCGGCATCCTCTCCGCACGCAGCATCGGGGACCACAGCCGAGTCGCATACTGCGGGAGGCCGGCGGCCACGAGATCGACCAGCGGACGGCCCGCACCCCAGACCATCACGTGCGCAGGCTCGGCGTCCTCGCCGGGATACTTGCTCGACTTCCATTTCCACCCGGCCTCCCGCGACGGCGAGCCGCGATGGTGCTCGGTCTCGGCCCACGCGTAGGACGTCTTCGGCGGCAACGGAATCGGTCGACGCCGGCCGTCGTCGTACATCTCCACGAGGTCGGCCAACACGCCCACGGCGTCCTCTGGCGGCCCGAGCAGCCGTTGCCGTGGGGTGTCGCCGCGTTTGGCGCGGCCGATGCACACCGCAGACCACTCCCGGCCGGGGTGGCGAGCGGCCAACGCCACCAGCCGAATCCACGATTCCAGCAGGTGTCTGCCGTCGAGCTTGGAGTAGGTGACCCACACCAGACGCTCGCCGTAGACGCGCGGCACGGTGCCGGTGACACGGCGGCCGGCGCTGACCGCTGTGTCGATGGCGACGTCGACGTCGAACGCCCGCGGGGCCGACGTGCGGTGCTGCTGGGCGGCGGCGGCCAGTGCCGCGGCGCGCTGCGCGAGTTCCTGGGCTTGCCGCCAGCCGAGCCGGCCGGGCGGTAGGGAGCCACGGCGCCATTCGGCCTGCTGCGCCTGCGCCGGTGTCATCCCGCGCTGCATGTCCTCGAGCATGCGAGCCCCGATCTTCCACTCCGCGAGCGCATCGATCTCGACGGGCATCCCGTCCTCGACAGTGTCGACATCCCACGGCAGCGTGAAGTCCAGAGCCCGGAAGAAGCCCTTCACCGGATCCTTGAAGAAAGCGACCAGATCATCGAGCCCGACATCGTCGAGCGGTGGTGCGGGTAGCGGCGCGCCGACCAGCGGCGGCCTGACTGTCCGCTGTCCTGTCGTGGCCCGTGCCGCGGTCAGCGCCGAGGTGTCGAACGTGAACGGCTCTCCGGGCCGCGTACCCAGCGCGCCGGGAGTGACGTTGTCGATGTCGAACGGCTGCAAGGGATGTCGGATGTGGACCCGCTCGCGAACGGGATGGGGTGTGGTGACGTCGAGCGCGTCGAGGAGCTCGACGAGAGGAACCGCCGGCGGCTTGCGCTGGCCCGAGTACTCGTTGGCGCCGGTGTAGGTGATCACCAACCGCTCCGTGGCCGCGCCGATCGCGTCGAGCAGCAGCTGGCGATCCTCGGAGCGGCTGTCCCGTTCCCCGGTCGCCGGGTCGCGCGCCAGCACGTCGTCGCCGTCGGTCACGCCCTGTCGGGGGAAGACGCCGTCGTCGAGGCCGACCAGGCACACCACCCGGTGCGGCACCGAGCGCATCGGCACCATCGTGCACACGGTCAGCGTGCCGGTGCGGAAGTTGGCGCGGGTCGGCCGACCGGCGAGGTGACGGTCCAGCAGCGCACTGACATCAGCGAGGCGCAACAGTGTTCCGGCGTGCGTCCCGGCGTCGGCGAGGATGTCGGCGAACTCCCGGTCCACCTGCGCGCCCTGCCACGCATCGGCATCCGAGGCGGCGGTGAGCTGGTCGAGACCGCTGCGCAGCGCCGTCAGCCATTCACGTACTGTCTTTGTGCCGCTGAGACTTTCGACGGTACCGCGGAGCAGCTCGACGTAGCTGGCCAGCCGGCCCGCGAGCTCGACGCGGTTGCTGCCGACGTCGTCGAGGGGGAGCGTGGTGTCCAACCAGGCGTGCGAGTCCTCCGACATCGCGACGCCGACCAGCACCCGGTCGATACCGAACCGCCAGGTGTTCTGCACGAAGTCGACACCGTAGGGGTGGCGGTGCCGGCGGTCGAAGCCCCAGCGAATGTTGGCTTCCCGCACCCACTCTCCGATCGTGTCGAGATCGTCGTCGGTGAAGCCGAATCGACGGCGCACCGGCCCGGCCTCGGCGAGGTTGAGTACCTCGCTGGCGGTGGCCCGACCGCCGGCCAGGGCGAGCAACTGACTCGCAACCCCCAGCAGCGGGTTGGTCTGGGTCAGTGCGCGGTCGGCCAACTTGACGCGCAGCCGGTGGGCCGGGTGCGTGTCCGACACCACCTCACCGAGACCGAAACCCGCGACGATCAGGGGTGCGTAGGTTTCGATGTCGGGGCACATGACGAGGATGTCGCGCGGCTCCAGCGTGGGATCGTCGGCCAGTACGCCCAGCAGCACCTCCCGCAGCACGTCGATCTGGCGCGCCGGGCCGTGGCAGCTGTGCACCTGAACCGACCGATCGGCGTCATCGATCCAACGTCCCTGCGGCCGAACGCTGTTCGCGGCAATATCTGCCTGCAGCCACCCGAGCAGAGTCTGTGGGCGCTCAGCCGAACCGAGGAACTCGTCGACCGCGGGGTCGGCGGGCAGGGTGCGCTGCAATTCGCGGATGTCGCGGCCCAGTGTCGCGAGCAGCGGGTGTGCCACGGTGCGGTGCGACGTGTCGGTGCGCCGCGGCACCGGACCGTGACTGCCCTTCAGTGCCGTCCACAGTTCGTCGCTCGGATGGGGCAGCCACAGGTGCAGGTCGTGATGGGCGCTCAGGGCATACAGCAGTTCGACCTCGGTTCGCGGCAGGCGGGTGTGGCCGAACAGCGACAGCCGCTGCGGGAGGTCCGTCGCGCAATGACGAAGGCTCGCAATGGCTTCGGCATGCCGAACCGGTGGGGGATCGGCATCGACGCGGGAGAGGAGGGCGCGATAGAGCTCGGGCTGCCAGCTGAGGTCGGAGTCGAGGGCGTCGGTGCGGCCCTCGGCCCAGTCGATCAGCAGGTCCGGGCGCTGCCGTGCGTAGGAGGCGAACAGACCGGCGAGGCGGCGGGCGACGGCGTAGCGACGGCCCTGGCGCAGCTCCCGTTCCTCGCCCTGCTCGTGATGGCCGAGGTGGCTGGCCAGCGTGGCGCACCACGGTTGGTCCAGGGATTCGTCGATGACGGCGAGCAGCGGCCAGACCATGGCGTCGGGCGCCCACGGGTCGTCGTCGGTGGTGCCGGTCAGTTCGGCGACGAGCGAGCGCGGGTGGCGGAAGATGATTCCGGCGCACACGCCGTCCTGGCCGGTTCCGCGGCCGAGAATGTGGGAGAGCCGCTGGCTGAGCCAGCGTTCGGTACCGCGCGCCGACACCAGCACCAGGTCCTCGGCGAAGGGGTCGGGGGGCGGGGTCGCGAGCATCGCACCCAGGCCGTCGGCGAGCAGGTCGGTGCGATCAGCCCGATGGAGGTGTAGCGCCATCGCGACTCAGACTACGGGCGTGCACTGACCGGACGAAGTCAGCCGCGTGCGATGACGTTGCCGGAGCCCGACTGGGATGTCTTCGGGTCGCCGCTGCGATAGGTCACCGTGTTGTCGAAACCCGACACGGTGATGCTGCCGGCCGCCTCCACGGTCAGCTTGTTCTCCATGCCCGACACCGACACCTCGGCGCACGACCCCTGCACCTCGATCGTGTTGTTCATCCCGCTGATGCTCACCGTCCCCTGATTGCAGATCACCGTCTGCGTGCGGTCGACGCCGCCGATGGACAGCGCCCCGCCCGCCTCGACCGTGAGCACCTGGTCGCCGCCCCCGATGCCGGGATTTGCCGGAATGCCGGGGAAGGACGGGATCGAGGGGATCGTGGGTGCGGTGAGCGTGCCGCCACCACCGGACACACTCGGACGGCCAGAAATCGCGTTGTTCCCGACGAAGTAGACGACGACACCTATGACCCCGCCGATGACCAGCAGGCCCGCGATCAACGGGATGAGCCACGTCGCCGGATTCGCACGCTTGCGGACGACCTGCTGCGGCATGCCGTAGTAGGGGTTCGGGGTCGGGTAGTCGTACGGGTGCGGAGGAGGCACCGGCACCGTCGAACTGCCCAACTCGCTGGCGCCGGCCTGCCCGGCGAGCGGGCGCTCCAGGTCCCGGATGCGGGCCTCGGGATCCCCAGTTGGCTCCATGGCCAGATGCTCGCACACCCGTCGCCGCTCCTCGCCCGGATCTGACCAAACGCTGACCGGTGCGCCCGCGCACCGGTTGAGTTCGCTGCACGGTGGTACTCCTGCGCCATGGCGGCACCGGGTTTCCTCGCCATCGGCGGCGGTCCGGCAGGCGTTAGTGCCGCCGAGACTTTCCGCGCCCGCCATCGCCACATTCCCGTGCGCATCCTGTCCGCCGATCCCGCGCTGCCGTACGCCAAGCCGCCGCTGAGCAAGCAATTCCTGTGCGGCCAGCCCGCGGAACTCGACCTGCACAGCGCCGGCTGGTTCGAACGCAACGGCATCGAGCTTGTCCTCGGGGTGACGGCCGAGCGCATCGACACCGCCACCCAGGAGGTCGTCACCGCCGGCGGCGCGCGGTACCCCTACTGGCACCTGGTGCTCGCATCGGGCTCACGGGCTGTGCCGCTGACGGTGCCGGGCGCCGACAAAGCGTTGCCGCTGCGGTCGTTCGCCGATGCGGTGGCGCTGCGGATGGCGGCCCGTCACGCGGAATCCGCGGTCGTGGTCGGTGCCGGCCTGATCGGCTGCGAGGCAGCGGCCTGCCTGTCGGCGACCGGCCTGCACACCGTCCTCGTCGCCCCGGAGCCGGTGCCGCTGGCCCGCCGTTTCGGTGAAGACGTCGGTGAGCGCGTGGTGAAGATGCTCTCCGGTGCGGGTGTGCGCTTCACCGGTGCCGCGCCGGTGGCCGAGGTCACCGACAGCGGGGTCCTGCTGGACTCCGGTGAACGGATCGACGGTGACCTGGTGGTCGCCGCGACGGGCGTGCGGCCCGACTCCCGTCTGGCGCAGGAGGCGGGGCTCGAGATGAGCCGCGGGCGCGTCGTCGTCGACGAGCACATGCGCACCTCGGTACACAACGTCTTCGCCGCCGGCGACATCACGCTGGCGCACAACGTGACCGCGGGGCGAGCGGTGGCCGCCGAGCACTGGCGCGACGCCGCCCAACAGGGCCTGGTCGCGGGGCTGACCGCCGCCGGTTACTCAGCCGCCTGGGACATGATGCCCGGCTTTTCCTGCACGATCGGCGCAGTGACGATGCGCTACCGCGGCTGGGGTGACGTCTGGGACTCCTGCCGGATCACCGAGCGGCGGCACGGCTTCACCGCGACCTACACGCGGCTCGGCGACGAGGTCGCGACGCTGTCGGCTACAACCAGTCCCGGCGCTTGAACGCGATGTAGAGGATGACGACCATCACCACGATGAGCGCTGTGCTGGTGATGAATCCGGCGACCGTCTGGATCCCGGGGTACTCCACGTTCTGACCGTAGTAACCGGTGATGGCCGTCGGCACCGCGATGATGGCCGCCCATCCGGTGAGCTTCTTCATCACCACGTTCAGCCGCGCGTCCTGCAGTGAGAGGTTCGTCTCGAACACCGTGGTGACCATGTCGCGCAACGATTCCGTCCACTCCGAGGCCCGCAGCACATGGTCGTACAGATCGGCGTAGACCGCGTCCAGCTCCGGCGCGGTCTTCGCGTCGAGCCGGCGATGCTGGATGGCCGAAACCACCTCCCGCATCGGCAGCACCACCCGACGCAGCGCCACCAGATCCTTGCGGAGCTGAAACGTCTTGCGCTGCAACCCTTTCGTCGGTGTCACATCGGCGAACAGATCGTCTTCGAGTCCTTCGATCGCATCGTCGAGCGCCTGCACCGCGGCGAAGTGGCCGTCGACCACGACGTCGAGTAGACCGTGCACCAGCGAGCCGACCCCGTACTCCTGGCCGCCGAGCTCGTCGAAGCGACGGGACACCTCGTCGATGTCCACGTGCGGCGACAGTCGGACCGTGATCAGACCGCGCGGCAGCACGAACCCCGAGATGCGGTGGACCTCGAGCAGTGAGGCCACCGTGTCGTCCTGCGCAGCGGGTTCTGTCATCGTGACCGCGTACACCGTGAAGAACGTGTGCGTGCGATACACCACCGCTTTGGTGCGTTCGGATTCGGCGAGCGCGTCCTCGACGGCCCAGGAATTCAGATGCAGCTCGGCGGCAAGGTCTTTGAGGATCGCGTGGTCGGGATCGTAGATGTCGCACCAGACGAGGGTGTCGTCGCCACTGAGGCAGTCCGAGATCGCCGAGAAGTCGAAATCGTCCTGAGGTTCACCGTGCCGCCAGATCCGGCCGCGCACGTGGGTCATCGCAGTCGGGGCATGTCTCAGCCGAGCGTGAATTCGGTGGCCAGGCCATCGATTCCGGCTTGGATGGCGTCCAGGGCGGCCTTGCGGGCCTTGAGCTTGGTGGCCAGGTGGGCGCCGGCGTGCAGCGTGGTCGCCGCCTCCTGGGCCACCTGCTGCGCTCGGGACAGGACCTGATCGGCTTCGACGATCTCGTCGAGCCAGCCCGCCGCGATCGCCGCGTCGCCGACGAACGTCGCCGCGAGCGCGGTGCCGCGTTCGAAGGCCGCCGGGGTGAGGCGCATTCGCATGATCTCGATCGCGGAGATCGGGATGGTCATGCCGATCGCGACCTCGATCGCCTGACAGCGTGACTTCGGTGCCCCGACACGATGGTCGGCCGACAACAGCAGGAACGATCCCATCGCGATCGCGGGGCCTGTCGCGGCGATGATCACCGGGACCGGGAACGTCAGGGTGCGCAGCGAGAGCTTGAACCCGCCCGAGAGCATCCCGAGTGCGGCCGCGGGATCGCCGGACTGGAACACCGCGAGGTCGAAGCCGCCGCTGAACACCCGCGAGTTGCCGGCCAGCACGACAGCCTTGGCCTTATCCGACTCGGCGCGGTCGAGTGCCTCGTTGATCGCGGCCTGCATGTCCGGGCCGAGAACGTTGACCTTGCCGTCGTCGAGCGTGATGGTGGCCACGGAATCCGCGAGCTCATAGGACACGGTGCTGGTCATCGGGTCTCCTGGGGCGAGGTGTGGGGGCGCATCGAACCTAGCAGCGGCTGGTGAAACGGAAGCGCGGGACTACTCGGTCGGTGGCGTACACGGTCCCTGTACTCAGGTACTCGACTACGCACGACCCGCCGCGCGTGCGTCCCTAGCGTGATGTCCAAGCGCGGCGATGACGAGGGGTCGCCGCGCTTCCACCGGAGGAGGACCGACGATGCGCGGACACCGCAAGACGACAGATCCCGAACCCGACCGCCGCAGGCATCGGGTGAAGGGCCGAAAAGCCCGACGTGGCAGTGGTATTCCCGCGCTCGGTCTCTGGGAATGCGGGATCGGCACCGGCTGGCGCTGACGGCCGATCTCAGGACGTGCCGACCAGCGCGTGCTGCGCGGCGGGCGTCTCGGTGGACTGTGGGGAGGCCATCAGACGCTCGCCGCGCGCCACCCAGTCGGGGTCGGCCCATTCGACCTGAGCGGGCAGCCGCCGCCAGTACGCCGGGTGCGCGCGCAGGTAGCACTCGACGCTCGCGTGCACCGCGGCATCGGCCGGCAGACGGCGGGGCAACACCGGATGGTGACTCCCGGCCAGCGCGTCGATCGGGTTCGGCGCCCGGCGTCCGGCGGGATCGGCGAGCTCGGCCCCGGCGCTGACCGCTCCGTCGAGCACCCAGTCCAGCGCGATGTCCGACAGCGCCGCGCACGAGTGCGGCGCACCGGTGATGTCGCCGTGGGCACCGCGGAACCACACCTGCTGGTGCGCATCCGCGTCGCTGTCGAGCGGGACTGCCGCCGTGCGCGCGTCGATGGCCACGGCGTGCCGGGCCGCTTCGACGTGCGTCGCGGGATCGACGTATGCACCGCTCGGCACACCCGGGACCGCGCGGGTGTCCCACAACCCGAGGAACGTCACCGTCACCGACGTGTCGTCCCGTCCGCGCAGCTCCTCGGCGATCCGGCGTAGGCGTTGCCAGTCGGCCTGGTCGCGGGCGATGCGCGGGAGCGCATACGTACTCACGAGGTACTCGCGCAGCTCGGCCAGTGAGCCCGTCGCGTCATCGACGGGCAGCACCCCCACCACTCCGACCAGCCGGGCCAGCGCTCGGGCGCAGGCGCCGTCCCTCCCGGCACCCGCGATGAACACGCGATCCCCGGGCTCCCACGCGTCGCTGAGGAAGTCGTAGGCAGCGACGATGTGGCGGCGCGCCGCGTCGAACACATGATGGTGCCGCGGTCGGCCGTTTAGGGGCACGTGCGCAGGGGTCCAGACGAGCTGCCCGGCGGACCTGCGCAGCATCCCGGCCAACGCCGCTGCGTTGCCTGCCGGATTGAAATTGTCGAAACACAGCGCGATGTTCTTCACGAAAGCCCCCGACGGGATGTGTGGATGCGCTGGTAACAGAGTTTGCCAGAACGCGAAGCCGCCGGGGCCGGAATCGGCCGAGAGAGGGGCCGTCAGCCGCCCATCAGCGTGCGCCACTGATCGAGGCTGCTCGCGCGGTAGACGTAGTTGCTGCGCCGGACGGAATCCAGCGGGGCACTCTTGGCGGCCGAGTACCAGTGGCCGGGAAACACGGTCGGATCACCGGGCAGTGCGGCCAGCGCCTGCAGGCTGCGGAACATGTCGTCGACGTTGCCGCCGGGGAAATCCGTGCGGCCGCAGCCCTCCAGGAACAAGGTGTCCCCGGCGACCAGCCGGCCGTCGAGCAGGAAGCACTGGCTGCCGGGCGTGTGACCAGGCGTGTGCAGCAGCTCGATCGCGATCGCGCCGACCTCGACGGTGTCGCCGTGCTGGTGGGCGGTCAGCTCGCTCGGGGCGATCCCGGTGATCCGGGAGACCCAGTCGGCTTCGTGAGTGTTGACGTGCACCGGCACGCTGACCCGTTCCAGCAGCTCGGCCAGGCCCTTGAGTTCGAAGCCCATCATCGAGCCGCCGACGTGATCGGGATGGTGATGGGTGACCAACACTCCAGCAAGCCGCATGCCGTCGGATTCGAGGACGTCGACCAGATCCCCGGCGGCGTATGCCGGGTCGACGATGACGGCGTCGCCGGTCTCCGAATCTCCGATCAGATAGGCGAAATTGCGCATCTGCTCGGCGATCATGTCACCGGCTGCGTAGTCGCGGCCCGACAGGAGCTGTCGGAAGTAGAGACGATCGTCTTCGGCCATGCGGGTCAGCGTAGGCGGTAGGCCTTGATCAGCTGTGGCGTGCCCGGCACGACCAGCGGTTTGGCGCCGCAATCGGTGAGAATGTACCCTTTTCAAGGCTCGTCGCACCGTGACGTGCTGCAGGCCCCCTTAGCTCAGTCGGTAGAGCGTTTCCATGGTAAGGAAAAGGTCAACGGTTCGATTCCGTTAGGGGGCTCGGTGGACCGCTGTGCAGGTCCGTCCGGGGCGGTGTAGCTCAGCTGGTTAGAGCGCACGACTCATAATCGTGAGGTCGGGGGATCGAGTCCCCCCACCGCTACAAGAACTAATGCGACAAAGAAGAAAGAGACGACTGCCGTGGCCTCCAGTACCGACGTACGGCCCAAGATCACCTTGGCCTGCGAGGTGTGCAAGCACCGCAACTACATCACCAAGAAGAACCGCCGCAACGATCCCGACCGGCTCGAGATCAAGAAGTTCTGCCCGAACTGCGGCAAGCACCAGGCTCACAAAGAGTCCCGCTAGGACCACCGCTGCGCCGTGTCTTTCCTGGACGAGTTCGTCGGGCTGCACTACCGCCATCCCGATCACTATGTTGTCGGCCGTGAGAAGATCCGCGAGTACGCGACCGCGGTCAAGAACGACGACGACGCGTTCTTCGACGAGCAGGCCAGCGCGGACCTCGGGTACGACGCTCTGCTCGCTCCGCTGACGTTCATCTCGGTGTTCGGCTACCAGGCGCAGCGGGCGATGTTCGATTCCGCCGACATCGCGATCGCCGACGCCCAGATCGTCCAGGTCGATCAGTCGCTGAAGTTCGTCCGCCCGATCCAGGCCGGCGACACGCTGTACATCGACGTGTGGATCGATTCGGTCCGCACGGCGCACGGCACCGACATCATCGTCACCAAGAACATCGTCAGCAACGGCAACGGCGACGTCGTCCAGGAGTCCTACACCACCCTGGCGGGGCGGAGCGAAGAAGACGGAGAGAGTGGCTTTTCAGATGGCACTGCGTGAGTTCAGTTCGGTCAAGGTGGGCGATCAGCTCCCCGAGAAGGTCATCCCGTTGACGCGGGCTGATCTGGTCAACTACGCCGGCGTCTCCGGCGACCTCAACCCCATCCACTGGGACGACGAGATCGCCAAGCAGGTCGGCCTGGACACCGCGATCGCCCACGGCATGCTGACCATGGGCCTGGGCGGCGGGTACGTCACCTCATGGGTGGGCGACCCGGCCGCTGTCACCGAGTACAACGTGCGCTTCACCGCCGTCGTCCCCGTCCCCAACGACGGTAAGGGCGCCGAGATCGTGTTCAGTGGCCGCGTGAAATCCGTTGATGCGGAATCGAAGTCGGTGTCCATCGCGCTCACGGCCACGGCCGGCGGCAAGAAGATCTTCGGCCGGGCCGTGGCCGTCGCCAAGCTGGCATAGGCAGGTCTGCGCACATGGCACTCAAAACCGACATTCGCGGCATGGTGTGGGAGTATCCCGACACCTTCCTGGTGGGCCGCGAACAGGTCCGCCAGTACGCGAAGTCCGTGAAGGCCACCGATCCGGCCACGCTGGACGAGAAGGCCGCCGCCGAACTCGGGCACGAATCGCTGATCGCATCGCCGACGTTCATGGCGATCTTCGCGGTGATGATCCAGAACCACTTCTTCCAGCACGTCGACGTGGGTCTCGAGACGATGCAGATCGTCCAGGTCGACCAGAAATTCCTGTTCCACCGTCCGATCAAGGCCGGGGACGCGCTCAACGGGACGATGCACATCCAGACCGTCGACGAGCGGTTCGGCGCCGACATCGTCACCACCCGCAACGTGCTGACCGATCCGGACGGCGAGATCGTGATGGAGTCCTTCACCACCCTGATGGGCCACGAAGGGGACAACTCCATCTCGGCGGGGTGGGATCCGCAGACGGGCCAGGTGGTGCGCAAGCCCGTCACGCACGACGCCGAGCCGGCGACGGATTAGTAACTCCGACCCGCGGCGCGCTACACTCGGCACTTGGGTTTTCCCAGTTGAGCGCGCTGTCCGTCGGGGCTTTGTTCACCGCACGGGGAGCGCGCAAATTGTGTGAGCCCTGCAGGGAACCCTCTAGGGGCGTAGCTCAACTGGCAGAGCAGCGGTCTCCAAAACCGCAGGTTGCAGGTTCAAGTCCTGTCGCCCCTGCTCAACTGAATACTCGATGCGTGGGGCCGGCCGGTCTGGATACTGGACACCAGGGCCCACGAACCGGGACCCATGACGACCGATCACGAGGGAGCACGCGGTGAGCGACGAGCGTGACGGTGCCAGCTCGACAGGCACCGACAGCGGCGCGGAGACCGACGGCGGTGACGCACGAGCGCAGACCGCGGTCGTGAACCGTCCGCTGCGACCCACCGGCAAGCGGTCGCGTCGGGCAGCGGATGTCGACGACACCGCGGCCGACGACGCCGATGCCGCGCCCCAGACCGACGGGTCGGGAGGCAAGGACAACGGCAAGGGTCCGAAGGCGAAGAAGAAGACGGCGCGCAAGCCCAAGGACGGGCCGTCTCGCAATCCCATCCTCTTCGTCCTCAACTACCTGAAGGAAGTTGTCGCCGAGCTGCGCAAGGTCATCTGGCCGAACCGCAAGCAGATGGTCAGCTACACCACCGTGGTACTGGTGTTCCTGGTCTTCATGGTGGCGCTGATCGGCGGAGTGGACCTGGGCCTGGCCAAGCTCGTGACGTTGGTGTTCGGCTGACCTACGCGGTCACCCCACCCGACGCAATACATCTGAGAGAGGACTGACACGTGACCAGCTTCGACGGCGAGAGCGCCGCGAACGTGTCCGAGGCACGCATCGCCGATGCGGATCCGGCGGTGGTGATCACCGCCGCGGGGGCCGGCAATCTCGACGAGACCAGCCCGGCCGAGGCCGTGGAAGACGCACCGCTGGTCGACGCACCGGATGACGCCCCGGCCGCCGATGAGGCCACAGCTGAGGACGTTGTCGACGAAGACGAAGACCCCGCCGTCGCGCTCAAGAAGGAGCTGCGTCTCAAGCCGGGCGACTGGTACGTGATCCACTCCTACGCCGGCTACGAGAACAAGGTGAAGGCCAACCTCGAGACCCGCGTGCAGAACCTGGACGTCGGCGACTACATCTTCCAGGTCGAGGTGCCCACCGAAGAGGTCACCGAGATCAAGAACGGCCAGCGCAAGCAGGTCAATCGCAAGGTGCTGCCCGGCTACATCCTGGTGCGCATGGAGCTCAACGACGAGTCGTGGGGCGCCGTGCGGAACACCCCCGGTGTCACCGGCTTCGTCGGCGCGACGTCGCGGCCGTCGCCGCTGTCGCTCGACGACGTGGTGAAGTTCCTGCTGCCCCCGGCGGCGGCGAAGAAGCCCGGCAAGGCTGCGTCGACGTCGGCGGCATCGTCTGAGGCGTCGATGGAGCGTCCCGAGATTCTGGTCGACTTCGAGGTGGGCGAGTCCGTCACCGTCATGGACGGGCCGTTCGCGACGCTGCCGGCGTCGATCAGCGAGGTCAACGCCGAACAGCAGAAGCTCAAGGTGCTGGTGTCGATCTTCGGCCGTGAGACGCCGGTCGAACTGACCTTCAACCAGGTCGCCAAGATTTAAGCCGGGCTCCTCGGCCATGAGGAAGCCCACGAGATAGAAGAAGGACAGCACAACCATGCCCCCGAAGAAGAAGGTCTCCGGGCTGATCAAGCTGCAGATCCAGGCCGGGCAGGCCAACCCCGCCCCGCCGGTCGGTCCCGCGCTCGGCCAGCACGGCGTCAACATCATGGAGTTCTGCAAGGCGTACAACGCGGCGACCGAGTCGCAGCGCGGCAACGTCATCCCCGTGGAGATCACCGTCTACGAGGACCGCACCTTCACGTTCGCGCTGAAGACGCCGCCCGCAGCCAAGCTGCTGCTCAAGGCTGCCGGCGTGCAGAAGGGTTCCGGTGAACCGCACAAGACCAAGGTCGCCAAGGTGACCTGGGATCAGGTGCGCGAGATCGCCGAGACCAAGAAGGAAGATCTCAACGCCAACGACATCGATCAGGCCGCGAAGATCATCGCCGGTACCGCCCGCTCCATGGGAATCACCGTCGAATAAGTGTCGTTGGACACCAAAGTCGTGGGAGGGCCAGCTACGGCCCGCCAACCACAACTCAGCAACTAGGAGACATCAATGAGCAAGAACAGCAAGGCCTACAAGGAAGCCGCCGAGAAGGTCGACAAGACCCGGCTGTACACGCCGCTGGAAGCCACGAAGCTGGCCAAGGAGACGTCGTCGAAGAAGCAGGACGCCACCGTCGAGGTCGCGATCCGCCTGGGCGTCGACCCCCGCAAGGCCGACCAGATGGTGCGCGGCACCGTCAACCTGCCGCACGGCACCGGTAAGACCGCCCGCGTCGCAGTGTTCGCCGTCGGCGACAAGGCCGAGCAGGCGCTGGCCGCCGGCGCCGACGTCGTGGGCAGCGACGACCTGATCGAGAAGATCCAGGGCGGGTTCCTCGACTTCGACGCCGCGATCGCCACCCCCGACCAGATGGCCAAGGTCGGCCGCATCGCGCGCATCCTGGGCCCCCGCGGCCTGATGCCGAACCCGAAGACCGGCACCGTGACCCCCGACGTCACCAAGGCCGTCAACGACATCAAGGGCGGCAAGATCAACTTCCGCGTGGACAAGCAGGCCAACCTGCACTTCATCATCGGCAAGGCCTCGTTCGACGAGACCAAGCTGGTGGAGAACTACGGCGCCGCGCTCGACGAGATCCTGCGCGCCAAGCCGTCCTCGTCGAAGGGCCGCTACCTGAAGAAGGTCGTCGTCTCGACCACCACGGGCCCCGGCATTCCGGTGGACCCGGCGGTGACCCGCAACTTCACGGAGGAGTAAGCCTCTACGGCAAAGTCCCCCACGCTTCGGCGTGGGGGACTTTTTCGTGTTCAGAGGGAATCAAAAAGCTCCTCGACCACCGGCGAGCCCGGCTGAGGCGCAGCCGTCGTCCCCCACGAACGACAGGTGAGCGGTATCAGCCGGAGATCCGAGTTGTCCCCCACATCGAACCCTGATGCGGTGGTCGAGGAGCCCTTGCCAGCAACATAACACCGGCGACGGGCGAGCGCGCCGGCATCGGCGAAACAGTGGGCGGCTCTCAGGCGGCCGCGGCGCCCGGCTTCAGGTAGGTGACCAGGCTGACGTCGAGCGCCTCGTCGACGAAGTAGTACTGGCAGCCGGTCAGGTAACGCATGTAGTCGTTGTACGACTGCTCGCCGGCAGCAGCGATGGCCTCGTCCTTGTGCTGCTCCAGGCGCGCTGCCCAGATGCCCAGAGTTTTGATGTAGTGATTGCGCAGCGACAACGTCTCCGGCACGGAGAAGCCGGCCTTCTCACCGTGCTCGACCATCATCTGCGTCGTCGGGATGCGGCCGCCGGGGAAGATAACCTCGCCGATGAACTTCGCGAACCGGGCCAGCTCGAACGTCAGCTTCTTGCCGCGGGCCTGCAGGTCGTACGGGTGGTAACCGCAGCTGCTCTGGATCGTCATACGGCCGTCGTCAGGCAGGACGTCGTAGCACGTCTTGAAGTAGTCGTCGTAGCGCTCGAACCCGAAGTGCTCGAAGGCCTCGATCGACACGATCCGGTCGACCGGGGAGTGGAACTGCTCCCACCCCTCGAGGCGGACGTCGAACGTGCGCTCGGTGTCCAGCTTCGACAGCAGCTGGCTGCAGTAGGCCTGCTGGTTCTTGCTCAGCGTCAGTCCGATGACGTTGACGTCGTACTTCTCCATGGCGCGCTGCAACGTCAGGCCCCACCCGCAGCCGACCTCGAGCAAGGTCATGCCCGGCTTCAGGTCGAGCCGGTCCAGGTGCTGATCGACGTTGGCGATCTGGGCTTCCGACAGGGTCACGGTGGGACCGGTGAAGTACGCGCAGCTGTACTTGCGCGTGGGGTCCTGGAACACACCGAAGAAGTCGTCCGACAGGTCGTAGTGGGCCTGGATGTCCTCGAAATGAGGCGTCAGATCCTTGGTGCCGGTGGAGTTGTCAGACATGTGTTTCTTGGTCTTCCTGTCGTGGGGCCTCGAGTCGAGGGCCCCCGCCCGATGCGACGTCGCGATGGTGAACCGACCGTACCCAAACAGCGCACGGCCTTGCGGTAAACACGCTCTCTCGGGCGATCAGCCTATCCGGTGGGCATCTCCACAGGCCAATCCGCTCAGGGCTTCTTGACCAACGTGAACTGGTTGACGTCGGTGTAGCCCTTGCGGAACGAGTCGGCACACCCGGTGAGGTAGTGCATGTAGCGGTCGTAGACCTCCTCGGACTGGACGGCGATCGCCTCGTCCTTGTGTGCCTCCAGCGCGGCCGACCAGTGGTCCAGCGTGCGCGCGTAGTGCGGCTGCAGAGACTGCTCACGGGTCAACGTGAAGCCCGCTGTGCCGGCATGCTCGCCGACCAGCTCGATCGTCGGCAGGTACCCGCCCGGGAAGATCTCGGTGAGGATGAACTTGATGAACCGCGCGACCGAGAACGTCAGCGGAAGGCCGCGTTCGATCATCTGCGGGATCGTCAGTGCGGTGATGGTGTGCAGCAGCATCACGCCGTCATCGGGCAGCACCTTGTAGGCGGTGGTGAAGAAGTCGTCCCAGCGGTCCTTGCCGAAGTGTTCGAACGCCCCGATGGAGACGATGCGGTCCACCGGCTGGTCGAAGCTCTCCCAGCCCTCGAGCCGAATTTCCTTGGTGCGCGGGCTGTCCGATGCGGCGAACGTGTGCTCGACGTGTGCTTTCTGGTTCTCGCTGAGGGTCAGGCCGATGACGTTGACGTCGTAGAGCTCGATCGCGCGCATCATCGTGTAACCCCAGCCGCAGCCGACGTCGAGCAGGGTCATCCCGGGCTCGAGGCCCAGCTTGCCGAGCGCCAGATCGACCTTGGCGCGCTGCGCCTCTTCCAGCGTCATGTCGTCGCGCTCGAAGTAGGCGCAGCTGTACATCTGCGACGGATCGAGGAACAGGCGGAAGAACTCGTCGGACAGGTCGTAATGCGCCTGGACGTCGTCGAAGTGGGGAGTCAGATTTTTCTTGTTCGAGGCCATGAGAGTGGCTTCCTGGGCACGCTGCCCGAAGAGGATCTCCTGAAACGGCGGTCACGCATGTCCGACACGCATGTTACGTGGTGTACCCGGCAGTCCCGAATCGGCCGAATTGACGTTCCTGCAGCTTCAGAGCCTCATCGGCGCGCCTGCGCGAACGTCGTCTTCAGCTCACCGACGATGTCGTCCCACAGGGGTTCAGGCAGCTCATGCCCCATGCCGTCGAGCAGGACCAGTCGGGCATCGGGGATCGCGCGGGTGATCGCGCGGCCGCCGGACGGGCGCATCAACTTGTCGGCGGTGCCGTGGATCACGACCGTGGGGACGCGCGTGGCGCGGTTGTAGTGGCGCAGACTGCCGCTGCCCAGGATCGCCGAGAACTGCCGGCCGATCCCTGCCGGATAGTAGGACCGGTCGAAGCCCTCGATGGCCTCAGCGCGAAGCGCACCGTCGGACCGGGGGTATCCGGGGCTGCCGATGATCTTGCTGACCTTGACCGCGTTGTCGACGATGGCGTCGCGACCGGTACCCGACGGCTTGGACAGGATCGCGAGCAGTTGCTGCGGGCCGGGCGGCGGGAGCGCCGGCTGGTTGTTGCTGGAGAAGGTTACGCCCAGCGAGCGCGTGCGATCGGCGTGGCGCGCGGCGAACACCTGCGCGATCATGCCGCCCATCGATGCCCCGACGACGTGCGCGCGCCCTATGCCGAGGTGGTCGGCCACCGCGGCCGTGTCGTCGGCCATGTCCTCGAGCCGGTAGGGCGCCGGGCTCGCGATACCGAGGAACGAGCGCGCCATGCTGAGCGGCAGCGGGGCCCCGGAGCGCCGGCCGCGCAGCTTGCCCGATAGCCCGCAATCGCGATTGTCGAAGCGCACCACGCGCAGCCCCTGGTTGACCAGCTTCTCGCAGAACTCGGTGCGCCAGAAGATCATCTGCGCACCCAGCCCCATGATCAGCAGCACCGCCGGATCACCCGGGTCGCCCATGTCCTCGTAGTGGATGTCGATCTCGCCGGATGGTGCAGTGCCACTGCTCACCTGCATCAGGCGTCCAGCTCCTGGTCGTGCTCCCGGGACACTTCCACCATGAAGTTCGCGAAGTAACCCGTCAGCGACGGGTCGCTCATCATCTGCCAGCTGGGCGCCAGCAGCTTCATGTAGCGCTCGACGTAGAGGAACTGCTTCCCGATGAGCACCAGCTCGCGGGGCAGTTTCACGTCGTAGGCCTCCGCCAGCGTGGAGAGCTGCTTTCCGATCTCGGCGTAGCTCAGGTCACCGAGCGACGTCATGGTCAGCGGGGTGGCGAACTTCTCGAGATCCTTGGCTGCCTGCGCCTCGGGTTTGACCGTGCCGACCGCACCCATCAGAACGACGATCTTGCCCGCCGCGGCGTGGTCCTTCTTGACCAGCAGCGCATACACCAGCTCGCGCAGCAGCCACCGGGTCCTCGGATCGATGCGGCCCATGATGCCGAAGTCGAAGAACACGATCTTGCCGTCGTCGTCGACCGAGAGGTTGCCGGCGTGCAGATCACCGTGGAACAGGCCGTGCCGGAGTCCACCCTCGAACAGGCTGAACAGCAGAGCCTTGACCAATTCGGTGCCGTCGAAGCCCTTCTTCCGGATCGCGGGCACGTCGTCGATGCGAACCCCCGAGACGCTTTCCATGGTCAGCACCCGCTCACTGGTGAGATCCCAGTAGACCTGCGGCACCCGGATGTTCTTGCCCAGCGGAGAGGCGTGCATGTGGGCCACCCAGGCGTCCATCGACTGCGCCTCCAGCCGGAAGTCCAGCTCCTCGGCCAGGTTGTCGGCGAAGTCGGCCACGACGTCCTGCGCGGAGAGCCGCTGCCCGAGCTTCGCGAACTCGACGATGCGGGCACCCCGCTTGAGGATCTGCAGATCGGCGGCTACGCGACGGCGGATGCCCGGCCGCTGGATCTTCACGACGACCTCTTCACCGCTGTGCAGCGTCGCGTAGTGCACCTGCGCGATGGATGCGGAGGCGAACGGCTTCTCGTCGAAGGAGGCGAACAGGTTCGCCGGCTCGTCGCCCAGCTCCTCCCGGAACAGTTTGTGCACAGCCTCGGTGTCGGCAGGCGGGACGCGATCGAGGAGGCTGCGGAATTCTCGGCTCAGGGGCTCACCGAACGCACCCGGGCTGGACGCGATGATCTGGCCGAACTTGACGTAGGTGGGGCCGAGGTCGGCGAAGGCCTGGGGGATCTGCTTGACGATCTTCTGCTGCAGCGAACCGCGGGAGCGCAGATTCGACACCACCCGGGCGCCGGTGCGCGTCACCTGCCAGCCGGTCGCGCCGATGCGCGCGGCCTCGACGGGCAGGGGCACCCGGTCGAGCCTGGCTACCTCGCGGTGCTGTGTGTTCCGCGTTGCATTCATCCCTGCAGTGTCTCAAAAGAGCCTGCACGCTCGAAAATGTGTGTGCCCCGGGTCACACGCTCTCCCGAGTGTGAGCTCGCGGCCGCCCGCGCTTTCGCCTTCGTGAATTCGGGCATCGGGCCGGAGGCGGCGGAGACGCCGTTGATGATCGACCACACGAGGGCGCGCCGGGCGGTGCGCTCGACGATGTTGGGGTTGCTGTGCTGGATCAATCCCTTGGCCCAGGACGGCATGGTGTCGCGCACAGCCCAGTTCAGCGCCGCCTGCGGTAGCGGCAGGTTCGGCCCGGTCGCCATGGCGGTGCCGTAGGTGACCGCGAGCTTGGGCAGGTAGGACTCGAGGCAGTCCAGCGTTTCGGCCTTCGTCGTGGGCAGATCGGTGCCGCCCAGCGCGTGTCCGACGCGCACGAACTCACCGTAATATCGGTCGATCTTCTTGCCGCGCAATGGATTCGGATGGTAGAGCTCGTGTGCGGTGGCAATACCCCAGACGACTGTCGCATAGTTCCAGCGCAGCCACTCGGGGTCGTCGGCGTCATACCGAGCCCCGTCGGGCCTGGTGCCCTTGATCGTGTGGTGCATCGACGCCACCGTGGCCGCCAGGCGTTCGGCGGTCTCTGTCGAGCCGTAGGCCGTGCCGATGAAGAAGGCGACGGAGTGTCCGAGCCGCGTGAGCGCACCCTTGGGGTCGATCTGCGGCATCGGATCGTCGCGGGTGTCGTCGCGGACCAGCCGGGAGTGATGGACGCCCATCCAGTAGATGGACGGGTCGAGGCGCTCGAGGAACGCGGCGCACTGCAGCCCGAAGATCAGCGCGTGGGTGTGCGAGTGCACGTGCCACACGGCGCTGCCGGGGCCGAACCAGCCTGGATCGCCTGCGGGTGCGCTGAACTCCATCCCCTTGAAGAAGTGGCGGCGCACGTCCTGGTCGAAGCGCCGGTCGAGCACCTGGCCGATGAGCTGGTGCGGCAGGAACATCTCATCCTCCTGGTCACGGGTGTGCCCAGTTTAGCTTCTGGATACGGTTGTGACCAGATCTGCGGCGGCCTACCCTTGTCGGGTGTCGACTCCCACGAGATGGGCGGGCGTACCGCTGGTCGACCGCCGCGCCGAGCGACGGGAACTGCTGGTCGACGCTGCCTACCGCATCTTCGGGGAGGGCGGTGAGCAGGCGCTCTCGGTGCGGTCCGTGTGCCGGGAGACCGGCCTGAACTCGCGCTACTTCTACGAGAGCTTCGCTGACGTCGACGTACTGCTCGGCGCCGTCTACGACCGTGTCAGCGCCGAGCTGGCGGCCGCGGTCGACACCGCGATGACCTCGTCGAGTGAATCTCTGTCGGCCCGCACCCGCGCCGGAATGGCCGCGGTGCTCGAGTTCAGCTCGAGTGATCCGCGCCGTGGCCGAGTGTTGTTCACCGACGCCCGGGCCAACCCGGTGCTCGCCGCCCGCCGGGCCGCCACGCAGGATCTGCTGCGAGAGGCGGTGCTGTCGGAGGGGTGGCGACTACACCCGGGTTCCGACCGGGTGGCCGCACAGGTCGCGGCCGCGTTGTACACCGGCGCGATGGCCGAGATGGCGCAGCAGTGGCTGGCTGGGCGCCTCGGCGACGACCTGGACGCCGTCGTCGACCACGCGCTCGCCCTGGTGCTGCGCTGAGGGTCAGCTCGCCGGGCGCCAGCGCTTGACGAAGTCGGTCTCCGGCCATTCCTCGTGGGCGGCCATCAACTCGTACATCGTTGCGCCGTCGCAGGTTTCGCGGATGATGTCGGCGTGTCCGGCGTGCCGGGTCAGCTCCTCGATGAGGTGGAATCCCACCCAGCGCACGGTCCAGGAATCGACGTCGCTGGGGAACCACGGCACCTGATGGGGGACCGGGACGCGAGTGTCGAGGTCCCGCTCGGCGAACGCCACCAGCACGTCGTCGTTGACGGTGCGCAGGTCGTCGAGGAGACCGGTCAACGTCTCGTCGTCACGCATCACGTACTGGTCGGCGAATTCGGCCATCTGCTCCTCGAGGGGCCGCGGGTCCGGCGCGGGGAAGTCGGGAGCTGCGAGAACCCGGTTGAGCCAGCCGCGTTGGACGCCGGCGGCGTGTTTGACCAGGCCGCCGACCGACAGCGCGCTCGCCGACGGGGTCGCGCGGGCCTGCTCGTCGGTGAGCCCGTGGGCCACCGCGAAGAACGCGTTCTGGTTGAACCGCAGGAACTCGATCAGGGTCTGGCGCTCGCCGTCGGCGGGCGGGGGGAGTCCGGGCATCTCTCAGTTCTCCTTTGTGTGTGCGAGAGGGTTTGTGTGTGCGTAAAGGTCACGGATGCAAGCGATTTCGGCTCCGTGGTGGATCATCTCACGAGTGATGTGCAATATCAGCGTGATCATCGGCCGCTCGCCGTAGGGGCCTTCGGCCGGGCCGCACACCTGTGCCAGGGCCTGCGCGTCGAGGCTGCGGACACCGCGGAGCCAGCGCTCGTACTCCTCGTCGAGTTGGGCGAGCGCGGTCGCGGCGTCGGTGGCGTAGGTCCAGGAGTCGTAATCCGCGGGCGGCCCCTGGAAGTGCGAGTGGCTGCGCATCGCCAGCACGCCGACGATCACATGCGCCATCCGCCACGCGATCGTGGTGAAGGGCTCCGGTTGCGGTGGTGGATAGGCGAAGTCGACGCGGCCGTCGTGGTGCACGGTCCAGCAGTCCGGGACCGGCTGCCAGAAGTATTCGTCGTCGGTCAAGCCCTCCAGGCGCGGTCGCAGCTGCGTCCGCCAGTGCAGGTCGAGTTGGTCGATCAGTTCGTCGGTGACGTCCATGGCCTCAGCCTCGCACCAGTTGCGGACAGATACGGTCCTATGAGCTTTCGAAGTCGGTAGTCCGTGACACGTGCTCCCAGGTGCGGATGTCCGCGTCGACCGCCGCGCGGGCGGTCCCGATCAGGGTCAGCGCGTCCGAGCCCAGCACGAGGTGGGCAGGCGGCGAATCGACCTGCAGGATCGACAGGATGGCCTGCGCGGCTTTGGCCGGATCGCCCAGCTGACGACCGCTCTTGGTGCGCCGCGCGGCGCGTATCGGATCGAACAGAGCGTCATAGTCGGAAATGCGGCGCTGGGTACGCGTCATCGATCGGCCCGCCCACTCGGTGCGAAAAGACCCCGGCTCGATTGCCGTGACGTGAATGCCGAACGGGGACACTTCATGCCGCAGACTCTCGAGCATCCCCTCCACGGCGAACTTGCTGGCGCAATAGGCGCTCATCCCGGGCACGGCCATCAGTCCGCCCATCGAGGTGACCGCCATGAGGTGGCCCGCTCGCCGGGCTCGCATCCCGGGCAGCGCGGCCTGCAGCGTGGCTGCCACGCCGTACACATTGGTGGCGAACTGCTCGCGCATGACCGCGAGCGGGGTCTCTTCGAAGACGCCTTCGACGCCGTAGCCGGCATTGGCGATGACGACGTCGATTGCGCCGACCGTCGCCTCGACGTCGGCCACCGTCGCGAACACGGCCTCGTCGTCTGTGACGTCCAGCAATCGGGCGTGGGCGAGGTCCGGGGACAGTGCTTCGAAGGCTCGTCTGTCGTCACTGCTGCGAACCGTGCCCACCACCCGATCGCCGTGTTGCAGGGCAGTCGCCGCGATGGCTCGGCCCAATCCGGAACTCACTCCAGTGACGAAAAGCGTGCGCATGAACCCTCCAGATTCGTTGATTGACGTTGCGTTGATAAATAATCGACGCAATGTCGATTTCATTCCGACCGCCGTGTAGTCGATCGACTACAGTTATGTAGTCAGTCGACTACACATGGAGGAAGCGATGTCAGAGATCACCCGCGAAGAGCGCCGCGCAACAGCAGAAACGGCGTGGCTGCCGGGTTACTACGCCGTACGCGGAGTGTTCTCGCTGACCTGGGTCGCCGCGGCGCTCACCGTGGGGCCGATGTCACCCGTGGTGTCGGCGGTCCTGTTGGCCGGTTACCCGGCGTGGGATGCTCTCGCGAACATCGCCGACGCCCGGCGGGGCGCGGGTGTACGGCGCAGTCCCACCCAGACGGTCAACGCTGTGGTCAGCGTCGTGACCACGCTGGCCGTCGGCGCAGCACTCACGCAGAACATGAACGCCGTTCTTGCGGTGTTCGGCGTCTGGGCTGCACTGGCCGGCGCGCTGCAACTCGCGACCGCACTGCGTCGTCGCACCCGTGCCGGTGGGCAGTGGGTCATGGTGGTCAGCGGAGCGCAATCCGTGGCCGCCGGAGCGATGTTCCTGGTGAAGGCCGGCGGTGCGCAATCGCCGAGTGTGGCCGACATCGCGCCGTACGCCGCGTTCGGCGCTCTCTACTTCGTCGTGTCGGCGGGCTGGCTCGCTGTCTCGGCACGGCGCAGGCGCTGACCGCCCCGGGGATCGGTCAACTGGTCGGTGAGCACCCCACCGCTCGGCGGCCCCGTCGGTACGTGGTCGTCGAGACCCGTCGCTGCTCGCAAGAACGGACCGAAAAGGTGCCACCCCAGTTGGAGCGCCAACGCGTCGGCGGTGGCCACCCGCGCAGCGTCCTCGTCGCCGAGGCGGTCCCGGGCGACACTGACCAAGTGCTCCACGTTCGGGAACCGGTGCTGAAGGCGGCCGACGTCGAAACCGTCGAGCAGTGCGCGGGCGATCACCGTCCAATTGCGGTGCGCCAGGCCTTCCACGTCTTCGGGCGCCGCTGCAGTGGACCGGGCCGCCTCGAGCTGATCGGCGAGATGCTCCAAGACTGCGGCCACGACGGCTTCTTTGTTGCCGATGTGGCGAAAGATGAGTCCCGCGTTGACTTTTGAGCGATCGGCGATATCTCGCAGGCTGGTGGCTGCCGGCCCCCGTTCGGCGAACAGATCGGCGGCATGGGACAGCACGACGGGCCGGATCCGGGCGCCCGCGTCGCTCGACTTGCCGCGCTCGCTCGCCATGTGGCTACGGTAGCGTTCGGCCATGTCCGTGGGTCCGGCCGTATGAGCAAGCCGTGGCAGTCCAGGCGGGCGGCGCCAACCGTGCGCAAGGGCGATCTGCGCGAGCAGCAGATCCTCGACTCCGCCGAACACCTGCTGTCCACGGTCGGTTACGCCGCCATGACCGTCGGAGACATCGCGCAGGCCGCCGGGCTCACCCGAGCGGCGCTGTACTTCTACTTCGGCTCCAAACACGACGTCCTCGCGGCGCTGGTGGCCCGCACGGCGCAGGTCCTGACCGAGGAGGCCGGTCTGGCCCGCACCGACAGCAGGTCGGTCGACGAGGTGATCGCGGGCGCGGTCGAGCGCACGGCAGCACTGTGGCTCGCCCACGGCCCGGTGATGAGAATGGCCGTCGACCTCGGTACGACCGTGCCCGACATCGGGCAGATGTGGTCCGCGGCGGCCGAGGAATCCATCGACGTGATAGCCCAGGTCCTCCAGCGCTGCGGTGTCCCGTCTCATGACGGTCCGGAAGGCGCCGCGGCACTTGCCCGCGCGCTGTGCTGGATGATCGAACGCAACTTCTACCAGGCGTCGAAGATCTCCGCCGAGGCGATCGGCGACACCAGTCAAACCTGCCAGACCATCTGGCGCGCGGTCGCCGACGGCACTGCGCGATAGGACAAATCCTGTCCTATGGCTGTGTCAGGCTGACGAGGTGTCCGAGACGACGAGCCGCGTGCTGCAGCTTCTCGGTCTGCTGCAGTCACGACGGGTCTGGTCGGGGGAGGAGCTGGCCGCCCGGTTGGGCGTCACCACCCGCAGCGTGCGCCGCGACGTCGAACGGCTGCGCGAGCTCGGCTACCCCGTCGCCGCCAGCCGAGGTCACGGCGGCGGTTATCAGCTGGGCGCCGGCGCCGCTCTGCCGCCGCTGCTCCTCGACCCGGAGGAAGCCGTCGCGATGGCGGTCTGCCTGCGGCTCGCCGCGGGCGGCAGCGTCGCCGGGGTCGGCGAATCGGCGCTGAGGGCGCTCAGCAAGCTCGACCAGGTGATGCCGCGGCGGCTGCGCTCCCAGGTCTCCGCCGTCCACGAGGCCACGGTCACGTTGACCTCGGGCGCCCCCGAATCCGTCGTCGAGCCCGAGGTGCTGATGACACTCGCGCGGGCCAGCCGGGACCGGGAACACGTCACCGCCGGCTACGTGGACCGGGGCGGCACCGCGACGCGACGCCGCTTGGAGCCCTACCAGCTGGTGACGACGGGACGCCGGTGGTACCTGCTGGCCTACGACCGCGACCGGGAGGACTGGCGAAGCCTGCGGCTGGACCGGATGTCCGACGTCGCGGCCGTCGGCACCACTTTCACCGCCCGCGACGCTCCCGACGCGGCCGCCTACGTACGCCGATCCATCAGCACGTCGCCCTACCGGTATGTGGCCCGGGTTCGGTACCACGCCCCCATCGAGACCGTCGCCCCGTACTTCCCGCCCGGAGCGGTGGATGTCGAAGCCGACGGCCCCGACGCCACCATCGTCACCGCCGGCGCCGACGATCCCCGGCAGATGGTTCCCTGGCTGTCGATGGTCGACGCAGACTTCGAGATCCTGGAGTCCGCCGAACTGGCCGATGCGATGGCCGTGATGGGCGAGCGGCTGCGGCGCGCCACCCACACGCGAGAATGACGTGATGGTCACGCTCGCCCTCGACGTCGGCGGTACCAAGCTGGCGGTCGGACTGGTCGACGACGCCGGTGCGCTGCGCTACCGCGCCGAACTGCCCACCCCGCGCGCCGACGCCGAGGCGGTGTGGGCCGTGGCCGACACTCTGCTCGTCGACGCTCTGGCCGCCGCCGGTGGCGGTGTGGATGCCGTCGGCATCGCGTCCGCCGGACCCATCGACGTCCCCGCGGGAACCGTCAGTCCGATCAATATCGTTGGCTGGCAACGCTTTCCACTCGTGGAGCGAGTGGCCGAACGCGCGGGCTCCGCCGTGCGGCTGGGCGGCGACGGGTTGTGCATGGCGTTGGGGGAGCAGTGGCTCGGCGCGGCCGTCGGAGCCCGGTTCCTGCTCGGGATGGTGGTCTCGACCGGTGTCGGCGGTGGCCTCGTTCTCGACGGCGCGCCGTGTCACGGACGGACGGGTAACGCCGGCCACGTCGGTCACGTGGTGGTGGAACCCGGCGGTGCGCCGTGCACGTGCGGCGGGCACGGCTGCGTGGAGACAGTGGCTGCCGGTCCGTGGCTTGCGCGATGGGCGCGCGAGCACGGATGGCAGGCCCCGCTCGAGGCCGGCGCCAAGGAGTTGGCCGCGGACGCGCGCCTGGGCGACCCGGTGGCGTTGCAGGCATTCGGCCGCGCCGCCGACGCGCTGGCTCGGATGATCGCCTCCGTCGGCGCGGTCTGCGACCTGGACCGCGTGGTCATCGGCGGCGGTGTTTCCCGCGCGGGGGAGCTGCTGTTCGACCCGCTGCGGACCGCGCTGCACCGGTACGCGGGGCTGAGTTTCCTGCGCGGCCTGCAGGTCGTGCCGGCCCGCCTGGGAGGTGACGCCGGACTGATCGGCGCCGCCGCCCTCGGCCGTTTTGGCTGATCGGGGCGCAGCAGGCTATTCTTGCTGGCGTTCCACCGAAGACCGTCGGTCACCAGTCACATGGTTGAAGGTCCGGGTTTCACCCGGCGGCCCACGCAGGAGGACGAGGCACGTACCTCACATGTGTGCGCCCCGACCTGTCTGCGTCGGGGCGTTCGTCGTTTCACGACATGTAAGACCTTCTCTCCTGCGTCTGGCCGGCGCTCCTCGACGGGACATCCGTACACCCACCACGAGGAGGCATGCATGGCCAAGGCTGACAAGGCCACCGCGGTCGCCGACATCGCCGAACAGTTCAAGGAGGCGACGGCGACGCTAGTCACCGAATACCGCGGACTGACGGTCGCCAACCTCGCGCAGCTGCGCCGTTCGCTCGGCGACTCCGCCACCTACACCGTTGCCAAGAACACCTTGGTCAAGCGTGCGGCGGCGGAGGCAGGCATCGAAGGTCTCGACGAACTGTTCGCCGGTCCCACCGCGATCGCGTTCGTCAAGGGAGAGGCCGTCGACGCCGCCAAAGCGATCAAGACCTTCGCCAAGGACAACAAGGCGCTGGTCATCAAGGGCGGCTACATGGACGGCCGCGCGCTGTCCGTCGACGAGGTCAACCGCATCGCGGACCTCGAGTCGCGCGAGGTGCTGCTGGCCAAGCTGGCCGGCGCGATGAAGGGCAATCTGACCAAGGCTGCCGGCCTGTTCAACGCTCCGGCGTCGCAGGTCGCACGTCTGGCTGCCGCGCTGCAAGAGAAGAAGGCCGCTGAGGAAGCCGCATAGCGGCTCCCGCACGTTCTGCACACCACTTACAGACATCCACGAAGTAACGAAGGAAGGACCATCATGGCCAAGCTGTCCACTGAAGAGCTGCTCGACGCGTTCAAGGAGCTCACCCTGCTCGAGCTGAGCGAGTTCGTGAAGGCGTTCGAGGAGACCTTCGAGGTCACCGCTGCGGCTCCGGTCGCCGTCGCCGCTGCCGGCCCCGCCGGCGGTGCCCCCGCCGAGGCCGCCGAGGAGCAGTCGGAGTTCGACGTCATCCTCGAAGGCGCCGGCGAGAAGAAGATCGGCGTCATCAAGGTCGTCCGCGAGATCGTCTCCGGCCTGGGCCTCAAGGAAGCCAAGGATCTGGTCGACAGCGCCCCCAAGCCGCTGCTCGAGAAGGTCACCAAGGAGGCTGCCGAGGACGCCAAGGCCAAGCTCGAGGCCGCCGGCGCATCGGTGTCGGTCAAGTAGTAGTCGCGTAGCCGTCGATCTGACGGCAGCGTCAGTCGTGGGGCTGGTCTGGCAAACAGACCAGCCCCACGCTACGTTCAGGTCCGGTCCGGCCCCGGCGGCGTGATCGGGTAGGTTACAGTGACTCAAACCACAGGCGGGGACCCGTGGTGAGCAGATGCTGGATTGGCGAGAGGAATTCGCGTGGGTATTGGTATCCAGGTCGAGGGGTTGACGAAGTCCTTCGGCTCGCAGCGAATCTGGGAAGACGTCACGTTCGATCTGCCCGCCGGTGAGGTGAGCGTTCTGCTGGGCCCGTCGGGTACCGGTAAGTCGGTGTTCCTCAAGTCGCTGATCGGTCTGTTGCGTCCGGAGCGCGGCAAGATCATCGTCGACGGCACCAACATCATCGAGTGCTCGGCCAAGGAGCTCTACGAGATCCGCACGCTGTTCGGCGTGATGTTCCAGGACGGCGCGCTGTTCGGCTCGATGAGCCTGTACGACAACACGGCGTTCCCGCTTCGTGAGCACACGAAGAAGAAGGAATCCGAGATCCGTCAGATCGTGATGGAGAAGCTCGACCTGGTGGGTCTGGGCGGCGACGAGGACAAGTTCCCCGGTGAGATCTCCGGTGGTATGCGCAAGCGCGCCGGGCTGGCCCGGTCGCTGGTGCTGGACCCGCAGATCATCCTCTGCGACGAGCCCGACTCGGGTCTGGACCCGGTGCGTACGGCCTACCTGTCGCAGCTGCTGATCGACATCAACGCCCAGATCGACTGCACGATCCTGATCGTGACGCACAACATCAACATCGCCCGCACCGTCCCCGACAACATGGGCATGCTGTTCCGCAAGCACCTGGTGATGTTCGGTCCCCGCGAGGTGCTGCTGACCAGCGACGAGCCGGTGGTCAAGCAGTTCCTCAACGGCCGCCGGATCGGGCCGATCGGTATGTCGGAGGAGAAGGACGAGTCGACGATGGCCGAAGAGCAGGCCATGGTCGACGCGGGTCACCACGACGGTGGCACCGAGGAGATCGAGGGCGTGCCGCCGCAGGTCATGGCGACTCCCGGTATGCCGGAGCGCAAGGCCGTGGGTCGTCGTCAGGCCCGTGTGCGCGAGATCATGCACACGCTGCCCCCGGCCGCGCAAGAAGCCATCCGGGCCGATCTGGATGGCTCGAACAACGGCTCTGCCCGCGATTACGACGCGGAGTCGTCCTCGCGTCGTGACGAGGATGACGCGCCCACCGGGCGCATCCCCGTCGGCGGCGACCGCTGATTTACCGCCCGCTCCGCGGGCGCACCCTCATCCTGATATGAGTCGCTTTCGCGTGCTCTGAAAAGGCCTGTTCAGCGCCCCTTTGTGGCGCCCGTCAAGTTTTCACCGTTCGTTCTCTTGCGGGCCCGCCTCGGTGGCTATACAGTTTGCCAGAATCGCGTTGCCGTGCGGAAAAGCGCACTTAGGGCATGGAAATGCGGTTTCTCTAGGCTTTCTGAAACAGGAGAATAATGGTCGACCGCTATCGGGTCTGGGTTGGGGCAGGCGTACTAGCGGGGGGAATGTCAGCTGCGATGCTGACGAGTGCAGGTGTCGCAGCAGCTGACGACGGATCGTCGTCCGGTGCGGACACCCAGGCGTCGTCGACCGCCCGTGGTGGCAACGACGATGCGACGACGTCGAAGACCGAGACGTCGAAAGCGGAGACCTCGAAGACCGAGACCTCGAAGACCGAGACCTCCGAAGCGGAGACCCCGAAAACAGCGACCAAGCGGGATCGCCCGTTCGGGCTGAAGCCGCACCGGTCGAACACACCGGACCAGGACGAGTCCGGGTCGGACACACCCGAGCCCGAGGTGTCGCAGCCAGAGGTGACCCCGCCCGACACGACGGAGTCCGTGACCGACAAGCCGGTGCGCACACCGCTGCGGGACCTGTTCGGCGGCGGTAAGCACCGTGCGCCGGAGCCCGACGCACACTCCGAGGCCGAGGACACGGCAGAACAAGCCGCCGAGCCCATCGAGACGCCCACCGAGACGGCTGTAGCCGAGACGCCCGTCGTGGCACCGTCGTCGTCGTCCGAGACCGTCGCGCAGCCCCGTCGCCTCGTGCGTCCGAGCACCTTCGCCACCGGCATCGAGACCGATCTCGGAGCGCCGGACGGGGCCATGGTCATGCGGCTGGCCGCGGCCGAGGCGCCGCCGGCGCAGACGACGACCCTGCTCGACGTCCTCAACACCATCGGCAAGAAGTTCTACGACTTCTACACCGACACCATGCAGTTCTTCGCGGGCCCGGTGCGTGTGCCGTTCGGAAGCACCGTGCGGGTCGAGTCGTCGACGCTGACCATCGGCGGCCACAAGGACGTCCCTGCCGACTGGTACTTCCCCGACACCGACACCCCCGCCGGGTTGATCTACCTGCAGCACGGCTTCCTGGCCAACGCCTCGTTCTACAGCGCGACCGCGGCGTACCTGGCCGAGAAGACCGACAGCATCGTCGTGGTGCCGTCGCTGACGTGGAATCCGTTCGACGTCGAGAATTACCCGCTCGAGTGGCCGAGCACCGGCCGGGCGATCGCGGCGCTGTTCGCCGGTGACCGTGCGGCTCTGACGGCCAGCGCGCGCGCCGCCGGATACGACGGGGTGCTGCCCGAACGGGTCGTGCTGGCCGGGCACTCGGCCGGCGGCGGCCTGGTGGCCATGGTCGGCAGATACATGGTCGAGACCGGTAACGCTGACGATCTCGCTGGACTGATCATGTTCGACGGGGTCGGCACGCTCAGCTTCATGAGTCAGGACATCGCGGCAATCCCGACGTCGATCCCGGTGTACAACATTGCGGCGGGGCCGAGCTCCTGGAACTGGTACGGCGACACCAACCGCAAGCTCAGCTCCGTCCGGCCGGGCATGTTCACCGGCGTCACCTTCCGGGACGGATCCCACGCCGACGGCATGCAGACGACGGCGCCGATCGTGCAGTACTTCGCCTACATGGCGATGGGGCACTCGTCGCCGCTGGATGTGATGGCGAACAAGGTGCTGGCCGCGGGCTGGATCAACGACATGCTCGACGGCACGCACACCGACCGGCTCTACGACAGCGACGCCTCGGCCTGGAGCGTCGTCACCGGCTGGTGGTGGGATCAGCTGACCTCGTCATCGCCTCGGCGCGTGCGCACCGTGACTCTCTGACGCGCGTCTGAGCCGACCTGATGTTCCAATTACTCCCAAACACCGCGTTGTCTCTTGACGGAACAGCGAAACCGGGCCAATCTATTGGCCAGCATGTTTGCACGGGATGAGGACGCCAGCCAGCGACCAAGCCTTCACAGCATGCGATCTGTGCCTGGATGTTGAGGAATAGCCCGTCCTGCGCTATCGTTGGACGTTGCGCTGGCTGCATCCTGCCCACCTCATCCGCACCGCCCACGTAGTCGAAGCCTGAGTTCTGCTCAGCGATCTCGACGCGTGCCGTGCGCCGGGGGCGGCTCGTGGAGCCAGCCGAACCGACGCAGAATCGCGGCACGATGGTCCGGTCTCCTCCGGTTTCCACGGTCGCATGAGGTGCTGGAAGGATGCATCTTGGCAGGGTCCCGCCAGATCGAGTCAGTAACCAACAACTCCGTTCCCGGAGCACCAAACAGGATTTCTTTCGCGAAACTCCATGAGCCCCTCGAGGTTCCCGGACTCCTCGACGTCCAAACCGAATCGTTCGAGTGGTTGGTCGGCGCGCAGGACTGGTTCCAGCGGGCCGTCGACCGCGGCGACGTGGACCCCAAGGGTGGTCTGCAGGAGGTTCTCGAGGAGCTGTCCCCGATCGAGGACTTCTCGGGGTCGATGTCGCTGTCCTTCTCCGACCCGCGCTTCGACGAGGTCAAGGCGCCCGTCGACGAGTGCAAAGACAAGGACATGACGTACGCGGCTCCGCTGTTCGTCACGGCCGAGTTCATCAACAACAACACCGGCGAGATCAAGAGTCAGACGGTGTTCATGGGTGACTTCCCGATGATGACGGAGAAGGGCACCTTCATCATCAACGGCACCGAGCGTGTCGTGGTGAGCCAGCTGGTCCGCTCGCCGGGCGTGTACTTCGACGAGACGATCGACAAGTCCACCGAGAAGACGCTGCACAGCGTCAAGGTGATCCCCGGCCGCGGTGCGTGGCTGGAGTTCGATGTCGACAAGCGCGACACCGTCGGTGTGCGTATCGACCGCAAGCGCCGCCAGCCCGTCACCGTGCTGCTGAAGGCGCTGGGCTGGACCAACGAGCAGATCACCGAGCGCTTCGGCTTCTCCGAGATCATGATGGGCACGCTGGAGAAGGACAACACCGCCGGTACCGATGAGGCGCTGCTCGACATCTACCGCAAGCTGCGGCCGGGCGAGCCCCCGACCAAGGAGTCCGCGCAGACCCTGCTGGAGAACCTGTTCTTCAAGGAGAAGCGCTACGACCTGGCCCGCGTGGGCCGCTACAAGGTCAACAAGAAGCTGGGCCTCAACGCCGGCCAGCCGATCACCAGTTCGACGCTGACCGAAGAGGACGTCGTCGCGACCATCGAGTACCTGGTCCGTCTGCACGACGGCCAGACCGCGATGACGGTGCCCGGCGGTGTCGAGGTGCCGGTCGAGGTGGACGACATCGACCACTTCGGCAACCGCCGCCTGCGCACCGTCGGTGAGCTGATCCAGAACCAGATCCGGGTCGGCCTGTCGCGTATGGAGCGCGTCGTGCGTGAGCGCATGACGACCCAGGACGTCGAGGCGATCACGCCGCAGACCCTGATCAACATCCGTCCCGTCGTGGCGGCGATCAAGGAGTTCTTCGGCACGTCGCAGCTGAGCCAGTTCATGGACCAGAACAACCCGCTGTCGGGTCTGACCCACAAGCGCCGCCTGTCGGCGCTGGGCCCCGGCGGTCTGTCCCGTGAGCGCGCCGGCCTCGAGGTCCGCGACGTGCACTCCAGCCACTACGGCCGCATGTGCCCGATCGAGACCCCGGAAGGCCCGAACATCGGCCTGATCGGTTCGCTGTCGGTGTACGCGCGGGTCAACCCGTTCGGCTTCATCGAGACGCCGTACCGCAAGGTCATCGACGGCCAGGTTTCCGACCAGATCGATTACCTGACCGCCGACGAGGAGGACCGCCACGTCGTGGCGCAGGCCAACTCGCCGCTCGACGAGGACGGTCGCTTCACCGAGGCGAAGATCCTGGTCCGACGCAAAGGCGGCGAGGTCGAGTTCGTCTCGGCGGCCGAGGTCGACTACATGGACGTCTCGCCGCGCCAGATGGTGTCGGTCGCGACGGCGATGATCCCGTTCCTCGAGCACGACGACGCCAACCGTGCCCTGATGGGTGCCAACATGCAGCGCCAGGCTGTTCCGCTGGTCCGCAGCGAGGCCCCGCTGGTCGGCACCGGTATGGAGTTGCGTGCCGCCATCGACGCCGGTGACGTCATCGTCGCGGAGAAGGCGGGCGTCATCGAAGAGGTGTCGGCCGACTACATCACCGTGATGGCCGACGACGGTTCCCGGCACACCTATCGGATGCGCAAGTTCGCCCGCTCCAACCACGGCACGTGCGCCAACCAGCGCCCGATCGTGGACGCCGGGCAGCGCGTCGAGTCCGGCCAGGTGCTGGCTGACGGTCCGTGCACCGAGAACGGTGAGATGGCGCTGGGCAAGAACCTGCTCGTCGCCGTCATGCCGTGGGAAGGGCACAACTACGAAGACGCGATCATCCTCTCCAACCGTCTGGTCGAAGAGGACGTGCTGACCTCGATCCACATCGAGGAGCACGAGATCGATGCCCGCGACACCAAGCTGGGCGCCGAGGAGATCACCCGGGACATCCCGAACGTCTCCGATGAGGTGCTGGCCGATCTCGACGAGCGCGGCATCATCCGCATCGGCGCCGAGGTCCGCGACGGCGACATCCTGGTCGGCAAGGTCACCCCGAAGGGCGAGACCGAGCTGACCCCGGAAGAGCGCCTGCTGCGTGCGATCTTCGGTGAGAAGGCCCGCGAGGTTCGCGACACGTCGCTCAAGGTGCCCCACGGTGAGTCCGGCAAGGTCATCGGCATCCGCGTGTTCTCCCGTGAGGACGACGACGAGCTGCCGGCCGGTGTCAACGAGCTGGTCCGCGTCTACGTGGCCCAGAAGCGCAAGATCTCCGACGGCGACAAGCTCGCCGGACGCCACGGCAACAAGGGCGTCATCGGCAAGATCCTGCCTGTCGAGGACATGCCGTTCATGCCTGATGGCACCCCGGTGGACATCATTCTGAACACCCACGGTGTGCCGCGTCGTATGAACATCGGCCAGATCCTGGAGACCCACCTCGGGTGGGTCGCCAAGGCCGGCTGGAACATCGAGGGTGCACCCGAGTGGGCGGCGAAGCTGCCCGAGGGCATGCAGTCGGCTCCGGCCGATTCCATCGTGGCCACCCCGGTGTTCGACGGTGCGCAGGAGAAGGAGCTCGAAGGCCTGCTCGGCTCGACGCTGCCCAACCGCGATGGCGATGTCATGGTCAACGCCGAAGGCAAGGCCGAGCTGTTCGACGGCCGCAGTGGTGAACCGTTCCCGTACCCGGTGACGGTCGGCTACATGTACATCTTGAAGCTGCACCACCTCGTCGACGACAAGATCCACGCCCGCTCGACCGGTCCGTACTCGATGATCACCCAGCAGCCGCTCGGTGGTAAGGCGCAGTTCGGTGGTCAGCGCTTCGGTGAGATGGAGTGCTGGGCCATGCAGGCCTACGGCGCGGCGTACACGCTGCAGGAGCTCCTGACGATCAAGTCCGACGACACAGTCGGTCGCGTCAAGGTCTACGAGGCGATCGTCAAGGGCGAGAACATCCCCGAGCCGGGCATTCCGGAGTCGTTCAAGGTGCTTCTCAAGGAGCTGCAGTCGCTCTGCCTGAACGTCGAGGTGCTGTCTTCGGACGGCGCGGCGATCGAAATGCGTGACGGCGACGACGAGGACCTGGAGCGCGCTGCTGCCAACCTCGGAATCAACCTGTCGCGCAACGAATCCGCCTCTGTCGAAGATCTTGCTTAAGATTTCTAGTCCCGAAAGGGGAAAGGGAGTTACGTGTTAGACGTCAACTTCTTCGATGAACTCCGCATCGGTCTCGCGACCGCGGACGACATCCGTAACTGGTCGTTCGGTGAGGTCAAGAAGCCGGAGACCATCAACTACCGCACGCTCAAGCCCGAGAAGGACGGCCTGTTCTGCGAGAAGATCTTCGGACCGACTCGCGACTGGGAGTGCTACTGCGGCAAGTACAAGCGCGTGCGCTTCAAGGGCATCATCTGCGAGCGCTGCGGCGTCGAGGTGACCCGCGCCAAGGTGCGCCGTGAGCGGATGGGCCACATCGAGCTGGCCGCGCCCGTCACGCACATCTGGTACTTCAAGGGTGTGCCGTCGCGGTTGGGCTACCTGCTCGACCTCGCCCCGAAGGATCTCGAGAAGATCATCTACTTCGCGGCGTACGTCATCACCGCGGTCGACGACGAGATGCGGCACAACGAGCTGTCCACGCTCGAGGCCGAGATGGCCGTCGAGCGCAAGGCGCTCGAGGATCAGCGCGACGCCGACCTGGAGGCCCGGGCGCAGAAGCTCGAAGCCGACATGAAGGAGCTCGAGGACGAGGGCGCCAAGAGCGACGTCAAGCGCAAGGTCCGTGACGGCGGCGAGCGCGAGATGCGTCAGCTGCGCGACCGGGCCCAGCGCGAGCTGGACCGGCTCGAGGAGATCTGGACGACGTTCACCAAGCTGGCTCCCAAGCAGCTGATCGTCGACGAGCAGCTCTACCGCGAGCTGCAGGACCGCTACGGCGAGTACTTCGAGGGCGCCATGGGTGCCGAGTCGATCAAGAAGCTCATCGAGACCTTCGACATCGACGCCGAGGCCGAGTCGCTGCGCGACACGATCAAGAACGGCAAGGGCCAGAAGAAGCTGCGTGCGCTCAAGCGGCTCAAGGTCGTCGCGGCGTTCCAGACGAACCGGAACTCGCCGATGGGCATGGTCCTCGACGCGGTGCCGGTGATCCCGCCGGAGCTGCGCCCGATGGTGCAGCTCGACGGTGGCCGCTTCGCGACCTCGGATCTCAACGATCTGTACCGCCGCGTCATCAACCGCAACAACCGGCTCAAGAGGCTGATCGACCTCGGCGCACCCGAGATCATCGTCAACAACGAGAAGCGCATGCTTCAGGAGTCGGTGGACGCGCTGTTCGACAACGGCCGCCGCGGCCGTCCGGTCACCGGACCGGGCAACCGTCCGCTCAAGTCGCTGTCCGATCTGCTGAAGGGCAAGCAGGGCCGGTTCCGCCAGAACCTGCTCGGCAAGCGTGTCGACTACTCGGGCCGTTCGGTCATCGTGGTCGGTCCGCAGCTCAAGCTGCACCAGTGCGGTCTGCCGAAGCTGATGGCTCTCGAGCTGTTCAAGCCGTTCGTGATGAAGCGTCTCGTCGACCTGAACCACGCGCAGAACATCAAGAGCGCCAAGCGGATGGTGGAGCGTCAGCGTCCGCAGGTGTGGGACGTCCTCGAAGAGGTCATCGGCGAGCACCCCGTGCTGCTGAACCGTGCACCCACGCTGCACCGCCTGGGCATCCAGGCATTCGAGCCGCAGCTGGTCGAGGGTAAGGCCATCCAGCTACACCCGCTGGTGTGTGAGGCCTTCAACGCCGACTTCGACGGTGACCAGATGGCCGTGCACCTCCCGCTGAGTGCGGAGGCGCAGGCTGAGGCGCGCATCCTGATGCTGTCGTCGAACAACATCCTGTCTCCCGCGTCGGGCCGCCCGCTGGCCATGCCGCGTCTGGACATGGTGACCGGCCTGTACTTCCTGACCACCGAGATCGAGGGCGACACCGGCGAGTACACGCCGGCCGCCAAGGATCAGCCGGAGTCCGGTGTGTACAGCAGCCCGGCCGAGGCCATCATGGCGCTCGACCGCGGTGCGCTGTCGGTGCGCGCGAAGATCCGCGTCCGGTTGACGCAGCAGCGTCCGCCGGCCGATCTGGAGGCGCAGCTGTTCGAGAACGGCTGGACCCCGGGTGATGCCTGGACCGCCGACACGACGCTGGGCCGCGTGCTGTTCAACGAGCTGCTGCCCAAGGGCTATCCGTTCATCAACGAGCAGATGCACAAGAAGGTGCAGGCCCGGATCATCAACGATCTGGCCGAGCGCTACCCCGATGATCGTGGTCGCGCAGACCGTCGACAAGCTCAAGGACGCCGGCTTCTACTGGGCCACGCGTTCCGGGGTGACGGTCTCGATGGCCGACGTGCTGGTGCCGCCGCAGAAGGCGGCCATCCTCGATCGCTACGAAGGCGAAGCCGACGGGATCGAGAAGAAGTACCAGCGCGGCGCGCTCAACCGCGACGAGCGCAACGAGGCCCTGGTCAAGATCTGGCAGGACGCGACCGAAGAGGTCGGTAAGGCGCTGGAGGACTACTACCCCGAGGACAACCCGATCATCACGATCGTGAAGTCCGGCGCGACGGGTAACCTCACGCAGACCCGCACTCTGGCCGGCATGAAGGGCCTGGTGACGAACCCCAAGGGTGAGTTCATCCCGCGTCCGATCAAGTCCTCGTTCCGCGAGGGCCTGACGGTGCTGGAGTACTTCATCAACACCCACGGTGCTCGTAAGGGTCTGGCCGACACCGCGCTGCGTACCGCCGACTCGGGGTACCTGACCCGCCGTCTGGTGGACGTGTCGCAGGACGTCATCGTTCGCGAGAACGACTGCGAAACCGAGCGCGGCATCAACGTCACGCTGGCCGAGAAGCAGGACGACGGCACCTTGGTGCGCGATCAGCACATCGAGACGTCGGCCTACGCCCGCACCCTGGCGACCGACGCGGTCGACGCCGATGGCAACGTCGTCGTCGAGCGTGGTCACGACCTGGGTGACCCGGCGATCGACGCTCTGCTGGCCGCGGGCATCACCGAGGTCAAGGTGCGGTCGGTGCTGACGTGCACGACGGGCACCGGCGTGTGCGCGATGTGCTACGGCCGTTCGATGGCGACCGGCAAGCTGGTCGACATCGGCGAGGCCGTCGGTATCGTGGCCGCGCAGTCGATCGGTGAGCCCGGCACGCAGCTGACGATGCGTACCTTCCACCAGGGTGGTGTCACCGGTGGGCAGGACATCGTCGGTGGTCTGCCCCGCGTGCAGGAGCTGTTCGAGGCCCGCGTGCCCCGCAACCGCGCCCCGATCGCCGACGTCACCGGGCGGATTCGCCTGGAGGAGAGCGACAAGTTCTACAAGATCACCATCGTTCCCGATGACGGGGGCGAGGAGGTCGTGTACGACAAGCTCTCGCGGCGTCAGCGCCTGAAGGTGTTCAAGCACGACGACGGCTCCGAGCGTCTGCTGACCGATGGCGACCACGTCGAGGTCGGCCAGCAGCTGATGGAAGGCTCGGCCGACCCGCACGAGGTGCTGCGCGTCCAGGGTCCCCGCGAGGTGCAGATCCACCTCGTCAAGGAGGTCCAGGAGGTGTACCGCGCGCAGGGTGTGTCGATCCACGACAAGCACATCGAGGTCATTGTCCGGCAGATGCTGCGTCGCGTCACGATCATCGATTCGGGTGCGACGGAGTTCCTGCCCGGCTCGCTGACCGAGCGTGGCGAGTTCGAGACGGAGAACCGTCGGGTGGTCGCCGAGGGCAACGAGCCCGCGGCGGGCCGTCCGGTGCTGATGGGCATCACGAAGGCATCGCTGGCCACGGATTCGTGGCTGTCGGCGGCGTCGTTCCAGGAGACCACGCGCGTGCTGACCGATGCGGCGATCAACTGCCGCAGCGACAAGCTGCAGGGTCTGAAGGAGAACGTGATCATCGGCAAGCTGATCCCGGCCGGTACCGGCATCAACCGGTACCGCAACATCCAGGTTCAGCCGACCGAAGAGGCCCGCGCTGCGGCGTACACGATCCCGTCCTACGAGGATCAGTACTACAGCCCGGACTTCGGCCAGGCCACCGGTGCCGCGGTGCCGCTGGACGATTACGGCTACTCGGATTACCGGTAACGCTGACCGTTAGTCAGACAGAGAAGAACCCCCACTCTCGACAGAGGGTGGGGGTTCTTTCTATTTCTGGAACTCCTCGACGGCGCGCAGCTTGTTGGTGACGTCGAGCGCGGCGATCTTGTAGGCCTCGGAGAACGTCGGATAGTTCAGGACCGCGTCGACGAGGTAGTCGACCGTGCCGCCGCACCCCATCACGGCCTGCCCGATGTGAATCAATTCGGTGGCATTGCTGCCGAAGATGTGGATTCCCAACAGCTTTCGGTCCTCGGTGGAGACCAGCAGCTTGAGCATGCCGTGGGAGTCTCCGGCGATCTGACCGCGGGCCAGCTCGCGGTAGCGGGCCACCCCGAACTCGTACGGCACGGCTTCCTCGGTCAGCTCGGCCTCGGTGGCGCCGACGAACGACACCTCCGGGATCGTGTAGATCCCGATCGGCTGCAAGGCGGTCATGTCATTGGCCGGCTCGTCGAACGCGTGGTAGGCCGCCAGCCGCCCCTGGTCCATCGAGGTGGCGGCCAGGGCGGGGAAGCCGATGACATCGCCGACGGCGAAGATGTGCTCGACCGACGTGCGGAAGTCGTCGTCGACCTGCAGACGTCCCCGCTTGTCGGCCTCCAGGCCCGCCGATTTCAGGTCCAGACCCTCGGTGAGCCCTTGCCGGCCGGCGGAGTACATGACGGTGTCGGCGGCGATGCGCTTGCCCGAGGCCAGCGTCGTCAGCGTGGTGTCCTCGCCGATCTCGACCCCGGTGACCTCCTCGCCGAACCGGAACGTCACCGCGAGGTCGCGCAGATGGAAGGTGAGTGCTTCGACGATCTCGGAGTCGACGAACTCCAGCATCGAGGGCCGCTTCTCGATGACGGTCACCTTGGTGCCCAGCGCAGCGAAGATCGAGGCGTACTCGATGCCGATGACACCGGCGCCGACCACCACCATGGACAGCGGCACCTTCTTCAGCCCGAGGATCCCGTCGGAGTCCAGCACCTTCTCGTCGTCGAACTCGATGTCGTCGGGCCGGGCCGGCTTGGTGCCGGTCGCGATCACGATGTTCTCGCCGGTGACGGTGATGTGCTCGCTGTCGTTGTCGTTCTCCACGATGACGGTGTGCGGGTCGACGAATCGACCGTGCCCGGTGAACAGGTCGATGCGGTTGCGGATCAGTTGCGAGCGGACCACGTCGATCTCGCGGGTGATGACGTGGGAGGTGCGCATGTGCAGGTCTTCGGTCGTGATGTGGTCTTTGACGCGGTAGCTGGTGCCGTACAGCTCGCGCTGGTTCATGCCGGTCAGGTAGATGACGGCCTCGCGCAGTGTCTTCGACGGGATCGTGCCCGTGTTGACACACACCCCGCCCAGCATCCAGCCCCGCTCGATGACGGCGACGGACTTGCCGAGCTTGGACGCGGCCACCGCGGCCTTCTGCCCTCCCGGGCCCGAGCCGATGACCACCAGGTCGTATTCCGTCTGCGACGCCATGCCCCTACCTTTCCCCATTTCGTCGCTTCGCACCCCTGTCTGACGCCGCGTTTAGACTCGGCGGCGTGCTGATCGGATCCCACGTTCACGGTGACGACCCCCTGGCCGCGGCGGCCGCTGACGGTGCCGACGTCGTCCAGTTCTTCCTCGGCAATCCGCAGAGCTGGAAGAAGCCGAAACCGCGCGAGGACGCCGCGGTGCTGCGGGCCGCGAGCACACCCATCTACGTGCACGCGCCGTACCTGATCAACGTGGCGTCGGCCAACAACCGGGTGCGCATCCCGTCGCGCAAGATCCTGCAGGACACCTGCGACGCGGCCGCCGACGTCGGTGCCACCGCGGTGATCGTGCACGGCGGGCACGCCGACGACAACGACATGGACGCCGGCTTCGAGCGGTGGGTGAAGGCCCTGGACTATCTCGAGACCGAGGTGCCCGTCTATCTGGAGAACACCGCCGGCGGCGACCATGCGATGGCCCGCCACTTCGACACCATCGGCCGGTTGTGGGACCGCATCGGGGACACGGGCATCGGCTTCTGCCTGGACACCTGCCACGCCTGGGCGGCCGGCGAGGCGCTGGTCGATGCCGTGGAGCGGATCAAATCCATCACCGGCCGCATCGACCTGGTGCACTGCAACGACTCCCGCGATGCCGCCGGTTCCGGCGCGGACCGGCATGCGAATTTCGGCACGGGGCAGATCGACCCGCAGCTGCTGGTCGCGGTCGTGTCCGCGGCCGGCGCGCCGGTGATCTGCGAGACCGCCGACGAGGGCCGCAAGGACGACATCGCGTTCCTGCGTGACAACCTGCCCGACAACCTCTGACACGGTCACAACTTCGTAGCCGAACGCATGTTGAACGGCAGCTGGCCGCGAGGTTAATTAGTCTGACGCCGGGAATCCTTGCCCTTCCCGTGTCGAAAGGCTCATGTGTCCGCAATCGAACAGTCGTCGATTGCGGTCGCGCCCGCGCCCGATGTCCCGCCGCGGCGCCGAATCAGCCGGCTCCGCATTTTGCGGTGGATCGCCGTCGCCGTCTGGGCCGCCGTCGTGGCCTACCGGACGGTGACCGACGGTCTGGCGTTCAACCGCGAACTGCTGCTGGTCTACATCTGCACCGGACTGCTGGCGGCGAGCATCGGTCAGGGCCGGCGGATGATCGCGGTGATCCGCGACTGGTTGCCGTTCGCGCTGGTGCTCATCGCCTACGACCTGAGCCGGGGGGCGGCCACGCTGATCGGCCGGCCCACACTGTGGCATTGGCAGGCTGACGCCGACCGTGCGATGTTCGACGGTGCGATGCCGACGGTGTGGCTGCAGGAACGCCTCAAGATGCCTACCCCGCCCTGGTGGGAGGTCGTGATCAGCGGCGTCTACATGTCGTTCTTCATCCTCCCGTACGTGATCGCGGCGGTGTTGTGGCTGCGTGACCGACAGGAGTGGAAGGCGTTCGTCCGGCTGTTCGTCGGCTTGAACCTGGTCGCGCTGCTGATCTATGCGCTCCTGCCTGCCGCCCCACCCTGGGCTGCGGCGCGGTGCACGCCAGGTGATGTGTCCGGCGGGCCGTCAGGGCCGGGGTGCATGTTCCGGCCGGCCCGCGGGGTGCCCGACGGCGGTCTGCTCGGCTCGATGCAGTTCACCCAGGACGGCGCCAACGACTGGGTGGAGCGCATCGTCGGGCGGGGCTGGGGCAAGCTGAACCTCCACTCGGCGACCGCGCTGCTGGACCAGGGGCAGGCCAGCGTGAACCTGGTGGCCGCGATCCCGTCGCTGCATGCGGGGATGTCGGCGGCACTCGCCGCGTTCCTGTGGACCCGGGTGCAGCGGCGTTGGCGTCCCTTGTTGGTGGCGTATCCGCTGGTCATGGCGTTCACGCTGGTGTACAGCGCCGAGCACTACGTGGTCGACCTCCTGCTGGGGTGGGCGCTGGCCGCGGTGGTGATGGTCGCGTTGCATCGCTACGACGCGTGGCGGCGCCACCGCGCTGTTACAGATCTTGTATGACCGTCGAAAAGATGTAACAGTGTGGGGATGGACACGCACGTCGTCACCAATCAGGTCCCGCCCCTGACGGACTTCAATCCCGCCGCGTCGCCCGTCCTCGCCGAAGCGCTGATCCGGGAGGGCGGACAGTGGGGCATCGACGAGGTGCACGAGCTGGGCGCTCTCAGCGGCTCCGCGCAGGCGCAGCGCTGGGGCGAGCTCGCCGACCGCAACCGGCCGGTGCTGCACACCCATGATCGGGTGGGCCATCGCGTCGACGAGATCGAGTTCGACCCCGCCTATCACCAGCTGATGACCGTGGCCGTCGGCCACGGCCTGCACGCCGCCCCGTGGGCCGACGACCGGCCCGGCGCCCACGTGGTGCGTGCCGCCAAGACGTCGGTGTGGGCCCCCGAGCCCGGCCACATCTGTCCGATCTCGATGACCTACGCCGTCGTGCCCGCGCTGCGGCACAATCCCGAGCTGGCGGCGATCTACGAGCCGCTGCTCACCAGCCGCACCTACGACCCCGAGCTGAAGGTCCCGACCACCAAGGCCGGCATCACCGCCGGCATGTCGATGACGGAGAAGCAGGGCGGCTCCGATGTCCGCGCCGGCACCACTGAAGCGACGCCGAACGGCGACGGCAGCTACTCGCTGCGCGGGCACAAGTGGTTCACTTCGGCGCCGATGTGCGACGTCTTCCTGGTGCTCGCCCAGGCTCCGGCCGGCTTGAGCTGCTTCCTGCTGCCGCGCGTGCTGCCCGACGGCACCCGCAACCGGATGTTCCTGCAGCGGCTCAAGGACAAGCTCGGCAATCACGCCAACGCCTCCAGTGAGGTCGAGTACGACGGTGCGACGGCGTGGCTGGTCGGCGAGGAGGGGCGCGGCGTGCCGACCATCATCGAGATGGTCAACCTCACCCGGCTGGACTGCACGCTGGGCAGCGCCACGAGCATGCGGACCGGGCTGATGCGGGCCATCCACCACGCCCAGCACCGTTCGGCATTCGGCGACTACCTGATCGACCAGCCCCTGATGCGCAACGTGCTGGCCGACCTGGCCGTGGAGGCCGAGGCGGCGACGATGCTGGCGATGCGGATGGCCGGTGCCACCGATCACGCCGTGCGGGGCGACGGGCGCGAGACGCTGCTACGCCGAATCGGGCTGGCCGCCGCCAAGTACTGGGTGTGCAAGCGGGCGACACCGCACGCCGCCGAGGCGATGGAGTGCCTGGGCGGCAACGGCTATGTCGAGGATTCCGGCATGCCGCGGCTCTACCGCGAGGCGCCGCTGATGGGCATCTGGGAGGGCTCGGGCAATGTCAGCGCGCTGGACACGTTGCGCGCAATGGTGACCCGGCCGGAGTGCATCGACGTGCTGTTCGACGAGCTGGGCGCGACGGCAGGGCACGATCCGCGGTTGGACGCGCACGTGAACGCGTTGCGGCCGCAGCTCGGCGACCTGGACAGCATCCAGTACCGGGCGCGGCAGGTCGCGGAGAACATCGCGCTCGCACTCCAGGGCGCGCTGCTGGTCCGCCACGGCCACCCCGCGGTCGCCGAGGCGTTCCTCGCCACGCGGATGGGCGGGCAGTGGGGCGGCGCGTTCGGCACGTTGCCCACCGGGCTCGATCTCTCGCCGATCCTCGAGCGCGCGATGGTCAAGGCATGACCCATTCGATCAGGCCGGTGGACTTCGACGACCTGAAGACGATGACCTATGAGGTCACCGACCGCGTCGCGCGCATCACGTTCAACCGCCCCGAGAAGGGCAATGCGATCGTCGCCGACACCCCGCTGGAGTTGTCGGCACTCGTCGAACGCGCCGACCTGGACCCGAATGTCCACGTCATCCTGGTCTCGGGCCGCGGTGAGGGATTCTGCGCTGGCTTCGACCTCTCGGCCTACGCCGAGGGCTCGTCGTCGGCCGGTGGCGGCAGCCCGTACCGCGACACGGTGCTGTCGGGTAAGACGCAGGCGATCAACCATCTCCCGGATCAGCCGTGGGATCCGATGATCGACTACCAGATGATGAGCCGGTTCGTGCGCGGCTTCGCCTCCCTGATGCACGCCGACAAGCCGACCGTGGTGAAGATCCACGGCTACTGCGTGGCGGGCGGCACCGACATCGCGCTGCACGCCGACCAGGTGATCGCCGCGGCGGACGCGAAGATCGGCTATCCGCCCACCCGGGTCTGGGGTGTACCGGCGGCGGGCCTGTGGGCGCACCGCCTCGGTGACCAGCGCGCGAAAAGGCTTCTGCTGACCGGGGATTGCATCACCGGCGCGCAGGCCGCGGAGTGGGGACTCGCGGTGGAGGCACCCGCGCCCGAGGACCTCGACGAGCGCACCGAACGCCTGGTCGAGCGGATCGCCGCGATGCCGGTCAACCAGCTCATCATGATCAAGCTTGCGATGAACAGCGCGCTGATCAACCAGGGCGTCGCCACCAGTGCGATGGTCTCGACGGTGTTCGACGGCATCGCTCGGCACACCCCGGAGGGTCATGCCTTCGTGGCCGAGGCCCGCGAGCACGGGTTCCGGGAGGCGGTACGTCGCCGCGACGAACCGTTCGGCGACTACGGGCGCGCCACCTCGGGGGTGTGAATGCCGCAGCCGGTGAGGCGGATGACGGCCCGCTCGGTGGTGCTGAGCGTGCTGCTGGGCGCGCATCCGGCCTGGGCCACCGCGAGTGAATTGCTGCGTCTGACAGCGGATTTCGACCTCAAGGAGCCCACGGTTCGAGTCGCGTTGACGAGGATGGTGAGTGCGGGTGACCTGGTGCGTTCCCGCGACGGCTACCGTCTGTCCGACCGACTGCTGGCGCGGCAGCGCCGCCAGGACGACGCGATCGACCCCCGCACCGTGCCGTGGGACGGTTCCTGGATCGGGGTTGCGGTGACCAGCGTCGGCAACGACGCCCGCACTCGATCGACGATGCGAACAGCGTTGCACGACAGCAGGTTCGGTGAACTCCGCGAGGGTTTGTGGTTGCGGCCGGCCAATCTCGACATCACGCTGCCGGATGACGTGCGCCCGCACACCCGGGTGCTACGGGTACACGACAACGATCCAGCCGGGCTCGCAGCAGCGCTGTGGGATCTCCCGGGCTGGGTGGCCGCTGGCGAGAATCTGCTCGCCGAGATGACCGGAGCCCCTGATGTTCCCGGCCGTTTCGCCGCGGCTGCGGGTATCGTGCGGCACCTGCGCGCCGACCCCGTGCTGCCCGGGGAGCTGCTGCCGGCGGGCTGGCCCGGTGCGGCGCTGCGGGCGGTCTACCAGGACTTCGCCGCGGAACTGGCGGCGCGGCGTGACGACGAGATCATGGAGGCACGGTGAGCGAGCACGGAGTTCGGGTCGAGAAGAGCGGCCCGGTGACCACGGTGATCATGAACCGCCCGCAGGCCCGCAACGCGGTCAACGGGCCGGCGGCGGCCGCGCTGCACGCCGCCTTCGACGAGTTCGACCGCGACGACGACGCGGCGGTGGCTGTGCTGTGGGGCGACAACGGAACCTTCTGTGCCGGAGCTGATCTCAAGGCTTTCGGCACCCCGGAGGCCAACGCGGTGCACCGAAGCGGGCCCGGGCCGATGGGCCCGAGCCGGATGGTGTTGTCCAAGCCGGTGATCGCCGCCGTGAGCGGTTACGCGGTGGCCGGGGGACTGGAGCTGGCGCTGTGGTGCGATCTGCGGGTCGTCGAACAGGACGCGGTGATGGGCGTGTTCTGCCGTCGCTGGGGGGTGCCGCTCATCGACGGCGGCACGGTGCGGCTGCCCCGGCTGATCGGCCAGAGCCGGGCGATGGATCTGATCCTGACCGGGCGGGCAGTCGATGCCGATGAGGCGCTGGCGATCGGGTTGGCCAACCGCGTGGTGCCGACCGGACAGGCCCGCGCCGCGGCGGAGGAGCTGGCCGTCGAGCTCGCCCGCCTCCCGCAGCAGTGCATGCGCAGCGACCGGCTCTCGGCGCTGCACCAGTGGGGGCTGTCCGAGGCCGACGCGATGGACGTGGAGTTCGGCAGCATGTCCCGGGTCGCCGCTGAATCCCTCGACGGCGCGGCACGTTTCGCTGCCGGCGCCGGCAGGCACGGAGCCAGCGCGACGTGAGCCCGGCGTCAGCCCTTGCTGATGGTGTTGTTGCTGCCGGTGTCGTTGACCTTCGGGTCGCCGTCGCGGTAAGTGACGGTGTTGTTGATCCCGACCACCGACAGTTCCTTGTCGACCTTGTCGAAGGTGATCTTGTTGTCGGCCCCGCCGATGTTCACGTTCGCGCAGGTTCCTGCGATCGTGAGGGTGTTGTTCGACCCTCCGACGTTCAGCGACTTGCCGTCCGCGCAATCCAAATCGGCCGTGGTACCCAGTGAGCCGTAGTTGATCGTGTTGCCGATCTCGATCTGTGCGCCCGACGAGCCGGCCGTCGCTGTGGGCTGATCGGTGTCGGAGCTGTTTGAGCCGCATGCCGAGATTCCGAGCGCGGCCGCGCACAGCGCCGCACCGCCGAGGAGAAGTCGATTCACGGCTAGGCGGGTACCCGATCGACGCGATTTGTCATCCCCAGTTCGCGTCCGCGATCCCACACCACCGGCGATCCGTTCTTGTAGAAGACCGCCTGGTCGTATCCGTACACCGTGATGTCGTTGATGACGTTGTCGGCGACGATCGTGTTGCTCGATCCCTGGACGGTCACCGCCCAGCAGGTTCCGAGCGCGTTGATCTGATTCCCGGTGCCCACCACGATCAGCGTCGCGTTGTTGCAGTCGATGGTCCTGCTCACGCCCTGCCCGGTGATGTGGGTGTCACCGTTCTTGGCCTGCGCGGTCGGCGCGACCATCAACACGGCGGACACCGTGAGAACGCCCGCGGCCAGCACTCGTGGTGAAGAGGTCACCTCGGCAGCGTACGACGTCGAGCGAGTCGCCACAGCGAGTTGCGCTGGGTACCGTGAGCTGCGATGCGCCAGCCCGTGAGCCACCGTGCGATGGATGCCCTCGCCATCGCTGTCGCCGGTGTCCTCGCGACGGCGACGGCAGCGGGTTGCGCGCACACGGTGGGCGGTACCGCCCAGCGCGCGGAGGGGTCGGTTCCCGACCCCGACCGGTCGTACGGGTACGTCGACGATCGGTGCGGTCTGCTCGACGACGGCACGGTGCAGGCGACGCTCGACGCCGACGACGTGATCCGGCCCTACAGCGGCGCGGTGTGCCAGTACATCCTGGCCCGGCCCGGGGCGGTCACCGTCGACGTGACGTTCTCCTGGTTCGACACCGGCTCTCT
>NZ_JAQIIY010000011.1:0-227139 GCF_036946525.1 Mycobacterium kyogaense | reverse complement strand
CCCCGGCGGTGATCAGCGCACCGAACAGCGCCCGCGGATACACCCGGCTCGGATCCTTGATCTCCTCCACGACATTCGCCGACGTCTCGAACCCGACGAACGAGTAGTAGGCGATGATCGCGCCGCCGAGAATCGCCAACGCCGGCGTCGACCCGTCCGGGAACTCGACCACACGACCCACGTCGCCCTGGCCGCGGCCGAGCATCACGGCCACCACCGCGATGACGATCAGCAGGCCGGACAGCTCGACGACCGTCATCACCACGTTGGTCTTCAGGGATTCGGAGATGCCCCGCGCATTCAGGCACGCGACCAACAGAAGGAACACCAATGCCGCGGGGACGGCGGGCACGTCGAGGAACGTCGCGAGATAGTCGCCCGAGAACGCCAACGCCAGCCCGGCGGCACTGGTCACGCCGGCCGCGAGCATCGAGAAGCCGACCAGGAACGACAGCAGGGGTCTGCCGAACGCCCGGTCGGCGAACACCGACGCTCCCCCAGCGCGGGGATACTTGGTGACCAGTTCGGCGTAGGACCCGGCAGTCAGCAGCGCCAGCGCAAGCGCGATCACCAGCGGCGCCCACAGCACACCGCCGACCTCCTGCGACAGCACACCCATCAGCGCGTAGATCCCTGCGCCGAGAACGTCGCCGAGGATGAACAGGAACAGCAGAGGACCCGTGATCCGACGGGCCAGTTTCGTCGTCGCGACGCCGGCGTCGGGTGTCGCGTCGGTCTCCGATGACATCAGATGTCCTCCCCTGGCAGGCGCGTTCGCGCCGGTCCGCCCGACTCAGTACCCGCTGCGTCGCCATCTAGGCCCGGGGAATCGAGCGACACCGCAGAATGGGCGGATGCGCTTCGGGAGCTTCATGGCACCGTTTCACCCCACCGGGCAGAATCCGACGCTCGCGATCGAGCGCGACCTCGACCTGATCGTCGCGCTGGACCGCCTGGGCTTCCACGAGGCCTGGATCGGGGAGCACCATTCGGCGGGGTTCGAGATCATCGCCTCGCCGGAGGTCATGATCGGCGTGGCCGCCGAGCGCACGAAGCACATCAAGCTGGGCACCGGCGTCAGCTCGCTGCCCTACCACCACCCGCTGATGCTCGCCGACCGCATGGTGCTGCTCGACCACCTGACCCGCGGTCGGGTGATGCTCGGCTGCGGGCCGGGTCAGCTGACCTCCGACGCGCACATGCTCGGCATCCCGGCCGACGAACAGCGCCCCCGGATGGAGCAGTGCCTCGAGGCGATCATGGCGCTGCTGCGTGGCGAGACCGTCACGATGCACACCGCCGGCTTCACGTTGCAGGACGCGCGCCTGCAACTCGCGCCCTACAGCGATCCGTGTTTCGACGTCGCGGTCGCAGCCTCGTTCTCCCCCACCGGTCCGCGCGGAGCGGGCAGACACGGCATCGGGATGCTGTCGATCGCGGCGACCGCCCGGCAGGGGATGGATCTGCTGGCCCAGCACTGGAAGACGTGGGAGGAGGTGGCACTCGAGCACGGGCACGTCGCGGACCGGTCGAAGTGGCGCCTGGTGGGTCCCATGCACCTGGCCGAGACACGCGAAAAGGCCGAGCGCGACGTCGCCTACGGAATCGCCGAATTCTCACGGTATTTCAGCCACATCCTGCCCGCCGGGCCGGTGCAGGGCGACACCGTCGCCGAGATCATCGCGAACAATCACGAGTCGGGCTTCGCCGTGATCGGCACGCCGGACGACGCGATCGCCAAGATCGAGGAACTCGTCGAGGCCAGCGACGGCGGGTTCGGGGCGTTCCTGCTGTTCGACCACGACTGGGCCCCACCGGCGGCCAAGCTGCGCAGCTACGAACTGTTCGCGCAGCACGTGATCCCCCATTTCACCGGTCAGCTCACCCCGCCGCGTGCATCGCAGGAGTGGGTGACCGCGAGCGGGCGCGAATTCGTCGACCGCGCAGCGCATGCCATCGGCAAGGCCATCGAGGATCACGCCGCCGAGCAGCAGGCCAAGCATTCTCCGGCCACCCCGTAGTGCCCGATCGGGCTGAGCTGACAGCACAGCTGGTCGACGAGTGGCGGCTGCGTACTGACGGACCGGCCGAGGACGATGCCGACTCGCTGAGCCTCCCGGTGCGCACCCCCGACGGCGCGCCCGCCCTGCTCAAGATCGGGTCGCCGGCGTCCGCCGACGAGCACCTGGTGCTGCGCCGATGGGCCGGTGACGGTGCGGTCCGACTGCTGCGCGCCGACCCGCACCGCCACGCCGTGCTCACCGAGCGCGCCGGCCCGGCCACCCTGGAGACGCTGGACGACACCGAAGCCTGCGAGGTGGTGGCCGGCCTCTACGCCCGGCTCCACGTCGCGGCGATGCCCCAACTACGTTCCACGGCAGACACATTGCGCCGTTGGCTCGACGATGCGGGGCATGCCGGCACCGCCGTACCGCGCCGGCTGGTCGACCAGGCGCAGTCCCTGGCCCGGGATCTGCTCGCCGACGGCGACGCCACCGAGGTGGTGTTGCACGGCAATCTCCACGTCTCGTCGGTGCGCGCCGCGGACCGCGCGCCATGGCTGGCGATGAATCCCCGACCGGTCAACGGCGACCGCAACGACGAGGTGGCACCGATGTTGAGTGCCCGCTGGGATGAGGTCGCCGGCCGGGTGCGCGACGGCATCCGGCAGCGCTTCTGGACGCTCGTCGACGTCGCAGGACTCGACGAGGATCGTGCCCGCGCCTGGGTGATCGTGCGCATGGTGCGTGCGGCCACCCGCGCCACGCTGCCGGATGAGGTGACGCGATACCTGGCGATCGCCAAAGCGGTGCAGGACTGACCGGCATACGGTGTCTCTCTGTGAGCGATCCCGACCTGGCCATGATGCTCGACGAGTTCGCCCTGCAGCGGCTCGTCCACCGGTACTGCCGCGCGGTGGACCGCGGTGACGCGGAACTGCTGCGCAGCCTCTACCACCATGGAGCGAGCGATCAGCACGGCGGCTTCTCGTCGGGCACCGCCACCGATCTCGTCGCGCAGATCACTGCCGCGCGTCCATATCTGAAAGCCATGCAGCACCACGTCACCACAGTGAACTTCATGGTGGGCCAGGGTGACCTCGCGGGTACTGCCGAAGGTGAGGTGCACATGCTGGCCGTCCACACGGTCGGAGCAGGCGACCGCGACGTCGACGTCATCGTCGGCGGCCGCTATCTCGACAAGTACGAGAAGCACGCCGGGCGTTGGGGATTCATCCACCGGATGATCGTGACCGATTGGGCCAGGATCAGCGATCCCTCGCAGACCGACCTCAGCCATCCCATCACCCGGAACACCGCGATCGGCACGCTGGGCGACGACGACCCCTCACACAGCTTCTTCTCGCTCCTCGGACGAGGCGGATGACGATTCGGTGACTACGCTTCGCTGACTGCCGCGAGGTGTCTCGAGATGGGTACGACCATAAACATGGCTCTCGTCGACAGCTCAGGGTTCGCGCATGTCCGTATCACCGTCAGCGACATCGCGCGCTCCAAGAAGTTCTACGACACCGTGTTCGGCTGGCCGCTGGTGGTGGACGCGTCCTCCATGGCTGACGACCCGGGTGTCGCGCAATCAGCCGAGCGGTTCTTCGGCGGAGCGGTCTACCAGACGCCGCAGGGCACCCTGTTCGGGCTGCGGCCAGGCGGCAGCGGTGGCTTCGATCCGGAACACCTGGGCCTGGATCACGTCAGTTTTGCCGTCGCCGGCCGCGCGGAACTGGCGGCAGCCCAGAGCGCACTGGCGGACGCGGGAATCCCCCACGGGGCGATCTCGGTGCTCGAGGACGCCGGCATCGCGATCCTGTCCTTCCAGGACCCCGACGACATCAACATCGAGCTGACCGCTCCGCTGGACTGAGCGGCATCAGGTCACCTGCGTCGGCGCGTCGGTGAGCTGCACCAGCGCCACATCCGGCCGCGCCGGCACCTGGTCGGCGTGAAACCACCGGAAGGCGAGGTTGCCGCGCGGGTAGTCCACCGTCGATATCGCATTCGGATGCGCTGCTTGGCCTTTCGAGATCACGACGGTCACGGAGCCGTCGCTGTTGGGTACGGCCGTCGCGCCGTTGATCGAGACGCGGGCGTCGGTGACGATGTGGCCACCCATGAATTGGTTCCACACCACGAGGTTCCAGAACCGGCAGGCGGGCGGGCGGTGGGTGACGACGAGCGCCTCGTCGTCGTCGAGAACGAAGCTCGCGTAGGCATAGCAGGCGTCGCGGGCCGACCACCCGAAGTTCGCGTCGGGAACCTGATACGGCTCACCGAATTGGTTGGCGACATTGCCGGTTTCGTGGCCGAGCGCATGCACATCGTCGACCCGGGCACCCACCGTCAGCGGGATGATGGCGAACATGGTTCGCAGCCAGGCCGCGCAGGCGCGCAGCGACGCCGCGGTCTCGGCATCTGAGTGCCGGATCGGATCCGGTTCGTCGAGAGCCTCGATGCGCCAGCGCACCGGCCGCCCGGCCAACGGATCGGCCTGGTAGTCCCGCGTCACCAGCACCGCCATCTCGGGCAGCGGTCCGATCTCGAAGGCGAACTCGCCGTCGGCGTCCATCCGCCCGTCGGCCTCGAGATCGGAATCGTTGACGATGCCGACCACGCGGTCCGACCAGCTACCCGGCGCTGGCTCGTTGTAGGCGGTCACCGAAAAGTACACGCTGTCACCGCGATTGCCGCTGATGCGGTAGCGACGGTTCTCATCGACCGGGCACAGGTGATACCACGCGTCGGTGTTGTCGCCTCCCCAGCGACGGTCTCGGCGGAACGGCGTGTTGAGCTCCACGAACTGCGGTCGGCTCCGCTCGGCGAACAGGTACGTGTCGAAGGCGACGCCGAGCGTGGTGGCCAGCATCCGGTAGCCGTCGGCGAGGTGGCGGTCGTCGACGACGGCGCGGTCACCCCCGGTGAAACCACGGTCGAGCTCACCGAGGGTCTGGACCAATTCTTGCCAGGCAGTGGTGGATTCGGCGCTCATGTGGCGATTCCTCTCGTGATCAGGGTGGCGGTGCGATCCAGCCAGCCGTCATCGGGTGTGGTCGGGTGGGTCAGCAGAGAGAGCATGGTGATACCGACGACGGCTTCGGCGAGCTCTGCCGCATCGACGTCCGGGCGGACCTCGCCGCGCCGGACGGCATCGCGAAGGAAATCGCCGAGCCCGCGGGTGATCACGTCACCGAACCGTTCCAGCAGCGCGGCGTGCAGCGTGGGGTCAGCGGCCATCTCGGCGATCAGTCCCGGGATGGCCGCCCGCGCCGGCGGGGCGGTCAGAATGGCCGCGACGCGGCGCACCATCTCGCGGATGTCGGTGGCCAGTGCGCCGGTCGAGGGGATCTCGGTCGCCTCGCCGATCGGGAAGACCGCCTCGTGCACCAGGTGCGCCTTGCTCGGCCAGCGCCGGTAGATCGCGGGCTTGCTGGTGCCGGCGCGCCGCGCGATGGCACCGACCGACAGCTCGGCGTAGGGCACCTCGCCGATCATCTCGGCAGCGGCGGCCAGCACGGCGTCGTCGATGCGCGGATTCCGGGGCCGGCCCAGCTCTGTCTTCATTACGTGACTCAGAGTAACATAACTGGTTGTGATGCACACCACACCCTCGGCGATAGAGCTGACCGATCTGGCCGCACCGCGGTACAGCGTTAAGGCACAACAGGTTCGCGACATGATCGCCTCGCTCGCCGACGGTTGCACCCTCACGTCCGACGCGCTGCACGCGGCCGCGCGGGACGCGACCGGTCTCGACGACTTCGGCGCCGACGACTACCGGGAACGCCTCGACGTCTACCTCGGCGCGCTCGCGGGACTCGACGACATGCACGACTGTGGACGGGTCAACTTCTTCAGCCAGCTCTCACAGTGGTTGAAGAACCGGCTGCTGCTCACCGACCTCCTGCGTCGGCATCCCGAGATCCACGACATCGAGTTGGCCCCGCCGGTCGTCATCGCCGGGCTTCCCCGCACCGGAACCACACACCTGCACAACATGCTCGCCGCAGGACCGACGTTCCGCACGATGCCTTACTGGGAGAGCGCCGAGCCGTTTCCCGCGCCGGCGGAGATCGGCGCCGAGCCCGACCCGCGGGTGGCCCGCATGGAGATGGCGGTGTCGGTGATGGACCTGCTGCTCCCCCACTTCCGGGCCATGCACGAGATGACCAGTGAGCACGTACACGAGGAGATCCAGCTGCTGGCCAACGACTTCTCCACGATGCTGATGGAGACGCTCGCGCATGTGCCGGCCTGGCGCGACTACTACCTCGCTCACGATCAGAGCCCGCACTACGAATACCTGCGCACCCAGCTGAAAGCCATGCAATTCCTCCGCGGCGGACGCCGCTGGCTGCTGAAATCGCCGCAGCACCTCGAGCAGCTGACCGTGCTGAAGCGCGTCTTCCCCGGCGCCGTGGTGGTGTGCACGCATCGTGATCCCGTCCCGGTGGCGATCTCGATGGTCGCGATGGTGGTCTACACGTCCCGGATGTACAGCGCCGCACCGCCGGTGCGGGCCATCGCCGCCTCGTGGACCGATCGTCTCGAGCGGATGCTCGCTGCGCTGGTGCGTGATCGCGACGTGCTCGGGCCCGACCAGTCGACCGACGTCGGTTTCGACGCCTTCATGGCCGACGAACGACGCACCGCAGCGCGGGTGTACGCGCTGGCCGGCGAACCGATGACCGATGAGAATCGCAGCGCCATCGACCGTTATCTGGCCGACCACCAACGCAATCGGTTCGGCCGGGTGACGTGCACAGCCGAGATGTTCGGGCTCGACGAACACGAGCTGTCCGAACGTTTCAGCGGCTACACCGAGCGCTTCCTCACCTGATCACTCCCTGCTCATTCCGGTTCGGGGGCCTCCACCAGAAGCGACATCCCGTGCAGCGGCGGCATCTCGGTGGCGAAGCTGTGCAGATCGTCGACGGTCGCGATCTCGTTGCCGCTGAACATGTCCGACACCACCGCACCGGGCGGGAGATGCTCCGAGCGCACGGTGCCGGCGATCTGCTCCTGGGCGAAGTTCAGCACGGTCAGCTGGAAGCGACCCTCACCCTCGAGTTCGTGGACGAGCACCAGCATGCCGCGGTGCGACACCTCGGGGATGTCGAGCTGGCGGCTGGTCGCAATCCCGTAGTGCGAGCGAACTTTCAGGATCGCCTGGAGTTGGCGGATGAAGCTGGTCTCATCGGCGAGCTGCGCCGGGATGGGACCGTACAGGTTGCGGCCTACCGGCATGCCCGCGATCGATTGGCGCGCATGCGGGTTGATGCCCATCAGGTCGTGCGCGCCCCGGTTGATCCAGCGGGTGTCACCTTCGGCGACCAGTTCGGCGACGTCGGAGACCGGCAGCGTCAGCATCCCGACCAGATCCCAGCCCGACAGCGCGAACACCCCCGGCTGCAACGCGTTGAACATCGCGAGCAACAGGTGGGCGCGCCGGATCGGATCGATGTCGCCGATCTCGTCGAAATCCTTCACTCCGAGCGAAGCGCAGACGACAGTCGCTGTCGTGCAAGCGATTCCGTTGGTGGTGAAGGTCCGATTGTACGGCGCGTCGGGTCCGGTCAGGTTCTCGACGAGGTCGCTGCGCACGGTCGCGGCAACCTGCTCACCGGTGACCTCTTCGCCCCGGAAGGTGTAGACATCGTCGCGATGCCCGTTCTCCCAGTGCAGCAGCTCATAGGTCAGCTCGTCGTGGTTCTGCAACGCATGCACGAGTGACGCCGGATCGACACCGAGCTCCAGTGTGGTGCGCAGTGTCAGCCGCAGGAATTCGGTGTCCCCGGTGGCCAGCGCGTGCTGATAGGCCGGCCGGTTGATGAAGTCATAGGACAGATCGGCACCCGCCTCGCCGATCTGGCGGATGTCGTCGATGGTGAGATTCAGCTCCTGGAAGGTGAATCCGCCGACCTTGCGCACCATGCTCGCGATCAGGTGGTTGGCCGCCTCGGACAGCGGATGGCCCTCCGACCACGCCGACGAGCCTTCCGCCGCTGCCTTTTCCACACCGAGGAACCCGTTGGCGTCCAGACGCAATGCACCGGTACCCAGATCAGCGAGCGAATGCAGGGCATCGCCGATGACGAGTCGCATACCCGCGAAGGACGGGTCCAGCCAGTTGATGGACGGCTGGCCGTCCTTGAAGTAATGCAGGTAGACCCAGCGCCGTTCGACTCCGTCGACACCGGTGACCGCGCGGGTCACGCTCCAGTTCGTCTCCTTGACGCCCTCGGCGTAGAAGATGACGCGCTGCAGCCGTCCGATGATGTAGCCGGCTTTGTCGAGCCACTCCTCGGTGGCCGCGTCGATGTTGATTGAATCGGCGCCGGCGGGGACGTCGGGCAACTCGTGCCAGTCGCGCGGATCGATTTCGACCATGTGGTAGACGCCCGGGTAGTCCGCGTACTTCATCTCGGCCAACCGGAAGTCGGCGCCCTTACCGGTATGGCCCGGGACGATGTCGTCGATGATCGTTCCGCCGTACCAGCCGGCCGTCGCGCACATCTGGCGGAATTCGTCCTCGGTGCCGAACGCCGGGTCGATCTGCGTACCGATGCGGTCGAAGTGCCCGTCGACGCTCGGGGTGTACTGCCAACCGGAGATGCCGCCGGCCCGCTTCACCGGGCCGGTGTGGATGGCCTCGATGCCGATCTCGGCGAACGCCTTCCACATGTCCTCGCTGGCCATGGCCTTGAGGAAGGACTCGTCGGGCCGGGTGATCAGGGACAGCGGGTAGGCGGTGAACCACACCGAGGCGGTGTCGACAGCACCGCGGGGATTCGGCGTGGCGTAGGGGTTCTGCCACATCGAGCCCTGGCCCGAGAACTGAGCGCTGATCTCGTTGGCGTCAGCCAGCATCGACTGCGCACGCAGCCACTCCACGTAGGCGGGGTTCGTGCCGTTGGCGGGACCGTCCTGGGCCACCGAGCGGCGCACGAACGGCGTCTTGACCCGCGGCCGGAACCGCAGCGTACGCGGGCGCGCCGGGTGAAGGTGCTCGGCGTAGGTGGGCTCGACCGACTCGTGTCCCTCGTCGGTGACCTCCAACTCCGACATGCATCTCCTCCTCATCGGTGGCGATCGTGATCGAACATTCCAGCCCGTATTGCCACCGCACCGTGGCCGGAAACCGCCGGACGCATTCTGTGGCGCGATCGCCAGTGACGACGATACTGGCGGCCGGGGATCCACTCGACGCGAGAGACAGGGAGCGCGCCCTGAGCAGGAGAACAACCAGGAGACCAACACGGTGCCGCGGTCGTGCCGTGGCGGTACTCGTCACGGTGTGTGCGCTGGCCGGTTGCTCGCCCGCGCCGACTCCGCCCGCGGTGGGGCCGTCTTCGGCGGGCCCATCAGCGCCGCCGTCTCCGTCCGCCGGTCCGGCGCCCCGGGTGTTGGCGACGGAGCCGGCCGGTCTCGCCGACGGCGTCGTCGCCGACGAACGGGCGCTGCGCGACCCTGCGTCGTCCGACGCGCTGGTCGTGGCGGCGGCCCGTCGCCAGCAGGCCGCCTATCGCCTGCTCGCCCGTCATCCCGAGTGGGACGTCCCGGCGCGTGCACGTGTGCCGACCGAGCTGCTGAGCTCCTATGACCACAACATCGACGCCCGCCGTCAACTCGGGGCCATGGCGCGGCCCCGCGCGACCCTACCGGCGTGGCGGATCGTCGAGCCGCGGCCCATCGACGAGCTGACGGGGTACTACCGCGAGGCGGAGGCCGCCTTCGGAGTCGACTGGCATGTGCTGGCGGCGGTCAACTTCGTCGAGACGGCGTTCGGCCGGGTGGCCGGGGTCAGCACGGCCGGCGCGCAGGGCCCGATGCAGTTCATGCCGTCGACGTTCGCGGCATACGGGGCCGGCGGCGACGTCCATGCTCCGCGTGACGCGATCATGGCCGCGGGTCGCTACCTCGCCGCCAACGGCTTCGCGCGCGACCGCGACTACGCGCTGTACCGGTACAACAACTCGCAGCAGTACGTGCGGGCGGTCAACGACTACGCGACGGTGATCGCCGCCGACCCGGCGGGACTTCGGGGCTACTTCCACTGGGGCGTCTACGTCAACACCACCGCCGGAGACGTGCTGCTGCCCGACGACTACGCCGCCACCGAACCCGTTCCGGTCGAGGACCACCTCGCATCGAAACCTCCTGCCAGACGCTGACTTTCGTCAGCTCTCACACGCCGCGCTCGACGGGCATCCTGCCCCGCTCGACGGCCGTCACCAGCGCGGCATGGTCGGCTTCGGTCTGGTCGGCGTAGCGGCGGGCGAACGCGCACAACGCCTTGTCCACCTTCTCGGAGCGGCCGAGGTATCCGGCGATCATCGACGCCCCGCTGGTGCGCGCATGCCCTTTGGCGAGCAGCTGGCCGACCACCGCGGTGTAGTCGATGAGCGCCTCGGAGTCCATCGCGTCCAACGGGATGGTGCCCTTCATGTTGCGGAACTGCCGCACATAGAACTGCAGGCCGTCCATCGTCGTCCACCCCAACAGCGGATCGCTGACCGTCTGCAGCGCCTTCTGGTACTCGACCACACGCTGACCCTGATGTGCGTGCCACGCCGATTCGCCGTGCACGTAGCGCGCCAGTACCGAGCGGCGCGCCTGTTTGAGCTGCAGGAAGACCACGTCCTCGGGTGAGGAGCCCTCCAGCAGAGCCACGTAGGCGCGCAGACCGACGCTGCCCACACCGACGACCTTGTGCGCGACGTCGACCAGGGTGTACCCCCCGAGCACCCGGCGCCAATGCGTGGACAGCGTCGGGAGGTAGTCGTCGAGCGCCTCCGCCAGCGCCTCGGCTTCCCGCTCGGGCAGGCGCGTGATCAGCGGCGGTTCCTCGACGATCTGGCGGACGCCGTCGACCTCCTCGGTGAACCGGGGCACGGCACGGTCGCTGGTCCGGTGACGGGCACGCTTGGCTGAGCGCCGCACCTCGTCGGCCAGCGGCCCGTGCGCTTCTCCCGCCAACCGGTCCACGTCGAGGCGCGCGAAAGACCGCGAGAACAGCGGCTCGTCGGCCAGGCGGCGCACCTCGCTGCGATACGCCGCGACACACGAGCGGACCGCGCACCCGCAGTCCTCCTCCGACGAACCGTTGTGGCGGCCGGCCACCCAGATGCTGGCGACCAGGCGGCGCAGGTCCCATTCCCACCCGCCGGGGTGGGCCTCGTCGAAGTCGTTGAGATCGATGACCAGATCGCGCTCCGGTGATGCGTAGAAGCCGAAGTTGCCGAGGTGGGAGTCGCCGCAGACGACCGGTGTGATGCCGGTGGCAGGCAGATGCGCGACGTCCTCGGCCATGACGACGGCGCTGCCGCGAAGAAATCCGTACGGCGAGGCGACCATGCGCCCCACCCGGATCGGAACGAGGCGGTCCACCCTGCCGCGGTGGTTCTCCTCGATGAGTGCCACCGGGTCAGGCCTGCCGGCGGGAGGGGTCCAGTCCGCAAGCGCTTTTCGAGGCACCCGCTGACGCAGGCTCTTACCGAGCGCGTACCGCTCGGCCCGCGTCACCGGTTGTTGCCTCAACGAGTGGTATGCCGCACTGTCGGTCTCCGCCAGAACGGTGTGCCGTGTCGGCTCAGCAGTGGTCATCGGGTTCCATGGTGCGCGGGTCGGCGGCCCGGCGTTGGCATTCGGCGCAGTTTTGTTGCCGAAACGGAGCTCCGCCCCCCACTACAGTGACCCCATGACTGCTGACCGGACGGGCGACGGGACGTTGTCCAAACGGCAATTGCAGCGTGCCGCTTCGGTCGCCCGCATCGTCTCGGCAGCCCAGGAGCTGCTGTCTGAGGCAGACCGATTCTCCGACATCTCCGTCGACCAAGTGATTGCGCGAGCGGGCATTTCACGGTCGACGTTCTACAGCTACTTCGACGACATGGGTCACCTGCTGCGTGCCGTCAGCGAGGGCGTGGTGGAGGAAGTGGTGACGTCAGCTCGCGCGTGGATGGATCTCGACACCGGTGCCACCGAAGCGCAACTGGTCGACATCTTCTCCGATCTGGTCGCGACGTATCGGCGTCGCGCCAAGCTGCTGGCCGCGTTGGCCGAAGCCTCCGTTTACGATTCGGGCGTTCGCGACGAGTGGCACCGATTGCTCACGACAGGCCACGTCGAACTCGCCAAACACATTCGGCGGGCACAGAAAGCCGGTGGCGCGCGTGCCTCGATCGATCCCGAGAGCACGGCGGCGTGGCTGGTGTGGATGGTCGAACGCGGCCTCTATCAACAGGTGCGCCCCGCCAGTGCGGCCGGGCGGCGCCGGCACGTCGCATCACTGGCGGCGATCGTCTGGCACGCCCTCTACGCGCCGGATCCGGGCTCAGATACCAGCAGCGACAAGAGGTAACTGCCGCCGATGCGATCACCCCGTGGCGGCAAGGCCCCGTACTGACGCATCATCTCGGTGATCTCGTACTGCGCGAGATATCGGGACAGCAGGCCGTCACGGAACTCCAGGAAGATGTCGCACCCGTAGGTCTCGAAACGCCCGGTGCCGTAGCGCGCCGGACCGGTTCCGCGCTGGATGAACAGGAACAGGCCACGTCCGTCCTCGGGCGCGGTGAAGAACTGCACTTCCTCGAAGGTCACGTCGGGCATGACTTTCCAGATCATGTCGACGTAGGCCGGCATCGCGTCGATGCCGGTGATCACGTGTGGCCAGAACACGGTGTCGTCCCAGACGATCTCGGGATGCAGGAGCGCCAACACCTTCTCGGTGCTGTGCGAGTTCCAGGCGTGACTCCAACGGGTTCCGAAGTCGCGCAGGAACTCTGGATCGTGGGGCGTGGCGCTCATGGGCGACTCCGTTCTAAGCGACAGGGGGCTCGATGTGTCGTGCGGTGACGGTCGAGACGGTGCACAAGGTTCCGTCATCGGTGTAGCCGCTCACCTGTGTCAGTGCGAAGCGGCGACCGACACGCACGACTGATGCCCGCACGGTGATCCCGGCGGCCGGCACACCGGGTCGCAGGTAACTCGTGTGCACGTGGGCGGTGGCGAGGTCGCGGTTCGCGGAGCTGATCGCCTCGGCGGCAACCATCTCGGCCAGGCAGGCCCAGACCCCCCCGTGGAGGACGCCGAATCCGTTGGTCCACGTCGCGGGTTCGGCGAGCCGGGCGGAGATGCCGTCGGCCGTGCTGCGGTAGGTGACCCGCAGTAGGTCCTCCAGCGACGCAGCTGAGCTCGAAACAGGCAGTGGCGACGAGGAATCGCGCGCCTGGCCGCGCTCGGCGGGGACGTTGACCGTGCGGGTGGTCGCCATCACCACGGGATTGCCCGCACTGTCGCTCATCGTCCCGGTGGCGAATCCGGAATGCCGCTCCAATCTCACCGGTGATCCCGTGAGGCGCAGGACCTCATCCGGACGTACCGTGGCACCGACGAGGTCCAAGGTGAGCTCAGCCGTCAACGACCAGTGCCCCGGCGGGCGACGCAGAAATCCGACCTCTCCCAGGACGTGGTCGACGGCGACCGCGAGAGCACCGGCGCGCACGCGGCCGTGGTCGTCGACCGCCCAGGGCGGTACCACGTAGTCGCAGAAGCTGTCCGGCAGTTCGGGTTGGCAGTTGCGCACTCCGAAGCGCGCCTCGACAGACGTGGGGTCGGTACCGGCGCAGCGCGGAGGCAGCGTGGACGCCGCACTCCCGGACGTCGTCACAGCGAGGGCTTCGCCAGTCGCTCCGTGGCCCGGCTCCGACCGGACTTCAGTCGGTTGATGCCGTCGTCGATGCGCCGGGTGAACAGGCCGCGCTGGAGAAGATCCTGCGTCACGCGGAGCTCGTAGGCCGTGGCGCTCACGTGGTCCATGTTCTGCGACCGCAGCGCAACCTCTTTGAGCACCGTCGTCAGCTCGGCCCCGGACTCAGCGATCTGCTTGGCCAACGTCAGCGCGGTCTCGCGCAGCCTTCCGACGGGGACGACTTCGTCGGCCAGGCCGACCCGTAGCGCTTCCTGCGCGCCGATCGGGTCGCCGGTGAAGAACATGCGGCGACTGCGTTGTGTGTTCATCTTGCCGACCATGCCATGGTAGAAGCCGTTCATGGCGTACTTCACCTGAGTGGAACCGAATACGGCGTTCTCGGAGGCGATCGTGATATCGCACATGTTCGCGACGTCCATGCCATACCCGGGCGCGACACCGGCCACTGCTGCCACGGTCGGCTTCCGGTAGTCATACAGGTCGGTCATGAACCGTAGGGCGAGATCGGTGAAACGGGTGCGCTCGTCGCCCCTGGTCCCCTGGAGGACGTCGAGAGCCCAACCGGCGCAGAAGTATTCCTCGTTGCCGATGATCAGGACCGCGGCGACGTCGTCGTCGTAGGCCCACTCGGCGAGCGCGGCGATCAGCTCTTCGTGCAGCTCCCATCCCAGCGCGTTGCGCTTCTCCGGGTGGTTGAGCTGCAGGATGCCCACACCGTCTTCGGCGCTCGTGATCAGGTACTTGCGAACGGCCATGATCGAAAAACATACACGGCGTTCGAGTTTTACTCAAAAAGTCGAACGCCGTGTATGGTTTTTTCAATCGGTCCGGTGAGGACCGTCGACCGCCACCGAGGAACCCCATGACCGTGCCTCCCGAACGGGTGCAGCAGTACGAGGCACTCGGCTCGTGGACCGAAGACCGCGTCGGCGACCTGGTCCCCCGGCAGGCAGCCACCCATCCCGATCGCGAACTCTTCCTCTTCCAGGGGCGCCGGGTCACCTACCTCGAGTTCGATTCCTGGGTCACCGCGGTGGCCTCCGACATGGTTCGCCGCGGTGTCACCCGTGGCGATCGCGTCGTCGTGCAGCTGCCCAATTGCCTCGAGGCGCTGGTAGTGCAGGTCGCAGCCTTGCGTATCGGAGCGCTGGACGTGCCCGTGATACCGATCTACCGCCAGCACGAGACACGGCAGATACTCGCCGACACCCGTCCATCGGTGGTCGCCGCCGCGGCCACCATCGGCGACCGCCGACCGCCGACCGAAATCGACCACCTGCTCGCAGAACTCGGCCACCAGCCCGCGGTGCGGTACCTGGTGGGTGGCGTGGCACCGGGATGGTCACCGGTCCCCGACGACATCTCCGGTCACGCCACTCTGCCCGATCCCGCAGCCGCGCACGAGCCGGCGGTGATCTTGTACACCTCGGGCACCACGTCGGCCCCCAAAGGTGCTGTCCTGTCCTCGCGTTCACTGCTGGCGCAGCTGCGCAACATGACCGGCATCGCCGGCCTCGACCACAGCACCGTGGTCGCCGTGGGGACTCCGCTGTCACATCTGAGTGGACTCGTGGCCGGCCTGCTACTGCCCGTCTTCCTGGGCGCACGCGCTGTCATCCTGCCCGCCTGGCGCCCCGACGAGGCCGTCGACGTCATCGCCACGGAGAGGGTCACCACCATGATGGGCGCGACGGTGTTTCTCCAGGACCTGGTGTCCGCGTACACCCGCGCCTACGACACCGACCATCGGCTCACCGCGTACATGTGTGCCGGCGCCACCATTCCGCCCGGGCTGATCCGGGCCGCTGCACAGGTCGGGATCTTCGCCACGCGGCACTACGGAATGACCGAGACCGCGGGTATCTGCACCGGAGCAACCGCCGACGACCCGATCGACAAGCGCGAGAGCTGGGATGGCCGCCTGCTGGCGGGCATGGAGATCGACGCCGTCGACGAGCACCACAGACCCGTCGCACCCGGGCACGACGGCGAACTCCGCATCCGCGGTCCTCAACTGTTCGACGGATACACCGACACCGCCGTCACGACAGCACAATTCGACGACGACGGCTGGTTCTACCCCGGAGACCGCGGCATCGTCGAGGACGGCTGGGTGCGGATGACCGGCCGCAGCAAGGACATCGTCAATCGCGGCGGCGAGAAGTTCTCCACGCAGGACATCGAGGCAGCCTTGCTCAGCCACCCGGACGTGCGCGCGGCAGCCGTGACCGCGGTGCCCGACTCCCGATTCGGCGAGGCCGTCGGCGCGTGGATCGTCCTGGCCGACGGTGTCGCGTGGACCGGACACGAGACGTACGTGCGCCATCTCCACGACGCGCAGCTCGCCAAAGCCAAACTCCCCGTCGAATGGCATGTTGTGGAATCGATTCCGACCACCGCGAGCGGGAAAGTCCAGAAGTTCCGTCTCCGTGAACTCACCGACCTGGCCGACAGTGCCGACGTCTCGATTCCGGGGAGGGCCTGACATGACCGCACCGACGGTATCGGCGCCGCGCAGCGTCTACGACGACGACCACGAGCAATTCCGCGCCACCGTCAGAGGTTTCATCGAGACCACCGTCGCCCCGAATTTCGACCGCTGGGAAGCAGCCCACATCGTCGACCGGTCGATGTTCAGCAGCGCGGGCACACAGGGGATGTTGCTGTTCAACACGCCAGAGCGCTTCGGGGGCGCCGGAGTCGACGACTTCCGCTTCAACGCCGTTCTCGACGAAGAGTTCGGCCGCTCCGGGTACTCCTCCGCCGGTTTGGGTTTGGCCCTCCAGAACGACGTCGTAGGTCCCTACTTCACCGATCTCACCACCGACGATCAGAAGCAGCGATGGCTGCCCGGCCTGACCGACGGCACCCTCATCGGCGCCATCGCCATGACCGAGCCCGGCGCCGGGAGCGACCTGTCCGGAATCCGCACCCGCGCGGCCCGCGACGGCGAGTTTTACGTGATCAACGGCGCGAAGACCTTCATCTCCAACGGGCAGAACTGCGACCTCGTCGTCGTCGCCGCCCGCACCAGCGACGACAAGCACAAGGGTTTGTCCCTGTTCGTGATCGAAGATGGTACAGCGGGATTCGAGAAGGGACGCAACCTCGACAAGCTCGGTCTACACGGCCAGGACACCAGCGAACTCGGCTTCACCGACGTACGCGTGCCCGCCGACAACCTCCTCGGGCAGGAGGGTGAGGGCTTCTACCAGTTGATGCGCAACCTCCCTCAGGAGCGGCTGTCACTGGCCATCACCGCGGTCTCGGCCGCCGAAGGAGTGCTCGCCCGCACTCTTGACTACGTCACCGAGCGGACAGCGTTCGGCCGCCCCATCGGCACGTTCCAGCACAACCGCTTCCTGCTCGCTGAACTGGCCACCGAGGTGGACATCGCCCGCGTCTTCGTCGATCACTGCGTCAGTGTGCACAGCCGCAAGGAACTGACTGCGGCCCGCGCGGCGAAAGCCAAGTGGTGGACCACCGAACTCCAGGTCCGCGTCGCCGATCGGTGCCTGCAACTGCATGGCGGTTACGGATACATGCGCGAGTACTCGATCAGCCGCGCGTTCGCCGACGCCCGAATCCAGACGATCTACGGCGGGACCACCGAGATCATGAAGGAAATCATCGGCAAAGACCTCGGCCTGTAGCCACGCTCGACCACCACTTCGAAAGGGACACCAGTCATGTCGACGTTCACCGAAATCCTCACCGATGTCACCGACGGCGTCGGAACGATCACCTTCAATAGGCCCGACCGCCGCAACGCGTTGAGCCTGGAACTCATGGCCGACCTCAGCGACTGCCTGGACCAGTGGCGCACCGACGACGACGTCGCGTGCGTCGTGATCACCGGTGGCGACAACGTATTCTGCGCCGGCCTCGACCTGAAACTGCAGTCCGTCTTCACCGGAGAGACCCGCGTCGAGTACTCCAATGCCTGCATGCGTGCCTACGGCACGCTGCTCGACTACGCCAAGCCCACCATCGCCGCCGTCGCCGGTCCCGCGCTCGGCGGCGGATGTGACATCGCGGTGTTCGCCGACATCCGCGTCGGCTCCGAGGACGTGGTCATGGGCTACCCCCAGATCAAGATGGGCCTCACCCCGTACTTCTCCCCGCTGTGGAAGATCGTCGGGCTCAGCCAGGCGAAATTGCTCACCTTCTCCGGCGACCGTATCGACGCCGCCGAAGCCTTCCGCATCGGCCTGCTCGACCGCCTCGTTCCGGCCGGCCAAGTAGTCGGCGCCGCAACGGAATTGGCGCGATCGATCGCCGGCACCACCACAGCGTCGGCGATGAACAACAAGGAGATGGCCCTGCGGGCGCCCGCGATGGACCCCATCGCCGCCCTCACTTACGAGACACTCGCCTACCGCGAAGTCATCTGGCACCCCGAGGTCACCGACCGTATCGGCCAGGCGTTCCGCAACCTGCGCAAGTGATCAGCTGACGCCGTCAGAGTCTCCCGCTCACCGGGCGGCCGGTTGTTCATCGCCATCAGCGTCTGCAACCGTGTGGTCTCCGGAGAGACGTCAGGGAGAAGGGCGACATGAAAACCGTCTTGTTGATCCTGCTCGCGATCTGCGCTTCGGCGCTCGGCCCTCCTCCCGCGGTGGCAGAGACTCCGCACGGCAATTTCGAGCTCCGCCTCGAGGGTAGATACGACTTCCACACGTGGATCTGGGCGCTGGCGAGCTGCGACGGCGACTGTGTTTTCGTCCAGGCAATTCCCCAACCGGTCGCGAGGGCATTCCCCTACGCCGGCGATGCGTGGCTCGATGACGGCCGCTACACCCTTGCTGTGGATGTCCCGGACGGATTGCGCTGCGGCAATGTGTATTACGGGACGACGATCCCCACTCACGACGTCTACACCTGGGACGCTGTCACCCGCGTGGGTACGCTCACCTCGTCGTTCGATGCCGGGTGCGACGGCAAACCTGGCACGCTGACGTATCCGTTCTCCCTGTCGCTGATGTAGCGCCGACCTTCACCTGTCGACCGGACGTGCGGCCATGGTCTTGGCGTCCATTCCGCCGAGAGATCCCGCGCCTGTCTCGGCATTGTGCGCGTGGGCGAAGTGGTGCAGCCCGAACACCGATTCCATGCCATTGCGCAGTCCCATCTGGTCTTCGCACTGGTTGACGGCCCGTTTGGCCAGCGCCAGTCCGAACGCCGGCATCTGCGCGATGCGCTCGGCGAGATCGAGGGTCGCCGGCTCGAGTGCATCCCGCCGCACCACGCGGTTCACCATCCCCACCTCGTGGGCCCGCTGAGCGGTGAATCGTTCGGCGGTGAAGAGGATCTCCTTGGCGAACCGCGGGCCGAGAACCCAGGGATGGGCGAAGTACTCGACGCCCGGAATCCCCATTCGCACAACAGGATCAGCGAAGAATGCATCGTCCGCGGCGACGATGACGTCGCAGACCCACGCCAACATGAGGCCGCCGGCGATGCATGCGCCGTGCACCATCGCGATCATCGGCTTCGGGATGTCGCGCCAGCGCCGGCACATCCCGAGATAGACCTCCATCTCGCGGGCATAGCGCTGATCACCGCCGTCTCTTCCGACGTGGTCCCACCACATCACGGCCTGATTGTCATAGGACACGTGGTGGTCGCGGCCCGGGGTTCCGATGTCATGGCCGGCACTGAAGTGGTCACCGTTGCCGGCGAGAACGATCACGCCGATGTCGTCGTCGTCGACCGCGCGTCGAAACGCCGCGTCCAACGCGTAGGTCATGACCGAGTTCTGCGCGTTGCGGTACCGGGGCCGGTTCATCGTCACCACCGCAACTCGACCGATGGCCTCGTACGTCACCACATCGTCGGATGAGTCGCTTTCAGGTGTCGCCACCGTGACCACCTTTCTGCTCGTTGTCGTCGAGCCAAGGGTGCGTGGCACGAAGGCATTGCGGCAGAACGGGTTCCACTCATCGGGAGTCGCGCGGATCACATACCAGGGGCCTCAGGCCGGATCGAACGAGGAGATTCGCCAGGCGCCGTCGACCTTCGTGAGCCCCACTTTCACGCTGCTCGCCGCCTGGGCCGAGGTCGGATTGTCGCGACTGGTCGTCGACTGGTTGATGAACAGCAGCACATGCGCGCTGTTGGGGCGGGCATCCATCACAGCGGAGCGCACCACTGTGGCGCTGGCATGAACGTCTTTCTGCTTGGCTGCCGGTACCAGGATCTGCTCGGCGAACTGGCTGTAGTAGGTGAGGAAATCGCCGGTGAGGTGAGAACGCGCAGCCGCGAGGTCCTGGTCGAGACTGGCAGGCGCGTAGGACAACAACGCCACAGCGCCCTCCTTTGCGGCGGCGAGCGCCTGCGCCGAGGCAGCTGCGGTTTCGCGATCCTCACGGTGGGGCCCGAAGAAGACCACCGCGGCGATCGCGATCGACATCACCAGGAAGCAGACGGTGGCGATCAACCGCCAGCGCGCCGCCAGCACCCGGCGCCACGTTCCCGCCGCGGTGGCCGCTTCCGGGGCCTGCGGCTCCTCTACCGACTCCTCGGCCGCGGTGGACGTGTCCTCATCGATGCTGGCGGTCACGGCACGAACTCCACTTTCGTCAGTTTCATCTGCTGGCCGTCATCGACCATGTCCACGCTGAGCCGCCAGTTGCGCGGCTGTTGGTACGCTCCGGCGGAATTGCTGACGGTCGTCGCGGCGGTGACGAGCACGGTGGCGGTGGTGGGGGTCATCGATTCGACGGCGACGGCCTGTGCGTCAGCCTTCGTCACCGACTTGGACTGCTGCGCCGTTTTGACGAAATCCTGCGCTTCGGCCTGGAAGTCGTCGTGGAACTGGCCCGCGGAGTTGTCGAGGATCTGACGCACGTTGTCTTCGGCCTTGGCGCTGTCGATGGACATCAAGGTGACGACAGCCTGCGACGCGGCGGCCGCGAACGCGGCGCGACGTTGCACCTCCCGCTGCTCGAGATGGTGCCCCCACAGCAGATATCCACTTGCTGTCAGGAGCGCGACGCCCGCGAGAAGTGCGATGACGGAGACCAGCCCTGTCACACTCGGTCGCCACCGCCTGCCCCGGCCGACAACAGAATCGGTGGGCTCCGGCGCGACGGCGTCATCATCGGGCTGCGGGTCTGCTTTGCGGCGCAATTCGTCGGCGCGGGCGCGCGCCGTCGCGGCCCGGGCTTCGGCCTCGACGGCTTCAGCTTCCGCCTGGCCGATCAGGGACTGTTCTTCGGTCGCGGTCGTCTTGTCGACGCGGCTCATCAGCCGCATGGCCTACCTCCCGATACACGCATCACTGTGACTGCTGCCACACGGTAAGCGGGCAGACCACCTGGCGACACCGGACATTCCCACCCAGCGGTCACCGCTGGTCTACCAGTGCCGCATCGAGCACAACGCTCCGCGTGGCCCCTCGCCGTGATCGACGTCGACACCGTCGACGGCCAACTGACAGCGCACGGTGACAGGAGCGGGCGAAGGCGGCCCTGCTGCGGTCACCGTGACCATGGCCCACTGATCGGGTGCGGCCAACGTGGCCTCGTGGATCCACGGTGCCCCCGGCTCGAGCACGACGTCGTCGCGCGGGCTGAATCGGTAGGGGTCGTGGCTGTAATCGGCCCATGACGGGGGATCCACGTCGCGGTAGTAGATGCCGACGTCGATGGGACGGTCGGTGGTCACGGTGTAGGTCACGCGATGCCGCGGCGCGCGGTCATCGGCATGCGCCGTCGATGTCACGGTCGTGCACAGCGCGCAGGCGACCAGCACGCAGCCGGCCGCGCCGGTCTTCGGGGACTTCGTCATCTCAGGCGTCTCCACGAACCCAGCGGGCGGTCCCGTCGACCGCGATGCAGGACAGGAACAGCCCGTCGGGCGCCTGGGCGACCGTGTTCATCGCACCCTCACATGACGAATTCTCTTCTCGGATGCCCTCCAGCGGCGGTGACCGGAAATAGCGGGGGGCATAGCGCCGCGGGGAGCCGCAGAACACCAACCTCCCCCACGAGGTCGTGCCGAACACGTAATGAGCGGTGTCGGCGCACGGCGCGCCGAGAACCACGCCGCCGGTGATACCGGGCACGCAGGACGGGTCGTTGCACTCCAGGGGTGCGGCGTGGGCGCTGGCCGGAAGGCCGAGACCCGCGATGAGGAGCGCCGTTGTCGCGATCACCCGTGCCTGCACGGCCGACACTGTGCCACCGCAGGCGCGAAGCGTCGTTGTATTGCCCACTGGGTGGGAGGTTTACGGCCACAACGCACCAGACCGGGGAAAGTGTGCGGCGACGTGAGGAGTGAGCCAATGCGGTTGTCGAAGGCGTCGGTTGCATGGGGAGTCCTGACCGCCGCGGCGGCAGTGGCCGGTCAGTCGGGCCCGGTCGCCGGGGCATCCCCGCAGTGGGGCCTCAACGGCACCTACGTCGCCACGTCCGACGGCGAGTGGGCGAAAACCTACGACGTGTTCAAGGACGCGGCCAGCACCCGCAGTATGTGGTCGATCAGCACGTCGTGCAGCTATCCCGGCGAGTGCAGCGGCACCGTGCACAGTGACTTCGGTTGGGATGCACCGATCTACCAGAAGAGTGGGGTCTGGTACGTGAAGAAGATCGTCGATGGGTGGCAGCAGTGCCCCGATGGCAGCGCCGCACCCGGGCTGCAGGTGTTCCGCTTCTACCCCGCCACCGCTGACGGTAGCGAGACCGATCCGACCTCGACCACACTGATGGGTGAGGATTCGACGACCGGGACCAGCGGATCGTGCGGGAGCAGCAAGGTGCTGTTCACGACGATGCCCTTCAAGCTGGTCAAAGCCGGCTGAGCCGCAGCACCTCTCAGCTCGGGAAAAGGTCTTTCCAGCTGCGTTCACCGTTGTGCGGCACCAGATCCGCCTGCCGATACACCTCACCGGAAGGGGTGGCGTACTGGCCGGTTCGCGGATCGTAGGTGGCGATGGCCACCGACGGGCCACCGGAAACGTTGGGGCGGTGCGCGCTTGGCGCCACCGTGGCATTCTCGGGGGTTGGCCCAGCCCCCGCGGCGGGCGCCTCTTGCGGTGGGGCGGCGGGTGCCGGCGGGGTGCCTTCCAACGGCCCGTGGATTGCCCCGTCGCGGTCGACACGGGAGTCTGGCGGGACGCCCTGGGCCAGCAGATTCGGATCGATGGGGTACGGGCCGAGCACGTGCTGACGCATGGCCAGCGGCTCGTAGGGCTTGTCGCTGTCGCAGATCTCGACGGTGGGCGCACGCTTGCCCGGGTTGCCCATACAGGGATAGTTGCGTGCGCCGCGCACTCCGATGGGCGAGTCCTGCGGGAGTTTGCAGTACAGGCCATCGGGGGTGTCGATGTCGCTCGTGTCTTCCGGTGATCGCCACGCAGAGGGCGGAAGGAATCCCACCGTGCACGCCGGAGGGTCACCGATGGTCAGCGTGAAGTCACCCAGCGACATACCCGTCGGATTGTTCTTCGGCGCACCATACGACTGGGTCGACGCGACCACGGGCGGCAGAAGCACCAGCAGTTGCTCCAGGGCCGGCTGGTAGGTGACGCCGACCTGACCGAGGGTGGTCAGGTTCGCCAGCAGTATCGGCAGCGTGGGCTTCACGTCGTTGAACAAGCGTGACGCCTCGTCGGCTGCACCGGGCCCGGTCGACAGCAGAGTACGGATTTGGGGGTCGTTGGAGGCCACCTGCCCGGTGATGCCGGCGAGGCTACGAGCCCACGTGCGGATGGCGTCAGCCGATTCGGCCTGACCGTCGAGCAGCGGTGCGCTGTCGTCGATGAGCGCTTTCGTCTGGTCGGCGTGGGCGTTGGCGTCGCCGATCAATTGCGACGACGAATCCAGCAGTGATCCGATGTCGGGCCCGGTTCCGTTGAAGGCGGTGAAGGTCTCGTCCAGCAACGGGCTGATCTTGTCTTTGGGGACGCTGCCGATCAGCGCGCTGACCTGGTCGAGCATCGGGCCGACCGCCTGCGGGATCGATGTGTCGGCGATAGAGATCACCGATCCGTCTCGCAGATACGGACCTGCGTCGCTGCGGGGCTGCAGGTCGACGTACTGCTCGCCGACCGCCGAGACACTGAGCACCGCGGCGTGCAGGTCAGCCGGGATCTTCGGCGACGTGTCCAAGGACAAGGTGGCCTCGGCGCCGTCCCTGGTGGGTCGTACGTCGGTCACCTTGCCGACCTGGACGCCGCGGTACGTAACATTCGAGAACCGGTACAGGCCACCGGTTCCGGACAGTTGGAGCGTGACGGTCATGCGGCCGATGCCCAGCAGGGTGGGCGCCTGCAGGTAGGTCACCGCCATCACCGTGATCCCGATGACCGAGGCGATCGCGAACAGGACGAGCTGTGTGCGGATCAGGCGGGTGAGCACTAGCTTCCTCCTGCGGTCGGGGTGACCGGCGCTGGCGCAGCCCCCGGTGACGCGTCAGCACCTTCTGCGGGCTGATCGATCAGCGGCGGCATGGTGGAGACATTCTTCGGAGCGGGAGTGATCGGCATGGCGATCGGATCCTTGGTGTAGTTGGCGTACCAGGGATCTCCGGGTGCGGGCACCAGGGGCGCACCTTCCTGACCCCACCGGGTGCCCAGGAACAGGCCCCGCTTCAGCCGCGGAATCGTGAAGTCGAAGGTGATGAAGATGTTCATGTAGTCGCCGCGGATCGCTCGGTCGATGAAGTTCTGCGGATACGGGTAGGTCGGCACGAAGGCCAGATCTGCGGCCAGGTTGGGTCCCACGTCGGCCAGCGCGCGCACCGTGGGTTCGAGGTTGCGCAGGTTGGTCAGCAGGTCGTCGCGGGTGGCGTTGATCACCGTGGTGGCGGTGTCGCTGAAGTGCCCCAGCTTCTGCAGCGCGGTGGTGATGCGAGGCCGTTCCCTGACCAGCACGTCCAGCGCCGGCGGAATGCGTTGCAGCGCCTGGGTGATGACGTCGCGTTGGCCGGCCAGCGTGCCCGAGAGGCGGTTGAGCGCGGCGATGGACGCGTTGATGTCGTCGCGTTGGTCGGCGAAAATCCCCACCAGGTTGTCGAGTCGGGTGAGCAGGTCGCGGATCTTGCTTTGGCGACCGTCGAGCGCGGCGTTGAATTCGGTGACCAGTTCCCCGATCTTGCCCAGACCGCCGCCGTTGACGAGCACGGACAGCGAGGACAGGGTCTGTTCGGTGGACGGATAGGTGGAGGTCTGGTTCAGCGGGAGCGTCGCTCCGGGCGTCAGACGTCCGGTTGCGGCCTGGCCGAGCGGCGGGTCCAGGGCGACGTGCATGGAACCCAGCAGGCTGGTCTGGCCCACGGTCGCAACGGCATTGGCGGGGATGACGACGTCGGGTTTGACGGAGATCTCGACATCGGCATGCCAGTTCCGCACGGTCATCCGGGCCACGCTTCCGACGATCACGTCGCTGACCATCACCGGTGAATTCGGTTCCAACGTTCCCACATTGGTCAGTTCGAGGCGATAAATGGTGGCGTCGGCTCCCCGGCCGACGGTGCCGGGCAGCGGCAACGAGTTGAGGCCGTTGAAGGCGCAGCCCGTCAAGGTCACCACCGAGGCACATCCGATCGCCGCGAGTCGGAGGACGGATCGTCGTCTGGTCATGGCGTGCCTCCGGAGGCTGGTGGTGCCGGGGACGGCGCGGCCTCGGCGGGCAGCAGCATGTCTTGCAGGGAACGCCCGGGCGCGCTGACGGGTGCAGGTGCGGGCACGCCGGGCGGGATCGGGGCGCCGGGGAACAGTGCTGGGGACGGGTTGGCGGGCACCGCGGGGTTCGGCGCGTACGCCCCTGGCGGCCCGGGGGGCGTTCCCCACCCCGCGGGGGGCGGTACGTCGCCAGCCCCGGTGTAGGCCGAGACTGCCGGCGGCGCCGTCACGGGCTGGGGCCGCCCTCCGGGACCTCCGGGGGCGATGTTGGGATCGGTGTAGACCAGGTTTCCGGGGCTGGGCGACTTCCGGAGGTAGGCGTTGAACGGCATCGGCAGGTAGTTGAAGTTGATCAGAGACAGTGCGGGCCCGAGGTATTGGGCGCACAGCTTGGATGTCTCTGGGGCGGTGGCGTTCTTGACCGCGGCGATCGCCGAACACACCACCGCCACGGGATCGGCGAAGTTCGACATGGCGAACGCGCCGACGGCGGTTCCGCTGTCAGGGTTGTAGATGTTGTACCCGTTGGCGATGGCGTTGGGTGCGACGTGCAGGAGGTTCTCGAGTCTGAGTTTGTTGTCGACCAGGTTCTGGGTGACGTTGGTAAGGCGCTGCAGCTGTTCGACTGTCTGGTTCCTGCTTCCGGCGATGAAGCGCTGGACATCCCCCACGGCGGTCGCGAGGTTGGTCAGCGCGGCGTCCAGGTCGGTGCGGCTGCCGTCGATGACACTGGTGACGCTGGCCAGCCTGTGCTGGAACTCGACGATCTGAGTGTTGCTGTCCCGCAGTGCCGTGACGAAGACCTGCAGATTTTTGATGATGTCGGTGATGTTGCCGCTGCCCTGAGCGAGGACCCTGCCGACGCCGGCGAGTTGGCTGAGCGCCTGGTGCAGTTTTTCACCGTTGCCGTCCATCGCTGCCGACGCGCTGTCGATGAATCGGCTCAGTGATGTGGCCGACGCACCACCCAGCGGTCCCAGGTCGGTGGCCAGACGCATGAGCTGGTCTTTGACCTGATCCCATTCCACCGGAACAGCGGTGCGCTCCAAACCGATTCGGGCTCCATTCGCCATGACCGGACCCTGGTCCTCGTAGGCAGGGGTGAGCGCAACATAGCGGGCCGCGACCAGGTTCTGCGCCATGATGATCGCTTTGGCGTCGGCGGGGATGGCGACACCGTGGTCGATGGCGAGCGTCAGTGTGGCGTGGTCGCCGACAGGGTCGATACTGGCAATCCGGCCGATTTTCACCCCCGCGACGCGCACGTCGTCACCGGGATAGATCGCGGTGGCCGAGCTGAAGTCGGCAGTGACGGTCGTCGGTCCGAAGAAGCTGTGCCGCACCAGCACCGCCGACGCTGCCACGCCGAGGGCGATCAGCACGATCAGGGCCACTCGGGTGATGGACGCACGGTGGCGGGTGATCATCGGCTGCCTCCGGGAATGCCGTTGCGGGGCCAGGGGAATTCTGCGCGGGGCCCGGCGTTGTCGGGGGGTTGGCCGGCGTTGGTGCCGCGCCGGAATCCGAACGCGTAATCGAGGAACGGCTGCAGCGTCTGGGACGGCAGCAGATTGCCGATGAACGCGTTGTAGTAGAAGCCGTTGTTGACTGACTCACCCTGTGTGACTTGATACTTCGCCAGCCCGGAGAGGGCGCTGGCGATGTTGTCGCGGTTGCGCTCGAGCATCTCGGTCACCGAGTTGAGCTGCTCGAGGGTGGGGGCTAGTTCCTCTTCGTTGTCGTGCACCAGACCGGACAACTGCTGCGCGAGAGCCGAGGTGTTGGCCAGCAGGGTGACGATCTGATAACGGCGCTGGTCCAGCACCTCGGTGAGGGCGTTGGCGTCGAGCAGCAACGTGTTGACCTGTTGGCTGCGCTCACTCAGAATCCCGGTCACGTCGGCTGCGTTGCGTAGCAGATTCGCCAACGATTCGTTGCGGTCGTTGAGCGTTCGAGACAACTCGGTCAGACCGTCGAACGTCGGGCCCAGCTGCGGCGCCATCGCGTCGATGGTGTCCGACAGCGTGTCGAGGGACTGGTTCAGCGCACCGGTGTCGGTCGCGGCGGTGTTGACGGTGAAGTCGCTGACGGCGTCGGTCAGTGAGTACGGAGAGGACGTGTGGGTCAGCGGGATGGTGTCCGCGGTGCGCAAGGTGCCGGCACCTGCAGGTTCGAGGGTGAGCATCCGGGCGCCCAGCACCGTCCCGGTGCGAATGTGGGCGGTGGTTTCGGCGCCGAGATGCACTGCGCTGTCGAGGGTGAACGTCACCAGCGCCTTGCCATGGCTGAGCGAGACGTCGGTGACCGACCCTTTGGTCACCCCCGACACCTTGACGTCATTGCCGGGGGCCAGACCGCCGGCTTCGGCGAACAGAGCGCGGTACTTGATCGCCGTCGCCCACGACCAAATGGCCTGAGGCTGCAGCCCCACGGCGATGACGAGCGCGATCAGGATCACGCCGATGAGTCCGCTGCGGATGAGCTGGGGTCCGCGGTACTTCAGCATCAGGGCTCCCCGCAGCGGCCGTTGTTCTGGGTGATCCAGGGGAAGTAGGCGGTCCGGCCCTGGAGGTCGGTGACTCGTATGTTCATCCCGCACAGGTACTGGTTGATGAAGCTGCCGTAGGAGCCCAGCCGAACCAGCTTGCGGTAGTTCGCCGGAGCCTTCTGCAACGACAGGTCCAACTTGGCCTTGTTCTCCTCGTCGGCGAGCAGAGGAGCCAGCCGGGTGAGTTGATCGACGGTGCCCGACAGCGGCGGGCGTGCCTGGGTCATCAGATCGGCGAGCGACGCGGTGCCGTTGTCCAGTGCGGTGATGGCTTCCCCGATGGGGTCACGTTGCTCGGACAGCCCGGTGATGAGTTGTTGCAATCGCTCTACCGCGCCGGCGAACTGGTCACCGTCGTGGGCCACCGTCGCCATCACGGTGTTGAGGTTTTCGATGAGCTGTTGCACGGTCTGACCGTTGTCGGCGAGTGCCTGAGTGAACGACGACGTGTGCGACAGAAGGGATTGGACGGTGCCGCCCTGTCCTTGCAGGATCTGGATCAGCGAGTTGGTCAGCGCATTGACGTTCTGCGCGTTGAGGCCCTGGATGACGGGCTTGAGTCCGCCCAACAGCAGATCGAGATCCAGTGCGGGCTCGGTCCGCTCGCGCGGGATCTCCGAACCCGGGGGTTGCAGACGGGTCGAGCCGGGGCTGTCCAGCAGCTCGAGGTACCGGTTGCCGACCAGATCGAGGTAGCGCACGGCGACTTTCGTGGAGGTGGTCAACGCGATGTCGCGGTCGGCGTCGAACCGGACGACCACGGTGTTGTCCGGCTGCAGCGCAACATCGCCGACCGTGCCGACGCGCAGTCCCGCGACGCGCACCGAATCGCCGGCTTTGAGGCTGGACGCATCGGTGAACACCGCGGAGTAGTCGTTGGTGGACCCGGTGCGGAATTGTCCCATGATGGCGAACAGGGCGGCGGTCAGCAGCGCCATGATCACGCCGAACACGCCGAACTTGATCGCGGTGCCGTAGCGGCCGGTCATCCGGGCTGGCCGATCTGTGCGGTGTTGCGAGGCGGACCGTCCAGCGGGCCGAACAGCGCCTGCTTGAGGGCGTCGGAGTTCAGCAGGATTCCCTGGTTTCCGTACTGAGCCGGGTTGGCGTCGATGTCGGTCACCACGAACGGGGGGCGTTCCCCGAAGCCCACATTGGGCAGGCCCATGCATTGCGGACCGCCGGTGGCCGCGACCTTCGGCAGATTCTTGGGATATCGATAGCGTTCGGTGCCGAGCAGGAAGGAGTCGAGGAGCATGATCCCGGGCAGCGGTTGCGGCGCACCCGTGGCCAGGGGTTCGACACCCTTGAGCGCGCACGTCAACGCGGGGTTGTACCTGTTGGTCAACGTGGTGGTCGGCACCAGTAGACGCATGGTGGTGGCCAGCGAATCTCCGTTGGCGGCAACGACGTCGGTGCCGATGTCGGCCAGCCCTATCGTGCTGATCAGCAGGGTGTCGAGGTCCTGCTGGCGATCGACGAGGGTGTCGCTCAGACGCGTCGCGCTCTCTGCCGTCGTCGTGAGGTCGGGCGCGACGTCCGCGTATGCGTTGAGGACACCGGGTGCGACGGACAGCTCGTGGCGCAGCACCGGGAGGCTGGGCTCGAGTGTGGCCAGCAGGTCGTCGAAGTCTGCCATCGTCTGTCCGAGTTTGTCGCCGCGGCCGCCGAATGCCTGGGCCAGCGCGCCCAGGGTTTCGTTGAGCTTCTCGGGTTGAACTTCGCTGAGCACCGTGACCAGCTGCTCGAAGACGGTGTTGATCTCGACGGTGACGTGCCGTGCGTCGAGCACCTGGCCGGCGCGCATCGAGTCGGCCGACGGTGTCGTCGGGGGAATCAGGTCGATGACCTTCGCACCGAAGACCGTGCTCGAGGCGATCTGCACCCTGGCGTTGGCCGGAATCAGCTCCAGATCCCGCGGATTCATCGCGAGCCGGATCGCGGCCTGCCCGTCCGGCAGCGAGTCGATGGCGACGACCTTGCCGACTTGCGCCCCGTGCCATTTCACCTTGGCTTCGGGGTTCATCACCAGCCCGGCTCGCGGCGAGAGGACCGTCACCGACGCCGTCGGGGCGACCCCACCACGGAACAGCGCCACGGCACTGGCGATGACGGCGGCGATCACAGCCAGTGCGACGGTACCCGTCCACATGCGTACAGCGTTGTTCGACAAGGGATTCTGCTAACCGGAGAGATTGAAGTTGCCGTTGGAGCCGTAGACCGCCAACGAGGTGAGCAAGGTGATCGAGACCACCACGATCAACGACGTGCGTACCGCGTTGCCGACGGCGACCCCGACTCCCGCGGGGCCGCCCGACGCGAAGTACCCGAAGTAGGTGTGCACCAACAGGATCGCGAGCGCCATGAGAATCGCCTGGAGGAAGGACCACAGCAGGTCGATCGGGTTCAGGAACGTGGTGAAGTAGTGGGTGTACAGACCGCCGGACTGCCCCAGCAGCACCACGGTGGTGAACTGGCTGGCCAGAAACGACAGGATCACCGCGATCGAATACAGCGGCGTGATCGCCACCATGCCGGCGACGATGCGGGTGCTCACCAGGTACTCGACGGCCCGGATGCCCATCGATTCCAGCGCGTCGATCTCCTCGTTGATGCGCATCGCCCCCAACTGCGCGGTGACACCGGCACCGAAGGTCGCAGCCAGGCCGATGCCGGCGACGATAGGCGCCGAGATGCGTACGTTGATGAAAGCCGCCAGGAAGCCGGTGAGCGCCTCGATGCCGATGTTGCCGAGTGAGCTGTACCCCTGGATCGCCAGTACCCCACCGGTGGCCAGTGTCAAGAAGCCGACAATGACCACCGTTCCGCCGATCATCGCCAACGTCCCTGCGCCCATGCTGATCTCGGCGATGAGACGGATGACTTCGCTGCGGTAGTGAGCGGCCGCGTACGGCATCGCCCGTAGCGCTCTCCCGTAGAACAGGACGTGATCGCCGATGCCGCCGATGATGACGGCCGGCTGTCGCGTCACCCGCGCCAGCCGGGGATAGGTCGATTGAAGAGCCACCGTAGTGCCGCCCGTCACTTGCTGGTCATCTGGATGCCGATGGCGGTGACCACGACGTTGACGACGAACAGCGCCATGAACGCGTAGACCACGGTCTCGTTAACGGCGTTGCCGACGGCTTTGGCGCCGCCGCCGCTGATGGTCAACCCGCGATAGCAGGCCACCATCCCGGCGATGAGACCGAACAGCGCGGCTTTGACACAAGAGATGACGACTTCCGGAATGCCGGTCAACAGCGTGATGCCCGCGGCGAACGCACCCGGGTTGACGTCCTGCACGAAAACGGAGAACAGGTAGCCGCCGAGAATGCCGATGATCACCACCAGGCTGTTGAGCAGCATCGCGACCAGTCCCGAGGCGAGCATCCGGGGCGTGACCAGTCGCTGTATGGGGTTGATGCCGAGTACTTCCATCGCATCGATCTCTTCGCGGATCGTGCGAGATCCGAGATCTGCACACATCGCCGTCGCGCCCGCGCCGGCGACAATGAGCACCGTCACCATCGGGCCGACCTGAGTGACCGCGCCGAACGCCGCACCGGCTCCGGACAGGTCCGCCGCCCCCAGCTCGCGCAGCAGGATGTTGAGCGTGAACGACACCAGCACGGTAAACGGAATCGCCACCAACAGGGTGGGCGCCATGGACACCCTCGCCACGAACCACGACTGGTCGAGGAATTCGCGCCATTGGAACGGTCCGCGCACGACGAACTTGGCCGCGTCGACCGACATGGCGAACAATCCACCGATCCCCTGCAGCGGGACGGCGAATTGTCGCTGCGGCATCGCTTCCTCCTGTGACCGGGGACACGTCTTGACCCCGGGGAACCTTCGCAGCTTCGCCGTGAACAGACCATGGAGTGTCCCGCCCATCGGGAGGCGCAATCGTCCGCCGCGGGTCACCGGTCACCGGAACGCGGCGTTGCGCCCGCAGCACCATGCGTGTGACGCTCGGCATGACGATCCCCGGCAACGAGAAGAGGACCCGTGTCACATTCTGCTGCTGTCCCGAGCGCAGCCGAGACGTTGCGTGAAACAAGCACCGATGCAGGGGTTTTGCGCTACTACGACACCGGGGACACCGGGTCTGGGCCGGTGGTGTTGTTCCTGCACGGGTCGGGGCCTGGAGTGACGGGATGGCGCAACTTCCGCGGCATTCTGCCGACCTTCGCCGAGCACTTCCGGTGTCTGATCCTGGAGTTCCCCGGGTTCGGGGTGACCGATGACTGGGGTGGGCACCCGATGGTCACCGCACAGGGCACCGTCGTCCCGTTCCTGGATGCGTTGGACATCGAGCGGGCGCACATCGTCGGCAACTCCATGGGCGGTGGGGTGGGCATCAACACCGCGATCGCCGCGCCCGAACGAGTCGACCGCCTGGTGACCATCGGCGGGATCGGCACCAACGTCTTCTCCCCCGGACCCAGTGAAGGCATCCGACTGCTTCAGGAGTTCACCGAGGACCCGACCCGGCAGCGTCTGGTCGACTGGCTGAACTCGATGGTGTTCGACCAGGCGCTGGTGACCGAGGAGCTGATCGAGGAACGGTGGGCGCTGGCCACCGATCCCGAGACATTGGCCGCCGCACGCCGGATGTACGGCAAGGCCGCGTTCTCGGCCATGATGGCGGCGATGGCGTCGTCCGAGGCACCGCTTCCATGGGCGCGCATGCACAAGGTCGCGGCGCCGACATTGCTGACGTGGGGGCGCGACGATCGAGTCAGCCCGCTGGACATGGCGTTGATACCGATGCGCACGATCCCCGACGCCGAGCTGCATGTGTTCCCACGCTGCGGGCACTGGGCGATGATCGAAGCGAAGGCTGCGTTCGAATCAGTGGTCACTACTTTTCTTCGGCGGGTGGCCTAGCACACGTCCGCTGGGCGGAACACGACCGCCTGTTCTGCGCGACCACCTCTCTAGCGTGATCGCACCGCCCGAAGGGATCACCATGCTCGACAACGCAATCCGTGACGCGGCCGCGCACACGCTGCGCCGCGCCGAACAGCAGCGACGCCCGATCGACCCGCTCATCGACTCGTACCCCGATCTCGACGTCGCCGACGCCTACGCGATCCAGCGCGCCAACATCGCCGAACGCCTCGCCGCAGGCGCGCAGATCTGCGGGCACAAGGTCGGCCTGTCGTCACCGGTGATGCAGCAGATGATGGGTGTCGATGAGCCCGATTTCGGTCATCTGCTGACCGACATGGTCGTCGACAACGGCGCAGTCGTCGATCTGTCGTCGCTGTGCCACCCCCGCATCGAGGTGGAGGTGGCATTCGTTCTCGGGGCCCCGCTCCCCGCAGACTGCACCTCTGACGACGTCCTGAGAGCCACCGAGTATGTCAGCGCTGCAATCGAACTCATCGACAGCCGGATTTCGAACTGGCGCATCGGCATCATCGACACGATCGCCGACAACGCGTCATCGGGCAAGTTCGTCCTAGGCCCTGACCGCGTGGCACCCGATGTCCTCGACCTGGCTGACGTCGATACGGCGCTGTACTCGGGGTTCGGCGGTCGCGACGTACTGGTGACGCGCGGCTCCACCAGCGCGGTCCTCGGACATCCGGCCAATGCGGTGGCATGGCTGGCGCGCACCCTGTCCGCATACGACGTCACGCTCGAAGCAGGGCACGTCGTGCTGTCCGGGTCGTGCACCCGCGCGATCGACGTGGCCAAGGGTGACCATTTCCGAGCCGAACTCACCGGAATCGGTGAAGTCTTCGTCGAATTCGTTTGAAACAGTGCTCTTTCAATGTCAGGAGTAAGCCGCATGGCTGACAAGGCAACCGTGGCGATCGTCGGGTCGGGCAACATCAGCACCGACCTGCTGTACAAGCTTCTGCGGTCGGATTGGCTCGAGCCGCGGTGGATGATCGGTATCGACCCGGACAGCGAGGGTCTGGCGCGGGCCCGCAAGCTCGGGTTGGAAACCTCCCACGAGGGTGTGGACTGGTTGCTCGCGCGAGATGAGATGCCCGACATGGTGTTCGAGGCGACCAGTGCCTATGTGCACCGGGATGCGGCGCCGCGGTATGCCGAAGCCGGTATCCGCGCGATCGATCTGACTCCGGCGGCGGTCGGGCCGGGGGTGATCCCGCCGGCGAACCTGCGCGAGCACCTCGACGCTCCGAACGTGAACATGGTGACCTGCGGCGGCCAGGCGACCATCCCGATCGTCTACGCCGTGAGCCGGGTGGTCGGCGTTCCGTACGCGGAGATCGTCGCGTCGGTGTCCTCGGCGTCGGCGGGACCCGGCACCCGGGCCAACATCGACGAGTTCACCAAGACCACCAGCGCCGGCGTGGCGAACATCGGCGGTGCGCAGCGCGGTAAGGCGATCATCATCCTCAATCCCGCCGATCCGCCGATGATCATGCGCGACACCATCTTTTGTGCCATTCCCGACGACGCCGACCACGCCGCGATCACGCAGTCGATCAAGGACGTGGTGGCCGAAGTGCAGACCTATGTGCCCGGCTACCGGCTGCTCAACGAGCCGCAGTTCGACGAGCCGTCGGTGGTCAACGGCGGCACCCACGTCGTCACCACGTTCATCGAGGTCGAGGGTGCGGGGGACTACCTCCCGCCGTATGCGGGAAATCTGGACATCATGACCGCCGCGGCGACGAAAGTCGGCGAGGAGATCGTGAAGGACGGGCTGGCTGCCACGCGCGATGAGCGCTCGCGCGAAGAGCAGACGATTTCAGGAGGTCACGCATGAGCGGCATCTACTTCGACCCGATGTGGGACGTGCGGATGACCGACACGTCGCTGCGGGACGGGTCGCATCACAAGCGGCATCAGTTCACGAAAGACGAAGTGGGTGCGATCGTCGCGGCACTGGACACGGCCGGGGTGCCGGTCATCGAGGTCACCCATGGTGACGGGCTGGGCGGGTCGAGCTTCAACTACGGGTTCTCGAAAACGCCTGAGCAGGAGTTGATCAAGCTGGCCGCCGAGACGGCCAAGGAATCCAAGATCGCGTTCCTGATGCTGCCCGGCGTCGGCACCAAGGAAGACATCAAAGAGGCGCAGAACAACGGTGGGTCGATCTGCCGGATCGCCACGCACTGCACCGAGGCTGATGTCTCGATCCAGCATTTCGGGCTTGCGCGTGAGCTCGGCCTGGAGACGGTCGGGTTCCTGATGATGAGCCACACCATCTCCCCGGACAAGCTGGCCAAGCAGGCCCGCATCATGGCTGATGCGGGCTGCCAGTGCGTCTACGTCGTCGACTCGGCCGGCGCTCTGGTGCTCGAAGGCGTGGCCGAGCGGGTGGCGGCGTTGGTCGCCGAACTCGGCGACGACGCGCAGGTGGGTTTCCACGGACACGAGAACCTCGGCCTGGGCGTGGCGAATTCGATCGAGGCGGTCCGTGCCGGGGCCAAGCAGATCGACGGTTCGTGCCGACGCTTCGGCGCCGGGGCCGGCAACGCGCCGGTGGAGGCGTTGATCGGCGTGTTCGACAAGATCGGCGTCAAGACCGGCATCGATTTCTTCGACATCGCCGACGCGGCTGAAGAGGTCGTCGCGCCGGCGATGCCGGCCGAATGTCTGCTGGACCGCAACGCGTTGATCATGGGCTATTCGGGCGTCTATTCGAGCTTCCTCAAACACGCCATCCGCCAGTCCGAGCGCTACGGCGTGCCTGCGCACAAGCTGCTGCATCGCGCCGGGCAGCGCAAGCTGATCGGCGGCCAGGAGGACCAGCTGATCGACATCGCGCTGGAGATCAAACGCGAGATGGACGCGGCGTCCCAGTAGACCCGCCGAACGCACGGTTTCTGACGCAGAATTCGACACGGCTCGTCAGAAACCGTGCATTTGCGAACCCCGCGAGAAGGCGGCCATCCGATACAGATACCGCGGGATCGTCGCCGTGGGAACCCGGCGGGGCCAGTGGTCGGCGCGGAAGTACGCATCAGATCCGCCGTCGACGAAGATGACACTGCCACAAAGGAAATCGGCGGCGTCGGAGAGCATGAAGTGTATCCAGGCGGCGATGTGGTCGGGATCTCCGAAGCCGCCGACGGGCACCGGGAACGTCTTGACCGCTTTGGCTTGGCGCGGTGTGGCCAGTTGTTCGTCCAGCAGCGGCGTATCGACCGCGCCGGGTGCGATCGCGTTGAGCCGGATCCCGGCGCCCGCCCACATCGGCTGCACCGCCGTGCGGCGGACCCAGCGTGCCACGGCAATCTTCGACGCGCCGTATGCCATCGCCGGTGCGGTCGAGCCGAACACCCGGACCGCGCGGGACGCAGCGCGGAGGTCGCCACGCAGGAGTGCGCGCTGGGCGCGACGAGGCACCATCGGCATGGTCGTTGCTGAATTACTGCCCACCACAACGACCTTCGCGGCCCCCGCAGCCGCTAAAAGCGGCTGCCAGGCCTGCGCGAGCTCGACCACACCGAAGTAGTTGACCGAGAGGATCGTTTCGGCACTGCCCTTGCCGGGGCGTGGCCCCACCCCCGCCGCGAGGACCGCGCCGTCGAGCTGTCCGTCCGCCGCGGCCAGGACCGCTGCCGCCGCGTGTGCACGCCCGTCCGGGGTGGATAGATCCGCGATGACGTCGGCATCGCGCAAGTCGACCGTGATCACGCGGTGCCCGTCGGTGCGAAGTCTCTGCGCTGCGGCGCGGCCCATTCCGGAAGCAGCACCCGTCGCCGCGAAGACACCCATATTCAGCGGGCCGTGAGCAGCTCGAAGCCCTTATAGCCGGCGTCGGCGACCTCGCGGCAGATGTCGAGGTATGTGCCGAACCCACCGATGAACAGCATGAACTGCCGTGGCTTGCCCGGCACGTTGGCGCCCATGTACCAGGAGTTGGCCTGGGTGAACAGTGTCGCCTCTGCGCGCCGCGCACATTCGACGTTCCAGTTGTCGACGGCGTCGGCGGTGGCTTCGATCGCGGCGTACCCCCGGTCGTCGAGGTAGGCGATGGCCTCGGCGATCCAGTTCACGTGCGCCTCGGCATGCAACACCATGTTCGCCAGCACGGCGGGCGAGCCCGGTCCGGACACCAGGAACAGGTTGGGGAATCCGTCGGTGCCCAAGCCCAGATACGTCCGGGGCCCGGCAGACCAGTCGTCGGCCAACTTCTGTCCCCCGCGACCGGCGATGTCGATTTTCGCCAGCGTTCCGGTGAGCGCGTCGAAACCGGTTGCCAGCACCAGTGCGTCGATGTCGTAATGCTTCTCCGACGTGCTGATGCCGGTGCGGTCGATCGACTGAATCGGCGTCGCGCGGACGCTGACCAGGGTGACGTTGGGTCGATTGAAGGTCTGGAAATAGTTGGTATCGGTGCAGATCCGCTTCGTACCGATGGGATGGTCGGTGGGAATGAGCAGTTCGGCGACGTCCGGGTCGTCGATGACGGCGCGGATCTTCTCCTCGTAGAACTTGCGGGCTTCGTCGTTGGCCTCCGACGCGATCATCTGATCACTAAAGGTCTTGGAGAAGAGCACGCCGCCGAGTTCCCAACGCTTTTCGAAGGCAGCGCGGCGCTCGTCGGGAGTGGCCTCCATGGTCAACTTCGGATGAGCGACATGCGGTGAGCCGCCGCCGCTGCGCCAGGACATGTGGCGGCGCTGCGCGTAGTTCGCTTTGATGTCGGCGACCTCGTCACTGCCAAGTGGGCGATTACCGGCCGGCACACTGTAATTGGGGGTGCGTTGGAAGACGTAGAGGTGCTCGGCCTGTTCGGCGATGATGGGAATGGACTGGATACCCGAAGATCCAGTGCCGATGACCGCGACGCGCTTTCCCGTGAAGTCGACGCCGTCGTGCGGCCAGTGCGCCGTGTGATAGGTCTCGCCGCCAAAGGTGTTCAGCCCGGGAATGTCTGGCGTCATCGCCGCCGACAGCGGTCCGGTGGCCATCACGACGAACCGGGCGTCGATCCTCTCACCGGAGTCGGTCGTCACCGTCCATCTCAACGCGGATTCGTCGAGTGCAGCGCCCGTGATCCGAGTGTTGAACGTGATCTCGCGCCGCAGATCGAGTTCGTCGGCCACCCAGTTGATGTAGGCCAAGATCTCGCGTTGCGTGGCGTACTTCTCCGACCACGTCCACCGCTGTTGCAGGTCATCGGAGAACGAATAGCAGTAATCGACGCTTTCGACGTCGCAACGCGCGCCCGGGTAGCGGTTGTAGTACCAGGTGCCGCCGACGTCCGGGGCCGCTTCGAAGACACGCACGGACAGGCCCTGCTCGCGAAACTTGTGCACAGCGTAGAGGCCACCGAATCCGGCGCCCACCACGACCACATCCACGCGAGGAATCGATCCACTGCTCACGCGCCGAACGGTAGGCCTTCTCGGATGGGGTTCCCGCCGATCCTCCCGGTCACCGGGCGGCGTGACCGGATCTCCCGGCCATCGGACCGACCGGGTTGGCGCCGCAGGCGATGGCCGCCAGAATCAGCGGCCATGACCGACCTCGACACCGGCACCGAAGTCGTCGGCGTGGGCCGCGGGGTGGTGGTACAGGTCGCCGAGGTCATCGACGAGAGTGCCGACGCCCGGTCGCTGGTGTTCGCGATCCCCGATGATCAGCAAGATCTGTTCGCCTACCGGCCCGGACAATTCCTCACCCTGCGAGTGCCCAGCGAGCAGACCGGGTCGGTGGCCCGGTGCTACTCGCTGGCCAGTTCCCCGCACACCGATGCCGCACCGAAGGTGACCGTCAAACGGACAGTCGCCGGGTATGCATCGAATTGGTTGTGCGACAACATTTCTTCGGGCGACCAGATCGAGGTGCTCCCCCCGGCCGGAGTGTTCACCCCGCAGGACCTCGACGCCGATTTCCTGCTGTGGGCCGCCGGCAGCGGCATCACTCCCGTGATGTCGATCCTGAAATCGGTGCTCTTCGCCGGCACAGGACGGGTGGTGCTGTGCTACGCCAACCGCGACGAGTCCTCGGTGATCTTCGCCGCGGAGTTGCGTGATCTGGCCGCCCGCTATGCCGGCCGCTTGACGGTGCTGCACTGGCTGGAGTCTCTGCAGGGGCTACCCACCCGCGCCCAGATGAGGGGCTTCACCCACACCGTGTTGACCGCATCGCCCGCCGTCGAATCGTTCATCTGCGGTCCGGCTCCGTTCATGGCGGTGGTCAAGGAGTCCCTTGCTGAGGCCGGGGTCCCGCGCGAGCGGATTCACCTCGAGGTCTTCCAGTCGCTCTCGGGCGACCCGTTCACCGATGATGCGGACACCACGGCGGCGCTCGCCGACGATGCGGATGCCGCCACCGTCCGCGTCGACCTCGACGGCAGCGCTCACCAGTTGCGCTGGCCGCGGCGCGCGACTCTGGTCGAGACCATGCTCGCCGCCGGACTGGACGTGCCCTATTCCTGCCGGGAGGGTCAGTGTGGTTCCTGCGCAGCGACATTGGTGCGCGGTCAAGTCGACATGACCACCAGCGACATCCTCGAACCTGACGACATCGCAGACGGGCTGATCCTCGGCTGCCAGGCCCGGCCGGTCACAGACGACCTGCACATCGAATTCTGACATCGACCATCGGGCTTCCGCTGAACGGGAAAACCGACCACAGCCCCATCCGCGGCGGGACACCATGACACACAGGCCAGCGAGGAAGAGGACCACGAGATGACTGAGCGGGTAATCGACCGGGTGCAGGAGCACGCCGAGCACTTACGCACCCAAGGCGCGGAGGCCGAGAAGATCGGCAAGCTCACCGACGACACGGTCAAAATGATGAAGTCGGCGGGCAACATCCGCCTGCTGCAGCCCAAAGAACACGGCGGTCTGCAGGTCCATCCGCGCGAGTTCGCGGAGACGGTCATGGCCACGGCGGCGCTGGACCCGGCGGCCGGCTGGATCAACGGCGTGGTGGGCGTGCATCCCTATCAGCTGGCCTACGCCGACCCGCGCGTGGCCGCCGAGATCTGGGCCGACGACGTCGACACCTGGGTCGCGTCCCCCTACGCCCCGCAGGGTGTTGCCGTGCCGGTCGACGGCGGTTACCTCTTCAACGGTCGCTGGCAGTTCAGCTCCGGCACCGATCACTGCGACTGGATCTTCCTGGGCGCGATGATCGGTGACGCGGAAGGCAAGCCGCTGATGCCGCCGCAGATGCTGCACATGATCCTGCCCCGCAAGGATTACGAGATCGTCGAGGATTCCTGGGATGTCGTCGGACTGCGCGGGTACCGGCTCCAAGGACGTCATCGTCAAGGACGCCTTCGTGCCGTCGTACCGGACGATGGATGCGATGAAGGTCATGGACGGCTCCGCACAACGCGAGGCCGGCATGACGGACACGCTCTACCTGATGCCGTGGTCGACGATGTTCCCGCTGGGCATCAGCGCAGCGACCATCGGCATCGCGGAGGGTGCGCTGGCCGCCGCTCTGGACTACCAACGTCAGCGGGTCAACTCCAGCGGTGTTGCGATCAAGGACGACCCCTATGTCATGTACGGGATCGGCGAAGCAGCCGCCGACATCAATGCCGCCCGCCAGGAACTGCTGGCCAACGCCGACCGCATCTACGACATGGTCGACGCCGGGCGTGAGGTGTCCTTCGAGGACCGCGCGGCGGGGCGGCGCACCCAGGTGCGCGCGGTGTGGCGCGCTGTGTCGGCCGTCGACGAGATCTTCGCGCGCTGCGGCGGTAACGCGGCCCGCATGGACAAGCCGTTGCAGCGATTCTGGCGCGACGTGCACGTCGGTCAGGCGCATGCCATCCACGTGCCTGGAACCGTCTATCACGCCTCGGCACTGAGTTCGCTCGGAGTCGACCCGCAGGGTCCGCTGCGGGCGATGATCTGAAAGGACTTCTCAGCATGGGACTGATCAAGAGCCTCGGCTATGTCACCGTGGCCGCTACCGACATCGACCGGTGGCGCCGCTTTGCTTTCGATGTCCTCGGCTTCGCCCGCGGCCACGGTCCCGACGACACCGCCCTGTACCTGCGGATGGACGAGCGGGCCGCCCGCATCATCGTCGTGCCGGGCGACGCCGACAGAATCGTCACCGTCGGATGGGAGGTCCGCGATCACGCCGACCTCGACGCGGTCAAGGCGGCACTGGATGTCGCCGGTGTGCCCTACAAGCAGCTGTCGCTGGAGGATGCCGACGCACGACGGGTCGAGGAGGTCATCGCGTTCGACGACCCGGCGGGCACCTCGCTGGAAGTCTTCCACGGTGCAGTGCTCGACCACTCCCCCGTGGTGACGCCGTTCGGTGCGCGGTTCGTCACCGGTGGACAGGGATTGGGCCATGTCGTGCTCCCCGCCCTCGACGTCAACGGCGTGTTCGAGTTCTACACGGGAGTACTGGGGTTCAAGTCCCGCGGCGCGTTCCGCGTTCCGGTACCCCCGGAGTTCGGACCGGTCCGGGTGCGATTCATGGGCGTCAATCAGCGCCATCACAGCCTGGCCATCTGCCCCGCGCAGACGGTGCGCGATCCCGGCCTGATCCACCTGATGGTCGAGGTCGACACCCTCGACGCGGTCGGTCAAGCACTCGACCGGGTCAACGCCGAAGGATTCCAGCTGTCCTCGACGCTCGGCCGCCACACCAACGACAAGATGGTGTCGTTCTACGTACGCGCTCCCGGAGACTGGGACATCGAGTTCGGCACCGAGGGCATGCGCGTCTACGAGGAGCACTACACCGCCGAGGAGATCACGGCCGACAGCTACTGGGGTCACCAGTGGGTGTCCGACCTGCCCGCAGCGGTGCGGCCGTGACCGACATCCTCCCGATCCCCGCCGCCGAGATCACCTCCTGGGACCACCACGCCGACGTCGTGATCGCCGGATACGGCGTCGCGGGCGCGGCGGCTGCCGTGGAGGCCGCCCGCGCGGGGGCCGAGGTCCTGGTGCTCGAGCGCAGCGGATCCTGGGGTGGGGCTGCGGCGATGGCCGGCGGATTCATCTACCTCGGCGGCGGCACCCCGATCCAAACCGGCTGCGGTTTCACTGATTCCGTGGACAACATGGCCGCATACCTCAGTGCCGCCATGGGCCCCGGCGCCGACGAGCAACGGATCGCCGACTACTGCGCCGGCAGTGTCGCCCACTTCGAATGGTTGACCGGCTGCGGTGTGCCCTTCAAAGCCGAGTTCTTCGATCAACCCGGCTGGGAGCCCATGGGCGATGAGGGGCTGATGTACAGCGGCGGAGAGAATTCCCACCCGTTCAACACCATCGCCGAACCCGCGCCCCGCGGCCACGTGCCGCAGATGCAGAACAAGAAGCAGGGAGAATCCAGCGCCGGCTTCATGTTGATGAAAGGCCTCGTCGAGACCGCCATCACCGCAGGCGCCCAGGCGCTGTACGACGTGCGGGTGCAGGCGCTGATCGTCGAATCCGACGGCCGTGTGGTCGGTGTCCGGGCCCGCCGCTACGGCACGACGATCGACATCCGTGCCCGGCGCGGGGTTGTGCTGGCGACCGGAAGCTTCGCCTACAACAACGACATGGTGGCCCGGTATGCGCCGCGTATCTCCGGCCGACCGGCCGCCTCCATCGAACAGCACGATGGACGAGCGATCAGAATGGCCCAGGCACTCGGTGCGGACCTCGCGCACATGGACGCCACGGAGGTGGCGTTGTTCATCGATCCGCAGCAACTGGTGCGCGGTGTCTTGGTCAACGAGCACGGACAGCGCTTCGTCGCCGAAGACACCTACCCCGGACGGGTCGGACAGCTCACGCTCTACCACCAGAACAACACCGCCTACCTCATCCTCGATGAGACCGCGCAGGCCGAGGCGATGGCCTCCCCCTCGCCGCAGCTGATGATGCGCCCACCGACCTGGGTCTGCGAAACGGTCGCCGAGCTCGAGGCTGAGATCGAGTTACCGCCTGGCGCACTGCAATCCACCCTTGCCGCCTACAACAACGGCGCGGCCGAGGGGCGCGATCCGCTGCTTCACAAGAAACCGAAGTGGCTGCGGCCCCTCGGATCGCCGATCGCCGCGATCGACCTGCGCGAGTCCACGGGAGGATTCACCCTCGGCGGACTGCACACCACCCTCGATGCCGAGGTGTTGCACGTCAGCGGAGATCCGATCCCCGGACTGTTCGCCGCTGGACGCTGCAGCGCCGGACTGGCGGCTTGGGGTTACGCTAGCGGCGTCTCGCTGGGCGACGGCAGCTTCTACGGACGCCGCGCCGGACGTGCCGCCGCGCGCGGCTGACTCATCGGGCCTTTTTCCGGCACCACGCGGCGTATCGCGCCATGTGCTGTGGCCGCATCAGACACATTCGCCACCAACACGCCGTCATGCGATTCATGTGACAGCGCCCACACCCCTGTGCTACAAAGAGGCATATTACTAATAGGCATATGCCTGCACGGCATGTGTCGAGTACGGAGGAGGGCATCGTGACGGTTGCGGTCGAAAAGGCTGTTGAGAAGGCGAACGAAACACCCAGCGCGGTCATCGATCGGATCTCTCTGGTTCTCGACGCCTTCGACGGACCGGGTCGTCTGACCCTGGCGCAGATCGTGCGCCGCACGGGCCTACCCCGTTCCTCCGCGCACCGCATGCTCGAACGCCTGGTCGCACTTCGCTGGCTGCGTCGCGACGGCCGTGACTATGAATTGGGCATGCGGCTGGTCGAATTGGGCTCGCTGGCGTTGCACCAGGACCGCATCCATCGTGCCGCGATCCCATTGCTGCGCGACCTGCATCGGGCCACCGGGCTGGTGGTGCACCTCGCCGTGCTCGACGGCTCTGACGTCGTGTACCTGGAGAAGATCGGCGACCAGATGGCAGCGGCCATCCCGACGCGCGTCGGGGGACGTCAACCGGCGCACTGTACGGCCGTCGGAAAGGCGATCCTCGCCGACAACGAGAATGCCCTCGTCGATCTGTCGACCCGCAAGACCCGCTACTCCATCGCCAACGCCGCCCAGTGGAATGCCGAACTGGCCCGTGTGCGCGCCCATGGGATCGCCGTGGAGCGCGAGGAGTCGCTGGCCGGCTTCGGGTGCGTCGCCGCGCCGATCGGCCCTGCCGGTCAGGCGGTCGCAGCTGTGTCCGTGTGCGGTCCGATCTCACGGATGACCTTCGACCATCGCATGGCGGCACCGGTGCGGATGACGGCGATGGGCATCTGGCGCAACGCAGAAGACGGGCCGGAGCGTGTCGCGCCCACTCTGCAGCCGCTGCGGCCGCTACGGGGCGGCATGGCGCCGCGGCCCACCGAGGCGCGTCACGCTTCCCTGTTGCCGGCGTGAGGCTCGATCCGCAGGTCGCCGACATCATCGAGGCGCTCGATTCGGGCTTTCCGCCAGTGCACGAGATGACGGGCGCACAAGCGCGCGCCGCGATTCGCGCACGGTTCGTGCCGAACCCGGCACCCGAACCGGTCGCGATCGTCGAAGATCACGAGATCGCCGTCGACGGGGGCTCCGTGGCGCTCCGGGTCTACCGTCCTGAAGGATCGGAACCGTTGCCGCTGCTCGTGTACGCCCACGGTGGCGGATTCGTCTTCTGCGACATCGACAGTCACGACGGACTGTGCCGCAGTCTCGCCAATCTCGTTCCTGCAGTCATTGTTTCGGTCAACTACCGGTTGGCACCCGAGCACCGATGGCCGACCGCCGCAGAAGATTTCTACACAGCCGTCGAGTGGGCGAGCGATCGTGCCGCCGATCTCGGCGCGGATCCGGGACGACTGGCCGTCGGCGGTGACAGCGCCGGAGGAAATCTGGCCGCGGTGGCCGCCCTCATGGCGCGCGATCGGAACGGCCCGGCCCTCGCGGCGCAGCTGTTGCTCTACCCGGTGATCGCCGCGGATTTCGAGACGCCCTCCTACCGAGCGTTCGGGCGAGGCTTCTACAACCCCCGCCCAGCCCTGCAGTGGTATTGGGATCAATACGTGCCCACCGTCGGTGACCGCACCCACCCGTACGCCAGCCCCCTGGGCGCCGAACTCGGCGATCTGCCACCGGCGGTGATGGTGCTCGCAGGCCATGACCCCCTACACGATGAAGCCAGCACCTACGCCGATGCAATGTCCTCGGCGGGTGTGCGGGTCACACGATGCGAATTCGACGGCGGCATACACGGTTTCATGACGATGCCGATGCTCGACATCGCCCACGATGCTCGCCGACAGGCCGCCGAGGCGTTACGGCATGTGCTCGACCGGTAGCGCCGCAGGCGCCCCCTCACGGTGCGCCACCGGACCGTAGCGCTGGTCCGGGGCGAGCACGCAGTGCGTCCGCCCGAACACCGTGACCATGCACTTGTTGTTGTGGGTGCACAGGCTGCGCCAGGCCGGCTCGGCCATCATCGTCTTCACTCGATCAGGTTCGCGCAGGAGTGCCCGCCCCATCGCGAAAAAGTCGAAGCCCTCGGCCGAACCGGTCATCACGTGGGCGCGCTCGGTGATGCCCCCCAGCAGGATCAGTTTCGTGTTGGTCATCAGCGGCACGAACTGGCGTGCCGCGTCGAGCATGTAGAGATCGTGATAGGGATAGTCGCCCATCGCACGCTTTCCCACGAGCTGCAGCGCCGGACGTAGCGCCCTCGGCATCACCTGCGCGAACTCCCGCACCGGCGCGTCACCCCGGAAGAGGTACATCGGCTTGTAGACCGATGACCCCTGGGTCAATTCGAGAGCGTCGAGAGTGGCGTCGGCATCGAGCAACTGCGCGGTTCGCAGCGCCTCGTCGATCCAGATGCTGCCTGGCACCCCGTCGTCCATGTCCAGCTTGGCGATCACCGCGATCTGATCACCGACGACCTCGCGGACGTGCTCGGCGATCTCGCGCACCAGCCGCGAGCGGTTGTCTATCGACCCGCCGTAGGCGTCTTTGCGTCGGTTGATCAGTGGGCTGAGGAACGAGCTGGGCAGGTACAGATGCCCGAAGTGCAACTCAACCGCATCGAAACCCGCGTCCACGGCCACTCGGGCAGCAGTGCCGAATTGTGCGATGACAGTGCGGATCTCATCGACGGTGATGGCGCGGCAATACGCCATCGACGTGGGGTTGACGAATCTGCTGGGGGCGACCGCGGTGACTCCGGTCAGCTTCCGAGGGGCGACGACTCCGGCGTGACCGAGTTGGGCCGAGATCGCCGCGCCGGCGTCGTGCACCGCATCGGTGAGGCGCCGCAGCCCCGGCAGGGCCGCGACACTCATCACGATCTGACCGGGAGCGCTGGCCGCCTGCGGCGACACACAGCAGTACGCGACCGTCGTCATCCCAACCCCGCCTTCGGCGAACCGGCGGTGGAAGTCGATCAGTTCGTCGGTCACCGCACCGTCGGGCGAACGGCCCTCGGACGTGGCAGCTTTGATGACCCGGTTGCGCAATGCCACTGGGCCCAGCCGAGCTGGACTGAACGGATCACTCATGGACACACCGTCATCCCGGCGGTCTGGACGGTCAACCGGGGCCTCCCAGTGGCCGGGAACGCGGCCGCGTCCGCACGAGAGACAACCGTAGCCTCGCGCCATGAGTGAGGTCTTCGTCGTCGACCGGGTGACCACTGCTCCCGGCCGCGCCCGCGAGTTCATCGACGCCTACCTCACCGGTTATGCCCCCGGCGCGCGCGAGCGCGGAATGAACCTGCGTGACGTGCTCGTGAGCCCACCGATCTGGTTTCCCGACCGCACCAACGTCGTCACCATCACCTGGACGCTGCCCAGTCCCCAGGCCTGGTGGCAGATGACCTGGCAGGGCCGGCCGGACCCGGCACTTGCGGGGTGGTGGTCCGGCGTGGCCGATCTCGTCGTCGACCGCACCCGCAGCGTCGCCACCACCGCCGTCGAGGTCGAGGCTCCACCCGCCACCGCGGTCCCACCTGCCGATGTGGCCGCCCCGTCGACCGTGGCGATGACCCGGTTGATCGACGTCGCCGAGCCGGACCGCGAGCGAGTACTCGCCGACCTCGCGGCCGCGGCGGCGCGCAGCGGGGCCGTCCGAAGCGTGGTCGCCCCGACCCTGCCGGGATCACGCAACGGTGGAGACATACTGCTGCACTTGAGATTTGACGATTCGCAGGCCGCGGCCGATTGCGAAGTCGATGCGGCACTGTCGGACCCTGCCATCTCCCGTGTCAACGGCGCCACGTACCGCGGCAACGCAATGCGCAGCTCAGCCGGCACCGTGTATCGGGCCCTGCTGCTGCGCGTCTCACCCGAGGCCGATCCGGCGACCGTGGCTGACTTCGAACGCGAACTGGCGATGATGGCGGCCTATGTTCCGACGATCGCCGCCTGGCAACTCAGTCGGGTGGACGAGGCAATCGGAACCACCGGGTGGACGCACGTGTTCGAGCAGGAGTTCACCGATGTCGACGGACTGATGGGCCCGTATCTGATGCACCCCGTGCACTGGGCCGTCGTCGACCGGTGGTTCGATCCCGAGACCACCGACGTGATCGTCCGAGATCGGGTGTGTCACAGCTTCTGCGAGTCGGCCGCCCCTGTGCTGTAGGTCGTCAGAGGCCGGCGGGCAGGATGTTCGGATTGGCGGTCGCCGGGGGCTCGAGAGGCGGCAACACGGTGCGCCCGTCCAGGGTGTGCACCGGCAGGTTCTGCGCCCACGGGTAGTGGAGGCTGAAAGCGACTAGCCCGGTGCGGGTTTGAGCGGGAAGGTGACACATGGCCAGCACCGTCTCGGCCAGGTACTCCACCGGTTCGGTGGGAAAGCTGTCCGGAATCAACGATGCCGCGCCAGGAGTGCGCACCGCCGTGGAGGGACCCACGCAGTTGACGGCGATGTTGTCGTCGAGCAACTCGGCGGCAACGCCCTGGGTGAAGCGATGCAACGCCGCCTTGCACGACGCATAGACGACGTCGCCCGCCGTCTTGTTGTACTCCCGGTAGGGCCGCAGCGGCGCGACGCCGGTGACCGAGCCGATGTTGACGATCCACCCCGCACCCCGCCGACGCATGTGTGGTATCCCGGCTTGAGTCAACGCGAACGGTGTCGTCAGGTAGTGGGCCACAGTGCGATCGAAGGTGGCCCGCGGCATGTTCTCCACCACAGAGTAATCGGCGAAACCCGCGTTGTTGACCAAGATGTCGATGCCGCCGGCGCGCTCCACCACCGACTGGACCAACCCGTCTCGGGCCGCGTCGTTCTCGAGGTCGGCAGCCACCCCGAACGCCGATCCGCCTGCCGCCTCGATGAGTGCGATGGTCTCGCCGATGGTGCCGGGGATCGCTTCGCTCGTGCCGGCCCGCACCGACGGTGAGGGCTGGTAGGAGCGGGCCGTGACCGCGACGGTGGCACCCTCGGCGGCCAGCCGCTGCGCGATGGCCCGCCCGATGCCCCGGCTGCTTCCGGTCACCAAAGCTGTCTTGCCCGAGAGTAATCCGGTCATCGCAGAACGAAGTCCGATTCGACGGGGGCGCGGTGCTGCTGCCAGAGATCGACCAACCGGAACGGGGTGGCGACGACGACTCGACCGGACTCGGACCGATAGTAGGTGTGCGCATTGGGCGTGTGACACCACACGGTGTTCTGCATCGCTGCGTCGATGGCGGCCACGTAATCGGAGAACGCGCGCTCGGTGACCTCCATCGTGGCTGCTCCGCGCAGAGCCATCAGCTGCAGACATTCGATGATGTAGTGCGCCAGCACTTCCATCGAGAAGTTGGCGCCGGCGCCGTGCCCGGGACTGTAGTTGGGCGCTGAGGTGATGAACAGGTTCGGGAACCCGGGTACGGTCCCGCCACGGTAGGCGCGCGGACTGTCGCCCCACTCCTCGGCCAAGGTCTTGCCGTCGCGACCCCGGATGTCCATCGTGGACAGGAAGTCGAGGTGATAGCCGGTCGCGTAGATGATCACGTCGAGGTCGATCTGACGGCCGTCGGCGGTGACGATCCCCGCGGCGTTGATCCGCGCGGGTTCGCTCGCTTCCACATCGACGTGGTCGCGGTTCAACGCAGCGTAGTAGCCACCCGGGTCCCGGATGATGCGCTTACCGTAGGGTGCGAAGTCCGGGGTCACCCTGCGGGCCAACTCCGTTCCCGCGCCGAAGGTCTGGTCGATGTACTCGAGGCACATCTGCAACAGGACATCGTTCGTCGGGTTGATGGACAGATGCGACTTGGACCACTCCGGGTCCTGCAGGATGATCGGGTAGTTGTTGTCGGCGGTGCCCCAGTAGGACTTCACCCGGTGCCACATGGCGTAGTACGGGAGGACCCGGCCGAGGTGGCGGCGGTGTTCAGGAACAGCATCGGTCAGTCGCTTGCGCGGCGCGACCCAGTGCGGCTGCCGCTGGAACACCGTCAGATGCTCGACCTGATCGACGCAGGCATCGACGATCTGCACCGCAGTACAGCCCGCGCCGATGATGGCCACCTTCTTGCCGGTCAGGTCGAGTTCCGGGTCCCAGCGGGCCGAGTGAATGCTGATGCCGGCGAACGTGTCTCGGCCCTCGATGTCCGGATACCGGGGGCGGTTCAGGTAGCCCGCTGCGGTGACCACCACCCGCGCGTGATCCACCGATTCCGTGCCATCGGCGCGGCGGGTGTGGATCGCCCAATGTTGTTGCTGCTCATCCCAGTGCAGGGCTTCCACCTCGGTGCCGAACCGGATCTGGTCGCGCAGGCGGTGCTTGTCGGCCAGCGCGACCAGGTATTGCTGATACTCCGCGCCCTGCGGGTAGTAGTTCGACCACTCGGGGTTGACCTCGCGCGAGAGCGAGTAATAGGCCGACGGGGTGTCCACGCCGATACCGGGGTAGGTAGTGGTCAGCCAGGTGCCCCCCACTTCGTCGTTGCGGTCGTAGACGGTGAAGTTCACGCCTTCCTCAGCGGCGGCCAGAGCGACCGCGATACCGGCCAACCCGGCGCCGACGATCGCGACGCTGGTGGTCGTCGGGATCGGAACGGTGCGCGGGAGGGTGGGAGTCGAGGGCCGGAAACCCCCTTGTTCGAGCAACAGATCGACCTGCTCGTCGTCGACCTCGCTGCCCAGGGCCACCGGCAACAGTCGGGTGAAGAACTCGCGGTCGTCCGGGGCCGGGGCGTCGGCCGGCCGCTCGGCGCTCAAGGCGGCGATGATGTCGTCGGCCAGCGCCTGCGCGGTGTGCGCGTCGGTCCGCCCCGCCCGCTCGGGCGGATCGGGTACGTAGGAGATCTTCGCTGCGTAGCGGTCGATCGCCGTGACGTCACCGGTCATCTGCGCCAACACGGCCACCAGCACACCGGGGTCGGCCTCGAGCAAGTGGGCGCGCAGAACGTCCGGATCCGTTGCACTGTCGGCCGGCGACGGCGATTCCGTGGTGGCGGTCATGGTGGCGAGTATCGAAGCGGTGACGCCTCGGTGGTCGGGGTCTGTCTACTGAGCGGGAGACGAACCACCGTGACGCACCGTCTCATGCCACGCTGCGGCACATGCACCACGACGACCTCGCCGCCGTCATCGCCAGGGCCCGCAGCCACAGCCTCGCCGACATCCCTCGCCGCTCGGCACGCAAGCAGCCCGACAAGACCGCGATCATCGACGGTGAGGTCGTACTCTCGTTCGCCGAGTTCGATCACTGGGTGGATCGGGCCGCAGCGGCGTTGCGCGACAACGGACTCGGGCCCGGCGATCGGTTGGCATTGCTGTCTCGCAATTGCTGGCAGTACGCGGTGCTGACATTCGCCACCGCGCGAGCCGGTGTGGTGCTGGTACCGATCAACTTCATGCTCACCGCTGCGGAAGTCAGCTACATCCTGGGGCACAGCAAGGCACGAGGATTCATCGTGGAGGCCGATCTCGTCCCGGTCGCTGAGCAGGCCATGGAGCTCGGCACCGTGGTGACCACCCACGCTGCGCTCGTCCCGCCGGGCCAAACATGTCCCACGGATTGGGCGGACCTCGCTGATTGGCTGACCACCACCAGCCTCGCACCGGCCTGCCGACTCGACGACGACCAGTTGCTACGGATCATGTACACCAGCGGCACCGAATCCCGCCCAAAGGGAGTGATGCACAGCAGCCGAAGCCTCATGTGGCAGTACATCAGCACGATCGTGGCCGGATCGATGTCCGGCGACGACGTCGAAGTTCACTCACTGCCGCTCTACCACTGCGCTCAGCTCGACAACTTCTTGGCCACCGATCTCTACCTCGGGGCGACGAGCATCATCCTCCCGCGCCCCGACCCCGAACTGGTGCTGCGCAGCATCGAGCGCTACGGCGTCACCAACTATTTCGCGCCACCCACGGTGTGGATCAGCTTGTTGCGCAGCCCGATCTTCGACGACGTGGATCTGTCGAGCCTGCGCAAGGGTTACTACGGCGCATCGCCGATGCCCACCGAGATCCTCCTGGAGATGCGCGATCGACTCCCGCAACTGCGGTTGTGGAACTTCTACGGTCAGACCGAGATGGCGCCCTTGGCGTCTGCGCTGGGTCCCGACGAGCAGGACGCGCACGCCGGGGCGGCGGGGCGCCCGGTGGTCAACGTCGAAACTGTCATCCTCGACGAGTCCGATGAACCGGTCGCCGTCGGTACGGTCGGTGAGATCGCCCACCGCAGTCCGCATTTGATGCTGGGTTACCTCGACGACGCGGGAAAGACCGCCGAAGCCTTCTCCGGGGGCTGGTTCCACTCCGGAGATCTGGGCTTCTACGACGCACACGGCCTGCTACACGTGGTGGACCGCAAGAAAGACATGATCAAGACGGGCGGGGAGAACGTCGCCAGCCGCGAGGTCGAGGAAGTGCTCTACCGCCACCGCGGCATTCAGGAGGCGGCCGTCTTCGCGTTGCCACACCCACTGTGGGTGGAGGCGGTTGTCGCCGCCGTGGTCGCGCGTGCGGACTGCGAGTTGACCGAAGACGACGTGGTGACGCATTGCCGCGAGCACCTGGCCGGGTTCAAGACGCCCAAGCGGATCTTCTTCGTCGACGCCCTACCGAAGAACCCCAGCGGAAAGCTGCTCAAACGCGATCTGCGGCAACGGTTCACACTCCATCCCGCCACCAACTGAAAGGCCACCACAGCGTGCACACCGGCCGCATCGCCCGTTTTGACGAACCCGGCTCACCCTTCACCATCGAGACCGTCACGCTGCCCGAGGTCGGCGCCGGAGAGATCCTTGTCCGCGTGTTGCGCGCCAACATCTGCGGGTCCGACGTACACGCCTGGCACGGCACCTTCGCCACCCGAGGACTGGGCGGCCAGCTGCCCACGGTGCTCGGTCACGAGATGGTCGGCGCGATTGAAGCGCTCGGCGACGGCGTGGCTTCCGACTCCAACGGCGCGCCGCTGACCGCCGGCACACGGGTGGTGTTCCCGTACTTCTACAGCTGCCACACGTGCCGTAATTGCCTGGCCGGCCGGCGCAACGGCTGCTTGAACCTCTCGATGGCGATGCTCGGCCGCGCCGACGAGCCGCCGTACTTCGTCGGCGGCTACGCTGACTACTACCTGCTGCCCGCGGGCGCGGTGGTCTACACCGTGCCCGACAGCGTCGGCGACGACATCGCCGCCGGCGCCAATTGCGCTCTGTCGCAGGTCATGTACGGCCTCGAACGTGTCGACATGGCGCTCGGTGAGCATGTCGTCGTGCAAGGCGCGGGGGCTCTCGGGCTCTACGCCATCGCCGTGGCCAAGGCCCGCGGCGCCGCACAGGTGATCGCCATCGACGCCGTGCCCGAACGGCTGGAACTGACCTCCGCGTTCGGCGCGGACACGGTGATCGACCTCAACGAGGTCGCCACGCCCCGGGATCGCGCCAAGGCGGTCCGCAAGCTCACCGGCGGGCACGGCGCCGACGTGGTCGTCGAAGTCGTCGGACACCCAGCCGCCATCGACGAAGGCCTGCAGATGCTCGGACAGTTCGGCCGCTATGTCGAGATCGGCAACATCAGTGTCGGGCAGACCTTCGCCTTCGATCCATCGCGGTTCGTGTTCTCCAACAAGACGATGGTCGGGGTGTCGCTCTACGACCCGGCGGTCCTGTCGCGGGCCCTGACGTTCCTCGAACGTCATCAGCATCAGCTCCCGCTCCAGCAACTTGCCGCGGCGTGCTATCCGCTCGCAGACATCAATGACGCGTTCGCTGCCGCCGACGGCAAGCGCGACGTGCGCGCCAGCATCGTTCCCCACCCCGCAGAAGGATGACCATGCCCACCTACGAGCGCCCCTCGCTGTTCATCGACGGCCAATGGGTCACACCGGCCGGCAACGGTCTCATCGACGTCGTCGATCCGGCCACCGAGAAGGTGATTGGCCACGTGCCTGCCGGCAGCTCCGCCGACGTGGACGCCGCGGTCGCGGCGGCCCGGCGGGCCTTCGACCCGACCATCGGTGTCGCCGAACGCCGCGAGCGTCTACACCGGGTGATCGACGCCCTCGAGAAGCGCCTGCCCGACATCGCCGAGCTGATCACCGCCGAGATGGGCGCCCCGGTCCGCATCGCGCAGACCGTACAGACTCAGGTCCCGCTGGCGGTGGCCAAGGGCATCGCCGAAGTCGTCGACACCTTCGACTTCCAGGAACGCATAGGCAACTCGCTGGTGCTGCGCGAACCCTACGGCGTCGTCGCGGCGATCACGCCGTGGAACTATCCGCTGTATCAGGTTGTGGCCAAGGTGGTTCCGGCGATCGCAGCCGGGTGCACCGTGGTGCTCAAGCCCAGTAACGACGCTCCGCTGTCCGTGTTCGAATTCGTCGAGGCCTGCCAGGACGCGGGATTGCCCCCGGGGGTGCTCAACGTCGTCTCCGGCCCCGGCCGGGTGATCGGCGAGCGGCTGGCCACTCACCCCGACGTCGACTTCGTCTCGTTCACCGGCAGCACCGAGGTGGGCGCCCGCGTCGGCGAACTGGCCGGCCGATCGGTCACCAAGGTCGCGTTGGAACTGGGCGGCAAGTCCGCCAACGTCATCCTCGACGGGGCCGACCTGGCGACCGCGGTCAAGGTGGGGGTCGGCAACGCGTTCCTCAACGGCGGACAAACCTGTATGGCCTGGACGCGGATGGTGGTCCCACAGTCCCGCTACACCGAGGCGCTGGACCTCGTGGAAAGTGCCGTCGGCCGCTACACCGTCGGCGATCCGTGGGACCCGGCCACACGCATCGGGCCGTCGGCCTCACGCTCACAGTTCGAGACGGTCCGCGGATACATCGAGCGGGCGCAACACGACGGTGCACGCCTGCTCGCCGGTGGTGCCGAACCGGTACGCGACGTCGGGTTCTTCCTTGCCCCCACCGTGTTCGCCGACGTCGATCCCGAGTCGGAACTCGGCCAGGAAGAGGTCTTCGGTCCGGTGCTGGCGGTCATCCCCTACACCGACCACGACGACGCCCTGCGCATCGCCAATGCGACCCCCTACGGTTTGTCGGGAGCGGTGTGGGCCGCTGATGACGACACCGCGATCGCGTTCGCCCGAGGTGTGCAGACCGGTCAGCTCGACATCAACGGCGGCGCCTACAACCCGCTCGCCCCCTTCGGCGGATACAAGAAATCCGGAATCGGCCGCGAACTGGGTCGATTCGGATTCGAGGAATACCTGCAGACCAAATCCCTCCAACTGAACGGGCACCGATGAGCACCCCGCTCCGCGTCGAGACCGACGGGCCGGTACAGGTGTGGACCATCGATGTTCCGGAGGTCGGCAACGCCATCACCGGGACCGACGTCATCTCCGCGTTCGAGACACTCGTCGACGAGGTCAACCGTGACAACGCCATTCGTGCGATCATCCTCACCGGCGCGGGCAAGATCTTCTCCGCCGGCGGCAACGTCAAGGAGATGGCGGACCGTCACGGCATGTTCGGCCTCACCCCGATCGACCAGCGCCGCGCCTACATCGACGGCATCCAACGCATCCCACGAGCCCTCGCCCGCCTCGAGGTGCCGCTGATCGCCGCGGTCAACGGGGCGGCCATCGGCGCGGGCTGCGATCTGGCCATGATGTGTGACATCCGGATCGCCTCGCAGCGCGCATCGTTCGCCGAGAGCTTCGTCACTCTGGGCCTGATCCCCGGTGACGGCGGCACCTGGTTCCTGCCCCGGGCCATCGGGTACGCCCGCGCCGCGGAACTGACCTTCACCGGCGAACGCATCGACGCCGACACCGCCCTGGAGTGGGGGTTGGTCAGCCGCGTCGTCCCACACGAGGAACTACTCACTGCAGCAAAGGCTTTGGCTGATCGAATCACCGTCAACCCGCCGCACGCCCTGCGAATGGCCAAACGGTTGTTGCAGGAATCGGTGAGCGGATCGCTGGAATCCACCCTGGCGATGGCCGCAGCGATGCAGCCGTTGGCTCATCACGACGCCGAACACGACCAGCGCATCGCGAAGTGGAGAACCTCATGACGTCGTCAAGGCTGCGTGGCGAAGTCCGCGCCTTCGTGGCCGAGCAACTCGCCGCCGGCGCGTTCACCCCGTCGGTCGATTCGTGGTTGTGCGGGTGGGATGAAGCCTTCACCACGGCCCTGGCGCGACGCGGGTGGCTGGGAATGACGGTGCCCCAGTGCTACGGCGGGCATGGCCGCACCTTCGGTGAGCGCTTCGTCGTCACCGAGGAGCTGCTCGCCGCCGGCGCACCGGTGGCCGCGCACTGGATCGCTGACCGACAAATCGTCCCGTCACTGCTCAAATACGGCACAGAGGAACAGAAGTCACACTTCCTGCCGAAGATCGTGGCCGGAGAGTGTTTCTTCGCCATCGGGATGAGCGAACCCGACTCGGGGTCGGACCTGGCCAGCGTGCGCACCCGTGCCGTGCCGGTCGACGGCGGCTGGTCGCTCACCGGCACCAAGGTGTGGACCTCCGGAGCGCATCACGCGCACGCGTTCATCGTGCTCGCCCGCACGGCGCCGGTGGATCCGGCGCACCGCCACGCCGGCCTCAGCCAGTTCATCGTCGACCTCCGCAGTCCCGGGGTCGAGGTGCGTCCGATCGTGTCGATGAACGGCAACCACCACTTCAACGAGGTGATTCTCGACGAGGTCTTCGTCCCCCAGACCCGGGTGTTCGGTGAGATCGGCAGCGGCTGGGAACAGGTGACATCGGAACTCAGCTTCGAGCGCAGCGGGCCGGAACGGTTCCTGTCCACCTTCCCCCTACTCGCCGCAGCCATCGACTCCCCCGCCGTGGCGCCGGTGGGTACCGACGCCGCGTGGGGACAGCTGGTAGCGCGCGTCAGCGCACTGCATCACATGTCGACCACAGTCGCCGATGCGTTGCAACGGGGCGAGAACGCCGACGTCCCGGCTGCGGTCGTCAAGGTTCTCGGTACCACCACCGAGGGCGATATCGCTGACTACGCGGCCTACGGAGCCGAAGATGAGGCGCCGTCCGACCGGCCGTGGGAAGCGTTGGTCGTCAACGCCGCCGACCAACGGCCAGGCTTCACTCTGCGTGGCGGGACCAACGAGGTGATGCGCGGCGTGATCGCGCGTGGATTGGGGTTGCGATGACGACAACTGCACCACAACAGGTTCCGTCGATGGTCGATCCCGAACTCGCCGCGATGATCGACGGTGTCCTCGCCGACCATCGCGCCACGGCTGCACCCATCGGCGCCGGCGAACGCAGACGTTGCGACCGCAACCTCTGGCAGCAGCTCGATTCGCTGGGTTTGGTACGCCTGACAGGCGCCGAACGCGACGGCGGGAGTGGCGCTGGCTGGGCGGAGGCGGCGGAGCTGATCACCGCGGCCGTCCGCCATGGCGTTCACCTGCCGCTGGCTGAACACGATCTTCTGGCGTGCTGGTTGATCGACGAGGTGTCCGGGCCCGCTGAGCCAACGCTTCACACGCTCTGCCAGCTCGCGCCCGGGGCATCGACCGGCCTGGCACCGTGGGCGGCAGAGGTTGACCGCCTGGCCGTCCTGTGGCACGGAGACGACGGTCATCGGCTGGCCCAGGTCGACACCGCGGACGTGCAGATCACTCGTGTCGCCAACATGATCGGCGAGCCCCGTGATCGCGTGACGGTCGACGTCTCGACGCTGCGAGGCGTCGCTGTGCCGCCCGAAGTGGTTGCCGTCGTCGCCCGCAGAGCTGCGATGCTACGGGCGCTGCAGGTGTGCGCGGCACTGGATCATGCCGTGGCTCTGTCCATCGAGCACGCGGCATCGCGCGTTCAGTTCGGCCGACCGATCGCGAAGTTCCAGGCCATCCAGAATCTCATCGCCGACGCCGCTGCCGAGGCCGCGCTCGCCCGCACCGCCAGCCAAGCAGCTCTGCAGACGGCAATCGACAGCAACTGGGCCGCAGCATGTCTCGACTTCCAGATCGCGGTCGCAAGGTCGTGCGCAGGACAGGCAGCACTGGTGGTGACACGCAACGCCCATCAGGTGCACGGCGCCATGGGAACCACCTTCGAGCATTGCCTACACGAATACACGCGCAGTGCACTGGCGTGGCGCTCCGAGTTCGGTTCCGCACGATTCTGGGATCTGCAGGTCGCCGCGCAGGCCAGCGCGAGCGGACGCTCAGGGCTGTGGGAAATCATCACCAGCGGAACGTGATTCACCGACGAGGGGCGCTCGGTCCAGATGACCCAGCGCCCCCCGATCCACTCGAATTTCAGACGACGGTGAGCATGACAGTCTGCACCGGATCCCCGTTGTACCGCTTGAACAGCTTGGCGAGGCTGAACCGGTTGTCGGTGACGAGCACCTCGAATGAGTCGGCGCCCCCGCCCGCGGCGAGGTACGCGGGGTCGGCCTGATAGGAAAAGGTGCCGGTGATCTCGTCGATGGTGACCGTACCGTTGACCGGCTTGCGCACCACGACGTAACGGACCTCGGGGCGCACGACCTCACCGGTGAGCACTCCGAGTGCGGTGCCGTCTGCGTTGAGCGCGCTCTGACTGATCACCGTCCCCTCCACGCCCTTCAGATCACCTTTCCCGAGATCGCCATTGAGCGTCGCCACCGATTTCTCGGCGGTTCCACCGGCGAGCAGATTGCCGACGAAGTCCAGCACCACGCCACCGGTGCCGAGGCCGTCGATGGTGACGGTGCCGGTTTCCTTGCCGGCGTAGTACGCCACGGAGTAGTCCGGGTTCAGGTAGACCGTCGTGTTGTCGACCGCGGCGGGCGCGTTCCAGTTGTCTCCTGCCTCGCCGCCGATGACCGCCGGGTTGGTATATGCGAGGGCAATCAGTCCCGGTACTTCCTCACATCCGCAGATTGCCGGTGACGGTGAGCCGGCGCGTACCGTCGACCGAATCTGTACACGCGTTCCGAGCTCGTCGGGATCGCGGGCGTCGAGGTCGCCAGTGATGATGCCGTTGGCGCCCTGCCGGTTGATCTGGACGTCGGTGACGACCGGTGCGGCGTTGAAGACGTTGCGCTGGAGGAAGGTCGCCACAGCCGCCAGGGGCTTGGGACGTTGCACCGGCGGAGTGTCGACCGCCTTCTCCCCGGACACAGCCTCGGAGGTAGCTGCCATGCGGGCGGATCGCTCTGCACGCCTGTCGTTGAACGACCCCTTCGCGCGGACGACGTCACTCTTGCTCTGCTGACGGGCTTCCCGTGCTTTAGCCACGCGGGACGGGCCTTTCGTGTCGCCAGCCGATCGCGCTGTAGCACCGGATGCACTCTGCGCGGTCGTCGATCGGCCGGCCGAAGACGAGGACTCACCATCGTCGGCGGACGCCACCCCGGTGGCCACAGACGTCATCAGCCACGCCGATGCGGCGAAACCCGCTGCGATACCGACCCCCTTGGCCACTGTGCGCGCCTGGGTGCTACGCGACGGCTGAGGTGAGACGGTCGGTGGTCGCGCGGAATCCGGCGTGTGTGACGGAGCTGCCTGCATGAGGATGACCTTCCTGAGAACGAGTTGTGAGACAGCCAGAGAGTGCCGACCCGGTGTGTCCTACGCCACATCGCGTCCCGATCACCGGACACACTCGCCTCCCGTCATCGATGACTTCTCCGGCACCAGTGCTGTGCTCGCATCAACCTCCCGCTCACCGGTCAGGTCAGCTCGGCGCTGCTGCACGGTCGGTTTCACTGATCTGTCATGAGCACCGAGATCACGCTGCCTGAGGTTCAGGAATTCATCGCCGGCTTCTGGTACCACTACGACGAAGGGCACTTCGACGAGCTGCGTTCCCGGATCGGCGAGGAGATGCAGTACCTGAGTCGGTCGCTCTCCGGCAACTGCCCGTTCGAGCACCTGTTGGCCGCCGAACTGCACGGCGGCGCAGAAACTCTCGCCTGGCTCATCGAACACCGCAACGAGAACCCCCACCCGTGTCGGCACCACGCCACCAACATCTTCCGCACCGGTACCGATGGTGACACGACCCGTGTCCGCTTCAACATGTTCGTCAACCAGATCACCAACAACGTGCCCTTCGCTGTGTCCAGCGGCGTCGCAGACGTAGGTATCCGCCGGGAGGGGGACGGTCTGGTGTTCACCTCGATGACGGTGATGCTCGACGCCGACGACTCGATCCCCTTCGCCGAGCACGCCGCCAAGGCGACGTCGGCAAGTACGCAGCCCGCGTGACCGCCGCCGAATTGTTCGGCGGCGGCGTCGCCGTCATCACCGGCGCCGGCGCCGGGATCGGCGCGGGCCTGGCCCGCCAGGCCAGCCGGCTCGGCATGAACGTCGTCCTCGTCGACATCGACGCCGGCGCCGTGGCGGCGCTGCGCGACGAGTTACGCGCGGCCGGCGGCACGGCGATCGACAAAATCTGCGACGTGCGCGATGCCGAGGCCGTACAGGCGCTCGCCGCCGCGGTGCATCACGATCTGGGGCCGGTGCGTCTGCTGGTCAACAACGCGGGCGTCGAGCAATTCGGCTATCTGTGGGACACGCCCGTCGACAACTGGCGGCGCGTCGTCGAGGTGAACATCAACGGTGTCTACCACGGCATCCGGGCGTTCCTACCGCACATGCTCGCCGGCGACACGCCGGCGTGGGTGTGGAATCTCTCGTCGATCGGCGGGGTCGCCGTCGTACCACTGCAGGCGCCCTACATCATGAGCAAGCACGCGGTGCTCGCACTCACCGAGTGCCTGCACCTCGAGGTCCAAGCTGCGGGGCACGCCGACCGTGTGCACGTGCAGGCAGTGCTCCCCGGCGCCGTGGTGTCGAACATCTTCGAATCCGCCGGTGGCGTCGACGGTGGGGACACCGATGCCGCCGAGTCGCAACGGGCCGCGATGCTCGACATCAAAGCCGCCGCCATGGATCCCCTGGCCGCCGCCGAAGTGGTGTTCGACCAGGCCGCCGAGGGTCGGTTCTACCTCCTCACCCAGCCCGACTACGTCAGTTCGGCGATGATCGAGCGTGCCCGCGTCTTGACCAGTCAAGAGGCGCCGCGGCTGCGCACAGAGCGCCGCTTCGATCCCTCGCGGAGCTGATGTGCGTTCTCCCACTTTGGATCCGGATGCCGCAGCACGAGTCGCCGCGTTCGGCGTCCCGACGCCGATGCGCACCCGTGGGCTCGCGGCCGTCCGGGCCGCCGTCGAATCGGCGCCACATCCGGCGATGCCCGACATGGCGTGCATCGACGACCTCACCGCACCCGGGCCTGGCGGGCGCCCCATCGCCGTGCGGTTGTACCGGCCCACCACCGCGCCACGGTGCCCGGTGCTCGTGTACTTCCACGGCGGCGGTCTGGTGATGGGGTCGAATCATTCGTTCGAACCTTTGGCCCGGGAACTGGCTCGGGCCAGCGGCGCAGCGGTCGCTGCCGTGGACTACCGGTTGGCTCCCGAATCGCCACCACCGGCGCAGTTCGACGATGCGTACGCAGCCACCGAATGGGTTGCCACTCAGGCCGACCGGCTGTCGCTGGATGCCGAGCGGCTCGGCGTCATCGGGGACAGCGCCGGCGGATCCCTGGCCGCCGCAGTGGCTCTGGCGGCCCGCGACCACAACGGACCCGCCATCTCGGTGCAGGTCTTGCTCTATCCCGGTTTGGATCGCGACATGGGTGCTGCGTCCATCACCGCCATGCCCGATGCACCCATGCTGGCCCATGACGACATCGTGTTCATGCACGAGACGGTCGACGGAGGCACCACCGCGCACTCGCCGTACCAAGTCCCTGCTCACGCTACCGATGTCGGCGGCCTGCCCTCGGCGATCGTCGTCACCGCCGAATGGGACCCGATCCGGGATTGGGGGGAACGCTACGCCGGCCGGCTGCGCGACGCCGGGGTGCAGACCACCCTCACCCGCTATCCCGGTGCCTACCACGGCTTTCTGATGCGCTCGGACGCGACGGCACGTGGGCGATTGGCCATTGCTGAGATCGGTGCGCTCGTGGCTGCGAAGTTCGCGCACCCCATCAGTTTTGGAGTACCTCCCGATCACCGGACGGTCACCACATCGCCGGCCGCGGTGATGCCCACAATCGACGATCACATCACCGAAGGAGAACACGATGCTGACTGACGAGCGCCGCCTGGAGCTGTCCGACGTGCTGCGGCCGGTCGCGCCGCCGCGCGAAATCACCGACGTCTACACCGCCGACCAACGCGAACGTCTCTTCGACGTCGTGCGCGCGAACGGGCCGTGGAAGCTGATCATCGCTCAGCACTTCGCATCGGCAGACGAGCTCATGGCCACGATGAGCGGCGCGTTCCCCGAAGGCTTCGAGCCGACGCTGGATCTGTTCCTCACCCCCACGTTCCGCGGCTATCTCGCCAACTACGGCACTGTGCTCTACCCCGAGCTACACGACTGCTTCTACAACGCTGAGTTCCTCGAGCACGCCAAGCGGTACTGGAGTGCCGAGTACGCCAAGCCGGAGCTGATGCTGTTCAACATCAACGGCCCGTGCGCCAATCGCGATCCGGGTCACCTGGACTCCCCCAGCTTTCGCGGTGTGCGGCACGAGAACGCCCCCACATGGTTGTGCAGCGTGATGGGCAAGTCGGGGCTGTTCACCGACTACTTGATCAAGATGGCACAGGTCATCACGTGGTTCTCCCTCGACGAAGGATCGGGGTTCACCTACTGGCCCGACGGCCCCCTGAAGGCGCCCGCGCGGGTGCTCCCGCCGATCAACAACCGCGGTGTGGTCGTGCAGAACGAGATGATGGTGCATCGTGGCGAAGCCAATGGCCCGGTGGAGCAGCAGGTTCCGGCCGGCCTGGCCTTCGACACCGTCTTCACCGGGGACCCGGCCGATACTGATGCCTGGCTGCTCAAGAACGGTGATGACGTCATCGCGCGCCATCGCACCGACGAGCTGCGGTTCCTGGTGCACTGGTCGGCGGAGGTGTTCACCGACTACGACGAACTCAAGAAGAACATGGACGGGTCCGACGACCTGACCGTCGACAAAGCCATCGACATGCTGGTCGACAACCTCGCCAAGCAGGGCACCAGGTTGGACATCCCCAGCGCACCCCTGCACGATCCGGCATTCATCGGCGCGCTCAATGCCGCGTATGACTTGGGTGGGCCCACCAGCTATCCGGAAGAAGCTCCGCTGAGCGCGTTTCAGCTGGCCTAGAGCGAAAGGCAGACTGCCATGGACCGTTTCGCTGATCGACGCGTCATCGTGACCGGCGCCGGCTCGGGCATCGGCGCGGCCACCACCGCACGCCTGCTCGACGAGGGCGCCACCGTAGTGGCTTTTGACATCTCGACCGACGGCTTGGCAGCCACGGCCGCGACAGCCGCCGAGGCCGGCACCGACAAGCGCTTGACAACAGCAGTGCTCGACATCGCCGTCGAGGACGACGTCGCCGCCGCCGTCGACACCGCGGTGGCCGACCTCGGCGGCCTGGACGTTCTCGTGAACGTGGCAGCGATGCAGACCTGCTCTCACACCCACGAGACGACCCTGGCGGAGTGGAACCGAACGCTGGCGGTCAACCTGACCGGCACCTTCTTGATGACTCGCCAGGCGTTGCCGGCACTGCTGGCCAGCAGGCGGGGCGTAGTCATCAACTTCACCTCGACCGCCGCGACGTTCGCTCACCCCTACATGGCGGCCTATGCGGCCAGCAAAGGCGGCATCCTCAGCTTCACCCATTCACTGGCACTGGAGTATTCGAAGCAGGGACTGCGCGCGGTCAACATCCAGCCCGGCGGTGTCTCCACAGCATTGGCGAACAGCACGCTGGACAAGATGCCAGAGGGCTACGACCTCGGGCTGTGGGCCAAGCAGACTCCGCTGCTGCACGGGACCGACAACGCCATCCTCGGTGATGCCAGCGCCGTCGCATCGGTGATCGCCATGGCGGCGTCTGATGACGGCGCCTTCATCACCGGAACGGAGATCCGCGTCGACGGTGGCGCACATGCGTGACGGCTGAGCCCAATCGCATCGATATCGGCGGATGAGGCCCGGCGGCTGGCGACGCGTTTCGGGCCTCATCCGTCCGAACATGTTGGAACACAACTTAACCGCGCACGGTCACATCCATCAACGGTATCCGCTCCATGGCGGACGCCCTGGGATCCGGCGCCGCCTCGGCGGCGGCGTGGTTCTCCTCGCCGCGCGTATAGGTCCAGACGCAGAACGGCTCACCCTGGGCGAATGTGAAGTCGTTGGGCGGTAGGTTGATGGCCAGCTTGCAGCCTGGGAAGAACGGCGCCGAGATGCGCTGCTCGAAGGTGCAATTCATCCATGCCCGCGCCGGAGGATAGAGACCCTCGTCGGTGTACTTCTGCAAGACTTCGCAGCGGCGCATGTTCAGGACGACGTGATCCGGGTTGTACACGATGTACTCGCCGCCGTAGCCCAGCGTCCCATCGATGCTCAAGACAGCCAGCTTCAAGAAGTCGACCACGTGGACCGGTTCGATCTTGAGGACCTTGGCGAGTTTCGGATACTGGTAGTCGATGATCAGCTGATACATGTCCGGCAGACCGAGCCACACCTCTTCTTCCGGGATGATCTTCGTCCACTGGTCGATGAGGTAGTTGTGCCCTTTCAGGTACTGATCCCAGTACGTCTTGATGAGTCGGATCAGCGCCGGCTTGGTCAGGTCCTCGGTCTGCACATCGAACGGAATCGCCTGGTACTGAGCGTCCTTCCAGTCCCACCCCGGCGGCGCGATATAGCGGCCCATCGGCATGACCTGACGCATGCCGGCGCGCGAGACCTTCGCGGTGACATCCATTGCGGCGTCGATGCCGACTTTCTCGGAGTAGATCTTGACGTGGGCGTACGGCATGAAGTTGAGGACGTCTTCGAACACGCGAGCCAGTCCCACGAGAAAGTCGCGGGAGAAGTCCGCGACATTGCCTACCTTGCCCATGAAGTCGTGGGTGTAGTCGTCGTAGTTCAGTTCCTCACTGGCGGAGGTCGATTCCTCGGGGGCGAGGGTCATTGGAACTCCAATCTGGGTGCCGGTTCCGGGCGGGGAGTCGCGGACGCAGGCTGTCACACACGCGACTCGCTGATGGATCGCAGTCAGTTTCTGCCTCTGTGGCAGAATCTGACTAGCGAAACGTTAAGTGGGCCACGCCGGCTACTGATGACGCGTTCCCGCTCAACGGGACGTCCGCGAGTGGAGACGGCCTGCGGCGCAAACGGGTGGTTAGGATCGATGGGCTGGTCGCCGAGGAGGGCTTGGTTGATGACGGTGGACAAGCCGGCGAAGTTGACGGCGCGACGCGCCGACGAACTACGGCTGACCATCGCGTTGGCCGCCCGCGACATGTCCCTTGCTGCCGGATCGACATCAGCAACGGTGGAGCGCATTTGTGAGACCGTCGGCATCGCGCCGCGGACCTTTCACCGTCACTTCCCCGTCAAGGAGGACGTGGTCCTCCCCTTGTTCCGACGGTTCGGCTCTCTGAGTCTCGACATGTTGGCCGTCGCCGACGTCGACGGCGACGCAGTCGCGGTGTTGGTCGAAGCATTCAGCACCGAGGTGCCTCGGCGCGGGCGGATGGACGTCGACCGCGCATTTCTGGCCCTGATGATCAGCGATCCCCAATATCGGCTGCGCTGGCTGGACTGGGGTCAAGACCTGGTCGAGCCGCTCACCGGCTTCTTGGATCGGCGTTTCGACCTGGACAATGAGCCGTACGTTCGCGATTTACCTGCGCAATTGATCGTTCAAGCCTGCCGGTATGCGTACGAGGACTGGGCCGAGCACGGAAATTTCGCGCGCCTCAGAGCCACCTTGTCGTCGGCGATGCGGATGATCACCGGATCCCTGGAACCTCTCGATCGTCCCTGCCGCACCGCATACCGGGTACCCCGAACCTAACGGGCGTCTGTGTCGACGACCAAGAGCGAACCGCTCTGCACCGCAGCGGTGATCGAATCAGCGAGCGCGCTGCACGTCAAGAACAGCCGACCACCGTGGGGCTCCAATTGAGTTGCCTGACAACGTTCCTGGCATTGCTGCGATGCCATGGCCGTCCATTGCACGCTGGTTTGATTCAAGCTGCTCTTGCGGACCTCGACGCCCGCGTGGCACCGCCGGCACGTCACCGACACCATCGGGACGTCAGCCAGCCGATTGTCGGGGCGGACGGTCATCCGGCCGTGGCCGCGGCCGAACGGGCGGCGATGTTGGCTTCCACTTCCTTCATCCACGCCTCGGTGGGACGCGTGGTGTCGAGTTCGAATTCGAAGCGATCCACCATCTCGGGCGTTACGTCGGCGACGTCGACGTAAAACTGCTCGTACCACCGCCGCAGCTGATAGACGGGCCCGTCCTCCTCGACCAGAAGTGGGTTGTCGATCCGGGCCTTGTTGCGCCAGATCTCGACATCCTGTTCGAAGCCCATCTTCACGAAGTCCCCCAGCGCGACCGCAGTCTGCACCGCGAGTTCGTCCGGCACGAAGGCATTCTTCTCGACCACGATGCCGTATTGCAGCACAAAGGAATTCGCATCGATCGGATAGTGGCAGTTGATCAGCACGGTGCGCTGGTCGAAATCGCCGTAGTGGTAGGTCAGATCATCGATCATGAAGGAGGGGCCGTGATAGGACGCCAACGATGTTGTGCCCGTCAGTTTGGATCCTTCCGGATCGGCGAGGTCGGGGCGGCCGGCGCTCTTCATGTACTGCGTCGCGACGTGGCCCTCGAAGATGTTCTTGAAATGTGTGGGCAGCGAGCCGTGGATGTAGAAGAAGTGCGCCATGTCGACGACGTTGTCGATGATCTCGCGGCAATTGGTGTGCACGACCGTGCTGTACCAATGCCAGTCGGTCCATGCGTCACTGGTGGCGCCTTCGATGCGTGGGATGGTGACCTCTGCGGGCGGCGCCTTGCGCTCGGGGTCGTTCCAGACGAAGAGCATGCCGTCTTGTTGAAGCGTGGGCCAGGACGCCGTGCGCGCCAGGCGCGGGGTGCGCTTGCTGTAGGGCACCAACTTGCACCGGCCGTCCCCGCCCCACCGCCAATCGTGGAAAGGACAGGCGATCTCGTTGCCCTTGATCGCGCCCTGCGACAGGTCTCCCCCCATGTGACGGCAGTAGCCGTCCAAAACGTTGATGGTGCCGTCCTCGCCGGCGAAGACCACGAGCTTCTGCCCGAAGGCGTTGATCTGGTGCGGATGACCGTCGGTGAAGTCGCGGATCAACCCCAGGCAGTGCCACCCCCGGGCGAACCTGGTTGGGACCGAACCGGCTTCGATGAGCCGGATACCGTCGGCGTCAGGGTGGGTCGTCATCGAATGCCGTCCTTCGATCAGTGCGGTGTGGGCTTCTCCACCCCATCCAACCGCTAGCCCGTGCCAGCGGCAGGCGAGCGTTCCGCTCACCAGGACACGGGAAATACACCACGCAGAACCGCGCTTATCGTCACCGCCGTGACCGCCGCGCCCCGCCACCACACCATTCCCGCCGGATTGACCGTCTCAGACACCGAGGTCGACCTACTGATCGTCGGCTCGGGGACCGGGCTGGCAGCCGCGCTGGCGGCTCACGAACAGAGCCTTTCAGTGCTCGTCATCGAGAAATCAGGGGTTGTCGGCGGCTCCACAGCGCGCTCGGGGGGTGCGCTGTGGCTGCCGGCCAGCCCCGTCATCGCCGAAGGAGGAGGCAACGACCCGGCCAGCCGCGCGCAGACCTATCTGCACGCGGTGGTGGGCGATTCCGCGCCTGCGGCCCGATCAACGGCGTACCTGAAGCAGTTACCCGCCACCGTCGACATGCTGCGGCGTACGACGCCGATGAAGCTGTTCTGGGCCAAGGACTACTCCGACTACCACCCCGAGGCAGCCGGCGGGTCGGCCGCTGGGCGCACCTGCGAATGCCGTCCTCTGGACACCGCGATCCTCGGGCAGTACCGGTCGGCGCTGCGGCCGGGGGTCATGGAGGTCAGCATCCCCATGCCGACCACCGGCGCCGACTACCGGTGGCTGAATTTGATGAGCCGCGTGCCCCGGAAGGGCATCCCCACCATCGCGAAACGGTTGGCGCAGGGCGTCGGCGGCCTGCTGCTGGGACGGCGCTATGCCGCGGGAGGTCAAGCGCTGGCGGCGGGACTGTTCGCCGGCGCGATCTCGGCGGGCATCCCGATCTGGCTCGACACCACGCTGACCTCTCTCACCACCAAAGGTCCCCGAGTCACCGGTGCGGTCATCGAACACCGCGGCGCCAGCTTGACGATCACAGCCCGCCGCGGAGTGGTTCTCGCCGCAGGCGGGTTCGACCACGATATGGACATGCGTCACAAATTCCAGTCGGAAAGGCTTGACGCTCATCTGAGTTTGGGGGCAGACACCAACACCGGCGATGCCATCCGCATCGGCCAGGACGTCGGCGCGGACATCGCGTTGATGGACCAGTCGTGGTGGTTCCCCGCGGTCGCACCGCTGCCCGACGCCGCGCCCGCAGTTCTTCTGGCCGAGCGGTCCCTGCCGGGATCGTTCATCGTGAATCAGCACGGGCAGCGGTTCGCGAACGAATCGGCGGACTACATGAGCTTCGGACAGCGCATCCTGGACCTGGAGAACGCCGGCACGCCAGTCGAGACGATGTGGATGGTGTTCGACCAGCAGTACCGCAACAGCTATGTCTTTGCCGCAGAACTGTTCCCACGCATGCCCATTCCGCAGCGCTGGTATGACGCGGGTATCGCAATACGTTCCGAGGACTTCACTGAACTGGCCGCCAAGATGGGGATTCCGGTGAACTACTTGCTTTCCACCGTCACCCGGTTCAACGAAAACGCCTCCGCAGGGCAGGATCCCGATTTCGAACGCGGTCGCAGCGCCTACGATCGCTACTACGGCGACCCCACCATCACACCCAACCCCAATCTACGCCCGCTGGTCAAAGGTCCGTTCTACGCGGTCAAGATGGTGCTCAGCGATCTGGGTACCTGCGGTGGGTTGCGCGCTGACGAGCGGGCCCGGGTACTGCGTGAGGACAGCACGGTCATCGACGGGCTCTACGCCATCGGGAACACCGCGGCCAATGCCTTCGGGCACACTTACCCCGGTGCCGGCGCCACCATTGCGCAGGGACTGGTCTACGGCTACATCGCCGCACTCGACGCGGCGCGCCCGCGGCTGGCACAGGTGTGACGAGCCGGCCTGAGTACGACTAGTCGGCGTCCTCGGCCTCGACCTGCTTCTCGATCTCGTACCAGAACGCCGGATCCGGCCACGGAATCTTGGCGCTCTCACCGACTTTCGGGAACGTGGCTTCGGCCTCGTCGAGATCCTTGATCAGCTTCAGCGTCAGTTCCCGTTCGGAGGTGTAGTAGCGCTCGGCCCAGTCCAAAGCGATCTTGGCGTATGCCCACGATGGGTCAGCTCCGGCCCACCGGGCTTCCTTGGCGGCGTCGCTCTGCATTCGGTCGACGTAGGCGATGTGCTCCTGGAGCATCGCTTTGAGCGCTGTGGGATCGCTCAGATGGCCCAGCGTGATCCGAAGAATTGCAGGATGTTTCAACGACGGAGGCTCCACAGGAGCCTCGCGGGCCCACCGGGTGGCAGCGTCCAGTCCCGATTGCGTGATCTTGTAGAGCCGGCGGGAACGTGTGCCGTTGTTCTCCACCCGCGAGGTCAGATATCCGAGCTTCTCGAGTTTCTTCAACTCGGAATAGATCTGGCTGTACGCGGGACTTCCGTAGAAGAATCGCATGCTCCAGTCGATCCACTTGCGGATGTCGTACCCGGACAGTTCCTGTTCGTACGACAGCAAGCCCAGCAGGGCCCAGCTGGTGGCGGCCAGCTGCGGCTTGCCCGACGGTTCGGAATCTGTCACTGACCGAGCGTAACAACCCAGCTCATCAGCCTGCATCTGGTGAACCGCTGGGTGGGAGGAGACGTTGCACGTCAACGCCGTATCCGAGGATCGTTGGTGGCTACCACCGAAGGGACAGAACATGATGCGATCCGACGAGTCGACCGCGGCCACGCCTGCCCGGCCGGCTCCCCAGGACATGCGTGCTGTGCTCGGCCACTTCTGCACCGGTGTTGCGGTGATCACCGGCCATGACGGCCGCAGTCCGCTCGGCTTCACCTGCCAGTCGGTGACCTCGGTTTCCCTCGGCCCGCCCTATGTGTCGTTCTGCCCTGCCCTGTCCTCCACCAGCTGGCCGGCGATCCGCGCCACGGGCCGTCTGTGCATCAACATCCTCGCCGACCATCAGGAGGCCGTCTGCGCGCAGTTCGCACGCCGGTCCGACGACAAGTTCGCCAGCGTCGACTGGAGTCCCGCCGGCAACGGAGCCCCGCGTATTCACGGCGCGCTGGCCACAATCGAGGCCGACGTGGAGTACGAGCACGGCGCCGGCGATCACACCATCGTCGTCGCCCATGTCACAGCACTTCAGGCACACAGCGGCCGACCGCTGCTGTTCTACCGCGGTGATTTCGGCGGCTTCGCCGACCGGCCGGTGGGCGAAGCGATGTCGGTGTCGTGAGTGCAGCCCACCACCACGTTCCGGAAGAGCTCTATCGCGGGTTGACCGACTCGGTGCGCCGGCTGGTCGACGTCACCATCCGCAGCCAGGCCGATTCCTCCACCCTTACGGCGGCGAAAAAGGCGATCGATGCAGCCGCCGACGAGCTGAGTCAGGAGCCTCTCGCGGAGTCCTTCGGCGTTCGGCCCGCACCCGACGGATCGCACCGCGCGTGGGGCAATGTCGTCATCGGACTACGAAACCCGTTCGCCCCGCCGCTCGTCGTCCACCACGACGCCGACGGCCGCGTGTGGGCCGATGTCACGCTCGGCGCCGCCTACGAGGGTCCGCCCGGACACGTGCACGGCGGCATCTGTTCCCTGATCCTCGACCACATGTTGGGGGCTACGGCGCACGAGGCTGATTGGCCGGCCGTCACCGGAACACTGACCGTCCGCTATGAGGCTGGCACGCCGCTCGGACCGCTGCATGCCGAGGCGCACATCGACCGCGTCGAGGGTCGCAAGGTCTTCGCCGTCGGACATCTCGCCACCGAGGCTGGCATCACCGTCCGTGCCCATGGCGTGTTCTTCCGCAAGAGTTAGCGCGGACCCACGAAACCTTTCGACAGTGATCAGCTGACTGCTTTGACGAAGTACACCCTCGAATAACCCTCGTCCACATGGCGATCCACCTCGACGTAACCGAGGTGGGGGTAGAGCGCCAGGTTCTCCGTCATAGCGGCATTGGTGTAGAGCCGGACCTCGAAGAGTCCGCGATCACGCGCCCGCTGCTCGGCGAAGTCCAGCATCACGCGTCCCAAGCCGCGCCCCTGGTGTTGAGGAGCGACGGCGACGCTGTCGACGAACACGTGATCGGGGTGGTCGATGAGCACGAGAACGCCGGCGACGCGGTCGTCGTCGATCACCACGTGCACGTGATCGGTGCTCGTGATCAGCTCCCCGTAGTCGACGGTCATCGGGGCCGGCGGTCGGCCGATGCGTTCGATGTAGGGCTCATACGCCTCGGTGATGATGCGTGCCACGTCAGCAGTATCGGCGGATGTCGCCGTCCTGATCTCGGGGGTTGTTCTCACCTGGGTGATGCTCCGATCCGTGGTGAACGACTGGGGGCCGCAGCACCTCCGGTCTGGACCGCTCAAGTCGAGGGTTTCAGCGTCAGGCGGTCAGAAGGCAAAAGTACAAATGCCGCCGAGGTTGGGGTAGAGATCCATGACCTCCAGTCGTGGATCGTCATCACCGACCCACACTCTCCATGAGCCGTCGGGGGTGCACCACACTTCGACCTGATTCGACGATCCGACCAGTGATGGGATCACCTTTGACACGACAAGTGTCGGGCCGACGACGGTGATCCCCACCAACCCGAGGGAGGCGGCGAACTTTTTGCCGTAAGTGAGGCTGGAGAACCAGGACGCAAAGACGTCGCCCCACCGCACATCCCCCATGAGCTGACGATAAACGCACACGGCGAAACGAGAAACAGGCCAGAGCTCAGTAGCTCTGGCCTGTCCTCATCCGGTGGAGCTGCCGGGAATCGAACCCGGGTCCTACGGCATTCCCTCAAGGCTTCTCCGTGCGCAGTTCGCTATGTCTCTACTCGGATCTCCTGATCACGCGAACAAGTCAGGATGACGATCCCAGTCGCTGTTTGATGTCCCCGTACATCCCGCGACCGGATGTATGGGTGGGTCCCTCTAGCTGATGCCAGGGTCCGGGCCGAGGGCGCTCCCGGTCTGACAGACTCACCGTCGCTTAGGCAGCGAGGGCGAAGTCGCGCTGATTGGAATCGGCGCTTAATTGGTTGCAACGACGCTTACGGTGGTCAATTGCCTGCACCGGCACGCTTCCCTTGATTCGATGCGCGAAGTCGAAACCGTTCAGCCCCTCGCACCCCCACTGACTCTCAGCAGGAACGTTCATACTACCGGCCCATCCAACACAATCCAGCCGATATTTAGTCCGCGGGCGCCACCATGTCGTCCATGTCGTCCATGTCGTCCATGTCGTCCATGTCGTCCCTGCCGTCGCGGACCGCGCCGTACTCGGCGACGATGTCGGCGAGCGGGGCGGGCCTGCCGAACAGGTACCCCTGAGCGAATCGACAGCCCGCCGCCAACACCGTCGTCGCCTGCTCGGCCGACTCGATCCCCTCGGCGATCACGTCGAGACCGAGATCGGCACACAGTCCCACCACCGAGCGGTACAGCGTCAACTCTCGCACGGCCTCCAACCCCACCGCGAGGCTGCGGTCCAGCTTGACGATGCCGACCGGCAACGCGTGCAGATACGCCATGGAGTTGTAGCCGGCGCCGAAGTCGTCCAGGGCGACACGTGCGCCCATCTCGTTGAGGCGATCGATCTGTGCCGCCGCGTCCGCCAGATCCACGATCGGCAGCGTCTCGGTGATCTCCAACACCAGGCATCCCGGGTCCATCGCGCACTGCGACAGCGTCCGCGCCACCTCGTCCTCGAATCCGGAATGACCCAGTCGTGAGGCGCTGACGTTGACGTGGATGTCGACGTCGAGGCCGGCATCGGCAACCTGCTGGCAGGCCAGCTGCAGCACCATCCCGTCGAGCGCGGCTCCCAGACCCGCCGATTCGGCCGCCGCGACGAACGTCTCGGGCGGGATCTGCACACCGTGCGGCGTCGTCCACCGGGCCAGCGCCTCCACCGCGACCAACCTCTCGTCGGGCAACGTGACGATGGGCTGGTACACGAGGTTGAAGCCGGCCGGCACGCCGCCGGCGGCGGCACGCAACGCGGACGGGAAGTCGGCGTACAGCCCCGCCGAACCCTGGTAGACCACCACCGTGTCCTTGCCGAGCCGCTTACCCGCATACATCGAGATGTCGGCTTGGCGCAGCAGATCGTCGGAGCTCAGCGTGCTCGCCCCGTCAGCGTGTACCAACCCCATGCTCGCTCGCACCCGCACGGACCAGCCGTGCAGAAGGAACGGTTCCCGCAGCGCGACCCTCAGCCGGTCGGCGACGAGGTCGGGACCCTCGGCGTCGCCGGATTGGCTCGCGTCGACCAGGATGGCGAACTCGTCGCCTCCGATCCGCGCGAGGGTGTCGGCGTCGGAGAGGCACCCCGTCAGCCTCTCCCCGACCGCTCTCAACAGTTCATCGCCGGCGGCATGCCCGTATCGGTCGTTGACGTCCTTGAAGTCGTCGAGGTCGACGAAGATCAGGCTGAACTCGCCGTCGTGCATCGCCCTGTCGAGCCGCTGGGCGAAGAGCAGCCGATTGGGCAGCCCGGTCAGCGCGTCGTGCATCACCTGGTGGGCGAGGCGCCTCTGCACCTCGTAGAGCCGGCGGGTCAGCAGGCGCTGCTGCCCCATCGCCGCGACCTGCCGTGACGCCACCAAGACCACCATGATCACTGTGGTGCCGACGACCACGGCTCCCAGTTCGTGGCCCGTGAGCACGTGAAAGGCCAGCAGCACCGTGATCCCGAGAAACCCCGTGTACGGCAGCACCAGCTGCGCCCAGTCGAGGAGTCGCGCACGCCCTGACACTGGCGACGGGGCGGGATCTCGCGGTCGCATCGACAAGGCGACGAACAGCGGACCGAGCGCCAGACCCGTTTCGCCCCACATCGCCGCGCCGTGCATGTCCAGCGTGTCGAAGTAGGCGATCATCCGATCCGAGGCGGCGATCAGCACGAATCCACTGCCCAACTGGAGATAGTTGACGCGGTAGGCGTGCTCGGCGCGGTAGATCATGCCGGTCACCGCGGCGACCACCACGACGACGAGCTCGGCCATCGCGAACGGGATCTCCACCGCGGCGTTCGCGGACCGCGGAAACGACGAGGTCGACAGATTGCCCAGGCCGAAGATCACCAGGATCGCGAACGACGCCGCAGCCACCAACCCGTCCAGCAGTGTCAACAGCGCGGCATGGCCGAGCGAACCGTCTTCCGGCACGCCGACGCGACCCCCGCGCAGCGCCAACACCAGCACCGAGGCCAACGCCAGGACGGGGAACAGCCAGTACAGCACCACCCAGATGGGAAACCCGTCGGGGCCGAGCAGCCACCAGGAGGCCTGACCTCCCAACAGCCCGGCGACCGCGCCGACCGCGAGCAGACGCCACCAGCGGGCGGTGCCGTGCACCCGACACGCGACGACGAGTCCGTAGACGACGGCGACCAGGCCGGTACCGCACAACGCGACTGCAGCGAACCGGTGCGCGGCCTCGTCACCCCAGGGCGCGAACGCATTGATCGCCAACACCACAGTGGCGGCGACGATCAGCACGACACGTACCCCGAAGCCCGTGCGGCCACCTCCCTCGCCTGACGACACGCGCGTCGGCTACCCACGCTGAAAACAGCTAACCAGCGGCGATCAGCGCGACGGAGGCGAACGCGAGAATCATGCCGACCACCTGCGACCGAGTCACCGACTCACGCAGCACCGCCACCGCCAGCGCGACCGTCGCCGCCGGGTACAACGCGACGAGCACCCCGGTCAGCGACAGCAGCGAGGAGTGCAACGCGAGCAGGGTGGCTGCGTTGGCAACGGTGTCGAGCACCCCGGCGAGCAGCGCCAGGCGCAGCGGGAAACCACGCACCAGGGTGAGGTTGGCCGTGAGCGCCGCGGCGATCACCACGATCACGGTCGCCGCCAACCGCCCGAACACCAGCGGCCAGAGCCCCGCCTCTACCGGCACCTGGTCCAGGATCACGAAGTTCATGCCGAACGCGATCCCCGACCCGACCGTCAACCAGGCCACCTTCACGGTGAACCGGTGCCGACGCACGTCGCCGTCGAGGTCCTGATCCGCCTGCCGGCTCACCATCACGACCGCCACCAGCGCCACCACCACGCCGACACCGGCGAGCGCGCTCGGCCGCTCGCCCAGCGCCACCCCGAATCCGACCGGCACCGCCGCGACGAGCACCGACGTCAGAGGCGATACCACGGAGATGGGTCCGGATCCGAGTGCGGCGTAGAACCACCACACCCCGAACGCCTGGCCCACCCCTGCGAACAGCCCCCACAGCACCGCGGCGCGGCTGATCTCACCGCCGAACGGCACAGCCAGGATCGTCAACAGAACCAGCGCCAGCGGGTAGGACACGATGACCACCCGCAGCGCGGCCACCCGCCGCGAGGCGTAGCCACCGACGAAGTCGCTGACGCCGTAACCCAGCGCCGCGATCAGCGCGCTGAGAATTCCGGTCAGGAGGTCATGCCCTTGACACGGCGCCCCAACTCGCGGGTGACTTCACGCTCGGCATCCCGGCGCGCCAGATCCTGACGCTTGTCGTGGGCTTGCTTACCGCGAGCCAACGCCAGCTCCACCTTGACCTTGCCGCCGGTGAAGTACAGCGACAGCGGCACCAGCGTGAGGTTGCCGTCGCGGGTGCGTCCCACCAAGTTGTCGATCTGGGTGCGGTGCAGCAGCAGCTTGCGGTTGCGCCGCGGAGCGTGGTTGGTCCAGGTGCCGTGGTGATACTCCGGGATGTGCAGGTTGCGCAGCCAGATCTCGCCGTCGTCGACGGTGGCGAAGGCATCGGCCAGCGATGCCTGCCCCTCCCTCAGGCTCTTGACCTCGGTGCCCATCAGCGCGACGCCGGCCTCGAAGGTCTCGAGGATCGTGAAGTTGTGGCGCGCTTTGCGATTCGTGGCCACCACCTGGTTGTTGGAGTCCTTGACGCCTTTGGTCTTCTTTGCCACCGCTACCGCCGCACGTAGAGGCGCAACGTGACGTACGAGGTGATACCGGACATCGCGAGACCGAGCAGGAGCATCCACGGCGCGCTGTAGTAGAGGACGTCGGCGTAGTCCACCCTGGCGATCAGATTGGCCTGATAGAACTGGTCGAGCGCGCTCTCCAGGAACAGCGCCCGCACCGCGATCAACCCCGCGATCGCGATCACCACCCCGACGAATGCCGCGAGCATCGCCTCGAGCAGGAACGGGAGTTGGGTGTACCAGCGTGTGGCGCCGACCAATCGCATGATGCCGATCTCGGTGCGACGGGTGTAGGCCGCGACTTGGACCATGTTGGCGATCAACAGCACCGCACCGATCGCCTGCACCAATGCCACCGCGAATGCGACGTTGCTGATGCCGTCGAGAACCGCGAACAGCCGGTCGATCAGGTCTTTCTGGTTCAACACGTTGAGCACGCCGGGTTGACCGATCATCGCGTCGTCGAAGTCCTTGTGCTGTTCCGGATCGTCGAGCTTGACGACGAACGACGCCGGGAACGCGTCCTTGCCCGCAACGTCCTTGTACTGCGGGAACTTCCGGATCGCGTCGTCGTAGGCCTCGTCGCGGTTGAGGAAGCGCACCGACCGGACGTCGTCGCGGTCCTCGATCGTCTTGCGCAGCGCCTTGCAGGGGTCCGCGTCACAGGTCGGGTCGTTGGCCGACACGTCGTTGGTGAGGAAGACCTGGCTCTCGACCCGGTCGAGGTAGATGGCGCGCGACTGGTCGGCGAGCCGCACGACGAGCAGACCGCCGCCGAACAGCCCGATGGAGATCGCGGTGGTGAGCACCATCGCGATCGTCATGGTGACGTTGCGGCGAAGCCCGGTCAGGACTTCGTTGACGAGGAAGCCGAAGCGCACTAGCGATCCATTCCGTAGACGCCGCGCTGTTCGTCGCGAACCAGCCGGCCGAGTTCGAGTTCGACGACCCGCTGACGCATGGAGTCGACGATGTGGTGGTCGTGGGTGGCCATCAGCACCGTCGTACCGGTGCGATTGATCCGCTCGAGCAGATCCATGATGTCCTTGCTGGTGTCCGGGTCGAGGTTTCCGGTCGGCTCGTCGGCCAGCAGCACCAGCGGCCGGTTGACGAACGCGCGGGCGATCGCCACCCGCTGCTGCTCACCACCGGACAGCTCGGCCGGAAGCCGGTTGGCCTTGCCCGACAACCCCACCATCTCGAGCACGTCGGGCACCACCCGGTTGATGGTGTCGGACCGCTTGCCGATCACCTCGAGCGCGAACGCGACGTTCTCGAAGACGGTCTTCTGCTGCAGCAGCCGGAAGTCCTGGAACACGCAGCCGATGACCTGGCGCAAGCCGGGGATGTGACGACCGGACAGCTTGTTCACATGGAACTTCGACACCCGGATGTCACCTGAGGACGGATTGTCCTCGCCCAGCAGCAGACGCATGAACGTCGACTTGCCTGACCCGGACGGACCGATGAGAAAGACGAACTCGCCCTTGTCGATCTTCAGCGAGACGTTGTCGAGCGCGGGACGCGCAGACGACTTGTACTGCTTGGAGACATGGTCGAGGGTGATCATCACGGCACGCCAGTGTAGCGGCCGGAGATGCGGACACCGCATCGCCGGACGGGTGCCGCGTGGCTCACTGAGGCGGCAACGCGGTTGTGATCGCGGGGGCACCGGGCGGCGCGACCGAGGTCGGCGCCAGAAGCGGCGGTGCCTGAGTGAACGTGACCGGACCCAGTGGGCCGGGCCCATCGGGGTCGATCACTGTCGTCGTGGCTCCGCCGGGCGCCGTGCCGGTCGTGCTGGTCGGCGTCGGGGTCTCCGACTCCGACGGTGTGGGTGTCGGTGACGGCGTCGTGGTGGTCGTCGTCGTTCTGGTGGTGGTGGTCGTGGTGTCGCGCGGTGCGACGTTGGTGCGCGGCACCCACGTGTAGGCGGGGTCCGGCACGAAACCCGGAGGCACGACCTGCGTCGGATCGGTCTGCGTCGCGCTCGGCGCCGGCTGGAACGTCTGGTTCACCCAGAACAGCGCGAAGAACGCGACGATCAGCGTTGCGGTCGAGGTGCGCATCCTCCCGCCGAAGATGTAGTTCGGCCACTTCTTCTCGGCCTTCGTGCCCCCGGCCCGCTTCGGGGCCAGCCACTCGAGCCACCTCATCGCTGCGTCTCCGGCCGGGTTTCCGCGACAGCGGCATCGTCCACCCGAGCCGGGTGCGGGATCGCCGCGACGACCGGCGCCGGCTCGCCCGGAGCGACGATCCCGGCGCGTCGCAGCGCGCGGATCACCAGCACCCGCAGACGCCGTCCCACCTCGAACTGCTTACCGGGCAGCGTGCGGGCGACCATGCGCAGGTTCACCGTCTCCAGTTCGATGCTCTCCACGCCCATCAGCTGGGGCGCATCCAACAGCAGATCCTTGAGTTGTGTGTCGTGCAGCGCCCTGTCGGCGACGTCGTGCAGCACGTCGTTGACCTCGTTCAAGTCCGCCGACACCGGCACCGGGATGTCGATCACCGCCCGGGCCCAGTCCTTGGACAGGTTGACCGTCTTCACGATCTGGCCGTTCGGGATCGTGAACATCTCCCCCTCCGAGGAGCGCAGCTTGGTGACGCGCAGCGTGACGTCCTCGACCGTGCCCTCAGCGGGGGCAGCGATGCCCGCGACGGTCAGCGCCACCAGATCGCCGAAGCCGTACTGCTTCTCGGTGATGATGAAGAAGCCTGACAGCAGGTCCTGGACCACTCGCTGGGCGCCGAAGCCGAGCGCGGCGCCGATGACCGCGGCAGGGGCGACGAGAGACCCGACCGGGATGGCCAGGATGTCGGTGATCTGCACGAGAACCATCACCAGCAGCAGGCCCACCGACACGTAGGAGATCACCGAGGCGACAGCTTGGCGGTGTTTGGCACTCTCCGAGCGCACCAGCTGGTCGCTTTCCTGGTACTCGGCGTCGATGCGGCGGGTGACGCGCTGCGCGGTCCAGTTGATGAACCGGGCGGCCAGCAAAGCGCCGACCAGCAGCAGCGCGATCCGCACGCCACGGTCGAGAATCCACACGCCGATGTCGCCGCGCCAGAAGCCGTGCCACCGCGAGGCGAAGTCGAATGCCAGGAGCGTGCTGTTCACGGGTTACTCGTCGTCGTCTTTCCTGTTGCGCCACCGGATGCCGGCTTCGAGGAAGCCGTCGATGTCACCATCGAGGACGGCGCCGGGGTTGCCGACCTCGTATTCGGTGCGGAGGTCTTTGACCATCTGATAGGGGTGCAGAACGTAGGACCGCATCTGGTTACCCCAGGAACTACCGCTGTCACTCTTGAGGGCGTCGAGTTCGGCGCGTTCCTCCTGGCGTTTGCGTTCGAGCAGTTTGGCCTGCAGCACCCGCATCGCCGACACCTTGTTCTGCAGCTGCGATTTCTCGTTCTGGCAGGTGACGACGATACCTGTCGGAATGTGGGTGAGCCGGACCGCGGAATCGGTGGTGTTGACCGACTGCCCGCCGGGACCGCTGGAGCGGTAGACGTCGACGCGGATGTCGGTTTCGGGGATGTCGATGTGGTCGGTGGTCTCCGTGACGGGCAGCACCTCGACCTCGGCGAACGACGTCTGCCGGCGACCCTGGTTGTCGAACGGACTGATGCGCACCAGCCGATGCGTGCCCTGCTCGACCGAGAGCGTGCCGTAGGCGAACGGGGCGTGCACCGCGAAGGTCGCGCTCTTGATGCCGGCCTCTTCGGCGTAGGACGTGTCGTAGACCTCGACGGGGTACTTGTGCTGTTCGGCCCATCGGACGTACATCCGCATCAGCATCTCGGCCCAGTCGGCGGCGTCCACGCCGCCGGCACCGGAGCGAATGTTGACCACCGCCTCGCGTTCGTCGTACTCCCCCGACAGCAGCGTGCGGACCTCGAGCGCTTCGATGTCCTCACGCAGTTGCCGCAGTTCCGCGTCGGCCTCCGTGACCGCCTGGTCGGATGCGTCGCCTTCCTCCTCGGCGGCGAGTTCGTAGAGCACCGGCAGATCCTCGACGCGCTGACGCAACTCCTCGATCCGCCGCAGCTCGTTCTGGGCGTGCGACAGATCGCTGGTCACCTTCTGCGCCCGCGTCTGGTCGTCCCACAGCTTCGGGTCGGACGCCTCCTCCTCGAGCGTTGCGATGCGCCCGCGAAGGGCCTCGACGTCGAGAACACGCTCCACTGTGGTGAGCGTGGAGTCGAGGGCGGCGATATCGGCTTGACGGTCAGGATCCACGGGAGTTCAGGGTACCGGTCCGCGCGTTCTCCTCGACCGACGCCGACTGCGTTCTAGCATCGGGAGGCAACCTCGTCCGGCTGCGGCGCGACAGCCCCCTGCGCGCGGCCGGGCCGCGACAGAAGGCAGCCCACATGCCCCCACAGCGTCCGTATCACGTGGCGATCGTCGGCTCGGGACCGTCCGGGTTCTTCGCCGCCGCCGCCCTGCTGAAGTCCGCCGGCGGAGACGAGCTCGACCGCGACGTCTGCGTCGACATGCTCGAGATGCTTCCGACTCCGTGGGGACTGGTGCGCTCCGGGGTGGCGCCGGACCATCCGAAGATCAAGTCGATCTCGGCGCAGTTCGACAAGATCGCCGCCGACGCCCGCTTCCGGTTTTTCGGCAACGTCGTCGTCGGCGAGCACGTCCAGCCCGCCGAGCTCGCGCAGCGCTACGACGCGGTCGTGTACGCCAACGGCGCCCAGTCCGATCGGCCGCTCGGCATCCCGGGTGAGGACCTGCCGGGCAGCGTGGCCGCGGTCGACTTCGTCGGCTGGTACAACGCTCATCCGCACTTCCGGGAGATGACCCCGGACATCTCCTCCGGCCGCGCCGTCGTGGTGGGCAACGGCAACGTGGCGATCGACGTGGCCCGAATCCTGGTCAGCGATCCCGATCTGCTGGCCGAGACCGACATCGCCGACCACGCGCTGGACTCGCTGCACGAACGCGGTGTCGAGGAGGTGCTGGTGATCGGGAGACGCGGCCCGCTGCAGGCGCCGTTCACCACGCTCGAGTTGCGCGAGCTCGGCGACCTCGAGGCACTCGGTGACGTCGACGTGATCGTCGACCCGGCTGACTTCGCCGACATCACCGACGAAGACCTCGATGCCGCGGGTAAGACCGTGCGCAACAACATCAAGGTGCTGCGCACCTACGGGGAGCAGGAGCCCACAGGGGCCAAGCGCCGCATCGTCTTCCGGTTCCGCACCTCCCCGATCGAGATCAAGGGCGACGGCAAGGTCGAGTCGATCGTGCTGGGCCGCAACGAGTTGGTGCGCGGGGAGGACGGCAGGGTGTCGGCCCGCGACACCGGCGAGCGTGAGGAAGTCCCCGTGCAACTGGTCGTGCGCGCCGTCGGCTACCGCGGCGTGCCGATGCCCGGCCTGCCGTTCGACGAGCGGTCGGGCACGATTCCCCACACCGACGGGCGCATCGAGGGCAGCCGCAACGAGTACGTCGTCGGGTGGATCAAACGCGGCCCCACCGGCGTGATCGGCAGCAACAAGAGCGATTCGGCCGACACCGTCCACACGCTGCTCGCCGATCTGACGGCGGCCGAGCCGACCGATCGGGGCGACGATCACGCCGCGAACGTCGAGGAGTGGCTGCTGGAACGCCAACCGAAGCTGGTGACCAACGATCACTGGCGCCTGATCGACGAGCACGAGCGCAGCACCGGCCAGGGGTCGGGACGGCCGCGGGTCAAACTGACCAGTCTCGAGGACTTACTCCGGATTGGGCACGGGTGAGGAGAACGCCCACTTCTCCGGGTTGCGCGGCGAGTACCTGACGTCGATGAGCTGGCCCATCGTCGGCCAGGCGTTCACGTCGACGGCCATCCGGGTGTAGACGGTGTACTCGTTGACCGTCGGACCGTTGATGACGCCGGTGATGGTGACGAACTGCTCGCCCGTCACGTCGGCGGGACGCGGACTGACCCCGGTGACCAGGAGAGTGCCCGGCGGCCAGTCGTTGCCCGCACCGCGCTTGCGCATGATCCGGGGTGCCGCGATGAGCACGATGGCACCGATGATGAGGAGCATGATCGCGAGTTCGGCCACACCGCCATGGTAGGACTCCACATATGAGCACCCCTGACATCGCCGACGACCTGGCCCTGGCCCTCACGCTCGCCGGGGAGGCCGACGCTCTGACGATGCAGCGTTTCGGCGCGGTGGATCTTCGCGTCGAGACGAAGCCGGACATGACTCCGGCGACCGACGCCGATCTGGACACCGAGACTCTCCTGCGGGAACGGTTGGCCGAGCAGCGTCCCGCCGACTCGGTGTTCGGCGAGGAATTCGGCGGCACCAAGGACTTCACGGGCCGGCAATGGGTGCTGGACCCCATCGACGGCACGAAGAACTTCGTGCGCGGGGTGCCGGTCTGGGCGACGTTGATCGCGCTGCTCGTCGACGGGGTTCCGGAGGTCGGCGTGGTGAGCGCACCCGCGCTGGCGCGACGCTGGTGGGCCGCGACGGGCCAGGGCGCTTTCACCTCTTTCTCTGGTCCGGCCGGCACGACGCGGCCCATCTCGGTGTCCCGCGTCGCCGACCTCGGCTCGGCCAGCCTGTCGTACTCCGACCTGACCACCGGATGGGAGTCGTTGCGCGCGGCGTTCGTCGACCTCACCGACGCGGTGTGGCGTACCCGCGGCTACGGCGATTTCTGGTCGTACTGCCTGGTCGCCGAGGGCGCCGTCGACATCGTGGTCGAGCCGGAGGTCAAGCTGTGGGATCTCGCCCCGCTCGACATCCTGGTCCGAGAGGCGGGCGGTCGGTTCACGGACCTCTCGGCCCAGCCGGGGCCGCACGGCGGCAGTGCGGTGGCGACGAACGGTCTGCTGCACGACGCCGTACTCGGCGCGCTCCCCGGTGTGAGTTAGGCAACAATCGCCCTACCTTACTCATAAGTCAGTTTCGATACCTTACTCTGGAGTCAGTTAGCGCGCTCGCGCTTTTCGACAACCTGACGGAGGCAGCTGACCGATGACGAACACCCTGCCGTCCAAGCAATCCGGCCGCGAGAGCGGCGTGGGCTTGCAGAAGCACAAGAGATCGGCCACCGATGTCGGGATCGCGCTGATCACGCCGTTGCTCGGCCAGGACTTCCTGGACAAGTACAACCTGCGCGACCCGCTGAACCGTGGCCTGAAATACGGCGTGAAGCACGCCTTCTCCGCCGCGGGCGCCACGACCCGCCAGTTCAAGCGGGTGCAGGGTCTCGGCAAGCCCGCGACGCGGCTGAAGCCCAGCGGCGCCGACTACTTCGACCTCACTCCCGACGACGACCAGAAGATGATCGTCCAGACCGTCGAGGAGTTCGCCGAAGAGATCCTGCGTCCCGCCGCGCACGACGCGGACGCCGCGGCCACCTATCCCCGGGACCTGATCGCCAAGGCCGCCGAACTGGGCATCACCGCGATCAACATCCCCGAGGATTTCGACGGGATCGCCGAGCAGCGCAGCACCATCACCAACGCACTGGTGGCCGAAGCTCTGGCCTACGGCGACATGGGTCTGGCGCTGCCGATCCTGGCACCGGGCGGCGTCGCGTCTGCCCTGACCCACTGGGGCAGCGCCGATCAGCAGGCGACCTACCTGCCGGAGTTCGCGGGCGAGAACGTGCCGCAGGCATGCGTCGCGATCGCCGAACCGCACCCGCTGTTCGACCCGACGGCGCTGAAGACCGTCGCGGTGCGCACCCCGAGCGGCTACCGGCTCGACGGCGTCAAGTCGTTGGTGCCGGCGGCCGCCGACGCCGAGCTGTTCGTGATCGCCGCACAGCTGAACGGCAAGCCCACGTTGTTCCTCGTGGAATCGGCGGCCAACGGGGTGACGGTCACCCCTGATCCGAGCATGGGTATCCGCGCGGCGGCCCTGGGTCGCGTCGAACTCGACAAGGTCACCGTCCCGTTGAGTGCTCGTCTGGGCGAGGACGCCAGCGACGCGGACCACGATCGCAACTACTCCGAGGCCATCGCGTTGTCTCGGCTGGGCTGGGCGGCACTGGCGGTCGGCACCTCGCACGCCGTGCTCGACTACGTGGTGCCCTACGTCAAGGAGCGCGAAGCGTTCGGGGAACCGATCGCCCACCGGCAGTCGGTGGCGTTCATGTGCGCCAACATCGCGATCGAACTCGACGGCCTGCGCCTGATCACGTGGCGTGGCGCCGCGCGCGCCGAGCAGGGGCTCTCCTTCGCCCGCGAAGCAGCACTGGCCAAGAAGCTCGGCACCGACAAGGGCATGCAGATCGGCCTGGACGGCGTGCAGCTGCTGGGCGGCCACGGTTACACGAAGGAACATCCGGTCGAGCGGTGGTTCCGCGACCTACGAGCTCTCGGCGTCGCCGAGGGTGTTGTGGTCCTCTAGCAGCAGCATTTCTCTAGGAAGGCGAACCGAACATGGCTATCAATCTGGAAATGCCGAAGAAGCTGCAGGCGGTCATCGAGAAAGGCCACCAGGGCGCGGCGGAGATGCTGCGCCCGATCTCGCGCAAGTACGACCTGCGCGAGCACGACTACCCCGTCGAACTCGACACGCTGGCGACCCTCTTCGAGGGCATCTCCGAGGCGAACACGATCTCGTTCGCCGGCGCCGGTGGGCTCAGCAAGGACGGCGACGGTCCGAAGGGAAACGTCAACGGCGCCAACATGTCTGCGCTCCTCAACGCGCTGGAGGTGAGCTGGGGCGACGTCGCGCTGCTGCTGTCGGTGCCCTACCAGGGCCTCGGTAACGCGGCGATCTCGAGCGTGGCCTCCCGCGAGCAGCTGGAGCGGCTGGGCAAGGTGTGGGCCGCGATGGCCATCACCGAGCCGGGCTTCGGCTCGGATTCCGCGGCGGTGTCGACGACGGCGGTGCTGGACGGGGACGAGTACGTCATCAACGGCGAGAAGATCTACGTGACGGCCGGATCCCGCGCGACCCACATCGTGGTGTGGGCGACGTTGGACAAGTCCATGGGGCGCGCGGCGATCAAGTCGTTCATCGTGCCCCGTGACCACCCGGGCGTGACTGTCGAGCGACTCGAGAACAAGCTCGGGATCAAGGCTTCCGACACTGCGGCGATTCGGTTCGAGAACGCCCGCGTTCCGAAGGAGAATCTGCTCGGCAGCCCTGAGATCAAGGTGGACAAGGGTTTTGCCGGGGTCATGGAGACCTTCGACAATACCCGTCCGATCGTCGCGGCGATGGCCGTCGGCGTCGCTCGAGCGGCGCTGGAGGAGTTGCGCAAGATCCTCACCGATGCCGGCATCGAGATCTCCTACGACAAGCCCGCACACGCGCAGAGCGCCGCGGCCGCGGAGTTCCTGCGGATGGAGGCGGATTGGGAGGCGGGCTACCTGCTGACCGTGCGCTCGGCGTGGCAGGCCGACAACAAGATCCCCAACTCCAAAGAAGCCTCGATGGGCAAGGCCAAGGCCGCCCGCGTGGGTACCGACATCACCCTCAAGGCAGTCGAAATGGCCGGCACGACAGGCTATTCCGAGCAGACCCTGCTGGAGAAGTGGGCTCGCGACTCGAAGATCCTCGACATCTTCGAGGGCACCCAGCAGATCCAGCAGCTCGTGGTGGCTCGTCGCCTCCTCGGATTGTCCTCAGCTGAACTGAAGTAGCGCGGTACCGGTCAGAACCCGTCGTGCACGACCACGCGGGTTCTGCCGGTGACGCCGCCGCCGATGATGGTCTTGAGCACCTCGTCGACGCGCAGCACCGGCACGTCGGTGGTGACACGGTCGAGATGACGTGGGGCCAGCCCGGATTCGATCTGCGCCCAGACGTCTCTGCGCCGGGCGATCGGCAACAGCACCGAGTCGATACCCGCCAGCGGTCACGCCACGCAGGATGAACGGCATCACCGTGGCGGGCAGGTCCGTCGATCCCGCCCAAGCCCGAAATCGCCGCCACACCTTCGTATTTCAGGGTGCTCAGCGCGTAGGCCAGCGTGGGGCCGCCGACGCAGTCCACCACGGCGGCCCAGTGAGCTTTGCCCAGCGCCCGCACCTTCTCGTCGGGCCCGGGAACCCGGTCGATGACGTCCGCGGCGCCCAGGTCGCGCAGCAGCTCGTGTGCCTGGGCCTTGCCCGTCGACGCCACCACCTCGTAGCCCTGGCCGGCCAGCAGGTCCACGCTGACACTGCCCACCCCACCGGTGGCACCGGTGACCAGCACCGGCCCGTCACCCGGCTGCACGCCGTGCGCCCGCAGCGCCTCGACGCTCATCGCCGCCGTGAAGCCGGCGGTACCGATGGCGGCCGCATCTGCCGTGCTCAACGCGTCCAGCTTGACCAGGTAGTCGGCCGGGTAGCGGGCGACCTGGGCATAGCCGCCGTGCCGTCCTGTGCCGATGTCCTGGCCGTGAGCGAACACCGCGTCTCCCGCGGCGAAGTCCGGTGACGTGCTCGCGGTGACGGTCCCGGCGACGTCGATGCCGGGGATCAACGGATAGCCCCGCGCCACACCACCTTTCGGCGTGACAGCGAGAGCGTCCTTGTAATTGACGCTGGAATACTCGACGTGGATCTCGACCTCGCCCTCGGGCAGGAACGACTCGTCGACGGTCTCGTGGCGCAGAACCACGCCGCCCTCGCCGTCCTCGTGGGCCACCATCGCGTTGATCTCGGTCATTCCGCCACAGTAGCCACGGGCTCGTCGACACGAAGAAGCCCCCGACCCTATCGGGCCGGGGGCTTCGTCGTTCGGTGTCGAACCCCTTGCGTCGGTGACTATCCGACGAGGTGGCTGATCAGGTCGGGCTTCATGGTCTGCAGCTCACGACCCCAGTACGCCCAGTTGTGCGTGCCGTTGTCGGGGAAGTTGAAGACACCGTTCTTCCCGCCGGCAGCGACGTAGTTGTCCTGGAACGTCCGGTTGGTGCGGATGGTCAGGCCCTCGAGGAACGTCGCGGGCAGGTCGCCACCACCGAGCTCGTTGGGTGTGCCGTTACCGCAGTACACCCAGATGCGGGTGTTGTTCGAGACTAGATTCGGGATCTGCACCATCGGGTCGTTGTACTTCCAGGCGGGATCGGTCTCCGCGGGACCCCACATGTCGTTGGCCTTGTAGCCGCCGGCATCACCCATCGAGATGTTGATCAGACCGGGCCACCAGCCCTCGGACGGGTTCAGGAAGCCGGACATCGAACCGGCGTAGGTGAACTGCGAGGGGTGGTGCGCAGCCAGCACCAGCGAGGCGCTACCGGCCATCGACAGACCCACAGCGGCGCTGCCGGTCGGCTTGACCTGGCGCTCCGAGGCCAGGTAGTTGGGCAACTCCTGGGTCAGGAAGGTCTCCCAGTTGTAGGTCAGGCAGCCGGCTTTACCGCACGCGGGCTTGTACCAGTTCGAGTAGAAGCTGGACTGGCCGCCGACCGGCATGACCACCGAGATGCCCGAGTCGAGGTACCACTCGAACGCCTGGGTGTTGATGTCCCAGCCGTTGAAGTCGTCCTGCGCGCGCAGGCCGTCGAGCAGGTAGAGCGCCGGCGAGTTCGGGCCGCCGCTCTGGAACTGCACCTTGATGTCCCGGCCCATCGACGGCGACGGCACCATCAGGTACTCCACCGGCAGGCCCGGCCGCGAGAAGGCTCCGGCGGTCGCCGAGCCCCCGGCGAAGCCGATGATGCCCGGCAGCAAAATCGCAGCGAATGCGGCGATGCCGAGGCGGCGAGCCCACGGGCCACGAACCCTGTCAAGAAGTCTCATACGGTCATTCCATCCATCGTCGGTGTACCGCGCGAGGCGGTTTTTCCAGCGGTTTCCCGTGCGGTCGCCGACACCACAGCGATGTCTTCACCGCGTTGTGGCGCCATCCCCAAGGTGCCGTGACGGCGAAGGATGGGCCGAGAAAGAGTTCAGTTGTCGCGGTTGCAGTAAAACATGTGACACCCAACCGACAAAGCCCGGCCACGGCTAATTAGCCCATTTTCCTTGCAGATGGCTGGCAAGCACGTTGCCGCAGTGACCGCGGTCACAGTGCGCGTCGTCATAGGCTCGATCGATGGCAAGAGGTGCGTCGGACGCTCGTCGGCGCTCGGCCGACGACTGGATCGAGGCCGGCTATGCGCTCGTCGCAGAGGCCGGTGTCGAGTCACTCAAACTGGACCGGCTGTGTGCGCACCTGGGCGTCACGAAGGGCAGCTTCTACTGGCATTTCGCGGACATGGCCGCGTACCGGGCCGCTCTGATCCGGGCCTGGGCCGAATTGCGCGACCGCGACCGCAGCGGGTTCGCCGAGCTGCCGAGCGCACCGCCGAGGGAACAGCTGAGCCACATGATGGCGTCGCTGCGCGGCGAGCGTCAGCGCAGCCTCGAGAGGGCGATGCGGGAGTGGGCCCGCACCGACCGCGAGGTCGCCGAGAGCGTGCACACGTCGGACCAGAGGGTGCTCTCAGCAGTTCGGCGCGCCTACCAGGACGCGGGCTTCGACGCCGCCGAGGCCGACATGCGCGCCAACGCCACGTTCGCGGCGGGGATCGGCTTCCTGCACCTGTCCAACCTCCCGGCCGAGCCCCGGATGGCTGACCAGCTGGAGCAATTCCTGGACGTGATGCTCCGCCGCTGACTTCCATACCAAAAAGTATGTTACGGTCACGTCGTGGCCTCAACGATCGCGCCAGAAACCGCTGTCACTCCCGAGTTCGTGACTCGCCTCGCCGACCGCGCAGGCGAGGCAGAACGATCCCGCCGGTTGCCCCCGGACACCGTGGCCGAGGCTGCCGCCTCGGGACTCTTCGATCTGCTGGTGCCCGCCGAGTACGGCGGTCGACAGGCTCCGTTCCCGGCGATCCTCGACCCCGTCCGGCAGATGGCGCACGGTTGCGCGTCCAGCGCGTGGACCCTCGGCTTCTACGTCCTGCACAACTGGATGCTGGCGCTGTTCGACGAGCAAGCCCAGCGCGAGGCGTTCGACAGCCGACCGTTCCTGGCCCCGGCCCCGCTGGCGCCGACCGGCCGCGGCGTCGACTGCCCCGGCGGTATGCGCCTGACCGGCCGCTGGTCGTGGGCCACCGGCGTGATGGACGGCAACTGGATCATGGTCGGGGCGCTGCGCGACACCGTCTCTGACGGCGCCCAGACGATCCAGCCGGTGCTGGCGCTGCTACCGATGAGCGACGCCCGGGTCGAGGACGTCTGGCACACCGACGGGATGCGCGCCACCGGCTCGAATGACGTGGTGATCGACGACGCGTTCGTTCCCACCCATCGGCTGGTCGCGGTGGCCGACATCTACGCCGGCACTGCTCCCGGCGCCGCGCTGCACGACAGCCCGACCTATCGGTGGCCGATGGTGCCCGCGCTGGCGCTGCTCGCGGCCATGCCGGCACTGGGCAGCGCCGAGCGCGCCGCCGAGATCTATGCCGGCCGCCTCTCCGAACGGTTCCTCGCCTACGAGGGCGTCCTGCAGAAAGAGAAGCCCGTGGCCGCGCTGCGACTGGGTGACGCGCAGGTGCGCCTACGCGCCCTGCGCGGGCTGCTCGCGGACACCGTCGACGAGATCGAGCAGACGGTGACGGCCGGAGAGCCGGTGACCCGCCCGGTACGCGGGCGGGCCCGCCTGGCCGCTGCCCGCATCGTGCACGAATCCAGGTCGGTCATCGCCGACCTCCTGGAGGCCTCAGGTGCCAGCGCTCATTTCCTGGACAACCCACTGCAACGGATCAAGCGCGACGTCGACGTGATGGCAGGGCACGTGATCTTCGACTACGACACCAGCCGCGAACTGGCCGGCGCGTTGAGCCTGGGCGCGAAGATCCCTCGCACCGCGATGGTGTGAGAGGACTGCCATGGGCCCCACAGTGCGCGACATGGTGATGGTCTTCTTCCAGAAGAGGATCGCCAATCCCGTGATGCGGCACCTGCCGTTCCAGACGTTGCTCGAGACGACGGGCCGCCGGTCGGGCCAGCCCCGGCGCACCCCGATAGGAGGCCGGCGCATCGGGGAGACGTTCTGGTTCGTCTCCGAGTTCGGGGAGAAGTCGCAGTACGTCCGCAACATCGCGGCCGATCCCCACGTCCGCGTCCGCCTGAACGGACGTTGGCACCAGGGCACGGCCCGCCTCCTGCCCGACGACGACCCACATGCGCGCATGCAGGAGCTGCCCAGGTTCAACAACGTCGGGGTCCGCACCTTCGGCACCAACCTGCTCACGATCCAGGTCGACCTGGACGACTAGATCGACCGTTGGCGGGCGGGTCTTGACCCGCCCACAGAACTAAAAGTAACGTCAGTTTCACTTTGACACGAGGAGCTCGCATGGAATCGTTCGTTCACCTGAGCAAAGGCACCGTTCCGAAGAGGATCCACGCTGACCTAAATGGCCTCAAAGACGACGAACTCGGGCGCGGTGGGTTCACCGGCCGATTCGCCCACCTCTACCGGCGCAATGATCCGACGGCGTACCGCTCCTCCGGCCCACTGCGCCCCATCGACCTGCTCGCGAGTGAGCTGAAACCCTCCGATGCCGGTGACGCCCTCGGCACACCGCTGCTGTTGTTCTCCAATGAGGATGCGCAGTTCTTCCTGTCCCGGCGCACCGACGAGATGCCGTTCTGGGTTCGCTACGTCGACGGCGACCTGCTGAGCTTCGTGCACGAAGGCTCCGGCACCCTGGAGACGGAGTTCGGGCCGTTGCGCTACCGCGCAGGCGACTGGGTCTACCTGCCCAAGTCGTGCACATGGCGGCAGCTGCCCGACGAGCCGGGCACCTGGTTGATGATCCAGGCCACCGACGAACTGCGGGTACCGCCTCCAGGCCCACTGGGCCGCCACTTCCCGTTCGACCCCTCGCAGGTCGTCATCCCCGACCCCGCACCCTGCGACGACGACGGCCGGGAGACCTACGAGGTCCGGCTCGTGCACTCCCCCATCGACGGGCAGACCACGACGACGCTGCACTACAAGCACCATCCGCTCGACGTGGAGGGCTGGCGGGGCGACAACTTCCCGTTCACCTTCAACATCGACGACTACCACGTGGTGACCTCCGACAGCGTGCACCTGCCCCCGACGGTGCACTTGTTCATGCAGGCCACCGGCGTGTACGTGATGAACTTTCTGCCCAAGCCCGCCGAAGGGGTCCCGGGCACCGAGCGCACCCCGTGGTATCACCGCAACGTCGATTTCGACGAGATCGCGTTCTTTCACGGCGGCTCCCTCTACGGCATCCCGATGCCGCCCGGGTTGATTTCCCATGCGCCGCAGGGGGTGCACCACGGGGCGCCGGAGAAGGCACGCGAGCGAGCGCGCCGCAAATTCGACGACTATCAGTCGGTGGACTGGCAGGTCATCTCGATCGACACCCGCCGACGCCTGACCCCGTCGGCCGAGGTGCTCGCCCACGACCTGGGGCAGCACTGATGGGCACCCGCCACGAGTACGAGCGCATCCCGTATCTGGTTGCCTACCAGAACAATTCGGCGGTCCGTGACGTCTACGGCGGCGTTGCCGAGCTGGTGGTGCTCGAGAGCTATCTACTCAAGCCCGAGAAACCATCAGAAACCGTGCTGGTGTTCATGCACCCGATCGGCGGTGGCGCGTACCTGCCGATGATCAACGCACTGGCCCGCGCCGGCCACCATGTCATCTACTGCAACAGTCGATTTCGTGGCACCGACTCGGCCCTGCTGATGGAGAAGGTGGTCGAGGACCTCGGCGAGTGCATCAAGGACGCCAAGAATCGTCTGGGCTACCGCAAGGTGGTGCTGGCCGGGTGGAGTGGCGGAGGTTCGCTGTCGGTGTTCTACCAGCAGCAGGCGCAGCACCCGACCGTGACCGCGAGCCCGTCGGGGGACGGACCCGACCTCACGACGCTGGGCCTGATTCCCGCCGACGCCATCATGCTGCTCGCCGCGCACATCAGCCGGCACGGCACGATGACCGAGTGGATGGACGCGTCCATTCTCGACGAGTCCGATCCGAGCCAGCGTGATCCCGAGCTCGACCTCTACGACCCGGACAATCCGAATCAGCCGCCCTACACCCAGGAGTTCCTCGAGCGCTACCACCAGGCCCAGATCGACCGGAACCGCCGGATCACCTCATGGGTCAAGGACAAGCTCGCCGAACTGAGGGCCGCGGGCAGACCGGACGACGAGTTCGCCTTCGTCGTGCACGGAACGATGGCGGATCCGCGATGGCTCGATCCGACGGTGGATCCGAACGAACGCACTCCGGGCACCTGCTATCTGGGCGATCCTCGAGTGGTGAACATGAGCCCGGTCGGCCTCGCGCGATTCTGCACACTGCGCAGCTGGCTCTCCCAGTGGAGCTACGACGACGCCCACGGCGACGCGGTGAAGGCCGGCCCGGACATCGCCGTGCCCGCGCTGGTGATCGGTAACCTCGCCGACGACGCATGCACGCCCAGCCACACCCGCAGGATCTTCGAGGCGATCGGACACCCGGACAAGGAGATGCACGAAATCCCCGGCGCCAATCACTATTACGCAGGCCCCGACCAGCGCGACAAGCTGCGCGCGGCCGTGGACATCTGCACCGATTGGCTTCAGCGGCACGGGTTTTCGGCATGACGGTCACCGGCGGGCAGGAGCGAAGCGACCCGGGAAAAGGTTCCGGCGGGCAGGAGCGAAGCGACCCGGGAAAAGGTTCCGGCGGGCAGGAGCGAAGCGACCCGGGAATGGACTGTGCTGGACCGCTCGACGGAATCCGGGTGATCGAAGTCGGCACGCTGATCTCCGGACCGTTCGCCGGACGGCTGCTGGGCGACATGGGCGCCGAGGTGGTCAAGATCGAGCCACCGGGTGCTCCGGATCCGCTGCGTACATGGGGGCAGGCCGAACTCGACGGTCACCACTTCTTCTGGACCGTGCACGCTCGCAACAAGAAGGCGGTCACGCTGAATCTGCGCGTGCCGGCTGGCCGCGAGCTGTTCCTCGAGCTGATCGAGCGCAGCGACATCGTGGTGGAGAACTTCCGTCCCGGCACGCTGGAGAAATGGGATCTCGGCTACGACGTTCTGCGCGAACGTAATCGAGGCATCATCCTGGTTCGGGTGTCGGGGTACGGGCAGACGGGTCCGGAGGCCCACAAGGCGGGGTACGCCTCGGTCGCCGAGGCGGCCAGCGGGTTGCGGCACATGAACGGCTTTCCTGGCGGCCCTCCCCCGCGGCTGGCGCTCTCGCTCGGGGACAGCCTGGCAGGGATGTTCGCCGCGCAGGGCGCACTCGCCGCCCTCTACCGCCGCACCGTGACCGGTGAGGGCCAGGTCGTCGATGCCGCGCTGACCGAATCGTGTTTGGCGGTACAGGAATCGACGATTCCCGACTACGACGTGGGTGGCGTGGTGCGCGGCCCGTCGGGAACGCGGTTGGAGGGCATCGCCCCGTCGAACATCTACCCGACCGCAGACGGCAGCTGGGTGGTGATCGCGGCCAATCAGGACACCGTGTTCCGTCGGCTGTGTCAGGCGATGGAACAGCCCGAGCTGGCCACGGACGAACGCTTCGCCACGCACGTCGCCCGCGGGCGCAACCAGGACGAGCTCGATGCGATCATCGGCGCCTGGGCCGCCGCGCGCGAACCCGCGGACATCATCTCCACGCTGTCGGCGGCCGGGGTGATCAGCGGTCCGATCAACACGGTGGCCGAGGTCGTCACCGATCCTCAGTTGCAGGCACGCGGCATGATCGCCGACCACTACGACGAGCGCATCGGCCGCGCCGTCAAAGGACCCGGCGTCGTGCCCGTGCTGTCGGAAACGCCGGGAACGATCCGCAGCGCAGGGTCAGCACGACCCGGCCAGCACAACGAGGAGATCTACCGCGACCTGCTCGGCCACACCGACGCGGAGCTGGCTGACCTGCATGCCGAGGGGGTGCTGTGAACCTTCCTTCCCACGTGACGATCCGGGACGTCTCGATGCGCGACGGGCTCCAGATCGAGGCGCCGATCCCGTTGTCGGCCAAGCGGGAACTGCTCGCGGCGATCGCCGCCACCGGCGTGCGCGAGATGGAGGCCACCGCGTTCGTCTCGCCGTCGAAGGTGCCCGCTCTGGCTGACGCCGCCGAGCTCGCCGAGCACCTCGGTGACTTCCCCGACATCGAATTCTCGGCTCTGGTGGCCAGTCCCACCGGTGCCCGGCGCGCGATCGCGGCGGGACTGCGGTCCATCGAATACGTGGTGTCGGCCGCCGACGGACACAGCCGCGCCAACGTCGGACGGACGTCGGCCGAGGCGGCCGCGGCGATCCCGGACATCGTGACGATCGCCCACGACGCAGGCGTGAGCGTGGAGGTCATCGTCGCCACCGCCTGGGACTGTCCGTTCGACGGTCCGACTCCGACGTCTCGGGTGACCGACGTGCTCACCGCGGCGCTGGACGCCGGCGCAGACCGAGTGGCCATCGCCGACACGATCGGCACCGCGACCCCCCGCCGGGTCACCGAACTCGTCGCCCTGGTGCGCCCGCTGATCGGCGACCTGCCGCTGGGCGCCCACTTCCACAACACCCGCGGCGCGGGACTGGCCAGCGCCTATGCCGCGATCGAGTCCGGTGTGACGCGGCTGGACGCATCGGTCGGCGGGTTGGGCGGTTGCCCGTTCGCCCCCGGCGCCAGCGGCAACATCGCCACCGAGGATCTGGTGTATCTGTTGCGCGACTGCGGCATCGGGGTCGATGTCGACCTCGAGCGGGCGATCGACGCTGCCCGGGTCGCCCAGGACGCCGTCGGCCACGAACTCCCCAGCGCGCTGCTGCGCGCCGGCGACCGGATCCTGGGCTGACCGCGTGCCGCCGACCCCGTCGGAGTTGAGCGCCAAGGGGCGTCAGACTCGCCTGGCGATCGAACAGGCTGCACGGAAACTGTTCGCCGAGCGCGGTTTCCACGGGACCACTCTGGGTGACATCACCTCGGCGGCCGGCCGATCGACCGCGGCGTTCTACCGGTACTTCGCCGACAAGGAGGATCTGCTGGCCGATCTCGCAGAATCCTTCCTTCACGAGGTGGTGGCGCCGTCGGGCCTGAGTGTGCCGCTCCCCCAGTCCCCCGACGACGATGCGTTCTTCACCACCGTGGTCACCGGCTACTGGACGATGTTCACCCAGAACATCGGCATCATGATCGCCGTCGCGCAGCTCGCGGGTACCCAGCCGCGGTTCGCCGCGGTGCAGAACGCGTTCCGCCGCTTCGGTATCGACATCGTCGCGGCATCGGTGCGCCGGGCCCAGGACCAGGGCTACGCGGGCGAGCTGGACCCCGAACACACGGCAGCAGCCATCGCGCTGCTGTTCGAGAACTTCACCACCGTGTTCGTCGGCGACGCCGCCACGGGCATCGGAATCAGCATGAGCGACGACGAGGCGATCACCACGCTGTCGCGGATCTGGAAGAAAACGCTGTACGGACAGTAACGTCGACCACCAAGGAGATCATCGTGGATTTCAGCCTCCCCGAACACCTGCCGGGGCTTCTCGCCGAGATGGACGCGTTCATCGAAGCCGAGATCAAGCCGCTGGAGCGCGAGCACATCCAGTACTTCGACCACCGCCGCGAACACGCTCGCACCGACTGGGACAACGGTGGGGTGCCGCGCCGCGAGTGGGAGGATCTGCTCGACGAGATGCGCCGGCGCGCCGACGCGGCGGGGTGGTTGCGCTACGGCTTGCCCGCCCAGTTCGGTGGTCGCGGCGGCAGCAACATCGACATGGCCGTCATCCGGGAACACCTGGCGCACAGGGGGCTCGGTCTGCACAACGATCTGCAGGACGAGTCGTCGATCGTCGGGAACTTCCCCCAGGTCATCATGATGGACCGCTTCGGCACCGACGATCAGAAGGCCGCGTGGACGGAAGCGTTGATCACCGGTGAGCGGTCGATGGCGTTCGGGCTGACCGAACCGAACCACGGCTCCGACGCCACCTGGCTGGAGACGACAGCGGTACGCGACGGGTCCGGGAACGACGCCGACTGGGTCATCAACGGCGCCAAGCGCTGGAACACCGGGGTGCACCGGGCCACCCACGACCTGATCTTCGCGCGCACCTCGGGTGAGCCGGGTCAGGCCCGCGGCATCACCGCGTTCCTGGTCCCGACCGACTCACCCGGCTTCACGGTGCCCTACTACTGGTGGACGTTCAACATGCCCACCGACCACGGTGAGGTCGTGCTCGACAACGTCCGGGTGCCCGCCGATGCGGTGCTCGGCGAGGTCGGCCGTGGCCTCGACGTCGGACAGACATTCCTGCACGAGAACAGGATTCGGCAGGCCGCCAGCAGCCTCGGAGCGGCCCAGCACTGCATCGACCGCGCGGTCGGCTACGCCAATGCGCGGTCGGTGTTCGGCAAGCCGCTCGCGGTGAACCAGGCGGTGCAGTGGCCGCTGGTCGAGTTGCAGACCGAAGCCCAGATGGTGCGGCTGCTGGTCTACTACGCCGCCAGCCAGCTCGACGCCAACCACCACATGGAGGTCTCCGACAAGGTGTCGATGGCCAATTACCGGGCCAACCGCCTGGTCTGCGAGGCCGCCGACCGCGCCATGCAGGTGCACGGCGGTGTCGGATACAGCAGGCACGAACCGTTCGAGCACATCTACCGCCACCATCGTCGGTACCGCATCACCGAGGGTGCCGAGGAGATCCAGATCCGCCGCGTCGCGCAGCGGCTCTTCGGATTCGGTCGGAAATGAGCCTGGCAGACCAGCTGCACGAGGTGCTGACCCCGCTGCTCGGCGAGGTCGAGATCGACAACCTCACGCGGTTGACCGGCGGCGCGAGCCGCACGACCTGGGCCTTCGACGCCATCGGCGAGACCCGGCGGGCCCTGATCCTGCGCACCGGGCCGCCCGATGACATCCACGCCGGCATGGAACTCGAGGCAGTAGTGCAGCAGCGCGCCGCGGCCGCCGGTGCCCCGGTACCGCACATCGTGACGGCCAGCGATTCGGCCGCCGACGTGGGCAGCCCGTATCTGATCTGCGACGCGGTGCCCGGAGAGACGATCGTGCGCCGCATCTTTCGTGGGCTCGACGACGCGGGCCGCGCTCGACTTCTGCGTCAGTGCGCTGAAGCGCTGGCGGCCATCCATCGAGCCGACATCGAGGGTGCGGGGTTGACCGCACCCGACGACCTGGCCGGCTGGCGGGCACGGCTCGACGAGATCGGCGACACCACAGCCACGTTCGAGTGGACCTTCCGCCGGCTCGCCGATCAGCGACCGGCTCCCTCGCCGATGCGGTTGGTGCACGGCGACTTCCGGATGGGCAACCTGATCGTCGACGACACCGGCCTGGCAGCGGTGCTCGACTGGGAGCTGACGCACATCGGGGAGGTGTACGAGGACCTGGCGTGGTTCTGCATTCGTGCTTGGCGTTTCGGCGCGCCGGCCACGCTCGGTGCCGGCGGTCTCGGCGGCGTGGAGACGTTCGTGCGGGCCTACGAGGATGCCGCCGGCATCCACGTCGACCGGTCCGCGCTGCACTGGTGGCTGACGGTGGCGACGCTGCGATGGGGAGTGATCTGCCGACACCAGGCCGAACGGCACCTCTCCGGGGAGACACCGTCGGTCGAACTCGCCGCGATCGGCCGACGGGTCAGCGAAACCGAATGGGATCTGCTCGATCTGCTCGCGGGTGGGGGCCCGGCATGACCGCGCGACCCACCGCTGCCGAACTGGTCGCCGCCGTCGCGATGTTCCTGGAGACCGACGTGCGGGCCGCATGCGACGGCCAGGTCGGCTTCCACGCCCGGGTGGCGGCCAACGTACTACGCACCGTCGAACGCGAATTACTCTCCGCGACAGGGTCTTCGGTAAAGGACGCGATGGTCGCGCTGGGAGTTGCCGACGAGGCCGAGCTGGCCGCGGCCATCCGCACCGGCGATCTCGACGACCGAGCCGACGACGTGCTGTCCTGCCTGCGACTCCTGGTGACGCATCGGTTGTCGATCGATCACCCCGGCTACGCCGACGGCTGAGGGCGAACCGATCAGTCGCGACGCACCCGCGGCAGGTGGGCGGGCTCGTCGCCGCGGGTTCCGATGGGCAGGCCGAGCGCCACGGCGTGGACGTCGCTGACCGCGGGACCGAAGCCGTGTCCGTCGTCGAACCGCGCCATCACGCCACGCTCGGCGGCGTGACGCCGGGCGATCTCCACCGCCGTCGGGGCGCCGTCGACGCCGAACGGTCTCGCGGACGCACGCGCCGCGGCTACGATCGCGGCCATGGTGCTGCCCTCGTCACCGCCCGACCCGGTCACCCTGCGTGTGCTCGTCTACAGCGACAACCCGCGGACTCGGGAGCAGGTGCGCCTGGCGCTGGGTAAGCGTGTTCATCCCGAACTCCCGGAACTCAGCTACCTGGAGGTGGCGACGGGTCCGATGGTGATCAGGCAGATGGACGCCGGGGGATTCGATCTGGCGATCCTCGACGGGGAAGCCAGCCCGGTCGGTGGCATGGGGATCGCCAAGCAGCTCAAGGACGAGGTCTCGAACTGCCCGCCGGTGCTGGTGCTGACCGGACGGCCGGACGACGCCTGGCTCGCCAACTGGTCCCGCGCCGAGGCCGCGGTGCCCCACCCCATCGACCCCATCCGGCTCGGCGACGCCGTCGTGTCGCTCTTACGGCAGCGTCACTGACGCGACACGCACGTTAACGCGCTGTCACGCTTGCTTTTTCGGGACGTTACGCCGGCTTCCTGGCACTCCTTTAGAGATACTCATCAAAATGTGTGGCGTGGGTCGCTATCGGGGTTAGGGTGTGGGAAAGCTCACATCGACAGCCCGCGAGGAGCTCCTACGCAGCATGAGCCTCTATACGCCCATCCTGGTGCTTGGTGCGATAGCTGCCGTGTTCGCCGTCGGTTCGGTGGGCATCGCGGTCCTCATCGGCCCGCGCCGCTACAACCGCGCCAAGCTCGAGGCCTACGAGTGCGGCATCGAACCGATGGACGCCTCCGATCCCGCGGCGGCGGCCACGGGCCAGCGCTTCCCGATCCGCTACTACCTGACGGCGATGCTGTTCATCGTCTTCGACATCGAAATCGTGTTCCTGTACCCGTGGGCCGTCGCCTTCGACAGTCTCGGAGTGTTCGCCCTGGTCGAGATGCTGTTGTTCATGGTGATCGTCTTCGTTGCCTACGCGTACGTGTGGCGCAGAGGAGGCTTGCAATGGGACTAGAGGAACGGTTGCCCGGCGGCATCCTGCTCTCCACGCTGGAAGCGGTCGCAGGGTACGTCCGCAAGGGCTCGTTGTGGCCGGCGACGTTCGGGCTGGCCTGCTGTGCGATCGAGATGATGGCGACGGCGGGTCCGCGTTTCGACATCTCACGCTTCGGTATGGAGCGCTTCTCGGCTACTCCGCGGCAGGCCGATCTGATGATCGTCGCGGGCCGGGTCAGCCAGAAGATGGCCCCGGTGCTGCGCCAGATCTACGACCAGATGGCCGAGCCAAAATGGGTCTTGGCCATGGGCGTGTGCGCGTCGTCCGGCGGGATGTTCAACAACTACGCAGTGGTGCAGGGCGTCGACCATGTGGTGCCCGTCGACATCTACCTGCCCGGGTGCCCGCCCCGGCCGGAGATGCTGTTGCACGCGATCCTCAAGTTGCACGACAAGATTCAGCAGATGCCCCTCGGCGTCAATCGTGAGGAGGCCGTCAGGGAGGCGGAGCAGGCAGCGCTCGCTGTGCGGCCGACCATCGAGCTGAAGGGCCTGTTGAGGTGATGAGCGCTTGCGCGAAGAACAGGCAATCGTGACCGGCAGCGAGGGCCCCGAGGTGATCGGTGTGCGGCGCGGCATGTTCGGCGCCCACGGCAGCGGGGACACCTCCGGATACGGCCGTCTGGTTCGTCCCGTGGCGTTGCCAGGCAGCACACCTCGACCGTACGGCAGCTACTTCGACGATGTCGTCGACGCGCTGAGCGCCAGCCTGGGCGAGGACGCGATGGCCGAGGCGATCGAGAGGGTCATCGTGCATCGCGGCGAGCTCACCCTCGAGGTTCACCGCGAGCGATTGGTCGACGTCGCGCAGGCACTGCGTGATGACGCGGCCCTGCGTTTCGAACTCTGCCTGGGGGTCAACGGCGTGCACTATCCCGCCGACACCGGGCGGGAACTGCATGCGGTGTATCCATTGATGTCGATCACCCACAATCGCCGCGTCCGAGTGGAAGTCGCTGCGCCCGACACTGATCCGCACATCCCGTCACTGTTCTCGGTCTACCCGACAACGGACTGGCACGAGCGGGAGACCTACGACTTCTTCGGCATCATCTTCGACGGGCACCCGGCGCTGACCAGGATCGAGATGCCCGACGACTGGGTGGGCCATCCCCAGCGCAAGGACTATCCGCTGGGCGGCGTGCCGGTGGAATACCACGGCGCCCAGATCCCGCCGCCCGATCAGCGGAGGTCCTACAACTGATGACCACATCACAGCACCGCCCGGAGAGGGTGGTCGTCGTCGGCGGCCAGGACTGGGACCAGGTCGTCACCGCAGCCCGCGAGAACGCCGCCGAACACGCCGGTGAGCGGATCGTGGTCAACATGGGACCGCAGCACCCCTCGACACACGGGGTGCTGCGCCTGATCCTCGAGATCGAGGGCGAGACCATCGTCGAGGCCCGGTGCGGGATCGGCTATCTACACACCGGTATCGAGAAGAATCTCGAATTCCGAACGTGGACACAGGGTGTCACCTTCGTGACCCGGATGGACTATCTGTCGCCGTTCTTCAACGAGACCGTGTACTGCCTGGGCGTGGAGAAGCTGCTCGACATCACCGACGCGATCCCCGAACGGGCGTCGGTGATCCGGGTGATGATGATGGAGCTCAACCGGATCTCCAGCCATCTGGTCGCGTTGGCCACCGGCGGCATGGAATTGGGCGCGATGACGGCGATGTTCCTCGGCTTCCGGGAGCGCGAACTCATCCTGTCGGTGTTCGAGACGATCACGGGCCTGCGGATGAACCATGCCTACATCCGGCCGGGTGGTGTCGCCGTCGATCTGCCCGACGAGGCGATGCCGCAGTTGCACGAGCTCTTGACGCTGCTGCCCGAGCGGCTGCGCGACATGGAGAACCTGCTCAACGAGAACTACATCTGGAAGGCGCGCACCCTCGGGGTCGGTTATCTCGATCTCACCGGATGCATGGCACTGGGTATCACGGGCCCGGTGCTGCGCTCGACGGGGCTTCCGCACGATCTGCGGAAATCGCAGCCCTACTGCGGATACGAGACCTACGACTTCGACGTCATCACCGACGATCGCTGTGATTCGTACGGGCGCTATCTGATTCGGGTCAAGGAGATGCGTGAGTCGATCAAGATCGTCAGGCAGTGCGTGGAGCGGCTCGAGGGAATGGCCGGTGCGCCGGTGATGATCGACGACAAGAAGCTGGCCTGGCCGGCCGACCTGAAGGTGGGGCCGGACGGTCTGGGTAACTCCAATGAGCACATCGCGAAGATCATGGGGCGGTCGATGGAAGGCCTGATCCACCACTTCAAGATCGTGACCGAGGGGTTCCGGGTGCCGGCCGGGCAGGTGTACACGGCCGTCGAATCCCCGCGGGGTGAACTCGGCGTGCACATGGTCTCCGACGGCGGAACGCGGCCGTATCGCGTGCACTACCGCGACCCGTCGTTCACGAATCTGCAGGCCGTAGCGGCGATGTGCGAGGGCGGCATGGTCGCCGACGCGATCGCGGCGGTGGCGTCGATCGATCCGGTGATGGGCGGGGTGGATCGATGAGCGCTTGCGCGAAGAGACGAGGGCAGGACTAGTGAGTGTTTTCCTCGAGCTCGGTCAGCGTCCCGACGAACCGGGACCGCCGATCCACGGCCCGGCGACGTATCCGTCCGACGTCACGGCGCGGCTGACGCAGGACGCGGGCGAGATCGTCGGCCGCTACCCTGACGCACGATCGGCTCTGCTGCCGCTGCTGCACCTGGTGCAGGCCGAGGACGGCTATCTCACTCCCGCCGGAATCGCTTTCTGCGCAGGGCACTTGGGCCTGACGCCGGCCGAGGTGACGGCTGTCGCGACGTTCTACTCGATGTACCGTCGCACCCCCACGGGTGACTATCTGGTGGGGGTTTGCACCAACACGCTGTGTGCGGTGATGGGAGGGGATGCGATCCTCGATTCACTGCAGGAGCATCTCGGGATTCTCGCCGGGCAGAGCACGCTGGACGGCCGGATCACACTGGAGCACGTCGAGTGCAACGCGGCGTGCGACTACGCCCCCGTCGTGATGGTGAATTGGGAGTTCTTCGACAACCAGACCCCGTCGTCGGCGCGTGAGCTGGTGGACGCGTTGCAGGCTGGGCAGCCACCGGCGCCGTCACGGAGCGGATCGCTGTGCACGTTCCGCGAGACCGCGAGAGTGCTTGCCGGCGTCGGTGATTCCGCCGGTGTCGACGACGCGGGGAGTGCAGGTGCCGCGACGCTGGCAGGTCTGCGGATCGCCCGGGAGCGCGGCATGAGCGCGCCCGATGCCGACGGGCCGGCCACCGACAGCGTCGCCGATCCCCCGGGCCACGAACAGGCCGAGGCGACCGAGGCCGTCAAGGACCAGCCGGCACCCGCGCCGTCGGCCGAAGTCCCTGCGCGCGGGCAGACCGCTGATACCGATCCGACTGCGACGGATGCCTCATGACCGTCTTGACGCCGGTGCTCAGCAGCTTCTGGGACGAACCGCAACCGTGGAGCATGGACACCTATCGCCGCCACGGTGGCTACGAGGCACTCGGGAAAGCCCTGGAGATGGGTCCCGACGCGGTGATCACGACCGTCAAGGACTCGGGGTTGCGCGGTCGCGGCGGCGCGGGCTTCCCGACGGGCACGAAGTGGTCGTTCATCCCGCAAGGAGACGAGGGCGCGGCCGCCAAGCCGCACTACCTGGTGATCAACGCCGACGAGTCGGAGCCCGGCACCTGCAAAGACATGCCGCTGATGTTGACCACGCCGCACTTCCTGGTCGAGGGAGCGATCATCGCGGCGTATGCGATCCGCGCCCACCACGCATTCATCTATCTGCGGGGCGAGGTCGTTCCGGTGCTGCGCCGGTTGCAGGCCGCCGTCGCGGAGGCGTATGCGGCCGGTTATCTGGGCACGGACATCGCCGGGTCGGGCTTCGATCTGGAGCTCGTGGTGCACGCCGGGGCGGGCGCCTACATCTGTGGCGAGGAGACCGCGCTGCTGGATTCACTGGAGGGACGGCGGGGGCAACCGCGGCTGCGGCCACCGTTCCCCGCGGTCGCCGGTCTGTACGCCTGCCCGACGGTGGTCAACAACGTCGAGTCGATCGCGAGCGTGCCGCCGATCCTGCGCAACGGCGTGGATTGGTTCCGTTCCATGGGGTCGGAGAAATCGCCCGGCTTCACGCTGTATTCGCTGTCGGGCCATGTCACGACACCGGGCCAGTACGAGGCGCCGCTGGGCATCACGCTGCGCGAGTTGCTGTCCTTCGCCGGCGGGGTGCGGGCCGGTCACGAGCTGAAGTTCTGGACTCCGGGAGGGTCGTCGACCCCGCTGCTGACCGCTGAGCACCTCGACGTGCCCCTCGATTACGAGGGAATGGCGGGTGTCGGGTCGATGCTCGGCACCAAGGCGTTGCAGATCTTCGACGACACCACGTGTGTGGTGCGTGCGGTGCGGCGCTGGACGCAGTTCTACGCCCACGAGTCGTGCGGTAAGTGCACGCCGTGCCGCGAGGGCACCTACTGGTTGGCGCAGATCTACGAGCGACTGGAGACGGGCCGGGGCACCGAGGAGGACCTCGACAAGCTGCTCGACATCTCCGACAACATCTTCGGTAAGTCGTTCTGCGCACTCGGTGACGGTGCGGCGAGCCCGATTCTGTCTTCGCTCAAGTACTTCCGCGACGAGTACGAGGCGCATCTCGGCGGGGCCGGGTGCCCCTTCGATCCGTACGCGTCGATGCTGGCCGCACCCGAAGGAGTCGGCGCATGAGGGTGGTTTCTGTGCGCGAGCAGACGCGAGCTCGAGTGGACACGCGGGGAGAAAGGTGGGGCTCGCATGACGCTGGCTGAGCACAGTCACGACGCCCCGGCAGTCGAGATGGTCACGCTCACCATCGACGACACCGAGGTCAGTGTGCCCAAGGGCACGTTGGTGATCCGCGCGGCCGAGCTCATGGGCGTGCAAATCCCCCGGTTCTGTGACCATCCCCTGCTCGACCCCGTCGGCGCATGCCGGCAGTGCCTGGTCGAGGTCGAGGGACAGCGAAAGCCGTTGGCGTCGTGCACGACGACGGTCTCACCCGACATGGTGGTACGCACCCAGTTCACCTCGGAAGCGGCCGACAAGGCGCAGCACGGGGTGATGGAACTGCTGCTGATCAACCACCCGCTGGACTGCCCGATCTGCGACAAGGGCGGCGAGTGCCCCCTGCAGAACCAGGCGATGTCGCACGGCCGCAGCGAAACTCGCTTCGAGGACGTCAAGCGCACGTTCCCGAAGCCGATCGCGATTTCGTCGGAAGTGCTGCTCGACCGCGAACGCTGCGTGCTGTGCGCCCGGTGCACCCGGTTCTCCGACCAGATCGCCGGCGACCGCTTCATCGACCTGCTCGAGCGCGGAGCGAGCCAGCAGGTCGGCATCGCCACCGGCGAACCGTTCCAGTCGTACTTCTCGGGTAACACGGTGCAGATCTGCCCGGTCGGCGCGCTGACGGGCACCGCGTACCGGTTCCGGGCCCGGCCGTTCGACCTGGTGTCCAGCCCGAGTGTGTGCGAACACTGCGCCTCGGGATGTGCGCAGCGCACCGACCATCGCCGCGGAAAGGTGTTGCGCCGCCTCGCCGGTGACGATCCCGAGGTGAACGAGGAGTGGAACTGCGATAAGGGCCGCTGGGCGTTCACCTACGCCGCGGTCGGCGATCGAATCGCCACACCGCTGATGCGCGAGGGCGGCGTCCTGCGCCCCGCGTCGTGGTCCGAGGCGCTCAGCGTCACGGCGAGCAGGCTCGCCGCGGCGCAGGGCCGCGCCGGGGTGCTCGTCGGTGGCCGCTGCACCGCGGAGGACGCCTACACCTACGCAAAGTTTACTCGGATCGTGCTGGGCAGCAACGACATCGACTTCCGCGTTCGCCCGCTCAGCGACGAGGAGACGGCCTTCCTGGGCGCTCATGTCGCGGGCCTGCCGATGGACGTCACGTACTCCGACCTGGAGAAGGCGCCGGCCGTTCTGCTCGCCGGCTTCGAGCCCGAAGACGAGTCACCGATCGTGTTCCTGCGGCTGCGCAAGGCGGTCCGCAAGCGTGGCCTGCGGGTGCTGTCGGTGGCGCCGTTCGCCTCGCGCGGGCTGCACAAGCTGTCCGGTGCGCTGGTGCCCGCCGCGCCGGGCGGCGAGGCCGCCGCGCTCGACGGGTTGGCCGGCGACGAGCTGGTGTCGATGCCCGGCGCGCTGATCCTGGTCGGTGAGCGGCTCGCAGCTGCACCCGGCGCGCTGTCAGCCGCGGCGCGATTGGCGGCGAGCACCGGGGCGCGGTTGGCGTGGATCCCGCGCCGGGCCGGCGACCGCGGCGCTGTGGACGCCGGAGCGCTCCCCACCCTGCTGCCCGGTGGCCACCCGGTGGCCGATGACGCCGCCCGGACTCTGATGGCGACGGCGTGGAACGTCGACGCGCTGCCGGCACAGCCCGGACGCGACACCACCGGGATACTGGCGGCCGCCGCAGCCGGGGACCTCGATGCGCTGCTGGTCGGCGGAGTCGACCTCGACGACCTTCCGGACCCCGCGGCCGCGCGCGCCGCGCTCGATGCGGCACCGTTCGTCGTCAGCCTCGAAATGCGTCGCAGCGCCGTCACCGACCGAGCCGACGTGGTGTTCCCCGTCGCGCCGGTCGTGGAGAAGGCCGGTTCATTCGTCAACTGGGAGGGGCGGATTCGCCCCTTCGAACCGGCGCTGCAGACCAACGCGCTGTCCGATTTCCGGGTGCTCGGTTTCCTCGCCGACGAGCTCGGCATCGATCTGGGCACCCCGTCGGCAGCAGCCGTCGCGGCCGACCGGGCCCGCGTCGGCCTGTGGTCGGGCGCCCGCGCCGGCGCCGACGGACCGAGTGCGCAACAGCAGCCCGAACCGGCTGCCGGGCAGGCGGTCCTCGCGACATGGCGGTTGCTGCTCGACCAGGGGCGGTTACAGGACGGCGAGCCTCATCTCGCCGGGACCGCGCACGCGGCGGTCGCGCGCATGTCCGCGACGACGGCCGCCGAGATCGCCGTGCAGCCTGGCGATTCGGTGACGGTGTCGACCGAGCGCGGTGCGATCACGCTGCCGCTGATGGTCACCGACATGGCCGACCGGGTGGTGTGGTTGCCGACGAACTCACCCGGGTGCGCGGTGCACGACACGTTGGGTGTGACGTCGGGGGCCTTGGTTTCGTTAGAACGGGCTCCGATAGAGCGGGTTTCGATAGAACAGGCGTCGATCGGACGGGAGCAGTCGTGACGTACCCCGATCCCACGCTGTTCGGCCACGATCCGTGGTGGCTGATCCTGGCGAAGTCGCTCGGCATCTTCGTGTTCCTGCTGCTGACGGTGCTCACTGCCATCCTGTTGGAACGAAAGATCCTGGGCCGCATGCAGATGCGGTTGGGCCCCAACCGGGTCGGTCCGCGCGGGCTGCTGCAGTCACTGGCCGACGGGGTCAAACTCGCGTTGAAGGAAGGTCTCATCCCCGCCGGGGTGGACAAGTGGATCTATCTGGCCGCACCGGTCATCTCGGTGATCCCCGCGTTCATGGCATTCGCGGTGATCCCGATGGGCGGCGAGGTGTCGGTGTTCGGCCACCGCACGGCCCTGCAATTGACGGATCTCCCGGTGGCGGTGCTCTACATCCTCGCCGTCACCTCGATCGGCGTGTACGGCATCGTGCTCGCGGGTTGGGCGTCAGGCTCGGTGTACCCGCTGCTGGGTGGGTTGCGTTCGTCGGCGCAGGTGGTCTCCTACGAGATCGCGATGGCGCTGTCGTTCGCCGCGGTGTTCATCTACTCGGGCACCATGTCCACCTCGGGCATCGTCGCCGCGCAGGAGAACACCTGGTTCGTGTTCCTGCTGCTGCCGTCGTTCCTGGTCTATTTGACCTCGATGGTGGGCGAAACCAACCGGGCGCCTTTTGATCTGCCGGAAGCCGAGGGCGAACTCGTCGGCGGCTTCCACACCGAGTACTCGTCTCTGAAGTTCGCGATGTTCATGCTCGCCGAATACGTCAACATGACCACGGTGTCGGCGTTGGCCACCACCCTGTTCCTCGGCGGGTGGCATGCGCCGTGGCCGCTGAGCCTGTGGGACGGCGCCAATTCCGGGTGGTGGCCGCTGCTGTGGTTCACCGCCAAGGTCTGGGTGTTCCTGTTCGTGTTCATGTGGCTACGCGCGACGCTGCCCCGGATGCGGTACGACCAGTTCATGGCGCTGGGGTGGAAGATCCTGATCCCGGTGTCGCTGGCCTGGATCATGGTGGTCGCCGTCACCCGGTCTCTCGGCGACGAGGGGCTGCCGACGTGGGTGACGGCGCTGATCGGTCTCGCCGCGGTCGTGCTCGCGGCGCTGGTGACATTCGCATGGCGATCCCGGCGTGCGCGCCGGGAAGCGTCCTCCCCCAGCCCTGTCCCCCCGCAGGTGTCGGGCGCCTTCCCGGTCCCCCCGATGCCCCCGATGTCCTCGTTGTCCCAGAAGGAGCGTGCCGATGCCTAGGTTCCTCGACGCGATCGCAGGATTCGCCGTCACCTTCGGGTCGATGTTCAAAAAGCCTGTCACCGAGGAGTATCCGGAGAAACCGGGACCTGTCGCGAAGCGCTACCACGGCCGCCACCAGCTCAACCGGTACGCCGACGGTCTCGAGAAGTGCATCGGGTGTGAGCTGTGCGCGTGGGCCTGCCCGGCCGACGCGATCTTCGTCGAAGGCGCCGACAACACCGAGGAGGAGCGCTTCTCCCCCGGCGAGCGGTACGGCAGGGTCTATCAGATCAACTATCTGCGGTGCATCGGCTGCGGGCTGTGCATCGAGGCCTGCCCGACCCGCGCGCTGACGATGACCAATGACTACGAGTTGGCCGACGACAACCGGTCGGATCTGATCTACGGCAAGGACAAGCTGCTCGCCCCGCTGAGCGCCGGCATGGAGGCACCGCCGCACGCGATGGCCCCGGGTAGCACCGACGACGACTATTACCTGGGCAACATCAAGCCACTGGAGGCGCGGTGAGGGGCCGACATGGGTGAGGCGGTGCTGTTCTGGATTCTCGGCGCGGTCGCAGTGATCGGTGCACTCGGCGTCGTGTCGGCGCCGAAGGCCGTCTATTCGGCGATCTCGCTGGCCGTCACGATGATCGCGCTGGCTGTCCTCTACATCGCGCAGGACGCTCCGTTCCTCGGTGTCGTCCAGGTGGTCGTGTACACGGGCGCGGTGATGATGCTGTTCCTGTTCGTGCTGATGCTGATCGGCGTGGATTCGTCGGAGTCCCTGGTGGAAACGCTGCGTGGGCAACGCATTGCGGCACTCGTGGTCGGTGTCGGCTTCGGCGTGCTGCTGATCGCCGGGATCGGCACGGTGTCGACGACCGGATTCACCGGCCTGGCACAGGCGAACGGGAACGGCGCGAATGTGAACGGAAATGTCGAAGGCCTCGCCGTCCTGCTGTTCACGAAGTACCTGTGGGCGTTCGAACTGACGGGTGCGCTTCTCATCACGGCCGCGCTCGGGGCGATGGTGCTGGCGCATCGGGAGCGTTTCGAGCGCCGCAAGACCCAGCGCGAGCTCGCGATCGAGCGGTTCGCGCCGGGCGGGCATCCCACCACGCTGCCCAATCCCGGCGTCTATGCGCGCCACAACGCGGTCGACGTCCCCGCGCGGTTGCCCGACGGACGCGGATCGGAGCTGTCGGTCAGCGGAATTCTGCAGCTGCGCCCGATCCCCAGCGACGGCGGATCGGGCGAGCCGACTGACGGACGCCGGGAGTTGCGATGAGCCCCGACAACTACCTCTATCTGTCTGCCCTGCTGTTCACCATCGGAGCGGCCGGAGTTCTGTTGCGCCGCAACGCCATCGTGATGTTCATGTGCGTGGAGCTGATGCTCAACGCCGGTAACCTCGCGTTCGTCACGTTCTCCCGCATCCACGGCACCCTCGACGGACAGGTCGTGGCGTTCTTCACGATGGTGGTCGCCGCCTGTGAGGTCGTGATCGGGTTGGCAATCATCATGACGATCTTCCGGACGCGACGGTCGGCCAATGTCGATGACGCGAGCCTGCTGAGGAATTGATGAGCGCTCGCGCGAAGAACAGAGGGAACTGATGAGCGCTCGCGCGAAGAACAGAGGGAACTGATGAGCGCTCGCGCGAAGAACAGAGGGAACTGACCTGATGACACTTCCCGTGTGGCTGCTCATCGCCCTGCCGCTGGGCGGTGCGGCTGTCCTGTTGCTGGGCGGCCGTCGCACCGATCGGTGGGGACATCTCCTCGGTACGGCCGCCGCGTTGGCGTCGTTCGTCTGCGGTGCAGTGCTGTTCACCGGCATGGTCAACAGCCACCCAGAGGACCGCCTCGTCCACGAGGCGCTGTTCAGTTGGGTGCCCGTCGGTGCGCTGAAAGTCGACTTCGGCCTGCAACTCGACCAGTTGTCGATGTGCTTCGTGCTGTTGATCACCGGTGTCGGCTCGCTGATCCACATCTACTCGATCGGCTACATGTCGCACGACCCGGACCGCAGACGGTTTTTCGCCTACCTCAACCTGTTCCTGTCGGCGATGCTGCTGCTGGTGCTGGCCGACAACTATCTCGGCCTCTACATGGGCTGGGAGGGCGTGGGTCTGGCGTCCTACCTGCTGATCGGTTTCTGGTCGCACAAGCCGTCGGCAGCCACGGCGGCCAAGAAGGCGTTCGTCGTCAACCGGGTCGGTGACATCGGCCTCGCGGTGGCGTTGATGGTGATGTTCGCGTCGATCGGCGCCGTCTCGTTCGCCGAAGTCTTCGACGCCGCACCCCAACTCACGCAGGGCACGCTGACCGCGATCGGCCTGATGCTGCTGCTCGCCGCGTGTGGCAAGTCGGCGCAGGTGCCGCTGCAGTCGTGGCTGGGCGATGCGATGGAGGGCCCGACTCCCGTGTCGGCGCTCATCCATGCGGCCACCATGGTCACCGCCGGGGTGTACCTGATCGTGCGGTCGGCGCCGGTGTACGACCTCGCACCCCACGCGCAGACGGCGGTGGTGGTCGTCGGCGCCGTCACCCTGCTGTTCGGCGCGATCATCGGCTGCGCCAAGGACGACATCAAGAAGGCGCTCGCGGCGTCGACGATGAGCCAGATCGGCTACATGGTGCTGGCCGCCGGCCTCGGCCCGGCCGGCTACGCCTTCGCGATCATGCATCTGCTCACCCACGGATTCTTCAAGGCGGGCCTGTTCCTCGGCGCCGGCTCGGTGATGCACGCGATGGACGACGAGGTGAACATGCGGCGCTACGGCGGTCTGCGCACCGCGCTGCCGATCACGTTCGCCACCTTCGGTCTCGGCTATCTCGCGATCATCGGCATTCCCCCGCTGGCCGGCTTCTTCTCCAAGGACGGCATCATCGAGGCCGCCCTCGGCGCGGGTGGCGTGAAGGGCGTGATCCTCGGCGCGGCAACCATTCTGGGCGCCGGCATCACCGCGTTCTACATGACGCGCGTGATGCTGATGACGTTCTTCGGCGAAAAGCGTTGGGCTCAAGGCTCTCGTCCGCACGAGTCGCCCGCGGTGATGACGTGGCCGATGATCCTGCTCGCCATCGGCTCGGTGGGGGCGGGCGCGGCGTTCGCGATCGGCGGCACGCTGGAGCACTGGCTCGAACCCGTGGTCGGCGCGCACGAGGTGCACCATGTGCTGCCGGTGTGGGTCGTCACGGTGATCGTGCTGTCCGTCGTGGCGGTGGGCATCGCGGTCGCCTACCGGATGTACGGCACCCGCGCGGTGCCTGACGAGGTGCCGCAGGGCTCGGCGCTGACTGTCGCGGCGCGGCGCGACCTCTACGGTGACGCGTTCAACGAACGCGTGCTGATGGCGCCGGGCGCCCAATTGACCAGAGGCCTGACCGAACTGGACGACGAGGTCGTCGACGGCGCGGCGGGCGGGCTGGCCGCGGCGATCAGCCGCGTCTCCACCGGCCTGCGCGGCGTGCAGACCGGGTTCGCCCGGTCCTACGCGTTGTCCATGCTCGCCGGCGCGACGTTCGTCGTCGCCCTGATCCTGGCGGTGAACCTGTGGTGACATCCGTGCCGTGGATGACGGTCCTGTGGGCGGTCCCGATGGTCGGCGCGGTGGTGGTCATGCTGCTGCCCGCGGCGGCCCGATCGCTGGCGAAGTGGGTCGCCCTCGCCGTCTCTCTGGCGGTTCTCGCGGTCACCGCCGTCGTCGCGGTCGGTTTCGATCCCGGTGGCGAGCAGTACCAGTTCGTCGAGAACTACCGCTGGATACCGTCTTTCGGCACCGGGTACATCCTCGGCGTCGATGGCATCGCACTGGCCCTGGTCGTGCTCACCGCGGTACTGGTTCCCCTGCTGATCGTCGCCGGCTGGAACGATGCCGGCGATCGGATCAGCTGGGGCGGCCGTTCCGTGCACGTCTACTTCGCGCTCACGCTGGCCGTCGAGGGCATGGTGCTGATCTCGCTGGTCTCGCTGGACATCCTGCTGTTCTACGTGTTCTTCGAGGCGATGCTGATCCCGATGTACTTCCTCATCGGCGGGTTCGGCGGCCGCGAGCGTAGTAAGGCGGCGGTGAAGTTCCTGCTGTACAACCTCTTCGGCGGCCTGATCATGCTCGCCGCGGTGGTCGGCCTCTACGTCGCGACCGCGTCGAGCGACGCGTTCGACGCCGGCACATTCGACCTGAGGGCGATCGTCGCCGCGGTCGCCAGCGGCGACTTCGTGGTCAACCCGGCGGTCATGCACCTGCTCTTCGGCGGCTTCATGTTCGCGTTCGCGATCAAGGCGCCTCTGTGGCCACTGCACCGCTGGCTGCCCGACGCCGCTGTCGAGGCCACCCCGGCGAGCGCGGTGCTGATGATGGCGATCATGGACAAGGTCGGCACCTTCGGCATGATCCGGTACTGCCTCACCCTGTTTCCAGACTCCGCAACCTATTTCAGCCCGCTGATCATCACGCTCGCGGTGATCGGCATCGTCTACGGCGCGGTCGTAGCGATCGGGCAGACCGACGTGATGCGGCTGATCGCCTACACATCGATCTCGCATTTCGGCTTCATCATCCTCGGCATCTTCGTGATGACCAGCCAGGGTCAGGCCGGGTCGACGCTGTACATGGTCAACCACGGCATCTCGACGGCGGCGCTGTTCCTGATCGCCGGATTCCTGGTCTCGCGCCGAGGGTCCCGCCTCATCAGCGCCTACGGCGGTGTGCAGAAAGTCGCTCCGGTGCTCGCCGGCACGTTCCTGGTGGCGGGTCTGGCCACACTGTCGTTGCCTGGTCTGGCACCGTTCATCAGCGAATTCCTGGTGCTGATCGGCACATTCACCCGCTATCCGGTGTTCGGTGTGTTGGCCGCCAGCGCGCTCGTACTCTCCGCGATCTACATCCTGTGGACCTATCAGCGCATGATGACCGGGCCCACGCCGGAGGCGCTGGCTGACGGCGAGTCTCGGGTCACCGACCTGCGGCCCCGCGAACTCGCAGTCGTGGCACCGCTGCTCGCGCTGCTGCTGGTTCTCGGGGTGTATCCCAAGCCCGCGCTCGACGTCATCGACCCCGCGGTGACGCACACGCTCACCACGATCGACCGGCCGGATCCGGCACCTCGGACAGCGGAAGGACCGGTGCGATGAGCATGCCCACCCCGTCGGTCGAGTACAGCCTGATCGCACCGATGCTGATCGTGTTCGGCGCGGCGGTGCTCGGTGTCCTGCTGGAAGCGCTTCTGCCGCGCCAGCACCGGTATCGCGCACAGATCACACTCAGCCTCGTGGCGCTGGTCGGCGCATTCGTCGCCGTGGTGCTGGTGGCACAAGACATCGGCGGCGGCAACGGCTTTCCCGCGGTCATGGGCGCAGTGTCGATCGACAAGCCTGCGGCGTTCCTGCAGGGCACCATCCTGCTGGTGGCCGTGCTCGGTGTTCTGCTGATCGGTGAGCGTCGGATCGCGGTGCCCGATCGGGCCGATCAGGGTGACGGGTTGGACGCGTTCACCCCGCAGGCCTCGGCGATCGCCGGCAGCGTCGTCGAGAAGCAGGCCACCGCAGCGGGTGTCGTCCAGACCGAGGTGTTCCCGTTGACGATGTTCGCCGTCGGCGGGATGCTGTTGTTCCCCGCGGCCGACGACCTGCTGACGATGTTCATCGCGCTCGAGGTTCTGTCGCTGCCGCTGTACCTACTGTGCGGGCTGGCGCGTCGGCGGCGTCTGCTGTCGCAGGAATCGTCGCTGAAGTACTTTCTGCTGGGCGCGTTCTCGTCAGCCTTCTTCCTCTACGGCGCGGCCATGCTCTACGGCTACGCGGGAACCCTGTCGCTGCCCGGGATCGCCGACGCGGTGTCCGCGGACCAGGGCAGCCGCTCGCTCGCACTGGTCGGCATCGCCCTGCTATTGGTCGGCATCCTGTTCAAAGTCGGCGCGGTACCGTTCCATTCCTGGATTCCCGACGTCTACCAGGGCGCGCCGACACCGATCACGGCCTTCATGGCCGCGGCCACCAAGATCGCCGCGTTCGGTGCGATGCTGCGGGTGTTCTCGGTGGCTCTGCCCGGGCTGCACGATGATTGGCGCCCGGTGCTGTGGGCGGTCGCGATCGCGACGATGGCGGTGGGCACCATCACCGCGGTCACGCAGAACGACGTGAAGCGCATCCTGGCGTACTCCGCGGTTGCACACAGCGGGTTCATCCTGACCGGTGTGGTCGCCGGTACCGAGTCGGGTCTGTCCGCGACGCTGTTCTATCTGTTCGCCTACGGGTTCTCCACCGTGGGCGCGTTCGCGGTGGTCGGTCTGGTGCGTGACGCCGACGGCGAGGAGGACACCGCGCTGGCCCGGTGGGCCGGGCTGGGCAAGCGGTATCCGTTGGTGGGCATCGTCTTCTCGCTGTTCCTGTTGGCGTTCGCGGGGATTCCGCTCACCAGCGGGTTCGTCAGCAAGTTCGCGGTGTTCAAGGCCGCCGGCGAGGGCGGCGCGGTCCCGTTGGTGGTGGTCGGTGTGATCGCCAGCGCGATCGCGGCGTACTTCTACGTGCGGGTGATCGTGCTGATGTTCTTCACCGACCGCCCGGACGATGCGCCGACCGTGGTGGCGCCCAGCGTGCTGACGACGGGCGTGGTCGCGGTGACCGCGATCGTGACGTTCCTGCTCGGCGCTCTGCCCCAACCGCTGCTCGACATCGTCGACGCGGCGGGCCGATTCCTGCCCTGACGGGCCGCGAGCGCGCGCGACCTGCCAGCTGTGGCGGCGCGTCTGCGTGCAAACCCGCTCGCTCGCCGGGGCTAGGCGACCACTCCGTGCAGCAGGATCGAGGTGGTGCTGTCCACCCACGCCGGGCTCGCCAGGTAGTCGGGGGCCTGCAGCATCGCCAACATCGTTGCGCCGCCGATCAAATGGACCAACCCGTCGGGGTCGACGTCTTCGCGGACCTCACCACGTTCCACGGCGTCGCGCAGTCGTGACCGCACCGCGTCGAACAGGCCCGTGAACCGGGCGCTGACGCGGCCCAGCAACGCAGGGTCGGCGGACACATCGGAGATCAGCCCGGGCAGCGCGGCCGCGACGACCGGGCTGGTGAACACGTCGCGCGCGGCCGTCACCATGGCTCGCAGATCGGCGGCGATGTCGCCCGGCGGCGTGTCGATCGCCGTGGGCGTCACCGGGAAGACCGCCTCGTGGATGAGCTCAGCCTTGCTCGACCACCGGCGGTAGAGCGCGGTCTTGGTGGTCCCTGCCCGTTCGGCGACTGCTGCCATCGTCACGTTGGGATAGCCGATTTCGACCAGCAGATCAGCGGTGGCGCGCAGAATGGCGGCGTCGATGCGGGGGTCGCGTGGACGTCCGGCGCTCGGGGGCTTGTCAGCCGAGGGCAGGTCTGCTTTCATAACGCTACCCACCGTAACGTATTCGGGGTGCCGCGGCGTCGGATCCGTGGCGGGAAGGACATTCTCGTGCCCAGCCAGAACGGCGGCGACCCCGCGGTTGAAGACGTCGACCGGCTCCAGCGGTCCAGCCGCGACATGGCGGACGTGCCGGCCACCCTGTCGCGATGGTTGTCGTCATTGATGCCCGACACCACGCCGGAGATCACCGTCGACAGCGGCATCGACGCCAACGGCATGTCGTCGGAAACCATCCTGCTGTCGGGCCGCTGGATGCAGGGCGGCACCCAGGTCGAGCAGAGCTGGGTTGCTCGCGTCGCCCCGTCGGAGGCCGATGTCCCGGTGTTCGAGCACTATCGGCTCGACCACCAGCACGAGGTCATTCGGCTGGTCGGTGAACTGACCGACGTGCCGGTGCCGCAGGTGCGCTGGCTCGAACCGACCGGAGACGTACTCGGACGGCCGTTCTTCCTGATGGACCGCGTCGACGGGATCGTGCCTCCCGACGTCATGCCCTACACGTTCGGGGGCAACTGGCTCTTCGACGCCGACCCGGCGCAGCAGCGCCGCCTCCAGGACGAAACCATCGCGGTGCTGGCGAAGCTGCATGCGATCCCGAACGCGCAGCAGACATTCGGCTTCCTGCAGGACGTGGACCCGCCCGGCGAGACGGCGCTGCACCGGCACTTCGGCTGGTTGAAGAACTGGTATGAGTTCAGCGTGCCCGACATCGGCCGCGCACCCCTGGTCGAACGCGCTCTGGCGTGGCTCGACGAGAACTTCCCCGACGACGTCGCAGCCGCGGAATCCGTTCTGGTGTGGGGTGATTCGCGTATCGGCAACGTGATGTACCGGGACTTCTCCCCCGTCGCCGTCCTCGACTGGGAGATGGCGACCGTGGGCCCCCGCGAGTTCGACGTCGCGTGGCTGTCGTTCGCGCACATGGTGTTCCAAGAACTCACCAAACTCGCCGGCCTGCCCGGAATGCCGGACTTCCTGGCAGACGACGACATCCGCGCCACCTATGCCGAACTGACCGGCGTCGAGATCGGTGACCTGCGGTGGTTCCACGTCTACTCCGCGGTGGTGTGGTGCTGCGTGTTCATGCGGACCGGGGCGCGGCGCGTGCACTTCGGCGAGATCGAGAAGCCCGCCGACGTCGAATCGCTGTTCTACCACGCGTCGTTGCTCAAAAGACTGTTAGGAGAGACCGTCTGATGCTCGGACCCATGGATGAATATCCGCTACACCAGGTTCCGCAGCCGATCGCGTGGCCCGGGTCGTCGGACCGCAACTTCTACGACCGGTCCTACTTCAACGCCCACGACCGCACCGGCGACATCTTCCTGATCAGCGGTATCGGCTACTACCCCAACCTCGGGGTGAAGGACGCTTTCTTCCTGGTGAGGCGCGGCGACACCCAGACGGCCGTCCACCTCTCCGACGCCATCGACCAGGATCGGCTCAACCAGAACGTCGGCGGCTATCGCGTCGAGGTGATCGAGCCGCTCCGCAAGCTCCGCATCGTCTGCGATGAAACCGAGGGCATCGCAGCCGATCTCACGTGGGAGGGACTGTTCGACGTCGTCCAGGAGCAGCCGCACATCATGCGCCGCGGCACCCGGGTCACGTTGGACGCGCAGCGCTTCGCTCAGGTGGGTACGTGGAGCGGGCAGCTGTCGATCGACGGTGAGGACATCACCGTCGATCCCGCGCGCTGGATCGGCACCCGCGACCGCTCCTGGGGCATCCGCCCCATCGGCGAAGCGGAGCCGGCGGGACGCCCCGACGACCCGCCGTTCGAAGGCATGTGGTGGCTCTACGTGCCGATGGCCTTCGACGACTTCGGGATCGTGATCATCATCCAGGAGGACCCGCAGGGCTACCGCTCGGTCAACGACTGCACGCGCATCTGGAAAGACGGGCGTGTAGAACAGCTCGGCTGGCCGCGCGTGAAGATCCACTACCGTTCGGGCACCCGCATCCCGACCGGCGCGACCATCGAGGCGACCGGACGTGACGGCAGGGCCGTCCATCTGGACGTCGAGTCGAAACTTCCGGTGCCGATCCACGTCGGCGGCGGCTACGGCGGTGACTCCGACTGGCTGCACGGCATGTGGAAGGGCGAACGCTTCACCGAACGGCTCACCTACGACATGACCGATCCGGCGATCATCGGCCGGGCCGGATTCGGGGTGATCGACCATGTCGGCAGGGCCGTGTGCCGGGACGCCGACGGCACCGAGCGCGAGGGATGGGGCCTGTTCGAACACGGCGCGCTCGGCCGCCACGACCCGTCCGGCTTCGCCGACTGGCTCTCCGTCGCGCCCTAGTCTGCGCCGAGACTGCATCCAGCGCGCTCCTGAGCCCCAAAAAGGCGCGCGGAATACAGTTTCGGCGAGAAGTCAGGCGGGGTGACGCTCGCGCACGGGCGCGCGGCCGAACACCATCGACTCCTCGATGCGGTCGAACCGGTGATCGATGACGTCGAGCACGTAGTTGTGCCGCACGTTCCACGGCCGGCGGGTGCCGGACCGAGGGAGGGCGTGCGGTGCGCGCTTGATGTAGCCGGCTTCCAGATCGAACGTCGGCTTCTCGGTGATCGGGGCGTTCCCGCGATGCGGATAGGCGTGCGTGTAGCCGTGAGTTCGCATGTGCGCGATGAGCTTTGCCACGGCCTTCGCGGTCATGTCGGCCCGCAGCGTCCACGACGCGTTCGTGTAGCCGATGCACCACGCCATGTTGGGCAGGTCCTCGAGCAGGTACTCCTTATAGACGAACCGTTCGGTCGGCTCGATCTGCGCACCGTCGACCAGCACCCGGATGCCGCCGAGCGCCTGCAGCTGCAGGCCGGTCGCGGTCACGATGATGTCGGCGTCGAGCCGCCTGCCGGAGCGCAACACGATGCCGGTCGCATCGACGTGGTCGATGGTGTCGGTGACCACCTCGGCCCGCCCCGCGCCGATGTTCTCGAACAGGTCGTGGTCGAGCACCAGACACATCCGCTGATCCCACGGGTTGTAGCGCGGCTTGAAGTGCACGTCGACGTCGTAGCCGGGTGGGAGTGCGGCCACCGTGCGGTTGCGGATCAGCCAGCGCCCGAATCGGGGCGCCTTGCGGAACATGAAGTACGTCAGCACGTGGAACAACGCGTTCCGGAATCGCACCACCGAGTGGGACAGGCGGCGCGGGAGGAGCTTGCGGATCGCGTCGACCATCGGATCGATCCGCGCCATCGACATCATGTAGGTGGGTGACCGCTGCAGCATCGTGACGTGCGCGGCCCTGTCGCTGAGCGCCGGGATCAGGCTGATCGCGGTGGCGCCGCTGCCGATGACCACCATCCGCTTGCCGGTCAGGTCGAGATCCTCGGGCCAGAACTGCGGGTGGATCACCGGCCCGCCGAAGGTGTCCAGGCCGGCAATGTCGGGCCGGTAGGGGTCGTCGTAGCTGTAGTAGCCGGTGCCGCAGAACAGGAACCGGCCGCGGAACACCCGCTCCTGCCCGTTCTGCTGGGCCCGGACCGTCCAGGTGTCGCTGCTGGAGTCCCACTCGACCGAGGTGACGTGGGTGTCGAACTGGATGTGCCGGTCGATGCCGTGCTTGCGGGCCGTCTCGGCGAGGTACTCCCTGATGTGCCCGCCGTCAGCCACGTTCTCCCGGCGGGTCCACGGCTCCCACGGGAACGACAGCGTGAAGATGTCGCTGTCGGAACGGATTCCGGGATAGCGGAACAGGTCCCATGTGCCGCCGATGCGGGAGCGTCGCTCGAGGATCGTGTACCGCACGCCCGGGTTGCGTTCCGCGACGCGATAGGCCGCGCCGATGCCGGAGATGCCGGCACCGATGATCACGACGTCGGAGAAATCCTCCACCCGTACCTCCTGTGGTCCGCAGGCGTACCACCCACTCTAGGAGATCCACACCACACCGCGGCGGCGATCTCCCGCGATCCCGTCGAGCCATCCTGTACAGGGTCATCTCGGTGGGTGTACATCCTGGACATGTACCACGACGGCCGCGGTGTCTACCGTGGAGTCGAGCGCGACCCTGAAGCCCGAACGGAGTCCTCATGACCACGACCGCCCCCGCAGCGAAGAAGAGCACCTACGCGCCGTTGGAGTTGTTTGACATCGCGCGCCTGCTCGACGACGAGGAGCGTGAGATCGCGGCGACGGTCCGCTCCTTCGTCGACAAGACGCTCCGGCCGGAGGTCGAGGACTGGTTCGAATCGGCCACGCTGCCCAAGGAGTTGGCCAAGGAGTTCGGCTCGCTCGGGCTGCTGGGCATGCATCTGGAGGGGTACGGCTGCGCGGGCACCAACGCCGTCAGTTACGGGCTGGCCTGCATGGAGCTCGAAGCCGGTGACAGTGGGTTCCGCAGCTTCGTCTCGGTGCAGGGGTCCCTGTCGATGTTCTCTATCCACCGGTACGGCTCCGACGAGCAGAAGGACGAGTGGCTGCCCCGGCTCGCGACCGGAGAGGCCGTGGGCTGCTTCGGCCTGACCGAACCGGACTTCGGCTCCAACCCCGCCGGCATGCGTACTCGTGCCCGCCGCGACGGTTCAGACTGGGTGCTCACCGGCACGAAGATGTGGATCACCAACGGCAACCTCGCCGACGTCGCGACAGTGTGGGCGCAGACCGACGACGGCATTCGCGGCTTCCTGGTGCCCACCGACACTCCCGGCTTCACCGCGAACGCCATCCACCGCAAGCTCTCGCTGCGCGCATCGGTCACCTCCGAGCTGGTGCTCGACGAGGTCCGTCTGCCCGCCTCGGCGCAGCTGCCGCACGCCAACGGTCTCGGCGCGCCGCTGTCGTGTCTCAACGAAGCCCGCTTCGGCATCGTGTTCGGTTCGCTCGGCGCGGCGCGCGACTGCCTGGAAACCACCATCGCCTACACCCAGTCGCGCGACGTGTTCGACAAGCCACTGTCGAGCTACCAGCTCACGCAGGAGAAGCTCGCCAACATGACCGTGGAACTCGGCAAGGGCATGCTGCTGGCTCTGCACCTGGGCCGGATCAAGGACAGCGACGGTGTCTCGCCCGAGCAGATCAGCCTGGGCAAGCTCAACAACGTGCGCGAGGCGTTGGCGATCGCACGGGAATGCCGAACCCTGTTGGGCGGCAGTGGAATCACGCTGGAGTACTCACCGCTGCGGCACGCCAACAACCTGGAATCGGTGCTCACCTACGAGGGCACCTCGGAGATGCACATGCTCTCGATCGGCAAGGCGCTCACCGGGCACGCCGCGTTCCGGTCATGACGGCAGCCATCCGGCATCTCATCGCCGGGCAGTGGGTGCCCGGCCGCGGTGAGAACATCCGCAGCGTGAACCCGGCCCGGCCGGACGTGGTGGTGGCCGACGGGGGCGCAGCCCTGATCGACGACGTCGACGCCGCCGTCGGCGCCGCCTCGGATGCCGCGAGAGCGTGGGCGGCGACACCGATCCATCAGCGCGGCGGGGTTCTGGTGGCCGCGGCCGACATCGTCGACGGCAACGCGGCAACGTGGGGCCTCGAACTGGCCGCCGAGGAAGGCAAGACCAAGGCCGAGGGCATCGGCGAGGTGCGCCGCGCGGCGCAGATCCTGCGCTACTACGGCGCCGAGGGCGACCGGCAGGCCGGCGAAATCTACGCGTCTCCACGCGCCGGGGAGCAGATCATGGTGACCCGCAAGCCGGTCGGCGTCGTCGCCTGTATCACGCCGTTCAACTTCCCCATCGCGATCCCGGCGTGGAAGATCGCTCCCGCGTTGGTGTTCGGCAACACGGTGGTGTGGAAGCCCGCGAGCACCGTGCCGCTGCTGGCGCTTCGACTGGCCGACGCGCTGAGCTCAGCCGGACTGCCGGACGGCGTACTCAACCTGCTCGTCGGCGAGTCTGACATCGGCGACGCACTGGTCAACCACCCTGACGTCGACGCGATCACGTTCACCGGCTCCACCGCGGTCGGGCGGCGGATCGCCGCGGCGGCGGCCGCACGCGGTGTCCCGGCACAGGCCGAGATGGGCGGCAAGAACGCCGCGATCGTGCTCGACGACGCCGACCTCGACCTCGCGGTGGAGCAGGTTCTGCTCGGCGCGTTCCGCTCGACCGGCCAGAAGTGCACCGCGACCTCGCGACTCATCGTGACCGCCGGCATCGCGGACCGCTTCGTCAGCGCGGTGTGTGAGCGCGCTGCGGCACTGCGGGTCGGCGATCCCACCGAGGACGACGTTGAGATGGGGCCCGTCATCAGTTTGCCTGCGCAGCAGAACATCTCAGCGGGTATCGCGACGGCCACCGAGCAGGGCGCCACGGTGCTGACCGGTGGCGCGCTCTACTCGGACGCCCGCGCCGACGGCTACTTCGTCGCCCCCACGGTCCTCGACCTGGGCGCCGCAGATGCCGACGTGTGGACCGAGGAGTTGTTCGGTCCCGTGCTCGCAGTCAAACGGGCCGCCGATGCAGAGGAGGCGTTCGCACTGGCCAACGACAGCGAGTTCGGACTCTCGGCAGCCGTGTTCACCCAGGATCTCACCCGGGCGCTGCACGCCGTCGAACACATCGATGTCGGCGTGCTGCACATCAATTCGGAGTCGGCGGGCGCCGATCCGCACGTGCCCTTCGGTGGGGCGAAGAAGAGCGGCCTCGGCCCCAAGGAACAGGGCACCGCCGCCCGCGACTTCTTCACCCACACCACCACCGTGTACCTCCGCGGCGGCAGGCCGCGCGCGTGACACCGGGCGCACTCGACGGCATCGTCGTCGTCGACTTCAGCCGCGTGTTGGCGGGCCCGTACGCGACCATGATGCTCGGCGACTTTGGCGCTGAAGTGATCAAGATCGAGCGGCCGCAGACCGGTGACGACACCCGCCACTGGGGGCCGCCCTACGACTCTGACGGCGTCGCCACCTATTACAACTCCGTCAACCGCAACAAGCGATCCGTGGCGCTCGATCTCACCGACCCCGCCGACGTACAGCGCGCCCGCGACCTCGTCAGCGGCGCCGACATCGTCGTCGAGAACTTCCGCGCCGGAACGATGGAGAAACTGGGGTTGGGCTACGACGACGTGCACGCGCTGCGCCGCGACGTCATCTACTGCTCCATCACCGGATTCGGACGCGGCCAGGGAGCCGACCTGCCGGGCTACGACCTGCTGCTGCAGGCCGTCGGCGGGCTGATGAGCGTCACCGGCACCGAGCCCGGCGATCCCACCAAAGTCGGTGTGGCGCTGGTCGACGTCCTCGCCGGCCTGCACGCGCTGAGCGGCATCCTGGCTGCCCTGGCCCACCGGGATCGCACCGGCGAGGGCCAGCGAGTGGACACCAACCTGCTGTCGGTTCTGTTGTCGTCCCTGGTGAATCAGGCCTCGGGATACGTGGGCGCCGGAGTGGTACCGGGCATGATGGGCAATCGCCACCCCAGCGTCGCGCCGTATCAGACGTTCGACACCGCCGACCGGCCCATCGCGGTGGCCGTCGGGAACGACAAGCAGTTCCGCGCCTTCGCCGCCGCGCTCGGTCAGGCGGACTGGGGTGAGGACCCACGGTTCGCCACCAACCCCGCGCGTGTACAGAACCGAGAGGTGTTGTGCGCGTTGATCGACAGCGAGATGCGCCGCTGCGGCGCCGACCACTGGTACGCCGAGCTGACCGCCGCGGGCGTACCGGCGGGGCCGATCAACGACGTGGCCGAAGCATTCGCGTTCGCCGAGAGGCTCGGCCTGCACGCAACGGTGGCGATGCCCGACGGCGGCGCGCCACAGGTCGCCAACCCGATCACGCTGTCGGCCACCCCGGTCAGTTATCGGTCGGGTCCGCCCCGGCTGGGTGGTGGATGAGGTCGGTCGGACAATAGCTGCCTGGCCCTGATCGAGAGCCACAGCCGTGTGCGGGTGTCGGCGTCGTCGAGGTCGTCGTCGAGGGCATCACCGATGCGCCGCATCCTGTGGCGCAACGTGTGGCGGTGCACGCCGGTGGCGGCCGCGGCGCCCTCGAGGTGGCCGTTGTGCCGCAGAAACGCCTCCAGTGTCGCCACCAGCTCCGCATTCAAGGCCGCCAAAGGCGCAGCGAACACGGCCAACTCGGCCGTGGTGCGCCCGGCGAGCAACACATCCAGGGGTCCCAGCTCGGCGAAGTCGGCAAAGCGCACTCCTCCGGCATGGCAGGCGATGCGGGCCTGCTCGAGGCCCACGGCGATGTCCCCCAGCGGCACCGGGCCGCTCGCCCCGCCCGCGGGTGCGCGGACGAGGTCCGCCCCGATCTCGGCGATGCGGGCACCGGCCGCGCGGGGCACCACGATCGCGAGTTCCGAGCCCGTCGTCGTCAGGTGGGCCATCAGGTAAGGCCCGGCCGCACCGAGTCGCCGGGCCCAGTCCTGCTGCGCGGCCAGCATCGGCCCGACATCGTTGAGCAGCACCACGACCACCTCGTCGTGCGGCGCGAACCCGAAGTACCGCAGCACTCCATCGTCGATGAGACCGGACCCCTGTAGCAGCTGGCGTGTCACGGCGCTGCGCAGGCGCTGCTCGGCCTCGACGACACCCGCCGGCTTTTCCAGCGCGATCGAGATCAATGAGACGGCATGGCCGACGAGCAACCGGTCCGGGTTCGACAGCGGGGCGGTCGAGCGCACCGCCAACCGACCCCGATGAGGTTGTGCCGCAGAAAGATTCTGCACAGTGACGTACGCGTCGGCGTCCCCGGTGACATAGGCACCCCGCCGCGCCGCGGGCGTATTGTCGGTGAGCGCGGCGAGCAACCGGGTCCGCTGCGGTCCCGCCGCCGCCAGCACGCTGCGATGTGCGTCTAGCACGACCACTGTCGCTGCCAGCCGGTCGGCCAGCGCGTCGACCACCCCCGGGATGCCGCCTGTGACCGTAGCCCGGGCGAGCACCTCCTGGCCCTCGACCACCTGCTGCACCGCACGCAGTTCGTCGTCGGCCAGCGCGTCGATCACCGTCTTGGTGATCGCGATGAAGGGCGTCGACGGAGGGACCTCGAGCACGGGCAGGCCGGCGGAGCTGCCGGCAGCGAGCACACCGGCTGGGATCTCGGTCAACGTCGTGCCGGTGTCCACGGCCAGCGCGGCGCTGCCCGCTGCGGCCAGCCGCGCGACGTACGCGGACTGAGCCACGGCGTCGGCACCAATGTTGATCCCGGTGGTCATCACCAGCTCGCCGCCGGCGAGATAGGGCGTCGGGTCGGCCAGCTCGATCGCGTGCGCCCAGGCGATCGGACGGTCCGCCGCGGATTCGCCCGCGACCAGCCGCAGCCCGAGACCGTCGACCCTGGCCAGTTCCCGCACGGTGATCGCCACGGCGGCAGCCCTATCCGAGACCGAACCGGCTAGGTCCGGGCGTCGACCGACAAGGCGTCGACGATCTGACTCAGCGTGTCCACCGGGATCGGGCCGGGCTGATACAGGCAGACCCGGTCGGCGACACCGGCGGTGCGGTCACGGATGTGCGCGGCGATGTCGGCGGGTGTGCCACACGCGGCGATGGTGTGCAGCACGTCGTCGTCGATGAGGCCCCCCATCTCGGCCCAGCGGCCCTGCTTGGACAGGGCGTTGAGCTCGGGCTGAAGATCCCCCCAGCCGTGCACGTCGAGCACGGGCCGATAGGCGGGCGTGGATCCGTAGAACGCGAGCAGCCGCCGCGCGGACGCGTGATCCGGATCGGATTCCGCGTCGGAGACGATCACCTCCGGCACGATCGCCAGATCCTCGCGGCGCCGCCCGGCCGCGGCCAGCCCGGCATCCACATTGGGCAGCGTGACCTCGGTCAGGAAGCGTCGCGATCCGAACGGCATCACCAAGAGCCCGTCGGCGGTCTCGGCAACCATGCGTGTCAGCCGCGGCCCGAGGGCACCGACATAGATCGGGATCGGCGCGAAGTCGGCCGGCGGGCTGAATGTCGGCGTCATCAGCGTGTGTCGGTAGAACTCGCCGCGGTAGGCCAGCCGTTCGCCGGTGCGCCATGCGTCGAAGATGGCCCGCAGCGCGCCGATCAGATCCCGCATCCGCTCGACGGGTTTGTCGAACTCGGCGCCGAAGCGTTTCTCGATCTGGGTGCGGATCTGTGTGCCCAATCCCAGCGTGAACCGTCCGTCGGTCAGCAGCTGATGGTCGACCGCCTGGTGCGCCAGGTGAATCGGGTTGCGCGGGAACGCGATTGCAACGTTGGTCATCAGGTCCAGGCCTCCCACGGAGGCGGCCAGCGTCAGCGGGGTGAACGCGTCGTGCGGGCCTTCGAAGGTGAACACGCCGCTCGCACCCGCCTCGCGCAGCGCCGCGGCCCGCTGCGCCGCGCCGATCGGACTCATGAGCGCCGTCATCACCTGCACAACGGCCGACCTTAGCGCGACTTCGGCGTGCAAATCATCGCCACGCGACGACGAGCACGCCAGAATCGCTTCATGGCAGACGTGGTGATCGTGGGAGCCGGCTTCGCCGGACTGTCGGCGGCGCGGGAGCTCACGCGCCTGGGGCGCGATGTCGTGGTGGTCGAGGGCCGCGACCGCGTGGGGGGTCGCTCGTACACCGGCGAGGTGGGCGGGGTGCCCGTCGACCTCGGCGCGACGTTCGTGGGGCCGACGCAGGATGCGGTGCTGGCGCTGGCCCGGGAGCTGGGATGCCAGACCGTGCCCACCTACAGCCACGGCAGGAACCTGATCCGGTGGCGGGGCCGGGTGCGTACCTACCGCAGCACCATCCCTCGCCTGTCGATACTCGAACTTCTCGACGTCTCCCGCATCCAGTGGCGGTTCGGCCGGATCAGCCAGAAGGTGCAGGTCGCCGATCCGTGGTCGTCCCCGATCGCCGAGCAGCTCGACGCGCTCACCCTCGATCGGTGGTTGCGGTCGATGCACGCGGGCGCCTCGACGCGCGATCTGATGGCGATCATGGCGCGGGTCACCTGGGGATGTGAGCCGGACGCGGTGTCGATGCTGCATGCCGTGCGCTACGTCAAGGCCGCCGGTGGCCTCGACCGCATGCTCGACGTCAAGGGTGGCGCGCAGCAGGACCGCTTCCTGGCAGGCACGCAGCAGATCGCGGTCCGGATGGCCGCTGAACTCGGGGAGCGCGTGGTGCTCGGCGCCCCGGTCCGGCGCATCGAACGCCGCGAGGGTGGCTTGACCGTGGTCTCCGATCGTGGCGAGTTCACCGGCGCCGCCGTGGTCGTCGCGGTACCGCCCGAGCACCGCAGCACCATCACGTTCGATCCGGCTCTTCCCGACGGCTACGACGCGCTGGTCCGCCACTGGCCCCAGGGGCATCTGAGCAAGGCCTATGCCGCCTACGAGCGGCCGTTCTGGCGCGAGAACGGCTATTCGGGGGAAGCCCTGTCCGACGAGGGCCCGGTCTTCATCACGTTCGATGTCAGCCCCGGCGACGACGGGCCCGGGGTGCTGCTCGGCTTCACCGACGCGCGGCTGTTCGACCCATTACCGCCCGAGCAGCGCCGGGAGGCCGCGCTGTCGAATTTCGTCGCTCTTTTCGGCAACGCCGCGGCGAACCCGGTGGACTATCTCGACCACTGCTGGGGCGCAGAGGCATTCGCACCGGGCGGGCCGACAGCGGCGGTGCCGCCGGGATCATGGACGGCACACGGCCGGTTGTTGCGGACCCCGGTCGACGGGATCTTCTGGGCGGGCACCGAAACCGCGGACACGTGGCCGGGATTCCTCGACGGTGCGGTGCGCTCGGGGCAGCGTGCGGCCGCCGAGGCGCATCAGGAGCTGACGCGCCGCTCCTGAGTTTCGCCGATCAGCCAACGCAGTTGCTGGTTGACCTCGACAGGCTGCTCGAGGATCGCGCAGTGGCCGCCCGGCACCTCGACGAAGCGCGCCAGGTTCGGCGCAGTCGCCGCGATGCGCCGCGACGAGACCATCGGCAGGAGGCGGTCTTTCGTGCTGCCGATCACCATCGTCGGCACGGTGAGGCTCTTCAGGTTGATGTGTTGAGGCCCCATGTGATCGACCAGGACGCGCGCCCAGCCACCGCGTCCGGCGGGCGGCGTGTTGTGGAACAGCTCGAAAACGAAGTCGCCGACGGCCGATTCGGCGTCTCGGCCTACGGCGATCATCTTCACGAACCGTCGGCTGGGCCCGTCGGTCACGCGCATCAGCGGGGCTCCGCCGAAGGTCCGCAGCAGCGTGCCGCCCGCCCGCACCCGCGCCTGGGCCAGCGACGGCGGAACCGGCAGCAGGTTCACGTGCCGCAGCAGGTCGCCGGTCGTGGTGTTGATCAACGCTGCCGCGGCGGCGCATTCGGCCACGCGGTGTGGATAGCGCTCCGCCCACGAGCTGATCGCGATACCGCCCATGGAATGCCCGGCGATCACGGCGCGCTCACCGGGGGCCAGCGTCGCGCGCAGCACCGCGTCGAGATCGCCGGCGAGATGGTCGATGCTGTAGCCGCCCCGCCGCGGTGGAACCCCGCTGCGGCCGTGCCCGCGATGGTCGAACGCGATCACGCGGTGGTCGCGGGACAGGTCGGCGATCTGGTAGGCCCACACACGCAGAGAGCACGTGATGCCGTGGGCCAACACCACCGGCGGGGCGTCCTCGGGGCCGAACACCTCGGTGTGCAGGCGGACCCCGTCGCGGGATCGCACGTCGACGATGCGGCCTGGTGCCAGGTCACGGGCGGGCGCAAAGCACGTGCCCTGCATCCGGCCACCACTGCGTGCTGCCATACCTGTCCCCCGGTTGCGTCGTTGCATCCGCGCCATTCTGCCGTGGGAGACTGTACCGCCGCGGCCGCGACTCCCCGGCGCGAACCGGTGCGGTTCAATGGTCGGCATGCGTGCAATCCACATCCGCAGTCTGGACGGGCCCAGCGCGGCCGAGCTGGTCGAGATCGACGAGCCGGCGGCCGCGGAGGGCTCCGTGGTCGTCGAGGTGCACGCCGCGGGCGTCGCTTTTCCCGATGCGCTGCAATCCCGTGGGCTCTACCAGTACAAGCCCGAACTCCCCTACGTCCCGGGGGCCGAGATCGCCGGAGTGGTGCGCAGCGCACCCGACGGCGCGCATGTCCGCGCCGGCGATCGCGTGGCCGGGTTGACGTTGCTGTCCGGCGCGATGGCCGAAGTCGTTGCGCTGCAACCGGAACGGGTGTTCGCACTGCCTGATGCGGTGTCCTTCGAAGCCGGTGCGGGGTTGCTCTTCAACGACCTGACCGTGCATTTCGCGCTCCGCACCCGCGGCCGGTTGCGCGATGGTGAGACGGTGCTGGTGCATGGCGCCGCCGGGGGCATCGGCACCTCGACGCTGCGGCTGGCGCCCGCCTTCGGCGCGTCGCGCACGATCGCGGTCGTCAGCACGGACGCGAAGGCCGAGGTGGCCCGCGCCGCCGGCGCGACGGACGTGGTGCTCGCCGACGGGTTCAAGGACTCGGTGAAGGACCTGACCGGTGGCCGCGGCGTCGACATCGTCATGGACCCGGTGGGCGGTGATCGCTTCACCGACTCTCTGCGGTCACTGGCGCCCGGTGGGCGACTGCTGGTCGTCGGTTTCACCGGTGGCGAGATCCCGACCGTCAAGGTCAACCGGTTGCTGCTGAACAACGTCGACGCCGTGGGCGTGGGCTGGGGCGCATGGTCGATGACGCATCCGGGATACCTCACCGAGCAGTGGGAAGAGCTGGCGCCGTTGCTGGCCTCCGGCGCAGTGCGTCCGCCGGAGCCCCACGTCTTCCCCGTGGAACGCGCCGGCGAGGCCATCGCCTCGCTGGAGGACCGGACCGCGCGCGGGAAGGTAGTCGTGACGCTGCGCTGAGTCGTGCGACGCACCGCGAACCTGCGGTCTTTGCGCACTTCTTTGCCCGCTGCGATAGTGGAAACCATGGCGCCCGCTCCCCGAGGATCGACGGCCGATCCGCAGGTTGCTGGCTTTCTGCATGCGGCATCCCAGCGATCGACCGGCCTGGTCATCGAGGGTGAAGCGGGAATCGGCAAGACCACGGTCTGGCTGTCGTTGGTCGACCAGGCACGCGCTGATGGCTTCTGCGTGCTGACCGCGCGGGTGGGGCAGGCAGAAACGGTGATGGCGTTCGCCGCGCTGGCCGACCTGCTGGCCGACGTGGACGCCGGCGTCCTCGCCGCACTGCCGCCCCTGCAGCGGCTCGCGCTGGACCGGGTGCTTCTGCGCGCGGGCGACGACGGCCCGGCGACCGATCACCGGGTGGTGGCCGCCGCTCTCGTCGCGGTTCTGCAGGCCCTGGCCGAGGCCGGTCCCGTCCTGATCGCCATCGACGATGTCCAGTGGATGGACACTTCGAGCCGCACGGCGGTCGCGTTCGCCGCGCGCCGGATGCAGGGGCGATTCGGTGTGCTGGTCACCGAACGCTGCCACCCGGGCGACGGCACGACGACGATGTGGCTGGCGCTGAACAGACCCGACGGAATCCACCGCAGTGCGGTGCATCCGCTCGACAGCGCCGCACTGCACACGTTGATCTCCGAGCGCACGGGCCGCACGTTCTCCCGGCCGACGGTGTTACGCATCGCCGAGATCTCCGGCGGGAACCCACTTTTCGCCGTGGAGCTGGCTCGCGCGATCGGCGCGGGACACGCCGTGACCGATCAGGCGCTGCCCCCCACCCTCACCGAGGTGGTGCGCGCCCACATCGGCTCGCTCGACGATGGAATGCGGGAATTCCTGCTGAGCGTGGCCTGCCTGGCCGACGCGCGCGTGGACGTGCTGGCCCTCGCCAACGACATGGACCGTGACGAGGTGATCGAACTCGTCGAAGGAGCCGAAGCGGCAGGCGTTCTCACGGTGGCCGGCAACAAGGTGCGGTTCATTCATCCCCTGCTGGCCAGTGGGGTCTACGCCGACGCGGGATCGCCGGCTCGCCGGGCCATGCACCGCAAGCTAGCGGCCGCGGTCACGCTGCCGGAGGTCCGTGCCCGTCACCTGGCGCTGGCGTCGGCGACCGGCACCGAGGAGATCTTCTCTGCTCTCGACGCCGCAGCCGACTCGGCTCGGTCCCGCGGCGCACCCGCCGCAGCCGCGGAACTGGTGGACCTGGCGATCGGACTGGGCGGCGACACCGCCGTGCGGCGCCTCAAATCCGCCGAGAACCATTTCCTGGCAGGCAACGTCACCCGCGCGGGAGAGCTTCTCGCCGACATCGGACCCGGCGAGCCGGACATCGTGCGCGCATTGGTGGCGAGCTTGCTCGCCACGGTGCTGATGTACCAGAACGAGCACAGCGAGGCGGTGGAGCTGTTGCGTGGCGCGGTCGACGACGCCGCGGGCAACATCGCCGTGCTGATCCAGGTGTTGCTGCGATTGTCGTTCGCACTGAACAACATCGGCGAGCCCGACGATGCGCGCAGGCATGGCCGCGACGCGGTGAAGCTCGCCGAGGAACTGGGCGTGCCCGCGATCATCAGCCCCGCGCTGGCCTGGTCGGTGTACATCGATTTCCAGAACGGACGGGGACTGGACCAGCGGGCGCTGCGCCGCGCGCTGGAGTGCTACGACAGCGCGTTCGACGTCCCGATCATCTTCCGGGCACCACTGGTGCAGGCGCTCACGCTGTCCTGGACGGGCAAATTGGCGCAGGCACATGAGCAGTTCACCGAGCTGAGGGTGGTGTGCGCGGAGCGCGGCGCCGAAAGCGACATGATGGCGATCGCGGGTTTCCTTGCGATGAACCACATCTGGCGTGGCCGCTTCGCCGACGCCGCTGCGGAGGCCGCGGACGCCGTGGAACGGGCCGAGCAGCTCGGCGGCGAGGACGTCCTGATCATCCCGCTGACCGTGCGTGCGGTGGTGTCGTCCTTCCTGGGCCACGAGGACGACGCCCGCACCGATGCCAGCCGCGTCGTCGCCGCCACCCGCGGTCGCACTGCATCACACATCGCCGACTGGCCGGGCATGGCGCTCTGCTTCCTCGAGGAATCGCTGGGGCGGCACCGGGAGGCGCTGGCTGCACTCGACACGTCGTATCTGGGCGAACCCGGTCTGTCCACCGAGATCGCCTACGGTTGGCACCTTCCCGATGTCATCGAGGCGATGGTGGCGGTGGGCCGCCTCGCTGACGCCGACAAGCTGACCGCCGCGCTGGAACGCGATGGCGCAGAACATGATCGCGCATGGATGAAGGCGGTCGGCACCCGGTGTCGCGCCGTGGTGCTCGCCGCCGAGGGGCAGGTGGGCGCCGCTGAAGAGGCCGCGCACCGGGCGCTGGCGGAGCACGACAGGCTGCCGATGCCCTTCGAACGGGCCCGCTCCCACCTGGTCCTCGGCCAGCTACAGCGCAGGTTGCGGCAGAAGCAGCTCGCTGCAACGACGTTGACCGAAGCGCTGACGACTTTCGAGCAACTCGGAACCGCGCTGTGGGCTCGGCGGGCGCGCGCCGAGCTCTCCCGCACGGTGGTGGCGCCGTCGGACGACCTCACGGCGTTGACCCCGTCCGAGCGCCGCGTGGCGGAGATGGCCGCGTCCGGAGCGACGAACAAGAACATCGCGGCAGCGATGTTCATCAGCGCCAAGACCGTGGAGCACAACCTCACCCGGGTCTATCGCAAATTGGGCATCACGTCGCGGGCGGAGTTGGGCCGACGAATGGACCGCCCGCCGGCCGACTAGGTGATCCAGTCGGGCTGGGCGTCGACGTCGACGGCGGAGAAGTCCTTGTGCGCGAGACCGGCGATCGTGCCGCCGTCGACCACGAATTCCGCGCCGGTCGAGTAGCTCGACTCGTCGCTGGCCAGGTACACCACGAGGTGGCTGACCTCGACGGGTTGGGCGATGCGCCCCAGCGCGGTGGTGAAGATGTCCTCGGGCACCCAGTCCGCCATCGGCGTCTTCACCAACCCGGGATGCACGGAGTTCACCCGAATGCCGAAGGGCCCCAACTCCAGTGCGGTGGATTTGGTCAGACCGCGCACGGCGAACTTGGTGGCGGTGTAGCCGTGGCTGGCGATCGTGCCGGCCATCCCCTCGATCGAGGAGATGTTGATGATGGACCCGCGGCCGGCCGCCTTCATCGGGCCCGCGGCTGCCCGGATGCCGAGGAAGACCCCGGTCAGGTTGATGTCGAGGATGCGCTGCCATTCGGCCATGTCGTAGTCCTCGATCGTGCCGATGTTGAGGATTCCGGCGTTGTTGACCAGGACGTCGAGGGAGCCGAACGTGTCTGTCGCGGTGGCCACCGCGGAGCGCCAGTCATTGGGGTCGGTGACGTCGAGGTGCACGTAGCGCGCGGCGTCGCCGAGCTCCGCGGCGACCTGTTCGCCCTCGGCGTCGAGGATGTCGCCGCACACCACGGCGGCGCCGTGGGCCACCATCTCCCGCGCGTGGGAGGCGCCCATTCCCCGGGCGGCTCCGCTGATGAGCGCGACCTTGCCGGCCAATCGAGCTGTCATGAGGTCTCCTGCTTCGGCGTGGCGCGATGAGCATCGTCACCATAGGCGATCACAGAAGGTGGATGGTCGGGAATCGCGACGCTGCCATACTGTGCCGATGAACGGGCTTGCAGGAAAAGGGATTCTGGTCACCGGCGCGGCGTCGGGTATCGGCGAGGCCACCGTGCGGCGGTTGACCGACGACGGCGCGATCGTCGTCGGACTGGATCTGGCCGCGGATGCTCCCGGCGACTACGTGCGTGCCGACGTGCTGGACGGCGCCGCGGTAGCGGACGCGGTGAGCCACGTCGTCGAGGTCGCCGGGCGCCTCGACGGCGTGGTGCACTCCGCGGGCGTGGGCGGGGGCGGTCCGATCCACCTGCTGCCCGACCAGGAGTGGGACCGGGTTGTCGACGTCAACCTCAAAGGCACCTTCGTGGTGTTGCGGGCGGCACTGGCCCAGATGGTCACGCAGGAGCGGGTCGACGGCGAACGCGGCGCGCTGGTGACGCTGTCGAGCGTCGAGGGCATCGAGGGCACGGCGGGCGGCAGCGCCTACAACGCATCGAAGGGCGGGGTCGTCCTGCTCACCAAGAACGCGGCGATCGACTACGGGCCAAGCGGGATTCGCGCCAACGTGATCTGTCCCGGTTTCATCGAGACGCCTCTGTTCGAGTCGGTGATGGGTCTCGACGGGATGGCCGGCCCGCGCGAGGGGGTGCGCCATGAGCACAAGCTGCGCAGGTTCGGTCGGCCCGAGGAGATCGCCGCTGTCGCGGCGTTCCTGCTGTCGACCGATGCCAGCTTCGTCAGCGGCCAGGCGATCGCCGTGGACGGCGGCTACACGGCCGGGCGCGACCACCAGGTGACCGAGTTGATGGGTCTCGGTGAGCAGTGAGACCCGCGGTCACCAGATGACGGCGACCGCGGCAGCGGTCAACGCCAGCACGCCCACCGAGAGAAACAGCGGGCGCGGCACCGGCTTTCCGGTGCGCCGCTGGCGGGCGTTGCCCATCCCGAGTACGCCGCCGAGGACGACGAGGATGACGAGCTTCACGCCGATCTTCGGATAGTTCAGCTCGATGCCTGCCGGCCAGGGCGCAGCAAGCACGAGCCCGCTCAGCAGCGAGACCAGCAGGCCGTAGTCCATCAGCCGCGTCGTGGTGTATCGGCGGGCCACCGCTTCGGCGACCCACGCCCCGAAAGTCACCGCGAACCCCACCAGGTGCAGCAAAACCACTACGGAGCGTAGTACTTCCATGCGGTGAGGCTACAACAGCGGGTCCGCGGACTCGCGACAATCAGGTGGGCGGTGGGCCGACCGGCACCTGGTAGCAATTGGTGCCGCCGATGCCCATCACGTACACGGTGTCGCAGCGCTGGAAAGTGCCGTCCGGCCCGGGCAGGGAATCGCAACGGCCCCCGCCGTTTCCGAACACCACCGCATTGCTGCACGGTTGCGCGGACGCCGGTGCCGCCGGCGCCATCGTCGCCAGTCCGGCTCCCGCCAGTACTGCCGCCGCCCCCGCGATCATCCACTTCGTCGTCATGTCGTTCCCCCTTCTCCAGCTCCGCGCGCCGACGCGGACCTGCCGGAGGAGAGGACCCATGCGCCCGACCTCCGGCACATGACGTCCTCGATTGTGCGCCCGCCACCGACCTGCGCGCAGGCGATTTACGTCACGCTTTTCGTCAGGACACCCTGGAGGAGAGCCATTGCGCCGACCGAGCGCCGACAGTTACGCTACGCAACGTTGCGATATGGCGATCGGGAGGTTCAGTGACACGGACGGTGCACGCTGCCGCGCGATTCGACACCTCGACCGACGACATCGCCGCCGCCCTGGCCGAGGTCAGCATCCCCGCACTCCTGCTGTCGATGGTGCATCTGACCGGTGATCCGCGCTTCATCCGTGATTTCGCCCAGGCGGGTCTGTTCCTCAACGAGATCCAGGGCTTCATGAGCGAGGAGGACAAAGCCCGCGCCCGGGCCGCGGCGCTGCCCGTGATCGTCGACTATCGCGACCGGGGCTGTCCGCCGCTCCCGCCGCTGCCGGCGGACCTGGTCAGGGAGATGCTCGACTGGGCGGCCTGCGAACCCGTCGACGACGCCAACATCCCGCTCGTCCTCGAGGAGCTCGACCTCGAGGGCACCGATCCGCGTCGTCCCCCGCCCGTGGACCACGACCGCGCGGCGGGCCGGCGGGTGCTCGTGATCGGCTGTGGGGAGTCGGGCATCCTGGCCGCGATTCGACTGCAGCAGGCGGGAATTGCGTTCGAGATCATCGAGAAGAACGCTGGTCCGGGTGGGACGTGGTGGGAGAACCGCTATCCCGGCGCACGGGTCGACGTCGCCAATCACCTGTACTGCTACAGCTTCGAGCCGAGCAACCACTGGCAACACTTCTTCGCCGAACAACCCGAGCTGGCCGCCTACTTCAGCGACGTGATGGATCGCCACGGCCTGCGCGAGCACGTGCGCTGGAACACCGAGGTGCTCTCGGCGCGCTGGGACGACGAGTCGGCGACATGGCACGTCGAGGTGCGCACGGGTCAGCACACTCAGACGCTGACCGCCGACGCGGTGATCACCGCGGTCGGTCAGCTCAACCGCCCGGCTCTGCCGGATCTGCCCGGACGAGAATCGTTCGCAGGACCGTCTTTTCACTCGGCGCGATGGGATCACGACCTCGACCTGACAGGACGTCGGGTCGCGCTCGTGGGCGCCGGCGCCAGCGGTTTCCAGATCGTGCCGGCGATCGCCGACACGGTGGCCCAGCTGACCGTGTTCCAGCGCACGGCCCAGTGGATGTTCCCGAATCCGATGTACCACGAACCGGTGCCCGACGGCGCGCGGTGGGCGCTGCAGAACCTGCCCGGTTACGCCCGCTGGTATCGCTTCCTGCTGTTCTGGCCCGGGGCCGACAAAGGCCTCGACGCCGCCCGCGTCGATCCTGCCTATGCAGATCAGCAGCACGCGGTCAGTGAGATCAATGCGTTGGCGCGCATGATGTTCACCGAGTGGATCACCTCGCAGGTCGGCGACGACGAGGACCTGCTGGCCCGGGTCCTGCCCGACTATCCTGCGACCGCGAAACGGACCCTGCAGGACAACGGGAGCTGGCTCGCCGCGCTGAAACGGCCCAACGTCACACTGGTCCGCACACCGCTGCAGGAGGTGACCCCCGACGGTCTCGTGACGGCGGACGGCACGGTCCACGACGCCGATGTGATCGTCTACGCCACCGGTTTTCGCGCCACCGATCTCCTCGTGCCGATGACGGTGACCGGCCGCGACGGCGCTGACCTGCACGACGTGTGGGGACAGCGGCCGCACGCCTATCTCGGCATCACGGTGCCCGGCTTCCCCAACTTCTTCATGACCTACGGGCCGGGAACGCATCTGGCGCACGGCGGCAGCCTGATCATGCACTCCGAACTGCAGATGCGCTACATCAACGCCTGCCTCGCGCATCTCATCGATCAGGGTGCGCGCGCGATGGAGCCGCTGCCCGACCCCACCCGGGAGTGGCACCGGCGCACCCAGGAGCGGATCACCGCGACGGTGTGGGCACACCCGGCGGTCGAGCACTCCTATTTCAAGACCAGCAGCGGGGAGATCCACACCGTGAGCCCTTGGCGCCTCTGCGAATACCACGACGCGGTGGCCGCACCCGACTTCACGCACTTCCGCATCGACGGCAACAGCGACCACGACGGGGTGGCCTGAGATGCGCGCGGTGGTCGTCGACCCCGATGGCACGGTGCGCGTCGAGGACCGTGCCGATCCGGTGCTACCCGGGCCCGACGGGGCCGTCGTCGAGGTCACCGCGACGGCGATCTGCGGATCGGATCTGCACTTCTTGGAAGGTCACTACCCGATGGCCGAGCCGGTGTCCGTCGGCCACGAGGCGGTCGGCATCGTGCGCGAGATCGGCGCCGACGTCCGAGGTGTCGCGGTCGGCGACCGGGTGCTGGTGTCGTCGGTGGCGGGCTGCGGCCGCTGCGCGGGATGCGCCACATCGGATCCGGTGCGCTGCGTGTCCGGCCCGCAGATCTTCGGTTCCGGCGTACTCGGTGGCGCGCAGGCCGAGCTGATGGCCGTCCCTGCCGCCGATTTCCAACTGCTGCGCGTACCCGACGGCATCGACACCGAGGCGGCACTACTTCTCACCGACAATCTCGCGACCGGCTGGGCGGCGGCCAAACGTGCGGACATCCCCGTCGGGGGTACCGTCGCGGTCATCGGCGCGGGCTCCGTCGGCCAATGTGCGGTACGCAGCGCGCTGTTCCTGGGTGCCGCAACAGTTTTCGTCGTCGATCCGGTGGAGTCCCGGCGGGAGCGGGCCGCGCTGGCCGGCGCCACTGCGGCCCCGCCGCCTGCCGCAGCCACCGTCATGGAGGCGACGAACGGACTCGGCGCGGATGCGGTGATCGACGCCGTGGGCACCGACACCACACTCGACGACGCGATCGCCTCCGTCCGGGTCGGCGGCACGGTGTCGGTGGTCGGCGTGCACGACCTGCAGCCCTACCCGTTCCCTGCGCTGATGGGCCTGCTGCGCAGCCTGACCGTCAGGTGGACCACGGCGCCGGTGCAGCAGACGTGGCCGGAGCTGATCCCGTTGCTGCGCGCCGGTCGCCTCGACGTCAGCGGCGTCTTCACCGCCACCCTGCCGCTGGCCGACGCCGCCGACGGCTACGCGGCGGCGATGTCGAGATCAGCGGGGCACATCAAGATCCAGCTCACACCCTGACTAGCCAAGGGGCACCGCCCATCTCAGACGTGTACCGCCGCCGCCGGCGGGTTCGATCGTCATCGACCCGCCCGCATCCATGGCCCGCCGTTCCAAATTGGCCAACCCGGACCGGGTGATCGGGCCGGTGATGCCGCGGCCGTTGTCGACGATTTCGATGGACAACTCGTCGTTGACGGCCACGATGATGGCCAACGAGGTGGCATCGGCATGACGGACGGCGTTGCTGACCGCTTCCCGAACCACGGCCTCGGCGTGGTCGGCCAGGCCCGCATCGATCACCGATAGCGGTCCCGAATACTGCACGGTGGTCCGCATTTTCGACGTCGCGAACCCGGCGATTGCCTCGTCCAGACGTTGCCGCAAGCGGGTGGCACCCGACTGGCCGCCGTGCAGGTCGAAGATCGCGGTGCGGATCTCCTGGATCACCTGTTGCAGGTCGTCCACCGACGCGCTCAGGCGCTGCTGCACCTCCGCGGTTCGAGCCCGCGGGATCGTGCCCTGCAGTGCCAGCCCGACCGCGAACAGCCGCTGGATCACATGGTCGTGCAGATCGCGGGCGATGCGGTCGCGGTCGGAGAGGACGTCGAGCTCGCGCAGTCTGCGCTGCGTGGTGGCCAGCTGCCACGCCAGAGCCGCCTGGTCCACGAACGCGGCCATCATGTCGAGTTCGCCGGCGTTGAACGCGCGTACACCGTTCGGCCGCAACGCGATCAGCACACCGGCAACGGTGTCGGTGGCACGCACCGGCACGACCAGCGCGGGCCCGTCGGCCACGCAACCGGGCGCCAACTCCAGCACGTCGAACCGACCGGGACGCTGCTCGACGAACACCGTTCCGACGTCGGTGCCCGACACGGGGATCGACTGCACGTCGGTTCCGGGCCCGGACCCTGAGGTGGCGGCGACGATCAGCTCGTCGACGTCGCCGACCGGCTCGTCGAGGTCGGCCCGCACCGCGACGATCGATGCCACGGCGCCGCTGAGCGAGCGGGACTCCTCGGCCATGAGCCGGAAGACCGCGGCCGGATCGGTGCCGGCCAACAATTCGGTGCCGATGTCACGGGTGGCTTCGATCCACGACTGCCGGATCTTGGACTGCTCGTAGAGGCGGGCGTTGTCGATCGCGATGCCTGCTGCCGCCGCGAGCGCCTGGACCAGGACCTCGTCGTCCTCGCTGAACGGTTGCCCGTCGGCCTTCTCGGTCAGATACAGGTTGCCGAACACTTCGTCCCGGATGCGGACCGGGACACCGAGAAACGTCTGCATCGGCGGATGGTTCTCCGGGAAGCCCACCGACGCTGCATGGTGCGAGATGTTGTCCAGCCGGATCGGCTTCGGATCGTCGAGCAGCACTCCGAGCACGCCCCGCCCCTCGGGCAGGTGGCCGATCAGCTCGCGCGCTTCTTCGTCGATTCCCTCGTAGATGAACTCGAGCAACTCATGGCCGTCACCGCGCACCCCGAGCGCGCCGAAGCGGGCGTCGACCAGGTCGATCGCCGTGTGCACGATCGTCTTCAGCGTCTCGTCGAGTTCCAGCCCGGAGGTGACCACGAGCATCGCCTCGACCAGGCCGTCGAGCCGATCGCGCCCCTCGACGATCTGCTCGACACGGTCCTGCACCTCGGTCAGCAGCTCCCGCAGTCGAAGTTGCGACAGGGTGTCACGCAGCGGCCGCGCACCCGGGTCGCTGTTCGCGCTGCCCTCCCCGGGTGTCACAGAATTCACGTCGTCATCTTGTCACCGTCGGCGGCGGACGCCGGGGTGTTCGTCGACACCGCGGTCACCGTCGACAGCGACGACCTGATCGAGCGGCCTGCGCGGAGTGACGGGCAGAGGCTCCGCGGACTCCGGCGCCCACCCGATGCGCAACAGCATCTGGGTGTGTCCACCCGAGCCGAACACGTCGCGGCCGACGGCGGCCCTGATGTCCGGGAACTCCAACGGTCCGGTGATGGGGCAGCTCGCCAGTCCCGCGGCGGTGGCGGTGAGCAGCACCAGGCTGGTGGCCTCCCCCGCGCGCAGCTGGGAGAGCCGGTCGTCGGCGACGGTGCCCAACGCGATGACGGCGGCGTTGTCCTGCGACGGCTCGGAGTCGGCGGGCTGCTCGAGTGCTGCACCGGCGAAGGCACGGGCGGGAATCACCGCACCGGGGTCAGGTCGCGGTGTGCTGCGCGCGGGGATGCCCGCGGTGGAGTCGTAACGGCCGCTCCACACGGCCAATTCAGCGACGTACTCAGGATCGCTGTGGTGTCGGGCTTCGGCGTCCATCACCCGGCGTCGGAGCGTGGTCAGCGCGTCGAACCGACGGAGCATGACACCCGCTCGGGCGGCGCGGGCGCCCATCATCGCGATCGCGGCGGCGGATACCTGCCGACTGCTGTAGTTGCGTCGATCGGTGCGACGCCGCGAGATCGCCGCCGCGAGCACGGTGTCGGTGTGCGCCGGCGGATAGCGACGCAGCTCGATCTCGGCGAGGTGGCCGGGCGTCGCGGGGTCGGGGAACCGATGGATCTTCGCCTGCCACCCCAGCGCGGCCAGCGCGATCTGAGCGTGGTTCAGCGATGCACCGCAGCTGAGGATCAGATCGCGCGCGTCCGGGTCGGTGCCGGGAAGCGCCAGATCGGGATTGGCGTGGAGATGGATACGTCGCCGGCCCACCCGCCACAGCCACGGCTGAGAGTTGTGCACCGACGGTGCCCGCACGGCCAGCGTGAGCGCCCACCGCAGCGTCTCGGTACTGGGGAAGTGCGAGGTCATCATCCGCTCCAACAGGTCGTCACAGCCGTCTGCTTTCAGGATGACGCCCGCAGCGACGACGTAGGAGGGTCTAAAGGCCTGCAGGCGGGGGTCCGATGCCCATCGCGCGGGCGGCGGCGGTGGCCACCGCACCGGCCAGTCGGGCGATCGGCGGGCTGCCAGGGGTGTGCACGGCGTTGGACAGCACCACCACGTAGGTGTCCGACGCGGGATCGATCCACAGCGAGGTCCCGGTGAAACCGGTGTGCCCGAAACTGCCGACGGGGAACAGGCTTCCACGCGATCCTGAGTATCCGGTGTCGATGTCCCAGCCGAGGCCGCGCACCGCGTGGACGGGTCCGGGGACGCTGGGCCGATTGGGCGCCGTCATGGTCTGCAGCGTCTCCCGCCGGAGCGGAAAAGCACTGGGGCGTCCCGCAAGCCGGTCCAGCAGCGCTTGGGCGAACAGCCCGATGTCCGCCGCGGTGGAGAACACGCCGGCGTGGCCGGCCACCCCGCCCATGCGCCGCGATGTCGGGTCGTCGACGACGCCGCGCATCACCGTGCCGAAGTGCGGATTCGTCCACGGTCGGCCTTCGGTGTCCAGCCGTGTCGGGGCGATCCTGCTCAGCAGCGCCCGGTTTCGCGCCACAGGTCCGGCCGAGGGCAGGTACCGCGTGTCGGTCATGCCCAACGGGGCGAAGATGTTCTGCCGTACGTAGACGTTCTCCGGCTCACCGGTCACCGCCTCGATGAGTGCGCCGAGGAGTTCGAAGTTGATGTCGGAGTAGCGAAACACCGTTCCGGGGGGCATTTCCAGCGGCGCGGTGAGCGCTCGCCGCATGCCTTCGGACCTGTCCGCGCGCACCAGTCCCCACGGGTCGTCGAGGTTCACGTCGCCGGGCAGACCCGAGGTGTGCGTGAGCAGTGTTCGCACGGTGACGGCCGTCCGATGCGGATCGTGCGCGGGGTTGAACGCCGGCAGATACGTCTGCACGGGATCGTCGAGGCGCACCCTGCCCTGCTCGTGCAACTGCATGACCGCTGTCGCCGTGGCGAGAACCTTCGTCAGCGACGCCACGTCGAACACGGTGTCGGTGGTCATCGGCTCTGCCGGGGTGGCGACGCCGTCGACGCCCGGCTCGCCCGCCGGTTTGCGCACCCCGTAGGCCCGCAGCAGGGCGGGCTGACCGCGATGGCCGATCATCACCACAGCGCCGGGCAGATGGCGGGCTGCGATCGCCGAGGTCATCAGCGCCGAGACGGCGGGTATGTCGGGCGTCTCGGGCGTCGATGGGCCGGTGTACCCGTAGGCGGGAGCGGCGTTCGCGCGGGGAGCACCGATGTCCACCGCCAGCGTGCCGACCATGCCGGCCACCAGCGCTGCGGCGAGCGCGGTGGCGGACGGGACGCGGGAGGGCACCTACCGAGAGTGCCAATGCCGGTGCGCCCAGGCAAGGCGCGGGGTCAGGTCACCGGATCGGCGGCGGTGACGTCGATGACCTCCGCGAGGCCGCTGACCCGCAGGGTCGTCATGAGCAGCGATGGGGCGACGAGAACAGTGATGTCATCGGCCGCGCCGTAGAGCGCGTTGATCGCGGCGCTGTCCAGGTACTGGACGGCAGCGAGGTCGACGGTCAGCGGGGCCCCCGAGCGCGTCGCCTCGGCGGCAGCGTCCGCCAGGGCCTGCCGGAAGGCGCCGATGTTGCTGAGGTCGATCTCTCCCGCCGCAACCAGGCGGAGGCGGCCGTCGCGGGCCGTGAGGTCGAACGAGAGCTGTGTCGGCATCAGATGATCCTCGCGGAGAGTGCAACGGTGGTTCCGTCGTCGCTGTGGTCGATTGTGATGTCGTCCATCAGCAGGCGCATGAGGGCCACCCCGCGGCCGCGCATCGGGTCCGGCTCGGTGGCGGGGGTCTTCCAGTCACCGGTGTCGGTGATGGTCACCCGAATTCGGCCGGCGACGGCGGTGGCCTGGAGCGCGACCGTCCCGGCCGAGCGATCGCGGTGACCGTGTTCGATGGCGTTGGCCACCGCTTCGCCGGTCGCGACGAGGATGTCGACCAGCTGGTGCGGGTCGACACCGGCGCGATGCAACCAGTCCCGCAGCGCCGTGCGGACGGGTGCCAACTGGTCCGGGACGGCGGGGAACGTCCGCTCCAGCGGGGCGGTGGGACGGTAGAGGAGCAACACCACGTCGTCCTGATAACCACCTGGCGGAGCCAGTCCGGTCATGACGCCGTCGACCACCTCGTCGAGCGGCGTGTCACGGTGCTCGCTGACCACATCGAGGGCGCGAAACATACCGTCTTCCAGATCCTTTCCGCGTCGCTCGACGAGGCCGTCGGTGTAGAGCACCAGCGTGGCGCCGGCGGGGACGGCGATCCGCGCTTCCGGACGCGGGTGGCCGATGCGGACCCCGAGCGCGATCGTGTGTCCATCGTCGAGCACCTCGACGGAGCCGTCGGCGTACACCAGGGCCGGCGGAGGGTGACCGGCGCTGGAGTACACCAGCTCACCGGTGAGGGTGTCGAGGATCGCGCACACGGCGGTGGTGCACTGCGCGCCGGGAAGACGCGCAGCGAACAGGTCCAGCCTCGACAGCGCCGCGGCCGGACTCGGGTTGTCGAAAAGCAGGGCACGGCAGGCACTTCGAACCTGACCCATGATCGTGGCTGCGATCAAGCCGTGGCCCACGCAGTCACCGACGATCAGTGCGACGCGCCCGTCGTCGAGGTCGACGACGTCATACCAGTCCCCGCCGACCTGCAGAGGCCGGCTCGCCGCCTGATAGCGGACCGCGAAACCCTGTGGCAGATGGGCCGGCCCGAGGATCGCATGCTGCAGAGCGAGCGCGGTCTCCCGCTGCTGGTCCACCTGGTGTACACGGTGCAACCCCTGACTCAACCGGCCGGCCAGCACGGTCAGCAGGGTCTGGTCCTCCAGCGTGAAGGCACGCGCACCGGACAGCTCGATCCGCACCACGAGCACGCCGTCCGGATGCTGGATGGCCACCGCTGCCACACCGGGTGCCGGCATCACCGGGGTGAGCAGATCACCGCCCCGGATGACGCGCAGCTGGTCCCGCACCTCAGCCGCCAGGTCAGACCACCTCACCGGATCGGTGCAGGCAACCACCTGTGGGTCGACACCACTGTCGGCGAACGTCACCGCCATGACCCGCTGGGCCCGCCACAGTCTGCGCAACTCGTCGACGGCTGCCCGGAGCGCGTCGTCGACCGTTTCCGCCTGTGCGAGTTCGCGATTGAGTGCGTGTTCCCGGCCCGCCGCCAGCGCGAGGGCAAGGGCAGCGTGGCGAGCAAAATCGCTGACGAGCTCGAGATAGTCGTTGCCGAAAGGCGGTTGGTGCGGACGGCGGGCGACGGCGATGACCCCGAGCACCGTGTCATCGGCGATCAGCGGCATCACGATGGCCGACCGCTCCCCCACGTCGGTGAATCCCTCGATCGGATACTGGAAGGAGTCGGTGATCATCGGCAAGCCGCGCCGCGCGACACCGCCGGTCGTCGAACCGTCCATGGGCACCGCACGGCCGATCACCTCGTCCGCGTACCGGCCCGCGGTGGCGGCCACGACGAGCGTCGCCACGTGGTCGGCCGGCAACTCGGGTTCGCTGGGAACCAGCAGGATGGCCTGTTCGGCATCGGCGAGCTCGAGGGCGAGATCGACGATCAACTGCAGCGGCCCGGTCTGCGGGTCACCGGACAGCAGCGCGGTGGTGATCTCGCGGCTGGCCTTGGTCCACTTGGCGGCTTCGCGTTCCCGCTCGAAGAGCCGCGCGTTGTCGATCGCCGAGGCCGCGGCGGTGGCCATGGCACGCACCGCCGTGTCCTGGAGATCGGTGAAGGTCCGTCCCGGCTCGTCGTGGAGTAGATACAGCGTGCCGAAGTGTTTGTTCCGCACCGTGATCGGCACGGCCAGCAAGGCGCTCAGCGGCTCTGTGGCGATACGCAGATCGAGGTAGCGACTCTGGCGGGACAGATCATCGAGCCGCAGCCCGTCCCCGACCGTCACCAGGGTGAGCCGCCGAAGGACATCCTGGTGAGAGCTCTCGTCGAATCCCTCGCAGACGAACGCGGGCGTCCTGCCGTCGCCGTCGCGGATGGCCAGCACCCCGTAGCGCGCCCCGCTGAGCTCCACCGCTGCGCTGACGATGCGGTGCAGTGTGACGCCGAGGTCGAGGTCAGAGCCGATACCGACGATGACACGCACCAGCTGGGTGGCATCGTCGCGCGCGGCGACGAGCTCCTTCCTGGTGCTCATCGGTCACTGCCCCCTGAACTGCGACGCCACCCCGACCACGGTACCCACTGCCAGGGCCGAAAAACACTGGGACACGGGTTTGCCAGCGAATGCGTCAACTGCACGTCTGATCGACCAGAATCGCTATCCGCTCCGTCGCCCGGCCGGGCCGAATCCTGCGTCCGCGGTCGAGCACGGCCAGTCCGTGCAGTGCCGACCAGAACACCTCCGTGAGGTCGTCGGGGTCGCGTCCGTCGGTGACATCCGCGACAGCACCGCGCAATTCGTCGAAGGCGGCCCTCAGCGCCGGCGGCGTCTCCTGCGCGGCGAAGCGCAGTGTCGTGGCGCGGGTGAACATCGCGTCGTAGAGCGCCGGGTGGGCGCGGGCGAAGCCGAGATAGCGCTGGGCGATTCCGGTCAGCGCGTCGCGTGCACTGGTCGCTGTTTCTCTCGCAGCTGTGAGCGCGTGGGTGAGTTCACCGAAGCCCTCGACGGCGACGGCTTCGGCTATCTGGTCCATACCGTGAAAGTGCTTGTACAGCACCGGTTGGCTGTATTCGATCTCGTGGGAGAGCCGACGCGTGGTGACGGCATCCCAGCCCTCGGCCTCGGCGAGAGCGCGTGCGGTGTCGACGATCAGCTGCCGCCTGGCCGCGCGTTCGCGTGCCCGGCGATCTTCGATGGCCATGGCGAACGGTACCACCACTAGCTGATGTAGCGGCGCTAGCCAGGCCGGTGAGCAGTATGTTCTCTCCCATGACGATCGAACTGGCGACCGCGCTGCGCATGGTCGCTGCCGCCCACGCCGAAGCCGAGCGGCACGCCGTCCTGGTCTCGGCCGCGGTGGTGGATGCGGGCGGGCACCTCGTCGCGTTCGGCCGGATGGACGGCGCCGAGATCGCCGGGCCGACGCTGGCGGTCGACAAAGCGTTCACCGCCGTCGCGAACCGGATTGCCACGTCCGAACTCGCGCGGCTGGCTGCGCCCGGAGGAGAACTGTTCGGTCTGCACGCCAACGCGGGCGGGCGGTTCGTGATCTTCGGCGGCGGGGTGCCGGTGACTGTCGACGGGGCCGTCGTCGGTGGCGTCGGGGTCAGTGGTGCGAGTGCGGCGCAAGATGAGGCGTGCGCGCTGGCGGCGCTGGGGTGCCTGCCGTAGGGCCGGAGCTCCTGACGGGTGCTGCCCGCTTGAATTCGTTTGGACGTCACCGCTGCGGGTAGGCCAGTCAAAGTACGCCGAGCCACGGCGAATTGACGAGCACCGCGGCTCGCGGGAGACCTGTCAAGAAGCGGCGGTTCACTATGAATGATTCTCGTGGGGCGAATGAAAGCGCGACCACCGCGCCGCGCGGAATCGGTCCGCTGTCAGGAGAGCTGGCGGTGCTCACCGCACTCGCTTTCCAGTTGTACAGCGCCGCAGACGTTCTGGCTGAGGCAGCGGCCGCAGTGCCTCGGTTGGGACCGTGCCGCTCAGAAGCCGCATACCGGTGCGTCGACAGTTCATGGGATCGGTTGCCCGCCAGCCCGGACGACGTCGACATGGATCGGTTGGTCAGCGACTGTCGGGGTGACGGCTCGGTGGAGATACCTGGCCGCCGGTGGGGGTGGGCATTTCCCCTCCGACATCGCAACGTCGTCCAAGGCACGCTTGTTGTCAGCTGCGCCGATCGCCCGTCGAGCGACGAGATCCAACTGTTGATGGTGCTCGCGAACCAGACGGGGGCTGCGCTTGCGTGCGTCGCACTTGCGGGCCGCGGCGAACGGTGCTCCGAAGAACTGGACATAGCTACCAGCGAGCTGGCCGCCGCACGTCGGCAATTGCGTAACCGGTCGTTGGTGCACGAAACCATAGAGGCCGCCCTGGGCAGTGGCGGCGGCGAGCAGGCGATCACCGATGCTCTCCATGAGCTGACCAGTTTGCCGATCGCTTTGGAGGACCGATTCGGCAATCTTCGTTGTTGGTCCGGCCCTGGCCAGCCGACACCCTATCCGGAACCGGTTCCACAACGGCGTCAGCGCCAGCTCGCCGTCTTGGCTGCTCGCCACGGTCCCATGCGCATGAAGGAGCGCGTCGAAGTCCTTGTAGCGCCCCGGGGTGAACAGCTCGGAGTCCTGGCGATCATCGACCCTCGGCTTCTGGTGACCGACGACGACATCTTCGCGTTGCACTTCGCCTGCACGCTGCTGGGCTACGAATTGTCGCATCAGCGGAGTCTCGTCGAGCGCGAAGAAAGCGTCAGGCGGGAGCTCTTCGAAGACCTTCTCGCGGGGACCGACGACGAGGGAGCGGTGGCGAGAGCGGAAGCTCTGGGCCACGACCTTCGCCGTCCGCACTACGTGATCGTTGCGCAGAGCGCGGCCAGCGCCGACTCCCTCGCGGCTGCCGCTGCTCGTGGCGCGGCTGCATTGAACCTTGCCACGCTTCGGGGACGACGAGGCCAACTGATCGTTCTTCTCGCTGCGAGCCGGCCGGACCCGCGGGCGCTTCACCGGGCCATGAGCGAGCAGCTGGGCACGGCGACGTGCGCCATCGGAATCGGAGCCCGGTGTGACACTCCGTCCGGTATCCCCCAGTCGTTCACCGAGGCCCAACGAGCGCTCACGGTGCGACTTCATTCTGCAATGCCAGTGGGCGCATCTGCATTCGAAGACCTCGGGTTCTATCGTCTCATCGACGCGGCCCACACGCGGGGAGCTGTCGAAGATTTCGTCCGGGAATGGCTCGGTCCACTTATGGACTATGACGCGGCCAGGAAGTCCGAACTGGTTCTCACGCTGAGCAAGCACCTCGAAAGCGGCGGGAACTACGACGAATCCGCCAAAACGTTGCACATCCATCGCAGCACGCTGCGCTACCGACTGGCACGTATCGGTGAGCTCACCGGCTACGACCTACGCGACGTCGACGTCCGGTTCAATCTCCACGCGGCAACTCGGGCGTGGCGATTCCTTCACCCCAAGCCTGCACGCTCGTCATGATCGTCCTTCGAGAGAACCAATTGCAGAGGGACATTGGGGGCGTACTGCCCCGGCGGTACTAGCGGTCCGGGTGCATTTGGCGCTGATGGGTCGGTGTCTGTACTGCCGCGCGAATCCACCATGGCGCTATGACAATCGGACCTTTGAAGATCGGCATCAGCGCTCCCCCGTGGGCGTCGGTGCCACCTCCCGCCTACGGCGGCACGGAGTCGGTGGTATCAGAGCTAGTGGTGGGGCTGGCAGCCGCCGGCCAGGAGGTCATCCTGTACGCCACCGCCGACAGCACTGCTCCCGTACCTCTCGTGCGCGCCGCCGCGCGGCCGACGTGGGATCGAATAGGCCGCGGAGAAGTCGAGTTGCCCCACGTGATGGAGGGCTACGAGGCGCTCACCGGTTGTGACATCGTCCACGATCACACTCTGCTGGGCCCATCATGGGCTCTCGCCAGCGGTCTGCACCGTGTTGTCACCACCTCGCACGGACCTCTGTGCGGCGAGCTCAGCGTGATTTACCGTCGGTACGCCAAGCGCATACCCGTTGTCGCCATCTCTCGTGACCAAGCTCAGCGGGCACCGGAGGTCATGGTGGACCGAGTGATTCATCATGGCCTCGACCCGGCGTCCTACCCGGTCGGTAAGGGCGATGGCGGATTCCTGCTGTTTCTCGGGAGGATGACACCAGATAAGGGCGTACGGCAGGCCGCGGTGGCCGCGCGCACTGCGGGCCGGCGCCTGGTTGTTGCCGCCAAGTGTCGTGAGAAGTCTGAGCAAGCGTACTTTCATGATCAGGTGGAGCCGCTGCTCGGCGACAACGTCGAATTCATCGGGGAGGTCGGCGGACAGGAAAAGTTGGCGCTATTGGGTTCGGCCACAGCACTTCTCAATCCCATTCAATGGCCAGAACCGTTCGGGCTCGTCATGATCGAAGCTCTTGCCTGCGGTACGCCGGTGATCGCCTGCCCAACCGGGGCGGCACCCGAAATCGTCGACGACGGGGTCACGGGGTACCTGTGCGGCGACGGTGACGCGCTGGTCCGCGCCATCGACAACGTCGATCACCTCAGCCGACATGCGTGCCGCCACGCGGTGATCGAGAGGTTCTCCACCGATCGCATGGTCAAAAATCACCTCGCGCTGTACCACGAGTTGGTGAGCGATGGCGTTCGTTGACGGCGAAGAATGTGCCTCCGGCGCATGGGCGTCGGGCACGGGCCCACCGGTCACGACCGAGGTCGGCGCGGTCACCTTGTTGGAAGGCAGCACGTTCTGCATCTCATCCCGGTCTGGCGACGTTGCGCGTGACCGACCGCACGGACTGTTCATCGCGGACACCCGCGTCGTGTCGTGCTGGCGGCTGGCGATCGACGGTCAGCAGGTCGAAAGCCTGTCCACAGTGCAGGAAGTCACCGAGCCGTACCGGGCCACCTTCATCGGACGCACACCGCCTCGGCGGTGGGCCGCCGACAGCACCATGCTCGTGCTGCGTACCCGCCATATCGGCGACGGGATGCGGGAGCAGATCGTGCTGCGCAATTTCGGGCAAGAACCCGCAGGAGTCGCACTGACGGTCGTCGTCGACAGCGACTTCGCCGACCTGTTCGCCGTCAAAGAGGGACGCGTCACCGCACCGCACGGGATCGCCGTGGATCTGGGGTCGGACTCCATGACCTACACGATGACCGCAGCGGGCCACTCTCACGTCGCCCACATCTCGGCAACCGGCGAACCGACCGTCACGCCAGGCAGATTCACATTCGAGGTCGTGGTGCCAGGACGTGCGGAATGGTCTGCCGCCCTGGATGTGACCACCGCCTCACCGCGCAGGCAGGCCGGAGACCCACACCGTTCCCCTCAACCGCTCGACGTGAGCGCGCCAGAACGCAGGCTGCAGGCGTGGCGACTGTCCAACCCGGTGGTCACCAGTCCCGATGAGGTCTTCAGCGCAGCCCTGCGGGCCGGAGCCGAAGACCTGGGCTCGCTTCAGATCGACGACCCCGACCAGCCGGGGTGTCCGATTCTGGCCGCCGGCGCGCCGTGGTTCATGGCCCTCTTCGGACGTGACTCGCTGTTGACGGGGTGGATGACGCTGGGGCTCGATCCGCGTCTGGCGTTGTGCACGCTGCGGACGTTGGCGCGCTTGCAAGGCACCCGTGTCGATCCACGCAACGAAGAACAGCCCGGTCGAATCCTTCACGAGGTTCGCCTGGGCAGTGAAGCGAAGATCGCATTGGGCGGCGGAACCACTTACTACGGAACCGTGGACGCCACACCACTGTTCGTCATGCTGCTGGGTGAACTCGACAGGTGGGGCGCGCTGCCGGATGAGGATCGTCGTTCCTTGGTCACGGCCGCCGACCGTGCGCTGGATTGGATCGCCGAGTACGGCGACGCGGACGGCGACGGGTTCGTCGAGTATCAACGGCACACGGACAGCGGATTGCTGAACCAAGGCTGGAAAGACTCGTTCGACGGCGTCCCGCACGCCGACGGTCACCCTGCGGTGCCGCCCATCGCGTTGTGTGAAGTTCAGGGCTACGTGTATGCGGCGTACCTGGCGAGAGCCGGCCTGGCCGAACACGATGATGACCACGACCTTGCTGCGTCGTGGCGCGTGCGGGCGACCCACCTCAAGGAGGCCTTCAATCGAGCGTTCTGGATGCCCGAGGTCAGCGCATACGCACTGGCACTCGACGGCTCCAAGCGTCACGTCGATGCCGTCTCGTCCAACATGGCCCACTGCCTGTGGACCGGCATCGTCGACGACGACAATGCAGCTGCGGTGGCGGCGCATTTGATCAGTCCTGCGATGAGTTCGGGCTTCGGCCTACGAACGTTGTCTGCGAACATGACGGCGTACAACCCGATGAGCTACCACAACGGCTCCATCTGGCCACACGACAACGCGATAGCCGTGGCAGGTCTGGCCCGTTACGGTTTTCTCGAAGAGGCACAACGCATTTCCCTTGATGTGATCGACGCCTCTGAACACTTCGGTGGCCGATGGCCTGAGTTGTTCTGCGGTTTGGATCGCCTGACGTTTGCTCGACCGGTGCCGTATCCGACATCATGCTCGCCGCAAGCGTGGGCGTCCGCGGCACCCCGACTCTTGTTGAGAAGCTTGCTGCAATTCGATCCTGATGTCCCGCAGGGCATACTGCACGTCTCCCCCGCTCTTCCTGCTCGTCTCCTCCCGTTGCGTCTGGAAGGTATGCCGCTGGCGAGTGCACGCATCGACATCGCCGTCGCCGTCGACGGAAGTGTCGAGATCGATGGTTTACCGGCCGGTATCGAACTCGACACCCATCGGCGTCACCAGAACCACCGCTGAGTCACTGCACCCCGTCCCGTGAGGCCAAAACAACACCGAACAGATGGTGTCCCTGGGCCGGTGCACCGCGAGACGGAGATCGCGACCATGGAGTCTGTGAGTCACAGTCATGCACGCCACGTGTCACGAGGCCCGAAGGTCGCAGTGGTCTGCGATCCAGAAGGTGCTTCCGCCGAGATTGCTGAGCACCTCTGTCGAGAGTTGCCGGCGCGGATGACCGAACTGCACGGCAGCGCAGCTTCTTTCGACATGTACATGCACCGGGAACGGCTCCCCATCGGCAAACAGGGTGGTCAGCAGGCCTTGGTCAAGCACGCGGAGGTGATGAAGCGGCAGCGCGGCTGGGACGCCGCCGTATGCGTGACGGACCTGCCCCTGTGCGGCGAGAACAGCGAGCCGTTGGTCGCCGACGTGAGTGTTGACAGCCGCGTGGCACTCCTGTCGCTTCCCGCATTCGGCGCCCCCAGACTGCGACGGCGGGTCACGCAGGTGACAGCGCACGTCTTGCGCGAGTTGTTCCCCGCCGATCACGAACAGGTGCCGTTCACCCGAGGGGACCTTCCCAAACCCTTTCGTCTCATCAGGCCAGAGAGCCGAGAGATCGACGCGCAGGTGGTCTCCACGCGCGGGCTGTGGCGGCAACTCGCGGGCATGGTCAGGGACAACCGGCCATGGCGGTTGCTGCTGGGATTGCGGCGAGGTGTCGTCGCTGCGCTGGCCTTCAGCGTTCTTCTGCTCATCAATCCGACGGTGTGGCAACTCGGTATCGGCCAGAGCTCTTATCGCCTGCTGACCATCTCCCTGTGTGTCATTGCTGCGATGGTGGCATGGCTGATCTTCTATCACCATCTCTGGGTGTTCGGCGACGGGCCTGAGGAACGTCGGCGGATCTTCCTGTTCAACGCATCGACTGTCCTCTCCTTCGCGTTCGGCTTGAGCTTCGCATTCATCGCCCTCGGTGTCGTCAATTTCGTCGGCGCGCGAATGTTGCTCTCCGACAGCGTGTTGGCGCATCAGTTCGGTTCGCCACCGGGCATCATCGACTACGTCAAGCTCAGCTGGATGTCTACCGCAGGCGCATCAGTCGTCGGCGCGCTCGGAACCGGGTTCGAATCCGAGGACGATGTCCGAGAAGCTGCCTACAGCCAGCGGGAGGCCGAACGAGGCAAAGAGTGGCGGTGAGTGCATCAGCTGTCGGCCCCACCGTCATCTCCGTCGAACCGCTGCTTCTGGCGCGCACCATACGCCGCTTGCTTGACCGCCTTGTCATCCTCGAGACCCGATCCCAGTGCCCCGCCGAGCGTGGCGATGGCGGCCACCAGCCAAGCCAATCGCAGGAATTCCCGCACACCGACGGGGTGGCCGAGGTTCTGCTGCAACATCTGTGGAGGCAACGTCCACCACGCGGTGAGAAGAAGCAACACGAAACACGTCGCGTGCAGGACGACGACGCCGATCGTCAGTGTGAGGACGGTGGATGCGTTGTACAGGGCGGCGCGCTCTCGCTCGGTCGGGGAACTCGGCCGCTCCCACAGCTTGTGGTTGACGATCAACCACCCCACCATCGCGGCTGTGGCCAACACCGTTGTGACGCCGATCCGCCAGGGACCCATCGTCGATGACAACTGCCAGATCGTGGGATACGCCAAACTGACTGCGCCCGTTGCGAATGTCGCCATCAGGACGCGCGACAATCCGGCCGCTAACTTCCACGGTCGGTTCGCGTAGACCATGCCCGTGAGCATTCGCGCCCGCGCGAACCGGGGCGGCGCGGCATAGCGCACCGCGCCGTCGCCCTCGGTTCTTGTCAGCCGGCCGGGAACAGTGGGAGCACCGTCGATCTCTTCGGCGACTTCGGCGATGATCGATTCGACTATCAGTCGCACTCGCCGGCCGACGAACAGACCTCCCACGCTCGGCACTGAGATGACGCCGAAGCGCTGCGGGATGCTGATGTCTGCGACCACCGGTTGAGTGCCGTCACGACGCGGCAGATCGGTCACGTACACGACGATGTCTTGCCGTTGACTCGCTGGATCGACCTCGTGGACAACGTCGCTCAGCGAGGCCTGCTCGGTGAGACGATACGCGCCTGTGTGCACCGATACCGCCCCGTCCTCCGAGGGCCCCTTACGGGTCAGCCTCTCGCGCAGATCTTCTGCCAGTGCAGCGGGAGCGCCGGGATCGGCCACCAGCAGAACAGTCGACGCCACTAAGCCACCTTTCGGATCAGTTTCCGCGCGCGCAGAGGTGTCGCCAGCGCGGCAGCCGCCGCGCTGGCCAGTGCTGCGGCCGAAGGCTTTGGCGACCATCTCAGTGCAGCCACCGCCCATCCGACCGGCCTGTCCAGTGCCGGGTCCGAGCCGGCCACAATCGGCGCGGCCTGCAGCTGGCCCGCCCCTTCGGCGAAGGCGTCGAGCATCGCCGGCACGAAGGCCCTGAGGTCCTGGGGCCCACGGCTCGTGACCAGATTACGGTCCCGAACGACCTCACGGTCGAGCCATATCGCACCCGCGTTGACCAGATCATCACGGATGCCCGGCCAGGACGTCAGCGTGCGCCCGGCGAGCAACCCCGCCGACGCCAGCACCCACGGGCCGTGGCACAGCGTGGCGATCGGCTTTCCGCTGTGGTCGAACGCACGCACGAAATCTCGCGCGTCAGATGATTGCCGGAGGAGATCCGGGTTGATGAAGCCCCCGGGAAGGAGCAAGCCGTCGTAGCCGCCCGGGTCAGCATCGGTGACCACTTTGTCGACGCCGACCCGTGTGGCGGGCATGTGAAGGTTCACCCCGCGGATTCGGCCTTCGCGCAGAGAGACGATGTCGACCTTCGCGCCGGCCAACTGCAGGGCACGCATCGGAATGATTAGTTCGACTTTCTCGAACCCATCAGCGGCCAACACCGCGATCTTTCGCCCGGAAAGCCGTCGTGAGAGTGTCATCATCGTCCTTTCGAATGGTCTACGTCAGTGGTGATTTCGATTGTCAGATCGTGTCGCGACGAAGTGTTCAGGTCAGCGCACCTGCCCGGCCACACCCGTGCCGATGCGAGGCTTCTTCCACAGTTCCCTGGCGAGCCGCACCCATCCGATGCCGGTGAGCAGCACCAGCGATGCCACCGCAGGAACGTGGAACAGCACAGGCAACACCGCGGCGGCGGCACATCCCGTCGCGGCACGATCGACAGGCACCTGGCGGTGATCCCGCCACCGGTACGCGACATCGCCGAGGTAGAACAGCGCCATACCTCCCGAAAGTGCAATCGCAGGCAGCGTCGGGAGCGGGTCCGAGGTGTGGGCCACGGCGGCGTGAGCGCCCACTGCGAACAAGATGACGCCGGCCACCATCGGTAAATGCAGGTAGCTGTACGCGTCGCGCGCCAAGTCGGCCCGTTCGTCACCCGTGGTCTGTTCGAGCCGCTTCTCGGCTCCCTCCGCCAGACCAAAGTAGGTCCACCAGAAAGTTGCCATGATGGCAACCCCCATGACGAGCGCAGCGATCACCGCAGCATCATGCAGATCCTCTGCCCCCGAACCCAATTCGACAATCGCCTCACCCAGGACGATGATGATGATCGACCCGTGACGGGAAACGAAGTACGACGGCGACACGCGAAATCCGCCCATGCCGAACACAGCCGGCGCACCGTAGTCGATCACCGCCGCCGCGACCCACAGCACCTCGCGGCCAGGCGAGTCGACGAACGCGGCCGCCACGATGCAGGCCGGTGCGGTGATCAAGCAGGGCGTCAATCGCCACACACTGCGCCGCATCCCCGCGTCTTCGCGCGACGAGTACGCCACGAGCTTTACGACGTGAATCAACCGGACCACCAGCAAGGCCAGCCCGAAGACCAGCGCAGCGGACGAAAATGCCATCGGTAGCGCCGCCGCCGCAACAAGCATTGCGGCCATCGCCGCGATCACCACCGACTGGTGCCGGACTCCCTGACTGTCGAAGGTGTTGATCAGCCAGGTGTATCCGACCCAGGCCCACCACACGGCGAGCAGCGCAAGCGCCGCCCGGCCGAATCCGCTCGGCGACAGGTCATGCAGCATGAGCTGCGTGACCTGAGACATGGCGAAGGAAAACACCAGATCGAAGAAGAGCTCGAGGTTCCCCTCAGACGTGGCCTCCTGCGTCGCGGAGTCCGAGCGATCGTCAGACACGGCTGAGCTCCGCCGCCCTACTTGCGGCGCCGGAAGAGTCTGCGCAGCAGATAGATTCCAAGAACCCAGGGACCCGCCACGATGAAGGGGTCGATCCACATGTGCTTCCCGTCGACACGCTTGTTTGCGGTTCGGGACTTGACGCCGTTGTGGGTGAATTCGGCTGTGAAGCCGGACTCGGTGATCGGGTTGTCGGGCCGAACGGACAGAAGCGAACGCAGGTGGTGTTCGGCCGCGTCGACACGATCGGCGTACAGCAGGATCATCCAGTGCGCGGCGCGGCCCTCGCTGAACTTCTTGTATGCGAACTTGCGCAGTGCTCCGGCCAACCCACTGGGTGGCTGGGCTGTACCGAAAACCGGTGTCAGGAAGCGGTGTTCGACCGACCGCTCCCGTGGCCACTTCTCGGGTTGGCGCTCCGGGAAGTCCCAATGCGCACCAGTGTCGAGGAACTTCAGCTTGGGCACCGAGGGTCGATCGGCTTTGTCGAGATCGGCGCCCCATCCGGGAATGCGCTTCCGGAGCGCGTCGCTGTCCGGTATCGGCGGATGGTCGGCGGTGTATGCGGGCACTCGTGGCGATGTCTGAGTCATGAAAGTTCTCCCTAGTCGAATCAGTTGTGGTTGACGACGACGACCGGCTTGATGATGTTGTCCAGCTTGGAGGAGAAGATGTGATACCCCTCGGCGATGTGATCCAGCGGAATGCGATGAGTAACAATCTCGTTCGGTTTGATATAGCCGTTCTCGATGTGTGACCACAGCCGGGGCCACTGTCGCTTGACCGGGCATTGGTTGGTGTGGATGGTCAGGCCCTTGTTCATGGCGTCGCCGAACTTGACCGCACTGAACATCGGCCCGTAGGCACCGATCACCGAGATGGTGCCGCCCTTGCGTACCGAATCGATGGCCCAATTCAGCGCAATGGGAGATCCGCCCTGCATCTTGAACTTCGCCGTGGTGACGTGCTGGAGCAGATTGCCGTCGGCCTCGGCCCCGACCGCGTCGATGGCAACGTCGGCGCCCAGGAAATCGGTGGCTTTCTTCATCTCCAACACGATGTCGCCGTACTCGCCGAAGTTGTAGGTCTCGGCGTGGGCGAAGCTGCGCGCCTTGTCAAGCCGGTGCTCCAAGTGGTCGATCACAATCACGCGGCCGGCTCCCATCAGCCACGAACTCTTCGCGGCGTAGAGGCCGACCGGCCCCGCTCCGAACACGATGACGGTGTCCCCTTCGACGATGTCACCGAGTTGGGCACCGAAGTAGCCCGTCGACAGGGCGTCGGTACACAGGAGAGCGTCTTCGGCCTCCATCCAGTCCGGGATCACCGACGGACCGACGTCGGCAAACGGCACCCGCACGAACTCGGCCTGACCGCCGTCGTATCCACCGCAGGTGTGCGAGTAGCCGTAGATGCCGCCCACCGCGGTGGCGTTCGGGTTGACGTTGTGGCAGTTGGAGTACAGCCCCCTGGCGCAGAAGTAGCACGATCCGCAGTAGACGTTGAACGGCACCATCACCCGGTCCCCCGGCTGCAGGTTCTCCACGGATGATCCGACCTTCTCGACGACACCGATGAACTCGTGCCCGAAGGTGTGCCCGATGCGGGTGTCGGGCATGAGACCGTGGTAGAGATGCAGGTCTGATCCGCAGATCGCGGCCAGTTCCACCCTGACGATGGCATCGTTGGGATGCTCGATGGCCGGAATGTCTTTCTCCTCGACACGGACTTTGTAGGGACCGCGGTATGTCATTGCCTTCATTGCGCCTCCTGGCGAATCGATGTTCGGCGCGGCGCATACCCGGCACTCATGCGGGAAAACGGACCTCCGGTGGCGAAAAGCAGCCCGGAACTTCGACCTGGCGGGACGTGGACCGTCGGCGGGACCTACCTACGAGCGGGCTGTGTGGCTGTGGTCAGCGCGCTAGCGGTGGGCGTTCTGCCCGCTGGATTTCGCGTGCACAGTTTCGGCCACGCGTGCGTCGCACGCGTGGCCGAAACATGCACTTGTGACTCGCGAACAGCCCGTGGTTGAAAGTGCTGTCACGCAGTCGAACTCACCGAATCCCCGTCTTGCTCCCGCTAGACGGCTTGCGTCGTCGTCACTTGCTGGGCTGGAAGACCGCGCGAACGCAGCCGTCTGTCTTCTCCTTGAACATCCGGTAGCCCTGCGGGCCCTCGTCCAGCGGCATGACATGGGTGGCGAGATGTTCGGTGTCCAGCTCCCCGTCCGCCATGTGCTGCAAGATCCTGGGAATGTAGCGCTGACCATGCTGCTGCGCTCCACGCACAGTCATGGACTTGTTCATGATCGCGCCGACCGGGAACTTGTCGACGACACCACCGAAGACGCCCAGGATGAACATGCTGCCACCCTTGCGGCACGCGTACGCGGCCTCACGGAGCGCGGTGGGGCGATCGCTCTGCAGGCGCAGCTGCTGCTTCACCTGATCGTAGAGATACGCCGGCCCGGTGCCGTGTGCCTCCATGCCGACGGCCTCGATCACCACGTCGGGGCCACGGCCGCCGGTGCGCTCCTTCAGCTCGGCCAAGACGCTGTCCTTTGAGTAGTCCAGCGTTTCAGCGCCGATGTATTGACGAACCTGCCCAAGCCGTTCCGGGAACCGGTCGATGACGATGACCTGCTCTGCGCCCATGAGCATTGCGCCGCGCGCAGCCATCTGCCCCACCCCGCCGGCGCCCCACACGGCGACGATGTCGCCGGGAGCGACGCCGGCGCCGTCGGCGCCGGTCCACCCGGTGGGGGCGGCGTCGGAGGCGAACAGCGCCGCCAGGTCCGAAACTCCGTCCGGCACGGTGAATGCGCCGTGGTCGGCGTACGGCACGCGAATGTACTCGGCGTGACTGCCGGCGTAGCCACCCAGCGCGTGGCTGTAGGCGAAGCAGCCGCCGATCGCAGAACCCCACATCGCTTCGGTGAGCGCAGGGTTGGGATTGCCGTTGTCGCACAACGAGAAAAGCTGATTCTGGCAGTACCAGCACTGGCCGCAGGCGACGAACGAGCAGACGACGACCCGGTCACCCACCTGATGGTTGCGGACTGCCGAGCCGACCTCCACCACCTCGCCCATGAACTCGTGTCCCAGTACGTCGCCGGCGCGCATGGTCGGGATGTAGCCGCCGAGCAGGTGGAGGTCCGACCCGCAGGTCGTCGACAACCTGACCTGGAGGATGACGTCGTGATCGTTGAGGATCGTGGGATCGTCAACGGTCTCCACCGACGTCTCGTTGACTCCTGTCCAACAGAGGGCCTTCACAGGACTCCCTCCCCACCCGCGCGGCGGGTCGCCAAGTCGACCAGTTTGCCGGTCGGGGCGGCGCTGCGGGTGCCGTGCGGTACGGGGTCGACCCGCAGCACCTCACCCACCTCGATGAGCTGTTTGGCTTGGCGCAACGCCGATCGGAGCTGTTGGCGCGGGTCCTCCCCCGACACGCGGCTGGCGACCGAGCCGAGCCCGCCGGGCTCCGCCTGGCGCAGCCGGGCGGCGAGTTCCGTCCCCTTACCGCCGGGGGCTGTGCGGACATGCACCTCGATGCGGTCGCCGAGCGCACCTCGATGCGGGCACCCGGCCGCCCGGCATGACCTCCTCCGCAGGCCTGTTGATCGTCACACTGCGCCACCGCGATCGCGGCTCGGGGTCCCCGGCCTTAGACGTTTCACCCCCGAGTCTGCGCTGCAGCTGGCGGGCCAGCTGACCGGCGGCGTCCAGACCGGCCTGCGCCACCTTGCCGACAGGGGTGCTCACGAGCCGCTCCCCGCGCCGACGGGCTGTGCGGCCGAACTGAACAAATCCACGATCGCCGCGCAGAAGGCCGGGAGGTCGTCCGGGGACCGGCTGGTGACCAGGTTCCCGTCCCGAGCCACCTCCTCGTCGACCACGTTGGCGCCGGCATTGCGCAGGTCGGTGCGGATGCTCGGGTAGGAGGTGAGCGTCCGGCCGCTCGCGACGCCGGCCTCGATCAGCGTCCATGGTCCGTGGCAGATCGAAGCGACCGGCTTGCTCGCGGACATGAAATCGCGGACGAACGCGACCGCTGCGGAGTTCATTCGCAGCTGGTCCGGATTTACCGTGCCGCCGGGCAGCAACAACCCGTCGTAGTCGTCGGCCGATGCCGACTCGACCAAGCCGTCCACGGAGAACGTCCCTGCCGATTCCAGGTCGTGGTCACGCGCTTGAATTTCGCCGTCGTGCAACGACAGCAGATCGGTGGTACCTCCGGCGTCGTGTACAGCCTGTCTCGGCTGTTCCAGCTCTACCCGTTCCACGCCGTCCGCCGCCAGGATCGCTATCCGCTTGCCGCGCAATTGGTCTGCCATTGTGAGTTCCTTTCGTTGTCTGTTGTCCGTACTGGTGAGTCCGGTCGACGCGTCAGTGCGCGCCGGCCCCGACCTTCTGCTTGCTCGAGCCGTTCGGGTGCAGCACGACCTTGGTCCAGCCCTCGTCCCGGCTGTCGAAGTGCTGGTACGCGTCGGGGCCCTCGTCAAGGGAGAGGTTGTGCGAGACGATCCAGGACGGCTTGACCTTGTCGCCGGCGATGAGGTCGCGCAGGCGCCGGTTGTACCGCTTGACCGGACACTGTCCGCTACCCAGGGTCTGGCCCTTGAACCAATGCAGCCCGTAGTCGAAGGCCACCTCGCCCTTCTTGGCCAATTCGTCCGCGCCGCCGGGATCCTGCGGGACGTACACGCCGACGGAGCCGATGCCACCGGTGAAGCGAACCGACTTCACCAAACTGTTCAGCGTCATGTTTGGATGCTCGGTGCCCTCGGGATCGTGCGCCTGGTAGCCCACGCACTCGCATCCGCGGTCCGCGCCCAGGCCCATCGTTTGATCCATCACGAATTCCACCGGGTCGACTTTCGAATCGTCGATGGCGATGGCGCCGATCTCCTCCGCGAGCCGCAGCCGGTCAGGATGGCGATCCACCACCATCACCTTGGAGGCGCCCTTGACCGTCGCGGAGAGGGCCGCCATGAGACCGACCGGTCCAGACCCATAGATCACCACAGAGTCACCAGGAACCACCCCGGCCAACTCGGTGGCGTGATATCCCGTCGGGAAGATGTCCGCCAGCATGACGTAGTCGTTCTCTTTGTCCACCGAATCTTCGGGCAACCGAAGGCAGTTGTGATCGCCGTAGGGCACGCGCAGGAATTCCGCCTGGCCGCCCTGCCACGGCCCCATGTCGGCGAAGCCGTACGCCGCCCCGGCCATCTGCGGGTCCGGCTGGGTGGTGAGGCAGTAGTTGGTGAATCCTCGCTCGCAGTTCTTGCAGAACCCGCACGACACGTTGAAGGGTATGGCTACCCGCTCACCGACCTTGACCTTGTCGACACCGTCGCCGACCTCGACGACTTCGCCGAGGTTCTCGTGGCCGAAGCAGCGGCCGGTCTCGAAGTCGGTCCTGCCTTCGTACATGTGCAGATCCGAGCCGCAGATGTTGGTTGCGGTGATCTTGACCAACACGTCGGTGGGCCGTTCGATCTTTGCGTCCGGCACATCCTTCACGCTGACCTGGCGCGGTCCGTCGTACACGATTGCTTTCACAGCGAGCCTCCTCGGTTTGGATTGCGGCGGGCAGATGCCCGGCCGTAGAGGCCGCAAACGTCCGATATGCGCATGCTCTTCACCGTGGGTTGTGGACCGCCCCGGAAAACCAGGACGAGCCTGATACACCACTGCGGTGGCCGGAGACGGCTGATCAAGCGTCTTTCAATAACTTATCGATGTAATACCCATTTGCTTTGTTCAGAGGCCAAATAACGGTTACAGACCCCTGAGTAATTTCAATGATCCATTTACTGTCGCGAAACAATGCAGCAACAGAGCGCGCTTAGCGTCTCCGTTGTCGGGGTTGTGGCAGTTCTACAGGTACCTCGGCCGTGAGCTCGGAATGGACAACAGCACAGCTGATCTCGCATCGGCCGGATAGGAGAACACATGACTGCGACGCTCAGCGGGCGGTCCGCGCACACCGACAGCGGATCCGAAGTCGCCGAGGTCGCCGAGCGGTTGACCGCGGCGGGAGTGAAGTACGCCGCGATCAGCTTCGTCGACATGCACGGCAAGCCGAAGGCCAAGATGGTGCCGCTCGGGCACCTCGGACAGGCAGCGCGCGGGTCGGAGATGTTCACCGGCGCAGCCCTCGACGGGGTGCCGCAGGACGTCAACGACGACGAAGTCGCCCCGCACCCCGACCTCGCCGGGGCGATCATCGCGCCGTTCAACCGCGAGGTGGCGTGGTTCCCCGGCGACCTCTACATCGGCGACACCCCGTTCGAAGCCTGCAGCAGAGGCATTCTCAAGCGAGTCACCGCCGAGGCGGCCGCGCTCGGTTACACCTTCAACCTGGGTATCGAGACCGAGTTCTTCCTCCTCAGCGACGCCACCGGCACACCGGCTCCCGCCAGTGCCGACGACACCCTCGACAAGCCCTGCTACGACCTGCGCGGGCTGCTGCACAACTATGCGGTGGTCGACGAGATCGTGTCGGCGATGAACGACCTGGGTTGGGACGTCTACTCCTTCGACCACGAGGACGGCAACGGTCAGTTCGAGACCGACTTCACCTACACCGACGCGGTCACCATGTCCGACCGACTGGTGTTCTTCCGCATGATGGTCGGCGAGATCGCCCGTAAGCACGATCTGTTCGCGTCATGGATGCCGAAACCCTTCGCCGACCGCACCGGCAGCGGAGCGCACTACAACATCTCGCTTGCCGACAGCGACGGTCGAAACCTGTTCGCCGACAACGATGACGCGCGCGGGTGTGGCCTGTCCGAACTGGGTTATCAGTTCACCGCCGGGGTCCTGCGCCACGCGTCGGCGATCTGCGCGGTGGTCGCCCCGACGGTCAACAGTTACAAGCGGTTGGTCAAGCAGGGCAGCATGTCCGGGTTGACCTGGGCGCCGATCTTCGCCTGCTATGGCGACAACAACCGCACCAACATGATGCGGATCCCCAGGGGCGGCGGACGCATCGAGTGCCGTGCCGCCGACAGCGCGAGCAATCCCTACCTCGGTGCCGCGCTGATGTTGGCGGCCGGCATGGAGGGCATTCGCGAAGGCCTCGACCCCGGAGAGCCCAACCGCGACAACCTCTACAGCCTGTCGGAGGCGGAGTTGGCCGCCCGCCAGATCGGTTGGCTGCCCCGCTCGCTGGGCGAGGCGATCGACGCGCTCGAGGCGGATCCGTTGGTTCGCAACGTGTTCGGTTCGGCGATGTTCGACTCCTACGTCGCCGAGAAGAAGGCGGAGTGGAACTCTTTCACCGCCCACGTCTCATCGTGGGAGACCGACCGCTACCTGAGGTTCTGGTGAGTGGCAACGCTGGGGTGAGGCACCGCTGGGAGGAACACACCTCGACGCAACTGGCGCATCGGCTGGCCGCCGACCCGGACTGCGTCGCGCTCATCCCGGTGGGCGCGACCGAGCAGCACGGCCCACACCTGCCGGTCGGCACCGACACCATCCTCGCTGCCGCGGTCGCTGATGCCGCTGCTGGCGACATCGCGCTCGTACTGCCGCCGATTGCATTCGGCTCCAGCATGTTCCACGGCACGGCAATGGCCGGAACGGTCGCGTTCAGTGGTGAGGACACCGCCGCGACCGCCTACCGGGTCGCCCGAGCCTGCGTCGACTCCGGCGTGCGGCGTGTGATGTTCGTCAACGGGCACGTCGGAAACGCCGCGGCGCTGTGGATCGCCTGCGATCACTTCCGGCGCGACCTGCCCCGGGCGCGCATCGGGGTCATGCAGTGGTGGGACCTCACCGCCGACATCGCGCAGCGCGCCACCGCCGACGCGCTCGACTGGCACGCCAACGCGGCCGAGACCTCGTTGATGCTGGCCGTACGGCCGGATCTGGTGGACGTCGAAGCGATGGCGCGCGCCGACGATCCGGACCGCACCGAGGGACTGGTCTTCCGCTATCCCGTAGGGTCGGTGTCGACGAACGGGGTGACCGGCCATCCGTCGCGCGCGTCCGAGAGCTTCGGGCTCGAGCTGTGGGCCGATGTTGTGACCGCAGCACGCGACGTCGTCAGCCGCGCCCACGTCGAACAGCCGCCGCTGAGCTGACCGCCGTAGAGTGACCCCCGTGCCACCACCCGAGCGGCGCGCGCACGTCCGCGCAATCGGACGGCCCCGCCGCGACGCCGAATCAGCACCCGCGGGATCGCCCCGCGCGGGCATCGTCAGCGCCGCGACTCGGCTGTTCAGCGAAAAGGGCTATGCGCAAACAACAATGAGCGACATTGCCCGTGCGGCGGGACTGCAACAGTCGTCGCTGTACTACTGGTTCCGCAACAAAGAGCAACTGCTGGGCGAGACGCTATTGGTCAACCGCGCACCGCTGAAGTTCATCGCCGAGGTCGGCGCCGGCTCCGGGTCACCGGCACTGAAGCTCTACCGGCTCTTGCGGTTCGACACCATGCAGCTGGCGGTCTCGCCGATCGACTTCAACGAGATCCAGCGCATCGCTCACGCGCAACGCGACGACTTCCACCAGTTCTGGGCCGACTACGAACGGCTCAAGAACTGGGTGGTCGACCTCATCGGCGCCGCGATCAGCGAGGGCAAGTTCATCGAGTGCGACCGCGAAGAGACCGCCGGGCTCCTGCTCAACTTCGACGAAGGCGCGCAGAAGCGCACGCGGCTGCACACCGACCACGGCGACCGCGCGGAGGAAGCGGTGCGAGTGGGCGAGCAGGTCGCCATCATCGCGGTACGCGGCCTGCTCAAACGGCCCAGTGAGATCGCCCGGATTCAGGAGCAGGCGGGTCGATTCGACGATGCGGCCATCGCGCTGCGGGCTGCCGAGCCGTCGGCGGACTGAGACGCAGAACGCCCCGCCCAAGCTTCACTCACCGGCCGGGTTGCCCGGCTTTTCCTGATTGCTCGTGCCGTTCTTGCCATCGGCGCCCTTCTGGCTGCTGCCCGGATCGCCGTTTGGTGCCGACCACGGGCGCCTTTCGCGTTGAGTTCGAGCCTGCGATTCATGACGTGGGCGGTGATCTCGCGCATTGCTCAGAGGGGTCCAGCTAATATCCGGCCATGCCACAGCAGTGGCCCCTCATCGGGCGAGACGACGCTCTGTCCGAGGTCATGGCTTCGCTCGATGCCCTCGGCGTGGACGGGATCGTCCTCGCTGGAAACGCGGGCGTCGGGAAATCCCGGGTCGCCCGCGAGGCGGCACGACGCGCCACGGATGCCGGATGGAGCCTGCGCACGATCGCGGCGACCGCAACGAGTAAGGCCGTTCCGCTCGGGGCCTTCGCGCAGTGGACCGACGACCACGGCGGGGCGCCGGCCACATTGGTGCGGCGCGTCGGTGAGGCCATCGTCCGCGGCGCCGAACCCGGCCGGGTCCTGCTTCTGGTCGATGACGCCCATCTGCTCGACGAACTCTCGGTTCTGGTGGTGCAGCACCTGGTCGACTCGGGAACGGCCAAGGCGGTGGTGACCATTCGTGCCGGGGAGCCGATCCCCGCCGCCCTGTCCGTGTTGTGGAAGGACGGGAGGGTGGTGTGGCGCGAGCTCGGCGCGCTGTCACGCGAGCTCCTCTCCGAAGTGCTCGAAAAGGCCTTCGGGGCTGCGCCGGAGCGGCGATGCCTACGACGGCTCTGGGATCTGACCGAGGGGAACATGCTGTTCGTCCGTCAGTTGGCCGAGCAGGAGGCCGAGGCGGGACGGCTGATGGTCACCGACGGGTGGTTGCGCTGGCATGGCGACGTCGCGATCGGTGGTTCGCTTGCCGAGCTCGTCGACACACAAGTCGGTGCGCTCCCCGAACCCGTCCTCGAGGTCATCGACATGGTCGCGATTTCCGAGCCCATCCACTGGCGCTGCTTGGCAACACTCGCCCAGCACGACGCCGTGGAGGAAGCCGAGCGGCGTGGGCTGATCAGGGTCTCTGGCGACGACGTATTTGTGGGCCACCCCCTGTTCGCCGAGATTCGGCGTGCGCGTTGCGGTTCGATGCGTCTGCGACGGCTGCGTGGCGAGGTCGCCGCCGCAATGGAGGACAACGGTAGTGCGGCGAGTGTGGTCAAGCAGGGGCTGCTGTGGCTCGAGTCCGACCTGCCCGCGCGACCCGACTTGCTGCTGTCGGCGGCACGGGCGGCGAACTCACTGCTCGACTTCGACTTGGCCGAGCGGCTTTTCGCCGCTGCGGCCGACGCCGGCGTGGGGGCGCGCGCGCACGTGTCGCGTGCGTGGTCGCTGTTCATGATGGGCGACGGCGACTCCTCCGACCACGTGCTCGCGAAGATTGCCTCTGCGCAGGACGACGTCGAACCCGGTTTTCGCAACGATGTGGTGCTACGCGCATCGAATGCGTTGTGGGCCAAAGGTGAACCGGCGGAAGCCACGGACATCATCGACGAGGCGCTCGCGGTCGAAACAGGCGAACGCCGTCAGCAGATTCTGGTGTTCCGGTCCACTCAGCTCGCCCTCGCCGGGCGGACGCTCGACACCCTGAAGACCTTGGACGACGTCGATGACCGACAACTGGGGTCCTATGGCACCGCGATGGCCTGCATCGCGGCATGCATGGCCTACGGGGAGCTGGCACAACTGGATCGGGCGGCCGCCACCGTCGCGGCGTCCGCACGAGCGCTCGAATCGACACCAGAGGGGGCTCATCTGCACGGCCCCATCACCGAGGTCTACACCGGTGCGCTGGCCGCGTCGGGACGCATCCACGAGGCCCTCGAGATCGCCCAGCAGTTCGCCCTCAGCCGGTTCGGGCAGGCAGTGGCGATGCGCGACGTGGCGGAACAGATCCTCGGGATGGCGCATCTGGCGGCCGGCGATCTCCGCACCTCGCTCGAGCACCTGCCCGAGCGCGTCGACTCCAGTTCATGGGTCGGGCGGGGATTCCACAATGCCAACAGTTTCCCCAGATTCCACCTGATGCGGGCGCAGGCGTTGGCACGCGTCGGTGAGGTCGACTCCGCACGGCAGGCACTCGATCTCGCCCGGGAGATGCGGCAGCCTGCCTATCGCTACTACAACTCGTCCGACCTCGTCGCCGAGGCGTGGATCGCTGCCGTCGCATCACGATTCGGCGACGCCCGGTGCTTGGCGCTCGCCGGTGCCGACTTCGCCCGGCAGCACAGCCAACCGGCGCGTGAGGTGTGGTGCCTGCAGACGGCGGTTCAGTTCGACGACCCCGCGGGCGCCGCGCGGCTACGTCAGCTCGCTGACTCACTGGGCACTCCGCGCGCCACGGTTGCCGCGGACTATGCGCAAGCCCTCGACAGCGACGATGCACAGGGACTCGATGCGGCGTCGAACGCTTTCGAAGCAATGGGTGATCGCCTGGCTGCCGCCGACGCCGCTGCTCAGTCGGCGACATCGCATCGACGGGCCGGACGCACCGGTAGCGCCAAGACCGCGGCGGCGCGCGCGAGACGCCTGGCCGCACTGTGCGGTGGCGCGACCAGCCCAGCTCTGATCGCCGCCGAGTTCGCGCCGCCGTTCACCAACCGGGAGCGAGAGATCGTCGTCCTGGTTGCCCGTGGACTGACCAACAAGCAGATCGCCGAGATCGAGTCGGTGTCGGTGCGCACCGTCGAAAGTCACATCTACCGCGCGAGCACCAAGGCCGGTGTGAATGGCCGCGCAGGCTTGCGTGACCTGATCGTCAAGTGACGTCCCGGTCAGGGAGGCCGTCGGGCAGAGCGCAGTGTCACGCCCCACGAAATGGGCACGCTCCGGCCATCATTCGTCGCGCCACAGTGCGCGCCAAGCGCGTGCGTCGTAGAGGAGAAGCGACACGAAAGCGGCCCCCGGAGTTTCCTCCGGGGGCCGTTTCACTTAGTAGCGGGGACAGGATTCGAACCTGCGACCTCTGGGTTATGAGCCCAGCGAGCTACCGAGCTGCTCCACCCCGCGACGGGTGAACGCTAGGTTACCGGGGTGGTCGGCAAGGCTCCAAATCGCCTGCTCACCGGCCGGAAACAGGCCCCGCGAGCGTGCGCGAAGTCGCCATTTCTGAGGGCGTGTTCGCCGCAGACACGCACGCTCGCGGGGAACGCTACGCCCGGATGACCTGGCCGGTCGCCAGCACGCGCGCCGGGTCGTAGCGGTCGGCCAGCGCGGCGAGCCAGTGCAGCGTGTCCTCGCTGTAGACCCGGGCCGCGCGGGCGTGGTCGTAGGACGGCGCGAAGTTCGGCATCTGCCCGCCCGTCGACCACGGCGCGACGGCCGCGACCACCCCGTCGGCGTGCTGCGCGACCATGTCGACGATCTCGGGCACAGCCAGCCCGATCGTCGCCACGCAGAACGCTGCGTCCCGGTGGCAGAACGCGCTGCGGTGCCGCGGTTCATGCGCCAACGCGCCGCCCAGCATCCGCAGCTCCACGATCGCCTGCGGCGAGCCCGACCCCGGGCCCGCGACCGCAAGCAGGGCGTCGACGGCGTCGGGCGTCAACTCCGAGAGCAGCGTGTGGTTCTCGGTGACCGGCATCGGATCTGCCGGGTCCGCATGCACCGCACCGATCGCCGCGTACGGCATCACGCCGACGGTGTCCAGAAGGACGGGGGCAACCGCGCGCATCGGCGCCAACAGCCGCTCCCCCTCGGCCATATCGCCCACAGCGGTGTACCGCACTGCCACGGTCATCTTGCCCGCCAACGGTTCCGGCACACCGGGCAGCGGCGGCAGCTGCTGAATCGCCAGCGACGTGTTCACCGTCTCCGGCAGGCCGGCACTCCAGGCCGCCCACGCATGCAGCACCGCAGCCGCGTCTGCACCGTCGAAAAACACTGCCCCGCCATAGAACTCGGCGATCGGCAGCAGATCGATCTCCACGGCCGTGACGATGCCCAGCGTCGCCTTGCCGCCGCGCAGCCCCCAGAACAGGTCCGCGTTCTCGTCCGGCGTCGCGCGCAGCAGCCGCCCCTCGCCCGTCACCACGTCGAAGGCCCGCACATGATCCGACGACAACCCCACAGTGCGCACCAGTGGTCCGATGCCCCCGCCGGTCAGGAAGCCCACGACACCCACGCCGGGCGCTGAGCCGCACAGCGGCGCCAGACCGTGCGGCGTCGCGACGTCCAGCACGTCCTGCCACCGCGCACCCGCCTCGACGCGAGCGGTCCGATTGGCGACATCGACGGTGCAGTGCTTGAGCGCCGCGGTCTGCACCATGATCGTGGTCGGCCCGACGCCGACCGCGCCGTGACCGGTCGCCTGCACGGTGACGGTGAATCCGTGCGTCCCGGCGAACCGCACCGTCGATGCCACGTCTTCGGGCGAGGTCGCCAGCACCACCGCGGCGGGCGTCACCGGCGCGGCCACGTTCCACGGCACGCACCGCTCGTAGCCGGGCTCCCCGGGCAGCGCGACATGGGTGGCGACGTGGTCGCGCAGCGTGCGCAGCACGTCGTCGCGCGTCACGTCGGTGGTGATGGTCATCGGAGTCCCTCTCGTCAAGCCCTGGTGGCGCGATGAGCATCACCGACGGTGCTTGGCGACGGCTTGGTGCGCGTCACCAAGAAAAGTTCAAGCGTCAGTATCGGCGCGCTCGCTGGCCACGAGCGCGCTCGCGATGCACGCATGTCACGGCGTGTCGGTGTGCAGACCCGCGCGCTCGCCGGACAGGAGTCTCGCGGAGGTGGCGACGCCGTGCATGCCCGCGCGCTCGGCGTCGACTGCCAGGGCAGACGCCGCCGCCCCCCGCTGCGCCGACGCCGCCATCAGCTCGCATTCCAGCAGTCGGCACCGCAGCAGCGTGGGCGCTCCCCCGGTCCGCTCAGCCAGTGCACGCGCCGTGGTCAGATCCGCCCGTGCCGGGTCGACGTCACCGAGCGCGACATGGAGCCTGGCCGTGGCCAGGGCCACCGGACCGGCCAGCCCGACCTGCCCGATCACCGCGATGCGCTCCCGGTGCGGCGCCAGCTGGCCGAGAAGAGGTTCGGCGAACTCGGTTAGACCGTGGTCGGCCGCCAGGTGTGCCAGCAGTGTCTGATGGCCCAGCGTGGTCCAGATGTGGCCCCGGTCGACGGTGTCGGACCATTCGCGCAGCATCGCCAGTGCCTGCGCCCGCACGTCAGGGCTGGGGATCATCGTCAGAAGCGCGGCGCGGACTACACCCACCATGCCCTGCCCGCCGGTCTCGGTGTCGGCCCGCAGATCAGTCCAACTCGGGTCCAGCGCTTCCCCGGTCTCCCGCAGCAACGACGCCGAGGCCAGCAGTCCGCTGCCGGCCTCGTAGAGCTCGGTCTGCTCGTGCACATGCGCCGCGATGGCGTGGTGGCGCTTCGCCTCGGCGAAGTCGCCGGTCCACGTCGCCAGCACCGCCTCCATCCAGCGCAGCTGGGCGCGCAGCACCGGCAGCTGCAACTCCTCGCTACCCGCGATGCCGGCCCGCAGATGCGCCCGGGTGCCCGCAACGTCACCCAGGTACATCGACGCCATCGTCGCCACCGAGTGGGCGATCACCGCGTCTTCGCGAGAGCGACTGTGCCGCAGGCGTTCCAGCTGCTGAACCCACGTCAGGATCTGCTCGCTGAGCGTGCTCACACCGGAGTAGGTGATCAGCCGGCCGATCAGCACATCGGCCCGCACGTCGGTGTCATCGGTCTGTTCGGCCACCTGCTCGGCGCGCTGCAGCAGACTGGTCGCCACGTCCGGATCGGGGTGATAGCAGTGTCCGACGGCCAATGCCGGCAGCACCCGCGCCGTCGCCGCCGGGTCGTCACCTGCCAGCGCTGCCGCCTGCGACAGCAGACCCAGAAGCTCACCGGGGTCGCGCCCCGGCGCCAGCCACGGCCACCCACCGCTGGCCCGCAGCAGCGCACTTGCCACCCGGCCCGCCGTCGCCGCACGCCCCGCCCGCACGGCCTCACCCAGGGACCGCTGCACGCTGTCGAGCACCAACTGACCCCGACCGGCACGCGAATGTGATTCCAGCAGTTCGACAGTCAGCGCGTCACGCTCGGTGTCGTCACGCGCAGACGCAGGCAGCCGGTCGTAGGCATCCAGCGCCGCCTGCCACCACCGCGCGGCGATGTCCGAACTCCACTGCGCCGTCGCCTGCTCGGCCGCCAACCGGCACGCCCGCACGACGGCCGCCGGCTCCACCAGAGGCTGCGCGGCGATCAGATGCTGCGCCCGCCGGGTCGGCGCATCGGGTTCCACACTGTCGGCCAGGACGTCGGCGACCTTGGCGTGCAACCGTTGTCGACGCAAGGCGGGGATGCCGGCCAGCAGTTGGTCCCGCAGCAGTCCGTGGGCGAACTCATAGCCGTCGGTGGTGTGCGCCGCGACGACGATGCGCTCATCGGCCGCCTCGTCGAGATGGTCGGCGAGTGTGTCGAGATCCAGCCCGGTCGCGGCGGCGAGCACCGGGACCGCGGAGGCGTCGATCACGTCGCCGATCACCGCGGCCGTGCGCAGCACGGCCATCACGGCCGGATCGAGAGCAGCGAGCCTGCGATCGAGCACCGACCGAACGGCCCGGGGTATCTCGTTGGCCGCCCGCTCGTCCCGCGGCAACCGCGCGTACTCGGACACGAAGAAGGGGTTGCCACCCGTGCGGGCGGCGAGTTCGGCGGCCTCGGCGGCCGTGACGGGATCCTCGGCCACCACATTGGCCAGCGCCGCGACGTCTTCCGACGACAATGCGGGAACCGCGATGTGGCGGTTGTCCTCACCGCGCGCCACCGTGCTCAGCAGGCGCGCCACCTCCGCGGCGTGCTCCCCGTCGCGCACCGTCAACACGACCAGCACGCGTCGATCGCGCAGCGCGCTCGCGATGTAGGCCAGGCAGCTCGCCGACGCAGTGTCGGCCCACTGTACGTCGTCGACCACCACGGTCAACGGTCGCTGCGCATCTTCGAGAAGCGATTGAACCCGTTCGTAGACAAGGAATCTCGCAGTGTCCGGATCGGCATGCGGAGGCACTCTCAGCGCGTCGTCCGGGTCGGCGCCCAGAGCGCGCACCAGTTGACGCATCGGCCACCACGGCGGAGTGGCCCGCTCGTCGGGGCAGTTCACCCACACCACATCACCACCACCGGCCGCGGCCATCGCGCCGACCTCTTCGGCCAACCGGGTCTTGCCGATCCCCGGCGGCCCCGAGAGCACCAGCCACCGCGTCGCGCCCGCGGACACCCGGGCCAGCACCTCGCCCACCCGCGACAGTTCCCGGCGCCGACCCACCAGCGGCGACCTGGCCGGCACCTCGGCGGCGGGCACGACATCGTGACTGGCCGCAGCCGGCACCGGAATCGTCGTGGCACCGGTCCATTCCGCCTGCCGCGGCCAGCCCGCCAATTCCGGAGCCTGACGCAACACCGCGGTCTGCAGCTCCCGCAGCTCGCGTCCCGGCTCCAATCCCAGCTCGTCGTCGAGGCGCTGGGCGTGGCGCGCATAGGTGTCCAGCGCGTCCGCGGTCCGCCCGGCCCGGTACAGCGCGAGCATCTGCAGCCGGCATCCGCGATCGGCGAACGGGTCCAGTGTCCGCAGTGCTGCCGACTCGGTCACCGCCGCCGCCACCTTGCCGAGGGCGAGTAGCGCGACCACCTTGTTCGCGACGCATTCGATCCGCAGTTCGGCGAACCGTGCCGCCTCGTCGCGCAGCCACGGCGCGTCGGCCATGTCGTGGAGCAGGGTGCCGCGGATCAGTCCCAGTGCGGTGTCAGCGGCACCGGCCGCCGTCTCCCAGTCCTCTGTCTCGATCGCGGCACCGGCCCGGTGGCAGGCACCCGTGAACACCGCGAGGTCGACGCTGTTCGGATCGACGTCGAGGACATACCCGGGTGGACGACGCACGATCGGTGAGGCCATCTGCGTCTCCGCCGACCCGCCACGCAGGGCGCGCCGCAGGTTCGACACATAGGCCTGCAGGCTCGCCGTGGCGCTGGCCGGGACGTCGTCGCCCCACACCGCGTCGACGAGACGGTCGACCGAGACGACCCGTCCCGCAGCCAGTGCCAGCATCGCCAGGACCACCCGCTGCTTGGGCGGACCGATGTCCACCGGGGTGTTCCCGTCGGCCACCTCGAGGGGGCCGAGCAACCGATACTGCACCGGCCCAGGGTGTTACGAGGCCGACTTGTATTCGCTCACCGCGTCGTCGAGGCGTTGCAGTGCCTCGCCGTACCGTGCGAAATCACCACTGCGTTGCGCCTCTTGGAGCGCGTCCAACGCGGTGTTGACCTGCTCCAGCGCAGCCGATTTCGCCGCGGAGAGCTGCGTCGGACCGGTGGGCGGCACCGCCACCGGGACCTCCGGCCGGTTCTGCGGAGTCTGGCCCTGCTGATTCGGCGGCGCCGCGGCCGGCGGCTGACCCGTCTGCGGACGCGACTGTGGTTGCGCCGCAGGGCTGTCCGCCGTCGGCGCCGGACCCGTCGCAGTGGCGTCGGCACCCGGACCGAACAGATCGGTCAGAGCGTCACGCACCGTCGGGCCGTAACCGATCTTGTCGTTGTACATCATCGCCACGCGAATCAGACGCGGGTAAGACGACGCTGCATCGCTGGCACCCGGCGAGGCGTACACCGGTGCCACGTACAGCAATCCACCCTGCCCCAACGGCAGCGTCAGAAGATTGCCCCACCTGATGCGGTTCTGGTTGTCGCGGCCGATGACACCGAGATCCTGGCTGACCGCGGTATCGGTGCTGATCGCGTTGAACGCCAGCTTCGGGCCGTTCACCTGACCCGGGATCGTCAACACCGTGATCTTGCCGTAGGTGTCGGGATCGGAACTGGCGCTGATGTAGGCCGCGAGGAAGTCACGCCGGAACCGGTTCATCGCACTCGTCAACTGGAACGATGTCGAGTTGTTGTTCTCGGCAAGGTTTTTCGCGACGATGTAGTACGGCGGCTGATAGCTGCTCGCGGTCGGGTTCGGGTCCAGCGGCACATCCCAGAAGTCCGACGTCGAGAAGAACGTCACCGGATCGTCGACGTGGTACTTGGCGAGCAGTGCCCGCTGCACCTTGAACAGATCCTCGGGGTAGCGCAGGTGCTGCTGCAGCTCCGGGCTGATCTCGCTCTTGGGCTTGATCGTGCCCGGGAACACCTTCTCCCACGCCTGCAGCACCGGATCGGATTCGTCCTGCGCGTACAGCGTGACCGTGCCGTCGTACGCGTCGACGGTGGCCTTGACTGAGTTGCGGATGTACGACACCTGCTGATCGGGCTGCAACCGGTTCAGCGCGACCTCGTTGGAGTCGGTGGTCGCCGACGACAGGGACATCAACTCCGAGTACGGGTAGTTGTCCAACGTGGTGTAGCCGTCGACGATCCACACCATGCGCTTGTTGACGATCGCCGGGTAGGTCGTGGTGTCGGTGGTCAGCCATGGCGCGACGGCCTTGACGCGGTCGGACGGATCACGCTTGAACAGGATCTTGCTGTTGTTGTTGATGACGTTGGAGAACAGGAAGTTTCGTTCGGCGAACTTCGCCGCGAACACGCTGCGGTTGAACCAGTTCCCCAACGGCACACCGCCGGCACCGGTGTAGGTGTAGTTGCGGGTGTCGGTGTTGGTCTCGTAGTCGTACTCGCGGTCGGCACCGTTCTTGCCGACGATCGCGTAGTCGTCCGCGGCGCTGGCGATCACCGGGCCGAAATAGATCCGCGGCTGATCCAGCGGCGCCGGTCCGGGCGAGATGACCTCACCGTTGGCACCGACCACGCTGGCGAGGAACTCCGGGTAGCCGCCGTTCTGGTTGGGGTCGTTCGCCACGCCGCGCACGGTGTTGGCGGGCGAGGCGATGAACCCGTTGCCGTGGGTGAACACGGTGTGCCGGTTGATCCAGTCACGCTGGTTGTCGATCAACCGGTCCGGATTGAGCTCACGCGCGGCCACCACGTAATCCCGCAGATTGCCGTCGGCATCGGGATAGCGGTCCATGTTGAGCTGATCGGAGAAGAAGTAGAAGTTCTTGCCCTGCTGGAACTGCGTGAACGCCGGCGCGACGATGTTGGGATCCAGCACGCGGATGTTCGAGGTGGTGGCCCGGTCGGCAGCCACCTGCTGCGCGGTGGCAGGCGCATTGCCCGGGTAGTCCCGATAGGTGACCGTGTTCTCTTCCAGGCCGTACGCCTGGCGGGTGGCCGCGATGCTGCGGCCGATGTATTCGCTTTCCTTCTGGGCGGCGTTGGGGCGCACGCTGATCTGCTCGACCACCAGCGGCCAGCCCGCGCCCACGATCAGAGACGACAGCAGCAGCAGTACGACACCGATCGCCGGGATGCGCAGATCCCGCAGAACGATCGCGGAGAACACGGCGGCGGCGCAGATGACCGCGATCGCCATCAGGATCAACTTGGCGGGCAGCACCGCGTTGATGTCGGTGTAGCCGGCGCCGGTGAACGGCTTACCGCCGCGGGTGTGGCTGAGCAGCTCGTACCGGTCGAACCAGTAGGCCACCGCCTTGAGGAGCATCAGGACGCCGATCAGCGTGATCAGCTGGATGCGCGCCGCCCGCGACAGTGCGCCGGTGCGGCCCGACAGCCGGATTCCGCCGAACAGGTAGTGGCCCAACAGGTTCGCGATGAACGCCAGGAACGTCGCGACGAACAGATAGGACAGCACCAGCCGGTAGAACGGAAGGTCGAACGCGTAGAAGCCGAGGTCGATACCGAACTGCGGGTCGGCGATCCCGAAGTCGCCGCCGTGCAGGAACAGCTGCACCTGCTCCCAGTAGCTCTGCGCGACGAAGCCCGACAGCAGACCGATGAACGCGGGCACCCCGAGCCCGATGAGACGCAGGCGCGACATCACCGCGGTGCGGTACCGCGCGATCGGGTCGTTGGGGCCGGCCGTCGGCACGAACACCGGACGGGTCCGATAGGCCAGCGCGAGCGCCGCGAACACGACCGCGCCGATCAGCAGCCCGACCACGAGGAAGATGAGGAGACGGGTGACGATCTGGGTGGTGAACACCGACCGGTAGCCGAGTTCGCCGAACCAGAGCCAGTCGACGTAGGCGTCGACCAACCGGGGCCCGATCAGCAACAGCAGGACCACCACCAGCGAGATGGCGATCAGAATCCTGCTTCGCCGCGTCAGCTTCGGCATTCTCGCGGCCGGCCGCATAGTCACTCGACTACTCCACTCTCGGGTGTTCTCAGTGTTTGTCCAGTCACTCTACTGATCGAGATCGCCGACCTGACTCAGCAGCGAGGAGGTTCGCCACCAGCCGAAAGCGTCCGCAGCCCGTCGATGGCATGGGTGAGGGTGTCGACCTTGATCAGCTCGATGCCCTTCTCGTCGGCCGAGGTCGCCTCGTCGCAGTTGTCGGCGGGCACCAGGAACACCGATGCGCCGGCATCCTTGGCCGCCACGATCTTGTGGGTGATCCCGCCGATCGGGCCGACCTCGCCGTCCCCGGTGATCGTTCCGGTGCCGGCCACGAACTTCCCGTCGTTGAGGTCGCCCGTCGTCAACTTGTCGACCACGGCCAGGCTGAACATCAAGCCCGCCGACGGCCCACCGATGTTGGCCAGGTTGAAGTCGATGCTGAACGGGGCCCACGGCGCGTCGAGCACATTGACCCCGAGGACTCCGTGCGGACGGTCCGGGCGCGACCCCAGGGTGATCTCGGCGATGCCGGCAGGCTCGTTCTTGCGCCGGTAGTCGACGACGACCTTCTGGCCGGGCTTGGTCGCCTGCACGATCTTGCTGAACTCGTCGAGGTTGGCCACCGGGGTGTTGTTCACCGCGTCGATCGCATCGCCGGCCTGCAGCTTGCCCTTCGACGGCCCCTTCTCGTCGATGCTCTGCACGGTGATCGCCATCGGGTACTTCAGGTAGGACAGCGCGGCGTACTCGGCGCTGTCCTCGGAGTTACGGAAGTCGGTGGTGTTCGCCTCGTCGATCTCCTCGCGCGACTTGTCGGGCGGGTAGACGAGTTCGCGCGGAATCAGCTGATCGCGGCCCGACGCCCAGAAGATCAACGCCTGCCCCAGCGTCAGCCCGTCCATCTGCGAGACCGTGGTCATGTTGAGGTGCCCGCTGGTGGGCTTGACGTCGGTGCCCTCGATGTCGACGACTTCCTTGCCATCCACCTCACCGAGCGTGTTGAACGTCGGCCCGGGCCCGAGCGCGACGTAGGGCACCGTCACCGTCGTCGCGAGCACACCGAACGCGATGATCGGCACGAGCGCCACGATCAGGGTGGCAATCCGCCTGTTCACGCCGTTCACAGTAGAGGCCAGGTGCAGGTTCACTCTCAGCGTGACCCGCGTGCGCCCATCGACGCGCCGCGATGAGTACCGTTGGGGGCATGCCTGACCTGCCTTTCGGCTTCTCCTCCGGGGACGATCCTGAGCGCGATGACCGCAAGAAGGACCCCGGCTCGGGCTCGGGTTCCAACAGCGGCCCCGGCGATCCGTTCGGCGGCGCGTTCCCCGGCGGCCAATTCGACATGTCGCAGCTCGGGCAGATTTTCTCCCAGCTCGGCGAGATGTTCAGCGGCACCGCGAAGTCCGGTGGCGGCCCGGTGAATTACGACCTCGCCCGCCAGCTCGCGTCGAACTCGATCGGCTTCGTCGCGCCCGTCTCCGAGCAGACCACCTCGGCGCTGAGCGACGCGGTGCGGCTCGCCGAGACCTGGCTCGACGGCGTCACGCCGCTGCCGGCCGGCACCACCCGGACGGTGGCCTGGACGGCGACCGACTGGATCGACAACACGATCCCGACGTGGAAACGGTTGTGCGATCCCGTCGCCCAGCAGCTCTCGACGGTGTGGGCGCAGGCCCTGCCGGAAGAAGCCCAGGCGATGGCCGGCCCACTGATGGCGATGATGTCGCAGATGAGCGGCATGGCCTTCGGCTCCCAGCTGGGCCAGGCGCTGGGCACCCTGTCGAAAGAGGTGCTGACCTCCACCGACATCGGCCTGCCGCTCGGCCCCGCCGGCGTCGCGGCGTTGATGCCCGAAGCGATCGAGGCGCTGGCCGAGGGCCTGGAGCAGCCACGCAGCGAGGTCGTCACGTTCCTGGCCGCGCGCGAAGCCGCGCACCACCGGCTGTTCAGCCACGTGCCGTGGCTCTCGCCGCAGCTCCTCAACGCCGTCGAGGCGTTCGCCAAGGGCACCAAGATCGACATGAGCGGTATCGAAGAGTTCGCCCGCGACTTCAACCCGGCGTCGCTGACCGACCCGTCGCAGATGGAGCAGCTGCTCAACCAGGGCATCTTCGAACCCAAGGCCACGCCGGAGCAGACCGCCGCGCTGGAACGGCTCGAGACGACGCTCGCCCTGGTCGAGGGATGGGTGCAGACGGTGGTGTCCAACGCCCTCGGTGATCGCATCCCCGGCACGGTGGCGCTGTCGGAGATGTTGCGCCGGCGCCGCGCCAGCGGCGGCCCGGCTGAGCAGACGTTCGCGACGCTGGTCGGCCTCGAGCTGCGGCCCCGCAAGATGCGGGAAGCGGCCGCGCTGTGGGAGAAGCTGACCGACGCCGTCGGTGCCGACGCGCGCGACGGCGTGTGGGCGCACCCGGATCTGCTCCCCGACTCGTCCGATCTCGACGAGCCTGCGGCCTTCATCGACCGCGTGATCGGCGGCGACACCAGCGATCTCGACAGCGCGATCGAAGCCGCACTTCGCGAAGGCGATCAGGACCCACCGCGCGACGCCTGAGGGCCTGTGGATAACTACGCTCGGCGGGTGAGCGACGTGTCACTGTCGTCGCATGACGCGCTACGCCCTGAACTCGGCCACCCCCGTGCTGTCCCGCCCGGACGGCACCGTGCAGGTCGGCTGGGATCCGCGTCGCGCCGTCGTCGTGCACCCGCCGCCCGGCCTGGCCGCCGGCGTCCTCGCTGACCTCCTGCGCGCCCTGCAAGCCGCAGCAACCCTGCCCGAACTGCAGGTACTGGCCGCCGGACGCGGCACCGACGCCACCGTCGTCACCGACCTGATCACGCACCTCGTCGACTCCGGGGTCCTGACCGCAGCACCACCGCCCCCCAACCGCTCGGCGTCGGTCCGCGTCCACGGCGACGGACCACTGTCGGACCTGATCGCCTCCACACTGGCCGGCTCCGGCATCCGCGTCAGCTCCAGCAGCAGGCCCTACGCCTCGCCCGCCGGCGCCGACCTCGCCGTGCTGACCGACTACCTGGTGGCCGACCCACGCGTGGCACGAGAGCTGCACGAGGCCGGTGTCCCCCACCTCGCCGTCCGCGTCCGCGACGGCACCGGCCTCGTCGGCCCCCTCGTCATCCCCGGCGCCACCAGCTGCCTGCGCTGCGCTGACCTGCACCGCAGCGACAAAGATCCCGCCTGGGCAGCCGTCGCCACACAACTGACACGCACCGTCGGCACCGCCGACCGGGCCACCGTTCTGGCCACCGCGGGGCTGGCGCTGCGCGAGATCACCCACATCCTGCGCGTCGTCCACGCCGACGGCGGACCCACCGCAGCGCCGCCGGCGACCGTCGACACCACACTCGAATTCGACCTGAACAGCGGCACCGTCACCGCGCGCCGATGGTCCCGGCACCCCGACTGCTCGTGTTGAGCGGCACTAACCGGTTGGAAGTTCAGCTCGGTCGTGGATGATGGACTGGTGAGCGACATCAAGCGCGGGGCGCGCGGCGCGCAACGCCAAGCTGGCCACGTTGCCGGTGGGTATGGCCGGGCGTGCAGCGCTGGGCTTCGGCAAACGGTTGACCGGCAAGTCCAGGGACGAAGTCAACGCCGAGCTGATGGATAAGGCCGCACAGCAATTGTTCACTGTGCTGGGCGAACTCAAGGGCGGCGCGATGAAAGTCGGCCAGGCCCTGTCGGTGATGGAAGCCGCCATCCCCGAGCAGTACGGCAAGCCCTACCGCGAGGCGTTGACCAAGCTGCAGCGCGAGGCTCCGCCGCTACCCGCAGCAAAGGTGCACCGGGTGCTCGACCAGCAGCTGGGCACCAAGTGGCGGGACCGCTTCCAATCCTTCGACGACAAGTCGGTGGCCTCGGCCAGCATCGGCCAGGTGCACAAGGCGGTCTGGGGTGACGGGCGCGAGGTCGCCGTCAAGATCCAGTACCCGGGCGCCGACGAGGCGCTGCGCGCCGACCTGAAAACCATGCAGCGGATGGTGGGTGTGCTCAAACAGCTCAGCCCCGGCGCCGATGTGCAGGGCGTCGTCGACGAGCTGATCGAACGCACCGAGATGGAGTTGGACTACCGGCTCGAAGCCGACAACCAGCGCGCCTTCGCCAAGGCCTACGCCGGCGATCCGCACTTCGTCGTCCCCAACGTGGTGGCCAGCGCCCCCAAAGTCGTGATCCAGGAATGGATCGAAGGCATCCCGCTGTCGCAGATCATCCGCGAGGGCACCCAGGAGCAGCGGAATCTGATGGCCACCAGGCTTTTCGAGTTCTGCAACGACGCACCGACGCGGCTGGAAATGGTGCACGGCGACGCCCACCCCGGCAATTTCATGCTCATGCCCGACGAGAAGATGGGCGTCATCGACTTCGGCGCGGTCGCCCCGATGCCGGGCGGTTGGCCGGTGGAGCTGGGTCAGATCATGCGGTACGCGCTGGACAAGAACTACGAGAAACTGCTGCCCACGATGGAGAAGGCCGGCTTCATCCAGAAGGGCCAGCAGGTGTCCACCCGCGAGATCGACGACATGCTCAAGCAGTACGTCGAGCCGCTGGAAGTGCCCGAGTTCCACTACAGCCGAAAGTGGTTGCAGCGCATGACCGCCCTGGAACTCGACAAGGCCGCCGGGCAGATCAAGGCAGCTCGGCAGATGGACATCCCGCCGAAGCTCGCCATCCCCATGCGCGTCATCGCCTCCATCGTGGCGATCTCCTGCCAGCTCGACGCGCACGTGCCGACCCGCGCCATCGCCGAGCGCACGGTGCCCGGCTTCGCCGACCCCGACGCGGTGTAGCGCCGGGGTCGGACGATCAGGCCGCCACGGGTTGTTTGGCGTCCTTGCGCGGGCGGCCGCGTGGCCGTTTGCGGGCGATGACGGTGCCGCGTTCGAAGATCTCGCCGCCCCACACACCCCACGGCTCTTGCCGTTCCAGCGCTGCAGTCAGGCACTCCCGCCGGAATGGGCAGTCTCCGCACAGCGCCTTGGCGCGTTCGAGATCGCGCGGGTCCTCGGCGAACCACAGGTCGGGGTCCTCGACATGACACGGCACCGCCAGCTTCGATCTCTCACATGTCAGGGAAGACATGTCCGGTCCTTTCGCTTCCTGGTCGTTTTCGTCTTGTCTTGTGCTCGCTCGGGGATCGGTGACCAGGTCTGTCAAAAGACGAAGGCCACGGATCCGGTGTCGGGTCCGTGGCCTTGGGGGGCGGTCGAGGCTTTACCTAATGAAAGCCCCTCACGGACGCGGCAGCCGTGCCGGCGGCGGCGCGGCGCTTAGGCGCGGCGGCAGCGGTGGCGGCGACAGCAGCGGGTGCGGAATGCACCTCGGCAATGGCGCGCGGGAACCACGGGGTGCCGGCTACGGCGTAGAACATGTGATTGCTGATCATGATGACGGCACCCTCCTTTCGCACGCGGACGTTCGTGTGTTGCTCTGAGGTTAGACGGTAGCAGGAAAAACTCTCAACACATTTTTGACCAGCGCTTTTGGCGCGATCTTTACGTTTTCTGGCGCTCTTTGACCAGCGTGAGCACGTCGGCGCCGTACTGCTCCAGCTTGCGGGCACCGATCCCCGGGATCGCCACGAGAGCAGCGTCGTCGGTCGGGAGCGACTCGGCGATGGCGATCAGCGTGTTGTCGGTGAACACCACGAACGCCGGCACGCTCATCTCCTTCGAAATACGCAACCGCCAGTCCTTGAGCTGCGCGAGCAACTGTTCGTCGATGTCGGATGGGCAGGATTCGCAGCGGCGGAGCATGATCGCCGCCGAGGCGGTCAACGGGGTGTTGCACACCCGACAGCGCGGCGCGGGACCGCGAGGTTTACGCGGCCGACTGGGGCCGTCGTCTCGCTGCGGCTGCGGGGCGACCCCGTTGAGGAAGCGCGACGGTTTGCGCCCCTGCCGCCCGCCGGGCGTGCGCGCCAGCGCCCAGCTCAACGCCAAATGCACACGCGCCCTGGTGATTCCGACATAGAAGAGACGACGCTCCTCCTCGACCGGCTCACTGTCGGGGCCGTGTGACAGCGCGTGGGAGATCGGCAGCGTGCCGTCGGCCAGACCGACGAGGAACACGGCGTCCCACTCGAGGCCTTTGGCGGCGTGCAGCGACGCGAGCGTGACGCCCTGCACCACCGGTGGATGGCGCGAGTCGGCACGCTGCCGCAGCTCCGTCAGCAGCGTGCGCAGGTCGAGCTGCGGGCGTTGCGCGACCTCGTCGTCGACCAGATCAGCCAAGGCGGACAACGCTTCCCAACGATCCCGCGCACGTGTACCCGCCGGCGGCTCCGCCGTCAGACCCAGCGGTTCGAGGGTCGCGCGCACCAGGTCGGGTAGTGGACCGTCGACGTCGCGCTCGCCGGCCCGCTGTAAGGCCACGAGCGCCTGACGGACCTCCTGGCGACTGAAGAAGCCCTCGCCGCCGCGCACCTGGAACGGCACACCGGCCTCGGTGAGCGCCTCCTCGTAGACCTCCGACTGGGCGTTGATCCGGTAGAGCACCGCGATCTCGGCCGGCGACGTGCCGGACTCGACCAGCCGCTTGACGCTGCGCGCCACCGCCGTGGCCTCGGCGACCTCGTCGGGATGCTCGGTGAAGGTGGGGTTCGGGCCGGGTGGACGCTGACCGACCAGATGCAGCCGGCTGCCCGCCATCCGGCCACGGGCCGCGGCGATGACCCGGTTGGCCAAGGAGACCACCTGCGGCGTCGACCGGTAGTCGCGCTCCAGCCGGACAACGGTCGCCTCGGGGAAGCGCCGCGAGAAATCCAGCAGGTAGCGGGGTGAGGCGCCGGTGAACGAGTAGATGGTCTGGTTGGCGTCGCCGACGACGGTCAGATCGTCACGATTGCCGAGCCATGCATCGAGCACCCGCTGCTGCAGCGGCGTCACGTCCTGGTATTCGTCGACGACGAAGCAGCGGTAGCGATCGCGGAATTCCTGGGCGACCGCTGCGTCGTTCTCGATGGCGGCCGCGGTGTGCAGCAGCAGGTCGTCGAAGTCGAGCAGCATCAGGTCGTTACCGCGGGCCTTGAGTGACTCGTAGCCGGCGTAGGCGGCGGCCACCTTCGCGGCGTCGAACGGGATGTCGCGCCCGGACCGCGCGACCGTCGCCGCATAGTCCTCAGGACTGATCAACGACGCCTTGGCCCACTCGATCTCGCCTGCCAGGTCCCGCACGTTGTCGGTGCCGGTGGGCAGCCCGGTGCGATTGGCGGCCTGGGCGACGACGGCGAACTTCGAGTCCATCAGCTGCCAGTCGGTGCTCCCGACGACGCGGGGCCAGAAGTAGGCGAGCTGACGGCGCGCGGCGGCATGGAAGGTCTGCGCCTGCACGCCGCCGGTCCCGGTTCCGTCGTCCAGCGTGCGCAACCTGGCCCGCATCTCCCCCGCTGCACGCTGGGTGAACGTCACGGCCAGCACCTGCCCGGGGGCGACGTGCCCGGCCGTCACCAGGTGCGCGATGCGCCGGGTGATGGTGCGGGTCTTGCCGGTGCCCGCGCCGGCGAGCACGCACACCGGCCCCCGCGGCGCGAGCACCGCCTCGCGCTGCTCCTCGTCGAGATCCTCGAGCAGCTGGTCGCGCGAAGCCGTCGGGGACATGGCGACCATCATGTCAGCGCGGCCCGACAAACGCGGGCTGCGCCGGGGCATGTTCGACGGGTCGGCTACGTTGAAGGCCTTATGAGCGCTGACGACACTGCTGCTGTGACCATGTACACGACGTCGTGGTGCGGGTACTGCGTGCGCCTGAAGAAGGTGCTGAAGAACGAAGGCATTTCGTTCACCGAGGTCAACATCGAAGAGGACCCGGCCGCGGCGGAGTTCGTCGGATCGGTCAACAACGGCAACCACGTGGTGCCGACGCTGAGGTTCGCCGATGGTTCGACCCTGACCAACCCGAGCGGGGCGCAGGTCAAGGCGAAGCTCGCCGTCTGACTCAGTACAGCGCCGGGGTCAGTCGATCGCCGGGGTCAGTCGAGCGCAGCCCAGGATTCGATGATCTCCCGGGCGATCGAGATGGAGCCCGGCAGCAGCAGCCGCGAAGTGCTCTGCGAACTCCAGTCCCCCTGATCCAGCGCCTCGCGGATCTCGGCGCGGGTGAACCAGTCCGCCTCGGCGATCTCACCGTCGTTGAACGCAAACGGCTGCTCGGGATCTGCCTGCGCGTGGAAGCCGACCATCAGCGAGCGCGGGAACGGCCACGGCTGAGAGCCGAGATATTCGACGTTGGTCACCGTGAGACCGACCTCCTCGGCGATCTCGCGGACCACACACGATTCGAACGACTCGCCGGCCTCGACGAAGCCGGCGAGGATCGAGAACAGCCGCGGCGGCCACACGGTCTGGCGCGCCAGCACCGCACGGTCGTGTCCGTCGTGCACCAGGCAGATCACCGCCGGGTCGATGCGGGGGAATTCTTCCTGGCCGGTCACGGTGTTGACTCGCGACCAGCCCGCCTTGGTGGCTTTGGTGGGTGCGCCGTCGACAGGACTGAACCGTGCGCTGTCATGCCAGTTCAGCAGCGCGGTCGCGGTCGCGGTCAGCTGGGCACTGACGTCGTCGAACACGTCGCCGGTGCGGCGCAGGTCGAGCACATGGACGTCGGCGTCCGGGTCGTCAGGGGGCTGCAGTTCGGAGCGCACCGCCCACACGTGGCGGCCGTCGTCGAGCCTGCCGAGGAACACGGCGTCCTCGGGCGGTGCGTCGGCGACATCGGCGGCGCGGTTCAGGACGGCCTTGCCGTCGGCGATCAACACCTGGTTGCGCCGATCCACTCGTAGGAGCAGCGCGTCGGCCCAGCCGGCGATCGCCGCGTCGACGTCGGTGCGCAGTGTGTCGGCACGGTCGGCGCCCACCCGGGACAGCAGCGGGATGTTGCGCAGTCGGAAGCTCGTCACCAGGTCCCCAACTCGACGTAATGGCGTGCTTGCCTCGCAAGTTCCCGCCCGAACGTCGGTTTGGGCGTATGTGGGGTGCGGGTCATCGTTCGGCGTCCGCGGAGCGGATGTAGAGCAGCCGATCGCCGAGTTCGAGCGCGTCGACCTCCGGATCGTCCACGCGGATCAGCGTGCCGCCCCGCACCACACCGAGCACGATGTCGGACTGGTGCCGCGGCGAACCGCCCGCCTCCTTGGGCGTCACCTCCCGCTCGGCGATCGCGAACCCTTCGTCGGGAGTCAGCAGGTCCTCCATCACCTCGACGACGCTGGGCGTCTGCACCGCGATGCCGAGCAACCGGCCCGCCGTCTCGGAGGTGACCACGGTGGAGTCGGCCCCCGACTGCTTGAGCAGATGCTGGTTCTCCGCCTCGCGGACCGCGGCGATGATCTTGGCGCCCGGCGCCAATTCGCGGGCGGTCAGCGTGACGAGGACCGCGGTGTCGTCACGATTGGTGGCCACGATGATCGACTTGGCGTGCTGGGCGCTGGCCAGCCGCAGCACCTCGGAATCGGTGGCGGAGCCGCGAACCGTGACCAGGCCTGCGCTCTTGGCCCGTTCCAGCGCGGCGGGGTCCTCGTCCACGACGACGATGTCGGCGGGCGCGACCTCGTCGCCGACCATCGCCGCGGCGGCGGTACGGCCCTTGGTGCCGTAGCCGACGATGATGATGTGGTTGCGCACTCTGCTCCTCCAGCGCTGGATTTGGTAGACCTGGCGCGACTGCGTGGTGAGGGTCTCGACGGTGGTGCCGATCAGCACGATCAGGAACGCGATACGCAGCGGGGTGATCACCAGGACGTTGACCAGCCGCGCCGAGGGCGTCACCGGGGTGATGTCGCCGTAGCCGGTGGTCGAGAGCGAGACCGTGGCGTAGTAGACGCAATCCAGGAACGTCAGCGGGTCGTTGGGGTTGGGCGCACTCTCGACATCGCGATAGCCGTGGCGATCCAGGTAGACGATGAAGACCGCGGCGAAGAGCGCGGTGAGCGCGTAGATGACCCGGACGGTGATCCGCCGAGCCGGGCTGACCAGCGTGGTGGGGATCTGTACGCGGTCGGTCAGCGCGTGCACCGGCTGATCGGCCAGCGACTGGTCGAACCGGCGGAGGCGCCGGCGCAGCGAGCCCTCAGCCACGGGGGCCAGTCACGATATGAGGCTGTCGCACCAGCACAATGTAATCATGACCTCCTCTCCCGCTGCAGTGCAGCAGCTCGCGTCGTCATCACGCGGTACGAAAATGGGCATCTGGCTGATCGGCATGGGAGTTCTGCACTTCCTCGCCCCGAAGCCGTTCGATTCGATCGTCCCCGAGGAACTGCCCGGCACGCAGCGGTTCTACACGTTGGCCTCCGGCGTCGCCGAGGTCGGTGTGGGTGCCCTCTTGGTGACGCCCTCGACTCGCCGATTCGGCGCCCTGAGCGCGATCGCGCTGTTCATCGGCGTCCTGCCCGGCAATGTCAACATGTGCCGGTTGTGGTTCAAGGATCCGAGCAAGTCCCTGCCGATGCGCCTGGTCTCCATCGCACGGTTGCCGCTGCAGATACCGATGATCACCCAGGCGCTCAAGGTCTACCGGGAAAGCTGACGTCAGGCCGCGTCGGTGCCGGCCGGACCCGCGGGTTCGGCGGGATCGGCGAGCAGCGCCGCGAGTTCGTCGACGTCCGGCCACTCCTGCGGCGTGATCGTCCGTCCTGACCGGACGTAGTGGAACGCCGCACGCACCGAGGACAGCGGACGGCCGTGCAGCCGGGCCCACGCCAGCCGGTAGACGGCGAGCTGAATTGCGTTGTGTTGCAACTCTTCCTGCGTCGAAGGCGGGTCACCGGTCTTCCAGTCGAGCACGGTGACCCCGCCGTCGTCGTCGGCGAAGACCGCGTCGATGCGGCCGCGCACCACCCGGCCGCCCAGCATCATGTCGAACGGGACCTCGACGTCGATCGGTGTGCGCGCCGCCCATTCCGACACCGCGAACGCGGACTGCAGATCTTCGAGCTCGCCGCGGTCGTGCCGGCCGGCGTCGACCGCACCGGGCAGATCGTCGAGATCGAACAGCTTCTCGGCTTGGTAGTAGCGCTGCACCCATTCGTGGAACACGGTGCCCAGCAAGGCATGCGCGGCCGGTGGGCGAGGTAGGCGCCGGTGAAGGCGGCGCGCCGCGGCCTCAGGGTCACGACCCAGGTCGACCATGGCGCTGACCGACACCTGCACGGGCAGCGGTGGAACCCCGGCCTGGTCGGCGCGTTCCCGCTCGGCCAGCAGCGCGTCGACATCGGCGATCCAGCCGTGCGCGTCGTCGACGGCCGCCGCCACCTCTCCGGCCATGGCCGCGGTCACCAGCGCTGCACCCTGATGCACGCCGGTGCGCCGGCCCGCCAGCGGGTCATGCGGCCACATCGCCTCGACCACGCGGCCGCGCAGTGGGTTGGGTTCGCCGTCGGCGGGCGCATCGGCCCACACGTCGACCTCACCGCACGGTGTCCCCGCCGCCTCCGCCGCATCGATCGCATCCTTGAGTTCGGTGAGGAACGTCGACGGTCCGCGGGGCTTGGACTCCGTGGCGCCCCAGTGATGACCCGACACCAGCAGGGTGTGCTCGGCGCGGGTGAGCGCGACGTACAGCAGCCGCCGCTCCTCGTCGGCGCGCCGTTGGTCCAGGCTCCGCTTGTGATCAGAAATGGTGTCGGACAGCGACTTTCGATCGTTGACCCGCGATGTGTCCAGAACGGGTACGCCGAGCGCGGACACCGCGGCACAGTCACCGCGCAGCAGCGGAGGCAGGTCCGCGGCATCGGTGAGCCACGTCCGCGGTGACGCCGTCGACGGAAACACCCGACCGGACAGATGCGGCACCGCCACGATCTGCCATTCGAGACCCTTGGCCGCGTGCACGGTCAAGATCTGTACGCGGTCCGCGGCGACGGTGACCTCGGCGGGCGCTAGGCCGTTCTCGACCTGCTCGGCAGCGTCGAGATAAGCCAGCAACCCCGACACCGTTGCGCCGGAACGAGTGGCGAAGTCGGCGACGACGTCGGCGAAGGTGTCGAGATGTTCGGTACCCGACCATCCGGCCGACACCGGGCGGGCGGCCCTGGCCTCGGCATCCACGCCGAGCATCCGGCGGACCTCGGCGACGAGATCGGTGAGCGCGCCGTCGAGATGAGCGCGTAGCGCCGTGAGTTCGCGGCCCAGTTCGACGATGCGGGCCAAGCCGTCTGCCGAATAGGCCGCCGCGGGACCCGGATCGCAGACGGCGTCGGCAAGGCACGCCGCATCCGCCTCCGGGCCGAGTTGCGACAGGACCTGCTCGGCGCTGCCGCGCTCGGCCGCCGGTGCGTCGTCGAGCGCGACGGCGCGACGCCAGAGCGCCACCAGATCGGCGGCACCAAGGCGCCACCGCGGGCCGGTGAGCACCCGCACCGCCGCGGCTCCCGCCATCGGATCGGCGGCGAGCCGCAGCATCGCCACGACGTCGGCGACCTCGGGCACCGCCAGCAGCCCCGCCACCCCCACCACCTCCGCGGCGATGCCCTGACGCGCCAGGGCATCGGCGATCGGCGCCGCATCGGCGTTGCGCCGCACCAACACTGCGGCCGTCGGCGCGGCACCCGTTGCTGCGGTTGCCGCGCGGTAGGCGTCGGCGACCTGCCCGGCGACCCACTCCCGCTCGGCCTCGACGTCGGAGAGCAGCGCACACCGTACGTGTCCCGGTGCGGCGTCGGGGCGGGACAACAGCGGGCGCACCGACACCGAGCGCTGCCGCGCCTCGGTGGACACCTCGTTGGCCAGGTGCAGCACCTCGGGAGGGTTGCGCCAGCTCGTGCGCAACTCCAGCGTAGGAGCCGGCGTGCCGTCGCTCAACGGGAAATCGGTGGTGAACCGCGGCAGGTTGGTGGCTGACGCACCGCGCCAGCCGTAGATCGACTGGATGGGATCGCCGACCGCCGTCAGCGCCAGGCCGTCATCGACACCGTTGCCGAACAACGACGTCAGCGCCACGCGTTGCGCGTGGCCGGTGTCCTGGTACTCGTCGAGCAGCACGACGCGATAGCGCTGCCGCAGCTGTTCGCCGACCTGAGGGAACTGCGAGGCCAACCGGGCTGCCGCGCTCATCTGGGTGCCGAAGTCCACGACGCGCTCCTCGCGCATCCGTTGATGCAGTGCGTCGATCAGCGGCACCAGCGCGCTGCGCTCTGTCTGGGTGGCGAGCATCCGCAGCAACCACTGGCTCGGCCCGCGATCGCGTTGGTAGGGGCCCGCCGGCAGGGTGTGTACCAGCTGCTCGAGTTCGACATGGGTGTCGCGCAGCGATGCGGTGTCCACCAGATGTTCGGAGAGTTGACCGGCCAGGCGCAGCACCATCGCGGTGATCGACGCCGGAGACTTCTCGGTGTCCAGGGGTCCCGGATACTCGCACACCACGCGGAAAGCCAGCTGCCACAACTCTGTTTCCCCGAGCAGTCGAACGTCGGGCTCGACGGGGAGCAGCAGCCCGTGCTCACGCAGCAGCGTGCCGGCGAAGGCATGGTAGGTGCTCACGGTCACCGGATCGTCGACGAGTCCGGTGGCGTCCGGCAGTGCCAGCCCGGCGCCGGCGAGGCGTGCCAGTCGCGTCCGCACGCGGCGCAGCAGCTGCCCGGCCGCCTTACGGGTGAAAGTGAGGCCCAGGACCTCGCCGGGGGTGGCGAAACCGTTGGCCACCAGCCACACCACCCGCGCGGCCATCGTCTCGGTTTTGCCCGCCCCGGCGCCGGCGATCACGACCAGCGGACCGGGCGGGGCGCAGATGACGGCGGCCTGCTCGTCGGTGGGCGCGAAAAGACCGAGAGCGTCGGACAATTCGGCAGGACTGTAACGCGGGTTCATCGATCCTCATTCGTGCTCTGGCGGGCCGGGCACATCGCCGCCACCGGGCAGTGCGCACAACCGTCGTTGATCCGGGCGACGAACCGCGGCCCCTGTGTCGCCGCGGCGGCCTCACTCACCTGGGCGCGCCACTGCGCGTGACCTTCTGGTGTCAGCGCGTCCTGTTCCCGCTCGGTCGCGCTGCCGCCGCTGGTCTTCCCGAGGTACACCAGCCGCCCGCCGCCGGGCTCGGCGGTTTCGGCCAGCAGGCCTTCGGCGACCGCCAACTGGTACATGGCCAGCTGCGCGTGCGCCTGGGCATCGTCTTTGGTGGCCGGGCTCTTGCCGGTCTTGATGTCGACCACGACGAGCCGGCCCTCGCTGTCGCGTTCGAGGCGGTCCAGACGACCACGGATGCGGACCGCGGGCTGATCGTCGGCGGCGGCCACCACCTCACCGTCGACGGCGATCTCGGTGCCGACCTCGGTGAAGCGGTTGCGCGTGTCGGCACGCCAGCGGGTGAACGTGCTGAGCATCTCCTGATGGCGCTCGAACTCGTTGTCCGCATGCCACTGCGCGTCGAACGGCAGCGCAGCCCAGATCCGGCGGAGCTCGGTGTGCAGATGGGACTCGGAGACGGCGGGATCGGCCACCAGGGCATGCACCAGCGAGCCCAGCGCCGAGCGCACGTCCCTCGCGGAGCTGCCGCCGTGACGTTCCAACAACCACCGCAGCGGACAGTCCAACAGCATCTGAACCGTCGAGGGCGACAGCGTGACGGCGTCGCCGGCACCGTCCCAGAGCGGCGCCTCGGTGGAGACCGCACGCTGGCCGTACCAGGACTGCGGGGCCGCCCCGTGCACGCCAGCTTCGGCAAGGCGAGCCAATTGAGTTGCGGCACAGAGCCGATGATCATCGGTGACATCTTGCGGCGACGCGCACACCACTGACCGCAGGCGCCCCACCACGGCGTTGGCGGCGAGTACCCGCGGGGCGCGTACCGGCCCTTCCGATTCGGTGCACTCGTCGGTGGCCACCGCGGCGAGCTCATTGCAGAACGGCGACGGCAGCAGTGCGGCGTCGCCGGTGTCGCTGTCGACAGCGGTGACGAGAAGCCGGCGGCGTGCGCGGCCCACCGCGGCGATGAGCAGACGCCGCTCCTGCGCCAGCAGAGGTGCCCGTCCCGACAGCGTGCGATCGGCAGGATCGGCCACGCCGTCGAGAACATCGACGAGCTGTTGGGTCGCCAGAATCCCGCCGCGCGCAGACACGTTCGGCCACAGGCCTTCCTGGAGACCGGCGACGACGACGACATCCCACTCGCGGCCCAGCGCCTCGTGTGCACTGACCACCGCGACCGCGTTTGTCGCCGGTCGCTGGTCGGAGCGGGCCGGCGGCAGCGTCAACCCGGCGACGTGATCGACGAGACCGCGCAGGGACGCGCCGGCGGTGCGCTCCACGTACTGCTCGGCGACGTCGAACAGCGCGGTCATCGCATCCAGATCGCGGTCGGCCTGTTCACCCACCGGGCCGCCCCGCTCGGTCGCAGCCAGCCAGCGGCGCTGCAGGCCGCTGCGATTCCACGCCTGCCACAACGTATGTCGCGGATCGTCGCTGCGCCGGATGCTGTCACGCGCGGCATTGAGCACGGTACGCACCCGTCGCAGCGCGCGGTCGAGCTCGCCGGGCACGCTGCCGTCGGATCGGCCGGCACCGCCACGACCGCCCACAGCTGCGACCAGGAGCTCGCCGACATCAGCGGTGGGGTCGGCGGCGCGGCGGCGCAATGCGCGACGCAACTGCCGCAGCGACACCGGGTCGACCCGGCCGATCGGCCCGGTCACCAGAGCCAGCGCGCGCTCGGCGGTCAGTCCGTCGACCGTTGCCTCCAGGACGGTCATCAGCGCTCGCACGGCTGGCACCGCGATCAGTGGCGCGTCGCTCTGCAGGCCGTCCACCGGAACGCCGGCAGCGGTCAGTGCCCGCGACAGCGAGGGCCCGGTCCTGGGCACCGAGCGGACGATCACCGCCATGTCGGACCACGGCACCCCGTCGACCAGATGGGCACGCCGCAAGGTGTCGGCGATCACCGCGCATTCGGCGTGCGGGCTCGCGGCGATGCGCACGGCCACCGACCCTGCCGGATCCGTGCCCGTCAGTGCCTGGGTGCTGTCGACGCCGGGCAGCCGGCGCGTGAGCGCCTCGACCGCCTGCGCCACGGGCGCCGAGCACCGGTGCGACTGCGTCAGCGTGATCGCCGGACCCTCCCCGCGGAGCAGCCCGGGATCGGCGCCGCGATAGCCGAACACCGTCTGATTCGGATCGCCGGCGATCACGCAGAGCTCCGCGCCGGACGCCAGGACCTGCACCAGCCGCGCGGCCTGCGGGTCGAGGTGTTGCGCATCGTCGACGAGAAGCAGCTTCACGCGGGCCCGTTCGGCAGCCAGCAGGTCGGCGTCAGCAGCCAACGCTTCCAGCGCGGCGCCCACGAGCTCGGCAGCCCCCAGCGCAGGCACCGTGGCCTGCGGAGCGGCCATACCGACCGCGGCGCGCAGCAGCATGATCTGCTCGTAAGCCTGCGCGAACCGGCCGGCCGCCTGCCATTCGGGGCGCTGCGCGCGCCGTCCGAGACGTTGCAGCGCAACCGGATCGACGCCGCGCTCGTTGCACCGTGCCATCAGATCCCGCAGCTCGTTGGCGAACCCGACCGTCGCCAATGCGGGCCGCAGCCGCTCGGGCCAGCGCACCGGCGAGGCGTCGCCGTCCTCGAGGTCACCGGCGAGCAACTCGCGGATGATGCCGTCCTGCTCGGCTCCGGTGATCAGCCGCGGTGGTGCGCCTCCGGAGCGCTGGGCAGCCAGCCGGAGCACCGCGAATGCGTAGGAATGCACGGTGCGCACCAGCGGCTCACGGACAACGGTCTGGTCCCCCGCGGCCAGGACCTTGGCGGTGATCGTCGCGCGCGCCTGGGCACTGAGCCGCGACGAGCCCGTGAGCAGCAGAACAGATTCCACGTCGCGGCCCGCCGCCAGGTGCGCCGCCGCGGTCTCGACGAGCGCCGTCGACTTCCCAGTGCCGGGGCCGCCGAGCAATCGGACCGTGCCCCGCACGCCGGGACGGGTCAGTGCCTCGAGCGTCATCTCGGTGTGCGGCGCAGACATGGACGCACTACATCACGAGGGTCTGACAAGCGGCCCGAACTGGTGCGCCGACCGGCATCGATGGCAGCATCGTGGGGTGACCGACCTGTTGTGCACCTACCGATTCGGACCGGCCTCACCCGCCCGGGTCCTGGCGATCCACGGCCTCACCGGCCACGGCAAGCGGTGGGAGACGCTGTTCGATCGCCACCTTCCCGAGGTGCCGGCGCTCGCACCCGATCTCCTCGGGCACGGCCGCTCGTCATGGGATGCGCCGTGGTCGATCGAGGCGAACGTGAGTGCGCTCGCGGCGCTCCTCGACCGTGAGGGCGGTGAACCGGTGGTGGTGACGGGCCACTCGTTCGGCGGTGCGATGGCGCTGAATCTCGCTGCGGCACGGCCTGACCTGGTGTCCAGCCTGGTACTGCTCGATCCCGCGGTGGCCCTCGACGGACGCTGGATGCGCGAGGTCGCCGACGACATGTACGCCTCACCCGACTACACCGACCGCGCCGAGGCCCGCGACGAGAAGACGGGCGGCTCGTGGGGTGAGGTCGAGCAGGCCGAACTCGACCGGGAACTCGACGAGCACCTGGTGGATCTGCCGAACGGCCGAGTGGGCTGGCGGATCAGCATCCCCGCGATGCTCTCCTATTGGAGTGAGCTGACCCGGCCGGTGCCGATCCCGCGCGACGGCACCCCCACGACGCTGGTGCGTGCGCTGCGCACCGAGCCGCCGTACGCCACCGACGAGTTGGTCGCGGCCCTCGATGCCGGTCTCGGACCGAATCTGACTGTGCTGGAATGGGATTGCGACCACATGGTGCCGCTTGCCAAACCCGCGGAGACGGCCGCGCTGATCGCAGACCTGCTGGGCTGACGTGGCGGCGATCACCGACGCGCAGGTCGAGGCCGTCCGCGCACTCGTGGCGTCGGTCCCGGCGGGAGCGGTCACCACCTACGGTGACATCGCCGCGGCTGCCGACCTGTCCAGTCCACGCATCGTGGCCTGGATCATGCGCACCGATTCGTCGGATCTACCGTGGCACCGGGTGATTCGGGCGTCTGGCCGCCCCGCGCCCCATCTGGCGACGCGTCAGCTCGCGCGCTTGCGCGCCGAGGGCGTGCTGGCCGTCGACGGCCGCATCCCCCTGGCGCAGCATCGCCACACGTTCTAGCGTCGCCGAAGGTGCAGTGACGGTAGCGATCCGGGCCCGGGCACTACCGCCAGAGCACTCTCGCGCAGACCGGTCACACGGCCAGGCGAACCAGGGACGCTGTCCGCGCCAGGCCCGGGAAGGCAGCCGCCGTCGACCGCGGATGCAGCGCATGGACAGCGAGGCGAAACAGCAAGGCGCGCAACAACATCTGCGGCCACTCCGGCAGGGCGTCCCACCGTTCGATCAGGGCGTCGTCCGCCTCACCCCACGACAGCGCGTCGACCACGACGACACCCGCGGCCCAGGCGGGCGGCCGCCAGTAGGGCGTGATGTCGGTGATGCCGGGAGCGGCGGTACCGGCGAAAAGCACTGTGCCGTAGAGATCTCCGTGCACCAGCTGGCTCGGGCTCTTCGTCGGTCTGCGTAGCATGGCGAGCTGGTTGATCAGATCGATCGACTTCTGCCCGTCCGCCGTCCCCGGGGCGACCCGCGCGCCCGGCGGCAGCGAATGCAGAGGCCGCTCCTCCCACGCCGCACGGTCGGCGGCGATGAACACGTCCACATCCGCCCACGGAGCCACCGGCGGCTGCGTCAGGAACCGCGGCCGCTCCAACGTCGCGGTGGCCTCGTGCAGCCGGACAGCGGCCGAGACGACCTCGTCGTGACGCGGCTCAGGGGTGCCTGCGACGTAGGTGTCGGCGCGCCAGCCGGCGACGACGTAGCGCCCGTCGGTGGACCGCACCGGCCGCGCGAGCCGGATACCGTCGACGAACAACGTTTCCCGCACCTTCGCCGACCAGGCGGCGCGGGCATGGTCGGCCACCATCGACAGCACGACCTCACCGCAGCGCCAGCCGCCCTCCCAGCTCGACCCGAGCGGCACCGGCTGCACTCCGGACAGCCCGAAGGCCGTGAGGACATGCTCGGGTGGTCGCTCGAAGGTCACCGCATCAGCGTAATTGCCGCGGCCGCCAACCCCGCGTTAGTACATCACCATGTCGGGTTCGAGTTGCTTACCCCACGCCACGATTCCGCCCTGGACGTGCATCGCATCGGAGAAGCCGGCCTTCTTGACGATCGCCAGCACCTCGGCGGAGCGCACCCCGGTCTTGCAGTAGAACACCGGCGTGCGGTCGACGGTCAGCTTCGACAGCGCCTCACCGGATTCGAAGGCGCCCTTGGGGATCAGCTGCGCACCGTCGATGTGGTTGATGTCCCATTCGACGGGCTCGCGAACGTCGATCAGCGCCAACGGCTTCCCCGAGTCGAGAAGCTCGGCCAGTTCGCGCGGGGTGATCGTCGACTCCGCGGCAGCCTCGGCGGCGGCCTCGGAGACCACGCCGCAGAACTCCTCGTAATCGATCAGCTCGGTGATCTTCGGCGTCGCAGGGTCCTTGCGGATCTTGATCGTCCGATAGGTCATGTCCAGCGCGTCGTACACCATCAGCCGGCCGAGCAGCGGGTCACCGATACCGGTGATCAGCTTGATCGCTTCGGTGCCCATCACCGAGGCGATGGACGCACACAGGATGCCCAGCACGCCACCCTCGGCGCACGACGGCACCATCCCCGGTGGCGGTGGCTCGGGGTAGAGATCGCGGTAGTTCAGGCCCAGACCGTCGGGCGCGTCTTCCCAGAAGACCGACACCTGGCCCTCGAAGCGGTAGATCGATCCCCAGACATACGGCTTCCCGGCGAGCACGGCGGCGTCGTTGACCAGGTAGCGGGTCGCGAAGTTGTCCGTCCCGTCGAGGATCAGGTCGTAGTCGCTGAAGATCTCGACGGCGTTCTCGGGTTCGAGGCGGACCTCGTGCAGGATCACGTCGACGAGCGGATTCACCTCGAGAACGGAGTCCTTGGCGCTCTGCGCCTTGGAGCGGCCGATGTCGGACTGGCCGTGGATGATCTGGCGCTGCAGGTTGGACTCGTCGACGACGTCGAACTCGACGATGCCGATCGTGCCGACCCCGGCCGCGGCGAGGTAGAGCAGCGTCGGCGAGCCGAGGCCACCGGCGCCGATCACCAGCACGCGGGCGTTCTTCAGCCGTTTCTGACCGTCCAGGCCGAGGTCGGGAATGATCAGGTGACGGCTGTAGCGGGCGACCTCGTCGCGGGTCAGTTCAGCGGCTGGCGCGACCAGCGGTGGCAGCGGTGAGGACACCGGACTCTCCTTGGTTGACTTTCGACACCCATCTCAACAGGTAGAGGGTGCAACAGCAACGAGGGCCCGACGCTTCCCGGATGGCCCGGGCGGACCGATCAGGCGATCGGGTAGGGCCACGGGTTGAACCGGCAGGTCTTCCCGTCGGGAGTGACCGTACCGGGATCGAACCGCGCGGCATCGTTGTTGCTGGTCGAGAAGGTCTGCTGCATCATCACCGGGGCGAGCTCGCCGCTGACCGCGCACTGCTCGTGGCGGGGATAGCCGATCGCGTGACCGACCTCGTGGTTGATGACGTACTGCCGATAGGAGCCGATGTCTCCTTGGAAGGGCACGGCACCGCGCACCCAGCGAGCCTCGTTGATGAAGACGCGCGGCTGATTCTCGTACGCCGGGTTGTAGCAGGACGCCTCGAGCTGGATGTCGTACCCGCAGCCCTCCCGCACCGTCATCGACGAGGTCAGCGATACCCGGAAATCCGGCTGCACACCGGATGTGTCGTCGACGCGGACGAAGCCGAACTGCGGGTTGTGGGTCCAGCTCTTCGGATTGGCGAGCGTTTCGCTGACCATGCGGGCGAAGCCGTCGTCGCCGCCGAAGGTCGTGGTGTCGACGCCGTCTTCGACCTCGACGGTGTAGGTGAACACCTTGCTGGTGCCCTCACCGACCTGCGGGGTGGTGCCGGGCACAACGTGCCAGGTGCGCGCGCCGGCCTCGGTGAAGGGGCCGCCTTCGGGCAGGATGCCGGTCGGCAGGTTGGCGTCGAACTGGGTCAGCCCTTTGGGCGGGGCACCGATGATCGCGGTGCTGGCGACGCCGATCGTCGGCGGTCCCTGCACCGGCCCCTCGTCTTCGGCCACAGGCGGGGCGACGCTGGCGCCGGTGATGGTCTGGTAGACGACGACGGCCGTCAGCGCGACGAGCAGGGGCAGCGCGTACGCGCGCCAGCCGTAGGTGGACACGAACCGTCCGAGCCAGGTCTGCTTGCGCCAGCGCTGGTGTCCGTCGCGATTGGATCGGGCCCGCCCGGTCTCTTCGGCCAGGGGATCACGCTGCGCGCGCAGGGGTTCGCGCCATTCGTCGCGGAGCACGGGAACGCGACCGTTCCCGCGATGCCCCGGGTCGTAGGTCACCGACACAGGATGACACAGGTTGCTGGGAGGACATGGCTTGCAGGACACCGTCGGCGCGCCCGCCGCCGGGCTGCCGTCCTCCCGTCCGGGAGCAGCTAACGGTAGTAATGTCGGGAGACCGAACTCACGACGGTCTGTCCGTCGGCAGTAGAACTCGAGGATCTGATGAGCGAAGTCGCCCGAGCGGCGCAACGGCGCAGTGGGCAGCCGGCCAACGGTACGGGGCCATCCAGCTCCGGCACAGCCAGGCGCGGCAACCGCCTACCTCGCGACGAGCGCCGCGGGCAGCTTCTGATCGCGGCGAGCGAAGTATTCGTCGACCGCGGATACCACGCCGCAGGCATGGACGAGATCGCCGAGCGGGCCGGCGTCAGCAAACCCGTGCTGTACCAGCACTTCACGTCGAAGGTGGAGCTGTACCTCGCTGTCCTGCAGCGCCACGTCGACAATCTCGTCTCCGGGGTCCGCCAGGCGCTGCGCACCACGACCGACAACCGGCAGCGGGTGCGTGCCGCGGTGGCGGCGTTCTTCGACTTCATCGAGCACGACGGCCAGGGCTACCGGCTGATCTTCGAGAACGACTACGTCACCGAGCCGCAGGTGGCGGCCCAGGTCAAGGTGGCCACCGAGGCCTGCACCGACGCGGTGTTCGACCTGATCAGTCATGACTCCGGGCTCGAGCCGCACCGCGCGCGGATGATCGCCGTCGGCCTGGTCAGCATCAGCGTCGACTCGGCGCGCTACTGGCTCAACAACGACCGTCCGATCGCCAAAGACGATGCGGTCGAAGGCACCGTCGCTTTCATCTGGGGCGGTCTGTCGCACGTCCCGCTGACGCGCTCCTGACGCGGCTCTTCCGGACTGGCCGGCCTCAGCCGGCGCTGCGCGTCACCTCGGCACCCACCGCGCCCACGCCGAAGCCGACCCGGCGGGCGTCCGCGGCACCGATCTCGACGTACGCGATGCGCGCGCCCTGCACGAGGTAGCGTCGCCCCTTCTCGTCGGTCAGCGCCAGCACGCCCGCGCCCGCCTCCAGCGCGTCGGTGACCAGTTTCTCCACCTCGGCCGGTGTCTGCGCACTGTTGATGACCAGCTCGCGCGGGCTGTCGGTGACACCGATCTTGACCTCCACAGTGGAACCCTTCTGTCGTCGAATCTCTCCCCAGGAGGCTAGTGGACAGCGCCCGTGCCGTGCGTGCCCGGGACCTACGCGGTCAGCGAACGCGGCACCGGCCCGCCCGCCGGCAGCCCCGCGCTGTGCAACGGCGCAGCGACCGAACCGAGTCCCGACCGTGACCGCCACAGCAGGCGCGTCAGCCCCATCCGTCACAGCAGTGTTCGTAGCATCGGCCCCGCAACGCCGAAAGCGACGACTGGGACAGCTGGATGAACAGGCCATACACCGCACAATCGCCGTACTCCCTGACGCCGACCGAGCGCGTCCGCACCTCTGGTGGGCGCAGCCGGTACGACCGGGAAGGCGACACGGACGTCTACCCGCGCGATGAGGACTACCTGGGCGCCGAGTATGACACCAACTACGACGACACCAACTACGGAGACACCGACTACGACGCCGATTACGAGGACTACCTCGACGAGGCGCGCGTCGACCGGCGCTGGATGTGGATCGCCGGCGTGTCGGGGGCCGTCCTGTTCATCGCCGTGATCATGGTCAGCATGATCCTCGGCGGCGGGGACAGCGGTTCGGTGTCGGCGACCATCGCATCCGACACCACCCAGGACGCCACCACCAGTTCGGCACCCGAGCCGTCGGCCACACCGCGCGCGCCCGCACCTGCACTGCCCGCGCAGCCGTCGCTGCCCGCCGAGACGGTCACTACGATCTCCCCGACGCCCACGGCACAGTTGCCGGTCCCTGCGCCCGCCGCGCCGCTGCTGCCCGCACCGCAGGCCGCTCCCCCGCCGCAGTCCGCAGTGCCGGGCACGGTCACCTATCGCATCACCGGGACCAAGGGGCTTCTCGACCTGGTCACCGTCATCTACACCGACGCCCAGGGCGCGCTGCAGACCGACGTGAACGTCGCCCTGCCGTGGTCGAAGACCATCACGCTGGACCCCGGTGTGACGCTCAGTTCGGTGACCGGGACCAGCGTCACCGGTCAGCTGAACTGCGAGGTGCTGGACGCCAACGGCGCGGTGATCGCGGCGCAGAACGGCAACTCGATCATCACCAACTGCACCCGCTGAGTCAGGCCAGCCCCAGCTCCTGCATGCGGGTGCTGTGGGTCTGCTGCAGCCGGTCGAAGAACTCGGTGATCTGAGACAGCCCGCCGGCCGACATCACCAGGTCGACGAGCTCGTCGTGGTCGGCCAGCACGTACTGAGCCTGAGTGATGGCCTCACCGAGGAGCCGCCGCGACCACAGCGCCAGTCGGTGACGCTGTCGGTCGCTGGCCGTCACCGCGGCCCGCACCTCGGCGACCACGAACTGCGAGTGGCCGGTCTCCGACAGCACGGACCTGATGACGTCGGCGACGGCGCCGGGCATCGCGTCGGCGATCTCGAGGTAGAAGTCGGCCGCCAACGCGTCACCGACGTAGGTCTTGACCAACGCTTCGAGCCACGTGCTGGGCGTGGTCAGGCGGTGATAGTTCTCGAGGGCGGACGCGTACCGCGTCATCGCCGGCACCACGTCGACACCGCGTTGTTCCAGCTCGTCGCGCAGCACCTCGTAGTGGTTCATCTCCGCCGCCGCCATGCTGGCCATGTTGATCCGGCCCCGCAGGTTCGGCGCCATCCGCGCCTCCTCGGTCAGCCGATAGAACGCCGCGACCTCGCCGTATGCCAGCAGGGAGAACAGTTCGACGACGCCGGGATGGTCGGCCGGCAGCGCGGCGGACGCGGAATTCGGCTGCGCTGCGGGGGCAGATGCAGAGGCCGCCGGCGGCGTGGAAGTCATGGCTGCAACTGTAGACGGCAGCAGTGCATGTGACTGAGCACCGGCAGACCAGCTAGCATAGAGCCCGGTGTCGGCGGTTCGGCCGACCGATCGATCCAGGTCAGGGCTGGCGTGTGACACGCCGCAGGCACCATGACAATGTGCGTGCACAGTCTCGAGTTACCGCACGGCCCGCCCAATAGAGCTGGGCCGCAGCGAAGTTCACTTCTCAACTCGTGCGCGCGTGGAAACGCATGAGATGACAAGTGAAAGGTCTCTCCTCTCTATGACACCCGTGACCCCGCATCCCACTCCGACGTTCGCCGAGCTGGGGGTGCGCGACGAGATCGTGCGCGCCCTCGCCGAGAACGGCATCGAACACGCCTTCGCGATCCAGGAGCTGACGCTGCCCCTGGCGTTGGCCGGCGACGATCTGATCGGCCAGGCCCGTACCGGTATGGGCAAGACGTTCGCCTTCGGCGTGCCGCTGCTGCATCGGATCAGCACCGACACCGGGCGCCCACTGACCGGCATCCCCCGGGCCCTGGTCGTGGTGCCCACCCGTGAGCTGTGCATCCAGGTCTACGAGGACCTGGTCGGCGCCTCGAAGTACCTGATGGCTTCCGGAGGCGCTTCGGCGCCGACATCCGACACGGAGTCGCGCAAGCTGACCGTGACCGCGATCTACGGCGGCCGCCCGTACGAGCCGCAGATCGAGGCGCTGCAGAAGGGCGTCGACGTCGTCGTCGGCACCCCGGGCCGCCTCCTCGACCTCGCCCAGCAGGGTCATCTGCAGCTCGGCGGGCTCTCCACGCTGGTCCTCGACGAGGCCGACGAGATGCTCGACCTGGGCTTCCTGCCCGACATCGAGCGCATCCTCAAGCAGATCCCCGCCGAGCGGCAGGCCATGCTGTTCTCGGCCACCATGCCGGACCCGATCATCACGCTGGCCCGCACCTTCATGAACCAGCCGACGCACATCCGCGCCGAGGGCGTCCAGGGCTCGGCCACCCACGACACCACCGAGCAGTTCGCCTACCGGGCGCACGCTCTGGACAAGGTCGAGATGGTGAGCCGCATCCTGCAGGCCGAGGGCCGCGGCGCGACGATGATCTTCACGCGTACCAAGCGCACCGCCCAGAAAGTCGCCGACGAACTGGCCGAGCGTGGCTTCAAGGTCGGCGCCGTGCACGGTGACCTCGGCCAGGGCGCGCGGGAGAAGGCGCTCAAGTCGTTCCGCACCGGCGAGGTCGACGTCCTCGTCGCCACCGACGTCGCGGCGCGCGGCATCGACATCGACGACATCACCCACGTCATCAACTTCCAGATCCCCGAAGACGAGCAGGCCTACGTGCACCGCATCGGTCGCACCGGCCGCGCCGGTAAGACCGGAATCGCGGTGACGCTGGTCGACTGGGACGAGCTGCCCCGCTGGTCGATGATCGACAAGGCCCTCGGGTTGGAGACACCGGACCCGGCCGAGACGTATTCCAGCTCGCCGCACCTCTACGAGGAGCTGAACATCCCGACCGATGCCGGCGGCTCGATCGGCAAGCCCAGTCGCAGCACCGACAAGCCCAAGCGTGAGCCCCGCGAGCGCACCGAACGACCGGCCCGCAACCGCAGCCGGCGTCGGACCCGCGGCGGAGAGCCGGTCGGATCGCACCCGGAGACCGTCGAACAGCCCGCCGACGGCGAGGCGCAGCCGGCCGACTCCGGCGAGGCCACCCGGGCCCCGCGGCGGCGTCGTCGGCGCCGGCCGAACAAGGCCGCGGCCGCCAACTAGCGCCGCATGGTCAGACCCGAGCGCCGCACCCGCGCAGACGTGGTGGCGGCGGTGGCGATCGCCGCTGTCGTCGCGATCGTCGCAGCGATCATCTGGTGGACCAGCGACGCCAGGGCCACCATCAGCACGCCCGCGGTGACGCCGGTGCCCACGCTGGCCCCTGCCACTGCCGTCCCGGCGACGCTGCGCCAGGTGTGGGCTGCGCCGAGCGCCCGGACCAGCCAGCCACTCGTCGTCGCCGGCGCGGTGGTCACCGGCGACGGCCGCACCATGGACGGCCGCGACCCGGCCACCGGCAACACCCTGTGGAGCTACACCCGCGACCTCGACCTGTGCGGGGTCACGTGGGTCTACAACTACGCCGTCGCCGTCTATCCCGACGTGCGGGGATGCGGGCAGGTCAGCGCCGTGGACGCCCGCACCGGGATGCGTGGGCCCACCCGGACCAGCTTCACCGACAAGCAGGTGACGCTGTCCGGTGACGGCACCACCGTGCTGTCCGCCGGGGACACCCGCCTGGAGATGTGGCGTTCGGACCTGGTGCGGATGCTCAGCTACGGCGCGCTCGACGCGCCTCTGAACCCGGGCAAGCCCGCTTCCCCGCAGTGCCGCTTCACCTCGGCCGCGGCGAGTTCCACGGCGGTGTCGGTCCTCGAGGCGTGCCCCGACCAGCCCGATCTGCGGCTGACGCTGCTGCGACCGTCCGACGAAGAGGACACCCCGGAGCTGAAGTACGTGCCGCAGAAGGGGGTGACCGACGGCACCGGTGCGCGCGTGGTGGCGGTGTCGGACACCACGACGGCGCTCTACGTGCCCACCCCGAAGCCTCGCCTCGACGTCGTCGACGAGACCGGCGCGACGATCGACAGCACCGTGGTGCCTGGCGCGCCCTCGGCCGACGCGACGATGTCGCGCGTCGGGGACCTGATCACGTGGTGGACCGGTGATGCCGTGATGGTGTTCTCCGCCAACGACTTTCGCTATCGCTACACCGTCGCCGCGTCAGGGCCGAACAAGCCCGTGGGCCCTGCGACGATCATGGCGGGCCGCCTGCTCGTGCCGGTCACGACGGGCTACGACGTGTTCGACCCGGTGACCGGCGCCGGTGAGCGCCACATCGCGCTGCAGCGCCCACCTGTGAGCGGGCCGGTGGTGCCGGCGGTCGCGGGATCGATGGTGGTGGAGCAGAGGGGCGACGAGATCGTCGCGCTGTCGGGCTAGGAGGGCGACGATCAAGCGGCGAGGTACGAGCCGCGTTAAGGAGTCCGACCAGACAACTAGAGCTCGGGGGTGAACGTCGCCAGCGCCTTGCCGTTCTTCCAGTGCTTGAGCAGCGACTCGGCGAATTCCCGGTACGCGACCGCGCCCTTGTTCTTGCGGCCCGTCAACACCGAGGACCCCGACGCGCTGGCCTCCGCGAAGCGCACGGTGCGCGGAATCGGCGGCGCCAGCACCGGCAGCCCGTAGCGGTCGGCGACGTCGAACAGAACGTCCCGGCTGTGGGTGGTGCGTGAGTCGTACAGCGTGGGCAGCGCGCCGAGCAGCGTCAGATCGGCGTTGGTGATCTGCTGCACGTCATTGATGGTGCGCAGGAACTGACCCACGCCGCGGTGCGCCAGCGTCTCGCACTGCAGCGGGACCACCACATCGTCGGCCGCGGTCAGTCCGTTGAGGGTGAGCACGCCCAGCGAGGGCGGGCAGTCGATGATCACCACGTCGAAGCGGTCGGTCAGCTTCGCCAGCGCCCGCTTGAGGGCGTATTCGCGGCCCGCCCGCATCAGCAGCATGGCCTCCGCGCCGGCGAGGTCGATGTTGGCCGGCAGCAGGGTCATCCCCTCCGCGGTGTCGACCAGCGCGGCGTCGGGCTCGACGTCGCCGAGGAGTACCTCGTGCACCGAGACCGCGAGCTTGTCGGGGTCCTGCCCCAGCGAGAACGTCAGACAGCCCTGCGGATCCAGGTCGACGAGCAGCACTCGCTTGCCCATCTGCACCATCGCCGCACCCAGCGACGCCACCGTCGTCGTCTTGGCGACCCCACCCTTTTGATTGGCGACCGCCAATACCCGCGTCACAGCACCCATCTTGGCACGACCTGCCCCGACCGCGCCGTTCGGTGGTGCCGCGCGTGCGGCAGAAACCGGGCCGTGCGGCAGAATCGAACACTGTGGCACTTCTGCAACACCGGCTGATCCTGCTTCGCCACGGCGAGACCGAATGGTCGAAATCCGGGAAGCACACCGGACGCACGGAACTGGAGCTCACCGAGCACGGGCGCGCTCAGGCCTCCGCCGCCGCCGAGACGGTCGGCCAGCTGCGCCTGCAGAACCCCTTCGTGATCAGCAGCCCGCGGGTGCGCGCCCGGACCACCGCCGAGCTCGCAGGACTGCACATCGACGAGGTCAATCCGCTGATCAGTGAGTGGGACTACGGCGACTACGAGGGCACCACGACCGAGGAGATCCGCAAGGCGGTACCGAACTGGCTGGTGTGGACGCATGGCTGTCCCGGCGGGGAGACCACGGCGCAGGTCTGCGAACGTGCCGACCGCGCGATCGCGGTCGCACTCGAGCACATGGAGACCCGCGACGTGGTGTTCGTCGGCCACGGCCACTTCTCCCGCGCGGTGATCACCCGCTGGATCGAACAACCCGTCTACGAAGGCATCCGCTTCGCGATGCCGGCCGTGTCGATCGCGGTGTGCGGCTTCGAGCACGGGGTGCGTCAGCTCAGCGCGCTGGGCCTGACCGGTCGTCCCGACCCGGCCGTGTCCACGTGACACGAGAGCCGACGTTCGTCCTGGCCGGACCGGGCGAGGTGGTGGTCGCCGACGGCGTGCACACCGCGTTCCCCCGGATCGCCGACGCACGGGCCGCGCTCGCGTCACACAGCGCACCGGTCATCGTCGGGGCGTTGCCGTTCGACCTGAGCCAACCGGCGGCACTGATCCGGCCGCAGACCATCCGCTTCACCCCCGACCTGCCCGCGTGGCCGCTGCGTGAACTCCCGGCGGCGCGCATCACCGCGACGACGCCCGACGCTCAGGAACACCGTCGTCGCGTCGCGGTCGCTCTGGAGCGCCTCGCCGATCCGGCGACGGCGCTGCACAAGGTGGTGCTCGCCCGCGCATTGACGGTCGGGGCGGAGGGACCGCTCGACGCGCGCACACTGTTGCACCGGCTCGCGGGTAACGACGGGCAGGCGGTCAAGTACCTGGTCGACCTGTCGGCGGCGGGCGAGGGCCATTCCGGTGCGGCACTTATCGGGGCCAGCCCGGAGTTGCTGGTGGCGCGCCGCGGCCAGCAGGTGACCTGCCGACCGTTCGCGGGCTCGGCGCCGCGACTCGCCGATCCCGATGCCGACGCGAAAAGCGGTGCAGCATTGGCCGATTCGGCCAAGAACCGGCACGAGCACCAGCTCGTGGTCGACGCGCTGCGCGACGCCCTGGACCCGCTGTGCACCGACCTGCAGATCGCCGAGCAACCGCACCTGACCAAGACCGCCGCGGTGTGGCACCTCTACACCCCGATCACCGGCCGTCTGCGTGAGACGTCGACCACGGCGCTGGACCTGGCGGTCGCCCTGCACCCGACCCCGGCCGTCGGGGGCGCTCCGACCGCGGCGGCGACGGAACTGATCGCCGAACTCGAAGGCGATCGCGGTTTCTACGCCGGCACGGTGGGCTGGTGCGATCAACGCGGCGACGGCCGCTGGGTCGTGTCGATCCGCTGCGCGCAGTTGTCGGCCGACCGTCGCTCCGCCGTCGCGCATTCCGGGGGCGGCATCGTCGCAGAATCCGACCCCGACGACGAGTTGGCCGAGACCACAACGAAATTCAAGACGATTCTGGCAGCGTTGGGAGTGCGCGATGAGTGAGTCGATTCGGGTCGTGCGCCCGGGTGACGAAGCGGAGTTGACCGCGATGATCCATGAACTGGCCGCGTTCGAGAAGGCATCGGCGGAGTGCACGGTCACCGAAACCCAGTTGCGGGACGCTCTTTTCGGCGAGAACCCGGTGGTCTACGGCCTGCTGGCCGAGGTCGACGGCCAGGCCGCCGGCGGCGCGCTGTGGTTCCGTAACTTCTCCACCTGGGACGGCGTGGCAGGCGTCTACCTCGAAGACCTGTTCGTCCGGCCCGAATTCCGTCGGCGCGGGCTGGCCCGCCGACTGTTGGCCAGATTGGCGCGCGAGTGCGTGGATCACGGCTACACCCGGCTCACCTGGGCGGTGCTCGATTGGAACACCAACGCGATCGCCCTCTACGACGGGGTGGGCGGACGTCCGCAGAGCGAGTGGATCACCTACCGGGTGTCGGGACCCGAATTGTCCGCGCTCGCATCGGAATCCGCCTGAGTGAACCAGGCCAGCCCCGCGGGGCTGAACAACAACCCCAGTACCGCGATCGACGCGGCAGCCACCACGACGGCATAGCCGAGCCGTCCGGAGCTGTACACGTACCAGGCCACACCCAGCAAGACGAGATTGGCGAACACCGCGATGCCGCGGCCCCACCGCCGCCCGGTCAGCAGGGCCCAGCCGGCGGCCGCGACGGCCGACCCCATGACCGCGAACCACACCGCGGTGCCGTAGCCGCTGATCGCCGTCTCGTGGTGTCCCGCGGCTTCCCGCACGACCAGCACGATCGCCGTCACCAGTGCGAGCGCGCCCTGCAGTGCGGCGATCACACCGGCCACCCGCACCGGCCCCGGCGTCACGGCGCGAGCCTGTCCGCGAGGTAGCGGACCGCCATCTCGTAGCCGAGCGGTCCGGCGCCGGCGACCACCATGTCGGCGACGGCAGACACGTAGGAGTGGTGCCGAAACTGTTCGCGCGCATGGATATTGCTCAGGTGCACTTCGGCGACCGGCAGGTCGACCGAGCGCAGCGCGTCGGCGATGGCGACCGAGGTGTGGCTGTAGGCCGCCGGGTTGATCACGATCGCCACGCAGTCCTTGCGGGCCGCCTGGATCGCGTCGATGAGTTCGCCCTCGTGGTTGCTCTGCACCGCGCGCACAGCCAGATCGTGTTCTGCGGCCACCTCGCTCACCCTCGCCTCGATCTGGGCGAGCGTGGTCGATCCGTACACCTCGGGCTGCCGGGTGCCGAGCAGGTTGAGGTTCGGCCCGTTGACGAGGAGGAGGCGGCGTGTGGTCACGGTCGTACGGTACCGGCGCGGCTCCGGCGAGTGGCGAGCCGAGCAGATGTCATCGCCGCTGGGCGGCGAGCCGGACGGGGGCATTGTCGGTTCCGTAGCCGTCGTAGTGGCCGAACCGCTGCACGAACTCGAAGAACACCGACCCGACCGTGCGGGTGTAGAAGTGCACGAAGTAGTCCCCGGGTGAGCCCGGTACCCGGTCGTAGAGCAGGTTGAGGGCCCGCAGCTGCGCCACCTCGTCGGCGCTGAGCCCGAATCGGCCCTGCAGGTAGTCGTAGTAGTTGTCCGACACCGGAAGGAATGACAAGCCGCGGTCGGCCGCGCGCTGCGCCACGCCGACGACATCGGAGCAGGAGAACGCGACGTGCTGGGCGAGCCCGGAATGGTCGAGGACATGAGGCGCGACGTTGAGCGGGATGCGGACCGCGCCGTCCTCGGTGCGCATCACCTGGCTGCGGATCAGGCCAGTCGGTCCCGGCACCTCGGCGGGCGCGTCGGGGCTCAGACCGAACACACTGCGCAGGAACAGAACGGTGTCTTCGGCGGTCTGCCAGGGTTGCGTGAGGTTGGCGTGGTCGATCGCACGGATGGGGCTGGGCTCGACATCGGCGACGCCGCCGTCGAATTCAGCGACCCACTCGGGTGCGCCGTGCGCCTCGGGGATCCAGTAGAACTCGGTGCCGTCGGGTGCGACGGCGGCGCCGAAGGGCTGTTCCGAGGCGTAGGTGCGACGGTAGGCCACCGGCGCCATCAGCTGAGCAGCCCTGGCCGAGGTGGCGCCGGCGTCGGGCACCTGCAGGCCGACGGCCGCGACATGCGGAGCGCGATCGCGCGCCTGCTGTTCGTTGAGCACGATGCGCGCATCCCCTGCCGACCACAGCGCCACCGGCTTGGTGCGATGCCTGCCCCGCATCGTGAACCCGAGCTGCCCCAACAACACCTCGACCTCGCTGGTGTCCTCGGCCTTGAGCTCGACGAAGTCGAACGCCGTGGGCGGCTTGGCCGCGGTCAGCGTCGCGAGATCGGGCCGCCAGCCCTCCGGGTTGGCGACAGCCACCTTGTCCTGCAACCACTTCAGTGAGCGCAGTGCGTGGATCGCGGTGTGCCCGGGGTCGGTCTGGCGGAAGGTGTCGTTGAACACCTCCAGCGAGAGCGGCCCGGTGTAGCCCGCGGCGAGCACGCAGCTCACGAAGCGGGTCAGATCGAAGGCCCCTTCGCCCGGGAACAGTCGGTGGTGACGGCTCCACGACAGCACGTCCATCGTCAGCGCGGGCGCATCGGCGAGCTGCAGGTAGAAGATCTTGTCGGCGGGGATCTCGGTGATCTGCGCCGGATCGTGCCCCAGGGACAGCACGTGGAAGCTGTCCAGGCACACCCCGACGGCGGGGTGGTCGGCGAGCTCGACGACGCGCCAGGCGCGCCGGTAGTCGTCGATGAAGCGGCCCCAGGCCAACGCCTCGAACGCGATCCGCACACCGTAGGTCTGCGCGACGTCGCCGATGCGGCGGAGCTGACCGGCGGAGACCTCGTCCGAGTCGACCGTCGCGGTCGCCACGTTGCTGCACACCAGGACGGTCTCGATGCCGAGGCGCTGGGCGGTGGCGAAGGTGGCCGCGGCGCGCCGCAGATTGTCGGCGAACGTGGTCTCGTCGACGCCCTCGAGATCACGCAGCGGCTGGTACAGGTCGAGGGTGAGACCGAGGCGACGGGCCAGGGCCCGGATCTCCTCCGGCGAGTGGGCCCCGGCGATCAGGTCGGGCTCGAAGATCTCGACTCCGTCGAAACCCGCGGCCGCACATGCGTGCAGCTTCTCGACCAGTGATCCAGAGAGCGAGACGGTGGCGATCGAGGTCTTCATCACAGCAATGTACCAATTAGTTCATTAGGACGGAAGACTGCTGATCGTTCCCGTCGGCGAACAGTAAGCTCAGCCAGCATGGCCGCCAAGCCGAAAGCCGAACTGCAGCGGGATGCCGAGCGCACCCGGTCCGAGCTGCTGGCCGTGGCCACCGAGGTGTTCGCGGAATCGGGATACTCCGGCGCCCGGGTCGACGAGATCGCCGAGCGCACCCGCACCACCAAACGGATGATCTACTACTACTTCGGCGGTAAAGAGCAGCTCTACCTGGCAGTTCTGGAAGACGCCTACCGCGGCATCCGGCAGGCGGAACAGAAGCTCACCGTCGACCACGCCAATCCCGTCGAGGCGATCCGCCGGCTGGCCGAGGTGACGTTCGACCATCACATCGCCCACGACGCGTTCGTCCGCCTGGTGTCGATCGAGAACATCCACCGCGGCGAATTCATTCGGCAGTTACGGGAACTGCCGGAGCTCTCCCAGCCGGCGACGTCCCTGCTCAACGAGATCCTGCGGGACGGACGGGACGCCGGCGCTTTCCGGTCGGACGTCACCGCGCTGGACGTCCACCTGGTGATCAGCGCGTACTGCGTGTTCCAGGTGGCCAACCGCTACACCTTCGGCTATCTCTTCGACATCGACCTGACCGACATCTCCCAGCGCGCCCACCTGCGCAGGATGATCGGCGACGTCGTCGTGGGCTGGCTGACCGCCCCCGCCTGAGCCGTTCCCCGCGTTGACCCCACGACGTTGGGGACAGACGCGACCTCGCGCGCCGCGACCCCTTTTTCGCGCGAGGTCGCGTCTGCTCGCGCCGGGAGCGGGATATGGGCCCGATCACAATTCGCTCTTGACGCGACCGGCACCACAGTGCTCTACTTTGCGTACTAACCAGTTAGTACATTAAGAGAGGCTCGCATGAACCCGCGTCCCTACCTCGTCGGTCTCGTCGGCACCGGCGTCGGCCCCTCGCTCACCCCCGCACTGCACATGACCGAGGCGCGAGCACAGGGACTCGACTACGTGTACCGCACGATCGACCTGGACGAGCTGGCCATCTCCCCCACCCGCATCGGCGAGGTGGTGTCCTGGGCGCGAGCGCTCGGATTCGACGCGCTGAACATCACCCACCCCTGCAAGCAACTGGTGCTCGCACACCTCGACGACATCGACCCCGCCGCGGCGGCCCTCGGCGCGGTCAACACCGTCGTCTTCGATGCCGACGGACGCACGCGGGGTCACAACACCGACGTCACCGGCTTCGCCCACGGTTTCGCCGAAGGCCTGCCCGACGCGGCGACAGACACGGTGGTCCTCGTCGGCGCCGGCGGGGCGGGCACCGCGGTCGCCGACGCGCTGGTTCGGCTCGGCTGCCTCAACCTCCACATCGTCGATCTCGACCTCACCCGCGCCGGGCAGCTCGCCGCGGACCTCGGCACCCGGCATCCCCACGCCCGGGTGATGGCGGCGGGGTTCGACGACCTCCCAGACCTGCTGCCCGTCAGCGACGGCGTCGTGCACGCCACCCCGACCGGTATGGCCGCTCACCCGGGCATGGCCTTCCCCGCCGAGCTACTGCACCCGCGGCTCTGGGTGGCCGACATCGTGTACCGCCCGCTGAACACCGCGTTGCTACAGGCCGCGCGGGCCGCGGGATGCCGCACGCTCGACGGCGGCCACATGGCAGTGCACCAGGCCACCGATGCGTTCGCCCTCATCACCGGAATCACCCCCGACGCGGAACGGATGTCCAAGCACTTCCGCTCCCTGGTCGTCGACTGACCAGTTCAGCCCGCAAGAAACCCGCCATCCGGCACAATTCGCCAAAGGAGTCACCGATGACCACCACCCACGAACCCGGGGCCCTCCCCGAGAAGACGCCCAGGCGGGCTGCGCTCGCCAGCTTCATGGGCAGCGCAGTCGAGTACTACGACTTCTTCCTGTTCGGCTCGGCAGCCGCACTGATCTTCCCTCAGGTGTTCTTCCCCTCCGGCGATGAAGCAGCCCTGGTGATGTCGTTCGCCACGTTCGGCTTCGCCTACATCGCTCGTCCCGTGGGCGCCGTCATCCTCGGCCATTTCGGCGATCGCATGGGTCGGCAACGGGTCCTGATGTTCACCCTCGTGCTGATGGGCCTGTCGACGTTCTTGATCGGCTGCCTGCCCACCTTCGCCACCATCGGCTGGGCCGCACCGGCACTTCTCGTGATTTGTCGCCTGCTGCAAGGCCTTTCGGCCGCCGGCGAACAGGCGGGTGCGAGCTCACTGACCCTCGAACACTCCCCCGACGAGCGACGCGCCTTCTTCACCTCGTGGACGTTGACAGGCACCCAGGGCGGTCTGATCCTCGCCTCGCTGGTGATGATCCCGTTCATGGCCCTGCCCGACGAGGCGAAGTACAGCTGGGGTTGGCGTGTCCCGTTCTGGCTTTCGGCCGCGGTGGTCGTGGTCGCCTACTTCATCCGCCGCCAACTGCACGAGACCCCGCAGTTCACCGAAGCCAAGAACGCCGGGACCATCGCCCGCATGCCGCTCGTGCCCCTGATGCGCCACCACTGGCGTGACGTCCTGCGCGTCGTTCTCTGCGCCTTCATCGCCGCCGTCTCGACGGTGTTCGCCAACCTCGCATTGGCCTACGGCAAGAAGGTCGGGCTGGACGCCGATCTGACGCTGTGGCTCGTCGTGGCCGCCAACGTGGGCGCCCTGTTCACCCAGCCGCTGTTCGGCAAGCTCGCCGACCAGATCGGTCGCAAACCGGTCTTCATCTACGGCGCTCTCGCCTCGGCCGTCCTGATGCCCTTCTACATGCTCTCGATGAGCCAGGGCAATCACCTGCTCACCTTCGCGCTGGCCATCGCGACGTTCTCGTTCGGCTACGCAGCGGCCAACGCGGTCTGGCCGTCGTTCTACGGCGAGATGTTCTCGACCCAGGTCCGGTTCTCGGGTATGGCGATCGGTACGCAGCTCGGCTTCCTGCTCGCCGGCTTCGCGCCGTCGATCGTCACCGCGCTCGGCGGTGTCCGCGAAGGTGGCTGGGTTGTCATCAGCATCTTCACCGCCGTGGTCTGCCTGATCTCCGCCGGCGCAGCGCTCACCGCGCGTGAGACGAAGGATGTCCCGACGGCCGAGCTCGGCCACTCCACCGTGACGACCTCGAAGACGCTCGTCTCGCACTGATCTACAGGAGCCGCCCGATACCCCGGGCGGCGACCTGCAGTGCACCGATCAATCGTTGGCGGTCGCGCTTGAGGGTGGGTACCACCACCCCCAGCGCGGCCGCCACGGCATTGTCGGAGGCCTGGATCACCGGCACCGCCAGCGAACACGCGCCCAGTGACATCTCCTCGGCGGTCATGGCGATGCCATCACGTCGAATCCGCTCCAGTTGAGCGTCGAGGACACGCGGCGAGGTGATCGTCTGGGGAGTGACCCGCCGCAAATTCACCATCACGCGTTCGCGGACGTCGGCGGGCGCATGCGCCAGCAGGACCTTCCCCACTCCCGTGCAATGCATCGGCAATCTGCTGCCGACCGTGGACACGATGGGCACCGACGCCCGGCCCGCCAGCCGATACAGGTAGAGCACTTGATCGTCGTCACGCACCGCGAGGTGGACCGTAGCCAGCGTCGCGGCATACACATCGCTCACGAACGGCTCCGCGACCTGCGTCAGCCGCCCCGTCACGGGGGCGAGGAGGCCGGCTTGCCACAGCAACCGCCCGACCACGTACCGGCCGTCGGGGCGGCGCTCGAGTGCCCCGCCCCCGAGCAGTTCCCCGACGAGGCGGTGGGCAGTGGGCAGCGCGAGATCCGCCCGCTGCGCGAGGTCGGTGAGCGCGAGCGCGCGATGCCTCTCGTCGAATGCGCTGACGATGGCCAGCAAACGTTGGGCCACCGTGACGCCCGCCGTTGAGGCGTTTCCAGCCATTCGTAGGTTCCTTCCGCTCAGCGGAAGTCTAACCTTCCGTCCGGCTATCGATACCGCCTAGCGTCGTGCCCATGACAGCAATCATCGACACCGACCCCGACAGCGCGTCGGCGAGCCAGGCGCAGATCAGTGCCGAGATGGCGGCGATCGAGTCGGCCTACCTGCGCTCGGGCCGCGAGGAGACACAGCCCCGGCTGGACTACGCGCCCTACCGCAGCAGCCTGCTGCGCCACCCCACCAAGGACCTGCACCACGCAGACCCCGAGGGCATCGAGCTGTGGTCCCCGGTGTTCGGCCGCAGCGACGTGCACGCTTCGGAAGCCGACCTCACCATCGCGCACAGCGGCGCCCCGATCGGTGAGCGGATCATCGTCACCGGCCGCATCGTCGACGGCGCCGGTCGCCCGGTGCGTCGCCAGCTCGTCGAGATCTGGCAGGCCAACGCCGCCGGGCGCTATGCGCACAAGCGTGATCAGCATGCCGCCCCGCTGGACCCCAACTTCACCGGCGTGGGCCGATGCCTGACCGACGACTACGGGAACTACTCGTTCACGACCATCAAGCCCGGTCCGTACCCGTGGAAGAACCACCACAACGCGTGGCGCCCCGCCCACATCCACTTCTCGCTGTTCGGAACGGATTTCACGCAGCGGATGATCACGCAGATGTACTTCCCCGGCGATCCCCTGTTCGCGCTGGACCCCATCTACCAGTCGATCACCGACCAGAAGGCCCGCGACCGTCTGGTCGCCACCTACGATCACGACGTCGCCACGCACGAGTGGTGCACCGGCTATCGGTGGGACATCGTGCTGACCGGAGCACAGCGCACCGTGTTCGAGGAGGACGAGTCATGAGCACCCTCCACGCCCCGACACCGGGACAGACCATCGGCCCCTTCTACGGTTACGCGTTGCCGTTCGACCGCGGCAACGAACTCGTGCCGCCGTCGTCGCCCGGTGCGATCCGGTTCCACGGCACCGTGACCGACGGCGACGGCCAACCCGTCCCCGACGCGCTGCTCGAGATCTGGCAAACCGGCCCCGACGGCGTCGTGCCGCGGCAGGCGGGGTCGCTGCACCGCGACGGCTGGACGTTCACCGGTTGGGGACGCGCTGCAACCGACGATGCCGGGCATTTCTGCTTCTCCACCGTGGAACCCGCTGCGGCGGAGGCGGATCGGGCCGCGTTCATCATGGTGACCGTGTTCGGTCGGGGCTTACTCAATCGACTGTTCACCCGCGCGTACGTACCCGGTCCGGCGCTGGACAGTGATCCGCTGCTGGCATCCCTGCCCGCCGACCGGCGACTCACGTTGATCGCCGAGCGCGACGCCACAGGACTGCGATTTGACGTGTCGCTACAGGGCCCCGACGAAACGGTGTTCCTGCGCTACCCGGGCCAGTGACCATGACCGACATGTTCTGGCCCGGCGATCACCGCGCCGGCACCGTCATGAGCGACGAGGCGTTCCTCACCGCACTCGCCGACGTCGAGCACGCGTGGCTCGACGTGCTGGTGGAGCACGCGATCGCCCCGCCCTCGGCGGCGGCCGATCTGCGGACCCTCGTCGCGACGACGGACATGGCGAGCCTCGCCGTGGGAGCTGAACAGGACGGCAACCCCGTCACCGGCCTCGTCGCCCTGCTGCGGTCACGGGCCGGCGACGAGACCGCCCGGTGGCTGCACCGCGGACTGACGAGTCAGGATGTCCTCGACACCGCGCTGATGCTGTGTGTGCGCGACGCCCTGACCGTGCTGCGCGCGCAGCTGAGCAGGCACGTGCGAACCTTGGCCGAGCTGGCGCGGAATCACCGGCACGACCCGCTGCTCACCCGCACGCTGACCCAGCCGGCACTACCGGGCACCGCGGGCTTGAAGTTCGCGGTATGGCTGGACGCGGTGCTCGACGCCGTGGACACCCTGGAGTGCGTACCGGAGCCGGCGGTGCAGGCCGGCGGCGCCGCCGGGACCATGGCCGCCGCGACCGAACTGGCGGGCTCGGCCGAGGCCGCGCTGGCGATGTCAGTCTCGCTCGCCTCGAAACTCGGCCTCCGGCAAGCACTTCCGTGGCACACCTCGCGCTCGCGACTGACGCGTTTCGGCGACGCGCTGGTCACTCTCTGCGACGCGTGGGGGCACATCGCCAACGACATCGCGGCCGCTGCGCGCACCGGTGAACTCGTCGAAGGCACAGGCGGCGGGTCCTCGACGATGCCGCACAAGAGCAACCCGGTCCTGACCGTGCTGCTGCGTCGCGCGGCGCTGACCGCACCCCCGTTGGCCGCGACACTGCACGCCGCGTCGGCGGCATCGGTCGACGAGCGCGCCGACGGCGGCTGGCACGCCGAGTGGGCCGCGCTGCGGACGTTGGTCCGGCACACCGTCGCGGCCGCCGACCAGGCCGCTGATCTGGTGGCCGGGTTGCAGTTCGACGCCGGTCGGGCCACAGACAATCTCGCCGCCGCCGCGGGCATCGACGCCGAGCAGCAGGCCATGGCCACGCTGGCGGGTCACCAGCCCGCCGCCACCTACACCGGCGCGGCCGATCAGCGCATCGATGCCGCACTGCACCGCGCGGCCGCCTATCTGAAGGAGACACCATGAGCACGTACGACGACGGGATGGTAGTTCGGCGTGAGGTTCTCGGCGATGCGCACGTCGACCGCGCCGTCGCAGGAACCACCGCGTTCACCGCAGATTTCCAGGACCTGATCACCCGCTACGCCTGGGGCGAGATCTGGACCCGTCCCGGCCTGGACCGCAGATCGCGCTCCATGATCACCCTCACCGCGCTCGTCGCGCGGGGACACCACGAGGAACTCGCCATGCACGTGCGGGCCGCCCGCCGCAACGGCCTGTCCGTCGAGGAGATCAAGGAGGTGCTCCTGCAGTGCGCGATCTACTGCGGGGTGCCCGACGCGAACACCGCGTTCCGTATCGCCGCCGGCGTCCTCGCGGAGTGAAGCCGAACCAGTCACACAGCGGCTTTTCGGCGTCCCCACAGCCCAGATAGGCTCAGCCCTCGTGCGAGCCGTGCTGATCGTGAACCCGAACGCGACGTCGACGACGCCGGCGGGCCGCGACCTCCTGGCCCACGCGCTGGAGAGCCGGACCACGTTGTCCGTCGCGCACACCGACCATCGCGGACACGCGATCGAGATCGCCGCGGAAGCGGCCCGCGGCGGCGTCGACGTGGTGATCGTGCACGGTGGCGACGGCACGGTGAACGAGGTCGTCAACGGGATTCTCGGTGAATTGGGGCCCGGCAACCGCGGCCCCGCCGTCGGTGTCGTCCCCGGCGGGTCGGCGAACGTGTTCGCCCGTGCCCTGGGCATCAGCCCCGACCCGCTCGAGGCCACCAACCAACTCGTCGACCTGCTCTCGGAATACCGGCGCACCCGCAGGTGGCGGCGCATCGGCCTGATGGACTGCGGCGAGCGCTGGGCGGTGTTCACCGCCGGCATGGGCGTCGACGGCGCCGTCGTGGCCGCAGTCGAGGAACAGCGCGCGAAGGGCCGCAAGGTCACCGCCGCCCGCTACATCCGGGTGGCGATCCGGGAGGTGCTGGCCAGCGCGCGGGAGGAACCCACGCTGACGTTGCACCTGCCCGACCGTGACCCGATCAGCGGGGTGCACTTCGCGTTCGTGTCCAACTCCAGTCCGTGGACGTACGCCAACGCCCGCCCGGTCTGGACGAATCCGGACACCACGTTCGACACCGGGCTCGGCGTGTTCGCCACCACCAGCATGAACGTGTGGGCCAACCTGCGCCTGGTCCGGCAGATGCTGTCCCGTAAACCCCGGCTGACGGCCAAGCATCTGGTGCGCGACGACGACCTCGCCGGTCTGACGGTGACCAGCGACGGGCCTGTCGCCTGTCAGATCGATGGGGATTTCATCGGCGCGCGCGAAAAAATGACGTTCACTGCGGTTCCGGATGCACTGGCTGTGGTGGCGCCGCGGGCGACTGACCACTCTTGACGGCCTCTGACCTGCGCCGGAGCATTCTGGGAGACACTTCACAGGCCCGAACAAGGGCGCAGGTGAGTTAAGAGTAGTACAACGGTGTGGAGGGTCGGAAAACGGTCCGCTGTAGTGAGATAGCCCACGTGTTAACGAACTGCTATTGACATCTGTTCAGCCTGTGAAAGCATCGGATGCAACAGCGCAGAAACATTTGGAGCGCTTGCGTTAACAGCCGAAGGAAAAGCTCGTGCGCTTCGCTGCGCACACGATAAGGAGTAGAACTCATGGATTGGCGCCACAAGGCGGTCTGTCGCGACGAGGATCCGGAACTGTTCTTCCCGGTGGGAAACAGCGGCCCGGCCCTCGCCCAGATCGCTGACGCGAAGCTCGTGTGCAACCGGTGCCCCGTCACCGCGGAGTGCCTGAGCTGGGCTTTGGACTCCGGCCAGGACGCCGGCGTCTGGGGTGGCATGAGCGAGGACGAGCGCCGCGCCCTCAAGCGCCGCAACGCTCGCACCAAGGCTCGCACCGGCGTCTAGCCACCGACGCGAACTTCTGCCGACGGCCCCGACGAAAGTCGGGGCCGTCGCTGTGTGAACTGAATTACACGCCAGCTATCCGTAATGCGAACACAGAGAATGGCAGTCTCAGCCACAACCTGACAGCTGCAATTGCTCAGAATTGACTCGTGCGGGCCCGGCGGCCGATCGGCACCCGCAGCACGACATCGGTTCCTCCGTCGGGCACGTCGTGCATCCCCAGTGATCCGTCGAGCTCGGCAGACACCAGGGTCCGCACGATCTGTAAGCCCAGGCGGTCGGACTTCTCCAGGCTGAAACCTGCGGGCAGCCCCCGGCCGTCGTCATGGACGACCACATCGAGCCAGCGCGCCGACCGCTCCGACCGAATCGTCACGCAGCCCGTCGCGGTGGTGCTGTCGAAGGCGTGCTCGATGGCGTTCTGCACCAGTTCGGTGATCACCATGATCAGCGCGGTCGCGCGGTCGGCGTCCAGGACGCCCAGGTCGCCTTCCCTGTTGATGCGGATCGGCGAATCCACGGTGGCGACGTCGTTCATGATCGGCAGGATCCGGTCGATGACCTGGTCCAGGTTCACCTCTTCGTCGACCGACATGGACAGCGCGTCGTGCACCAGAGCGATCGACGAGACGCGGCGCACCGATTCGATGAGCGCCTCCCGGCCCTCCGGGTTGGTGGTGCGTCGCGCCTGCAACCGCAGCAGCGCAGCCACGGTCTGCAGGTTGTTCTTCACCCGGTGATGGATCTCGCGGATCGTGGCGTCTTTCGACAGCAGCGCCCGGTCGCGGCGTTTGACCTCGGTGACGTCCCGGATCAGCACCGCCGCACCCACCGCGGCACCGTGGGCCAGCAGCGGCAGCGTGCGCAGCAGGACCGCCGCCCCGCCGGCGTCGACCTCCATCCGCATGCTGGAGCCGCCGCCGAGTGAGTCCCGTATGTGGTTGGCCAGCTCCTGCGCCTCGAACGGATCGGAGATCAGCGGCCGGGTCACGGCGACGAGGTTGTGCCCCTCGAGTTCGGCCGTCAGCCCCATCCGGTGGTACGCCGAGATGGCATTCGGACTGGCGAAAGTGACGTCCCCGGCCTTGTCGAGCCGGATGAAGCCGTCACCGACGCGCGGACTCGACCGCGACATCGCAAGGTCGCCGACGTTGGGGAAGGTGCCTTCCGACAGCATGAGCAGGAGGTCCGCCGCACAGTCGACGTAGGCGGCCTCGAGAGGGCTCGCCTGCCGGGGCGCCAGCGACGTCTGATGGGTCAGCACGGCGACGACGTGGGAGCCGTGACGGACGGGGACCGCTTCGACGTTCAGACCGGGCGCGGACTCGGTGCCGTCGATCGTGGACCGTCCGATGGCGCCGGAATCGAACGCTGTCGCGATGATCGGCACCGTGGCGGTCTTGGCGACGGTGCCGACGGCGTCGGCGAGCAACACGGTCGGCGCGGTGTTGGGGCGGACCTGAGCGACGCATACGACGCGGTCGTCGTCGCGGCGCACCCACATCAGGAAGTCGGCGAACGACAGGTCGGCCAGCAACTGCCATTCGCCGACGACGGCGTGCAGGTGATCGACGGCGTTGCCGGGCAGGACCGTGTGCTCGGCGAGCAGGTCACCGAGAGTGGACATGAACCTGCCGCGGGCTAACTGATGACGGCGATGAGATCGCCGGCCTGGATCACGTCACCGACCGAAACACTGACCTTGCTGACGGTGCCGGCGACCTCGGCGAGCACCGGGATCTCCATCTTCATCGACTCGAGCAGCACCAGTGTGTCGCCTTCGCCGATCTGATCGCCCTCGCTGACCACGACCTCGAGCACACTGGCCACGATTTCCGCGCGAACGTCCTCGGCCATCTTCAACCCCACTCATCCACCGGCGTCTTTTGTCCGGTCTATCGAACCACACCCTGCTGTGGACAGAGCACCAACTGGCCCGTGAGACAATGGCTGCAATCAGTTGAGCAATTCGGAGGTGGATGATGGCCAAGCGGGGCCGCAAGAAGCGCGATCGGAAGCACAGCAAGGCCAACCACGGCAAGCGACCCAACTGCGGGTCGAAGTCAGTGCGCTGACCGCCTGAGCAACGACGAACCGCCCGGACTTCTCCTCGAAGCCGGGCGGTTCGTCATTTTTTGGGGGTCGTTGCTGGGGGTGGCGGGGTCAGCCCCCGCGGATGATCGTGGTCTGGCTGATCTGGATGCGCAGCCGCTGCCGCAGGCTCTCGGGAGCGCGCTCACCGCTGCACTTGGTGGCGATGAGGTTCTTGACGCGTTCCTCGACGCCGTAGTGCCGCAGGCAGGTGGGGCACTCTTCCAGGTGATGACGCAGCCGGTCGCGGGTCTCGACAGTGCACTCACCGTCGAGCAGCGTCCACACCTCGGCGATCACCGCGGCGCATTCAGGATGCTCGGGGTCGACCGGACCGATCGGCGGGCTCCAGCGTTCCTCATCGGATCCGCCCTGCGTGCCGCTCATGACGTGACCTCCTGGGTTGCCTCGGCCTGCTGGTCCCGGATGAAGCCGCGGTCGCGGGCCACGTCGGCCAGCAACTCGCGCAATTGGCGCCTGCCGCGGTGCAGCCGCGACATCACCGTCCCTATCGGCGTATCCATGATCTCGGCGATCTCCTTGTAGGGGAAGCCCTCCACATCGGCGTAGTAGACAGCCATCCGAAAATCTTCGGGCAGCGCCTGCAGGGCTTCTTTGATCTCACTGTCGGGCAGCATCTCCAGCGCCTCCACCTCGGCGGACCGCAGCCCCGTCGACGTGTGTTCGGCGTTGGCCGCAAGTTGCCAGTCGGTGATCTCCTCGGTCGGATACTCCGCCGGCTGGCGCTGCTTCTTGCGGTAGCTGTTGATGTAGGTGTTGGTCAGGATGCGGTAGAGCCAGGCCTTGAGATTGGTGCCCGCCCGGAAGGAGCGGAACCCGGCGTAGGCCTTGACCATCGTTTCCTGCAGCAGGTCCTCCGCATCGGCGGGGTTGCGTGTCATGCGCAATGCGCCGCCGTAGAGCTGATCGAGCAGCGGAATGGCATCCCGCTCGAAGCGGGCGGTCAGCTCGGCGTCGGTTTCTTCGGCGGCGGGCGTTACCTCTGGATCCAGGGTGGCTTCGGCAGCCGACCCGTCGGTGTCAGTCATTCTCAGGAACACCGTCCCTTCTGTTGCGGCACCATCGAGGCGATCCGGCAGACGCACCAGACGCAACGGGGCCTCTACGGCCAACGTTGGCACCATCTATCCCCTCCTGTCGATCCTAGAGGTCATGACTGACGACTTTCTCCGTAGCCGCAACCTGCGCAGCTGATCGAGACAACAGCAGCGGCGCCACAGCTGTTCCCGCGCGGCTCGCCGTACCCTGTCCCCGTGGCCCGCGCAGCGACCCCGGCGATCGCAGCCCTGGTGGCGGCAGGCGTGCCGCACACGGTGCTGGCCTACCACCACGATCCCCGCAGCGAGGCGTTCGGCGACGAGGCCGTCGAACAGCTGGCGGGTGACGGCCTGGTCGCCGAGCAGATCTTCAAGACGCTGGTCGTGGCGCTGCCGAAGGGGTTGGGCGTCGCAGTGCTGCCCGTGCCGTCGAAACTGTCGCTGAAGGCGGCCGCGATGGCGCTGGGAGCTGCGAAAGCGACGATGGCGGAGCCGGCCGCGGCGCAACGTTCCACCGGGTACGTGCTGGGCGGGATCTCCCCGCTGGGGCAGCGCAGACCGCTGCCGACGGTGGTGGACTCCTCGGCGCTGCGCTGGGATCGGGTGCTGTGCAGCGCAGGCAAGCGAGGCCTCGACGTCGCACTCGCTCCGCAGGATCTGGTCCGACTGACCAACGCGGTCACTGCCGAGATCACCGCGCTCTAGGGTGAAGCCCATGTCACTTGCGGGAAAAACGATGTTCATCTCCGGAGCGAGCCGCGGTATCGGGCTGGCGATCGCCAAACGCGTCGCCTCCGACGGCGCCAACATCGCGCTGGTCGCCAAGACCGCGGAGCCGCATCCGAAGCTGCCGGGCACCATCTACACCGCGGCCAAGGAGATCGAAGAGGTCGGCGGGCAGGCGTTGCCGATCGTCGGCGACGTGCGCGACGGGGATTCGGTGGCGGCGGCGGTGGCGGCCGCGGTCGAGCAGTTCGGCGGGATCGACATCTGCGTCAACAACGCCTCGGCGATCAATCTCGGCTCGATCGAGGACGTGCCGCTCAAGCGGTTCGATCTGATGAACGGCATCCAGGTGCGCGGCACCTACGCGGTGTCCCAAGCGTGCATCCCGCACATGAAGGGCCGGGAGAACCCGCACATCCTGACGCTGTCCCCGCCGGTGCTGCTGGAGTCCCAGTGGCTCAAGCCGACGCCCTACATGATGGCGAAGTTCGGAATGACGTTGTGCGCGTTGGGCATTGCCGAAGAGATGCGGGAGGCGGGGATCGCGTCGAACACGCTGTGGCCGCGCACGATGGTGGCCACCGCCGCGGTGCAGAACCTCCTCGGCGGGGACGAGGCCATGGCGCGGTCCCGCAAGCCCGAGGTGTACTCCGACGCGGCGTACGCGATCCTGACCAAGCCGTCGAGCTACACCGGCAACACGCTGCTCTGCGAGGACGTCCTGCTGGAGTCGGGCGTCACCGATCTCTCGGTGTACGACTGCATCCCGGGCTCGGAACTGGGCGTGGACTTCTGGGTCGACTCGGCGAACCCGCCCGGCTACACCCACCCCTGAGGAATTTCGCCGCGAAAGTGCGCTCTCTGTAGCCAAACGCCTTGTGGCGCTACCGGGAGCACACTTTCGCGGTCAGGCGACGCGCGTCGGGCGGCCGAATCGACGGCGAACCCACTCATGAGCCCCATCGTGGCACGCTGATCGGCATGACCTCGTCGATCTGGGCCGGCGGACGTTACGACGCTGTCGGTGACCGTATTGCGCACATCGCTTCTCGCGTGGTCGATGCGGCCGCACGCCGGCGTCCGCTCGAGAAGGCCACGGTGGTGGATCTCGCGTGCGGCACCGGCAGTGCTGCGCGCGCCGCCGCCGCAGCGGGAGCGCACGTCACCGGCGTCGACGTCACCCCGGAGCTGATCGACCTGGCCGCGCAGCGTGCGCCCCACATCGCGTGGAGTATTGGCGACGCCGCCGACACCGGGTTGCCGCCGTCGTCATTCGACGTCGCGGTGTCCAACATGGGCATCATCTTCGTCGACCCGCAACGGCAGATCGCCGAGGTCGCACGACTGCTCAAACCCGGTGGCGTGCTGGCATTTTCGGCGTGGGTGCGACGCGGGGGCAACCCGCTGTTCGATCCGATCGTCGAGGTGCTCGGCCCGCCCGCGCCGGCGCCCTTCACCCCCGACCAGTGGGGCGACGAACGCATCGTCGCGCAGCGGCTGGCGCAGTTCGACGGCGTCGCCTTCGACCACGGCGACCATCGGTGGGAGTTCGAGTCGGTCGCTCAGGCGCTGCAGTGGCTGCGGACCGGGTCACCCATGCACGTCGCGACGTTCGAGCGCGCCGGCACCGCGGGCAAGGATCTCGCCGACGCATTCGCCGCGACCCTGCAGCAGCACACCGGACCCTCGGGCGCCGTCACGGTCACCTCCCCCTACGTCGTGGTGACCGCCACCTACCGCGCCTCGTAGAGGACGCCGCGGCCGATCGCTTCCCGCACGACGGGCATCGCGGCGGCGGCCAGCGCGTCGGCGTCGACACCGTGGTGGGCGGCGAGCAGGTCGATCAGCATGCCGAGCGGCACCTCACCTCGACATCCCGCGAGCAGGGCGCGCGACACCTCGTCGACGCCGATGACCGCACCTGGCCCGCCGGGGCGACGCACCGCGGCGCCGACGGTCGTCCACCCGTCCGGGCCGGGCAGCGAGTGCTCCTCGAGGACGACGGGTGCGGTGGTCAGGCGGGTGGCGAGCAGCTGGTCGTCCCCGGTGCTGTGCAGGTATTCGCGGCGGGCGAAGAACGCCTCCACCTCGGGACCCGTCAGCTGCTCGTCGGCGCCGGTGATCTCTTCGAAGATCTGCTCGGGCGTCCGGTTCTCGCCGCGGCGTCGAGCGCGCACCACGATCATGCCCATGCCGACCCCGGCGATCCCTTCGGCGTCGAACCAGTCCAGCCACCGCCCGCCACGCCTCGCTGCGTCCTCGGGCAGTTCCCCGGCGTCGGAGGTCCACAGCGAGACGTAGCTGATCGGGTCGGCGAACTCGCGTTGCACCACCCACGCGTGTAGTCCGCTGCCGTCGAGCCACCCCCGCACGCGGTCGCGCCAGTCATGGCCGTCGCGCACGATCCAGTTCGCCATGATCTGCGCGGTGCCGCCCGGCTCGAGATGCTCACCGACCTCGCGAATCATACTCTCGCACAGCGCGTCTCCGACCATTCCGGAATCGCGGTAGATGTAGTCGAGGTCTCCCACGCCGACCACGAACGGCGGGTTGGACACGATCAGGTCGAACCTCTCCCCCGCGACCGGTTCGAACAGGCTGCCGGCCCGTAGATCCCACGACATGCCGTTGAGCCGGGCCGTCGCGGCCGCCAGCGCCAGCGCGCGGTCGTTGGTGTCGGTGGCCACGATCTCGTCGCAGTGTGCCGCCAGGTGCAGCGCCTGGATGCCGCAGCCGGTGCCGACGTCCAGGGCCCGGCCGGCGCGCGAGCGAATCACCGCATGCGCCAACGAGATCGACGCACCACCGATGCCGAGAACGTGGTCGTGGCGAACCGGGCCGGGGCGCAGCGCCGCGTCCTGGTCCGAGACGACGAGGAAGTCGTGCACCTCGTCGCCGTGGGGCCGGATGTCGAGGACGGCCGTGACGCCGTCCGCCCCCGCGGGCTCCACGACGCCGGCGGCGATCAAGGCGTCGACACCCGTGCGGGGGAACGCCTGCGCGATGCGGTCGCGGGGCTCGTCGGCGCCGAGCAGGAACAGGCGCACGAGCGTGGCCAACGGTTGGCCGGCGGCAGGGGCTCTCTCGGTGGCGCGCAGCGCCGACCACCACAGCCCCCGGCTGAACGCACCGCCGGCGTCGGCGCCGAGGAGTTCCCCCACCCCGTCGGTGGTGTACTGCGCGGCCACCAGATCGGCGGCCAGGGCGTCGACGACCGCCGGATCAGTCAGCGGCAGGCTCACAGCAAGGTGCCCTGCTCGGCCTGCGGTTCGACGGGCTCGATCAGCTCCGGTCCGTTGTTGCGCACGCTGTTGACCAGTCGCGACACCTCCCGGATCTCGATGCGATCCAGGTCGCCGTGGCCACGCAGCAGCCCCTCGTCGATCGGGGCGTCCGGGTCGAGCCAGTGGTCCCAGTCGCCGGCGCTGATGGTCAGCGGCATGCGGTCGTGGATCTCGGCCAGCGGGCCGGCCGCATCGGTGGTGATGATCGTGCAGCTCAGCAGCGGAGGCGCGTCCTTCGGCGCATCCTTCGGCCGCCACGTCGACCACAGTCCCGCCATGAACAACGGCTCACCATCAGACGCGTGCATGAAAAACGGTGTCTTGGCGCCCTTCTGGCCCTGCCATTCGTACCAGCCATCCATCGGCACCAGGCACCGCTTGGCTTTCACGGAGCTCCGGAACGCCGGGGACGTCGTAATCTTGTCGGAGCGGGCGTTGATCAGCAGCGGGCCCTTGGTTTCCGGGGCACCGGCGTCGGTGGCCTTGACCCACGGCGGCACCAGGCCCCAGCGCATCAGCCGCACGCGGCGCGTCGACTCGTCATCGGGGTCGGTGTGCCGCTTGACGACGGTCGCGACGGTCGTCGTCGGAGCCACGTTGTAATTGGCGGTGGGCCGGTCCTTCGCCTGGGAGGTGGCCTCGTCGATCGCCTTGATCTTCTCGGCCAGCAGCGCCGGATCGGTGGTCACCGCGAATCGCCCGCACATGATCCCCATGGTGGCAGAAACCCACGACACGCCAGAATGGACCTGTGAGCACCTGGCCGGCCCCGTCGACGTCGACCCCTGTCCACGCCACCGTGACGGTGCCCGGCTCCAAGTCGCAGACCAATCGCGCGCTGGTGCTGGCCGCCCTCGCCGCTGCCGGCGGCGGCTCATCGGGTGTGTCCGGGGCGTTGCGCAGCCGCGACACCGACCTGATGATCGCCGCGCTGCAGGCGCTCGGACTGCAGGTCGACTCCTCGGCCACCGACGACACCTCGTTGACCATCAGCGGCGGGCTGACACCGGAGCCGGGCACCCGTATCGACTGCGGACTGGCCGGAACCGTGTTGCGGTTCCTCCCGCCGGTTGCGGCGCTGAGCTCGCAATCGGTGACGTTCGACGGCGACGAGCAGGCGCGCGCCCGGCCGATCGCACCGCTACTCGACGGATTGCGCGGGCTGGGTGTCGGCGTCGACGGCGACGGTCTTCCGTTCGAGGTGAGCGGCAACGGAGCCGTGCGCGGGGGCACCGTCGAGATCGACGCGTCGGGCTCGTCGCAGTTCGTCTCCGGGCTGCTGCTTTCGGGTGCCGCCTTCGACGAGGGGTTGGAGATCGTGCACACCGGCGCGGAGGTGCCGTCCGCTCCGCACATCGCGATGACCGTCGCGATGCTGCGCGAGGCCGGCGTCACCGTCGACGACACGACCCCGAACCGCTGGCGGGTGGCGCCGGGGCCCATCGCGGCCCACGACTGGGCGATCGAGCCGGACCTGTCGAATTCGGTGCCGTTCCTGGCGGCGGCGATCGTCAGCGGCGGCAGCGTCCGGGTCACGGGCTGGCCCGATGTCAGCGTCCAACCGGCTCAGGCGATCCTGTCGCTGCTGAAGGGGTTCGGCGCCGTCGTCCGCCGCGGCGACTCCTATCTCGAGGTGCAGGGCACCGCCACGTACGACGGCGTCGACGTCGACCTGCGCGCCGTCGGCGAGTTGGCCCCGTCGGTGGCGGCGATGGCTGCGCTGGCCACTCCCGGATCGGTGAGCCGTCTGCGGGGTATCGCGCATCTGCGCGGCCACGAGACGGATCGGCTGGCGGCATTGAGCACTGAGATCAACCGCATCGGCGGCCAGTGCGAGGAGACCGAGGACGGGTTGACGATCACCGCGCAGGTCATGCACGGCGGCGTGTGGCACTCCTATGCCGACCACAGGATGGCGACCGCAGGCGCGATCGTCGGGCTGCGGGTGCCCGGCATCGAGGTGGAGAACATCGGTACCACCGCCAAGACGCTGCCGGACTTTCCGCAACTGTGGGCCGACATGCTGGCCGGGCAGACCGACTCCACGGCCGGTCTTTGAGATGGCCGGTCTTTGAGATGGCCGGTCTTTGAGATGGCCAGCCTTTGAGTCGACGCGAGTACGACGAGTCCGACGTCCGGGTACGGCCCGGGCGCGGCTCGCGGCCGCGGACCAAGACCCGCCCCGACCACGCCGACGCCCGGTCGGGCATGGTCGTCACCGTCGACCGGGGCCGATGGGGCTGTGTGCTCGACGGCGACCCCGACCAGCGCGTGACCGCGATGCGGGCGCGCGAGCTCGGCCGGACGTCGATCGTCGTCGGCGACGACGTCGACATCGTCGGTGACCTGTCGGGTCGGACCGACACGCTCGCGCGCATCGTGCGCCGGGCGGAGCGCCGAACGGTGCTGCGCCGCACGGCCGACGACACGGACCCGACGGAGCGGGTGGTGGTCGCCAACGCCGACCAGCTGCTGATCGTGGTGGCGCTGGCTGATCCGCCGCCGCGCACGGGGCTCGTCGAGCGCGCGCTGATCGCGGCCTACGTCGGCGGCCTGACCCCGATCCTGTGCCTGACCAAGACGGACCTGGCCGCACCGGAGCCGTTCGCCGCGCAGTTCGCCGGGCTGGACCTGACGATCGCGACGGCGGGGCGCGCAGATCCGCTGGAGGTCGTGCAGACGTTGTTGGCCGACAAGGTCACGGTGCTGCTGGGTCACTCCGGGGTGGGCAAGTCGACGTTGGTGAATCGCCTTGTGCCCGAAGCGGATCGGGCCACCGGCGCGGTCACCGACATCGGCCGCGGCCGGCACACGTCCACGCAGTCGGTGGCGTTGCCGCTGGCCGCAGGCGGGTGGGTGATCGATACGCCGGGCATCCGGTCGTTCGGCCTGGCGCACATCGCGCCCGACGACGTGGTGATGGCGTTCTCGGATCTGGCCGATGCCATCGAGGACTGCCCCCGCGGCTGCGGGCACATGGGGCCGCCGGCGGACCCCGAGTGCGCGCTGGACGGGCTGTCGGGTGCGGCGGCCGACCGGGTGGCGGCAGCCCGTCGCCTCCTCGCCGTGCTCGGGTGACCGTCCCTCGGCGAGCGCGCGTGTCTGCACGCCGACGCGCCCACATCTGCGTGCACTGAGCGCGCGCTCGCGCCCGATCGAGGGCAGAATCTGACCGCCTGGCGACGATCCCGCGACCGTGTTTGCCGCCCACGTCGACCGGGCACGCTGCCCCGCGAAGGAGGAATGGACTGTGACACACGTACCCACCATCAAGCTCAACAACGGCGTGGAGATCCCCCAGCTGGGATTCGGCGTCTACCAGATCAAGCCCGAGGAGACCGCGGACGCGGTGAAGACGGCCCTGGACATCGGTTACCGCCACATCGACACCGCGGAGATGTACCAGAACGAGAAGGGCGTCGGCGAAGGCATCCGTAACTCCGGCGTGGACCGCAACGAGGTGTTCGTCACCAGCAAGCTGAACAACGGCTTCCACAAGCCCGACGACGCCCGCCGCGCTTTCGACAAGACGCTCTCGGAACTCGGCTTCGATCACGTCGACCTGTTCCTGATCCACTGGCCGCTGCCGACGCTCTACGACGGCGACTACGTCTCGACGTGGAAGACGTTGGAGGAGTTCGCCAAAGACGGCCGCGCCCGCAGCATCGGCGTTTCCAACTTCCAGGTCGACCATCTCGAGCGGCTGGCAGCTGAGACGGGCACCGTCCCGGCCGTCAACCAGATCGAGGTGCACCCCTACTTCACCAACGAAGAGGTGCGCGCCTACGGCACGCAGCACAACATCGCGACCGAGGCCTGGTCGCCGATCGCGCAGGGCAAGGTGCTCGACGATCCGGTGATCACCCGCATCGCCGAGCAGGCCGGCAGGACCCCGGCACAGGTGGTGCTGCGCTGGCACATCCAGCGCGGCGACATCGTGTTCCCGAAGTCGGTGACCGAGCAGCGCATCAAGGACAATTTCGCGTTGTTCGACTTCGAGCTCACGCCCGACGATCTGGACGCCATCTCGGCGCTGGACAAGGGTGAGGACGGCCGCACCGGCCCGAATCCGGACACGTTCGACTACGTCCCGTAAGCCCAGCGGGTCGCGATAACCCCGCCAACAGACAGGAACTCGAGCGACGCCGACGGGGGTCGCTCGAGTTCGTGTCTGTTCAGCAGAAAATCAGGCGGCGAGTTCCCGGCGCTCCAGGACTGCGGCCTTGCGGGCGCGCCGGCGCGCACGCACCGCCGAGATAGCGGACTTCAGACCACGCCGCTCGGCCGGGTCCAGCTCGACGAACATCCGCTCGCTGCGCGTCTCGGGTGCGTCGTCGGCGGTATCACTCAGGAACCGGTCCGGCAGAGACAGTTT
>NZ_JAQIIY010000010.1:0-204249 GCF_036946525.1 Mycobacterium kyogaense | reverse complement strand
CGGCAGATGCGCGTCGACGGGCAGGTCGATGCGGACCTCTTTCGGTTCTTCCGGTGCGAGAACGGTTTTCCCGTCCGCCGCGGCGCGGTACGCCTCGACGGCCTCGCCGACGAGCCGGACGTAGAGATCGAAGCCCACGCCCGCCACGTGACCGGATTGCTCGGCACCGAGCACGTTGCCCGCGCCGCGGATCTCGAGATCCTTCATCGCGACCGCCATGCCCGCGCCGAGGTCGTTGTTCTGCGCGATCGTGGCAAGCCGGTCGTACGCCGTCTCGGTCAGCGGCACCTCCGGCGGATACAGGAAGTACGCGTACCCGCGCTCTCTCGAGCGCCCGACGCGGCCGCGCAACTGGTGCAGCTGCGACAGCCCGAACGTGTCTGCCCGCTCGACGATCAACGTGTTGGCGTTCGAGATGTCCAGGCCCGTCTCCACGATCGTCGTGCACACCAGGATGTCGAACTCACGGTTCCAGAACCCCTCGACCGTCTTTTCGAGTTGCTCCTCGGGCATCTGACCGTGCGCGACCACCACCCGCGCCTCGGGCACCATCTGGCGAACTCGCGCTGCGGCCTGGTCGATCGAGCGCACGCGGTTGTGGATGTAGAACGCCTGCCCGTCGCGCAGCATCTCGCGGCGCAGCGCCGCGGCGACCTGCTTGTCGTCATGCGGGCCCACGTACGTCAGCACCGGATAGCGTTCCTCCGGCGGGGTGAGGATCGTCGACATCTCGCGAATCCCGGCCAGGCTCATCTCCAGCGTGCGCGGGATCGGGGTCGCGCTCATCGTCAGCAACGTCGACGTGGGTGCGCATCGACTTGATGTGTTCCTTGTGCTCGACACCGAAGCGCTGTTCCTCGTCGACGATGACCAGGCCGAGGTCCTTCCACGTCACCCCGGTCTGCAGGAGCCGATGGGTGCCGATCACGATGTCGACCGAGCCGTCCTTCATCCCTCCATCACGGCCTTGGATTCGGCCCCGGATGTGAAGCGCGACAAGCCTTTCACCGTAACGGGAAAACCGGTCATGCGCGCACTGAACGTTTGCAGGTGCTGTTCTGCGAGCAGTGTCGTGGGAACCAGCACCGCGACCTGCTTGCCGTCCTGCACCGCTTTGAACGCTGCGCGCACCGCGATCTCGGTCTTGCCGTAGCCGACGTCGCCACAGATCACCCGGTCCATCGGAACCGGCTTCTCCATGTCCGATTTCACCTCGGTGATCGCGGTGAGCTGATCCACCGTCTCGGTGAACCCGAAGGCGTCTTCCATCTCGATCTGCCACGGGGTGTCCGGGGCGAACGCCGTGCCCGGGCGAGGCCTGCCGCTTGGCGTACAGCGTGACCAGCTCCGCGGCGATCTCCCGAACTGCCCGGCGCGCTTTCGTTTTCGTGTTGGCCCAGTCGCTGCCGCCGAGCTTGGACAGTGTGGGCGCTTCGCCGCCGACGTAGCGCGACAACTGATCCAGCGAATCCATCGGCACGTAGAGCCGTCGGACCCGCCACCCACGCTTCGAGGACGCGTACTCCAACACCAGGTACTCACGCCGGGCGCCGCCCACCACCCGCTCGGTCATCTCGACGAAGCGGCCGATTCCGTGCTGGTCGTGCACCACCAGATCACCGGCGGTCAGCGCGAGCGGGTCGACGACGTTGCGCCGCTTGGCCGCGAGCTTCTTGCCTTCGGTCGCCGCGACGCGGTTGCCCGTCAGATCGGCTTCGGTGATCACCACCAGGTTCGCGCCGGGCATCACCACACCGTCGTGCAGCGGGCCCTTCATCACCCCGACCACGCCCTCGCGCGGCACCGCGCCGGGCTCGAGAATCGTTGCGGCCGTATCGGCTTCGCCGAGCTGCTCGACCACCCGCATGCAGGTGCCGGTGCCCGGGGTGACGACGACGCCGTAGCCGCCTGTGGCGACGTGGGCGCGCAGCATCGCGAAGATCTCGCTGAGGTTGTGCTGTTGACCGCGCGCCGAGGGTGCCGGGCGGATGTCGAGGCGCACCGGCTCGTCGGCGCCGCTGTCGAGCTGGCTCAACGTCCACCAGGGGTGCCCACCCGCACGGGCGGTGTCACGGCCCTCGTCGAACGGGACGAAGCCGGACGCACCCAGCGCCTCCAGGTCGATCGGCGCGTCACCGCCCACCGCTGCCGTCGACCATGACGCTTCCAGGAATTCGCGACCCGTCTTGATCAGATCGGCGGCACGACTGCGCACCTTCTCCGGATCGCAGATCAGCAGCGGCGTCCCCGCGGGCAGCAGCGAGGGCAATGTCACCAGACCGACCGGCTTCCAGCAGCGGCAGCAGCGCCTCCATCCCGTCGACGGGAATCCCTTCGGAGAGCTTGGCCAGCATGTCGGGCACGCTGCCCGGTACCCCGTTCTCCACGACCGGATGCTCGGCGGCCAGCACCGCGGCCCGCTCACGCACCTCTGCGGGTGAGCAGCACTTCCCGGCACGGCACAGCGATCACCGTCGACACGTCGATCTCGGGAATCGACCGCTGATCGGCGACCGCGAACATCCGCATCTCTGAGACCTCGTCGCCCCAGAACTCCACGCGCACAGGGTGCTCGGCCGTCGGAGGGAAGAGATCCAGGATGCCGCCGCGCACGGCGAACTCCCCGCGTTTGGCCACCATGTCGACGCGGGTGTACGCCAGATCGACCAACCGCGCGACGGTCCCGTCGAAGTCGGAGTCCTCCCCGACCGTCAGCGTCACGGGTTCGACGGCGGCCAGGTCCGGCGCCATCGGCTGCAGCAGCGAGCGGGCCGTCGTCACGAGGATGCGCAGCGGCGGACCCAGCCGCGCGTCATCGGGATGGGTGAGCCGGCGCAGCACCATCATCCTGGCGCCGACGGTGTCGACGCCGGGTGAGAGCCGCTCGTGCGGCAGCGTCTCCCAGGACGGGAACATCGCGACCGCGTCGCCGAAGACGCCCTTGAGTTCGGCGGTCAGGTCATCGGCCTCCCGGCCCGTCGCGGGTGGACGGCAGCACTGGGCCGGCCTGCGCGAGCGCGGTGGCCACGAAGAGCCGAGCGCTGGCCGGTCCGACGAGGTCGAGATCGGCGGGCCGGTCGGCGGCGCGGCGGGTGACTTCCTGCAGAGAGGGGTCGCGCAGTGCCAGGTCGACGAGGCCCGCGATCGGGGTGTGGACATGAAGGGTCCCCGATACGGTCATGATGGCTTCCATCGTAGGCCCCGACGGCGTCGCCGCCGAACCGGCCGAGGGCGGCTACTCCCCCCGCAGTTGCGGGTCGGCCTCGAGATGGGTCAGGCCGTTCCACATCAGGTTCACCAGATGCGCGGCCACCACTTCCTTTTTCGGCTCGCGGGTGTCGAGCCACCACTGCGCAGACATCGACACCGAGCCGACGAGTGCTTGGGCGTACAGCGGCGCGAGATCGGCGTCGAGGCCGCGGCGCGAGAAATCCCCGGCCAGGATCGACGACACCTGGTTGACCGCGTCGTTGAGCAGCGTCGAGTACGTGCCCGCGGTGATGCTCGCCGGCGAATCGCGGATCAGGATGCGGAACCCGTCGGTGTGTTCCTCGACGTAGGTCAGTAGCGCCAACGCGACCCGCTCGAGGCGCACCCGGGACCGGTTGTTGGTCAGCGACGAGGTGATGCCGTCGAGCAGGGCCGACATCTCGCGGTCGACCACGACGGCGTACAGACCCTCCTTGCCGCCGAAATGCTCGTAGACGACGGGCTTGGAGACGTTGGCCCGCAGCGCGATCTCCTCGATCGACGTGCCGTCGAAGCCGCGCTCGGCGAACAGCGACTTCGCGATCTCGATGAGTTGCTGTCGACGCTCGCTGCCGGTCATCCTCGCGCGCGGGGCACGCACGTCCTTGTCGGGAGCTGGCACGCCGTTCAGGGTAAACCGCGGCACCCCCGCGTACCGTCAAGCTCCGTGATCACGCTGGATCGGCTGATCAACGTTCTCGGCGGGTACGGCGTCCGCTGGCACGCCGGCTCGGCGGACCGCTCGACCGAACTGCGCAGCGTCGTGCTGCCCGAGATCGTCGACGGCCGCACCGTGCCCGGTGACGTGCTACTTGCCGTCGGCGCGACGACGGGCGTCGAGGCGCTGCAGTGGGCCGAAGCCGCCGGGTCGGTCGCCGTCCTTACCCGCAGCACGGACGCCGTCGATGCCGAGGGCATGGCGGTGCTGGTGGTCGATGCTGCGGTGCCGTGGAGCGACGTCGCCGCGATCGTCTACGGCCTCGTCCTGGAGGGACGCGAGACGGAGTCCGGACGCGGGCCGACCGACCTGTTCGCACTCGCCGACAGCCTCGCCGCCGCGGTGAGCGGCGCGGTCGTGATCGAGGATCGGCGCTCGCGAGTGATGGCGTTCTCCCGTGATCAGCGCGACGCCGATCCGCCGCGGGTCGACACGATCCTGGCCCGGCGGGTATCGGATGAGGTCCGCGAGATCTTCGCCCCCTCCGGTGTGTTCGAGCACCTGTCGACTTCCGACGAGCCGATGTTCGTGCCCGCTGACCCGAGCACGGGCCGAACGGGACGCATGGTTGTGGCGGTGCGCGCCGGCAAGGATGTGCTCGGCTCCGTGTGGGTGGCCTGCCCCGAGCCGTTGACCGGCGTGCGGCTGCGCGCACTCAGAGACGGGGCGCACACCGTGGCCCTGCACCTGCTCCGGTCGCGCGCGAGCGCCGATCTGGAACGCCAGGTCGAGTCCGAGCTGGTGATCCGGCTGCTCGAGGGCACACCCGACGCGGCGACGCTGGCCAGCCGGCTCGGGCTGCCGCCCGCGGCGCTGCGGGTGATCGCATTGCGTGCGCACGACGGCGGCCGGCGGCACGCCGCGCTGCTGCAGGCCTTCGAGCGGGCGACGTCCGGTTTCGGCTGGTCCCGCCCATCACGAAGCGCGCTCGCCGCCACCACCGTCTACACCGTTCTCGCCGCCGACGAGGCAGCGGTCGCCCGGGCCTGGATAGAGGAACTGATCGGCACGCTGCCGCCGCAACTGCGCGTGCAGGCCGGGATCAGCGCGCCCGCGACCGCCGGCGACCTGGCCGCGGCGCGGACCGAAGCCGACGAATGCCTCGCTCTACAGGAGAACACCGGCGCTGCCGTCGCGCCCGCCTACGACGAGTCCTGGAACGCCGTCGTCCTGCAGCGCCTTCGGTCGGCCGCGACGGCGGGCCGCAATCCGCACCGCGGGACGGTCGCCGAGCTGCGTGCCCACGACGCCGCCAACGGCACGGTGTACGAGGCGACGCTGCGGGCCTGGCTGCAGGAGCGCGGCGACCCGACACGCACCGCGGCACGGCTGGGCGTGCACGAGAACACCGTCCGCTACCGGATGCGGCGGATGGCCGAACTGACCGATCTGCATCTCGACGACGCCGACAAGCGGTTCGCGATGATGATCGAACTCGCCATGCACGACTGACCCGCTTGTCGTGAGCCGACAAATCGGCACCTCCCTGTTGTCGCCGCAGCACAAGGCCCTGTTGCCCTTTTCGGCTGACCATGGACTCACCGAGCGCGAAGACGCCGACCCACCCTCGTCGCGAGGGTTCCCCCGGTCGTCAGGGGCGGTGCCGTGACCCGCCCCTGACGACGATCCGCGACCCCGGAAGGACACCGGATGACCAGCACGGTCTGGATGACGCCACACACGCGAACGGCCCTGGAGGCCGAGTTGGCCGAACTACTGACCGTGCCACGCTCGGGCTCCGACCGCACCGGCGATGTCGTGGACGCGTGGCTCGCGCGTAAGCAGCGCATCCGCGACATCCACGAACTGCTCAGCCGATCGGCGGACACTCAGACCCCGCCCGACGACGGCGTCGCCGAGCCCGGCATGGTGCTCACCGTTCGCTTCGACGACGCCGAAGAGGAGACGTTCCTTCTCGGCACCGTTGCCACTACCGACGACGAGCTCGACGTCATCACCGCCGCGTCGCCGCTGGGCAGCGCGCTGCTCGGTGCCACACCGGGCAGCCGCCGCACGTATCGGCTGCCGACGGGCCGCACCGTCTCCGTCACCCTGCTGGCGGCCGTTCCGTTCGGTCTGCACCACCGCGCCATGGGCTAAAGTCGCACGCGTATCTCGTCACCGATCCGTCGTGGTGTAATCGGCAGCACCTCTGATTTTGGTTCAGATAGTTCAGGTTCGAGTCCTGGCGACGGAGCGAGGCTTGCCGAGCGACACGACGACAGGGAGCGACGAGTTCAATCGCGAGTGTGCGAACTGATACGGCGCAGCCGGCGTGTCCCGGATGAACCTGCACAGTCGACAGGCAGGAGCCGCGATGACGCGTGACGCAGCCGTCCTCATCCTCGCCGCGGGAGCCGGCACCCGGATGAAGTCCCACACTCCCAAGGTGCTGCACACCCTCGGCGGGCGCAGCATGCTGTCCCATGCCCTGCACGCGGTGGCCGGGGTCGGGCCGACGCACCTGGTGGCGATCGTCGGTAAGGACCGTGAACGGGTCGCCCCGGCCGCGCTGCAGATCGGCGAGACCATCGGCCGCCAGGTCGAGATCGCCGTGCAGGAGGAACAGCGGGGCACCGGCCATGCCGTCGCCTGCGGGCTGTCGGCCCTGCCCGAGGATTTCGCGGGCGTCGTGGTCGTCACCTCCGGCGACGTGCCGCTGCTGAACTCCCACACTCTCGAGCAGCTGATCGATGCCCACACTTCCGCCGGCGCGGCGGCTTCCGTGCTGACGACGACACTGGCCGACGCCACCGGCTACGGCCGCATCCTGCGCACCCAGGACGGCGAGGTCATCGGCATCGTCGAGCAGGCCGACGCCACCCCGGCGCAGCGGGCGATCCACGAGGTCAACGCCGGGGTGTACGCGTTCGACGCCGCAGAGCTCCGGTCGGCGCTGAGCCGGCTGCGCTCCGACAACGCCCAGCACGAGCTCTACCTCACCGACGTGTTCGCGATCGTGCGCAGCGACGGTCTGCCCGTCCTCGGCCAGCACATCGACGACGCAGCCCTGGTGGCCGGCGTCAACGACCGCGTTCAGTTGGCCGCGCTCGGCGCGGAACTGAACCGGCGCATCGTCGCGGCCCACCAGCGCAACGGCGTGACCGTCGTCGATCCGGCCACGACGTGGATCGACGTCGACGTGACCATCGGGCTCGACACCGTGGTGCGTCCGGGAACACAGCTGCTGGGAGCGACGGCGATCGGCGCGCGGTGCGAGATCGGACCCGACAGCACGCTGACCGACATCACCGTCGGCGACGAAGCCGCGGTGGTGCGCACCCACGGTTCGGAGTCGGTCATCGGCGCCGGCGCCACCGTCGGACCGTTCACCTACCTGCGTCCGGGCACAGTCCTGGGTGACGTCGGGAAGCTGGGCGCGTTCGTCGAGGCCAAGAACGCGACGATCGGCACCGGCACGAAAGTGCCGCACCTGACCTACGTGGGCGACGCCGACATCGGTGAGCACAGCAACATCGGCGCGTCGAGCGTCTTCGTCAACTACAACGGCGAGACCAAGAGCCGGACGACGATCGGTTCCCACGTGCGCACCGGCTCGGACACCATGTTCGTCGCTCCCGTCACGATCGGCGACGGGGCGTACACCGGCGCAGGCACGGTGGTGCGCGAGGACGTGCCGCCCGGCGCGCTCGCGGTGTCGGCCGGACCGCAGCGCACGATCGAGGGCTGGGTGGAACGCAAACGTCCCGGCAGTGCGGCCGCACAGGCGGCCGCAGCGGCACGACAAGCCGGCGAAACTACCGGCGAGTAGCAATTCGTCGCCGTTTATTGGCATTCTGGTAACCCGCCGACGTGCGCGCGTCCCCGCTACGTACGATGGCCCGAGAATCGACTGCGAGAAGCCGAGGGCAGCCCGTGAGCCACGACTGGACCGACAACCGCAAGAACCTGATGCTCTTCTCGGGTCGGGCGCACCCCGAACTCGCCGAGCAGGTCGCCAAGGAACTCGACGTGCCGGTCACCGCGCAGACCGCACGTGACTTCGCCAACGGCGAGATCTTCGTCCGCTTCGACGAATCGGTGCGCGGCAGCGACGCGTTCGTGCTGCAGAGCCATCCCGCGCCGCTGAACACGTGGCTGATGGAACAGCTGATCATGATCGACGCGCTCAAGCGCGGCAGCGCCAAGCGGATCACCGCGATCCTGCCGTTCTATCCCTATGCGCGGCAGGACAAGAAGCACCGCGGCCGCGAACCCATCTCCGCGCGTCTGGTCGCTGACCTGTACAAGACCGCCGGCGCCGACCGGATCGTCACGGTCGATCTGCACACCGATCAGATCCAGGGCTTCTTCGACGGTCCGGTCGATCACATGCGGGCGCAGAAGCTGCTGTGCGGGTACATCGGTGAGAACTACGCCGACCACGACATGGTGGTCGTCTCCCCCGACTCGGGCCGTGTGCGCGTCGCCGAGAAGTGGGCCGACAGCCTGGGCGGTGTCCCGCTCGCCTTCATCCACAAGACTCGCGACCCGCTGGTGCCCAACCAGGTCAAGTCCAATCGCGTCGTCGGCGATGTGCGCGGCAAGACCTGCATCCTGACCGACGACATGATCGACACCGGTGGCACCATCGCCGGAGCGGTGAAGCTGCTCAAGCAGGACGGCGCGGGCGACGTGATCATCGCCGCCACCCACGGCGTGCTGTCCGATCCTGCGCGCGAGCGGCTCGCCGACAGCGGGGCCCGCGAGGTCATCGTGACCAACACGCTGCCGATCGGCGAGGACAAGATGTTCCCTCAGCTGACCGTCCTGTCCATCGCCCCGCTGCTCGCCAACACGATCCGCGCGGTGTTCGAAAACGGCTCGGTGACAGGGCTTTTCGACGGATCGGCATGAGCGCACGCATCCTGCACAACCCGCGATGCACGACGTCGCGCAAGGCGCTGGAAATGCTGCGCGAGGGCGGGATCGAACCCGAGGTGGTGCTCTACCTCAAGAACCCACCGACGCGGCGCGAGCTGACCGCGATGATCGCCGACGCCGGTATCGACGTCCGTGCGGCCGTGCGCACCCGCGAATCGCTCTACACCGAACTGGGACTGACCTCGGCGTCGGACGACGAGCTGATCGACGCGATGGTCGAGCATCCGATCCTGATCGAGCGACCATTCGTCGTGACCGGCAAGGGCACTCGGCTGGCCCGCCCGCTGGAGCGCGTTCGCGAGATCCTATGAGAGCGCAACGAGTGCTCGCCGCAGCCGCCGCCGCGCTGACGCTGACCGCGTGCACTCCAGAAGCCCCCGACTACCAAGCGGTCTGGTCGACAACGAGCGCGCCCGCTCCGTCCCCGCAGCCGTCGAATCAGTCGTCGGCGCCCGTTCCCATCGCCGCGTTCCTCGAACAGGTCGGCGTCACCGGCCAGCCCGTCGCCTTCAACAAGGTGACCGACCTGACGGTGACGATGCCCACCCCGCCCGGCTGGCATCCCTACCAGAACACCAACCTGTCACCCGGTACCCGGATGATCGTCAAGGGCGACACCTACCCGACCGCGATGGTGATCATGTTCGAGCTGACCGGCGACTTCAACGTCGCCGAGGCGCTCACCCACGCGAACGTCGACGCGCAGATGAGCCAGAACTTCCGCCAACTCAATGCCTCCACGGCGGACTTCGACGGCTTCCCGTCGTCGATGATCGAGGGCAGCTACGACCTCAACGGCGCCCGGATGCACAGCTACAACCGCATCGTCATCGCCACCGGGGCCGCCCCGAAGAAGCAGCGCTACCTCATCCAGTTCACCGTGACGGGGTTCGCCGACAAAGCGGCCGAGGAGGCCGGCGACATCGAGACCGTGATCAGGGACTTCACGGTGAAGGTCCCCACCCCGCCCGCGCGCTGAGCACGGTCTTCCTAGAGTGATGCCATGAGCGACTGGACCGCAGCCGACCTGCCCTCGTTCGCCGGCCGCACCGTGATCGTGACGGGCGCCAACAGCGGGCTGGGCCTGGTGACCGCCCGGGAACTCGCCCGGGCCGGCGCTCGCACCATCCTCGGGGTGCGCAACGTCGACAAGGGCCGCGACGCGGCGGCGACGATGACCGGTGACGTCGAGGTGCGCCGCCTCGACCTGCAGGATCTGTCGTCGATCACAGCGTTCGCCGACGGCGTGTCCGGAGCCGACGTGCTCGTCAACAACGCCGGCATCATGGCCGTCCCCTACGCGCTGACTGTCGACGGGTTCGAGAGCCAGATCGGCACCAACCATCTGGGTCATTTCGCACTCACCAACCTGCTCCTCCCGCGGTTGACCGACCGGGTGGTCACGGTGTCGTCGTTCATGCACGTGTTCGGCTACATCAGCCTCTCGGACCTGAACTGGAAGTCCCGGCCCTACCTCGCCTGGCCCGCCTACGGTGCATCGAAGCTGGCCAACCTGCTGTTCACCAGCGAGCTGCAGCGCAGACTGACCGCCGCCGGTTCCTCGGTCCGGGCGCTGGCCGCCCACCCCGGATACTCGGCCACCAACCTGCAGGGTCACACCGGCAACCGGTTCGGCAGCCGGGTCTGGGACGCGGGCAACGCGGTCTTCGCCACCGATGCCGACTTCGGAGCACGGCAGACGCTTTACGCGGTCGCCGAGGACGTGCCCGGCAACACGTTCGTCGGTCCGCGGTTCTCGATGCGGGGCCGCACCGGGGCCCACTGGCGCACCCCGCTGGCACGCAACAGCAGCAAAGCCGCCGGCTTGTGGACGCTGTCCGAGCAGCTCACCGGGGTGGAATTTCCGCTCTAGCCGGGTGCTGAGCTACCCTGGTCGACGCATCACGGCGAGGGTGGTCTGTCAGACCGCCGTTATCGACGGGACGATCATCTGCAGTTCGTGTCGCCCTGGCCGTGTCCATCACCACCGGCACAGGAGTACCGAACATGGCGCGCAACGCCCCGAACAATTTGACCGCTCAGGTCCGCAGCACCACCGGCAAGGGCGCATCGCGTCGTGCCCGCCGTGAAGGCCGCGTTCCCGTGGTGCTCTACGGCCACGGCACCGACCCGCAGCATCTCGAGCTCGACAGCCACGACTTCGCCGCCGTGCTGCGCAACGCCGGCACCAACGCCGTGCTCACGCTCGACATCGCCGGCAAGGAGCAGCTGGCACTGACCAAATCGCTCGAGATCCATCCGATCCGCCGCAACATCCAGCACGCCGACCTGCTGGTCGTGCGCCGCGGCGAGAAGGTGACCGTCGAGGTCACCGTCGTCGTCGAAGGCGAAGCGGCTCCCGGCACGCTGGTCACCCAGGAGGCAGCGACCATCGAGATCGAGGCCGACGCGTTGTCGATCCCGCAGCAGCTCACCGTCTCGGTCGAAGAGGCGCAGGAGGGCACCCAGGTGCTCGCCGGTCAGGTCGAGCTGCCCTCGGGCGTGACCCTGGTGTCCGATCCCGAGCTGCTGGTCGTCAACGTCATCACCGCGCCGACCGAGGAAGAGCTCGAGGCCGAGGGTGGCGGCGAGTCGCTCGAAGAGCAGGCCGAAGAGGCCGCCGAGGCTGAGGCCGAGGGCGAGGGCGGCGAAGACGCGCCCGCCGACGGCGACTCCGAGTAATTACCGACGTGGCCGAACCCCTGCTGGTGGTCGGCCTGGGCAACCCGGGGCCGCAGTACGCCCTGACCCGGCACAACCTCGGCTTCCTCGTCCTCGACGTCCTCGCCGACCGCATCGGCGAGACGTTCAAGGTGCACAAGAAGTCCGGGGCCGACGTGACCACCGGGCGGCTCGCCGGCCGCCCGGTGGTACTCGCCAAGCCGCGCGTGTACATGAACGAATCCGGGCGCCAGGTCGGTCCGTTGGCCAAGTTCTACTCGGTCCCGCCGCGCGACGTGATCATCGTTCACGACGAACTGGACATCGATTTCGGCCGTATCCGGCTCAAGTACGGGGGCGGCGTGGCGGGCCACAACGGCCTGCGATCAGTCGGAGCGGCGTTGAGCAGCAACGACTTCCACCGGGTGCGCGTCGGCATCGGCAAGCCGCCGGGCCGGCAGTCCGGGGCGTCGTTCGTGCTGGAGCCGTTCAATGCCCGGGAGCGACCCGAGGTCGCGGTCGTCTGTGAGCAGGCCGCCGACGCGGTCGAACTGCTGATCGCCCAGGGCCTGGAACCGGCCCAGAACGTCGTGCACGCCTGGGCCTAGGCGCTCAGGCGCCGGGAACAGCCCGGACGCCGCGGATGCCGCTGCCGACGTGCTTGACCGGCTTGTGCGGAAAGCGTTTGAGCGCATGCTCTTCGGCCGCTGAACCCGGGAGCACATAGAGCGTCTCCTTCTTGTCCTGCAGCGGTTTGAGCACCAGCTCCATGAACGCTTTGCGATCGTCGAGGTAAGGCTCGATGACCTCCTCCCCCGCCGGGCACACCGCGAGGCAGTAGGCGGCCTTGTAGTTCGCTTTGAACGAGAGGCTCTGCCACATCGAGGCATTTTCGGAATCGGTGACGCGAGAACGGAAGTCGTTGCCGTCCGCGCTGTCAGCGACGGTCTCCACCCAGTCGGTGAAGCCGCCCATGAATTCGCGGTAGTTGTGCACCGAGCACGCGAAGAAGTCGAAGTCGCCGTCCTTCTTGATCGCCCCGACAGGACATGCCGCCACGCACAGCTTGCACTCCAGACATGGCGAATAGTCCAGCGGCGAATCGTATTCTGAAATCTCGCCCGCCGCCAGGATGGTCCCGAGCAGGATGAAGTTGCCGAAGCGAGGATGGATCACGTTGCGGTGGATGCCCATCACCCCCATGCCGGCGGCGACTGCGACGGGCTTGTGTGCCACCACCCAGATGCGGCCCGGGTAGCGATCCATCTCCATCGGAAAGGTCGCCGACGGATTGACCACTCGATGCCCGGCGTCCTGGAGCAGTCGGGTGATGCGGTGGGCGGCCTCGTTCATGATCTCGCCGCTGCGGTGGAACTCCTGGTTGGCGACGCTGCGCGCGGTGGAGCGCACGTTGTCGCGGTTCATCTTCACCACCAGCGACAGATAGCTGACGGCGCCCGGCAGCGCCGACTGCACATGCTCGACCTCGGAGGCCAGCGCGGGGTCGTCGACGCGGGCGAAACCGACGTCGTCGACGCCGGCTTCGCGGCAGACCGTTCGCAACCAGTCGGCGTCGATCACGCCGGGCGGCTGCGACGGCCGCTCCCGCACCGCACGGACGGTCGGATGCGCGGCAAGCCGAGGCGGCAGTTTCTTCATGCTGAGTATGCTACACAATACTCAGCCAGTGGTCAGTCCGTGGTGCGCCGCCGGTAAGCGGCCAACGCGAACGGCGCGAACACCGCGGTCAGCGCCAGCGACCACAGGATGGTCGACAACACCGGATGATGCAGCGGCAGTTGGGCATCCGGCGCAGCCGGGCCACCGTTACCCCACAGCTCGCGCATCGCCTGCGCCAGTGACGACACGGGATTCCACTCCGCGATGACACGCAGCCAGTGCGGCATCGGTTCGGTCGGGACGAAGGTGTTGGCCAGGAACGTCACCGGGAACAGCACGGTGAACATCACCCCGTTGACGGCCTCGACCGTGCGCATCAGCGACCCGATCAGGATTCCGAACCAGATCATGCCGAAACCGAAGACCAGGATCAGCGCGAAGGCTAACACCGCTTCGGCGATGCTGCCACGGATACGCCAGCCGATGGCCAGGCCCGTCAGCGCCATCACCAGCACGCCGAGCGACGAATGCATCAGGCTCGCGATGCTCCGCCCGATCAGCACCGAAGAGCGCGAGATGGGCAGCGAGCGGAAGCGGTCGATGATGCCCTTCTCGACATCGGCCGTGATTCCCGATGCCACGACGAACGCCGAGAACACGATGGTCTGCGCCTGAATGCCGGGCAGCAGGAACTCCCGGTAGGACGCGCCGCCGGTGTTGGTGATCGAGGCACCGAACACGAACGCGAACAACAGCACGAACATGATCGGCTGCGCGGTGACGTCACTGAGCATCTCCGGCATGCGCTTGGTGTGGATCATGTTGCGCTTGACCATGATCCATGACTGCTGCGCGATGTTGGTGGGGTGCGTGCGCACTGCCTGGGCGTCGCGCTTCGGGCGGTGGGTGTCCAACGCGGTCATGCGCCGACCTCCTCGGTGTCGTCGGTGCGGTGCCCGGTCAGGTTCAAGAAGACGTCATCGAGGCTGGGCCGGGACAATCCGATGTCGTCGACGGAGATGCCTCTGTCGCGCAGCCAGCCCGCGACGGCGATCATGTCGTCGAGCCCGTCGGCCGACGCCGTCAGCCTGCGGGCGGGCGCGTCGACGTGGACCTCGGCGCCCGTGCGACGCAGAATCTCCTGCGCCGCAGACAGATCCGCCGCGTCGCCGACGGTGATCACGAGGCTGGCGCGGCCCGCCTGCTGCTTGAGCTGCAGCGGAGAGCCCTCGGCGATGATGTGGCCACGGTCGATCACGACGATGTTGTCGGCGAGCTGATCGGCTTCTTCGAGGTACTGCGTGGTCAGCAGCAGCGTGGTGCCGCCGGCGACCAACTCACGCAATACGTCCCACAGTTCACTACGGCTTCGGGGGTCCAAACCGGTGGTCGGCTCGTCGAGAAACAGCACAGGAGGAGACGCGAGCAGGCTGACCGCGAGGTCGAGGCGCCGCCGCATACCGCCCGAGTAGGACTTGACCACCCGGTCACCGGCGTCGCTGAGCGAAAACTGGTGCAGCAGTTGATCGCCGAGCTTGTCGAGTGCCTTCCGGCGGATGCCGTACAGGCCGCCGATCATCCGGATGTTCTCCCGCCCGGTGAGCAGCTCGTCGACGGTGGCGACCTGTCCGGTCAGGCCCATGTGACGACGGACCTGATCCGGCTGGGCGCGAACGTCGTACCCGGCGACGCGTGCGGTACCGCTCGTGGGCTCGGTCAGCGTCGTCATCATGCGCACCGTGGTGGTCTTGCCCGCACCGTTGGGGCCGAGCAGGCCGAGCACCGTCCCCGACGGCACGGCGAAGCTGACCCCACCGACCGCAGTGTTCTCGCCGAAGCGTTTGACCAGCTCGATGGCTTCGATCGCCGATTCCATGCCCCGACGGTATCCGCGACGGCCGACATCCGGCCAATGCTTTAGGCCGCGAGCGTGCGCGTTGTCGCCATAGAACGCGGTGTGTCTGCTGCAGACACGCGCTGTCGCGAGCGGGAGGTACCCCCATCCCGCGGAGTCAGGGCTAGGTGACCAGCGAGACTGAGGTCGAGCGACGCAGCTTGCCCGACGACGTCTTCGGGATGCTGCCCGGGCCCAACACGACGACGTTGCGCGGCCGCATCTCGACCTCCGCGACGACCTCGTGCGCGACCTGATGCTCGATGCGCCGCACCTCGGCGGGGTCCTGCCAGGCATTCGACTCGACGGCGACGGCGAACGTCTCGCGGGAGTGGCCCGCGTCCAGGCGCACGGCGACCGCGCAACCCGGCCGTACGCCCTCGACGCGTCCGGCCGCCCGCTCGATGTCGGTCGGGTAGATGTTGCGGCCGGCCATGATGATGACGTCCTTGACGCGGCCGCAGACCACGACATGGCCGTCTTCGGTCTGGTAGCCGAGGTCACCGGTGTCGTACCAGCCGTGTTCGTCCTGGGCCGGGATGAACCCACCCATCGTCATGTAGCCGGGCGTGACGCACTCGCCACGCAGCTCGATCACACCGACCCCGCGGGGTGGCATGACGTTGCCGTGGTCGTCGATGACGCGGGCTTCCAGATCGGTGAGCAGCGGGCCCAGGTCGGCCAGCCGCTTGGTGTTGCCCTTGGTCGCCGGCACGGCGCGGCGCAGCGCGGCCAGCAGGTCGGCGTCGACCTCGTCGACGACCAGGCCCGCGTTGCACGGCGAGAACGACACGGCGAGACAGGTCTCGGCCATGCCGTAGGCCGGCAGGATGGCCGAGGCCTTCAACCCGAACGGCTTGCCGGCGTCGATGAGGTCCTCGACGTCCCCGGGCTCGACGGGCTCGGCACCCGAGAGCGCGAACCGCAGCGTCGACAGGTCGAAATCGCCCTGCTTGGCCTGGCGACGCAGGCGCTTGGCCAGCAGCGCGTAGGCGAAGTTCGGCGCTGCGGTCATCGTGCCCTTGTACTTGTCGATGAGCTTGGCCCACAACAGCGTGTCGCGCAGGAAGTCCATCGGCGTGACCTTGACCAGCTCGGCGCCGAAGTACATCGGGATCGTCAGGAAGCCGACCATGCCCATGTCGTGGAAGCAGGGCAACCAGCTCACCATGACGTCCTTGTCGACGTCGTACTGCGCGCCGATGAACATCGCCTCGGCGTTGGAATGGATGTTGCGGTGCGTGATCTGCACGGCCTTGGGCGAGCCTGTCGAACCCGACGTCAGCTGCATCAGCGCCAGTTCGTCCTCGCCCACCTCGATCGGATCGATCGGGTCGGCGGCGAGCAGATCGGTGATGGTGAGGACGGTGATGCCCTTCTCCTCCAGCACCGGGACCGCCACGAGGAACGGATCGGACACGATCACGGCCTTGGCCTCGATCATGCTGATCACGTTCATGGTGTCTTCGGACCACATCACTAGATCGGTGCGGGGTGTGGGCTGATGCAGCATCGTCAGGCTGGCACCGCGCATCCACAGGCCCTGGGCGGTCGGGGCGATCTCCACCGGGAGTCCGGCGAGCACGCCGACCGCGTCGCCGAGTCCGACACCCGCTTCCGCGAGGCCACCGGCGATACGCCGAGCGCGCTCGTGCACCTCACCCCAGGTGTGGCGGACCGGCTCGTGCGGCTCGCCGGTCACCATGCCCCGGGTGCTCGTACGGGCGTTGAAGTACATCTTCTCGGTGAATCTGCTCACGACGACCTCCTCGCCGACATCTGCTGATGTGCACATGCCCGTTTGCCATGTTCCGCCTGTTGAGCGGCCTTTTCACGCAGGCGCGCACACAGTAATGCAGCGGTTGTGTCTCGAATCGGTGATGGTCCGTGAGGACGATGCGCGCGGCGGTCCGAGCCTCGGCCGCGACCGATGTGGCTCCCCGTGTCGATGACGACGAGGGAACCTGACGCGTCCACTGCCTGACCGCTAGCTCTCACCGTCGATCATCTTAGAAGACTCTTAAGTAACTGCCAAACGGGTGTCGAGTTTGAGGGATTCGTCACACACCGCCGGCAGGGTTGGATCAGGCCGACGGCGTCGCGCTGGGCACCACCCGGGCGCCGTGCACCGGCCCGCTGGCCAGCCGTACCGTCCGGCACACCCCCGCCCCGGCCAGTTCCGTACCGACGTCGACGGCCGCCCCCGCCGACGAGCACAGAAACGCACACGTCGGCCCAGAGCCCGAGACCACCCCGGCCAACGCCCCGGCCTCGACGCCGGCCCGAAGGGTGCGGCGCAACCCGGGATCCAGCGTCAGCGCCGCCGGCTGCAGATCATTGCCCAGCAGCGGGGCCAGCTCGGCCGGATCGCCCGTGGCCAGTGCCGCCAGCACCGGCTCCGCGGACTCCAGGCGCGCCGGCAGGCTGTGGTCGGCCGCATCGCGCAAGCGATCGATCTCGCCGAACACCTTCGCGGTCGAGAGCCCACCGTCTGAGAATGCCAGCACCCAGTGAAAGGTGTTGCGAGCCAACACCGTTGCCAATTCCTCACCCCGGCCCGTGCCGAGTGCCGTACCGCCGTGCAGCGCGAACGGCACATCGGACCCCAGCTGGGCGGCCAGGGCGTGCAGATCGCGGCGGGGCACTCCCAGCTCCCACAGCTCGTTCATCGCAACCAGAACGGCCGCGGCGTCGGCGCTGCCTCCGGCCATCCCCCCGGCGACCGGGATGGTCTTCTCGATGGCGATCGCGACGTCGGGTGCGCGCCCGACGTGCTCGGCCATCAGCTCGGCGGCCCGCCACGCGAGGTTGCGCTCGTCGGTCGGCAGCGAATCCGCACCCTCCCCGCTGATCTCCAGGCTGAGCACATCGGCGGTCGTCACGGTGACCTCATCGAGCAGCGAGACGGCGTGGAACACCGTGGACAGCTCGTGGTAACCGTCGGGCCGGCGATCCCCGACCTCCAGGTACAGGTTGACCTTGCCGGGAACCCGGACCGTGACCGAACCGGTGGGAACCCACTCGGGGGCGGTATTGCCGTCGCGCGCGGACACCGCACGACCCTAACGCCGCGACAAAGCGCGGGTGAACCCTAGTCTGGGAACGTGCTTTCGCCGGGAGACCGTTTCGAGGGCTACGTCGTGGACGCGGCGGTGGGGCGCGGAGGCACGTCCACCGTCTACCGGGCGCGCGAGATCCGACCGCCCGGACGCTCCGTGGCGCTGAAGGTGCTCACCGACGATCCGCCCCACCCCGCGGACACGGCCCGCCTCGAGCACGAATTCGTCCTCGGCCGCCGGCTCGTCCACCCCCACATCGCGACGGTGTTCGACCACGGACCGGGTTGGCTGGCGATGGAACTCCTCGCAGGCGGACCGGCCACCAACCTGCCGACGCGACCCGACCGCCTGGCGGCGCTGGGCCAGATCGCGGGCGCGCTCGATCATGTGCACGAGCAGGGCGTCGTGCATTGCGACGTGAAACCCGCGAACATGCTGCTGCACGAGGACTTCGCCGAACGCGGGGCGGCGCTCGCCGACTTCGGCTCGGCCCACGTGCTCGGCGAGGCGGTTCCACCGCGCGCCACCCATGTGACCGCGTCGCTGCCGTATTCCGCGCCCGAATTGCTGCTCGGACACCAGGTGACGGCAGCCACCGACGAGTACGCCCTGGTGTGCAGTGCCGTCGAACTGCTGACGGGCGCCCCGCCGTTCATCGCCGCAACCGCGATGGGTGTGACCGCGGCCCAGCTGTCCGATCCACCACCCCGGCTGTCGCGCCGGATCGCCTGGCTCCCGCACGCTTTCGACTCGATCGTCGCGAAGGCGTTGGCCAAACAGCCGGCGATGCGTTACCCCACCTGCTCCGAACCGATCGCGCTGATTACCCGTCTGCTGCGGCCATGAAACCTGAAAATCATTCCTGCGCTTCGTAACCCACGCTTAACGTCGGTGAATTCTGTCGTGACACGGCGGGTCTAGCGTTCGCCTGCATGACTGCCGTGCAGTACGACAATTCAGCCCTCGCCCACGAAGAAGAGGGCTACCACAAGGGACTCAAACCGCGCCAGCTCCAGATGATCGCGATCGGCGGAGCCATCGGCACCGGCCTCTTCATGGGCGCCGGTGGCCGACTCAACTCTGCCGGCCCGGGCCTGTTCCTGGTCTATGCCGTCTGCGGGGTGTTCGTCTTCTTCATCCTGCGCGCCCTCGGCGAACTGGTGCTGCACCGCCCGTCGTCAGGTTCTTTCGTCTCCTACGCGCGTGAATTCCTCGGCGAGAAAGCCGCTTTCGTCGCGGGCTGGATGTACTTCTTCAACTGGGCCTGCACGTCGATCGTCGATGTCACCGCGATCGCGCTCTACATGCACTACTGGGGTGCGTTCAAGGCGATGCCGCAGTGGACGATCGCGCTCATTGCACTGGTGATCGTGCTCGCGGTGAACATGATCTCGGTCAAGGTGTTCGGAGAGATGGAGTTCTGGGCCGCTCTGATCAAGGTCATTGCTCTGGTGACCTTCCTCGTCGTCGGCATCGTGTTCCTCGCGGGCCGCTTCGACATCGAGGGACAACCGACGGGCCTGTCGGTGATCTCTAACAGCGGCGGCATCCTGCCGACCGGTGCGCTGGCCCTGGTGCTCGTCACATCCGGCGTGATCTTCGCCTATGCCGCAGTGGAATTGGTGGGGACGGCCGCAGGTGAGACCGAGAACCCGGCGAAGGTGATGCCGAAGGCCATCAACTCGGTGGTGTTCCGCATCGCGATCTTCTACGTCGGTTCACTGATCCTGCTGGCACTCATGCTGCCCTACACCACTTACAAGCAGGGCGAGAGTCCGTTCGTCACGTTCTTCTCCAAGATCGGCGTGCCAGCGGCCGGGGACATCATGAACTTCGTCGTGCTGACCGCGGCGATGTCGAGCCTCAATGCGGGCCTGTACTCCACGGGCCGCATCCTGCGCTCGATGTCGCTCAACGGCAGCGCGCCGCAGTTCACGTCCCGCATGACCAAACGGGGTGTGCCGTTCGCAGGCATCGCACTGACCGCGGTGTTCACCGTTGTCGGGGTGTTCCTCAATCTCGTCGTGCCCGCCGAAGCGTTCAACATCGCGCTCGATCTCTCGGCGCTGGGCATCATCGCGTCCTGGGCCACGATCGTGATCTGCCAGATCCAGCTGTACCGCTGGTCGAAGAAGGGCATCCTCGAACGACCGTCGTTCCGGCTGTGGGGCACGCCTTACACGAGCTACGCGACCCTGGTGTTCTTGTTCGCCGTGACCGCACTCATGTGCTACGAGAACTACTGGAATCTGGTGGCCCTGGTCGTGCTGGTGCCGGCGCTGGTCATTGGCTGGTTCCTGGTGCGCACACGAGTCATGGAGATCGCACGCGAGCGCATCGGGATCACCGGTAACTACCCGATCGCTGCGCAGACACCACTGATGAACGAGTACCTGGAACGCGACAATCCGACGGCCAAGACCGACGACGGCCCCGACGCTACTGGGAGGTGACCTGGGCGTCGAGCTCGTCGGAGGTGGCCTCGGCGGAAACCGCCGGGGCCGCCTTCGGCACGACGTGCCAATCAGCGTTGCGCTGGAGCAGCCGCACGAAGTCCGCGATGGCCAGCGTCTCGCCGCGACGCGACGGATCGATGCTGGCGGCCAGCAGGCGGCTCGCCGACTCGTTACCCGAGCCCGCCCATTCGGCGAACGCGTTGCGCGCGGTCTTGCGGCGCTGGGCGAACGCGACGTCGACGAGCTCGAACACCTGCTCCCGGAAGTCGGTGTCGGTGGGCCACTGCGAGGTCTCGTAGCGGTCGATCCGCACCAGGCCGGAGTACACCCGCGGGATGGGCCAGAACACGGTGGGCGACACCATGCCGTACCGGCGCACATTGCCGAAGAACCGGACCTTGGCGCTGGGTACGCCGTAGTCCTTGCCTCCCGGCTCGGCGGCCAGGCGCTCGGCGACCTCAGCCTGCACCATCACCATCACGGTCCGGATGGACGGGAACTCCGCGAGCAGGTGCAGTAGAGCAGGTACAGCAACGTTGTAGGGCAGATTGGCGACCAGTGCGGTGGGCTCGTCGTCGAGGTCCTCGCGGCGGAACGTGAGGATGTCGCGGTTGAGCACCCGGAGTCGATTGATCTCGCTGTGTGAGTGGCTGGCGATCGTATTGGGTAACTGTTCAGCCAGCACCGGATCGATCTCCACGGCCGTCACCCGCGAGCCCCGGTCGAGCAGGGCCAGCGTCAGCGAACCAAGGCCCGGACCGACCTCCAGCACGTGATCGTTGCGGTTCACGCCGGACGCGGACACGATGCGGCGCACCGTGTTGGCATCATGGACGAAGTTCTGTCCGAACGACTTGCGGGGACGGAAATCTATCGACTTTGCCAAGTGACGAATCTCAGTTCGCCCGAGCAGCCGAATTGTCATGACGCACCGATCCTTCCACTACAGACCGGCCACGCACCCCAACCTTGGCGCGCCCTGGTCACTTCAGCAATTGCGATCTGCTCTTCCCTCGTTGCCAGATCTGCACGCTGAGCATACCTCAGACCACCGTTTCGTTCCCAGGTGTTTTGGTCAAATTGAACGCCACCAAAAAATCCGTTGCCCGTGTTGATCGCCCAATTACCTCCGGCTTCGCACCGAGAAAGGGCATCCCACTGGGCCGAATTGGACACCGGGGGCACCTCGGTTCCGGGCTTCGCACCGATGCGCAGGACCCCGTCACGGGCGGGAACGACGATGACATTGGCTACTGGCATTCTGCCTGTTTCGATGCCGTTTACCCGGGCGACGGCGAACGTCACGTCCTGCGTGCCCGGCATACCGGGATCCTCCACGACCTGCCGGCTCATGTTGAGCGTGACATCGGGAATCTGCTGATTGTTCGGGGCGAGCGGCAGTTCTTCGGTGACCTTCTCGATACGCACCCGGGTGACCGTGATGCGCATGCCATCGACGATGGCAGCCGAGGGTGCTGGATTCACGATGTCACTTTGCTGAAGCGGCGCCCCGGCGGCATCGAGCAGCGCCGCGACGTTCGGCGCCGCGAGCCGCACGCTCCGCACGGCGCCACCGTCGTCGAGCTGAACTGTTTTGGGGCTCACCACAGGTAGCGCCATCCCACCGAGGGGAACACGGCTGCCGCGGGAGGCAGCCAGAGGCGCCTTATCGGTCATCCGCAGCTGGGCGAGGGCCTCCTGCACCGTCGACGCCGTTGTCCATACCTGCTCGGTGCCGCCACCGTCGGTGGAGATCTCGAGCGGACGACTGCGCCGCAAAACGATCGTCTCGGCCTCGTGGACACGCGTGTCGGCGGCCGGGAACAGGTCGTCGCGCTCCCCGACGTCGAAGCCGTTCTCCTTCACGACGTCGATGACACGGCTTTTCATCGTCGGCACGGTCATCGACGCACCATCGACAGTGAGCGTGACCGTCTTGTGCATCGCCACCGCTGCACTGCCCGCGAAGACCAGGGCTAGCAAAGTCGCCAGGACAAGTGCTCGCAAGATGGGCGAGCGCGTTTGATGAAGTCTGGTGATGGCATTCACGATGTCGTCGACCTCAACTTCTTCACCGCGCGCAGCTTCTCCACGCGCGCGTGCTTTATCACAGGACGGTAACGAATAGGCCTACGCGCGGCAACTTTGCAGGCCGTAGACACGCTCCGCCGTCACCGAACTGTTATCGGCGACCACTTCCGGCGCCCTGCCGACGACGTCGGCCAGCGCACGAACAGTGTAAGGGAGGCAGTAGGGCTCATTCGGCGCCCCGCGATAGGGGTGCGGGGTGAGAAACGGGGCGTCGGTCTCGACGAGCAGTTGGTCAGCTGGGATCAGCAGCGCGGCTTCCCGCAGCGCATGAGCGTTTTTGAAGCTGACCGTGCCGGACAGGCTCAACACCCAGCCCGCGTCGACGCAGGTGCGCGCCATCGCCTCATCGGAGGAAAAACAGTGAAAGATCACACTCTCGGGGGCGCCCTCCGCCTGCAGGACGTCGAGCACGTCGGCATCGGCGTCGCGATTGTGGATCATCAGCGGCTTGCCGACACGTTTGGCGAGGTCGATGTGCCAGGCGAACGCCTCGCGCTGCACCGAGGGCTCGGCGCACCCCTCCAGACGTCCGGGCCAGTACAGGTCGAGCCCGGTCTCGCCGATCGCCACGACCCGCGGATGCCTAGCGAGCGCCTCGAGCTCGGCCCGCGCGTCCTCGGTCAGCGCGTCGGCGCGGGTGGGATGCAGAGCGACCGCGGCGTACACCCGCGGGTCCCATCCGGCGGCGTCGACGGCCCAGCGTGCCGACTCCAGATCGTCGGCGATCGTGACCACAGCGCGCACACCCGCGCTCTCGGCGCGGTCGAGGATCACCCGAACGTCGTCAGCCGTGCGCGCTCCGCACGCATCGAGGTGAGTGTGCGCGTCGACCAGCGGGGCCAGAGGCTCGGGAAGCGGCGGCGGCTCACGCCGCTGTCGGGAGGAGGAGCTCACTGTCCACACCTTAGGGTGAAGCACAAATGAGCGAGCCTTACTACGTCACGACGGCGATCGCCTATCCCAACGGTGACCCGCACGTCGGACATGCCTACGAATACATCGCCACCGACGCCATCGCCCGCTTCAAACGGCTCGACGGTTTCGACGTCCGCTTCCTCACCGGCACCGACGTGCACGGATTGAAGATGGCCGAGACCGCGGCCAAGCTCGGTGTGCCGACGGCCGAGCTGGCGCGCGCGAATTCGGACGTGTTCGAGAAGCTGCAGCGCAAGCTCAACGTCTCGTTCGACCGCTTCATCCGCACCAGCGATCCCGACCACTACGAGGCGTCGAAGGCGATCTGGCGCCGCATGGTCGACGCGGGCGACGTCTACCTGGACAAGTACTCGGGCTGGTACTCGGTGCGCGACGAGCGCTTCTTCGCAGAGAACGAGACCGTGGTCGGCGACGACGGGGTCCGTACGGCCATCGAGACCGGCACGCCGGTGACCTGGACCGAAGAGGAGACATACTTCTTCCGGCTGTCCGCCTACACCGACCGACTGCTCGCGCTGTACAGCGAGCACCCGGAGTTCATCGAGCCAGACGTGCGCCGCAACGAGATCGTCAGCTTCGTCTCGGGAGGGCTGCGCGACCTGTCGATCTCCCGCACGACGTTCGACTGGGGCGTTCCGGTGCCCGACCATCCCGATCACGTCATGTACGTGTGGGTCGATGCGCTGACCAACTACCTGACCGGCGTCGGCTTCCCCGACACGGAGTCCGCCACCTTCACTCGGTATTGGCCCGCCGACCTGCACATGATCGGCAAGGACATCATCCGCTTCCACACCGTGTACTGGCCCGCGTTCCTGATGTCGGCGGGGATCGAGCTGCCCAAGAGGGTCTTCGCGCACGGCTTCCTGTTCAACCGCGGCGAGAAGATGAGCAAGTCGGTCGGCAACGTGGTGGACCCCCACGACCTGGTGGACACCTTCGGCGTCGACCAGGTGCGCTACTTCCTGCTGCGGGAGGTGCCCTTCGGCCAGGACGGCAGCTACAGCGAGGACGGCATCGTCGCCAGGATCAACGCCGACCTGGCCAACGAGTTCGGCAACCTGGCGCAACGCTCGCTGTCGATGGTCGCCAAGAACCTCGACGGCGTGGTGCCCGAACCCGGCGAGTTCACCCCCGAGGACCTCGAGCTGCTGGACGCCGCCGACGGGCTCCTGGAGCGGGTGCGCGGGCACTACGACGCCACGGCGATGCACCAGGCGCTGGAGGCGATCTGGTCGGTGCTCGGCGCCGCCAACCGCTACTTCTCGGCGCAGGAGCCGTGGGTGCTGCGCAAGACGGACCCGGCTCGGTTCGCGACGGTGCTCTACACCACGCTCGAGGTGGTCCGGATCGCGACGCTGCTCAGCCAGCCCGTGATGCCGGATTCGACGGCGCGACTGCTCGACCTTCTCGGCCAGCCCGCCGATCAGCGATCCCTCGCGGCGGTCCCGGTCCGGCTCAGCCCCGGGGTCGCTCTGCCGGCGCCGAGCGGGGTCTTCCCGCGCTACCAGGCCGACGACAAAGCCTGAGCTCAGGTGTGATACGCATCACGTCGTGTCACACGGAGGCGGTCGCCGGTGTCTCGAGGTCACAAGCCCCCTGACCAAGGAGACACCATGACCGAAACCCAGCCCCGCATCGTCGTGATCGGGGGCGGCTACGCCGGCGTGATGGCGGCCAACCGGCTGATGTCACGTGACGATCTGGCGGTGACACTGGTGAACCCGCGGCCGCGATTCGTGGAGCGGATCCGCCTGCACCAAATGGCCGTCGGGAACCACGACGCGGTCGTGCCGTACGAGCGGGTGCTCAATGCCGGCGTGCGCGTGCTGGTCGACAGCGTCGCGCGCATCGACGCCGCCACCCGAAGCCTCGCGCTGTCCTCGGGAGCCGTGCTGGCCTACGACTACCTCGTCTACGCCGCGGGCAGCACCGGCGCCGCGCCGGCGTCGGTGCCGGGCGCGGCCGAATTCGCCTACCCAATCAGTGAATGGGAGCAGGCCGACGCGCTGCGCAACCGGTTGGCCGACGTGGCCCTGCCCGCGCCGATCGTCGTGGTCGGGGCAGGCCTGACCGGCATCGAAGCGGCGGCCGAACTCGCCGAGGCCAGCCGCCCGGTCACGCTCGTGAGCACCCAGATCGGGCCGTCGCTGAGCCGGCCCGGCCGCCGCTCGGTGACCACACGCCTGCGCCGACTGGGAGTGGCGATGCTCGACGGGACCGCGGCGTCGGTCGTCGCGGTCGGGCCCGACCACGTGGTCCTCGCCAACGGCCGGCGGCTCGCCAGCGCGGTGACGGTGTGGAGCGCCGGCTTCGGCGTTCCCGCGCTGGCCGCCACGAGCGGGCTGACCACCGACGGGATGGGACGCCTGATCACCGACGAGACGTACACCAGCGTCGACGACGACCACATCGTCGGCGCCGGGGACGCCGCCGCCCCGTCGCGGCAGCCCTACCGGATGAGCTGCCAGGCGAGCCTTCCGATGGGTGTGCTGGCCGCCGACACCGTGCTTGCTCGGCTGGCCGGTGAGGAGCCCGCGCACCGATCGGTCCCGATGACCGCGCAGTGCATCAGCCTCGGCCGGCGCGCGGGCACCGTGGCGCTGCAGCGCAAAGACGACACACCTCTGCCGCTGTACATCGGGGGACGCGCGGGAGCGGTCATCAAGGAGCAGGTGTGCCGGTGGACGGTGAAGTGGATGGCCGGGGAAGCGGGCGAGCCCGGCTCCTACCGGTCGCTGAGCGGACCCTCGCGGGAGGCCGAGCCTCTCGCTGAGACGGCCGGCACCCGATGAGCGAACACGCCGAGCGGTTCACCGCGCTGCGCCCGCTGCTGTTCACGATCGCCTACGAAATACTGAGCAGTGCAACAGAATCCGATGACGTCCTACAGGAGAGCTATCTGCGGTGGGCGCAGGTCGAGCTGAGCGGGGTGGCCGATACCAAGGCCTACCTGGCTCAGCTCGTCACCCGGCAGGCCCTCAATGCGCTACGGGCCCAGTCACGGCGTAAGGAGACCTATGTCGGCCCATGGCTGCCCGAGCCGCTGCTGACCGAGGCTGACCCGTCCGCGGATGTGGTTCTCGCCGAATCGGTGTCGATGGCGATGCTCGTCGTGCTGGAGACACTGAGCCCCGACGAACGCGCGGTCTTCGTGCTGCGCGAGGTGTTCGGTTTCGACCACGAGGAGATCGCCTCGACCATCGGCAAGTCGACGGCCGCGGTGCGCCAGATGGCGCACCGCGCGCGGCAACACGTGCAATCCCGGCGGAAGCGCTTCGAACCCGTCGATCCGCAGTACTCCACGGAACTGACCACCCGGTTCTTCACCGCCGCGGCGACCGGTGACCTCGAAGGCCTGATGACCATGCTCACGCCAGACGTGGTGTGGACCGCCGACAGCGACGGCAAGGTGAGCGCGGCCCGCCGCCCCGTGGCCGGCGCCGAACGCGTCGCGCGTTTGGTCATCGGCCTGGTGCGGGTCGGCGGGCCAGACGCTCGCGTCGAGCCGGCCGTGTACAACAGCACGCCGGCGCTGGTGCTCTACACCGGAGACCGGCTCGAGGGCGTGGTGCTGATCGAGATGGCCGACGGCAAGATCGCGAACTTCTACGCGATGCGCAACCCCGAGAAGCTCGCCACGGTGATGGTGCCGCGGCGCATCGGCCGATAATGAGGCGGTGCGTACCGACCGGCTGGGCCCCCTTGGCGCTGCCCCGTCGGTCCTGCGCGCCCTGGCGGTCGCCGCGGCGCAGCGCGGGCTGGCTCCGCCGGCTGCCCTGATCGGCGACTGGTTCGGCTCGCGTGCCGTGATCGCACCGAGCGTGAACGTGTGGCCGGTGCCGGCCGGCTCGGCATTCGACGGCCCGGTCGGGGCCCGCGGCGACGGCCACGTTGGCGGCGGCTGGTTCGGGTATCTGTCCTACCCCGATCCCGGGGCCGACGGGTGTGTGCCACGGCTACCCGAGGCCGCCGGCGGATGGTCGGATTGCGTGCTGCGGTGCGACGCCGACGGTGCGTGGTGGCACGAAAGCCTCAGTGGCGCTTCGATGTCCGCGTGGGTGGCGGAGGCACTGCAGACTCAGCCGGTCCCGCGGGCGGCCACCGTCGCGTGGCGCGAGGCGGACCGGGAGGCGCACCAGCGCGGGGTGCACGCATGCCTGGAGGCGATCGCCGAGGGCGAGGTCTACCAAGCATGCGTCTGTACGCAGTTCCGCGGCACCCTGCACGGGGAGCCGGTGGACTTTTTCGTCGACGCGGTCGCGCGCACCGCTCCCGCGAAATCTGCATTCCTGTCGGGGAACTGGGGCGCCGTCGCGTCGCTGTCTCCTGAGCTGTTCCTGCGCCGCTGCGGCGAGGAGGTCACCTCGAGCCCGATCAAAGGCACCCTGCCCCGCCACGCGGATCCGGTCGCCCTGCGCGCGTCGGTCAAGGACGTCGCGGAGAACATCATGATCGTCGACCTGGTGCGCAACGACCTGGGCAGGGTCGCCCGCACGGGCAGCGTCGTCGTCCCGGAGCTCCTCGCGGTCCGTCCGGCACCCGGAGTGTGGCACCTGGTGTCGACGGTTTCGGCGCAGGTTCCGCTCGAGGTGTCCACGGCGGCGATCCTGGCGGCGACGTTCCCGCCGGCCTCGGTCACCGGGACGCCGAAGACCAGGGCTCGGGAACTCCTACGGGAATGGGAGCCGCACCATCGCGGAATATACTGTGGCACAGTCGGTTTGGCGTCACCCGAAGCGGGCTGCGAACTGAACGTCGCTATCCGCACGGTGGAGTTCACCGCGAACGGCGACGCCGTGCTGGGCGTCGGCGGCGGCATCACCGCGGACTCCGATCCCCTCCTCGAATGGGAGGAGTGCCTCCACAAGGCGGCGCCGATCGTGGGTGATCAGGCCCGGGCGCGCAGCACCGCGTCGTAGAGCTCCCGACGCGACGGTGCCCCGGGATGCGCCGCCACCACCTGGGCACAGGCGTCCTTGACCCGGAGGCCGTCCTCGTCGACCAGCCGAACGACCTCGGCCACCAGAGCGTCGGGGTCAGCGGTCGGGGTGGCTCCCGCGAGCACCACGGTGATCTCCCCCAGCACGGGATCGGCAGCCCAGGCCGCGAGCTCACCGAGCGTCCCACGCACGATCTCCTCGTGGGTCTTGGTCAGCTCCCGGCACACCACCGCGCGCCGCTGCGCGCCGAGCACCGCGAGCGCGTCCTGCAGGCACTCGCCGAGCCTGCGCGGGGACTCGAAGAACACGCAGGTGCGCGTCTCGTTGGCCAGACTCTGCAACCACGTCGTGCGCGCCGCCGTCTTGCGCGGGGCGAAGCCCTCGAAGCAGAACCGCTCCGACGGCAGTCCGGCGACAGCCAGCGCGGTCGTCACCGCGGACGGTCCCGGCAGACAGTGCACCGGCAGGCCGGCGTCCACGCAGGCCGCCACCATGCGATAGCCCGGGTCGCTGATCAGCGGCATCCCGGCGTCGCTGACCAGAAGCACCGTGGCGCCGCCGCGGATGTCGTCGAGCAGCGCGGGAACGCGGGACGCCTCGTTCTGGTCGTAGAGGCTGACGATGCGCCCAGCAGGACGCACCTCGAGCGCGGTCGCGAGCGTCCGGACGCGGCGTGTGTCCTCGGCGGCGATCACATCAGCGCTGGCCAGCGCGCGGATCAGCCTGTTCGACGCATCTGACGGCTGCCCCAGCGGCGTTGCGCCGACCAGCAGTCGTCCGACGGTCATGCCCCACAGCCTACGATCGCAGGCGTGACCGCCCCGCCCGACGAGCTCGTTGTCGCGCGCCGCGCGGTGCCGGTCGTCTCCCCCGGGCCGTTGGTGCCGGTGGCCGACTTCGGGCCGCTGGACCGGTTCCGCGGCTGGGCGATGACCCTGGTGATCACCGCGCTGGCTGCGGTGACACGCTTCCTCAACCTCGGCTCCCCCACCGATGCGGGGACCCCGATCTTCGACGAGAAGCACTACGCGCCGCAGGCCTGGCAGATGCTGCACAACCACGGCGTCGAGGACAACCCCGGCTATGGCCTGGTGGTGCACCCGCCCGTGGGCAAGCAGATGATCGCCCTCGGCGAGGCGATCTTCGGCTACACCGGGGTCGGCTGGCGGTTCACCGGGGCGCTGTGCGGTGTGGTGATGGTGCTGTTGGTCGTCCGTATCACCCGCCGGATCAGCCGCTCCACGCTCGTCGGCGGCATCGCCGGTCTGCTGCTGATCGCCGACGGCGTGTCCTTCGTGATCGCGCGCACCGCACTGCTGGACATCTTCCTGGTGTTCTTCGTCGTCGCCGCGTTCGGCTGCCTGATCGTCGATCGCGATCAGGTCCGAGAACGTATGCACGTCGCGCTGATGGCCGGCCGGGTCGCCGAGACGCGCTGGGGTCCGCGACTGGGGGTGCGTTGGTGGCGGTTCGGCGCGGGCGTGCTGCTCGGGTTGGCCTGCGCCACCAAATGGTCGGGGTTGTACTTCGTGCTGTTCTTCGGCGTGATGAGCGTGGCGTTCGACGTGGCGGCGCGTAAGCAGTACCGCGTACAGCGGCCGTGGCGGGGGACGCTGCGCCGCGACGTCGGGCCGTCGCTGTACGCGCTGGTGGCCGTCCCCTTCGGCGTCTATCTCGCGTCGTATGCGATGTGGTTCGCCTCCGAGACCGGGGTGAACCGCTACGAGGTCGGGCGCTCGATCGGGCCCGACAGCGTGGTGCCGCTGCCGGATGCGGTCCGCTCTCTGTGGCATTACACCTACGCCGCCTTCCGCTTCCACTCCGGGCTGACCAACGCCGACGGCAACCATCACCCGTGGGAGTCCAAGCCGTGGACGTGGCCGATGTCGCTGCGCCCGGTGCTGTATGCGATCACCAACCAGGACGTCCCCGGATGTGGTGCGCAGTCGTGCGTCAAGGCAGTGCTGCTGGTCGGCACGCCGGCGATGTGGTTCCTCGCCGTCCCCGTTCTGGTGTGGGCGCTGTGGCGCGCCTTCGTCAAGCGGGACTGGCGCTATGCGGTGCTGCTGGTCGGGTACGGCGCAGGCTTCCTGCCGTGGTTCGCCGACATCGACCGGCAGATGTATTTCTTCTACGCCGCGACCATGGCGCCGTTCCTGATCATGATCATTGCGATGATCCTCGGCGACATCCTGCACGCTCCGCGACAGAACTCCGAACGGCGAACGCTCGGGCTACTCGTCGTCAGCTGCTATGTGGCACTGGTCATCACGAACTTCGCGTGGCTCTACCCGGTCCTGACGGGTCTGCCGATCTCGCAGGGCACGTGGAACATGCAGATCTGGCTGCCGTCCTGGCGCTAGCCTTCGCGCCGCGAAAGTGCTCTGACGGTAACGCGCAGTCGGGTACAGCTACCGCTGATGCACCCTCGCGATCAGAGCGGGTCGCGGGCGGCCGGGCACGACATACAGCGCGGCCCGCCGCGGCCGGTACCGAGTTCCGACGCCGCGATCGCCAGCACTTCGACACCCGAATCCCGTAGCCGCGCATTCGTTTCGGTGTTGCGCTCATAGGCGACCACCACACCGGGGGCCAGCGCCAGCGTGTTGTTGCCGTCGTCCCACTGCTCCCGCTCTGCGGTCACCGGGTCGAGGCCGGTGTCGATGACGCGCAGCTTGCCGATACCCATCGCGTCGGCGGCGACGTCGACGAACGGGGCGGCGCGGTCGATGCGCACACCGTCGGCGGACTGCCGGATCGGAAACGCGGTCAGCGAGTCGACGATGTTGGGGTACATCACCACCGCGTCGGTGTCGACCATCGTGCACACGGTGTCCAGATGCATCTGAGCGCGCTCCTGCGCGATGGGCACCGCCAGCACGGTGTGTGCCAGGCCGTCGTCGAACAGGCTGCGCGCCAACGCTTCCGCACCGGCCGGTGTGGTGCGCTCCCCCACCCCGACCGCCACGACACCGGGGCCGAGCAGCAGGACATCGCCGCCCTCGACCGGGGCCGACCGGGATTCGTAGGCGCGACGCACCCCGAGGAACCGCGGGTGGTGCGCGTAGATCAGATCGGTCAGCGACGTCTCCCGCACACGCGCATGCATCGACAGTGACGTGATCGCCACCCGCGGCCCGATCCAGAACGACGAGTCACGGGTGAACAGCAGATTGGGCAGCGGGTCGATCACGAAATCCCCGCCGTGATGCATGCGGCGAACCAAGGACAGCTCGTTCTCGCCGAACGGTAGCTCGTCGAACGTCATGCCCGCCATCAGCACGTGGGCCAGCGCATCGGCGTCGAGGGTGCGCAGGTACATCGAGAGTTCCTGTGCCAGCGGCACTCCCAGCCGTCGCGCATCGACGGCCGCCGAGATGCCGTGCATGCGGGCCGCACCGCTGTGGGCAAGCGCCTGGCTGAGCAGATCCCCCAGCAGCAGCACCTCGACCCCGCGGGATCGCAGCAGATCGGCGAACGCATCGTGTTCTTCCTGAGCCCGCCCCACCCACGGCAGCCCGTCGAACAGCAGCGTGTCGTTGTTGCGCGGCGTCAGCCGTTTCAGCTCGGCGCCGGGCCGGTGCAGGATCACCGTCCGCAGCGTGCCGACCTCCGAATTGCACCCGAGCACTGCGTCTGTCACAACTAGCACCGTAGCGGGAAAGCGACCTCAACTAGGGTTTACCTATGACCAGAGCGCAAGAGCTCACACCGGGTGAGATGTCGGTGCGCAGCGGCGTGGCGGTCTCGGCGCTGCACTTCTACGAACGCGAAGGCCTGATCTCGTGTCGCCGGACGAGCGGCAACCAGCGCCGCTACGCCCGGGAGACCCTGCGCCGGGTGGCGTTCATCCGAATGTCGCAGCGCCTCGGCATCCCGCTGGCCCGCATCCGCGAGGCGCTCGCGACACTGCCGAACGACCGCACGCCGACGAGCAAGGACTGGGCCCGGCTGTCCGCGGGCTGGCGTGACGATCTGGACCAGCGCATCGTGCACCTCGAGAGGCTCCGCGACAACCTCGCGGGCTGCATCGGCTGCGGGTGCCTGTCGTTGAAGACGTGCACGCTCGCCAACCCTGACGACATGCTCGCCGCCCAGGGTCCCGGCGCCGCGCGCCTGTAGATGCGATCGAACGCCTGTGCGATAAAGTGGCGGGCATGGAGCAGGCGGTGCAGAGCTCTCTGTTCGACCAGGCGGACCGGCGCGAGCTCGGCAACGGGGCGTGGCTGGAGGTGCGCTCCGGCTGGCTCGCGCAGGACGACGTCAGCGACGACGGACTCTTCGCCGAGCTGCGCGAGACGATCCCGTGGCGGTCCGAGCGCCGGCAGATGTACGACCGGGTGCTCGACGTGCCGCGGCTGGTCAGCTTCCACCACCTGCTGGACGAACCCGCGCCGCACCCGCGGCTCAAGCAGCTGCGGCGGCGGCTCAACGACGCCTACGCCGGAGAGCTGGGCGAACCATTCGTCACCGCGGGCCTGTGCCTCTACCGGGACGGCAACGACAGCGTCGCGTGGCACGGGGACAACGTCGGCCGCAGCCGCACCGACGACACCATGGTCGCCATCGTCGGGCTCGGTGCGACGCGCGTGTTCGCGTTACGGCCGCGCGGCGGCGGACCGTCCCTGCGCATCCGTCACGGGCACGGCGATCTGCTGGTGATGGGTGGCTCCTGCCAACGCACCTGGGAGCACGCGATTCCCAAGACCACCCGGCCGACCGGCCCCCGGATCAGCATCCAGTTCCGGCCACACGACGTCCGCTAACCCTTGACCAACCCGACGGCCTTGGTAACGAGGTCGCGGGCGCGTCCGGTGTCGATGCGCGCGACGGGTCGATCGGCCTGCACGAGCGGATTCGCGGTGACGATCACGATGAACGTGCCGAAGTGGGCGACGTAGTTGTAGAGCTCACCGGTGCGGGCCCCCTCGGCGGTGACGGTCTGCAGCACCCGGTGGGTGCCGACCGTCGCCACGCCGTCGACGTCGGGCGCATCGACCACTTCGACGAGCCCGCGGATGCCCGCCCCGGCGAGGGTGACCTTGCGGCACTGATCGGTGGGTGTGGGGACGGGGACCTGCTCGGAGGTCTCGACGGCGATCACGACGTAGCGGACGCCCTCGCCCTCAGCGGTCAGCGCTGCCATGTTGCCTTTGACGTCGGCCGGAACGGTCTGCTGTTGGGCCACTTTGCCGCAGTCGGCGGGGTCGAAAGTCAGTCCTGCAGGCAGCTTTTGGCCGCCGAGCAGCCGCGGGTCGATGGCTGCGGGGCCGGCGTCCTTCACAGTGAAGGGCGCAGGGAACTCGCTCCTGAGCTCTTTGACGCGAGTGATGTCGGCGTGCGAGTAGTCCTCGGAGTTCCCTCCGCCGCACGATGCCAGCAGGCCCGCGCACAGCAGCAGGGTCACCGACTTCGAGTGCGACATCGCCCGTCAATGTACCCGCCGCCGACGCACCCGGGCCGATCAGCTCAGCCGCGCAGCGCCGCCACGGTCTCGGTGAGTAGATGCGCTGCGAAATCGGGCGGCAGGGCGGGCTGGGGCGAGCCCGGGTCGGTGACCACCGACACGAGGCACACGTAGCGGTCCAGCGAGGCCACGAATGTCTGTGCGTGCAGCCGGGTTTCGGTGCCGCCCTCGACGACGGTGACCGCGTCGGTGCGCATCCCGACGACGTCGGCACCGGCGATCACCGGCGCCGGCACGCCGACGACGGTGGCCGTCGTCGGACCCGCGGACACAGTCCACCTGTCGCAGTCCCGCGGCAGGGCTACGCCGTCCGGTACGCCGTCCGGCAGGCCGGCGATCACGGCGTACGCGATGCCGCCTGATCCGGACGCCGACCACCCGCGCGTCGTCGCCGGATCCGCGGCCGGCGCGCCCAGCGCGGCACACTGCGGTGGTTCCGTGACAGCGGGCATCCGCATGCCCCACAGCGCCACCGGCGCCGGTAGTCCCTGGTAGGCGGTGATCTCGTAGCCGTCGGGCAAGGTCGCGCGACTGCGCTCGATGCGCGCCGGATTGATCGCGGCCGCGGCCGTCGCCGCAGACGGTGTGACCGCTGGGGGCGCGGGTGCGGAACCGCAGGAGGTCAGCACCGCCGTCATCGCCACAGCAACCATGCCGGACGCGAACCGCACAGGCTGTTGATACCACCCGGGCGGGCCTGTGAGACCGATCGACACCACATCGTCGCGACGACCTCGGCCGACAATCGGCTCGATCGCCAGCCCGGCCGGTTATGCTCGCGCTGCCCATTGGCGGACAGGAGACCACATGACCACCACTGCGCGGGCCGGGCTCATCGCGCTGGCCACACTCACTCTCGGCGTCGGACTCTCGGCTTGCTCCAACGACACATCGGGCAGCGCGTCCAGCGCGTCGTCGTCGGCGGCATCGTCGTCGGCGTCACCGACCTCGTCTGCCCAAGCCGCCCCGCCCACGTCGTCGGCACCGCCCGCGCCGATCGTGACGCTGGCTGATTACATCCGCGACAACAACATCGTCGAAACCCCGGTGACGCCTGGCGATGCCGGCTCCCCGACGATCGAGCTGCCCACCGTCGAAGGCTGGGAGGACATGGGCGGCAACGCCCCCGAGGGCTCGTACTCGGCCATGACTTTCACGGGCGACCCGGCTGCCACAGCCGACCCCGCGACCGTCATCACCAAGGTGATCAAGCTGACCGGCAACGTCGACCCTGCCAAGGTGCTCGAGGTGGCGCCCGGTGAACTGCGCGCCCTGCCGGGATTCGACGGCCCCTCGGCCGGTCAGCCCAACAAGCTCAGCGGCTTCGACGCGTCGGTCATCGGCGGGACCTACACCAAAGACGGTGCGCCGCGGATGGTCGCCCAGAAGACCGTGGCCATCCCCGGCCAGGACGGCCTCTACGTGTTGCAGATCAACGCCGAGGGCACCCCGGACGAAGCGAACGCGCTGATAGATGCGACGTCGGCGATCGACGACCAGGCGAAGATCACGCCCTAGCCGGAGTCACGCCCGGGAGATCGCGGAGGCTTCCGCGATCTGCTCCGGCGTCGGCCGCACCCCGGTGTAGCGCTCGAACTGCTCGGCGGCCTGCAGCGCTATCACTTCCGCCCCGGTGATCACCGCGATGCCCGCGCGGCGGGCGGCTGCGATCAGTGGCGTCTCCGACGGCAGCGCGACCACGTCGAAGACGGTGTGCGCGTTACGGATCGCGTGCTCGTCGAACGCCAGGTCGTGTTCCTCGGCACCGCCAGCCATCCCGATGGGCGTGACGTTGACGACGATGTCGGCGGTGTGCGGCGCACCCCCGCCGCCGTCGCTGCCGGATTCGTAGGAGTAACCGAGCCGGTCTGCCAGCGCACGGCCGGCGTCGGCGTTGCGCGCGACGATCGTGCCGGCACGAAAACCGCGGTCGGCGAACGCCGCCCCGACCGCACTGGCCATCCCGCCGCTGCCCCTGATCAGCACCGACTGCCCCGGGGCGAGGCCGTTGTCGTCGATGAGTTGTTGCACCGCAAGGTAATCGGTGTTCGATGCGGTCAGTCTGCCGTCATCGTTGACGATGGTGTTGACCGACTGCAGCGTCTGCGCCGAGGGCTCCACCACATCGACGAGCTCGAGCACGTCGGCCTTGAACGGCATGGACACCGAACATCCTCGGATGCCGAGCGCTCGGACGCCACCGATGGCGGCGGCGATGTCCGTGGTGGTGAACGCCTTGTAGATGAAATCCAGTCCGAGCACGTCGTAAAGATGATTGTGAAACCGTGTACCGATGTTGCTCGGACGCCCGGCGAGCGAGATACACACGCGAGTGTCTTTGTTCAGCGCGGGTTTTCGATCAGCCGGGCTCATCCGACGGCCCTGATCACCTGGCGCGCCACGTCGCGGATCTGCTGCACGAGTTCGGCGTCGAAGGGCAGTTCGGACGGTTTCGGCACGTCGATATCGGTGACGACGACGCCGAGGTCGTCGCGGTGCCAGACGGCGCCGAACCGGTCGAGGATCGCCCGCATGGGCATGTTGTCCGACAGCACACGCGCGGTGAATCGGCGCACACCGTCGTCGTACGCCGCCACCGAGATGGCCCGCATCAGGAACGTCCCGATGCCCCGACCCTGGTAGGCGTCGCCGACGATGAAGGCGATCTCCGCCTCCTCGGGATGGCGCTCGTCGCGCACGAATCGTGCGTCTGCCACCACCGGACCGTCCACGCCCTCGGTCAACACGAACACAAAGTGGTCGAGGTAGTCCACCTCGAACAGGTAGGTCATCAACGTCTTGGTCGGTGAGCGGACGGACTGGAAGCGGCGGTAGAGCGTCTCGCTGGAGAACTCGACGGGCCCGTCGGTGGTGCGCGCGTTGTCGCCTGGCAGCACCGGACGCAGATGGAACACACTGCCGTCGCGCATCATCACCGGGATCGGAGTGATGAACGCGGCCAGTCGTTGTCGCGCCGTCCGCACCAGCTTGTCCATCATGCCGGGGATCTCGAGCATCGTGGCGAAGGCTTCGCGTCCGCCCACCCAGCCGGTCAGCGGCTCGGTGGCGATCACGGTGGCCGTGCGGGGAGCGTCGCGCAGCAGCGCGATCTCGCCGACGATCAGTCCGGTACTCACGTCGACCACGGTGTCGTGTCCGTCGGTGCCGGCGTGACTGACCTCGGCGTGCCCCGAGCCGATCAACAGGAAGCTCACGGCGAGCTCACCCTGCTGCATGAGCACCTGGCCGGGGGCGGCGGACAGCGGGCGCAACTGCTCCGCCAGCGGCACCAACGTCGTCACCGCTACCCCGGCGAAGACATCGAGGGCGGCGAGGTCGTCGGCCTCTACGGCGGTCACCCCGGGCATATCTCGAGGCTACGGGCGCCCGTCGGAGCCCGGCAACACTTCCGATGTGACGGTCGGCATATTGCTAGGACCCTAACTATTAGGGCACCATGATTTTGTGACCGCCGCCGCTGACGTCGACCCGCTCGCCCTGGAGCAGCAGGTGTGCTTCGCGCTGGCGGCCACCAACCGTGCAGTGCTCGCGGTGTACCGCCCCCTGCTGGAGCCCCTGGGTCTGACGCACCCGAAATACCTGGTGATGCTCGCCCTGTGGGACCACCGGGGAGCAGCCGGGGACGACCCGGCGCCGATGTCGGTCAAGCAGATCGCCACCACCTTGCAGATGGACTCCGCCACACTGTCTCCGATGCTCAAGCGCCTCGAATCGCTGGGTCTCGTCACCCGCACCCGCAGCGCGGCCGACGAGCGGGCCACCGACGTCGAGCTCACGTCGGACGGCATTGCGCTACGCGAGCGGGCGCTGACCATACCGACCACGGTGATGGCCCGCCTCGGCGTCGACATGGCCGAACTCGACATGCTGCGCTCTGCCCTGACCCGCGTGAACACCGCCGCCCTGGCCGCCGGCGCCCTGTACGAATGAACCCCACCCGAGGAGCCGACATGTCCGCCGACAAGCCCACACTGTGGCAGTACCTGACCTACATCTACGGTCGGCGGCTGCCGTCGTCGATGAATCGCTGGGTCGCCGAGGATCTCGCCGGCGAGGGCGCCGTGCGGCGGCACATGATCCGCTACTCGATCCCACCGATCTTCGTGCTGGCCCCGTTCTGGCTCATCCCGGTCAACCTCTACATGCACCTTGAGATGACCGCGCCCATCTACGTGTGGGCCGTGCTGATGGCGCTGGCGCTGAACAAGCCGTGGCGGCGGCACCGGCTGGCCGTCCACGGACTGGACCCCAACCTCGTCGACGTGATCAAGCGCAAGAAGCAGGCGCAGATGCACGAGGACTACGCACGGCGTTTCGGCGCACGCCCCGAATCAGCGGATTGGCAGCAGAACAGCAGCCCGTTCTGACGAACGTCAGCCCAGGCCGGGAGTCGGCACCAGCACCTCGGTGACGTTGCCGTTGACGGTCACCTGATTCGCCGGATCGTCGATGTTGATGTCCGAGTAATCGGTGTGCCGCTTGCTCATCTGGCCGTCGATCGACCGCTCGTCGCCTGGGATGTAGTAGCAGAAGCCATCCCATTTCCGGCAGATGTCCACCACCTTGTACGGGGTGTTGGGCGGGATGCCGAAACCTTGGGGTGCGCGCCAACGGTTCTTGCCCTCGGGATCGGTGTAGACGAACCCCGTGCCCGCGCGTTCGGGGGAACCGGTGGTGACGAACCGCAGCTCGCTGGGCGGCGGTGCGGTCGGGTCGAACGAGAACTGGCGCAGCCACCGGTTGATGACGTTGGAGCCCAGCGAGTGCCCGAACACGATCTTGGGTCCCGGGGTGTTCCTGATCCATCCGTCGAGCCTCGCCACACCGTCGTCGAGACTGGCCTGCCCGATGGCCGGGCCCGCGAGACCGACGTTCATGTAGTTGATCGGCTCGCAGATGTTCGGCGGCGCACACAGCGAGCCGTGCAGCTGCTGCATGGTCCGCTCGGGCCTGTCGAGCGCTCCGGCGAGCACCGCGACATGAGCTCCGGAACCGGCGCCGTCGTCGACGTCGGCATGAGCGATCGCGGGCGTGACGCCGAACAGCGCCATCGTCACGGTCGCGAGAGTCACCAGTCGTGCTTTCATCGCGTCTTTCCCTTGCACAGGCCGAGTACGGGGTCTGGTCTCTGCATCGCAACACCAGGCCACAAGGTTACGTCCGAACTGGCGACTGTGGACCGCCCCTGATGCGTCGAAATTGCGGCTGACGCGCACCGGCGTTCATGGCGAACACGCCCTCCGACGGGCCGCACTCCCAGACAAGTACGACGCCCACGATGCTTCGAGCAGTCGGAGGATGCGCGGCTCTGTCGAAAAGGTCTGCACGACTGCGCAATAGCCTCGTACAGCAGGGCATGAGGCGTCACGGATGGCGGTTACCGGAGGTCGTTCTCGCTGGGTTCAAATACCATAGGGGGTATGGTATCAATGTACTTCTGGCAACCAAGCCCGCACGGCGCTCTCCAGTGCCGTGACCCTCGACAAGACAAGGAACATCCGCAGTGAAGTTGCTGGCACGCGCGTGGGTACCACTTGTCGCCGCGGTGGCCGTGATCGTCGGCGGCGTCGCGGTAGTCCATCTGCGCGACGCGTTCGGGTCCGAGCCCGTGTTCTCGGCCTCGGGACGCAGTGCCGAGCCTCTCGACCCCACCTACGTCAAGAACATCACCTATGCCGTCTTCGGTCCGAGTGACTCCGCCGGAAGCGTCAGCTATCTCGACGTGAACGCTCAACCCCGGCAGGTCGCGTTCGGCTCGTTGCCGTGGTCGCTGACGGTGTCGACGACCGCGCCCGCGGTGCTGGCCAGCGTGGTGGCCCAAGGCGACGGCGACAGCATCGGCTGCAGCATCACGGTCAACGGCGATGTCAAGGACAACCGCTCGACCGACGGCCACCATGCACAGACCTCGTGTCTGGTCAAAGCCGCATGAGTACCGACGTCGACTCGCGGCCCGCCCCGATGCGCTTCATCCGCCGATTCGCGGTGCCGATCGTGCTGGCCTGGTTGCTGTTGACGGTTGCCGTCAACGTCGCCGTTCCCCAGATCGAGACCGTCGCTCGCGAGCACGCGGTGACCATGTCACCCCAGGATGCTCCGGCGATGATCGCCGCCAGGGACGTCGGCGCCACCTTCGGTGAATCCGATTCCGACAGCATCGCGATGATCGTGGTGGAAGGCGACGACAAGCTCGGTACCGACGCTCGTCAGTTCTACGACGGCCTGATTCGCACCCTGCGTGCCGATACCGAACACGTGCAGCACGTCCACGATGTCTGGGGCGATCCGCTGACGTCGGCCGGCGTGCAGAGCCGCGACGGCAAAGCCGCCTACGTGCAGCTCAACCTCGCGGGAGACCAGGGCAGCACCGAGGGGATCGCCTCCATCGAGTCGGTCCGCCACATCATCGAGCAGACACCGCCGCCCCCGGGGCTGAAGGTGTACCTGACCGGACCGGCAGCGCTCACCGCCGACATGAACGAAGCAGCCGACAAGAGCATGCTCATCATGATGGGCGTCACCGGCCTCGTCATCATCATCATGTTGCTGATCACCTACCGGTCCGTTGCCACCATGCTGCTCGTTCTGGTCATGGTCGGATTCGAGATGGGCACGGCCAGAGGCCTGATCGCACTGCTCGGCAACAACGGCATGCTCGGCTTCTCCACCTTCGTGGTGGCCATGCTCTCCTCACTCGCGATCGCCGCGGGAACCGACTACGCGATCTTCCTGATCGGCCGCTATCAGGAGGCGCGCCGGGCGGGTGAGGGTCCGGAAACCGCGTACTACACCATGTTTCGCGGCACGTACCACATCATCCTCGGCTCTGGATTGACCATCGCCGGCGCCACGCTGTGCCTGCACTTCGCGCGATTGTCGTACTTCAAGGCCCTCGGCATCCCCTCGGCCCTCGGACTCCTGGTCGTCGTCGCGGGCGCCCTCACCGCCGCGCCCGCCGTGGTCGTGATCGCGAGCAGATTCGGACTTCTGGACCCGAAGCGTCAGGTCAATGTCCGGCGGTGGAGGCGAATCGGCACCGCGACGGTGCGGTGGCCGGGCGCCGTGTTCGCCGCCACCCTGGCGATCGCGCTCGTCGGCATCGCCTTCGTCCCCACGATGAAGGTCAACTTCAACGACCGCTACTACATCTCGCAGGATCTGCCCTCGAATGTCGGATACGCCGCAGCAGAGCGCCATTTCACCGCCGCGACCATGAATCCCGACATCCTGATGATCAAGACCGATCACGACATGCGAACCAGTGCCGACATGATCGTGCTCGACAAGATCGCCAAAGAGATCTTCCAGACTCCGGGAATCGCCATGGTGCAGAGCATCACTCGGCCCCTGGGCGGCCCGACCCAACACACGTCGATCCCGTTCCAGATCAGCGCGTCATCCATCCCGATCCAGCAGAACCTGCAGTTCATGAAGGATCGGACGGCCGACATCCTCTCGATGAGCGATGACCTGGGCGACATGATCACTTCCTTGCAGCGCATGCAGACATCGGTCACGCGCATGGGCGATGTCACACACCGCATGGTCGGCGACACCACCGACATCAAGACGGCGATCGACGAGGTCCGTGATCACCTCGCCGACTTCGACGATGTGGTTCGACCCCTGCGCAACTACTTTTACTGGGAACAACACTGTTTCGACATACCCGCCTGTTCTGCGGTCAGGTCCGTCTTCGACGCGATGGACGGCGTGAATTCGTTCAGCGACAAGATGTCGGCACTGATCGGCGACATCCGGGATGCCGACGCCGTACTCCCCGATATGGCGGCGCAGTTCCCGCCGGTCATCGCCGTCGCCGAATCCATGCGAGCCACGCTGCTCACGATGCACAGCAGCTTCGCGGGGCTGATCACGCAGATGTCTCAGATGACCGACACTGCGAGCGCGATGGGGCAGGCGTTCGACGCCTCCCGGAGCGGCGACTACTTCTATCTGCCGCCCGAAGCCTTCGACAACCCCGACTTCAAGAGGGGTCTCGAGCTGTTCCTCTCTCCTGACGGGAAAGCGGCGCGCTTCATCATCACGCACGAGAAAGACCCAGCCACACCTGCCGGCATCGCCTCTGTGACAACGGAACTCGACGCGGCGCATCAGGCCGTGAAGGGCACCAACCTCACGGGCGCGACATTCTCACTGACCGGCACCGCGGCGATCTATCGCGACATCCAATCCGGCTCGCAGTACGACCTCCTGATCGTGGGCGTCGCAGCGTTGACACTCATCTTCATCGTCATGGTGCTGATCACCAGAGCACTGGTGGCCTCGCTGGTGATCGTCGGCACGGTGCTGCTGTCGCTCGGCGCAGCCTTCGGCCTGTCTGTTCTGGTATGGCAGTACATCTTCGGACTCGAATTGAACTGGATTGCTCCGGTGTTCGGCCTGATCATCTTGCTGGCGGTCGGCTCCGACTACAACCTGCTGCTCGTGTCGCGGTTCCAAGAGGAGATCGGCGCTGGGTTACGCACCGGGATCATCAGGTCGATGGGCGAGACCGGAGCTGTGGTGACCTCGGCAGGGCTGGTGTTCGCGTTCACGATGATGTCAATGGCGGCCAGCGATCTGACGTCGATCGGCCAGGCGGGCACCACCATCGGTATCGGCTTGCTGTTCGACACTCTCATCGTGCGATCGCTGATGACGCCGTCCATCGCGGCCCTGCTCGGCCGATGGTTCTGGTGGCCTTTGCGAGTCCCCATGCGCCCGGTCCGGACAGTGTGACCGGCCGGATCCCTGAGAAGAAAGGAAACATCATGTGTCGAGCAGTTGAGTGCCGCACCTGCGGCAAGACGACATGGTCGGGCTGCGGAAACCACGTCGAATCAGTGCGTCGCAGCGTCCCTGCAAGCCAGTGGTGTGGCGGCCATGATGCCGAGCCCTCGGCGGGTCGCACGTGGAACCCGTTCCGCAAGAATCGAACTCGATGACCACCCGAGTCTCTACCGCGCCGGGTAGGCGTGCACGAGCGCCGAGGACAGTTTCGGCACCGCATGGGTCAGGGAGTGCTCGGCCTCGTGCGCGATGCGATGCGCATCGGCGAGACTGACCGCCGGGTCGATGTCGAGTTCGGCGTCGGCGTGCAGCCGATGCCCGATCCACCGCATCTTCACGCTGCGGACGGCCGTCACTCCGGGCTCGGCGGCCAGCGCCGCCTCCGCGGTGTCGACGAACCGCGGATCGACCCCGTCCATCAGCCGGCGGAAGATGTCACGGACGGCGGTGCGCAGCACCGCGAGGATGGCGACCGTGATCACCAGCCCGATGATCGGGTCGGCCAGCGGAAACCCCATTGCGGCGCCCCCGGCGCCGAGAAGCACCGCCAGTGACGTGAATCCATCTGTGCGAGCGTGTAATCCATCAGCGACCAGAGCAGCTGAGCCAATCTTCCTGCCGACACGGATGCGGTAGAGAGCGACCCATTCGTTGCCGAGGAAGCCGACCAGGCCCGCCACCGCGATCCAGCCGACATGGTCGATGGGCACCGGATTCATCAGGCGGCGCACCGATTCGATGCCTGCGACGATCGCGGACAGCGCGATCATCGCGACGACGAACAGCCCGGCGAGGTCCTCGGCGCGGCCGTAGCCGTAGGTGTAGCGGCGGGTGGCGGCCCTGGTGCCCAGGGCGAAGGCGATCCACAGCGGGATCGCGGTCAATGCGTCGGAGAAATTGTGGATGGTGTCTGCCAGCAGCGCCACCGACCCGGAGATGGCGACGATGCCGATCTGGGCGAGCGCAGTCGCGCCGAGGACGAGCAGGCTGATCTTCACCGCCCGGATTCCGGCGGAGCTGGACTCGAGCGCGCTGTCGATACTGTCGCCTGCGTCGTGACTGTGCGGGGCGAAGATCTCACGCAGTGCGCCGCCGAAGGTCCTGCCGTGATCGTGGTCATGAGGGTGCGGGTGGTCGTGAGAGTGCGCGTGGCTCATGCTTTCCGCCCTTCGGGCCGGTGCTTCAGGGTGTCGGAATGAAGGACCGCCAGCTCGGAGTCGTCGCGGTGATGACCGGGGACGCCGGGCCCGGCGTGCTCGGCGTTGTAGACCGCGTCTGTGACGAGTTGCCGCACGTGTTCGTTGTCCAGGCTGTAGTAGATCGTGGTGCCGTCACGGCGGGTGCGGACCAGCCGCGCCATGCGGAGTTTCGCCAAGTGCTGAGACACCGAGGGGGCGGGCTTGCCGATGTGGGCGGCGAGATCGTTGACCGACATCTCGCGACTGCCCAGCGCCCACAGGACCTGCACCCGCGTGGCATCGGCGAGCATGCGGAAGACCTCGACGACCAGGTCGACCTGGTCATCCGGAAGTCGGCGAGAGCATCCTCCCTTATCTGCATGCATACGCAGATAGTAGAGGCGCCTGCCTTGCGGAGGCAAGCGGGACAGTGACCCTAAATACCCCCACTGGTATGCTGACACCAAGCCCGATGACGTGCCGAACTGAGGAGACGAGATGAGCTACGCGCTGTCGACCACCTTGCACGCGACTTTCGACGACGCGGTGGAACGAACCCGCCACGCGCTCGCAGAGCAGGGTTTCGGTGTGCTCACCGAGATCGACATGAAGGCCACCCTGAAGGCCAAACTCGGCGAGGACATCGAGGATTACCTGATCCTCGGGGCCTGCAATCCCCCGCTGGCGCACCGGGCCGTCGAGGCGGACCGCCAGATCGGGCTGCTTCTGCCGTGCAACGTCGTCGTGCGCACCGATCCCTCGCAACCGGGAACCGTGATCATCGACGCGATGGACCCGAAGGTCATGGTGCAGGTATCCGACAACGAGGAACTCGGCCACGTCGCCCAAGACGCCGAGAAGAAGCTGCGGGCCATCGAATCCCTCAGCGAGACGTCCCGCTGACGGCTTTCCCTGGTCAAACTCTGTGGAGCTAAGGGGAATCGAACCCCTGACCTACTCGATGCGAACGAGTCGCGCTACCAACTGCGCCATAGCCCCTGATACCGGTAGCAGGCTACCAGCCGCCGGTCACCGGCAGAAATCGCCTGGGCTACTGCCCGGCCGCCCTCGGCAGGTCGTAGTGCCGGGCGAAGGCGACGTACTCGAGGTGCTCGAACTCCGGGTCCTCGTCGTCGATCTCGAGGACGGCGGCACCGGGCCGACGCAGCCGCGACGGGACGACGTCGAACTCCTGATCGCTGGTGTTCTCGACTCCGAGACGTGACCGCGCCATGCGCTGCGCGCGGCGGCGACGCAGCTGCTCCTCGATCCGGGTCTGGCGGCGCAGATACGCCAGGTACAGCAGCGTGATCGCCGCGATCGTTCCGCATGCCCACCACATCGACGCCGACCAGGTGAACGCTGCCACGGCGCCGGCGAGGATCAGGACCGTCATCACGGCCAGCGTGCGGGCACGGAAGCGGTACTTGCGGGCGCTCACCGCGGCGGCGGTGGCCGATTCACGTCGGCGTCGCGACTCGCTGCGCGAACCAGCGATGCGCAGATCGCCGTCCGCCGGCGGCTCGAGACCTGAGGAGTCGTCGACGTACTCGTACTCGTCGTCACTGCGAGCGTCGTCATCGGCAGCCGAGAGCTCCTCGGCATCTTCGAGGTCCTCGTCCGCGGCAGAGACATCGGCGTCCGACTCGGCACGCACGACGGGTTCGTCGGCCGTCGGCACCGACTCGGCAATCGGCAGCGCGCCGGACTCCTCCACGACGTCGACGTCGAGGTAGTCGTCCTCGTCGCTCCCGCGGGTGTCGGCGGCCACCATCACCACCGCGCGGCCCGCCGCGTCGTCGGCCGGGTTCTCGCTGTCGTCGTCGGAGGGTTGCCAATGCGGATCGCTGCGATGCCCGGAAGCCGGCCCGCCGCGCCGGCGCAGCCGCGCACCGGCGCCGCTGTTGAGCACCCGGGTGGCCAGCGCGACATCACTGGTTCGGCGCACGGCGTCGCGCTTGCTGATCAGCATCGGCACCAGCACGAACAGCCAGAGCACGACGAGGGAGATCCAGAGAAGAGATTGGGGGATGCTTGGCATGGCGCCTGCTCCTTTCCCCATCAGGCTAGGTCTGTTCGACCAGCGCATCCGTGAGCGGCGCGCCGGGACAATTACACACCTGTAATTCGCTGAGTACAAGCACCAAACGTCACTCGTGTCACATCAGCCACAGCAGGTCGGGCAAAGTGGCGATCAGCCCCACGACGCCCGGCCGGCACGCACCAGTGCGGAGGTCACCGAGCCGTTGACCTCTTCGATCGTCAACCCCACCAGCAAGTGGTCCCGCCAGGCGCCGTCGACGTCGAGGTAGCGCTTCAACAACCCCTCTTCGCGGAAACCGGCCTTTGCCAGAACCGCTCGGCTCGCTGAGTTCTCCGGCCGCACGGTGGCCTCCACGCGGTGCAGCATCACCGGCCCGAAGCAGTGGTCCAGCCCCAGTGCCAGCGCCCCGGTCGCGATCCCTCCCCCGACGAATTCCCGAGCCACCCAGTACCCGATCCACGCCGACCGCAGGGCGCCATGGGTGACGTTTCCAATGGTCAACTGGCCGGCGAACTTTCCGTCGAGTTCGATCACGTAGGGCAGCATCCGCCCCTTGCGCGCCTCGGCCCGCAACCCCGAGCACACCGCGGGCCACGATGAAACAGCGTGGCGCAGTTGCCAATCCATATCGGTCGACGGTTCCCACGGCTCGAGGTGGTCGCGGTCGGCAAGCCGTATCCTGCTCCACTGCGCGGCATCGCGCAGGCGCACCGGGCGCAACCGCACGCTTCCCGCGGCCACCCGGATCGGACCCACGGGTTGCGGCCACCCGGGATGCTGCGAACGGGAGCCGAGGAGGTTCATCACTGCACGTAGTTTCGGGCTCAGCCGCGCTGAGCCAGGAACGCGACGTCGACGATCTCGCCCGTGCGGATCTGCTCGGCATCGCTGGGCACGACCACCAGGCAGTTTGCTTCCGCGAGAGTGGCCAGCAGATGCGATGATGCGCCGGGCGATCCGCCGAGCGCCTGCACCAGGTACTCGCCAGTGTCCTGATCCCGCATCAACTGCCCCCGCAGGTATCCCTTGCGGCCCACCACCGACGTGATTGGCGACAGCGCCCGCGCCTGCACGACACGCCGCATCGGCGCCCGCTTGCCCAGCGACAGGCGCAGCAGCGGTCGCACCATCACCTCGAACACCACAAGGGCACTGACCGGATTGGCCGGCAACAGGAACACCGGCACGCCGTCGGGTCCGAGCTGACCGAAGCCCTGCACCGACCCCGGATGCATCGCGATGCGCGTCACCTCCATGTCGCCCAACTGGGCCAGCACAGACCGCACGCCCTCGGCGGCCGCGCCTCCCACCGCCCCCGCGATCACGACGGCTTCGGAACGGCTCAACTGCCCTTCCACGACCTCGCGGAGCTTCGTCGGATCGGTGGGCACGATGCCGACGCGGTTCACCTCGGCGCCGGCGTCGCGTCCGGCAGCGGCCAACGCGTAGGAGTTGACGTCATAGACCTGGCCGTTGCCCGGCGTCCGCGAGATGTCGACGAGCTCGCCGCCCACGCACATCACCGACAACCGCGGCCTCGGATGTACCAGCACACGCTCCCGGCCCACCGCGGCCAGCAGGCCGACCTGAGCCGCGCCGATGATCGCCCCCGCCCGCACCGCCACGTCGCCGGGCTGGACGTCGTCACCCGTACGGCGCACGTAGGCCCCCGAGCGCACACCGCGCAGCACCCGGACCCGGGATTCCCCGCCGTCGGTCCACCGCAGCGGCAGCACCGCGTCGGCCAGCGTCGGCATCGGCGCACCCGTCTGCACCCGCGCAGCCTGGCGCGGCTGCAATCGGCTCGGCGTGCGCGAACCGGCCTCGATCAGGCCCATGACGGGCAGGCTGAGGTCGCGGTTGTCGCGTTCCTCACCGTCACCACCGTCCGGGCCGCCCCCGATGCCGAGCACGTCGACGCTGCGCACCGCGTACCCGTCGATCGCCGCCTGGTCGAATCCCGGCAGCGGCCGCTCGGTCACCACCTCTTCGGCGCACATCAAACCCTGCGCCTCGGCTATCGCCACCCGTACCGGCCGGGGCGCCACCGCGGCCGCGGCCACCCGAGCCTGCTGCTCCTCCACCGAACGCACGGCATGCCTTTCTTCTGTTGAGCGCCTACGCGCTCCGCAGAAGATGCGCGTGATCGGTGGCGCTAGTGCTCGGTCGAATCCCGCCCGAGTCCCAGCCGCTCGACCAACCACCGCCGTAATTCGGGCCCGTAGTCGTCTCGCTCCAACGCAAAGTCAACCGCAGCCTTCAGGTAGCCCCCGGGATTTCCCAGATCGTGTCGAGATCCGCGGTGGACCACGACGTGCACCGGATGGCCTTCTTCGATCAGCAGCGCGATGGCGTCGGTGAGTTGGAGTTCGCCACCCGCACCGCGCGGAATCCGCCTCAGCGCGTCGAAGATCGCCCGGTCCAGCACGTAGCGGCCGGCCGCGGCGTACGGCGACGGGGCGTCCTCTGCCTTGGGCTTTTCCACCATGCCCTTGACCCGCAGCACGTTCGGATTGGCAGCGTCGGGCACGGTCTCGACGTCGAACACGCCGTAGGCACTGATGTCCTCGCGGTCGACCTCGATGGCGCAGAGCACAGAACCCCCGCGCTTGGCACGCACCTTCGACATCGTCTCGAGGACGCCGGTCGGCAGAACCAGATCATCGGGGAGCAGCACCGCGATCGCGTCTTCGTCTGCCGTGAGGCTCGCTTCGACACATCCGACCGCATGACCGAGGCCCTTGGGCTCGGCTTGGACCACGGATTCGACCTTGATCAGAGCGGGGGCTCGGCGCACCTTCTCCAGCATGGTCTTCTTGCCGCGCGCCTCGAGCGTGCCCTCGAGCACCAGATCCTCGACGAAGTGGGCGACGACACCGTCCTTGCCCTCGGAGGTGATGATGATCAGACGTTCGGCACCGGCCTCCGCGGCCTCGGCTGCCACCAACTCGATACCGGGCGTGTCGACGACCGGCAGCAACTCCTTGGGCACCGTCTTCGTCGCAGGCAGGAAACGGGTTCCCAGCCCCGCAGCGGGGACGACCGCGGTACGCGGTATGGGAACTTCAGGCCGATTCATCGTTCACACACTAACCTCTCGGGGTCGGTAGTTCCTCCTTACCCGGCACGCGGAAGGCTACTCAGTGCGGCAGACGAAAACACAGGTACGCGCCGCAATCCTCGCCGCGCGCGGGGCGGCTACGCCGCAGCAGCGAGCCGCCGAAGCCGACGCGCTGACCGCACACCTGCTGAGGTGGGTCACCCCCGGTTCGACGGTGTGCGCCTACGTTCCCGTCGGGTCGGAGCCCGGGTCTGCGGATCTACTGGATGAATTGAACGACCGCGGTGTGCGGGTCCTGCTGCCCGTGGCGCGCCAGGACGACGACGGCGTACCCCGACCTCTGTGGTGGGGCACCTACCGCGCGGGCACGTTGGTCCGTGCGGCATTCGGACTCCGGGAACCCCCGACTCCGCATCTACCGCCGGAGACCGTGGCCGAGGCGAGCGGCGTGCTCGTACCGGCGTTGGCGGTGGACCGCCGCGGGACGCGCCTGGGCCGCGGCGCCGGCTTCTACGACCGCACACTGCAGCTGGCCGCCGACGCCGCACCGTTGGTGGCCGTGGTCCGCGACGAGGAACTGGTCGACGCATTGCCCGCCGAGCCGCACGATGTCCGGATGACTCACGCTGTAACGCCTGGCCTCGGTGTCGTCGAACTACGGCGGGAATGACGGACACCCGCTGGCGGTTCTAGCACTTGAGTCGGTAGAGTGCTAACAAGCGTGACGACCTCGGAGGAAGCTGTGCCCACCTATTCTTATGCGTGCACCGAGTGTGACAACAAGTTCGACGTGGTGCAGGCCTTCACCGACAATTCGCTGACCGAATGCCCTCAGTGCAACGGTCGTCTGCGCAAGGTCTTCGGCAAGGTCGGCGTGGTGTTCAAGGGCAGCGGTTTCTACCGCACCGACAGCCGTGAGTCCGGCAAGAGCTCGACGGGATCCAGCGCGAAGAGCAGCAGCAGCGAATCGAGCTCGTCCAGTTCTTCGGATAGCTCCTCCTCGAACTCCTCGACGAGCAGCTCAGCCAGTTCGTCGTCCTCGGGGTCGTCGTCGTCGAGTTCTTCGTCGTCGACGCCTGCCGCTGCTGCATCCAGCTGACCCGTTATCCACAGGCGTCGAATAACCTCCTGACGGGTCCATCCCGTCGCCCTAGCGTGGCCGCATGGCCGGCTCGCTCGACCCCACCGCTCTGCAGCGGCTCACACGCGCACTGCGCCCTGACTGGTTGCGGACGGTAGTCGCCCGGCGCGTGTTGGCGGGTGCACTTGTCCTGCTCGCTGCCGCCGCTGCGTGGCGTGACGATCCCCGCGACGACCGTACCGACGTCGTCGTCGCCGCCCGCGACCTCAGCCCCGGCTCGGCACTGACAGCCGATGACGTACGACTCGAACAACGCAGTCCCGCAACCATTCCCGACGGCGCCCGCACCCGCGTCGACGAGGTGGCGGGCAGCACCCTCGCCGGACCCGCCCGCCGTGGCGAAGCGTTGACCGACGTCCGTCTCCTCGGGCCGCGACTGGCCGAATCTGCTGCCGGCCCCGACGCTCGCATCGTCGCCGTGCCGTTGGCGGATGCTGCCCTGCTTGACCTGGTACGCGCAGGCGATGTCGTCGACGTCGTGGCAGCGCCCTCCTCCGCCGACAACGGATCCGAGGCACGGGTCATCGCGACAGATGCGATCGTGGTGATGGTGTCGACCAAGAGCGGCGGGATCACCGCCCAGAACGGCAATCGCGTTGTCCTGATTGCCCTTCCGTCGGCATCGGCGAAGACGGTGGCGGGTGCGGCATTGGTGCAGACGGTCACGTTGACCCTGCACTGACCTACTTCACCGTGAGATAGATGACGTTGCCCGTCCTGATCAGGTGCTGGTCGTCGAAGTTGGCGTCCCACACCCGCTTCCAGATGTCAGGACCGGTCGTCAGGTTGACCACCGACGCCTCGTCGAGCGGGACACGGGACTGACGGGTGACGATGACCCGGTTGCCCGCGGCCTCCAGTTCACTGATGGTGTCTCCGGCGCTACCCGCGGTGGGGGCGGCAAGAGCAGGTGCGGCGAATCCCAGCACCACTGCGGTGAGGGCGGTTGCTGTTGCGGTGGCGATACCGATCCTGGTCATCTCAAATCCCTGCTCTGTGGCGATGTGTTCGATCTGATCGCTTAAACCCGCAGCTCAGGCGGATCATTCCGGTGGCAGTAAATGTTCGATCGATGGCAGGAACGACTAACGTGGACCCCTGTCAGTCCGCATACTCCGACCGAGAGGACCAGCATGCTCAAGGGATTCAAGGATTTTCTCGCCCGCGGCAACGTGATCGACCTGTCGGTGGCGGTGGTCATCGGTACTGCGTTCACCGCCCTGGTGAAAGCGTTCACCGACAGCGTGATTCAGCCGCTCATAGATCGCATCGGCGCCGGAGGCGACCGCGAATACGGAATCTTGAAGGTGCCGCTCGGCGCCGACAAATTCCTCGATTTCAACGCTGTGCTGTCGGCGGTGATCAACTTCGTCCTCGTTGCCGCCGTCGTCTATTTCGTGATCGTGTTGCCGTACAAGAAGCTCCGCGAGCGCGGCGAAGTCGAACAGGCCCAGGACACGGAGCTGAGCCTGCTCACCGAGATCCGTAACCTCCTGCAAGCGAACGAGGGTTCGGCAGGAAAGCATGTCAGTGGACCCGGCACCGGACCGAGCCCGGATACCGCGAAACACACCAGCGCAGACCGCGACTGAGCGCGCTCACCCCCGCACACAAAACACATGGCCCCCGGCTTTCGCCGGGGGCCATGTGCTTGAGAACGCGATCAGGGGTTGTTGATGTCGAAAGGGATCGCCATCCAGTTCGCGCACCAAGGACCGTCGTACACGCAGGCGCTGATGTCGCCGGCAGCACCGGAGAACACCCACGCCTTCGTGCCGGGGACACCCCGGCTGGACGTACGAACCTCGCCGCCCTGCGAGGCAAGCGCCTCACCGAAGCCGGAGGTGCGAACCTCGCCCTGTGCATAAACACCGGACGAGCCGTTGGACACGTCAGGCGAGCGCACAGCACCGTCGGCCTCGCGGCCGTTGCCCGGCGTGGAGGGGTCGGCGCTGATGTCGTCGGCGCTGGCAGTGCCCACGCCGATTGTCATGAGCGCGGCGGCAGCGGCGAGGCCGCTCAGCCCCATTGCGATCGGCTTCGCCAACCGCGCGGAAACGGAAGTACCGTACTCGGCCACCGGCCGTCCCTTCTCTCTGAACTGGATGAAGCTATGTCGGCTCAGATTACCAGTGTTGATCGCGTTGCGCGCACGTAGCGCAATGTTGAGAATCATCTTCCTCACCTTGAGTTTTCCGCCACCGAAGTGGGTACAACTCTTAGTTCATGTTCCACGGTTCGCCGTAGGTGGTGACGCTGTCGCCATCCTTGGAAATGAGCCGCGCGTAGGGCCGCAGAAGCACACCGCCGGCAGCACCGGTCACCGTGCCGTGCGCGTTCGACACCGCGACCGCTCCGTGGTCACCGGAGACGTCGACGGAGAACGTCGCGACCTCCTGGATACCGGGGCCGTTGCCCAGATCCGCCGAGATCGAGACACCCGGCAGCAGCGGCGGCGTCGAGATCGGCGGGAACAGATCGATGGCACCCTGACTGGTGCCGATGACGTCCTGCGCGTCCAGTGCGATGTTGGGGGTGGTGTAGCTGAAGTTGATGCCCACACCCAGCGACCACGGGAAGCCGATCTGGTAACCCAGCTCCAGCGTGCCCTCGAAGTCCTTGGCACCATCGCCGACGACGGTGTAGACCGCCTTACCGGAGTGGAACCACTCGCGGGTCAACCGGTTGCGGTCAAGGGGGAACACACCATTGAGGAACGTGTCCCACTGCTGGATCGTCAAGGTCCGACCCTTGCCGTCCACCAGGCTCAGTTCGTTGTCCAGCCCTGCGTGTGAAGTGCCAGTGCTGACGAGCAGCGCCGCGACGCTCATGCTCAGTGCAACCAACACCCGAAAGATCAGCTTCATGCTCTCCTCAGCCCGTAGACGGTGATTTATTGGAAAATTTCTCATCTTTGAGGAGACGAAAATAACCAGCGGCCAGCAGGAGCGCTTGCCCGCCAAGCTGTTTGGTAACCAATTGCCAGGTCCGTCACAGGAAAGCGACCCCTGACCGAAGTCAGGGGCCGTTCCTCGAGGGCGAACGCGACGTCAGTTCATGTTCCAGGGCTCTCCGTAGGTGGTGACGCTGTCTCCATCCTTCGAAATGAGCCGCGCGTAGGGCCGCAGAAGCACTCCGCCAGCGGCACCGGTCACCGTGCCGTGCGCGTTGGACACCGCGACCGCTCCGTGGTCACCGGAGACGTCGACGGAGAACGTCGCGACCTCCTGGATACCGGGGCCGTTGCCCAGATCCGCCGAGATCGAGACACCCGGCAGCAGCGGCGGCGTCGAGATCGGCGGGAACAGATCGATCGGACCCTTGGCCGTGCCGATGATGTCCTGTTGATCGAGTGCGATGTTGGGGGTGGTGTAGCTGAAGTTGATGCCCACACCCAGCGACCACGGGAAGCCGATCTGGTAACCCAGCTCCAGCGTGCCTTGGAAGTCTTTGGCGCCGTCGCCGACCACGGTGTAGACCGCCTTACCGGAGTGGAACCACTCGCGGGTCAACCGGTTGCGGTCAAGGGGGAACACACCGTTGAGGAACGTGTCCCACTGCTGGATGGTCAAGGTGCGGCCCTTGCCGTCCACCAAGCTCAGTTCGTTGTCCAGCCCTGCGTGTGAAGTGCCAGTGCTGACGAGGAGCGCCGCGACACTCATGCTCAATGCCATCAGCACCCGAAAGATCAGCTTCATGCTCTCCTCAGCCCGTAGACGGTGACTTACGCGAAGGTTCTCCTCGTCGAGGACATGAAATTAACCAGCGGTGCGTCGGAATGCTTGCCCGCCAAGCTGTTTGGTAACCAGTTGCCAACCTGGTCACAGGTGGGGCTCGCATGATCGTGGAGTGCAGGGGTGCAGAACACGAAGAAGCGGCCCCTGACCGAAGTCAGAGGCCGCTTCTCTAGCCTGAAAGGAGTTGCGTTAGTTCATGTTCCAGGGTTCGCCGTAGGTGGTGACGCTGTCACCCGCCGACGAGATCAGCCGTGCGTAGGGGCGCAGGAGCACACCGCCGGCAGCACCGGTCACCGTGCCGTGCGCATTCGACACCGCCACAGCACCGTTGGCGCCGGACACGTCGACGGTGAACGTCGCGACTTCCTGGATACCGGGGCCGTTGCCCAGGTCCGCCGAGATCGACACGCCGGGGAACAGCGGCGGCGTCGAGATCGCCGGGAAGAGGTCGATACCGACGTCGCCGACACCGATGACGTCCTGACCGTCGAGCGCGATGTTGGGGGTGGTGTAGCTGAAGTTGATGCCCACGCCCAGCGACCACGGGAAGCCGATCTGGTAACCCAGCTCCAGCGTGCCCTCGAAATCGTCGGCACCTTCACCGGCGACGCTGTAGACAGCCTTGCCCGAGTGGAACCACTCGCGGGTCAGACGGTTGCGGTCAAGGGGGAACACGCCGTTGAGGAACGTGTCCCACTGCTGGATCGTCAACGTCCGACCCTGACCGTCGACCAGGCTCAGCTCATTGTCCAGCCCTGCGTGAGAGGTGCCAGTGCTGGCGAACAACGCCGCGATGGCCGCGACCATCGCGATCAGCACCCGAGAGATTGTCTTCATGGTGGTCCTTTTCAGGTAGGTGAGAGAGACGGAGTGCCGGCCCCGAGGACCGGCACTCCACCGAACTCGTGGGCGATGCCCGTGGGTCAGTTCATGTTCCAAGGCTCGCCGTAGGTGGTGACGCTGTCACCCGCCGACGAGATCAGCCGTGCGTAGGGGCGCAGGAGCACACCGCCGGCAGCACCGGTCACCGTGCCGTGCGCATTCGACACCGCCACAGCACCGTTGGCGCCGGACACGTCGACGGTGAACGTCGCGACTTCCTGGATACCGGGGCCGTTGCCCAGGTCCGCCGAGATCGACACGCCGGGGAACAGCGGCGGCGTCGAGATCGCCGGGAACAGGTCGATCGCGCCGACCTCGGTGCCGATGACGTCCTGACCGTCAAGCGCGATGTTGGGGGTGGTGTAGCTGAAGTTGATGCCCACGCCCAGCGACCACGGGAAGCCGATCTGGTAACCCAGCTCCAGCGTGCCCTCGAAATCGTCGGCACCTTCACCGGCGACGCTGTAGACAGCCTTGCCCGAGTGGAACCACTCGCGGGTCAGACGGTTGCGGTCAAGGGGGAACACGCCGTTGAGGAACGTGTCCCACTGCTGGATCGTCAACGTCCGACCCTGACCGTCGACCAGGCTCAGCTCATTGTCCAGCCCTGCGTGAGAGGTGCCAGTGCTCACGAACAACGCCGCGATGGCCGCGACCATCGCGATCAGCACCCGACTGATTGCCTTCATGTTCTCCCTTGCTCAGTAGAACGGGTCCCCATGTCGGGGCACCGGTTGCCCGTGCCTGGCCGTACCGCTACACCACACACCTCGCAAGAACTTCATGTGAGTGGAATTAAAAAGCCCACATTTTGTTCTTACGAATCACTCATCGTTTTGACGAGAGGAACATAACGAGGAGGCATCCGACCGGCAACGCGTACGTCTGTGTGGTGTCGTAGGGCGCACGGCGCAGCCATCGTTTGCTGACGACTCCTCGAGAGTCGGTGACCCCCTCCTCGCGACGACGGGGGTTGGCCGAAGAACACCGTCGCTGATCTTGACCCCGCACCAACGTCTTCGCGTTCGGTGGCGCGGTCGTTACACCACATTCCTGTACTGGAGCTGTGGCGAACCTACAGGTCAGCCGTGATCGCTGTGATGAGGCGGAATGTTGTCACGCAGCCAGCGCTCCTGATCGGCGTCCTCCCCCACCCGATCGGGGTCGCGCTCGCCGGTCGGCATCTCGGGCAATGTCTCGCCGAACACCTTGTTAACTACATCCCGTGAAGGCCGTGAACGATCGGTCATTGAGCCCATCCCGTGTGACGAAGATCACATCCTGGTCGGGACGCCAGTTCACGTGCTGTTAACTCTGCAGGTCGAACACGCCGCAGGCACAGATAAACGCGGGCCGGAGAGGAAGCTCCTCCGGCCCGCGTGCGGACTAGCTGCTGCCAGCCCACGGCGATTAGATCTCCAAACTGGATAGCTGCGCGATGATGTGCGCAGCCAGTGGCCCGAGGGTGGCCATGCCGTCGCGGACGGCGGCTCGCGACCCGGCGAGGTTCACCACCAGCGTGCTGCCAGACACGCCGGCGAGCCCACGCGACAGCCCCGCATCTGCGGTGCCGGCCGCCAGGCCGGACGAACGCACCGCCTCGGCGATGCCGAGAAGCTCCCGGTCGAGCAGGTCGCGGGTCGCCTCCGGGGTGACGTCGCGCGGCGTCACTCCCGTGCCGCCGACCGAGATCACGAGATCCACGCCACCGATCACGGCGGTGTTGAGCGCGTTGCGAATTTCGACCTCATCGGAGGACACCACGATGACGCCGTCGACGACGAACCCGGCCTCGCCGAGCAGTTCTGCGACCAGAGGCCCGCTGTGATCCTCTTCGTCGCCGTGCGCTGTGCGGTCGTCGACGACGACGACGAGAGCCCGGCCGACCAACGTGTGGGGCTGTTCCATGGGGACAACCGTATATGTCGGCACCGACGACGGCGCAGCCACTCGTAGCGTCAATCTCGGGGAACCGTGGACTACCTTCACTGCGCCGCCTTACCCAACGTCACGTCGACGGTCTGCGGCTTGCCGGCCGGATCCAGATACGTCAGCGTCACCTTGTCGCCCGGCGCCTTGGACCGCACCGCGGCCACGAGCGCGTCAGCGCTGTCGATCACCCGGTCGTCGAGCTTGGTCACCGTCACACCCGCAGGAAGTCCGGCCGTGGACGCCGCGCCGTTCGGCGTGACCTCGACGATCTTGGCTCCGTCCCCGCCGGCGTTGTTGCCCACCTGGACGCCGAGCGAGGCCCGTGTCGCGCTGCCCGTCTGGATCAGTTCGTCGGCGATCCGCTTGGCCTGGTCTACCGGGATCGCGAAGCCCAGTCCGATCGAGCCGCCCTGCTGCGCTCCGGAATCGGCTCCCATGGTGGCGATGGCCGAGTTGATGCCGACCAGCTCACCGTTCATGTTGACGAGCGCGCCGCCGGAGTTACCCGGGTTGATCGCCGCGTCGGTCTGGATGGCGTCGAGCACGGTGTTCTGGTTCTGCGCGTCACCGCCGGCGGCGACCGGACGGTTCAAGGCGCTGATGATGCCCGTCGTCACGGTGCCTTCCAGGCCCAGCGGTGAGCCGATCGCGACGACGTCCTGACCGACGCGCAGGTTCGCAGACGATCCGATCGCGATCGGCGTCAGGCCCGAGACACCCTTGGCGCGCACCACCGCGATGTCGCTGCCGGGATCGGTACCGACGATGTCGAACGGAGCGCTCCGGCCGTCGGCGAAGGTGACCTTGGTTTCCGGCCCGCCCGGACCGGCCGCAGCGGCGACCACGTGGTTGTTGGTCAGGATCAGCCCGTCCGTGGACAGGATGACGCCGGAGCCCTCTTCGGACTGGCGGCCCTCGTTCACCTCGAGCTTGACGACACTCGGGACCACCTTCGCCGCGACCTGCTCCACCGAACCGTTCGGCACGCTCGCGGCGGGCTGACTCGGCGCCGCACCTGACGCGCTGAACCCGGTGGAACTGTGCGCCGGGTGCATCAGTGTCGCGACGCCGCCACCGATGCCCGCGGACACGATCGCGATGGCCACTGCCCCGGTGACGAGACCCGTTGCGCGCGAGCGCTTTTTAGGGGCAGGAGCGGCGGGCGGAAAGCCGGGCCGCTGGTACGGGTTGGGCATCGGCGCGCCGTGATAGGGATCGTAGGGCGACCGGTAGGCCTGACGCTGCTGCTCCGTCGCGTACCGCCAGTCGTAGCCGGGCTGCTCATGGGCGCCGGACCGTTGGGGGCCGACCTGACCATGCGGTGCCTGGCCAGCCATTCCGGGCTGCTGACCCGGATGCTGACCCGGTGAGTACCTCGGATGGTTGGTCATGTCGATGCAGTGTCTTCCTCGAGTAGGGGTGGTCTACTTCACCAACGAAGTGTGTGGCACCCAGAGTGCCCACCTGGGCTGAGAGTGCCCTGAGATTCGCATCGGTACACGCCCAGATTCTGCCGCGGCCATGTGAAGATCGTCGCTGGTGACACGCATCACCGCGGGAATCACGATGCGCGTGTCGCCGTCGTGTCCACCGACACGGACGGCCGGCCGGGCAGCACCATGTGCACCGATGTCCCTGGCGGGTCCTCGCCGGGGACGGTGTCGGTGACGAGCAGCGTTCCGCCGTGCTTGGCCACCACCTGCTTGACGATCGCCAGTCCCAGTCCCGAACCCGGCATCGCGCGCGCCGCGGTGGACCGGTAGAACCGCTCGAACACGAGATCTCTTTCGTGGGAGGGGATTCCCGGTCCGTTGTCCGACACCACCAGCGCCGCGTGGTTGGGGTCGACCTGCCTCAGGTGGACGCCGACCCGACCGCCCGGGGGGCTCCATTTGGCGGCGTTGTCCAGAAGGTTGAGAACCGCCCGGCCCAGCCCGGCCGCGTCGCCGTAGACCTGCCAGGGTGTGACGGTGACGTCGAACTCGATGTCGTTGCGGCGGCGGCGAACCCGCTCCAGGGACCGATCGATGACATCGGCGATCTCCACGACCTCGTGCACCACGCGGCCGGCATCCTCCCGCGTGAGATCCACCAGATCACCCACCAGTGTGGACAATTCCTCGATCTGCCCCATCACGTCGGACTGCAGGTCGGCCATCTCGTCTTCCGGAATCCGCGGGGCACCCGGGCGCATCGACGCCATCAGCAGTTCGACGTTGGTGCGCAGCGACGTCAGCGGCGTGCGCAGTTCGTGACCCGCGTCGGTGACCAGCCTGGCCTGGCGATCGCGTGATTCGGCGAGCGCACGCAGCATCATGTTGAAAGCTTCGGTCAGTCTCGCCAATTCGTCATGCCCGACAACGGGGATCGGGCGCAGGTCGTCGGTGCGCGCGACACGCTCGGCGGCCTGGGTCAATCGAGCCACGGGCCGTAGGCCTGCGGTGGCCACCATTCCACCCGCGATGGCAGCGATCGCCACCCCGATCCCGCCGACCCAGAACAGCACCGTGCCCAGCTTCTTGAGAAGATCGCCGGTCGGTCCCAGGCTCTTTGAGAGCAGCAGCGACGACCCGTTCGCGAAGTGCACGGCGAACACCCGCTGGTGACCCACCGTGCGCAGCGACATCCCCAAATTGCCTGCGATGACGTCCTTTTCGGGCTGCCCGACGGGAATGTTGTCCGAGGTCTGATAACCGGCCCGGCCGGGGATGACCAGCTTGGCGTTCATGTCCGAGTACGCCGTGGCTTCGATGGCCCTGCCCGGATCGACTTCGAGTGAGCCGCTCTCGACGAGAAGTTGGGCGCGCTTGAACAGCTGGCCGTCGAGATCGTCGTAGAGCGCCCGGGAGACCACGGCGTAGACCGCGACACCCATCAACACGACGGCCATGAGCACCATGGACATCGCCAGCAGCATCACGCGCCAGCGCAGCGACACCGAACTGCCGGCCGGTTGTTGTTGAGGCTGTCCCGGCCACGCGACGTCGGGGTGCGGCTGCATCAGGGCGGGGTCTCCCGCAAGACGTAGCCGACGCCCCGCACGGTGTGGATGAGCCGCGGCTCGCCCTCGGCCTCGGTCTTGCGTCGCAGATATCCGACGTAGACCTCGAGCGCGTTGCCCGAGGTCGGGAAATCGAAGCCCCACACCTCTTCGAGGATGCGGCTGCGCGTCAGCACCCGCCGGGGATTGGCGATGAGCATCTCCAGCAACGCGAACTCGGTGCGGGTGAGGCTGATCGGACGCTCTCCGCGGGTCACTTCACGCGTCACCGGATCCAGCGAGAGGTCGGCGAACGTCAGCGCGGCCGATTCGCTCGAATCGTCGAGCGTGGTGCGGCGCAGCAGTGCCCGCATGCGCGCCAGCAACTCTTCGAGAGCGAACGGCTTGGGCAGGTAGTCGTCGGCACCGGCATCCAGGCCGGCCACCCGCTCGGATACGGAATCGCGGGCCGTCAGCACCAGGATCGGCAGGTCGTCGCCGGTGCTGCGGAGCTGGCGGCACACCTCGAGCCCGTCGAGGCGGGGCATCATCACGTCGAGCACGACGGCGTCGGGACGAGCTGACGCGATCAGATCGAGCGCCTCGCGGCCGTCCTGGGCCAACTCCACGGAGTAGCCGTTGAAAGACAGGGAGCGGCGTAGCGATTCGCGGACCGCGCGGTCATCATCGACGACGAGTATGCGCACCGCCACAGTCTCGACCCCGTGTCTGAGAGAGTGCTGAGAGCCGCGCTGATGAAACCTGAATGTTTCCGCTACGCGTCGTAACGGTTAGCGGCGGTCCAGATCGATGAGACCCAGGCGCGCGGCCTTGAGCAGCCGACGCGGCACCTTGCGCTGCTGACCTGCGACGGTCACGCTCACGAGCCCGGTGGCCGTGGCTTTCCACTGCGCGCGCCGGCTCCGGGTGTTCGCACGCGACATCCTGCGCTTCGGGACAGCCATGATCGAGCTCCATCTGTTTCGGGGTGTCCGAGGGTGCACCCAAGGACGTGAACCGGGCTGCCTGCGATCCTGGGCGTACCGGACGCGGGCAATTGGTCACCAGGATAACCGGTGAGCTCGGCGGGCTCCAAACCCTGCAGATGTCACCGCGAGCGACACGCGGCCGGGTCTTGACGTGGTACCGCCGGTACCCAGTAACCTACCGGTTGGTTGGGCGCTCTGCCCACCAGAGGACGGGAGACTGTGTGAGGTCGGTGTCGGACCGCGATCCCGTGCGGATCGGGAACTGCTCGGGCTTCTACGGCGACCGGCTCTCCGCCATGCACGAGATGCTCGTCGGCGGCGATCTCGACTACCTGACCGGCGACTACCTGGCCGAGCTGACCATGCTGATCCTCGGCCGCGACCGGATGAAAGACCCCGACCGCGGCTACGCCAAGACGTTCCTGCGCCAGCTCGAACAATGCCTGGGGCTGGCCATGGACCGCGGCGTGCGCATCGTCGCCAACGCCGGCGGCCTCAATCCCGCAGGGCTGGCTACTGCCATCCGCAACCTGGCCGAACGCCTCCAGATCACGGTCGCCGTCGCTTACGTCGAGGGCGACGACCTGCTCCCCCGCGCCGACGAGCTCGGGCTGGGTCGACCGCTGACCGCCAACGCCTACCTCGGCGCGTGGGGCATCGCCGACTGCCTGCAGGCGGGCGCCGACGTCGTGGTGACGGGCCGCGTCACCGACGCGTCGGTGATCGTCGGCCCCGCGGCCGCGCACTTCGGGTGGCAGCGCGACGACGTCGATCGCATCGCCGGCGCGATTGCCGCGGGGCACATCATCGAATGCGGCACGCAGGCCACCGGCGGCAACTACTCCTTCTTCACCGAGATCGCCGACCTGAACCACGCCGGCTTCCCGATCGCCGAGATCCACGCCGACGGCTCGTCGGTCATCACCAAGCACCCCGGCACCGGCGGCGCCGTCACCGTCGGCACCGTCACCGCGCAACTGCTCTACGAGATCGGCGGAGCCCGCTACGCCAATCCCGACGCCACGCTGCGGGTCGACTCGATCACGTTGTCCGACGACGGACCCGACCGGGTGCGCGTCAGCGGCGTCACCGGAGAACCTCCGCCGCCGACCCTGAAGGTCAGCCTCAACAGCCTCGGCGGATTCCGCAACGAGATGACGTTCGTCCTGACAGGACTCGACATCGAGGCCAAGGCAGCGCTCGTACGCCGTCAACTCGAGGCGAGCCTGACCGTCCGGCCGTCGGAGATGCAGTGGTCCCTGGCCCGCACCGACCATGCCGACGCCGACACCGAACAGACCGCCAGCGCACTGCTGAGCTGTGTGGCGCGCGACGCCGACGCCGCAGCGGTGGGCCGTCGCTTCTCCGCTGCCGCCGTCGAACTGGCGTTGGCCAGCTATCCCGGCTTCACGAGCACCACCCCGCCCGGCGACGGTCAGGTCTACGGCGTGTTCACCGCCGGTCATGTGCCGGCCGAGCAGGTGCCCCACGTGGCCGTACACCCCGACGGCACCCGCGTCGACATCGCACCCGCCGCGCAGACCCGGGAGCTCGAACCGGTCCCCGACGTCGAGCCACCGCAGCCGAGTGCCGGCGGCGCAACGCGGCGCGTGCCGCTGGGCACCATCGCCGGCGCCCGGAGCGGAGACAAGGGCGGCAGCGCGAACGTCGGCGTGTGGGTGAGGACCGATGACCACTGGCGCTGGCTCGCGTCGGCCTTGACCGTCGAGAAGCTCCGCGAGCTGCTGCCGGAGGCGGCCGGGCTTCCGGTGACCCGACATCTGTTACCCAACCTGCGGGCCGTGAACTTCGTGATCGACGGCATCCTGGGCCAGGGGGTCGCGTCCGCGGCCCGGTTCGATCCGCAGGCCAAAGGGCTGGGTGAATGGCTGCGCAGCCGAACCATCGATATCCCCGAGGAGTTTCTGTCGTGAGCATCTGGACCACACCGGAACGCGAGGACCTGCGAAAGACGGTGCGCGCCTTCGCTGAACGTGAGGTGCTCCCCCACGTCGACGAATGGGAACGCGTCGGCGAGCTGCCCCGGGATCTGCACCGCAAGGCAGCGGCGGCAGGGCTGCTGGGCGCCGGCTTCCCGGAGACGGCAGGCGGCGAGGGCGGCGACGGCGGCGACGCGCTCGTCATCTGTGAGGAGATGCACCAGGCGGGGGCGCCCGGCGGCGTGTTCGCCTCGCTCTTCACCTGCGGCATCGCGGTGCCGCACATCATCGCCTCCGGCGACGAACACCTCATCGAGACTTACGTGCGACCGACGTTGCGCGGCGAGAAGATCGGGTCGCTGGCGATCACCGAACCCGGCGGCGGCTCCGACGTCGGCCACCTGACCACCCGCGCGGTCCGCGAAGGCGACGAGTTCGTCATCAACGGCGCCAAGACCTACATCACCTCGGGCGTCCGAGCCGACTTCGTCGTCACCGCGGCACGCACCGGCGGGCCGGGCGCGGCCGGGGTGTCGCTGATCGTCGTCGACAAGGGCACTCCGGGATTCGAGGTGACCCGCAAGCTCGACAAGATGGGCTGGCGTTCCTCCGACACCGCCGAACTGTCGTACACCGACGTCCGTGTGCCCGTCGCCAACCTCGTCGGCGCCGAGAACAGCGGCTTCTTCCAGATCGCCGCGGCATTCGTCTCCGAACGCGTCGGCTTGGCCGCGCAGGCCTACGCCAGCGCGCAGCGGTGCCTCGACCTCACCGTCGAGTGGTGCCGCAACCGCGAGACCTTCGGAAAGCCGCTGATCGCACGGCAATCGGTGCAGAACACGCTGGCCGAGATGGCGCGGCGCATCGACATCGCGCGGGTCTACACCCGCCACGTGGTGGAACGCCAGATCGCCGGCGACCAGAACCTCATCACCGAGGTCTGCTTCGCCAAGAACACCGCCGTCGAGACGGGCGAGTGGGTGGCCAACCAGGCGGTGCAACTGTTCGGGGGCATGGGCTACATGGCCGAATCGGAGATCGAACGCCAGTACCGCGACATGCGCATCCTCGGCATCGGGGGCGGCACCACCGAGATCCTGACATCGCTGGCCGCCAAGACGCTGGGCTTCCAGGCGTGACGCTCCGCTCGACACTCGACCCCCGCTCCCCCGCATACCGCGAGGCCGCTGACGCGATGGCGATCAAGCTCGCCGAGCTCGACGCCGAGCACGCCAAGGCACTGGCCGGAGGCGGGGAGAAGTACGTCAGCCGTCACCACGCCCGCGGCAAGATGACCGCCCGCGAACGGATCGAGGCACTCGTCGATCCCGACTCCCCTTTCCTCGAGCTGAGCCCGCTCGCCGCGTGGGGCAGCGACTTCACCGTCGGCGCGAGCGTCGTCATCGGGATCGGCGCGGTCGAGGGCGTCGAATGCCTGATCGTGTCCAACGATCCCACCGTCAAGGGCGGCACCAGCAACCCGTGGACGTTGCGAAAGATCTTGCGAGCCAACCAGATCGCGTTGGAGAACCGACTACCGGTGATCTCGCTGGTGGAATCCGGCGGCGCGGACCTGCCCACGCAGAAAGAAATCTTCATCCCCGGCGGGCAGATGTTCCGCGACCTGACCCGGCTCTCGGCGGCGGGTATCCCGACGATCGCGCTCGTGTTCGGCAACTCCACCGCGGGCGGGGCCTACATCCCCGGAATGAGCGACCACGTCGTGATGATCAAGGACCGCTCGAAGGTGTTCCTGGCCGGCCCCCCGCTGGTGAAGATGGCGACCGGGGAGGAATCCGACGACGAGTCCCTGGGTGGGGCCGAGATGCACGCCCGCACATCAGGTCTGGCGGACTACTTCGCCGTCGACGAACTCGATGCGATGCGGATCGGCCGCCGCATCGTGGCCCGCCTCAACTGGGCCAAGAAGGGTCCGGCGCCGAAGCCCTACGTCGAGCCGGTGTTCGATACCGAGGAACTGCTCGGCATCGTTCCGCCGGATCTGCGCATCCCGTTCGATCCGCGCGAGGTGATCGCCCGCATCGTCGACGGCTCCGAATTCGACGAGTTCAAACCGCTCTACGGCGGCTCACTGGTGACCGGATGGGCCACGCTGCACGGGTTCCCGCTCGGCATCCTCGCCAACGCGCGCGGCGTGCTGTTCAGCGAGGAGTCGCAGAAGGCCACGCAGTTCATCCAGCTGGCCAACCGCTCGAACACGCCACTGCTGTTCCTGCACAACACCACCGGCTACATGGTGGGCAAGGCGTACGAGGAAGGCGGCATGATCAAACACGGATCGATGATGATCAACGCCGTCTCCAATTCGACTGTGCCGCATCTGTCGTTGCTGATCGGCGCGTCCTACGGCGCAGGGCATTACGGCATGTGCGGGCGCGCCTACGACCCCCGCTTCCTGTTCGCCTGGCCCAGCGCGAAATCAGCGGTGATGGGCGGCGCCCAGTTGGCCGGTGTGCTGTCGATCGTGAGCCGGGCCGCTGCGCAGGCTCGCGGTCAGGAGGTCGACGAGGCCGCCGACGCTGCATTGCGCGCGGCGGTCGAGGCGCAGATCGACGCCGAATCGCTGCCGATGTTCCTGTCCGGACGGCTCTATGACGACGGCGTCATCGATCCGCGCGACACCCGAACCGTGTTGGGCATGTGTCTGTCGGCGATCGCCAACGGCCCGATCGAGGGGACGTCGAATTTCGGCGTCTTCCGGATGTGAGTGCCCTGATGTGTGTGATTTCGGCGTGTTCGTCGTCGCTGAGCGCAGATAATCACGCCGAAATCGCAAGGAGAGGCGCGTGATCACCCGAGTTCTGGTCGCCAACCGTGGCGAGATCGCGCGGCGGGTGTTCGCCACCTGCCGGCGACTCGGCATCGGCACTGCCGCGGTCTACACCGACCCCGACGCCGAGGCGCCCCACATCGCCGAGGCCGACGTTCGCGTGCGCCTCGACGGCACCCGCGGTTACCTGGACACCGCCCAGCTGATCGCCGCCGCGCGGGCCGCGGGTGCCGACGCCGTCCACCCCGGTTACGGATTCCTCTCGGAGAACCCCGATTTCGCGGCCGCGGTGATCGACGCCGGCCTGACATGGATCGGCCCGCCGGTGGCCGCGGTGGCTGCTATGGGTTCCAAGATCGAGGCGAAGAAGATCATGGCCGCGGCAGGCGTGCCGGTGCTCGACGAACTCGATCCGGACACGGTGACCGCCGACATGCTGCCGGTGCTGATCAAGGCGTCGGCCGGCGGCGGCGGCCGGGGTATGCGCGTGGTGCGTGATCTCGCCGAGCTGTCCGCGCAGGTCGACGGCGCCCGACGAGAAGCCGAGTCGGCGTTCGGCGACCCCACAGTCTTTTGCGAGCGCTACCTCGACGCCGGCCATCACGTCGAGGTGCAGGTGATGGCCGACGCACACGGCACGGTGTGGGCGGTGGGCGAGCGGGAGTGCTCGATCCAGCGCCGTCATCAGAAGATCATCGAAGAGGCGCCCTCCCCGTTGGTGGAGCGCACACCGGGCATGCGGGACAAGCTGTTCGAGGCGGCCCGGCTGGCCGCCACCGCGATCGGCTACACCGGGGCGGGCACGGTCGAATTCATGGCCACCTCGGATTCGACGACGGACGATGGTTCCTTCTTCTTCCTGGAGATGAACACCCGCCTACAGGTCGAGCACCCCGTCACCGAACTCACGTCCGGTCTCGACCTGGTGGAGCTGCAGCTGTCGGTCGCCGACGGAGCCCCGCTGGGCCCGCAACCACCGGCCTCGACCGGCTCGTCGATCGAGGCGCGGCTCTACGCCGAGGACCCCGCCAAGAACTGGCAGCCGCAGGCGGGCACCGTGCACCGCTTCGACGTGCCCACGGCAGGAAAGCATTTCGAGCTGCTCGACCGGGCGGGAGTGCGCCTGGACTCCGGAGTCGACGACGGCTCGGTGATCTCGGTGTTCTACGACCCGATGATCGCGAAGGTCATCTCCTGGGCACCCACCCGGGAGCGAGCCGCCGCGCTGCTGGCCGACGCGCTCACCCGCACCCGGCTGCACGGTGTCCGCACCAACCGCGACCTGCTGGTCAACGTCCTTCGGCATTCGGCGTTCCTGGCCGGCGCCACCGACACCGCGTTCTTCGACACCCACGGCCTCGCCGAGCTCGCCGCACCGGTGGCCGACACCGCGACGACCGAGCTGTCGGCCATCGCCGCGGCGCTGGCCGATGCCGCGCACAACCGCCGCACAGCAACGGTGTTCGCGGGCATTCCGAGCGGGTGGCGCAATCTCGCGTCAGGCTGGCAGACCAAGAGCTATGTCGACGACGAGGACACCGCACACGACGTGGCCTACCGCGTCCTGCGCGACGGCGTACGGATCGCGGATCGCGACGACGTCACACTGGTGTCGGCGACGCCGGATCAGGTGGTGCTGAGGGTGGCAGGCGTGGACCGTCCGTTCGGCGTCGCCCGTCACGGAGACGACGTGTACGTCGACTCCCCCGCCGCCGCGGTGCACCTGACGGCGCTGCCGCGGTTCCCCGACCCGGCCGATGCCGTGGCGCACGGCTCGCTGCTCGCGCCGATGCCCGGCTCGGTGCTGCGAGTCGGGGCCGCCGTCGGCGACACCGTCACCGCGGGCCAGCCGCTGGTGTGGCTGGAGGCGATGAAGATGGAGCACACCATCGCCGCGCCGGCCGACGGAGTGTTGGCCGAACTCAACGTCACCGCGGGAACGCAGGTGGAAGTGGGCGCCGTACTGGCGCGTGTCGATTCAGGAGAGGCGTCATGACCGGATTCATCGAGACCGAAGAACAGCAGGCCCTGCGTAAGGCGGTCGGCGCGATGGCCGCCAACTACGGGCAGGACTACTACCTGGAGAAGGCTCGCGCCGGCCAGCACACCGACGAGCTGTGGGCAGAGGCCGGCCGGCTCGGCTTCATCGGGGTGAATCTCCCCGAGGAGTACGGCGGCGGCGGTGCGGGCATGTACGAGCTGAGCCTGGTCATGGAGGAGATGTCCGCGGCGGGGTCGGCTCTGCTGATGATGGTGGTGTCGCCTGCGATCAACGGGACGATCATCGCCAAGTACGGCACCGACGAGCAGAAGCAGCGCTGGCTGCCGGGCATCGCCGACGGCACGATCACGATGGCCTTCGCGATCACCGAGCCCGATGCGGGCTCCAACTCCCATCGCATCACCACCACGGCGCGGCGCGACGGCAGCGACTGGATCCTCTCCGGCCAGAAGGTCTACATCTCCGGCGTCGACCAGGCTCAAGCCGTGCTCGTCGTGGGCCGGACAGCCGACCACAAGACGGGCAATCTGAAGCCCGCGCTGTTCGTCGTACCGACCGACACCCCGGGCATGAGCTGGACGAAGATCGACATGGAGATCGTCAGTCCGGAGAACCAGTTCCAGCTGTTCTTCGACGAGGTCCGCCTGCCCGCCGACGCCCTGGTCGGCTCGGAGGACGCCGCCATCGCCCAGCTGTTCGCGGGACTGAACCCCGAACGCATCATGGGTGCGGCGAGTGCGGTCGGCATGGGACGGTTCGCCCTGGAGAAGGCCACCTCGTACGTCAAGACCCGGCAGGTGTGGAAGACGCCGATCGGTGCGCACCAGGGCATCTCGCATCCCCTGGCGCAGAACCACATCGAGGTCGAACTGGCCAAGCTGATGATGCAGAAGGCCGCTGCGCTGTACGACTCGGGTGACGACGCCGGCGCCGCCGAGGCGGCCAACATGGCCAAATATGCCGCGGGCGAGGCGTCGGTGCGCGCCGTCGACCAGGCGGTGCAGTGCCTCGGCGGCAACGGGCTGACCAAGGAGTACGGCATCGCCTCGGTGCTGACCGCCTCGCGGCTGGCCCGCATCGCGCCCGTCAGCCGGGAGATGGTGCTCAACTTCATCGCGCAGACCTCGCTCGGACTCCCCCGGTCCTACTGATGCTGGTCAGCTATGAGCGCGACGGCCCAGTCGTCCGGCTGACGCTCGACTCACCGCACAACCGCAACGCGTTGTCGACGGCGTTGGTCGCCCAACTGCACGAAGGTCTGGAACGGGCCGCGGCCGACCCGGAGGTGCGGGTCGTCGTGCTGGGCCACACGGGTGGGACGTTCTGCGCGGGCGCCGACCTGGCCGAGGCGGCAGGCCGCGATCCCTCCGAGCTGGCCGTCGACCGGGCCCGGGAGATGACGCAGCTGCTCCGTCGCATCCTGACGTGCCCGCTGCCCGTCATCGCCGCCGTCGACGGTCACGTCCGTGCGGGCGGGCTCGGCCTCGTCGGTGCCTGCGACATCGTGGTGGCCGGCACGGCCAGTACGTTCGCGCTGACCGAGGCCCGCATCGGCGTGGCCCCGTCGATCATCTCGCTGACGTTGCTGCCGAAGATGACCGCCCGCGCCGCCGGCCGCTATTTCGTCACCGGCGAGAAGTTCGGCGCTACCGAGGCCGAGCAGATGGGCTTGGTCACTCTCGCCACCGCAGACGTCGCCGCCACCGTCGACGATCTGACGGCGGCGATCGCGCAGGGCTCGCCTCAGGGGCTGGCCGAATCGAAAGCGCTGACCACCGCCGCGATTCTCGACGACTTCGACCGCCGCGCGGAGTCTCTGACGCAGCGTTCGGCGGCGCTGTTCGTCTCCGACGAAGCCCGCGAGGGCATCCTCGCCTTCCTCGAGAAACGCAAGCCCCGCTGGATCGGCTGACAGCTCACAGTTTGGCCACGGACCTTGCATGTATCGCCGATCGTCGTAACCTGGTGGCGATGTTCGGACGTAGCAGGAGGGCCCTATGAGCAGCCCCGCGTCGCGAAACCGCTCGATGCGTGCTGCCGACACCGATCGCATCCAGGTCGCGCAGTTGCTGACCGATGCGGCGGCGTCAGGCACGATCGGCGTGAGTGAATACGAAGCCCGGCTGGCCAGGGCGTATGCGGCTCAGACCTGCGATGAACTCGACCGGCTGTCGGCTGATCTGCCGGGCGCGATCACCCGCGGCCGCAGCGGCACGTGCCGCCCCGCACCGTCGAGCACCCTGTTGGCGATCCTGTCGGGCTACGAGCGGCGCGGCCGATGGAACGTCCCGAAGCGGCTGACCACATTTGCGTTCTGGGGCGGCGGCGTCGTCGATCTGCGCTACGCCGACTTCACCGCACACGATGTCGAGATCCGCACCTACACGATCATGGGCGGCCAGACCATCCTCGTCCCGCCGGAAGTGAACGTCGACCTGCGCGGTGTGTCGGTGATGGGCAGCTTCGACCACAGCATCGAAGGCGAGGGCGCCACGGGTGCGCCCTGCGTCCGCATCTCCGGGTTCGCGCTGTGGGGCAGCGTCACCGTCAAACGGAAGAAGCGCAAGTCGGCCTGACGAGTCAGCGCCGCCGCTTGGACCCCAGGTAGTCGCCCACCACCGCGGCACCGAGCCCGTCGAGGTCGGGCACGACGACACGGCCGCCCACCCGCCGGGCCACCTGATCGATGAACCGGGCCAGGCCCGGGTCGCTGCCCAACCGGAAAATCGTCACCTGCGCGCCCAGTCGCGCGACCTCGTCGAAGCCCTTCACCGTGTGTCCGATAGTGCGGGGGTGCGGCGGATAGTCGAAGAACACCGCGGGACTTCCGTTCCTGTCGAAGTCCTCGAGGTGGGCGGTCGGCTCACCGTCGGTGACGACGAGGATGACGGGTTGCGCGTTCGGATGCCTGCGCAAGTGCCGGGTGGCCAGCGCCAGCGCGTGATGCAGGTTCGTGCCCTGCTCGTAGACACCCTCCAGTCCCGTGAGTTCGGCCGCGCTCACCGTGCGCGCGTAGCGCCCGAACGCGATGATCTGCAGCGCATCGGATCGGAACCGGGTGCTGACGAGGTGGTTGAGTGCGAGCGCGGTGCGCTTCATCGGGAGCCAGCGGTTCTCCATGACCATGGAGAACGAGGTGTCGACGAGCAGCGCGACCGCGGCCTGCGTGCGGGTCTCGGTCTCGGAGATCTCGACATCGTCGACCGTGATGCTGATGGAGCCCCTTCGTTCCCCGGTGCCGGCTTCGCGGAGTACAGCGTTGGTGAGCGTTCGCGTCACATTCCACGGTTCGGTGTCGCCGAACTGCCACGGCCGCGTCGCACCGGTCAGCTCACCGGCCGCACCGGCACGGCGGGTGTCGCGTTCACCGTGCCGGCCCGAAAGCTGTTGCGCCACATCCCGCAACGCAGTCTGGCCGAGCTGACGCATCGCCTTGGGCGACAGCCGCCACTGCCCGTCGGCACCCCGGTCGAGGAAGCCCTGGTTCATCAGCGCACGTTCGAGTTCGGCCAGCGTGCGCGCGTTCACCGCAGCTTCCTCGCCGAGCTGACGGGCCAGCATGTCGAGGTCGACATCGTCCATGGAGGCACCTGAGTAGCTCTGCGAGAGTTGCTCAGCGAGCTGCTCGAGCTCGGCGATATCGGCCAGCGCCTGCGCGCCCTCGGCCATGCCCAGCGGGTCGTCCCCGGAGAAGCGCTCCGAGCCGTTCCAGTCCTCTCCGGGCCGGGCGGCCTGCAGGTGCGCGTCGAGTCGATCGAGGGCGTTCATCAGCGATGGTGACCCGAAGGCGTTCTGCGCCAACTGATCCAACTCGGCGCGTTGCTGCTCGGACAGGCTGTTACGGAAGCGCTGCGCGGCCGCCGCCCGCTTGGCCAGCGAGTCGAGCAGTTCGTCGATGTTGCGCGGGCTCTCGGGGAAGAACTCACCGTGCTTAGCCATGAAGTTCTCGAAATCCTGCTGGCTGTCTTCGCCTTTGGCGTGCTTGTCCAGCAGGTCGTTGAGGTCGTCGAGCATGTCGTTTACGCGTTGCCGATCCTCGTCGGTGGCGTTCTCCAACGCCTCCTTCATGCCGGCGAAACGCTGATCGAGCATCTCGCGACCCATGAGGTCCTTGATCTGCTCGTACTTCTGTCGGGCCTCGGGTGAACGCCAGTCGTACTCCGAGAGCTCCTGAACGGCCTTGGCCGGTGAGGGCGAGAGCGACTCCAGTTGCAGCTCACCGAATCTCGCGTCGTCGTCGAGTGCGCGCGCCAGCTCTTTGCGTTCGGCGAGCACGGCCTCGTCGAGCAGCTTCTTGATGTCGGCCAGGGTGCCGTCGAGGTTGTTGCGCTGAAGAAGTTCCCGACGCCGACGGTTGGCCTCGGCGGCCAGCTTGTCGGCGCCTGGCATGTTCTTGGAGCCTCGCCGCAGCAGTTCCTGCATCGCGCGCCGCGGCGAGGTGCCCTCCATGACGTCCTGCCCGATGGCTTCGAGTGCCTCACGCAGGTCGACCGGAGGGGCCAGCGGATCGGGCCCGCCGGTGTATCGCGAGTACCGCGAAAGTCTCTTAACCATAGACAGTTTCGCCCTCTCCGGACACCTTGTCGATGCGCTTGGCCAGGTAGAGCGCCTCGAGCGCCAGCTCGATCGCTGCCGCCCGCTGTCCCTCCGACGAGGCGTCGAGGCGGCGCTGAATCTCCGCGACGGCGGACACCTCGGGCAGTGCGGCGAGCACCTCGCGCGCCGATACCCGCTCCCCCGTCGTGACGGGTGAGCCGTTCTCGACCGCGGTGACGATCGGGCCGACGTCGATGCCGCCGAGCAGCCGCTGGGCAGTCTCGGCGGTGGCGCGCCGCAACAGGTGTTCGAGCACCGCCTGCTCGCGGCCCTCTTCCCCGGACTCGAATTCCAGCTTGCCTCGCAGCACGTCGATCACGGTGCCGAGGTCGACGACACGCGCCACCGGGTCCTGTTCGCCGAGCAGCGCGGCGCGGTGCCGGGCGGATGCGGCGACGGTTTCCGCGGCGGCGATCGCGAACCGGGCCGAGACGCCGGAGCGCTGATCGATCGCGGTCGATTCGCGCAGTGCGCGAGCGAATCTGGCGAGGATGGCCATCAGGTAGGGCGGCACCTCGGCGGCCAGGTGGGCCTCCTGGGTGATGACGCCGACCTCGGCGTCCAGTTCGAGCGGGTAGTGGGTGCGGATCTCTGCACCGAAGCGGTCCTTCAGCGGCGTGATGATCCGTCCGCGGTTCGTGTAATCCTCCGGGTTGGCGCTCGCGACCACGAGGACGTCGAGCGGCAGCCGCAGCGTGTAGCCGCGGACCTGGATGTCGCGCTCCTCCATGACGTTGAGCATCGCGACCTGGATGCGCTCGGCGAGGTCGGGTAGCTCGTTGACCGCGACGATGCCGCGGTGCGCACGCGGGATCAGGCCGTAGGCGATCGTCTCTGGATCGCCGAGGCTGCGGCCCTCGGCCACCTTGATCGGGTCGATGTCGCCGACCAGGTCGGCCACGCTGGTGTCGGGGGTGGCGAGCTTCTCGGTGTAGCGCTCGCTGCGGTGCCGCCACGCGATCGGTAGGTCATCGCCGGAGTCGGCGGCACGCCGAATCGACTCCGGAGTGATGGGGCTGTAGGGGTGCTCGCCCAGTTCCGCGCCGGCGATTACGGGCGTCCACTCGTCGAGCAGTCCGCTCAGGGCGCGCAGCAGACGCGTCTTGCCCTGCCCTCGTTCACCGAGCAGAACCATGTCGTGGCCGGCGATCAGCGCCCGTTCCAGCTGCGGAATGACGGTGTCGTCGAAGCCGAGGATGCCCGGCCAGATCTGTTCGGCGGTGGCTCCCGAGCTCAGCGCGGCGAGCAGGTTCTCCCGGATCTCGGCCTTGACGCTGCGCTCCTGATGCCCGGAGGCACGCAGCTCGCCGACGGTGCGGGGCAGGTCGGCGGTGGCGGGCGAAGGTTGGAAAGCTGAAGTCACCACTCCACGCTACGACTGTTCCCCGCGAGCGCGCGGGTCTGCGCGCAACACACCGTCTCACGCAGGCATTTTGCGTGCGTTCACGGCGATCGTCAGTGCGCGAAGTGACGCGCTCCGGTGAGGTAGAGCGTGATCCCCGCCTCGGCAGCCGCCGCCGTCACCTCGTCGTCGCGCATCGAACCGCCGGGATGGACCACGGCCGTCACTCCCGCGCGCGTCAACGTCTGCAGCCCGTCGGGGAACGGGAAGAACGCGTCGGAGGCCGCGACGGCACCCTGCGTGCGGTCACCGGCCCGCTCCACCGCCAGGCGCGCCGCGTCGACGCGGTTGACCTGACCCATACCGACGCCGACGGTGGCGCCGTCCTTGGCGATCACGATCGCGTTGGACTTGACCGCGCGGCAGGTTCGCCACGCGAACACCAGATCGGCGAGCACCGCCGGATCCGCGGGCGTGCCGGTAGCCAACGTCCAATTCGCCGAATCGTCGCCCGCTGCGTCCACCGCGTCGCGCTGCTGCACCAGCAGGCCGCCACTCACCTGGCGGAACTCGGTGCCCCCGGGTTGCGGCTCCGAGGCCACCAGGATGCGGATGTTCTTCTTGCCGCGCAGCACCTCCACCGCGCCCGGCTCATAGGCCGGCGCGACGATGACCTCGGTGAAGATTCCCGCCACCGTTTCGGCCATCTCGACGCTGACTTCGGTGTTGGTGGCGATCACGCCGCCGAACGCCGACAGCGGGTCGCATTCGTGGGCCTTGCGGTGTGCATCGGCGACCGACACCTTCGACACCGCGATGCCACAGGGGTTGGCGTGCTTGATGATCGCCACGCAGATGTCCTCGTGGTCGAACGCCGCGCGCCACGCCGCGTCAGCGTCGGTGTAGTTGTTGTACGACATCTCCTTGCCATGCAACTGCTCTGCCTGCGCCAAACCCGGCCAGCCGCCGTCGTCGCTGTAGAGGGCCGCCTGCTGGTGCGGGTTCTCGCCGTAGCGAAGCACCGCGGTGCGCCGGAACGTCGCCCCGAACCACGGCGGCAGCGCCACGTCGCCGGCCTCGGCGGTGTCCTCGGGCGCCAGCACCGACTCCATCCACGACGCCACCGCGACGTCGTATTCCGCGGTATGACGGAAAGCCAGTGACGCCAACTTCTTTCGTTCGGCGAGAGTGAAGCCGCCGGAACGGACCGCAGCCAGCACACCGTCGTAGCCCAGCGGTTCGACGACCACCGCGACGCTGGGATGGTTCTTGGCCGCGGCGCGCACCATCGACGGGCCGCCGATGTCGATCTGCTCCACACACTCGTCGACACCGGCCCCGGAATTCACCGTCTGCGTGAACGGGTACAGGTTGACCACGACGAGTTCGAAGGCCTCGACGCCGAGCTCCTCGAGTGCCGAAACATGTTCGGGCTTGCGCTGATCGGCGAGCAGCCCGGCGTGGACGCGGGGATGCAGTGTCTTCACCCGGCCGTCGAGCACCTCGGGGAATCCGGTCACGTCCTCCACCGGGGTCACCGGAACACCGGCGTCGGCAATGGTTTTCGCGGTCGAGCCGGTCGAGACGATGTTGACCCCCGCCTCGTGCAGGCCCTGGGCCAGCGGCACGAGCCCCGTCTTGTCGTACACGCTGATCAGGGCGCGGCGGATACGCCGCCTGCCGTCGAGCTCGCTCATCCTATGGTCGCCTTTCGTCCCGTCCAGGTGACGCCGCGGGTGGCCAGCGCCGCCAGGACATCCACCAGAAGTTCTCGTTCGATCACCTTGATCCGTTCGTGCAGGGTGGCCTCGTCGTCGCCGTCGAGCACGGGCACCGCCTGCTGCGCGACGATCGGGCCGGTGTCGGTGCCCGCGTCGACGAGATGGACGGTGCACCCGGTGACGCGGACGCCGTAGGCGAGTGCGTCACCGACGGCGTGCGCGCCGGGGAACGCGGGCAGCAACGCCGGATGGGTGTTGACCACACGTCCCGGAAAGCGCGAAAGAAACGCCGGACCAAGGATTTTCATGAAGCCCGCCGAGACCACCAGATCGGGCTCGTGTGCCGCCGTCGCCGCGGTGATCGCCGCGTCCCATGTAGCGCGGTCGGGGTGGGCGCGCAGCGGCACCGTGAACGTCGGGACCGACGCGCGCTCCGCGATCTCCAACGCGCGACACTCGCGGTCGGTACCGACGGCGACGACGCGCGCGGGGTAGTCGCCGACCGCGGCTTCGAGCAGCGACGCGAGCAGGGAGCCGGTGCCGGAAGCGAGGACCACGAGCCGCGACGGCGCACTCGGGGGAACCCGGACCGGTGGCTGCACGGCTGGAAGCCTAGTGGGTGGTGCCGTCGCGGCCCGAACGCATGTCGTCGTCGGCGACGAAATGGTCCTCGGGATCCTCATGCTCGGCGGGAAGCTCTGCCGACGCGAACTCCTCGCGCACCGGTGGCGGCGGCGCCTCGGGCTCGGGGTCGGGCACTGGATCGGGCACCGGATCGGGCACAGGCTCGACGCGCTCCGAGGCGATCACGACGGTGTCGGATTCGAGTTCGGCGTATGCCGGCTCGTCGTCTACGGGGTCCTGCGCGAGGGCCCCGGATTCGACGAGCGGCTTGGGCCTACGAACCCTGGGCGCGAAGCCGCCCGACATGGCGACGGTCAGCGCGCCGATGCCGGCGAACCACACGAAGACCGCGGGCCCGAAAGTCGCCTGGTCGACCCCGACGTCGCCGAAGTTCCCCAGCGGTCCGCCGCCGGCGTAACCGAGCAGCGCCATCGCGCCTGCGCCGAGGGCCGCGGCCACCACCAGCTTGGCCAGCGCCTGCACCGGCGGCAACGCCCGGCGTGCGCACTGCTGGCCCAGCGCGACCCCGGAGACTGCGCCGACGATCAGCAGCGCCACCCAGATCGGGCCCAGCGGCGGGGTCGGTACGGCGGCCAGCACGGGCAGGGCCGGCACGTCACCGCCCAGCACGGTGAACGCGCTGAACGTGGCCAGCCCGACATGCGCGCTGGAGCCCACGGCGACCGCGGCGGCGCCGACGACGACGTTGGGCAGGTACAGCAGCGAGAGCACGGTCAGGCTCAGCTGCCCGAACAGCGAGTCGGTGATCGAGTAGAGGTCGTGCATCGTCGACCAGTGCACGACGAGCGAGCCCGCCACCACCGCCGCGGACAACGCTGACAGAGCCAGCACCCCGACGCCTGCGGCGCGGAAAGCATCGGGCAGCCAGGCGGGGAGCGGCGGGCGCAGCAGCCGCCGGCCCATCCGGGCGCCGACGCCCAGCGCGGCCCCGAGCAGGTGCACGACCAGCACACTGGCGAAGGCGCGCGAGGCGTCCGGCGTCTGCAGCTCAGTCAGCACCGACGCGGCATCGTGGATCACCGCCAGGCACAGCGCCGCGATCAGCAGGGGCCCGCCGAGCGCCGAAGCCACCACCCAGCGCGTCACGAACCAGGACGTGTGGGTGACCGCGGCCGCGGTCGTGCGCGCCGTGCCGTAGACCATGGCCAGCGCGGGAAGCAGCGGCATCACCCCGAGCGCGCTGCCCGCGATGGACACCGGCACCTGGTGCACACCCAGCCACATGCTGGCGATCGCACCGAGCGCACCGGTCATGTCGCTGTTCGCGATCAGTAGCTGCAGCAGCACCACCGCCGCGATGACGACCAGCGCGACCAGCGACGGCCCGAACGCCACCCGGAGCAGTTCACGCGCCTGGCGTGGGCCCGCCGGTCCGGGCGTGTTACCCGCGCGTGGGGCTGTGTTCACGGGTCGGGCCGCTCCTGAAAAGACGCTGTCGGACGCGCGACGGTCACGCATGCGCGCTTGAGACTACGACGCGCTCGATCAAACTACGAGGAGGACGGGCCCGACTGCGAGGACGGCGAGGACTGGTGCTGCGTGGGCACCTGCGTCGTCGGAGTGCTGCTGGACGGCGGCTGGCCGTAGGTCGGGTAGCCGGTGGGCGGCGTCGGCGAACCGGATTGCGCGCCCGAAGGCTGCTGACCGGACTGACTGCCCGACGGCTGCTGGCCCGACGGGGACGTGGCCGGGAAGCCGCCGGTGGACGGGCCGGAGCCCGGATAGCCGCCGTACGGCGTCGGGTAGCCGGGGCGCTGCTGTTGGGGCTGACCGTGCTGCGGCTGACCCTGCTGGCCCGGCTGGCCGTAGTAGGAGCCGGGGTACTGGCCGTATTGCGGCTGCTCGTACTTGGGCCGCGGCGTGGGCGGGGTGAGGATGCCGGAGTCGAACAGCAGCACCACGACCGCAGTCGCGGCCTGGAGCAGCGTGAAGGCTGTGACCAGCCACAGGCCCCAGGCGACGCTGGTCCCGCTGGGCTTGTTGAGCACTTCCGAGATCACCAGCAGGAAGCCCAGCACGGACGCGACGGCGGCCAGTGCGACACGGCTCTTCTGCTTGGGCAGCAGGCCGACACCGGCGAGGAGCGCGCCGACGACCGAGGCGACGATCGCGATGCCGAGACCGACGGAGCTGCCGCTGAGCTCGCCGAGACCCGGGAAGTCGGAGGACTCGACGGTGAACTGCGGCGCGAAGTACGACAGGTACGCGAGCAGACCGAGACCGGCGACCGCGGCGCTGAGGTACTCGGGCAGCTTGCCGGGGCCTTCCGCGGCGGGGCCGCTGGGCTCACCGACCCGGGCGAACTGCTGCGTCGGCGCGCTGAACTGCGTGGTGGGCTGCTGGCCCGGCTGATAGCCGTGGCCTCCGGTCGGGCCTTGTGGGTACGACATGACCTCTCCTGTGGTGTGCGGGCCCCGTGTCCACGATGCCGATCGACGATGCCGATCAGCGATGTCGACGCAGGCGACTGCGATCCCGACGGACCGCCTGAGCGATTCGATGAACCACGCTAGCGCACATCGCTGGGGACCCCGAGGGGCGGAGGCAGGCCTCAGGCGGGGATCAGCACCGGTGTGTCGGCCGTCGACTGCTCCGCGGCCTCGATCTCGCGGACCAGTGGCAGCACCTTGGCACCGAAGTACTCGATCTCCTCCTGGAAGTGCAGGAAACCACCGAGGATCAGGTCGACGCCGCGCTTTCGGTACGCCGCGATGCGCTCGGCGATCTGTTCCGGCGTGCCGATCAGCTGCGTGCGGAAGCCGTCGTTGTACTGCACCAGGTCCTCGAAGCTCGAGTCCGCCCACATACCCGTCTTGTCGCCGGTGGAGTTGCCGGCCTGCTGCACGGCGGATCGGAATCCCTCGACAGCGGGCCGATTGGCCTTCTCCACGATCTCTCTGAGGGTCTCTTTCGCTTCTTTTTCTGTGTCCCTGGCGATGATGAAGCCGTTCAGGCCGAACTTGACCTCGCGCCCGACGTCCCGGGCATGGTCACGGACGTCGACGATCTGTTCGGTGACGCCGTCGAAGTCCTTGCCGTTGGAGAAGTACCAGTCGGCGTAGCGGCCGCCGTTGCGGCGAGCCGCGGTGGAGTTGCCGCCCTGGAAGATCTCCGGGTTCGGCCGCTCGGGTGTGTTGACCGGTTTGGGTTTGAGGGTGAAGTCGTGGATGCGGTAGAAGTCGCCGCGGAAGTCGACGTCGTCTTCGGTCCAGATCTTGCGGAGGACCTGCAGGAACTCGGCGCTTCGCCGGTAGCGTTCGTCGTGTTCGAGCCAGGGCTCACCCAGGTGGGTGAACTCGTCCTTGAACCATCCGGACACGACGTTGACGGCGAATCGGCCGCCGGAGAGCTGGTCGGCGGTGGCGCCCAGCTTGGCCAGTACGCCGGGCTGCCACAGCCCCGGGTGGACGGCGGCGATCACCTTGAGCCGCTGGGTGGCCAGCAGCAGCGCGAGGCTGAAGCTCGTCGACTCGTGCTGGTATTCCGCGCCGTAGCTGGCTTCGTAGCGGACCTGGGACAGCGCGTACTCGAACCCGTTGTTCTCGGCGGTCTGTGCGAGCTTGACGTTGTAGTCGTAGTTCCAGTCGGTGCGCTGCTCGATGTCGCTGACCACCAGGCCGCCGCTGACGTTGGGCACCCAGTAGGCGAAAGAGACGTTCTCGGCGATGCGTTCGGTCGTCATGGTGTGCCATCGAAGCGTCGCCGCGGCCGCCCGTCATCGGTATGGATCGCGATGAGGCGAAGTCAGCCCATCACGATCGGCGTGGCCTCGATGCCGTTGAACCGCGACGCGGTGACGGAGGTGTAGGCGCCCATCATCGGACTGACGAGGATGTCGCCGACGGCCAGGCCGGGCATCGGGTAGTCCCGCGCGATCACGTCGGCGCTGTCACACGTGGGCCCCGCCAACGTCACCGGCTGCAGCGTCGGCTCGGCCTGCCCATCCAGCTCGGCGAGCGCCAGGATCGGCGCGTGGACGTCCTCGGTCATCACGTTCGAATAGCTTCCGTACAGCCCGTCGTCGAGGTAATGCCACGTCCGTCCACCCCGTTCCGCGCTTCCCACCACCGACGTCAGCAACGTCATGCAGTCGGCAGCCAGGAACCTGCCCGGTTCACACACCCACGTGAACTCTTCGCGGCGCGTGCCGAGGACGTCGTCGACGATGGCGCCGATCTCGGAGATGGGCGGCTCGTCTTCGCGGTAGCTGACCGGGAATCCCCCGCCGATGTCGATGACCCGTGTGGGTTGTCCCAGTGCGGCGGCGAGGTGATCTGTGAGATCGAGGGTGTGGTGGAGCGCGCGGCGGAACGGTTCTGTCGAGCTGCTCTGACTCCCGACGTGAAAGCTGAATCCCGCGAACCCGACACCGCTGGCCAGTACGTGCTTGACCAGCAGTTCGGCGTCGGCGGCCGTGACTCCGAACTTCGACGACAGATCCGATTTCGCCGCGGGATTGGGGAAGGCGAGTCGGACCAACAGGTCGATGTCGGCGGCACGGCCGGCGAACTTCGCCACTTCGGCGACGTTCTCGACGACGAAGGTGCGAATGCCCGCGGCGTAGGCGTGGTCGATGTCGGCCGGCTTCTTGATGGGGTTGGTGTGGATGCCGCGGTGCAGCGGCAGGCCGAGGCGGCCCAGCAGATCCACCTCGCCCCGCGTCGCGACGTCGAAGCCGCCGCCGCAGATCGCGACGGTGGACAGCACCACAGGGTGCGGCAGCGCCTTGACCGCGTAGTGCACGTCGAAGCCTGGAAGCGCGCGCTGCAGTTCACGCAGCCGCCGCGCCACCCGGTGGGGTTCGAGGACGAGGAGTGGCGTGCCGTGCGTCTGGGCCAGCTGGGTCCAGCGCGGTGCGGTGGCGCGCAGCTGCTCACGCAGCTGAGACCGTCGGTGCGGGTTCATGACCGCTCCTTTTGTCGATCGGACGGCGGTGTGCGAGCAGCGCGGTGAAGCGCTCGTAGCTGAAGACGGCGCATCCGTAGAACGCCACGTCGGAGACCAACTTGCCGAAGATCCAGCCTGCGGCGATGTTGCCCAACAGCATCGGTCCGACATAGAAGGCCAGAGGGCGCACCGCGATGCTGTCGATCAGTTCGGCGGGGCCGAACTCGATCGCGACACTGCGTAGTGCCAGCAGGGTCGACACCATGATTCGATCGCCGCGCGTCCGGTGGCAGTGATCGCGATAGGTCCACCGCAGAGCGGTCAGGAATGCCGTTGCGTAGTAGCCGGCGGAGGCTCCGACGGTGGCGGCGACTGCCGCGGCTGCCAACGAGCCGGTGGCTCCGTAGGCCAGCGCGGCTGCTCCGAATTCTGCTGCGGTGCCGGCGATTTCGCACGTTAGATAGCGACGGAGCCATTCCCCGATCCGGGACCGCATGGGCGTTCGTGCCTTCATGCGAATAACTGTCGCGCGACCGAATTGCGCGGTCTTGAGTAGCGCGCTACCCAACTCTGCCCGCACGGGTGCGTCCCACTACCCGAGCACCCCCACTTGCGGACGCATATTGGAACACGTTCTAATTCACCCTATGGACTTTGGGTTGGTGCTGTTCACCTCCGACCGCGGCATCACGCCGGCCGCGGCGGCCACGCTCGCCGACGAGCACGGTTTCTCCACGTTCTACGTGCCGGAGCACACCCACATCCCGATCAAACGCCAGGCCGCCCACCCGACCACCGGCGACGAGACCCTGCCTGATGACCGCTACATGCGCACCCTGGACCCGTGGGTGTCGCTGGGCACCGCGGCCGCGGTGACGTCGCGGGTCCGGTTGTCGACGGCGGTGGCGCTGCCCGTCGAACACGACCCGATCACGCTGGCCAAATCGATCGCCACCTTGGACCACCTGTCCGGCGGCCGGGTCTCCCTCGGCGTCGGATTCGGTTGGAACACAGATGAACTCGCCGACCACAACGTGCCCCCCGGACGCCGTCGCACGATGCTTCGCGAATACCTGGAGGCGATGCGGGCACTCTGGACCGACGAAGAGGCCGCCTACGAGGGCGAGTTCGTGAACTTCGGTCCGTCCTGGGCCTGGCCCAAGCCGGTGCAGTCGCACATTCCCGTGCTCGTCGGCGCCGCGGGTACCGAGAAGAACTTCAAGTGGATCGCGAAGTCGGCCGACGGCTGGATCACCACTCCCCGCGACTTCGACATCGACGCACCGGTCAAGCTGCTGCAGGACACCTGGGCTGCAGCCGGACGGGACGGGGCTCCGCAGATCGTGGCGCTGGACTTCAAGCCGGATCCCGACAAACTGGCTCGCTGGCGTGAGCTCGGGGTGACCGAGGTGCTGTTCGGTTTCCCCGATCGCAGCCCCGACGAGGTCGCCTCGTACGTCGAACGGCTCGCGGGAAAGCTCAGCGCGCTGGTGTGAATTGGTGCGCCGGACTCCCCGGCCCCGGTCCTAGGCTGGTGAGGAACGCCGGTTTGGGGGCCTGATGTCCATCTCGATGATTCGCGCGCAGCAGCCGCAGCGCGTCGTCGATTCCGGGCATGACCTCAGCCGAAAGGCTTCGATGCTCGATGGGCTGATCGGCGAGCAGGTGCGCGCGGCCAACCGTATGCGGGAGAGCTGGTTCGGCCGGGCGACGAAGGCTGCCGCCGCGAAGTCTTACCGGGACATCCAGCAGGAGTATCTCGAGCACGAGAAGCTGGTCGCCCTGGCTGCGGCCATGCAGTCCGGCGGCGAGGCGATGGTCGCGATCCGATCGGTGTTGTTGACGTGGGTGGGTATCGCCGCATCGATGTTCGACGTCAGCGATGCCGGCGTGGTGACTGCCCGGGCGCCGAACGACACGGCGCCGTGGGTGGCCATCGCCGCGGCGTACACGAGGATCATCCAGCAGCTCATCGAACAGTTCCTCACCGCCGACGAGAAAACAGCCACGGGTACCGGCGCCATCAACGCGGGCTGGCTTCCGGGCAACAATCCCGGGCCCGGCGGCATCGACCCCGACAGTCTGAACAGCGATCAGCTGAAGTGGCTGCAGAGCCTGGCAGGTTCGGGAGATCCGACGACCGGTGACGGCGGGGTCGGCGTACCCAACACCGACCTGTCGATCATGGGGATGACCCCCGACGGACGCATGTTCACGATCCAGGGCGACACTGCCGAGCACATGGGCGACGGTGGTGGGCCGGGGCCGCGAACAGAGCAGGGCGGTTTCAACAACATCATCTTCTGGACGATGGACGAGCACGGGAAGTGGGTGGTCGACGACGTCGTCGACGACCCGTTCCCGAATGCCCCAGGTGACATCTCGACGATCCCGACGTCGACGTTCACCGACGGCGACACGATGTACGCCTCGGTGATGAACGTCGCGAACTGGGAGCGGGGCACATGGCGGACCCGGAGCTCTGAACTGTACAAATCCGTCGATGGCGGCAAGACATGGACGAAGGCAGGCCCGGCATGGACGAACAATGCCGCGTCCAACAACCCTTTTCAGGTGCAGAGCTTCACTCCGCGCGACGATGGATATGTGTACATGTACGGCTCGGAGAACGGCCGAAGCAATGACGGTCTCCATGTCGCGCGCGTACCCACCGCCGATATCGAGGACCACGCGAAATACGAGTACTGGAACGGCAACTCGTTCGCCACCGGGGAAGGCGGCGCCGACGCAAGCCCGCCTGTACTGCAGCCACCGGCGGGCTACAGCGGCGTCGGCGAACCCAACGTGCACTTCTACGACAACAAGGCACTTCTGACCTTCAACGACAACAAGGGCAACATCTTTACGAGCTCGTCGACGGACGGCGTGAATTGGTCGCCGCCTCAGCTGGTCACATCGCAACCGGGCGCTTACGGCGTCTTCCAGTCACCGCTGTCAGCCGGCGATTCCGTCGATGCCTCGATCTCGCTGTGGAATCCCTATGGGACGCTCCTGGTCACCATCGCGAACTCCGATACGAAAGGACTGGGCGGGTATTGATCACACCATCGATGAAGTGGGAGGCCTCATGCCGTTCGAGCGAGGGGTTCTGATGACCACTGTCCGTCGACGAGCACGCTTCTGCGCCCTCGTGGTCGCCTGCGCTGCAGCTCTCGCAGGCTGCGGCAGCATGACGGACAGCCGAGCGGACACGAGTACCCCGTCGACATCGTCATCCGCCGCGACCCCGCCTGGTCCCGACTTCTCGGGCATGACGCCCGTCGACCTGCAGCAGTTCCAGCAGACCTATCCGTACTTCATGGGCGTGCAATTCAGCACCCCCGACGGTCAGCAGTGCTACAGCAACGACATGAATTCGCTCGACGACCAGGCGATCCGGACGCTCACCTGTGAGGGACCGCGGCCCGACAAGGGGCCGGGATCGTGGGAGATCGACGTCGCTACCGACAGACCGGCGGCCATCGAGCCAGCCGCCCCATCACTCAACCCCGACTACCAGCCGCCAGAGAACGAGCGACCCACGTCTCTTCCGCCGCACCATGTCATCGACTACAAAGGCATCCGATGCGGAGTCGATGACGCGGGCACCACCGCCTGCACGGTGGGCGACCATGGCTTCGTGCTCACCCCGACGGCGACCACGCTCTTCTAACCCAGGACGGCCCTGTTGCCCTCGTCCGTCGGCGTCACAACGACTTTCGCCCCCAACGGATCACCGTCGGACATCAGCGCGACCAACTTCTCGTCGGTGGAGGTGGCCATGAATCGGGAGCCGTCGTCAAGACGCCCGACGATGATGCCGGTGTGCACCGGCCAGTCGTAGCGCACCGAGTACGTCTCGACGACACCGGGCCCCTCGGGCTGCTTCGTCACCGGGATCGTCGGTAGCGCGGCCACCTGCTCGGTGAGTTCCGCGCTGCGCGACGAACGCCATTCGACGGGCTCGGTCGAGTAGATGCCGACCGAGTACTTGCTCATGATGCCGCCGTTCGCGCCGACGAAGCCGAATTCACCGGGCTGATCGCGCATTTGGGTGACGGTCTCGGCGATCGCGTGAGCCGAGTAGCTGTTGCCCGGCCCTCCGAAGTACGGGAGGCCTCCGGTCAGGGTCAGGCCGCGGGGATCGTCGCCGCTGATGCCGAGCGCCTCGCCGGCTACGAACACGGGGAACGGGAAACAGCTGTACAGATCGAAGGTGGCGATGTCGTCGACCCCCACCCCGGCCACCCGCAACGCCTCGTGCACCGCGTGGACAGCAGCGGGGCTGGCTCCCATGTCTGCCCGGCTCAGCAGAGCCTGCTCCACGAGGTCCGAGTGCCCGTGGACGAACACCCACTTCTCTTGCGGAATGCCGTGGCGGCGAGCCGCTTCGATCGACATCACGATCAACGCGGCGCCCTGGTTCACGGTGTCGCGAGCGACCAGGTACCGCGGGTAGGGGTCGCAGATCATCCGGTTGTCGTCGGTGACGGTCTCGATCTCCTCGACCGAGCGTTCCACCGGCGACGACGAAAGCGGGTTCTTCGCAGCCACTTTCGACATCGGCGCGAACAGCTCTGCCATCGCATGTCGATACTCCTGCACGCCGAGGCCGAGCCGGGCCCGGCGCGCATTGTCGAGCAGCCCGTATTGCACTGGGGCGCCGGTCAATCCGTGCGTGACGGTGTATTCGTCGATGTAGCTGTAGATCCCGTGCCCGCGATCCTCGAGCTGACCGTCGACCGTCTCGGTGAAGTCCGGTTTGTCGTCGCGGTCGGTGAAGTACTTGGCCGTCGATCCCGGCTCGGAGCCCATGATCATCACGACATCGGCGTCGCCGGCGACGATCGCAGCGCCCGCCTCAGCCACCAGCTTCTGCGGGCCTTGCCCACCCACCGGTTCGAGGACGACGCGCGCCGGATTCCCACCCAGGCGTTGCATGACCGAGCGCGGATAGTTGTTCGACTTGCCGAGCGTGGCGGGCATCGGGCCCGAGATCTCGAACTGCCGCAGCCCGAAGACCGTGTCGACGGCCGCTGCCACTGAGCCTGCATCGGCACCGGTGTCCGCGAGGGCGGCCCGCGCGGCTTCGGTCGCCAACTCGACGGCCGACATGCCGCGATAGCCGGGGTCGTCGATGCGTTCGGTGAACTGACCGACGCCGACCAGAATCGGGGTGCGCGGATCAACCGGCATGACGGGCCTCCTGACAGGTGTTAATTCGAGAGGCTAATAGAACGTGTTACTGCTCTCCAAACGCGGCGAGCGCGCACGTTTGTACGGCTGCGACGGCGTGTTGGTGTGCAAACGCGCGCACTCGCGGAACAGCGGGCGGTCAGGAGGGTGCCGCGCCGAGACGGGCGGAGATTCGGGCTGCCGCATCGGCGACAGCCAACCCGAGCGGTTCGAGCATCGGCGCCGGCACCCGGAATCGTGGCGCCGACAGCATGATCGCCGCGACGAGCTCTCCACGGTGGTCGTGCACCGGCGCCGCAATGCCCACCTCCTCGATGGACGTGAGGCCGTCGTTGATCGCGTAGCCGCGGCCGCGGGTCTCGCCCAACTCGTCGAGGAGCGCGCCGACAGCCTCCCCGTCCGGGCCGACGAGCAGACGTCGGTCGAAGAGCCGACGCACCTGGGGTTCGGTCATCGCGGCGAGGAACACCTGTACGCAGGAACTCTGGTAGGTGTCGTAGCGGGTACCGACCTCGGCGGTGTGCTTGACCTGCTTGGGGCTCGACACCTGGTCGACGACCACCACCTCGTTGCCGTTCCACATCGTCAGCGCACTCGTCTCCCCGGTGCGACGGGTCAGCGCATCGAGTTCGGGGTGCGCGAGGCGCCGGACGTCGAGGTTGGCCAGCAGCGGTCCGGTCAGCGCGATGAGGCCGAGGCCCAGCCGGAAGCGACCCGTGCCCTCGTCGCGCTCCACGTAACCCGCCTTCTCGAGGGTCGCCAGGATGCGCGAGACGCTGCTCTTGTGCAGGTCCACCTTGCGGGCGATCTCGGTGACTCCGAGAACCGGTTCGGCGATCGAGAAGGACTCCAGCACGCGCAGCCCGTTGAGCAGGACTGACGACGATCGGGCGTCGCCATTGCGTTCGGTCGCGAGCACGCCGTCGTCGTCGTCGGTACTCACGACCACCACCCCTTCGCCGTCATCCCCGATAGTCGCCCGGTGTCCGTGTCATTGTGACCGACGCGGCGGCCGGGCCCAGGCTGGCCGGGACCCGGCACGGCACTCACGCGTCGACGATGTTGTGCTCGGGGCCGAAGGGGAACTTCGTGATGTTCTCCGCGCCGTCCTCCCCGATCACGAGAATGTCGTGTTCGCGGTAGCCGCCGGCACCGGGAAGGCCTTCGGGAATCATGATCATCGGCTCCATCGAGACCACCATGCCGGGCTCGAGCACGGTGTCGATGTCCTCGCGCAGTTCCAGACCCGCTTCCCGACCGTAGTAGTGCGACAGCACCCCGAACGAGTGGCCGTACCCGAATGTGCGGTTCGGCATCAGGCCTTCGGCCTCGTAGATCTCGTTGAGTTCGGCACAGATGTCCTTGCAGACGGCACCGGGTTTGATCAACTCGAGGCCGCGCCGATGCACGGCGACGTTCACCTCCCACAAGCGCAGATGCTCTGCCGAAGGCTGACCGTAGAACAGGGTGCGTTCGAGCGCGGTGTAATAGCCCGCGATCATCGGAAAACAGTTGAGCGACAGGATGTCTCCGCGGCCGACGGTACGACTGGTCGCCCAGTTGTGTGCGCCGTCGGTGTTGATCCCGGATTGGAACCACACCCAGGTGTCGCGCAACTCGGCATGCGGGAAGGTGCGCGCGATCTCGCGGATCATCGCGTTCGATCCCGCGATCGCGACCTCGTACTCGGGCACCCCCTCGGCGATCGCCTCGCGCACCGCGGCACCACCGAGATCGGCGATCCGGGCGCCGTGCTTGATGAGCTCGATCTCCTCGGCCGACTTGATCATCCGCAGTCGCATGGTCGCCGCGGCGACGTCGACGGCCTGCATCCCGGGCAGCGCGCCCGTGATCCGCGCCAGCAGGTCGGGGTTGATGTGGTCGTTCTCGACGCCGAGCCTGCCCTCGGTGATGCTGTGCTCGGCGAGCACCTGTGCCACGCCGTACTCGAAATTGTCTCGCCGCCAGTCGGTGTAGACGAGGTTGTCGCCGAACGTACGCCGCCACGGCATACCGGCGTCGATGTTGGCCGATACGGTCGTCGCGCTCTCCTCCGTCACCACCAGTGCATACGGCCGGCCGAATGCCGTGTAGAGGAAGTCCGAGTAGTAGTTGATGTTGTGGTAGCTGGTGAACACCACGGCGGCCAGACCGTCGTCGGCCATCTGCTTGCGCAGAGTCGTCAGGCGCGCCTCCATCTCCGCGGCGGTGAACGTCGGGGTGACCCTGTCACCGTTGGGGATTCGCTTCAGGCGCTCGAGGTTCATCGGTGTTCCTTCCGGGGGTGAGCTCGACGAGACGTGAACAGGTCTGTGCATAGGGTGCAACGGTGTTGCGTTTATGTCAACAGATTGCACCGTGTGGCAGTGCGCCAACAACATTTCGTCCGACGTGTAAAAAGCATGTAAACAATGCTCAGGGCCGCCTTTGAGCTGCCGAGCACCACCTTCGCGCTCCTGTTGACAGGTGCCGCGGCTCACATTAGATTCCGGACCAGTGCATCGTCGTTGCATTAGACGCAACTAGTCACCGGTTGGGTCGCCGACACCCGAAGGAACGTCCATGAGCACAGACCACCCCGTGTCCGTCGAGTCCGAGGTATCGAGCGCCGACGTCCCCGGATCCGCTGACATCCACCGGATCGAAGACGTGCTGCAGCCGATTCCCGAAGCAGTCCGCACCTCGCGCGTCTCCGGGCAGTTCTGGATCTGGGCCGGCGCAAACATCGCCCCGATCAACTGGGTGCTCGGCGCGCTGGGCATCGGACTCGGATTGGGGCTGCGAGACACACTGATCGCGTTGATCGGCGGCAACGTCGTCGGCATGGCACTGTTCGGGGTCTTCGTGCTGATGGGGCAGCGCACCGGCGTCACCGGGATGGTGCTCTCGCGTGCCGCCTTCGGCCGGCGCGGCGCCTACGTACCGGCCGCCATCCAGGCCGTCCTGGCGATCGGGTGGTGCGCCGTCAACACCTGGATCATCCTGGATCTGGTCATGGCGCTGCTCGGCCAGCTCCACCTCGTCGATCCCGACGCGCCGAACATCGCGGCCAAGGTCGCCGTCGCAGCGTTGATCATGGCCATCCAGGTCACGATCGCGTGGCTCGGCTATCGCGCCATCGCGACCTTCGAGCGCTGGACGGTGCCGCCCACCCTGGCCGTGCTGATCCTGATGTCGGTCGTCGCCTGGTTCCACCTCGACATCAACTGGTCCTATGCCGGACCCGCGGGCAATGTCCTCGAGGGGACCGAGCGGATCGCGGCGATGTCGGCGGTGATGACGGTCATCGGAATCGGTTGGGGCATCACATGGTTCACCTACGCGTGCGACTACTCGCGGTTCGTCAGCACCACGGTGCCGCCGCGCAAGCTCTACCTCGCGAGCACCCTGGGCCAGTTCATCCCCGTGGTGTGGCTCGGCGTGCTCGGGGCCAGCCTCGCCACCACCAACGGTGAGGTCGATCCCGGGGAACTGATCGTCTCGAACTTCGGATCGCTGGCGCTGCCGGTGCTGTTCCTGGTGATCCACGGCCCGATCGCCACCAACATCCTCAACATCTACACCTTCTCGGTCGCCACGCAGGCACTCGACGTGAAGCTGTCCCGGCGCAGATTGAACCTGCTCGTCGGCATCTTCGCGCTCGTCGTCGTCATCTTCTTCGTCTTCCAGTCCAGCCTCGCCACGGTGCTGAGTACCTGGCTCGGTGCGATCGTGGCCTGGATCGCCAGCTGGGCGGGAATCATGCTCGTCCACTACTTCGTGATCGAACGCGGCAGCTTGGACGCGCAGCGGCTGTTCGACCCCGTCGGCTCCCGCCGCCTGCCCGACGTCAACTGGACGACCATGGCTTGCTTCGTGGCCGGCATCGTCGGCACCTGGATGTTCATGTACGGCGCCCTGCCCGTCATGCAGGGCTTCGGATCCCGGGCGATGCACGGACTGGACCTGTCGTGGTTGGCAGGCGGCCTGGTGGCGGGTGGACTGTACGCGGTGCTCGGCCCTCGCGCGCACCGGCGCAACTCCGACGCCGCCGCCCAGTCGCCCGTCCGCACCGCCGAAGGAACCGCCCCGTGAGCAGTCCCACCACCACTCGACTGGACGACCTGCGCTGGCCCGAGGGTTATCGCGCCGCGGCCGCGTTCACTTTCGACGTCGACGCCGAATCCTGTGTGCTGGCCCATGATCCGAGTGCGGCGAACCGCATGTCGCTGATGAGTCACCAGTCCTACGGGCCCCGGGTCGCCGTGCCGCGGCTCCTGCGGCTGCTGGCCCGCCACGACGTCCGGGCCACATTCTTCGTGCCGGGTTTCACCGCGGACTGTTACCCCGACACGGTGCGGGCGATCATCGACGCCGGACACGAGATAGGCCATCACGGCTATCTGCACGAACCCATGCAGGGCATCGACGCCGCCACCGAAGGACGCTACCTCGACCGTGGTCTCGACGCCCTCGAACGGGTGGCCGGCATCCGCCCGCTCGGATATCGCGCCCCGTGGTGGGAGACGAACTGGCACACGCCGGCGCTGCTCGCCGACCGCGGATTCCTCTACGATTCCAGCCTTCTCGACGGCGACAAGCCCTACCGGTTCGCCGTCGCACCGGACTCCGCCGAGACCCTCATCGAGATTCCCGTCGACTGGGCCCTCGACGACTGGGAACAGTACGCCTTCTACCCCGGCGTGACCGGAAGCGGCGTCATCGAGAGTCCCGCCAAGGTTCTCGAGATGTGGACCCTCGAGGCGGAGGCCCACCACCTCGACGGGGGCTGCTTCGTCCTCACCAACCACCCGTTCATCTCCGGACGGCCCTCCAAAGCCGTTGCGCTGGAACGTCTCATCGAGAACGTCACGGGCATGGACGGCATGTGGGTGACCACGCTGGGCGAGATCGCCGCACACGCGCAGCAGGCATGCACCGAGACGTACCTGCACACCCGCTTCGAGGTGCCCGCGTTCCCCGACGTCGACGTCCGCACGACCCGGCACCGGTGAACCCGCCCCGCTCGGATGCCGGGCACCCGCCGCTGGGGGCCATCCCCTCGACGGTGGTGCCCCGCTACGCCGGCAAATCCACGTTCGCCCGAATCGCCGACATCGGTGAAGTCGACGACTACGGGATCGCCGTGCTGGGCGTGCCTTTCGACGGCGGAACCTCCTATCGGCCGGGCGCCCGATTCGGTCCGATGGCCGTCAGGCAGGCCGCGCGCACGCTGCGGCCCGGCTTCCACGTCGAACTGGGAGTCACGCCGCTGCAGGCGGTGCAGATCGTCGACGCGGGCGACATCACCGTGACGCCCTACGACATCGCCGAAGCCTGCCTGCAGATCCAGCGGCACATGCGCGAGGTGATCGGCGAGCGGGAGCGCAGGGTGGTGGCGATCGGTGGTGACCACACGATCGCGCTGCCGGCTCTGCGGGCCTTGCACGCTGTGCACGGTCCGCTGGCGCTGGTCCACTTCGACGCGCATCTCGACACCTGGGACACCTACTTCGACGCCCCGGTCACTCACGGCACGATCTTCCGCCGCGCGTTCGAGGAGGGACTGCTGGTCCCCGATCATTCGATCCACGTCGGCATCCGCGGGCCGCTGTACGACCGCGTCGACCTCAACGAGGACGCCCGGATGGGATTTCGCACGATCCGCGCAGGCGATCTCGACGTGATGGGCGTCGACGCGGCCGTCGACGCGGTCAAGCGCCGCGTCGGAGACGTCCCCGTCTACCTGTCTATCGACATCGATGTCCTGGATCCCGCCTTCGCACCGGGCACCGGCACGCCGGAGTCCGGTGGTCTCACCGCCCGCGAACTGCTCCGTATGCTGCGAAACCTGTACGGACTCAACCTCGTCGGCGCCGACGTCGTCGAGGTGTCCCCCGCCTACGACCACGCCGAGATCACCTCGATCGCCGCGGCCACCGTGGTGTTCGACCTACTCGCGCTGATGACCGTGCCATAAACGAGACTGCGGCCAGATCGCCGGCTCCGAAGAAGAGGCGATCTGACCGCAGTCTCGACCGTGCCTGAGTTACAGGGTTTCGAAGATCTCCCGGGCCAGCTTGGCGGTCTCGGACGGCGTCTTGCCGACCTTGACACCAGCGGCCTCCAGGGCCTCCTTCTTGCCCTGCGCAGTGCCCGCACCGTCGGAGACGATGGCGCCCGCGTGGCCCATCGTCTTGCCCTCGGGGGCGGTGAAGCCTGCGACGTATCCGACCACCGGCTTGGTGACGTTGGCCTTGATGTATTCGCCGGCCTTCTCCTCGGCGTCGCCGCCGATCTCGCCGATCATGACGATGAGCTTGGTCTCGGGGTCCTTCTCGAACGCCTCGATGGCGTCGATGTGGGTGGTGCCGATGACCGGGTCGCCGCCGATGCCGATGGCGGTGGAGAAGCCGAGATCGCGCAGCTCGTACATCATCTGGTAGGTCAGCGTGCCGGACTTCGACACCAGACCGATCGGGCCCTTGCCGGTGATGTTGTTCGGCGTGATGCCGACCAGCGACTCGCCCGGGGTGATGATGCCGGGGCAGTTCGGGCCGATGATGCGGGTCTTCTCACCCTTCTCGACGTTGTAGGCCCACGCGTAAGCGCTGTCCTGCACCGGGATTCCCTCGGTGATGACCACCAGCAGCGGGATCTCGGCGTCGATGGCCTCGATGATCGCGTCTTTGGAGAAGGCCGGCGGCACGAAGGCGATCGACACGTCGGCGCCGGTCTCCTTCATCGCCTCGGCCACCGAACCGAACACCGGCAGCTCGATGTCGTTGCCGTCCTTGTCCTGGTGCGAGACGGTGGTGCCCGCCTTGCGCGCGTTGACGCCGCCGACGACCTGGGTGCCTGCCTTGAGCATCAGCTTGGTGTGCTTGGTGCCCTCACCGCCGGTGATGCCCTGGACGATGACCTTGCTGTCCTTGTTCAAAAAGATCGACATCGTTTGTGTCCCTTACTTGTTCGCCAGCTCGGCGGCCTTGTCGGCGCCGGCGTCCATGGTCTCGGCCTGGATGACCAGGGGGTGGTTGGCCTCGGCGAGAATCCGCCGGCCCTCCTCGACGTTGTTGCCGTCCAAACGCACGACGAGCGGCTTGTTCGCCTCGTCGCCGAGGATCTCCAGGGCCTTGACGATTCCGTTGGCAACCGCGTCGCAGGCGGTGATGCCGCCGAACACGTTGACGAAAACGCTCTTGACCTGGCTGTCGCCCAGGATGACGTCGAGCCCGTTGGCCATCACCTCGGCCGAGGCGCCGCCACCGATGTCGAGGAAGTTGGCGGGCTTGACGTTGCCGTGCTTCTCACCGGCGTAGGCGACGACGTCGAGGGTCGACATGACCAGACCCGCGCCGTTGCCGATGATGCCGACCTCACCGTCGAGCTTGACGTAGTTGAGGTCGTTCTCCTTGGCCTTGAGCTCGAGGGGATCGGTGGCGTCCTTGTCCTCGAATTCGGCGTGGCCGGGCTGCCGGAAGTCGGCGTTGGCGTCGAGGGTGACCTTGCCGTCCAGCGCCAGGATCTGATCGTCAGGGGTACGCACCAGCGGGTTGACCTCCACCAGGGTGGCGTCCTCGCCGATGAACACCTCCCAGAGCTTCTGGATGGTCACGGCCGCGGCGTCGAGCACCTCGGCGGGCAGGTGGCCCTTCTCGGCGATCTCGCGCGCGAAGGCCAGGTCGACACCCTTGACGGCGTCGACGGGGACCTTGGCGAGGCGATCCGGCTTGGTGGCAGCGACCTCTTCGATCTCCATGCCGCCCTCGACGGAGCACATGGCCAGGTAGGTGCGGTTGGAGCGGTCGAGCAGGAAGGAGATGTAGTACTCCTCGGCGATGTCGCTGGCCTCGGCCACCAACAGCTTCTTGACGACGTGACCCTTGATGTCCAGACCGAGGATGTTCTGAGCGTGGGTGAAGGCGTCGTCCGGCGTCGCGGCGTACTTCACGCCGCCGGCCTTACCGCGGCCACCGACCTTGACCTGCGCCTTGACCATGACCGGCTTACCGATCTCCTCGGCGATGGCCTTTGCGTCTTCGGCGCTGTCGGTGACGCGGCCGGGCGTGGTGGGAACGTTGTGCTTGGCGAAGAGTTCTTTCGCTTGGTACTCGAAGAGGTCCATGGACTCTCAGACCATCCCTGTCTGTCGGCGGCGGGTGAATGTGTGCCCGACGGGCTCCGTAGGGGACTGTATCGACCCGGCATTCCGAAGTTGACATCGCCTGCCTGTCATGTGGTCGATCTCACCGACCCCTCAATCGTGATTCAGGTCACATTCTCGGGTCGACTACAGTCACGGGTTGGCACTCGCATTGGATTTTGGTTAACGTCCTGTGGTCTAGATAACGCTTTGGTCACGACGGTTCACGAGAGATTAAGGACGTCTGAGGTTGGCTCAGCATCGATCGCCTCGCTTCTCCGAGGCCCTCGCGGCACCTGAAGCCACCGAAGTCACTGACATCATCCCGTTCAACGAGTTCGGCGCCCTGGGCGAGCTGCACGATCTCGACAGCCCGGCCGATGACGTGTTCGACCGCGACACACAGGTCATCCACGCTCCCGAACTCGACGATCTGCTCGACACCGACGATCTCCAACCGCTGCGCCTCGTACCGGCCGAATTCCGTTCCGCCACCAGCACCCCGCGCTCGCGCGCATACCGCGACAGCCACACCGACCGCAGCGACGGCACCGCCACCACCGACGTCATCGACATGCGCGGCCGCACGGGCCAGCACCGCAAACCCGAGGTTCCCGTCAAGGGCCGGTTGATGGTCGCGGCCATGGCCGTCGGCGCCACCGCCGCGGGCGCGTACAGCGTCACCACGGCTGCCGAGAAGCAACCTGCAGAGACCGTGCTCGCATCCGACTCGACCACGATGGGCGGCCCCGGCGTCATCACCGGCTCGGTCGACGGGATGCAGATCGTCACCGTCGCCCCCGCAGCAAACTCCGCCATCCATGCCGAAGAGATCACCAAGGCCGCCGCGTTCGCGCAGGAGCGCGCCGAGCGTGAGGCACGCCTGGCCCGTCCGCAGTTCGTGATGCCGACGCGCGGGGTGTGGACGTCCGGGTTCGGCTTCCGCTGGGGTGTGCTGCACGGCGGCATCGACATCGCGAACAGCATCGGCACGCCGATCGTCGCGGCCGCCGACGGTGTCGTCATCGACGTCGGTCCGACCGCCGGCTACGGCGCGTGGGTCAAGCTCAAGCACTCCGACGGCACGGTCACGTTGTACGGGCACATCAACACGTGGCTGGTCAGCGTGGGGCAGCGTGTCATGGCAGGCGATCAGATCGCCACGATGGGCAACCGGGGCAACTCCACCGGACCCCACCTGCACTTCGAAGTACTTCTCGACGGCACCAACCGCATCGACCCCGTCGGGTGGTTGGCCAAGCGTGGACTGTCCCCGGGCAGCTACGTTGGCTGAGTGGCCAGCGACGCAGGCGATCAACCCGAGCACCCCGGCACCTCGCCGGATGATGCGGACACCCGGATTCTGCGCCGGGCTCCGCTGACTACAGGTTCGCAACCGCTGCCGTCGCAGCCGTTCTCCACGTCCGCCGAACCCGCCACCTCGATCCTTCGGCGTCAGCCCACCGGCGAGTTCCCCGCCGCGGCAGAGCCCGCAACCGGCTTCATACCCCGCGCTCAGCCCGTCGCCGTCGGCCCCCCGCACGCGCCGCGCGTACCCGCCCGATCGGCGATCGCGACCGCCGTCGTCAGCATCCTGTCCGGGTGGGCCACCGCCGTCATCGCGACCAACCTGATCTCTGGCTGGTCGGCGACCGACCCGCTGTTCTGCGTCGCCATCGGCTTCCTCGCCGCGATCTCTGCCGGGGCCACCATCGGCGGGCTGATCGCGCTGCTGCTGCGGCGCAGGATGGGCAGGCTGCTGGTGATCGTCGGCGCAGCGATCGCGCTACTGATCTTCGCGGGCCTGTTCGTCGCGGGCGCGGCGCTGCCCGCCCTCGTCTACGGCATCCCGGTGCTTCCGGTGGCGTCGATCGTGCTGGCGCTGCTGCCGGAGACGGCGCGCTGGGGCCGCTCCGGTTAGAGCTTGCTGACCGGCGCGTGGTTGTGCATCAGCTTGACGCGCCCGGCACTGCCGAAGTCGATCAGCGACATCGCCGACTCCCCCATGCCCGAGACCTCCTCCACGCGACCGAGCCCGTACTTGTCGTGCGTGACGCGATCCCCGGGCTCGAGCACCAGCAGCGGCCGCTTACCGGCCGACGAGCGCGCGGGCGACGGACGCGGCGTACCGAACCGGCCTGCCCCACTCACCGGCGCCGAGAAGTGCGACGTCGGCGCCTCGACCCGGCGCCAGTTGATCAGCTCCTGCGGAATCTCCCTCAAGAAACGCGATTCCGGGTTGAGCATCGGCTGGCCCCACGACGAGCGAACCTTCGCCCGGGTGAGGTAGAGACGCTGGCGGGCCCGGGTGATGCCGACGTAGGCCAGCCGGCGTTCCTCGGAGAGCTCGATGGGATCACCGAGGGCCCGCATGTGCGGGAACATGCCGTCCTCCCACCCGGTCACGAACACCACCGGGAATTCCAGGCCCTTGGCGGTGTGCAGCGTCATCATCGTGACCACGCCTGACCCGTGCTCGGGGATGTCGTCGGCATCGGCCACCAGCGACACGCGCTCGAGGAACGAAGCCAGCACCCCGGTGTCGGGGACGTCCTCGTCCTGCGGCTCCGCTCCGTCTTCCGCCGCCAGGGCTCGGGCGTTGGCCTGGTCGATGCTGAATTCGTGTGCGACGCTGACCAATTCGTTGAGGTTGTCGAGCCTGGCCAGATCCTGCGGATCGGTGGAGGCTTCGAGCTCGGCGCGGTAGCCGGTTCGGTCGAGCACCGACTCGACCAGCTCGCCGAGCTCCCCGTCGAGCCCGCCCCGCAGCTCGTCGAGCATCTCGACGAACCCGGCGATCGCCTTCTCCGCGCGAGTGTTGAGCATCGGCACCTTGCCCTCGGCGGCGGCCACGAGCGCGTCGCTGAAGCTCGAGCCGGTGTTCTCGGCATGCACCGCCACACACGCCTCCGCGCGGTCGCCGATGCCGCGGCGGGGGGTGTTGAGGATGCGCCGCATGCTGACCGAGTCGCCAGGGTTGTCGAGCACCCGCAGGTAGGCGACGATGTCGCGGATCTCCCGACGCTCGTAGAAGCGCACTCCGCCGACGACCTTGTACGGGATGCCGGCGCGGATGAACACCTCTTCGAGGGCGCGGGAGGAGTTGTTGGTGCGGTAGAACACCGCGACGTCGTTGTAGGAAAACTCAGCTTCGCTGTCGGCGAGTGCGTCGATCTCCTGCGCGACGAACCGGGCCTCGTCGTGCTCGTTGTCGGCGACGTAGCCGACGATGAGCTCCCCTTCGCCGGCGTCGGTCCACAGTCGCTTGTCCCGTCGACCGGCATTGCGCGCGATGACGGCGTTGGCGGCGTTGAGGATCGTCTGCGTGGAGCGATAGTTCTGTTCGAGCAGAATCGTTGTGGCACTGGGATAGTCGCGCTCGAAGTCCTCGATGTTGCGGATCGTCGCACCGCGGAATGCGTAGATCGACTGGTCGGCATCGCCGACGACGCAGAGTTCCGCAGGCGCCACGGCGGCGGGATCGTCGTGCGACGCTTCCGTTCCGACGAGCTCACGCACCAGCACGTACTGCGCGTGGTTGGTGTCCTGGTACTCGTCGACGAGGATGTGCCGGAACCGGCGCCGGTAGTACTGCGCGATCTGCGGGAACGACTGCAGAACGGCGACCGTCTCGCCGATCAGGTCGTCGAAGTCGAGCGCGTTGGCCGCACGCAGCCGGCGCTGGTACTCGGCGTACACCTCGGCGATGATGCGGGCCAGGTCTTCAGCGGCTTCGGAGGCCTCGGCGGCGGCTTGCTCGGGACCGATCAGCTCGTTCTTCAGGTTCGAGATGCCGTTGGACAGCAGCCGCGGCGAGAACTTCTTGGTGTCCAGACCCATGTCCTTGCCGATCATCAACAGCAGACGGCGCGAGTCGTCGGCGTCGTAGATCGAGAAGTTCGAGTTCAGCCCGGGTAGCAGCGACGCCTGGTTGCGCAGGATGCGCACGCACGTCGAGTGGAACGTGGACACCCACATGTTGCGGGCGCGCGGACCGACGAGCTGGGCGACGCGCTCCCGCATCTCGGCGGCGGCCTTGTTGGTGAACGTGATCGCGAGGACCTGGCCGACGCCGACCTCACGCGCCGCGAGCAGGTAGGCGATGCGACGGGTGAGCACCGCGGTCTTCCCGGAGCCTGCTCCGGCGACGATGAGCAGCGGCGTGCCCTCGTGGAGAACGGCCTGGCGCTGCTGGGGATTGAGCCCGTCGAGGAGCTCATCGGTGCCCGTTGCCGGAGAAATTGAAGTCATACTGTTCCAAACTTACCGCCGGACGGTGACACTCTTTGCGCAGGCGCGGCAGGTAGTGGCACACTCGTTGAGTGCTTTGTCAGCAGCGACGATTTTTCTACGGGTACCGGCCAGCGGTGCCCGTGGTCTAGCTGCTTCCCAGAGCCCCGCGGTCCGCTTCCGGACCCGGGGCTCGTCTGTTGTGTGAGGCCCGGAACCGGATGAGACCAGACCAGCCACACGACGAGAATCCGGAGAACGACATGACGATTGATTCTGGGACGGACACCGCCCACATGCCCGACATCGACGACCTGCGCCAGGAAATCGACCGCCTTGACGCGACGATCCTCGAGGCCGTGCAGCGGCGCACCGAGGTCTCGCAGATGATCGGCAAGGCCCGGATGGCATCCGGCGGCACCCGCCTGGTGCACAGCCGGGAGATGAAGGTCATCGAGCGCTACAGCGTGCTGGGCGCGGAGGGCAAGAACCTCGCGATGCTGCTGCTGAGGCTGGGCCGCGGCCGCCTCGGCCACTGACTCCCTGCGATTTCGGCGTGATTGCCGTCGCTGAGCGACGACAGGCACGCCGAAATCACCGTGGCTTGACCGCGTCGAGCAGCCAGGGCGTCAGCCACTCGACGGCTTCGGGTGTGGGGTGCACACCGTCGGCACGCACCACCATCCCGTTGACCTTGGCCTGGTAGTAGCCGTTGGGGCTGAGCTTGCGGTTCAGGTCGAGCACCGTGACGTTGGGGCGCGCGTCGGTGACGTTGCGCAGCAGACTGTTCCACGCGTCGACACGCTTGGGCTGATCCTCGGGGTAGAGGCTGCCGTCGGCTTTCTCCGCGCGCCGGTTGTACGGCTCGGTCGTGACGACGATCCGGGCACCGGTCGAGCCCAGGATGTCCAGCGCGCGGGTGAGCTCGCCGCGGAGGTAGGCGTCGTAGCCGGGCTCGCCGATGTGGGTCCAGCGGCCCTCGTTCATCCGGTCGACCACCTCCCACCGGCCGACCATCAGCACAACCACGTCCGGCTTTTCGTAGCCGATGCGCTGGGCCCACCGCGCCGGCCAAGAATCGCACTCGGGTTTCTGAGGCAGTTCCTGGCCCACGTACTCATACGGCCCACCGCGCGCGATGCCGCAGCCGATCGTGGTGAAGTCGGCGAAGTCGACGCCTGGGGTATCGGGCAGGTACCGCATGATCGTCCACGCGACCGAGTCACCGAAGACCGCCACCCGCACGTCCCCCGGAGCCCGCTGGCGCACCGGCTGGGTGACCGCCACCGGCACCTCGGGAGCGACGAGAGCGGCGGAATCGATCAGCGGGCCGGCGCCCGGCTTGGGAAAGGGCACACCGGAGGGGAGCACGGTCATCGCCACGACCGCCGCGGTGGCGGCCGTCGCCGCCGACAGCCGCAGCATCGGGACGAACGTCGGACGCCAATCCCGGATGGGCTGCTCGATCAACCACCACGAGACCGCGGCCACGGCCACGGTCGCCGCGCAGCGGAGCGCGAACAGCTTCCAGCCCTCGGACCCGGTGCGTTCACCGTTGAGCAGCAGGAAGATCGGCCAGTGCCACAGGTACACGCCGTAGGAGATGGCGCCGAGGCCCACCAGCGGGCCCATCGACAGCATGCGCGCTGCCGGGCTCGTCTGATCCAGCGCCACCGGGGCGATCACCAGCACGGCGGCCACGGCGACGACGATCAGCAGTCCGCCCCGGAACTCGGCGGCCGTCCCGACGGCCAGATGCGCCGCCGTCGCCAGCACGAGCAGCCCGACGACAGGGAGCAGCCAGGCCAGCCAGCGGGTCCACCGGGAGCGCAGCGTCACCAGGCCGGCGGTCATTCCCCGCCAGTCACGCACCACCAGCGCGGCCGCGGCGGCGCCGACGAGCAGGGCCTGCATACGGGTGTCGGTCCCGAAGTAGACGCGATGAAGCGCATCGTCGGACGCCAGTGCGACCGACGCGGCCGCGGAGCCGAGGACGCCGAGCGCGGCGACGACGAACACCGCGGTGCGGACCATCGTCGCGGTGACCGCGACACCGCGTCGGTAGGCGATCGCGCCCAGCGCCGCGACGATCCCGGCGATCAGCAGCGGCCACAGCAGGTAGTACTGCTCCTCGACGCCGAGCGACCAGGTGTGCTGCAACGGTGACGGCGGCGCGCCGGTGGAGAAGTAGTCCGTCTGCTGCGCGACGAACATCCAGTTCGACATCCAGAACAGCGCAGCGACCGCGTCCTCACGCAGGCCGGCTACCGACTCCGGGGCGAACAGATCGCGCGCGGCCACGACGGCCAGCACCATCACCACGAGCGCGGGCAGCAGCCGGCGTGCGCGTCGCACCCAGAATCCGCGGAGCCCGATCCGCCCGGTTCGGGTGGTCTCGTCGATCAGCAGCGACGTGATGAGGAATCCGCTGAGGACGAAGAACACGTCGACGCCGAGGAATCCGCCCGGCAGCCCCGGCACTCCGCCGTGGTCGGCGAGCACCAAGCCGACCGCGATGGCGCGCACCCCGTCGAGCGCCGGTATCCCCTGGCCCGAACCGACATAGCGGCGTGGGCCCACCCGGATCGGCGCCGCGCTCACGGCAGTCAACTCCTGCGGCCCTCCTTGCCTTCGAACAAGGAAGCCTAGGGAGGATCGGACGCGGAATCCGGAAGGCGCGCGCTACTTCGTCAGCGCAATGTATTTCGTGTCGAGGTACTCCTCGATGCCCTCACTGCCGCCTTCCCGGCCGAACCCGGATTCCTTGACCCCGCCGAACGGCGCGGCCGCATCCGAGATCACCCCGCGGTTGACGCCGACCATGCCGGACTCGATACCCTCGGCCACCCGCAGGGCGCGATCCAGCGACTGTGTGTACACGTAGGCGGCCAACCCGTACTCGGTGTTGTTGGCCGCGGCCACCCCTTCGTCCTCGGTGTCGAACCCGGTGATGGGGGCGACAGGCCCGAAGACCTCCTCTTTGAGGATGCGCGCGTCTGCCGGCACGTCGGTCAGCACCGTGGCGGGGTAGAAGTTGCCGGGGCCGCCCGGCGCGACGCCGCCGACGGCGACTGTCGCGCCGCGGGAGACCGCGTCGGACACGAGCTCGGTGACCGTGGCGACCTGCTTGGCGTTGATCAGCGGGCCCAGCGTCGACGAGGAATCGAGTCCCTTGCCGAGGGTGAACTCGCTCATCCGCTTGACCAGCTTCTCGGTGAACTCCTCGCGCACCGCGTTGGCGACGTGGAACCGGTTGGCCGCGGTGCAGGCTTCGCCACCGTTGCGCATCTTGGCCAGTACCGCCCCGTCGACCGCGGCGTCGACGTCGGCGTCGTCGAACACGATGAACGGCGCGTTGCCGCCCAGTTCCATCGACGTCCGCAGCAGCTTGTCCGCGGACTGCTTGACCAACGCCTTGCCGACACCGGTGGAGCCGGTGAACGTCAGCTTGCGCAGCCGGCCGTCGTTGATCAGCGCCTCGGTGACGCCGCCGGGATTGCTGGTGGGCAGGATCGACAGCACGCCCTTGGGCAGGCCGGCCTCGTCCATCAGCTTGGCCAGCAGCAGCATGGTCAGCGGGGTCTCCTGCGCCGGCTTGACGATCATCGTGCAGCCGGCAGCAAAGGCAGGCCCCATCTTTCGCGTGCCCATGGCCAGCGGGAAGTTCCACGGCGTGATCGCGTAGCAGGGGCCGACGGCCTGTTTGGTCACCAGGATGCGGCCGGTGCCGGCCGGACTCGCGGTGTACCGGCCGTCGATGCGGACCGCCTCTTCGGCGAACCAGCGGAAGAACTCCGCGCCGTAAGTGACCTCACCCTTGCTCTCGGCGACCACCTTGCCCATCTCGAGCGTCATCAGCGCCGCGATGTCGTCGGCGCGATCGGTGATGGTCTCGAACACCGACCGCAGGATCTCGCCACGCTTGCGCGGCGCCGTCGCCGCCCATTCACCCTGCACCGCACACGCGGCGTCGAGTGCGGCACGCGCGTCGTCGGGGGTGGCGTCGGCCACCTTGGTGATCACCTGATCGTCGCTGGGGTCGAGCACGTCGAACGTCGACGAACCCTGCCGCTCCTCACCACCGATCCAGAGACCGGTGGGAACAGAGTTCAACAGGGCGGAAACAGACGAAGAATCCATGGCCCCATCATCGACCCTCGGTCAAGCGGACCGCACTAGGGTTCTTTTCATGGGCTCTTCCGACATCACGGCCACGCCGGCATGGCAGGCACTGTCCCGGCACCACGAACAGATCAGCGGCACCGATCTGCGTCAGCTCTTCGCCGACGACCCGGGTCGGGGAACGGAGCTGACGCTGACCGTCGGCGACATGTACATCGACTACAGCAAGCACCGCGTGACCCGCGAAACGCTGAGCCTGCTGCTGGATCTGGCGCGCGGAGCCGGGTTGCCGGAGCGGCGCGACGCCATGTTCTCCGGGGAGCACATCAACACCTCGGAGGACCGCGCCGTCCTGCACACCGCGCTGCGGTTGCCGCGTGGTGGCGAGCTGACGGTCGACGGCCAGGACGTGGTGACCGACGTGCACGAGGTGCTCGACCGGATGGGTGACTTCACCGACCGGCTGCGCAGCGGCGAGTGGCTCGGCGCGACGGGTGAGCGCATCACCACGGTGGTCAACATCGGTATCGGCGGCTCGGACCTGGGTCCGGTCATGGTGTACCAGGCGTTGCGGCACTACGCCGACGCGGGCGTCTCGGCGCGCTTCGTGTCGAACGTCGATCCCGCCGATCTCGTCGCCAAGCTCGACGGACTCGACCCGGCGGCAACGCTTTTCATCGTCGCGTCGAAGACGTTCTCGACGCTGGAGACGCTGACCAATGCGACGGCCGCGCGGCGCTGGCTGACCGACGCGCTGGGTGATGACGCGGTGAGCAAGCACTTCGTCGCGGTGTCGACGAACGCGAAGCTGGTCGACGAGTTCGGCATCGACACCGCCAACATGTTCGGGTTCTGGGACTGGGTGGGTGGCCGGTATTCGGTCGACAGCGCCATCGGTCTCTCCGTGATGGCGGTGATCGGCAAGGAGCGGTTCGCCGAGTTCTTGGCCGGGTTCCACCTCGTCGACGAGCACTTCCGCACCGCCCCGCTGGAGGCCAACGCGCCGGCGCTGCTGGGGCTGATCGGGCTCTGGTACAACAACTTCTTCGGCGCGGAAACCCGTGCGGTGCTGCCGTATTCGAATGATCTGTCTCGGTTCGCGGCGTATCTGCAGCAGCTGACGATGGAATCGAACGGCAAGTCGGTGCGCGCCGACGGGTCACCGGTGACGACGAGCACGGGCGAGATCTTCTGGGGCGAACCCGGCACCAACGGCCAGCACGCCTTCTACCAGCTGATCCACCAGGGCACCCGGCTGATCCCGGCCGACTTCATCGGATTCAGCGAGCCCACCGACGATCTGCCGACCGCCGACGGCACCGGCAGCATGCACGACCTGTTGATGAGCAACTTCTTCGCCCAGACCCAGGTGCTGGCGTTCGGCAAGACGGCCGAGGAGATCGCCGGCGAGGGCACGGCGTCGAATGTGGTGCCGCACAAGGTGATGCCGGGTAATCGGCCGAGCACCTCGATTCTGGCGACCAAGCTGACCCCGTCGGTGGTCGGCCAGTTGATCGCGCTCTACGAGCATCAGGTGTTCACCGAGGGCGTGGTGTGGGGAATCGACTCGTTCGACCAGTGGGGTGTGGAGCTGGGGAAGACCCAGGCCAAAGCGCTGTTGCCGGTGCTGACCGAGGTCGATTCTCCTGCGGCGCAGTCGGATTCGTCGACCGATGCCCTGGTGCGGCACTACCGAGCGGAGCGAGGCCGCTCGGCGTGATTTCGGCGTGGTTGTCGTCGCTCAGCGACGACGAGCACGCCGAAATCACTCACCAGACGCGGACGTAGTCGATCAGCATCTCGGCCGGATAGCTGCCGCCGCGCGGGTCGCCGCCGCCCGAGCCCGCGACGGCCAGGTCGAGGATCGGGAACAGCTGGTAGCCGGGCTCGTTGAATTGCCAGTCGGGCAGCGCATGCGCCGGCACGTCGAAATACGGTGCGGCGCCGTCGGTGTAGTCCCGCCAGAACCGCATGCCGGCGTCGTCCCACTGCACCCGCCAGGTGTGCCACGCGCTGTCGACGGAGATCGTCTGGCTGACGTGCTCGCCGCCGTTGAGTTTGGCGTGCACGGCCGTTCCCGGTGCCCAGCTGCCGTTGCCGTACCACTCCATGATGTCGACCTCGCCGCCGTTGACGGGGTTGTTGTTGGCGAGGTACCACGCGGGCCAGCAGCCGGGGGTCAGGCAGTTCAGCTTGATGCGGGCTTCCCAGTTGTGGCCGATGCCGCCGCGGAAGGTGCCGAAGATCTTGCCGCTGTAGTAGGTGTCGCCGTCCTTGGCGGCATGGAACACCAGGTTGGAGTTGCCGTCGAGGTAGACATTGCGACGGTCGTCCCGGTACTGGCCGACATTGCCGGGCTGCTCCCAGTACGTCGGGTCCTCCATGGATTCGCGCGCGGTGGCGATCTCCCACTTCGACCGGTCGGGTGCAGAACCCGCGGGGCCGTCGAAGTGGTCTTCGAACAGGTACTTTGCCGGGGCCGGCGGCGGTGCGGCTCGACCGGTCGACATCGGCAGGGTGGCACCGAGCAGGCCGATCCCGGACATCACCATCAGGCTGCGGCGGTCAAGATTGCGCATCCGACGATGAAAGCACGCGTTCCTGTGGGTTCAGGCGAAGCGCTTCGTGTACTTCGGCGGCAGCAGCTTCATGACCTCGACCAGCGGCCACCACGGCCAGCCCGGCACGACGGCGCGGCCCTTCTCCTTCTCGATGGCGTCCACCATCGCTTTGACGCCGGTTTCGTTGTCGACCATCAGCATCGTGGAGTTGGACTTCGCGGTCATCTCGGACTCGATGTACCCGGGCTCGAGCACCGTGATCTTGATGGGTCCCGACGGGTACTCCGCGCGCAGCGACTCTCCCAGCGAGGTGACGCCTGCCTTGCTGGCCGCGTAGGCGGCCTTGTGGCCGGGCACCCCGACGTTGCCGAGCACGGAGGAGACGAGGACGAGATGGCCTTTGCCTGCGGCCTTGAACATCTCCATAGCGGTTTCGATCTGCACAAGGGCCGCAACGAGATTCGTCTCAAGAGTGGCCTTGTTTGCCCACAGCTTGCCGCCACCGAGCGGATAGCCCTTGCCGATGCCGGCGTTGACGATCACGCAGTCGATGCCGCCGAGTTCCTCGGCGAGTTCGGCGAAGACCTTGGGCACCTGGTCGTGGTCGTTGACGTCCAGCGCTGCGACGGCGACCTTGACCCCGGGGTAGCGGGTCGTGATCTCGGTCCGCAGTTCGTCGAGGTTGTCCAGCCGACGGGCGCACAGCGCGAGGTCGCGGCCCTTGGCGGCGAACTGGCGGGCCATTCCGGCACCCAGGCCGGAGCTCGCGCCGGTGATCAGGATCTTCTGCCGAGTCATTCCGGCAGGATAACCGAGTTAGACAACTGCGCCGAAATCGAGGACCCGCGGGCCGCGGGGTGGCGCCCGCGCTATTTCAGCAGGCGCGACATTCGCCGGTCGGCGAGCACCTTGCCACCGGTCTGACATGTCGGGCAGTATTGGAACGACTTGTCGGCGAACGACACCTCGCGCACCGTGTCGCCGCAGACCGGACACGGCATGCCGGTCCGCGCATGCACCCGCAACCCGGACCTCTTCTCACCCTTGAGCGTGGCGGCCTGCTGACCGACCGAGCGGGTCACCGCGTCGGTGAGCACCGAGATCATCGCGTCGTGCAGTGCGGCGAGCTGCGCCTCGGTGAGCTTGTTGGCGGTCGCGAACGGCGACAGTTTGGCCACGTGGAGGATCTCGTCGCTGTAGGCATTGCCGATCCCGGCGATCACCTTCTGGTCGGTGATGACGGTCTTGATACGCCCGGAATTGCCGCGCAGCACGTCGGCCAGCCCGTCGACGGTCAGCGCCAACGCATCGGGTCCCAGCGACGCGATCTGCGGCACAGCCATCGGATCGGTCGTCAACCACACGGCGAGTCGCTTCTGCGTGCCGGCCTCGGTCAGGTCGAAGCCCAGGCCCTCGTCCCCGAGGTGCACCCGTAGCGCGATCGGCCCCTTGCCCGGCTTCAGCGGTGTCGGCGACAGCTTGTCAGACCAGCGCAACCAGCCGGCACGCGATAGATGAGTGATGAGGTGTAGGTCGCCAGCCTGCAGCCCCAGGTACTTTCCCCAGCGGTTCGCGCCGGTCACCTCCTGACCGTGCAGCGCGGACAGTGGCGGATCGAACGTCTTGAGCACCGACAGGGCGGCGACGTCGACACGGCGCACGATCTGCCCGACCGCGTGCCGGCGCAGGTGGTCGGCGAGGGCTTCGATCTCGGGCAGTTCGGGCATGTGTTCAGTCTGCCTTCACGAGGAGCGACAGCACCCAGCTCACGATCGAGAGCACGATCGCCGCCCAGATCGCGGTCCACCAGAAATCGTCGATGAACAGACCCCAGTGGGTGGTGTGCTCGGTGATCGACGAGGTGATCCAGAGCATCAGCGCGTTGATCACGACGTGGATGAGGCCGAGCGTGAGGATGTAGAGCGGGATCGAGATGATCTGCACGATCGGCTTGATGACGGCGTTGACCAGCCCGAAGATGACGGCCACCACGAAGATGATGCCGACCCGCGCCGCGGTCGAGTCGCCCCCGACGAAGGCGATTCCCGGGACAACCAGAGTGACCACCCACAGCGCCACCCCAGTGAGCGCTGCACGCAGCAGGAACGACGTCACAGTTGTCATCATGCCCCGTCGGCGCCGACCCGGGGCAGTACCGAAGGTATGCGGTACCGCGGGTATTGACATGGTGGCGTACCGCTCCCTACCGTCGTGATCACCACGGACGAAGGGACGTCGACGATGACAGCTCCAGCCGCCCAGCGCAGCACCACGACGCGCGACGGATTCGCCGACCGCCTCCTCAAGGGCTCGGTCAAGAAGTCCTACGCCCCCGTCGTCGACATCGACTGGGAGGCCCCACTGGAGCCGGACAAGTTCTTCCTGCCTCCCAAAGTGGTCTCCCTGTATGGAACCTCGTTGTGGGACAGCATGTCTCGCGAAGAGCAGATCGAACTGTCACGGCAGGAGCTGGCGAACACGCTCTCGGCGGGCATCTGGTTCGAGAACATTCTGAATCAGGCCCTTCTCCGGAAGATGATGCATCAGGATCCGACCGCGCGTGCCACCCATTACGAGCTCACCGAGCTGGGCGACGAGACCCGCCACATGGTCATGTTCGGCAAGGCGATAGAGCGCATCGGCGCAAAACCGGTGCGGCCCAAGCTGTATCAGCGCGTGATCGTCAACATGCTGCCGTTTGCCTTCCAGGGCTCGCTGCTGTGGGTGGCCGCCCTCGTCGGTGAAGAGATCTTCGATTCCCTGCAACGGCAGATGATGGACGATCCCGAGTTGCAACCGCTCGTCCAGCGCCTGATGCGCATCCACGTCACCGAGGAGGCGCGCCACATCCAGTTCGCCCGCGACGGTCTGCGCAAGCGCGCACCCCAGCTCGGCCGGCTCTCGCGCATGTGGGTCAGCAACATCAACGGCGCCGGCGGGCTGTTCTTCCGGCATCTGTTCACCAACCGAGTCCAGTACTCACGCGTGGGGCTCGACGCCGCAGAGGCGAGGCGGATCGCACGCAGCAGCCCGCACCGCCGAGAGGTGCAGGTCACGGGCTTCGCGCCGCTCGCGGCGTTCCTCACCGAGGTCGGCCTGATGGGGCCGCTGGCCCGTCGCGCGTGGCAGCGCAGCGGGTTCCTGTGACCGAGACGGTCATGTACGTGAGCGGGTCCGTCGCCGCCGAGTTCGACGAGGGGACGCACACCTGGCAGGTGGGTGACCGTTCGGCGCGCATCCTGATCGCGACCGACGGCACGCTCCCGGCAGGCGCCGCGGCACAGCCGGACGGCCTCATCCCCTATCTCGGGGTGGCAGTCGCCGGGGTGCCCAACTACTTCCTACTGTCGGGACCCGACACCGCCGCGCAGAAGAGCTACATCGCCAAATGCCTGGACCACCTCGACCGCACCGGTGCATCGCGGATCGAGGTCCGTCTCGCCTCCCAGCGCATCTTCAGTCAGCGACGTCGAGCCGGGGAGCACCGCGGCGGACGGTACTGGCGCGCAGTCGGTGCGAAGATCCCGTCGGCGTTCGAGGTTCAGCGCACGTGCCCCGACGACCTGCCCGACGATCTGGACGACGCCGTGTACGACGGGGCCGCGACCGTGTCCGTCGACGGACACGAGGTCCGGGCGCGAGTGCGGCTCACCGGGCAACTCGATCCGATCGACGGCCTTTTTCATTGGCGCGGAACGCTTTTCGCAGAGTTTGATGTCAGGCTTCCTGCCGACGTGGACATCGCGGCCGACGGCGAACCGGTTCGGGCACGACTGACGGAACGGACCCCGCAGGGCGGGATCACGGTCGTGGGCTCCGGCGCTCCCCCGTTCGCGTTGGCAAGCACCGACGTCGACGTCCCCATCCTGTAAGACCGTTGCCGCCCGCACTATCTAGAACACGTTCTAATATGCGGTCAGCGACGACCAGGAGGCGATGTGCGGTTCACCTTTGCAGAAGCGATGACCGACCCGACGTACTACATCCCGCTGGCCAAGGCGGCCGAAGCGGCGGGCTATCACGCGATGACGATCCCCGACAGCGTCGCGTATCCGTTCGAGTCGGATTCGACCTACCCGTACACCCCGGACGGCAGCCGCGAGTTCCTCGACGGGAAAGCCTTCATCGAGTCGTTCGTCCTCACCGCTGCGCTGTGCGCCGTGACGACCACGCTGCACTTCAATCACTTCGTGCTCAAGCTGCCGATCCGGCCGCCGGCGCTGGTCGCCAAGCAGGCCGGGTCGCTGGCCGCACTGTTCGACAACCGGTTGGGCCTCGGCGTGGGCACCAGCCCCTGGCCGGAGGACTACGAGCTGATGGGTGTGCCGTTCGCCCGTCGCGGCAAGCGGATGGACGAATGCATCGAGATCATCCGGGGCTTGACCTCGGGCGAGTACTTCGAGTTCCACGGGGAGTTCTACGACATCCCCAAGACGAAGATGACCCCGGCGCCGTCGCGTCCCGTGCCGATCCTCATCGGTGGGCACGCCGACGCGGCACTGCGCCGGGCCGCACGCAACGACGGCTGGATGCACGGCGGAGGCGACCCGGAGGAACTCGACGCCCTGCTGGCCAAGCTCGCCCGCTTCCGCGAGGAGGAGGGCAGTGCCGACAACGACGACTACCAGATCCATGTCATCTCGATCGACGCGTACACACTCGACGGCGTGAAACGGCTCGAGGACAAGGGCATCACCGACGTGATCGTCGGTTTTCGGATTCCCTACATCACCGGGCCGGACACCGAGCCGCTCGACACCAAGGTCCGCAATCTGGAGATGTTCGCCGAGAACGTGATCGCGAAGCTGTGAGTCGCGGTGGGTAGAGTTCGGCTGATGACACGCGGCGCCTACGACGTTCCCGACGCCTTCGACGCCGGGGCGGACGCCTACGACGTCCTCGTCGATTCGAACCCGGGGTATCACGACCACCTTCGGTTGTCGGCGCAGCGCATGGCTCTGCCGGATCAGGGCCGCGGGCTGCGGTTGCTCGACATCGGCTGCGGTACCGGCGCATCGACGGCCGCGCTGCTGGACGCGGCGCCCCACGCGGAGATCATCGGCGTCGACGGGTCGGCCGGAATGCTGGCGCAGGCGCGAGCCAAACAGTGGCCGGATTCGGTGAGGTTCGTACACAGCCGCGCCGAAGGTCTGGCCGAGGCCGGAGTGACCGGACCGTTCGACGGCATCTTGGCCGCGTACCTGGTGCGGAACCTGCCCGACCCCGATCCGGTGCTGCAGACCCTGCGTGGCCTGTTGACCCCCGGCGGCGTCTTCGCCGCGCACGAGTACTCCGTGCGCGATTCCGCTGTCGCCCGGGTGACGTGGAACCTGGTCTGTGCGGCCATCATCATTCCCAGCGGCAAGATCCGGTCGGGCGATGCCGGGCTCTACCGCTACCTGCGTACCAGCGTCAACGACTTCGACGGAGCCGCTGGGTTTCGGGAACGCTTGCAGCGCAACGGTTTCGTCGATGTGCGGAGCCTGACGGTGTCGGGCTGGCAGCGCAACATCGTGCACACCTTCCTGGCCCACGCGCCCCGCTGACCTGATCTCGCGCCGACATCGGCTGGAAATACGGGATTAACACCGCTGCGGTGGGGGCACACAGCGGCATGGCTTTCAAACTCACATACTCCGACGGGCAGGAATCCACGCACGACGACGACACCGTCTGGGAACTCGACGAGGGTGTTCTGAAGCTCGGCCGCGAAGAGGGCAAGTGGTCAGTGCTGCTGTCGCCGAGTCACTGGGCGGTCCTCGAACTCGTGGCGTCCTCGTCGTCGGATTCTGACGACGACGAGAAGGACGACGACAAGAAGTCCGACAAGGACTCCGACGACGACAAGGATTCCGACGACGAGAAGTCGGACAAGAAGTCGGACAACAAGTCGGACAAGGACTCCGACGAGGACGACGACGACGACGACGACGACAAGAAGTCCGACAAGGACGACTAGTCCCGAATCTTCTGCACGGCAGCATCTTTCGAGCTGCAGTGCACCGTGGCGCCCAGGAGGCCCGGATGAAGTCCCACGACACCGCCGCGTCCGATCAAGACAGGACCACCGCCCCGGGGCAGCTGACCGGTGCCGCGATCATCGTCGCACTCGTGTCGGCGGTGTCGGGCATGCTCTACGGCTACGACACCGGAATCATCTCCGGTGCGCTGCTCCAGATCACCAAGGACTTCGGTATCGAGGAGTCGTGGAAACAGGTGATCGCGGCGAGCATCCTCCTGGGCGCTGTGATCGGTGCTCTGACCTGTAGTTATCTGTCGGAGAGGCGGGGCCGCAAGGGGACACTGCTCATGCTCGCGGTGGTGTTCGTGGTCGGCGCTCTCTGGTGCGCCGTCGCCCCGAATCCGTTCGTGCTCTCGCTCGGCCGCCTCGTCCTCGGGTTCGCCGTCGGTGGCGCGACGCAGACCGCACCGATGTACGTCGCCGAGCTGGCGCCCCCGAAGTACCGCGGCCGGCTGGTGCTCTGCTTCCAGATCGCCATCGGCGTCGGCATCGTGATCGCGACGATCGTCGGTGCCACCGAACACATTCCGTGGCGGTGGTCGATCGGCGCGGCCGCCGTCCCGGCCGCGATAATGCTCCTGCTGTTGCTCCGCCTGCCCGAGAGTCCGCGCTGGCTCGTGAAGAACGATCGCGGCGAGGATGCCCGCGAGGTCCTCGAACGGGTTCGCCCGTCGGGATACGACGTCGACGGTGAGCTCGAGGAGATGGAAGAACTGACGCGCAAAGAGCAGACCGCGAAAACCCGGGGTTGGCCGGGGTTGCGCGAGGCATGGGTGCGTCCGGCCCTCGTCCTCGGTTGCGGCATCGCGATTTTCACGCAGCTCAGCGGTATCGAGATGATCATCTACTACTCGCCGACCATCCTGACCGACAACGGCTTCTCGGAATCGGTGGCACTCGAGGTGTCGGTCGCGCTCGGCGTCAGCTATCTGGTGGCGCAGTTGGTGGGCCTGTCGATCATCGACAAGGTGGGCCGGCGCAGGCTCACACTGATCATGATCCCCGGCGCCGCGGTGAGCCTGTTCGTGCTCGGCACGCTGTTCGTGACGGGAAACAGCGGCCGGGATTCAGTCCCGTTCATCATCGCGTGCCTGGTGGTGTTCATGCTGTTCAATGCCGGCGGCCTCCAGCTGATGGGCTGGTTGACGGGCTCCGAAACGTATCCGCTGGCGGTGCGTCCGGCGGGCACGGCGGTGCAGTCCGCGGCGTTGTGGGGGACGAATCTGCTCATCACGCTGACCTTGCTCACGCTGATCAGTGGCATCGGTGTGGGTCCGGCGATGTGGCTCTACGGACTGTTCAACGTGGCGGCATGGCTGTTCGTGTACTTCCGCATGCCCGATCTGACCGGCCGCAGCCTCGAGGAGATCGAGAGCAAGTTGAGCGACGGCAAGTTCCGTCCCGCCGACTTCGCGCGCTGATCTGACACACTCGGCGGTCATGACGTTGCGCATCGCCACGCTCGAGGTGGCCGATCCCCGGTCTGCCTGGGTGGAAGCGGGTTTCACGGTGGATGCTGGCGACGTATGCCGGATCGGTGATGTCGGCGTCGAATTGGTCGGGCGTGCCAGAGGTTCCGGCATCGTCGGGTGGTCGCTCGGCGGACTTCCTGCCGACCTGGGTGAGGACGTGGACGGGATCGCTACGACGAGATCTGGCGCCAGTGCGCCGGTGCCGGGGGTTCATCGCAACGGCGTCACCGCGATCGACCATGTGGTGTTGATGTCGCCGGATCTCGACCGGACTGTCGAGACGCTCGGCCGCCTCGGCGAGCAGCCGCGTCGCGAACGCGACGCTCATGTCGGCGAGCGGCCAATCCGGCAGATCTTCTATCGGTTCGGCGAGACGATCGTCGAAGTAGTCGGCTCGCCCGGGGCGTCGGACCCAGGGCCGTCGACGCTGTGGGGCATCACCTACGTGGTCGTCGACATCGACGAGTCGGCCCGCTTCTTCGGTGATCGAACCTCCCCGATCAAGGCAGCTGTACAGCTCGGTCGGCGGATCACCACGCTGCGCCATCGCGACCTGGGCATGTCGGTGCGTACCGCGCTGATCTCGGCGCGGCCCGCCCGACAGTGATCAGGACAGCGCTATACCGAGCTCGTCGGCGAAGACCTTGATCATGTGTTGAACCGCAATTTCGTTGCGGCCGATGATCATATGGTCGTGCTGACCGTGGCGCACACCCTGACCGCACTGCGGCAGCATCGCGAAATCCTCGTCGCGTACCGCGGCGTGGACGCTGTCGAAGATGGTCTCGTAGGTGGCGCGCATGTCGTCGTTCTGCGCGGGAACACGCGCCATCCAGCTGTGCCGGACGGTGCAGCGGGTCGGCTCGCCCGCGGGCAGCATGTCGATGATCTCCACTCCGACGGGGCTGTTGGCGAGGATGAGGTTCGGGTAGATCCAGTAGATGACGCCCATGTTGGTCAACACCTCGCGCGGGGCCGCGGGGTCGGCGTCGAGGTTCGTGATCCAGGTGAACGGGAATCCGATGCGGTGGTGTCTGCCGTACTCGTCGTAGATCGCGGTGTTGGCCAACGTGTTCTGCCCGATCAGGCTCTCCCCGTGTACGAACGGAAAGTGATAGCCCTCGGCGAAGGCCTCCAAGGCTCCCTTCCACGAGACGTCGGAGGTGAACTCGCGTTCGGCGTGGTAGCCGTATGACGCGTAGTTCCACCGCTCGAGCTCAGATGCGACGGGCCCGAGGTGGGCGTCGAGGTCGATCGTCGCGTCGGCCGTCAGGACCGCCCAGATGAAGCCGTACCGCTCTTCGGACGGCAATTCGACGAGACCGTAGTCCTTCAGGTTCATCGAATCGAAGCCTGCGCGCCCGGGGACCATGAACAGTTCACCGGTGTTCTTGTAGGTCCATGCGTGATAGGGGCAGACGAACCGCGAGGCGTTGCCAGAACCGCACGCCGGCATCGCGCCCCGGTGCCGGCAGTAGTTGAGCAGGACGCGGCTGGCACCCGTGCGATCGCGGGTGACCAGGAGCGAATCGCCGAGCACCGATCGCACGACGTAGTCGTTGGCGTTCGGCAGCTGCGCCGACGGGACGATCGCGAGCGGGACGCGGCGCAAGATCTGCGACTCCTCGACCTCAGTGGTCTTCGGATCGCGGTAGTAGTGCAGCGGCACCCGCAGCTCGCGGTCGGCCATATCGGTGGTGCCGGCGAGCGCATGGGCGAGAGCCCGCTCGGTCAACACCTCGTCGTCGCAGGGGGCAGGGATGTCGTGGGCCAGCACCATGTTCTGACCATACATTCGCTTACAACTGTATTGTCAAGGTTCGGCGACGTTTCGTGCGACGATCGCGGCATGCGCAGGCACGGGTGGGCGGGCGACATCCCTCGCGACGACGACGAGGCCGCCGGGCGCATCCTGGCGGCCGCCCGACGGGCCATCGACGGCGGGCAGCCCGCGACAGTGTCGACGATCGCGCAGGAGCTGGGCGTGACGCGGCAGACGGTCTACCGCTACTTCCCCACTCAGGAAGCCCTGCTCGCCGCCACGGCACTGTCGTCGATCGACGGCTTCCTCGATCGGCTCGCCGACCAACTGGGCACCATCGTCGAACCGACGCGAGCCGTTGTCGAGAGCATCGCCTACACGCTCGAACAACTCTCGCAGGACCGGTATCTGCGCCTGGTCGTCGAACCGGGAAAGGCGTCGGCATTCACCGCGGGCGTGACGTCCGACCTGGCGATCAGCTTCGGCCGGTCGATCCTCGAGCGCTTCGACGTCGACTGGGCTGCAGCCGGTTTCGCTGACGAAAAGCTCGACGGCCTGGTGGAGTTCATGCTGCGGATGCTGCAGTCGTTCATCGTCGACCCCGGCGGACCGGAGCGCCAGGGCGCCGGCCTGCGCGACTACCTGGCCGACTGGATCGCGCCTGCGATCCAGTCCCGCGCGGGAGCGGCGACTCGGCGGTGACGCGGCGAGTCACCCTGCCCGCCGGTCACGCGATTGCCTATCCTCGGCGCATGCCTGACGCCACCCGAGACGATGTCGTGGTGATCCACACCGACGGCGGCTGCCGGCCCAACCCTGGACCCGGTGGCTGGGGAGCGGTGCTGCGGCAGCGCCAGCATGTCCGTGAGATGTGCGGCGGCGAGTCCGGCGTGACGAGTAACAATCGGATGGAACTGACGGCACCGATCATGGCTCTCGAGGCTTTGACGCGGCCGGTGTCGGTGCACCTCTACACCGACAGCACGTACGTGCGTAATGGGATCACCAAGTGGGTGCTCGGCTGGGAGCGCAACGGCTGGCTGACCGCCGCCAAGCAACCGGTGAAGAACGTCGACCTATGGCAACGACTCCAAAAGGCTTGTGCGCGGCACGAAGTGGAGTGGTTCTGGGTGAAGGGCCACTCCGGCGTCGACGACAATGAGCTGGCCGATGTCCTCGCCACCCGCGGCATGACCGAGGCCATTGCCGCAGGGATCGCGATCTAGCAAAAGGCCCTCAGGCCACTTGGTTGTCGGGTGGTGCGGGTCCGCCGGGTTCTGACGGGTCGCCGGTCGACGGCGGCGGGCACGTGTCGGCGCCGCGAACCGGATCGGCCTGCGCGACAGCGTCGTTCCCCTCCTCCTCGGGTGGGCGGAGGAGGCGTTCGGGGGTGTGGTGGGTGTTGATGCGGGTTTGTCCGGTGTCCAGGTTCGGCGGTGGGGTCCATTCGACGTCGTGGCGGGCGTTCATCGATGTGGTCCAGCCGCCGGGTGCGACGGCGCGGTTATCGGGTGGGCAGGCCAGGCCGAGGTCGTCGATATTGGTGAGCCCGCCGTCGGCCCAATCGGCGGTGACGTGGTGGACCTGGCAGCCGTACGCCCCGACGGGGCAGCCGGGTTTGGTGCAGCCCCCCTCGCGGGCGATCAACATGATTCTTTGCGCCACCGAGGCGGTGCGCCGCGCCCGGAACAGGTCCAGCGCGGAGCCGGTGGCCCGGTCGAAGACCGCCAAATAGTGGGACGCGTGGGCGCCCATCCGGATCACGTCCTTGATCGGGAGGCGGGTGCCGCCACCGGTGGTGCCGATTCCGGCGCGGGATTCGAGGTCCTGGAGGGTGGTGCGCACGATCACCGTGACCGGTAACCCGTTGAGCTGCCCGAGTTCCCCGCTCATCAGCGCGATGCGTCCGACGGCGAGCAAGGCATCATGGTGGCGTTGGGCCAGGCTGCGGTGATCGTTGTCGATCTGGGCTTGGGTCGGCGTCCCCGAGATACACGGCTCCTCGTCGTCAGGGTTGCACATGCCCGGCGCGGCGTACTTGGCGAAGATCGCCTCCCACACCGCGGCGGCTTCCGGGGTCAGATCTCCCTGCCACGCCGTCATCCCGTCGCGACCCTGCCGAGATTTCTTGAGACTCCGTTTGCGGGTGCGTTCGGTGTCGTCGGGTTCGGGGCCGTCCTGATCGAGCAGAAATAACTCCAGATCCGCAGCATCCTGGGTGGCTTTCGGACCGGCACCGGCAGCGATGCGCACCACCTCGGCCTCGAACTGCTCACGCGTGGTCGCATCCACGAAGCCGGGCAACTTGTCGACGGCTTTACGGATGATCTCCACATGCTCCGGCGTGATCCGACCCAAGGCTTGGGCCGCCGCCGTCGCCTCCAACACCGGCGGCAACGGTTCCCCGGTCAGCGACGACCGCGGTGCGAGCAAGGCGGCCTCGGTCAACCGACGATTCGCCTCCGGGCCACTGATGCGATAGCGGATGGCGAGGACGTCTTTCCAGTTCTTGGCGCCCATCTTCTGCGGAGTGGTCTCGACCTGCAGCCGCGCCAACCCACGATTGCGGGCCGCCGGCAACCGGCACCCCGCCGATTCGATCTCGTCGAGCAGCTCCTTGAGCTCGCCGGCGGTCGCGAGGTCCAGATCGGCAGCGAGCACACCATCGACCGCGGCCCGTAGGACCGCCACCGCCTCCCGCACCTCCGACATGATTCGAACATACATTCGACCACCGACAGATCCGGGCTGCCCGCATGCGCCGGCAACACATCCTGCTGACCGAATGTGATTGGCTGCCTGTATGCGCCCGACGACGCGAATCCTGGTGGCCCTACTCCTCATTACAGCCCTGGTGGCCGCCCCAGCGTCACCGGCGAACGCCGAGGCGCCGGCGTGGTCCGGCCTCGACGCGCGGTCCTTCGCCGGCCCCGTACCTCCGGCCGGGACGACCATCGCCTCTGTTCCTCTGGACCCCGCGCTGTCGCTGACCGGCGCCGGGCCCGCGTACCGCGTGCTCTACTCCACCACCGATCAGCACGATCGCCCCGCCGTCAGCACGGGAGCGGTGTTCGTCCCTCCCGGCCCCGCACCGGAAGGCGGATTTCCCGTCATCGCCTGGGCCCACGGCACCGTCGGCCTCGGCGATGACTGCACGCCCTCTGCCCACCCGCGGACACCACGCGACGACGAATACCTGTCGCACTGGCTCGGCCAGGGATACGCAGTTGTCGCCAGCGATTACGCCGGCCTGGGCACGCCGGGGTTGATGAGCTACCTCAACAGCATCACCACCGCCCACGCAGTCGTGGACTCGGTGATCGCCGCCCACGGCATGGGCCTGCCCCTCTCGCCGGAGTGGGCCATCGTCGGCCAGTCGCAGGGCGGCGGCGCCGCGATCAGCAGCGCACGCTGGGCCACCGAGTTCAGCCGCGGCACCGGCCTGGACTACCGCGGCGCCGTCGCCACCGGCGCACCCGCCAACATCGACAAGCTCGTGGCCCAAGCCGGGCCGAACCTCGAGCTGCCCGAATTAGGGCCTATCGCCAACGCCTACACCGCATACATTCTGGCGTCCCTGCGCGAGGCGCGACCCGATCTGGACATCGACGGCGTGCTCAGCCCCGCCGGGATCGACGCCGCCTCCCGCGCCGAAACCCTCTGTACCGCAGAGCTGTCCGACCAGCTGGCGCATCTGACACCGGCCTCGTTCTTCTCCGCGCCGCTGAACTCGATCCCCGGCATGGCTGAGGCGCTGAACGACTTCATGGGGACGCCGTCCACCGGGTTCGACCGCCCCCTCTTCCTCGGCGTCGGGCTGCTGGATCGCGACGTTCCGCCGTCGTCGACGTTGTCGTTCTACGACCAACTGGTGGCCAACAATGAGGACGTCACTTTGCGCGTCTACCCCGAGGACGACCACAGCGGAACGGTCCTCGCGTCGATGGCCGATTCCACGCCGTTCCTTCGTGACGCCTTCGGCCGCAACTGATTCGCGCTACTCCCAGCGCACGTCGTCTGGCGCCTTATCGGGGCGAAGCCCGCGCCAGCTCGGCTGGCGCAGCCGGTTGTCTCCGGTGCGTTCGCTGTACCGAACCTCGCCCACCAGCTCCGGCCGCACAAACGTCACGCCTTTGGCGTCCTGAGCGGGAAGCTTTGTCGCGAAGGGTGATTCCGAGGTGTGTAGTGGCTCGAGCGTCTTCCGTAGCATCGCCAGTTCCTTCTCGGTGAATCCGGTGCCGACCCGGCCCGCGAACTGCAGACCGCTCTCGTCGGGGATGCCGAGCATCAACGCGCCGAGACCGCTGGTGCGCCCGCCCGCTCCGGCGCGCCACCCGCCGATCACGACCTCCTGCGTTCGCCAGAGTTTGTGCTTGATCCACGCCGATGACCGCCGGCCCGGCTGGTAGGTGGCGTCGCGCTTCTTGGCCACCACGCCTTCCCAGTTCTTCTCCCGCGCGAGCGCCAGCGCATCGCGACCGTCCCCATCGAATTGCGCCGGAACGATCAAACCGCCCTGCTCGGCCAGCGCGTCGAGGATGCGACGACGGTCGGAATACTTGGCCCGCAACAGAGATCGACCGTCCAAGAAGAGAATGTCGAACGCCCAGAATTCGACCCGCGTCGACCGCTTCCGGTTCTGCATCTCGCGGAAGCTGGGCGCACCGGACTCGTCGAGCGCGACCGCCTCCCCGTCGAGGATCGCATGATGTTCGGCGAGATCGGCTGCCAGCGCGCGAAACTGCGGATACTCGGCGGAGACGTCCCGACCGGAACGCGACCGGACGCTCAGCGCACCGTGGTCAGCGTCGACCAGCACCCGGTACCCGTCCCATTTTCCCTCGAAAGCCCACTGCGCCTTCGTGTATCGCTCGATGGAACCCTCGGTGGCCAGCATCGGCGCCAGATCCGCGAACGTCGGCTCCTGCTGTTCCTTCATACGATGGGCGAGCCAGTTCTTGCCGTCCGTCTGGATCAACGCGTAGCGGCCGCGGATCTTGTCGCCGTGCAGCGTCACGATCACCTCACCGCCTTTGGCAGGCCCGTCCGGCGAGTGGTCGGTGAATTTCTCGGTGTCGTAGGTGCCGGTGTCCCACACGAAAACCTGTCCGCCCCCGTACTCACCTTTCGGGATCTGTCCTGCGAACGTCAGGTACTCCATCGGATGGTCCTCGGTGTGGACCGCGAGGTGATTGACCGACGGAGTGTCCGGCAGGTTCTTGGGCACCGCCCAGCTGACCAGGACACCGTCGCGCTCGAGCCGGAAGTCGTAGTGCAGCCGCCGCGCGTGATGCTCCTGGATGACGAACTTGTCGTTGTTGCCGACCTGCGGCGCCTGCGCCGGTACCGGTTCGGGTGTCTTGGCGCTGTCACGCATACCGCGGTAGGTGGTCAGCCGATCGGGCACCGGCAGCGGCTCGTCGAGATCGCTGAGCAGATCCCCGTCCCGCTCCCAGCGCTCCAGGACCTCGGCGAACGTCAGATGTCGCAGATCGGGATCGTCGATCTCCTCCCAGGTGCGCGGTGCGGCCACCGTCGGATGTTCGCGTCCGCGAAGCGAATACGGCGCGATCGTGGTCTTGTTCCCGTTGTTCTGACTCCAGTCCAGGAAGACCTTGCCGTCACGCACGCTCTTGGTCATCGTCGCGGTGACCTTCTTCGGCATCACCTGTTCGAGCTGCACTGCGACCCTCTTGGCCAGCACCGACGCGCCGCGTGAACTGATCGGATGGTCCAGCGGGACGTAGAGGTGCAGACCTTTGCTGCCGCTGGTCAAGGGGAACGTCCGCAGACCGATGTCGGAGATCAGGTCCTTCACCTCGTGTGCGACCTCGCACAGCTGAACCATGCTCACTCCGTCACCGGGATCGAGATCGAACACGATCCGGGTCGCCTGCCCCGCATCCGATGAGCCGGTGCGGTCCCCCGGTTCGAAGCGCCATTGCGGCACATGGACTTCCAGCGCCGCCTGTTGCGCGATCCACGCCAGACCCTCCGTGGTGTCGATGATCGGGTAGGTCGTGGTCCCCGACTTGTGCACGATGGTCCCGCGGTCCAGCCAGTCCGGCGCTGAGGACGCCAGCTGCTTTTCGAAGAACGCCGGCTCGTCCACGCCGTTGGGCCACCGCTTGCGGGTGACCGCACGACCCGCGATGTGCGGCAGCATCGCCGCGGCGATCGAGACGTAATACTCGAAGACCTCGGCCTTCGTGGTGCCCGTGGCCGGATACAGCACCTTGTCGGGGTTGCTCAGCCGCACCCTCTGGTAGCCGTCCACGGTCAAAACGTATACCCGCTTTGCGGCACTGCCTGCCTGCGCGCGAGGAGCCGGGTAGCGTCGAGACCGTGGCGATGCCGGCATGAAACTCGACGACGAAACCCTCCCGCAGCTCACGATTCCGGGTCCGAGCTACGACCGGGCCCACACCGGCGTCGGCATCGTGCATTTCGGGGTCGGCGGATTCCATCGCGCGCATCAGGCCGCCTACCTGGACCGACTCCTCAACGAGGGGCTGGACGGCGGGTGGGGTATTTGCGGTGTCGGCGTGCTGCCCGCCGACCGGAAGATGGCCGATGTGATGGCCGCGCAGGACGGACTGTACACCTTGCTGCTGGTACATCCCGACGGCACCCGCGAGGCCCGGGTCATCGGCTCGATCGTCGAGTACCGCTATGCACCCGATGACCCGGACAGCGTGATCGAGCTGCTGGCGGCGCCGAGCACCCGCATCATCTCTCTGACGATCACCGAAGGCGGTTACCAGCTCGACGATCTGCCCGAGATCAACGTGTTCGGCCTCGTGACCGATGCCCTCGCGCGTCGGCGCGACCGGGGAGTTCCGTCGCCGACGATCGTGTCGTGCGACAACATCGAAGGCAACGGCGATGTCGCCCGGGATGCCTTCACCAGATACGCCGACTCCGCTCACCCCGGGCTCTCGGGCTGGATGGCCGAGCACACCCGTTTCCCCAATTCGATGGTCGACCGCATCACGCCGGTCACCACGCCTGAGGTGATCGACACGGTGTCAAGCGGATTCGGCATCGACGACCAGTGGCCGGTGATCGCCGAGCCGTTCACGGCGTGGGTGCTCGAGGATTCCTTCTCCGACGGCCGGCCCCCATGGGAGGATGCCGACGTCCTGCTGGTCGACGATGTGACGCCCTACGAGTTGATGAAGCTGCGCCTACTCAACGCCGGCCATCAGACCCTGTGCTATTTCGCCTACCTGGCCGGTTACCGGCTGGTCCACGACGCCGCCGGAGATCCCCTGTTCGCCGAGCTGCTGCGGCGGTACTTCGCCGAAGCCACACCGACACTGGCTCCGGTTCCCGGCATCGACCTCGAGGACTATCAGCGCACCCTGATCGAGCGTTTCGCCAATCCCGGCGTGCGCGACACCATCGCCCGGCTCTGCGCGTACTCCTCGGACCGGATCCCGCAGTGGCTCGTGCCGGTGATACAGGCGAATCTGAAAGCCGGTCGTAGCGTCCAGATTTCGGCGGCTGTCGTCGCCAGCTGGGCGCGCTACGCCGAGGGCGTCGACGAACAGGGTGAACCGATCGACGTCGAGGACAACCGCGTCCAGACGCTCGCACCGCTTGCGAAAGCCCAACGCGACAACCCCACCTCGTTCGTCGAGAACACGGCACTGTTCGGCGACCTCGCGCAACAGCCCCGCTTCGTCGAGGCCTACCGCGAGTCGCTCGCCTCACTGCACGAGCACGGCGCACGCGCGACGCTGGAGGCACTGATCTCCGGTGACGCGCGATGAGCGACCGGCGGGCGCTCGTGATCGGTGAAGCGCTGATCGACATCGTCATTCGCGGCGCGGAGGTGACCGGCGAACACGTCGGCGGAAGCCCACTCAACGTCGCCGTCGGGCTGGGCCGGCTCGGCCGCAGCGTCGACTTCCTCACCCACATCGGCCGCGACGAGCACGGCCGTCGCATCACCGAGCACCTGAGCGCCTCCGGCGTCGAACTGGTCACCGGCAGCAGCACAGCCGAACGCACACCGACCGCACGCGCGATGCTCGACGAACACGGCGGCGCCACCTACGAATTCGACATCGAATGGCAGCTGAGCGGCACCCCCGAAGTTGCTCCGCCCGTGGTGGCCCACACCGGTTCGATCGCCGCGGTGCTCGAACCGGGATGCCGGGCGGTGGCTGCGCTGCTCGACACCTACCACCCGTCGGCCACCGTGACCTTCGACCCCAATGTCCGGCCGTCACTCATCGACGACGATGATGCGGCCCGCAATCGCATCGACCGTCTGATCGAGCGCAGCGACATCGTCAAAGTCAGCGACGAGGACCTGGCCTGGTACGACCCGGACCGTTCCCCTGAGGAGATCGCGCACACGTGGCTCGGCCTCGGGCCGGCCGCCGTCGTCGTGACGTTCGGCGAGCGTGGCTCGTTCGGGCTCGCCGCAGGCGGCAGCGTCCGCATCGCGGCACCGCCGGTCGACGTGGTGGACACCGTCGGCGCCGGAGACTCCTTCATGGCCGGACTCATCGATGCGTTGTGGGAGATCGATCTGCTGGGGGCCGAGCGGCGACACGACCTGCGCGGCATCTCCGAAGCCGCGCTCACCCACGCCTTGGAAAGCGCCGCGCTGTCGTCGGCGCTGACCGTCGCACGTCCGGGCGCCGACCTGCCCGATCGGGCGACCCGCGACGCGGCCGCGGCGAGGTCCGGCCCGCAGGCGGGTCGACCCGGCTAGCCTGGGGTGATGCGGTCCATCTGGAAGGGTTCGATCGCCTTCGGGCTGGTCAACGTCCCCGTCAAGGTCTACAGCGCCACCGAGGACCACGACATCAAGTTCCATCAGGTGCATGCCAAGGACAACGGTCGTATCCGCTACAAGCGCGTGTGCGAGGTCGACGGGGAGGTCGTCGAGTACCGCGACATCGCCAAGGCCTACGAGTCCGACGACGGGCAGACGGTGATCATCACCGACGAGGACATCGCCAGCCTGCCCGAGGAGCGCAGCCGCGAGATCGAGGTGTTGGAGTTCGTGCCCGCCAGTGATCTCGACCCTCTGATGTACGACCGGAGCTACTTTCTCGAGCCCGATGGCAAGTCATCGAAATCGTATGTGCTGCTTGCCAAGACTCTGATGGAGACCGACCGGGTCGCGATCGTGAACTTCGCGCTGCGCAACAAGACACGGCTGGCCGCGCTGCGGGTCAAGGACTTCAGCAAGCGCGACGTGATGATGATCCACACGCTGCTGTGGCCCGACGAGATCCGCGACCCCGACTTCCCGGTGCTGGACAAGGATGTCGAGATCAAACCCGCGGAGCTCAAGATGGCCAGCCAGGTCGTCGATTCGATGACCGACGACTTCAATCCCGATCGGTATCACGACGACTACCAGGAGCACCTGCAGGAGCTGATCCAGGCCAAGCTCGAGGGCGGCGAGGCGTTCACCACCGAGGAGCAGCCCACGGAGCTCGACGCCTCCGAGGACGTCTCGGACCTGCTGGCCAAGCTCGAGGCGAGCGTCAAAGCCCGCAAGGAGCAGAGCGGCGCCGCCGAGAAAGACGACACCGAGAAAGACGACCAGCCCGCCAAGAAGGCGCCCGCGAAGAAGGCCGCCAAGAAGGCTCCGACGAAACAGGCGGCGAAACAGGCGGCGAAGAAGGCCCCCGCCAAGAAGGCTGCGAAGAAAGCCGCAGCCAAGAAGTAGAACGTGTTCCAGAAACACCTTCCGGGGCGGCGGTTCGCTTGCTAGCGTGACGCCCGTGATCCTGGACAGATTCCGGCTCGACGATCAGGTGGCCGTGGTGACGGGCGCGGGCCGCGGCCTCGGTGCGGCGATGGCAGTCGCCTTTGCAGAAGCAGGCGCTGACGTGCTGATCTCTGCCCGCACGCAGGCCCAGTTGGAGGAGGTGGCCGAGCAGGTCGCCGGCACCGGCCGGCGGGCGCACATCGTGGTCGCCGACCTCGCCCACGCCGACGACACCGCCGCCCTCGCGGCCCAGGCCGTCGAGGCGTTCGGCAGACTAGACATCGTCGTCAACAACGTCGGCGGGACCATGCCGAATGCGCTGCTGAACACGTCCACGAAGGATTTGCGCGACGCATTCGCGTTCAACGTCGCCACCGCCCACGCGCTGACGCTCGCCGCGGCACCGCTGATGATCGAGCACTCCGGTGGCGGCAGCATCATCAACATCACCTCGACAATGGCTCGGGTGTCGGGCCGCGGATTTGCGGCCTACGGCACCGCGAAGGCCGCGCTTGCGCATTACACGCGCCTCTCGGCGCTGGATCTGGCACCGCGCATCCGCGTCAACGCGATCGCCCCGGGCTCGATCCTCACCTCGGCGCTCGACATCGTGGCGAGCAACGACGACCTGCGAACACCGATGGAACAGGCCACGCCGATGCGACGCCTCGGCGACCCGCTCGACATCGCGGCCGCCGCGGTCTATCTCGCCTCCCCGGCCGGCGCTTACCTCACCGGCAAGACGCTCGAGGTCGACGGCGGCATCACCTACCCGAACCTCGAACTGCCCATCCCCGACCTGTAGAGGACACCATGACGATTCGCGTAGCCGCCATCGGAACCGGAAACGTCGGCAGACACGCACTGGCACAACTCATCTCGGACCCTGCGTACGAACTCACCGCGGTGTGGGTGTCCTCCGACGCCAAGGCCGGCACCGACGCGGGCGAGCTCGCGGGGCTCGGGGTCTCGACCGGCGTGCTGGCCACCACCGATCTCGACGCCGTCATCGCCACCGCACCCGACTGCGCGGTCTACACCGCGATGGCCGACAACCGGTTGCCCGAGGCGCTCGAGGACTACCGCCGCATCCTGGCCGCCGGTATCAACGTCGTGGGAAGCGCCGCGGTGTTCCTGCAGTACCCGTGGGGAGTGTTGCCCGACGAGATGGTGACCCCGCTCGAGGACGCCGCCAAGGCGGGCAATGCCAGCGTCTTCGTCAACGGCATCGATCCCGGCTTCGCAAACGATCTGCTGCCGATGGCTCTGGCAGGTACCTGTCAGAGCATCCAGCAGATCCGCTGCATGGAGATCATCAACTACGACACCTACGACAGTGCGACGGTGATGTTCGACGTCATGGGTTTCGGCGGCAGCCTCGACGAGACGCCGATGCTGCTGATGCCCGGCGTGCTGAGCCTGGCGTGGGGGTCGGTGGTGCGCCAGCTCGCCGCGGGCCTCGGCCTGGAACTCGACGAGGTGACCGAGACGCACACGCGGGTGCCAGCACCCGAGGACTTCGACATCGCCTCCGGCCACATCGCCGAAGGAACAACTGCGGCAATGCGTTTCGAGGTCCGCGGAATGAAGGACGGGGAGGTCGCGGTCGTTCTCGAACACGTCACCCGGCTGCGTGACAATCTGTGTCCGGACTGGCCGCAGCCTGCGCAACCCGGCGGTTCCTACCGCATCGAGATCACCGGCGAACCGTCCTACACGGTAGATCTGTGCCTGAGCAGTCTTCACGGCGACCACAACCACGCCGGCCTGGTCGCCACGGCCGCCCGCGTGGTCAACGCGATCCCCGCGGTGATCGACGCCGCACCCGGGATCGTGACAGCGATCGAGTTACCTCCCGTGACTGGCAAAGGTCTGTACGCTAACCGGTGAACCCGCTGAAAGGACCCCGCATGAAGGTTCGCCTGAGTACCGTTGCCGCTCTTCTCGTTGCCGGCGGCGCGTCCGTCGCCATCGCCGCCGCACCTGCTGCCGTGGCCCAGCCCACCTGCGTCCAGACCGGTGAGGGCGGCGGCTTCCAGGGCGGCGCGAACACGGATTGCCAGTCCCCGGGCAATGCGCAGATCGACTCCCGGCCGAGCGTCTACGCCGAGCCGTGGGAGGGCGGTTTCGGCTGGGGCTACGGCCCCTATGTGATGTGAGCCGACGATGACGCGTCGGGCACTCGGCTTCGCGGCGGTCGTGGGTGCGGGTGCCGCAATCGCCTGGGGCGGAATGGGCGTCGCGACGGCGACGCCGAAATGCAGTGACGTCGGCAAGACGATCACCTACTGCGAGACGAACGGCAGCACGCAGATCACCGCGACACCTCCCCCGTGGAACTGGGGCGGCTGGCAGGGCGGCGGCTACTACCCCTTCGGCGCCTTCGGTTACCTGCCCTGACGTAGGCCCAGCCGACCGGCTCGTTGCCACGCTGCGAGATTTTCGGCTAACCTAACTTTTCTCTTCGCTCTCACGAATAGAAAAGGACCGCGGGTGAAGCCCGACGTCGCAGCACCGATCCGTCCGCTGTGGCTGCTGCTCGGCCCCGCTTTCGTCGCCGCCATCGCCTACGTCGACCCCGGCAACGTCGCAGCGAACGTCAGTGCGGGCGCCCAATTCGGGTTCCTCCTCGTCTGGGTCATCGTCGTCGCCAACGCGATGGCGTGTCTGGTCCAATACCTGTCCGCCAAGCTCGGTCTGGTGACCGGCCGATCGCTTCCCGAAGCCGTCGCCGAACGGATGGGCACCCCGACGCGGCTGGCGTACTGGGTCCAGGCAGAGCTGGTGGCGATGGCGACCGATCTCGCCGAGATCGTCGGCGGAGCCATCGCGCTCTACCTGTTGTTCGATCTGCCTCTCCTGATCGGCGGGGTGATCACCGGCGCGGTCTCGCTGGTCCTGCTCATGATCAAAGATCGCGGCGGCCAGAATGTGTTCGAGCGCGTCATCACCGGCCTGCTGGCGATCATCGCCATCGGCTTCTTCACCAGCCTGTTCGCCGCACCGCCTCCCGGCGGCGAGGCCCTCGCAGGCCTGGTGCCGCGCTTCGAGGGGCCGGAGAGCATCCTGCTGGCAGCCGCGATGCTCGGCGCGACGGTCATGCCCCACGCGGTGTACCTGCACTCCGGGCTCGCGCGCGATCGGCACGGCCATCACGCGCCCGGGCCGCGACGCAAGGCACTCCTGCGCGCCACCCGGTGGGACGTCGGTGCCGCGATGCTGGTCGCCGGCGCAGTGAACCTGTCGATGCTGCTCGTCGCGGCGACCACGCTGCAAGGGATGCCGGACACCGACTCGATCGAAGGGGCGTTCGCCGCCGTGCAGAGCACGCTCGGCCACACCGTGGCGCTGCTGTTCGCGATCGGGTTGCTGGCGTCCGGGCTCGCGTCATCGTCAGTCGGCGCCTATGCCGGCGCGATGATCATGCAGGGCCTTCTGCGCCGATCGGTGCCCCTGCTGACGCGGCGGCTGATCACGCTGCTGCCCGCGCTGGCCGTGCTCGCGGCGGGCGTCGACCCGAGCCGCGCGCTGGTGTTGTCCCAGGTGGTGCTGTCCTTCGGCATCCCGTTCGCGCTCATCCCGCTGATCCGGCTGACCAGTGACCGATCCCTGATGGGCGCCGACGTCAACCGGCGGGTGACCACGACCCTGGGCTGGCTCGTCGCCGGCCTGATTAGTGTGCTCAACGTGGCGCTCATCTATCTGACGCTGACGGGCTGAATGTCGGCTCGTCACCATTACTTCGCGTACGGCTCGAATCTGTCGGTCCGCCAGATGGCGCAGCGCTGCCCCGACGCCACCGATCCGCAGCCCGCCACCCTCGCCGACCACGACTGGCTGATCAACGAACGCGGAGTCGCCACCGTCGAGCCGCAACCGGGTGGGGTGGTGCACGGCGTTGTGTGGCGCGTCTCCGACCACGACCTGGCGACGTTGGACAGCGCCGAAGGTGTGCCGGTGCGATACCGGCGCGACGCACTCATCGTGCACACTGCCCATGGCCAGCGCACCGCCTGGGTCTACATCGACCACCGCGTGGAGCCGGGGCCGCCGCGCCCGGGCTACCTGGAACGGATCCTCGAGGGCGCCCAGCACCACGGTCTTCCCCATCGCTGGATCGACTTCCTTCAACGGTGGGACCCGACGCGCTGGCCCCGACGTGACGCGGACCCGGATTCCACTCCCCCACAATCCCTTTCGGAACTCTTGGCCGCGCCTGGGATCACCGAGGAGAGCGTGCTGCGCTCACAGTTCGGGTTTCTGGCCATCCACGGCGGTGGTCTCGAGCAGATGACCGACGTGATCGCACGCCGTGCCGCGGATGCGGCTGGCGCATCCCTTTACGTCGTCCATCACCCCGATCGCTACCCCCACCACCTCGCGTCGGCGCTCTACGATCCCGCGCAGTCACCCCGCCTGGCGGAGTTCCTCGGCCACATCGACGTCGCCGTATCCCTGCACGGGTACGGCCGGACGGGTCGCAGCACCGAACTCCTGGCCGGCGGCCGGCACCGCGAGCTCGCGCATCACCTCGCCGACCACATCGCCATTCCCGGCTACCGGGTGATCACCGACCTCGATGCGATCCCGCGCGAGCTGCGCGGCCTGCATCCGGACAACCCGGTCAACCGGCCCCGCAGCGGCGGCGCCCAGCTGGAGCTCTCCTCCCGAGTGCGCGGCATCAGCCCGCGCAGCGGGCTGCCCGGTGACGACGGACTGGCTCCCGCCACGTCGGCTCTGGTGCAGGGATTGGTGCACGCCGCACGGTCCTGGCGCCACATCTGACAGAGAGACACCATCCGGGCGCAATCCGCAACCCGGACCGCTCCGAATAACGGGTGTGGAACAACAGGGCGGCGCTGCGGACATGACCGCCGCGATCTACCGCACCCGCATCACGCACCTGCGGCGTGCCCCGGTGCATCACTATTTCGAGCACCGCAGCTACAGCTGGCTGATCGACCTCGATCACATGCCGAAGGTGCCGGGATGGCTTCGTGCGTTCGCGACCTTCGACCCCGCCGATCATCTCTGGCCCGCGCCCGTCGACACGCTGCGCGGCCGCGTCGATGCGTTCCTCGCCGGCAAGGGCATCGACCTGGCCGGCGGTCGGATCACCGCGTTGCTGCAGCCCCGCGTTCTCGGCTCGGTGTTCAACCCGTTCACGTTCTACTGGTGCCACAACCGGGACGGCGCACTTCGGCACGTCATCGTCGAGGTGCAGAACAGCTGCGGTGAACGGCACGCCTACCTGCTGCCGCCGTCGGGCGACTGGCCCGTGATGGTCACCAAGAAGCTCTACGTCTCGCCGTTCAACGATGTCGACGGCCACTACCTGATCAATGCGCCGCACCCCGACGAGCGTCTCGACCTGCGTATCTCGCTGCATCGCGAGAACCATCCGGCGTTCGTCGCGACGATGCGGGGAGACCGCAGACCCGCCGGGATCGCCCAGATACTCGCGCTGCAGGTCATGTCACCGCTGGCCCCGAAGATGAACTCGGTGAGCATGCGCATGCAGGGCGCGCTGCTGCGCCTGCGCCGCGTCCCGGTGCTTCCCCACCCCTCCGAAGAGCGGGAGAAGGTGTATCACTCGTGATCGGCAGGGTCACCTGATGACGGCCACCTTGCCCGTGAGGTCCGCGGTCCGCGCGGTGGCAGCCGCTAGGCTACCGCTCGTGACTGCGGAACTCGACGCTTTGCTGCGCCAGGTGGCCCGCCAGGACGTGGATGCCTTCGCCGCTCTCTACGATCAGACTCGCTCGCGGGTCTTCGGTCTGGTCCTGCGCGTCCTGCGCGATCCGGGATACAGCGAGGAAACCACGCAGGACATCTATCTGCAGGTATGGCGCAACGCGCACACCTTCGACTCGTCGGCGGGCTCACCTCTGGCGTGGCTGATGACCCTGGCGCACCGGCGTGCGGTGGACCGGGTGCGCTCGGAGCAGGCCGCCAGCACCCGGGAATCGCGCTACGGCGCCGCCAACGTCGAGCCGCCCACCGATCACGTCGCCGACGAGGTGATTCTCGACGAGGAGCGGCGCCAGGTCGCGGAGTGCCTCGGCTCGCTCACCGACACCCAGCGGGAATGTATCCAGTTGGCGTATTACGACGGTCTTACCTATGTGCAAGTTTCCGAGCATCTTTCGACGAACCTTGCCACCATCAAGTCGCGGATGCGTGACGCCATCCGCGGTCTCCGCCGATGCCTGGGGGTGACATGACCAGCCCGGAAGAACTGCTGTCCCTTGCGACGCCCTATGCGCTGCATGCGCTCAGCGACCATGAGGTCGACGACATCAACCGTCGGCTCAGCGACGCCCCGCCCGGCGAGGCCGAGGCGTTTCGCGCCGAAGTCCGCGCCGTGCGCGAGACGATGGCGGTGATCGCCGAAGCCACCGCCGTCGAACCGCCGCCCGAACTGCGTGCGCAGGTCCTGAGCCAGATCGCACGCAGCGGCGGCGGCAACGCCAGGGTGCGCGCCCTCGCGCCGAAGCGACGGCGCTGGGCCACCGTGATGCTCGCCGCGGCGGCTGTCGTGGCCGTCGGCCTCGGCGCTCTGGGAGTCGGGATCGCGATGCGCCCGACTGCTTCGGAGTCGACGACCGACCAGATCTTCGCCGCACCCGATGTGCGGACCGTGTCGGGCGAGATTCCGGGCGGCGGCACCGCGACGCTGGTGTTCTCCCGGGAGCGCGATTCCGGCGTGCTCGTGATGAACAACGTGACACCGCCCAAGGCGGGGACGGTCTATCAGATGTGGTTGGTCGCCGCCGACGGTCCGCACTCCGCGGGCACGATGGACGCCGGCGCGGTCACGCCGTCGACCACGGCGGTGCTTCCCGATCTCGGCTCGTCGAAGTCACTGGCGTTCACGATCGAACCGCCTGGCGGATCGAAGGAACCCACCACGCCCGCCTTCGCCGAACTGCCGTTGACTTAGAACTCCAGCGTCGCGTCGGCCGCGACGGCGATCACCTCACGCATGTCGTGTCGGCGCTGCCATGCCCGTCGCTGCCGCATCGCCCCGTTGCCCCGTTCGATGACGGCGGCCAACTCACGGTGTGCCACATCCTCGTCGCCGGCGACTTGCAGCGCGGGACCCACCCAGTCGATGAGTGCCTGCAGCAGCGTCGTCATCGGGACCGCGGTGTTGTCGCGCAGGTCGACACCGGTCCCGTCGAGGCCGTCACGCGCGGCCTTCCAGTACGCCGCCTTCAACGTCCACGCATCCAGCGTCGGCTGCACCTCCCCGCGTTCCTCCTCGGCGAGCGCGGTCATCACCGCGGCGCGGGCCAACACCGCGAACAGGACCGTCTCCGCCACCGTCGCGGGCACGTCGGCCACGCGGATCTCGACGGTCGGGAAGTTCGCCGACGGCCGCACATCCCAATAGACCATGCCGTCGTCGCGGATGACCTCGGACTCCACGAGCATCCGCACCGCAGCGTCGTAGTCCGCGGCGGAATCGAACCGCGGCGGCGGCCCAGCGCTCGGCCAGCGCGCCCACAGCACGCTGCGCCAGCTCGAGTGGCCGGTGTCGGCGTTGCGGTAGATCGCCGAGTTGGCGGTCAGCGCGAGCAGCGGCGGCAGCCAAGGGCGCAACCGATTCGACACCGCGACCGCTGCGTCCCGATTCGGGACCGCGACATGCACGTGGCATCCGCAGATGCCCTGTTCGTGGGCGATCATTCCGAACCGGTCGCCAATGTCGCGGTAGCGCGGCGTGTCGGTGATCGGGAAGTCGTGCGGCAGGGTCGGCGGCAGACCCACCGCGAGGAGCCGTGCACCGGTCCGGTCGGCGGCGTCAGCGACGGTGCTGCGTAGCCGCACCAGCGCGCCGCGAAGGTCGTCGGCGGTGTGTGCGACGTGTGTCGCCGTCTCGATCTGACAGCTGGTGAGCTCGAGTTGCAGGTCGACGCCCAGCTCGGCAGCGTGTTCGGCGACCTCCCGGTTCCGCGGTAGCGGTGCGCCGGACGCCGGATCGACGAGGAGGAACTCCTCCTCGACGCCGATCGTGGGAATGTCTGCCATGGCCATGCGGCCCCTGAAAATTTTGATCCGGCCCGTCGGATAGTCACAACGGGCCGGATCTGCGGGAAAAGACTGCAGCCTTAGTGCCCCTGCCGGATCCGCTTCAAACCTGTCCCTACGATCGGATCGTGGCCAAAGAGTTTCGATTCGGTATCGGCGTCATGCGCGGCACGTCACGCCGTCAGCTGCACGATTTCGCGCGTCAGGCCGAGGACCTGGGCTATGACGTCGTGCACGTGCCGGACCATCTCGGTGGCCCGGCACCGTTTCCGGTGATGACGGCGATCGCGATGGCGACCTCGACTCTGCGGGTCGGCACGTTCGTCCTCAACGCGGCGTTCTATCGGCCGGCGCTCCTGGCGCGTGATGTGGCGGCACTGCGCGACGTCTCCGAGGGCCGGCTCGATCTCGGGCTGGGCACCGGATACGTCAAGGAGGAGTTCGAGGCCGCAGGCATTCCGTTCCCCAGCGCCGGAGCGCGGGTCGACCACCTGCGCGACACCTGCGCGTATCTGGGTGAGCACCTCCCCGACGTGCCGATCATGATCGCAGGCAACGGCGATCGGGTCTTGCGGCTCGCGGCTCGGGTCGCCGACATCGTGGGGCTCACCGGAGGCGATCGCGCGGCGGGAGCCGACGAAGATCCGCTGGCAGACCGGATCGCGTTCGTGCGGGACGCCGCCGGTGATCGCTTCGGTTCGCTGGAACTGAACATCGCGATCACCGCGATGCCGCTGGACGGTTCCGGCATGCCCGACCTCACCATTCCGCGACACTTCTTGCCCGGTCTGTCCGATGACGAACTGCTGCACCATCCGGGTGTGCTGTCGGGGTCCGCCGCCGAGATGGCCGATCGTATTCGCGGCTACCGAGATCGGTACGGCATCACCTACATCACGGTGCAGGACAGGCACGCCGAAGCTTTCGGCGAAGTCATCGCGCTGCTGAAATAGGTTGCGCTACAACCACAGATAGAGCGCCGAGAGCAGCACCCACATGCCCACGCAGTAGGCCTCGAACGTGGCACGCAACGGGACCGGCGCGTGCCGCAGCTCCATGAAGTCGAGGCCGACCAGACGCACCTTGATCGCGGCGATGCCCAGCACGATCACCCCGACTGCCGAACCGGTGCCGTGGTCGGCGCCGACCACCCAGGACACGATCGTGGCGGCGACGAGGATCAGCCAGGTGAACCCGGCGCGGTTCTTCAGCAACTCGAGGACCGTCATCTCAACTCACCAGATACAGCAGCGCGAACAGGAAGATCCACAGCAGGTCCACTAGATGCCAGAAGCATGCGGCGCCCTCCACCAGTGCCGTGCGTGTGACGCTGAGTTCAGACCGCCGGGTTTGGGTGAGCAGGAACGTCAGGGCACCGAGTCCGAGGCACACGTGAAACAGATGCAGGCCGGTGAGGATGACGTAGTAGAGGTAGAAGTGGTTGGCGCCCGGGCCGTGTCCCGCGTGGGCGAGCGCGACGTATTCGGTCACCTTGAGGCCGATGAAGATCAGTCCGCAGGCGATCGCCGCACCGGCCGCGCGGGTGGCGATGGCCCGCTGGGCGGCGCGCATCGCGTTGAGAGCGAGGACGACACACAGCGAGCTGGTCAACAGCACCAGTGTGTTGGCCACCCCGACCCCGATGTGCAAGGTGGTGCGCGCCTGGTCGAAAAGCTCTGGTGCTGTTGCACGTTCGACGAGGAAGGTGACGAAGAACGCACCAAACACGACCATGTCGCCGAACAGGAAGACCCAGGTGCCGCTTTCGGCCGGCACCCGGCGCGCGGTAGTCGTCACCCCGACAGTGCCCGCTGAACCGTGATCGACTTCAGCATCACCGCTGTCGTGGTGAACAACCAGACGACGAGCACCAGCCCGGGTATGTAGAACGCGAATACGCCGTTCCACGCGAGTGGACCGTCGTTGAACACGACGACGACGCAGCCGGGCAGCGACAGCGTGGCCACCCAGAGGTTGAGGTAGCCGTACCAGCGCGGGAAGGTCGGGGTGTCGGCCTGGTCGGTGAACGCGGCGATGGCCAGCGTGATGTTCTGCACGATGATGGTGCCGACGATGCCGATGAACCACAACCAGAAGATGTCGTTGAGGGCCTGGGTGAGTTCGGCGGATCGGCCCTCGGGCCGGAAGGCTGCCACGCCGAGGAAGAACTGCGGGAAGATCAACGCCGGCACGAACACGGTCGCGGCCATCAGTTGGGTCATCGTGAGCATCCCCCAGCCGCCCTCGGCGCGTTTGATGCGCAGCACGATGGTCGCGAGGAACGGCAGCGCCAATGCGGCGCTGAGCAGAGCCCCGGAGACGCCGAAGCGGATCCAGAGCTTGTGGTCGACGAAGAAGGCGGCGATCTCGTCGGCCGGTGCAGCGGGCGACAGCGGTGGGAAGAGTTGCGCGACGCCGGAGAAGCTGGCGCCGTAGAGGACGATCATGATGCTGCCCGACCAGGCGCCGATGCGTTGCAGTGTCAGCTCCACGCTCGGCACGCTACCGGCGACACTCTCGCGTTTTGTCACTTTTGCCATATCGCGCAGGCTGGGGTTCAGCGGCCGTCGACCGGTAAGCTCCCAGCGTCGCCCCCGTAGCTCAGGGGATAGAGCACGGCTCTCCTAAAGCCGGTGTCGCAGGTTCGAATCCTGCCGGGGGCACTTTTGTGATGTCGCAGGACATCGGAATAGCTGCGGACCTACTTGAGGTCTGCGGTTTTTTCCGTTTGGGGCCTTTGGGGGCGCCGGTGGGTTGGTAGTCCCTGGTGGGGTCGAGTGTGAACTTCTCCGGTGGCGGCGTTGATGACGGTGATGTGGTGGTCTTGGGCGAGCGACAATCGCGGAATTCGCTTTCGCCAGACTCGCAACCGTCAATGCTTGTCTGTCCAGTATCGAGTCGGATCCGCCAAGCCGGCCTCGACGAATCCTGCGCGCCGCAACTGACAGGCGTCGCAGCGCCCACACGCGGCGCCGTCATCCGCGGCGTCATAGCAGGACACGGTCTCCTTGAGGTCGACGCCGAGACGACGCGCCAAAATCACAATATCCGACTTCGACAGGGAAGTCAGTGGCGCAATAACTCTGGGCGCTGACCCGTACTTTGCCCCTGCTTTTGAACCAAGATTCAGGGCAGCCTGAAACGCGTCAATGAACTCTGGGCGGCAATCGGGATAGCCGCTGTAATCGATCGCGTTGGTGCCAATGTAAATCCGCATGCAATTCCGCGCTTCGGCGAACGCGCTGGCAATGCTCAAAAACACAAGATTACGGCACGGAACGTAGGTTGCGGGAATCCCCGACTCGCTGCCACCCGCCTGCGCCTCGGGAATCGCGATTGCTTTGTCCGTAAGAACGGATCCTCCAAAATCTCCGATCGGCAGCGAAGTCACGACATGCGAGTCGACGTTAAGCGCTCTCACAATCAGTCGTGCCGCATCGATTTCGGAAGCGTGCCTCTGGCCGTAATCGAACGTCAAACAGTGGACAGCATCGGAATCACGCCGCGCAACCGCACATGTAACCGCTGAGTCCATTCCTCCTGACAGAAGCACGACTGCGTCGCCCTTCACCTCGCGTATCCCCGCGCGAGCACGGAAAGGTATTCGATAAGACCGAACTCGGAGTCGAAAGGTCCGGCAGCAAGACTGCCGACCCACATAGGGTTCCTGAAATAGCCCTCCGCGCGCCGGCTGTCCGATGTGTATCCAATACAGACCTTCTGGTGCGCAAAGGCAAAGCCCAATTCAAAGGCGACGCCGTCGTCCACTGCCGCACCATCAACGACAGCCACCAGCGCGTCAGCGGCCGAGATCGCCGCTATGTCAGCCTGGAATATCTTCTGCGAAATTGAGCGTTCTGCCGAACTTCGGCGCTCCTCGGCGAGAAGAAGCCCGTCTCTCTGCGGTAGATATACATGTGCAACCGACTCGATTGCTTTGCACAGGGAGAGATTGAAGGCACGCTCGGCGCCGGTGAACAGGGGAGCTGCTAAATAGATTCTCATGCCAGCTGCCTATGATGGCGCTGCGGCATCTGGAAGTGCCGCCCTAGAGTTCTCGTAATCTGCTAAGCGTCGGTCCAGATTGCATTCGATATAGTCTTGCCTGAACACCACATCGGCCACTGCTTTTAGCATTTCCGCTATGGTCAATCCTCCAACGTCCACAACCGTAACCCCCGCGATCCGTCCAGTTTTTCCCCCGTAAACGTACTTCGTGGCATCCTGCAGCCATTTGAAGTATTCAATGGACGCGCCCGACTGCCTATTGCGCACCAATGCGCGCATCCGAACGTCCCGAGGTTCTCCCACCAACAAAATGATGTGGCCCGACTGCACCGGTCTCCGTGCAGCATCGTCGCAAATCTCGTTGCGGAGATTTTTGGCCTTTTCAGCCCATTTGCCGGGCTCTTTCGTGAAAGTTATCGCGTCGAGAGGACAGCGATCCACGATTGAAACCCCCACTCCGCGTGTTTTCTCTTCTTCAATTATCCTGTTTTTGTTCTTTACCTGTTCCGCTACCCACTCGTCGACGTAATTACGCTCGGCCGGAGTAAGCTTATTAAACGGTTTTGACATTTCGATCGGACGCTCATCGAGCCATTCGTCGTGCGCGACCAAACTTGACAGATGTTTAAACGACGTTGTCTTGCCGACACCCGGGACGCCAGCAAGGTAGTAGACATATGAAACTGTGTCGCCCTGTCTAACCGCTTGATTTCGGATGTCATCAAGTCCGCGACCTAAAACCTGCCCCAATGCCGCGATCCCAGCGTCATCCAAGAATAAGGTGATGAGGTTGAAATTATTGAAGTGTGCGTTCGCAAGATGGCGTGCTTTCGCTTCGTCGAAAGACTTTACATCTCGGATGTGATGGACGCGATAGTGATAATGACCTGGATTAAGCACCGCATTTAGGCGAAGGAGATGTCGTAAATTTTCGTCGTTAAGCGACAATCCGATAAGAAGAAAGGTATTTTTTGTGAGGTAGTGCGTCAGAGTCGCATTGGCACCACGGACAGTGTCAAGTAGCTGATCCGCAAACTCACCCTCAGAGAAGACAAGGCCCTCACCGACACCCTCCAGAGGGTTGCGTGGAAGGAAACCATTGACGTGAAAAATGTTTCCTTTTGGCAGCCGGAAGGGAAGCCTCGCGTCGGTCATCACCTGGAACCCTCTACCGCTAACACGATTGGCGGGATTACGGTCGTGCAGCAGGAGGCGTTCGATGGTGTCATCGAAGTTGTATGTCACGGTGATTCGCGACTGCCGGATGATCGATAGATAGTTTTTATAGACTTTGTCCTCAGATTGGAGCAAAGAGAGGTCGCCCGGAACTTTTTCGTACAGACATTCCTGTATGACACTTCGCCACTCCGCTTCTAGCATTTGCGGGAATAAGGGATGAGTGCTTGTATTGTGAAGCCGACCTATCGACTGCCGATTATCGAGCGCATATTTCTCAAATAGCACCTGGGCTGCGGTCGGCAACGGATCTCCGTCATTGGCACCGACGAGCTTCCTAGCGAGAACCTTGGAGTGCTTCGCAATGCGGCCCACGAGGTCCGCCCAAACGGGGATACCCACCGATAGGCTGGCGCCCGCCCCAAACATCAAGCTGAGATTGGAGTCGCTATTCTGACGCGCCAAATGCGCAATCGCGCGCGGATATTTGGACAAAACCATTCGCTCTTGACTAGTCCACGCCCCCGAGGAAGTACTCACTCTCCGGAATTTACCAGAGCGTTGGTCGCTCGGCGGCGTCTTTCCACGCTCGCCACCCTGGTGGGGCAATAGACGCATCGAGCTCGCCGGATAGCGAGTTGGTTCCTGCCGTCAATGCCCTATCGACATACTGTGCAAAGATATTGATGAATCTGGGATCGTAATCTACGTCCGTATGGTCCACGTTCCAAATGCCGTACTTGACAATAGATGGCCGGTCGCTCCACTTGCCGAGCCAACTGCAGCTCGGCTCGTTCAGAAAGGCGCCATGAACAAGCAGAGCGATGGCATTCCGTTCGATGAACGCCCTATCGCTTTCCGGGCCGCTCTCATCGGAAATCTTCAACCATGTCACTTTCGTCGAAGCCATGAAGCTCGACACACTATTCTCCAGCCATCGCTCTGTGTCGATGACAGATGGCGTCGCCGTCTGTTCGCGACCCCAAGTAACTGGCAACTCAGCCCCATCGCGCCGGGCGATAGCGACCCCGACATGACGACGAAAAACTGACGAGCGGTGGCTACCCGAGCCTGCCACAGTCCCCAAGTGTGTCCGCAAGCGCGAACGCAGGGTTGCTTTGGATCCGGCACTGACGGCATGCGTTCCAACTCGCACAACCCGTAATTGACCAGTCATGCGTAATTCGCCGGGCTCCATGAAAAAATACACGCCGCGCTGCGGAAGGTCTTTCCTCAAGGCAAGTTCGGGAAGCCGGGCCACGGCGCCTAGTTCGGTGCTCAGTCGGTACAACTGCTGGTAGAAGTCCTCGAGGTCAACGGCCAATCTAATTCCGCCGCGAAGCGCAATCCCGAGCCACGCAAGTCGTCGACCGATACCCAAATTCTTCAAGGGGTAAAAGACGCGGCCAAAGTGTTCGTTGATAAAAACATCGATTGGACTCGAATAGGCTTTTCCAGCAAGCATCACAATCTCAGCATTGCGGGCATCAAGCTGCTGAAGCTGAGATGCCACCCTTGCGGCCCAGATCTTTTTGTCAGCTGGTTTCATACCGTTCAGAGTCACGTCATACGGATCAAGTTCGGTATCCAGATGAACGAGACCATGTAAGGCCGAAAGAATGTATATCGCGCCATTCGAGTCTGACGCCGCAGCAGCGAGACTTTTCGAAAATAGAGGCGAAGAATAGAGGTTCTTAGCAGGTGCTCTTTGAGATAGTTTTGTCGCTGAACACTGCAGTAGATATATTCTGAACGGTCTATTCTTATTCATTTTTCTTTAGCTTTTTCATAAACGTACCTCGCCGACGCCTGCCAATTTGGCCAGCAACACAAGCGAAGCTGCCGCGCTCGTATAGTTCGTGGCCGATGACCGCCAATTCGGGCTCGGAGTTTGTAATGTACTCAAGTACGCATAGCGTGTGATCACACGCAGTAATCCTCCCATCTCAGGCCCTCTCCATCGGGACACCCCCAGCGGCCGCGCACGCGATTGCGCTGTCGGACGGACACCTCCATCGCACATCGAGCTCCGACCCTAGAATTCTGCATCTCGGCCCGGCTACGTGCACGCCCTGTCTCGATACTGACCACAATGCTCGGATGAGAGCATTCATGTCTAACGTTCAGCAGTTCAGGTATGCAAGCGATCCGACCTTCCGCAGGCCGTGCGGGTTCCGTACGCATGCAAGTTGGTGTCGTAGATGGAGACCGACCGAGGCGCCCGCGTCATAAGCAAAACTCGGATGCGATCGCCTGAGCGTGCAGAATAGTGCAACATGAACGCGGCACGCCCCCATGCTGATTGCAGCGCATATCCGCAACTCATTACGTCAGTGGCCAGACGATTCTCGTTCGAAGCTGCGCACCAACTTCCCTGGCATACCGGGAAGTGCGCCAAGCTCCACGGGCACTCCTACCGGCTGGATGTAACGGTCACGGGCCCCGTTACCGGTGAGGGCATTGTGATTGACTTCACTGACCTCAAGTCCATAGTCAGCAAAGCAGTGCTTGCGGACTACGACCACGCGTTCCTCAATGACTTCCTCGCGAATCCCACCGCCGAGCTCATCGCCACAGATATCGCAAAGCGTCTACTGGATGCGGGCCTCGCGGTGTCGGCCGTGACGGTGCATGAGACCGCGAACTGCTCGGCAACGGTTGAGGTACAGCGATAGATGGAAGATGATCGGCAGGACCCCGTTCCATCTGTGTCCACAACGCTATCGGTGGTCGAGCTATTTGGCCCCACTATCCAGGGTGAAGGGCCATCCGTCGGCAACGCCGCACAATTTCTCCGGTTGGCAGGTTGCAATCTCACCTGCGTGTGGTGTGACACGGCGTTCAGCTGGGATTCGCAAAGGCGAGATCCAGATCGCCCGCCCCGCACGATCACCATCAACGAGGCCCTCGAGCATCTAGACCCTAGATTCCGGGACCCCTTCGCACGCGCACCTCTTGTCAAGCGACTGGTTGTGACCGGCGGTGAGCCCCTCCTCCAAGCCAGCCAGTTGGCAGAACTACTCGTTCCGCTTTCCGCGCAGGGATGGGCAGTAGAAGTCGAGACATCTGGCAGCGTGCCACCCGGCCCAGTTGCAGCTCTTGCCACACGATTCAACGTATCGCCTAAACTGTCCCACAGTCGGGTCGCAGAAAAAGCGCGTCTTCGCATACACGTTCTGGATCGATTCGCTGTGATGCCGTCGTCCATATTCAAGTTCGTCGTTCAGGACTCCGCCGATCTGCGCGAAATCGAAACACTGCTCAACAAACTCTCGGTACTTGTTCCACCAGAACGCGTCTACGTAATGGCGCAAGGATCGTCGGGCACGACGGTGCTAGAACGCAGCCGCTCGATCGTCGACGATGTCGTCGCGCGAGGGTGGAGCCTCACGCCACGTTGGCACACCCTGCTTTGGAACGATGAGCGCGGACGTTGAGCTGCCTTAAGTAACACCAAGTTTGGCAGAGAAAGCAAGGGACTCTCAGCACGCGGGGTCACCGCTAACCGAATTCACGCGTTGGCTGTCTGGAATCAAATATCTCCGACCACATTTTTGCACCCACGACTACTGAGCGCATCGATGGTAGCGAGATGAAGTCGCGGCGCTGAATACCCCGGCCGCGAAAAGCATGCGCTACCCGTCGTAGGCTCACGGATTCGAATAGTCAGACGAGGCAATGAATAACGCTGTCTTCTTGAATTAGCTGTGGGCCTCACCGGGTGCGTTCGATCACTATTGGGCAGACGTTTGCTAGAAGTGCGCACCAAATCGCGGATCGTCGCGTCACCGTGCGGCGGCGAGCCTGACTGATGCCATTGCCCCCAGCACTGCATCGCACGGCTACCGCGTCACACAGGTCGATAATAATACATGTATTGTTATCGCATGCGTCGAAAGCTTGGTGGTTTCGAAGTTTCACACGGCCGTCAGATCGGGGCCGCGCTTGCCCAGGCACGTGCCCGCGCCAACCTGTCTGCCTCTGAAATTGCAAGGGCCTCAAGTGTTTCGCTTGACGCGATCCGCAGTGTAGAAACCGGACGGGTGCCAACCCCTGGCTTTCTTACCGTGGCACGTCTAGCCGGGGCACTTGGTATCAGCCTCGATGATTTGCATTCTCAAGCAAGCGCGTCCGCCGTTGACGGGTTTGCGTCGTGACTTCTCGAGCAACGCGGCTGCGCGATCCCGGCCAGCAGGTGAGGCTACTGCCGCACGGACACACTCCACGCGAGGTGACTTGGGGCCATTGCTGGCAGGTAGGTACACCCGCGTACTGGATCGCCTTGACCCGCGAAACTTGCACGCATACAAGCATTTCTGACAGTCCGGTTCGCCACCGTCTCGGCGGCACCCTCGCCGAGGAAATTGCGGCTTGCGTGCTAGGTGGACACGGCATTCCCCATCACGTCGGTCTCGCAGCGTTCAAAGCCGTCAGAGACTCGGGTGCTTTGAGTCCTTCGTCACGCAAACCCGTCTCGATTGCCGACGTTCTTGGCAAACCAATTCGATTGGAAGACCGCGAAATCCGGTATCGCTTCGCTGCCCAACGTTCGGCTTACCTGCAGATGACCTTAGATCGCATGCACAACGATCCACCTCCATCTGATGCGCTCGGCCTACGTCGTTGGCTGCTGGCCTGCCGAGGCATTGGGCCAAAAACAGCTAGCTGGATCGTCCGTAACCACCTGGGAAGCAATGACGTTGCCATCATCGATATCCACGTTTTACGGGCCGGAATCGCCGCAGGTGTCTTCGACCGGGCATGGAATCCAGCGCGTCATTATGACCTTATGGAGGCCCTGTTCCTAGCCTGGGCACGGCACGGTCGGGTCAGTGCCGCCGATCTGGACGCAGTGATTTGGTCAGAACGCGCACGATGGCCCGCGGGGTACGCGATCATCGGCGCGGCGGGTCAATTCAGAGTTAAGACACAACAACGCTAGGGGGACACTTGACAGGAACCGGAAAGGATGACGGCGGATACGTCGGGCCCACGACTAGCGATCCGTGCGAGAAGCTACGTCTGACGCGATTCTTAGAGGGACCGATTGAGTCGGTGGTCGCAACTCTCAACCCCGGCGACGTTTTGACCATCCTGTTACGGGGCGAATCGCCCCCGCTGGTAATTGCCGCCACCGCTCGCGGTGAGGAAGCCGGAGGCATCTTGCCGACTGGGCAACTCATTGACTGCTTGCAGCGGGGCGTCGCATTTGCAGCTCGCATCACGCGGATCAACGACGGTGCCATCGAACTCGACGTTCGTGCCGCGACGTGATCGTTGTAGGGGGGACCTACGAAGAGCACGTTGTCGTGCCAAACCACCATGTAGTTGCCGGCAGCGGACTACGTGCGGCCGCTGCATTAGGTGATGTTGAGGTGCGGCTACACACAGCGATTGATGATGAACAACGCCTCGCCGCTGAGTCCTCATTAGCGACGTTGAACGTTAACGTCACCGTGGTCGACCGCGACGAACCGGTGGCATTCCGATACTTCACACCGGTCGCACCGCCGACCATAGAAGGCGCGGCCGCGACCCACGCGCAGACCATCACTGCCGATGATGACGCCGTTCTCGTCTTCGGCATGATTGAAACGGGACATCGTGATATTCGTTCCCGCCGCGCAGTTGTGGATCCTCAACGCCCGCGCGACCTGCAGGTGCTCAACTTGCAGGGTATCCAGGCCGATGAACTAGCGGTTGTTCTCAACGCACGCGAGGCTCGCGCCCTGACCGGCGGTACAGACAATCTTCGGCAGGCAGCGCACCAATTGCTTGCTCGAACGACGGCCGACATCATCGTCGTCAAGGACAGCGGCCGCGGATGCCTCATTCAACTACGCGGCGCGGACACCGCTGTGCGAGTTGGCCCCTTCCCGACACGTTCAGTCTGGCCGTTAGGAAGCGGCGATGTCTTCGCCGCCGGATTTGCGCATGCGTGGAACGGCGGCGCCCATCCGATCGAGGCTGCTCGTGTGGCCAGTAGTTGCGCCGCGTTCTGGTGTGCGACCCGGCGCAGCCGCTTGCCGGTCGAACTTCTCGCTGGCACACCAGTAAATACCGTCCTCGACGCTGCCGCGCCGGAGCTAACTCCCGCCGAATCGACGCCAACCATCTACCTGGCCGGTCCCTTCTTCAGTGTCGCCGAAAGATGGCTAGTGGAGACGTCCCGAGCTGTGCTGGCGGGTCTGGGAGCTTCTGTGTTTAGCCCTTTGCATGACGTCGGCCTCGGGGGCGACGAAGTTGCGGCTCCCGATCTTGAAGGACTGCGCCAGGCGGACGCCGTCTTCGCACTGCTTGACGGATGGGACCCTGGCACCGTCTACGAGGTCGGGTGGGCCCATCACAACGACCTTCCAGTCGTCGGGTTCCTAAATGCACCGGTCCATGAAGGCAGCAAGATGCTCGTAGGTGCCGGAGCTGAGTTGCATGACGATTTGTCCAGCGCCCTCTACCGGGCCGTGTGGGCCGCGCAAAGCCGCCAAGTCGAAGCGGGCCGGATCCAGAGCCCGTGGTGAGCCTAAGAGCTGAGCCCTCCGCGGTCTTACTGCTGTCAGGCGGGCTCGACAGCACCGCCCTAGCTCACTTAATACGTCCGCCTCTATGCGTGGTCGTCGATTACGGGCAACGCTGCGCGCACGCTGAAAAGCGGGCCGCGGCGGCCGTATGTCGCGCTCTCAATCTGCGGCTGCTGCCCTTACGGATCGACGTAAGACAGATCGGGTCAGGCCTGCTGCACGGTGAGCAACATCTTGAAGGTGCCCCGAGCCCTGAGTGGTGGCCCTACCGCAACCAGCTACTTGTCACTGCGGCGGCATCGATTGCGCTGCGCGAGAAGCTTTCTCGGGTAATCATCGGGAGCGTCGCGAATGATGGCGGCCGCCACGTGGACGGAACCGTCGCATTCTACGAACTTCTTGATCGCCTTGTCAGTCTGCAAGAGGGCGCCATTCGCGTTAGTGCTCCCGCCTTGCACCTCACCACTGCGGAATTACTTATTGAGAGCGGACTTCGCGAGAACATTCTGGGTTGGACAGTTTCTTGCCACCGTGCCGATTATCCCTGCGGCACTTGCCCTGGGTGCCACAAGCGCGCCGAGGTTCTAGCTCAGGTTGGCGTTCTCTCAGGGACAGTGCGCCAGGCTCCTCTATGAGTGCCGATCCACCAGGCCAGAAGACCGATTGGCGCGACGCGTTACTGGAAGCGCACCGGGCCCACCCAATCGCAAGCTCCGACGACGGCGACGGAGCCGCCCAACTCCGCCTGTTGGCCACGGAGGGACCGATGATTCCCATCACGGACCTCGGTCCCAGCCAGCACTTCGACGAGGTCGTCCGTCGGCGTCGCAGCATTCGGCGGCTGGGGGCTCCATTGCTAAGCGACCTAGGAGTCGTTGTTGCGCGCGCGGGCCTCACACGTCACGGGGCCTGCACCGAACTGGGAAATCCCCTGACTAGCCGGCCGGCCCCCTCAGGTGGCGCGCGGCATCCGCTGCAGTTGGTAGTCATCACAGCAACACCACTGCACGCCACACACCGAAGCCGAGCGTGGGTGCTTGACCCCGATGGCGGCGTCCTGCGAAGAGCAAAGTTAAGCGAGAACACCGTAGACAATGCCCTAACACGCTTCGCCGAGGCACTTCATCTCAATACCGCTCCGCCGGCAGCCGTCGTAGCAGTGGGCTTCCCGCACCGAACCCTCACTAGGTACCCCGGTGGCATGTCGCTGCTATGGCGCGAGACTGGAGCTCTACTCATGCTCGTGCACCTCGCCGCTACCGATCTGAATCTTGGCTCGAGTTTCGTCGGTACGTGCGGTGTCCTCTATCCCGTGGGCCGCCAACCGCAGGATCCTGTCGACCTGGGCGCAGTTGCGGTTGGGACACCGAAACAATGAAAGTGGTCGACCGGTCCCGCTCTAACCGCTTACTTCCCGGACACACCTGACCGGGAGTTCGAGAAGTCGATAACCTTTCCACGATGGGCGGCTGATCACGGGGCACGCCATCCGGTGCTGCGCGAGCAGGATCAGGTCGCCGTCGACGAGCAATGCGCGGCACGAATCACGCGACGTTGCGTGTAATTCCAGACAATCGAAAGACCGAGCCAGACACGCGCGCAACATAAGAACCACCGTGACGGCCCAAGCCGGATAGTTTCATTCGTCACGGAACTTATTCATCGGTCCGCAACAGGTGGCCGCAGCGTGACACCCGACCGCTTCAGTGCCGAGCACAACAATCTGACCCCTGTTTTCGATGTGCCGATGCCCTCAGTTTGGCAATCCGCTATTGCGGGTGCCAACCAAATACGGGATACTATTGGCAAATAGGTGGGCGGACAGAATTAACTCCAGAAGGGAGCCCACGTGGCTATAAAGAATTTCTTTGCAGAATACGCCGGTCCAAATACATTTAAAATCGAGGGCAACGATTTCTCGAACATCGAGATTCGTGGGACGAACAATCCAAAATTCTTTTATTTTTACGACAACGCGAGTCATCAGCTGATCAAGGACTTCGCCCTTCATCAAACAGCCCAAGTCATCACGCTTTGCCGTGTCACACTCATCTTCAACGATGGCGAGTACTCACCACGATTCCGCTTTTGGAAGCGAGATAAGAAGGAATTAGGTAACAACCCTGCGGCAGAGGAGGTCTCGATCACGGAGGTCGAGGCACGGTCAGTGAAGTCCTCAGTTGACATCGGAGATGGATACGGCAATTTTTGGCGTCTGATTGATTTTCTGCAGACATGCAAAGACATCACGGTCCCACACCAGATCATTAACTTTGTCACGGGTGATGCCGCACGTCTGGCGGATTTATTCAGCGGCCAACCCGATGCTTTAGATTCGCTGTTTAAGGCAATCGCCGAGAATCCCGAAGCGCAGTCGGTTATCGCCTCCCGACCGTCCGCCGCCATACTCTCGGAAATGATTAATTTGCATCGCCAACGCGAAGCTATCGATCAATTGCAAGCAATAGCAGAAGACCCGACCAAGAACGAGCACGATTTGCAGAAGATACTTAAGAACCAATGGTGGATCTTTGGTGGCAGGTTCATCGACATCGCTAACCGTCAAAAATTCACGGTTCTGGAAAGCCTCGATATCCCACTGCTCCGTCATGACGGTTCCTTGCACATTGTTGAACTCAAGCAGGCCAACATTGACACTCTAATCAAGATGGACCACGACACGCCGATCCTCGGTGCAGACGTGCACAACGCTGTCAGCCAGGCGATGGTCTACCTTCGGTCACTCGACAGCCAACGAGCCGAGATTCTGGCAACCTTTGGTATTGAGGTGCAGCGTGCGGGTGTCACTGTGGTGATCGGACATCCGAGGTTCATGAGCGACAAGTACACCGAAGCTCAGTTGAACGACGCCTTTCGTACCTACAACAGTCACTTAAGTCGCATCGAGGTCATGACCTACAAGGAGCTGATTGATGGTGCTCGTCGCTCGCTCGAATATGCAGCCAGTTAGGCCTGCACAAATCCTCAATTGCGATTGCAACTTCGCTAACCATGAAAGCGTGTCGTGAATCGTTGCAGGATCGAAGTAGAACGTCGACTGGTCCTTCGTTGGGAGGCAAGATCTGGTCAGCCTGTGCGCGAACGCGTTCGCCGAACTGCAGCTTTCGCTACCCTCGCAAGTATCGCCCCACGATCTTTTGCGCCACATTATGCGAGCGATAATGGCTTCTGTTTCTTCCGTGAGACCGTTGCCGATTTCACATCCCTGGGCGCGCGATTCAGCAGAAGACTCTCGAGCGCAGCGGCCGCGGTGAGCATTGAGGCACCAATCGAGATTAGTCGCGCATCCGTTAATAATCGATCGCGATTCATCGATGACCATGTCAATCTCACCAGGCCACCCAAGAGCCAGCGCAGCGAGATGGCCAACAATTCGGCCACCTCCCAGGCCACCGATCTCGACATCTACTTCTGCGACCCACACACGCCCTGGCAGCGCGGTAGCAACGAAAACACCAACTGGCTGCTGCGCCAACGGTTTGCCAAAGGCGGTGATCTATCAGTGTTTTTGCCCGAGTGCGGACGTCAGATTCCGTGCACTCGGCACACGCCGACGATGGCCTCAGCTACCCCGCGTCGCGATCACGCGCTCGGCGATGTCGGTCAGCTTGGTGTTGCTGTCCTGCGACAGCCGACGCAGCATGTCGAAGGCCGCCACGTCGTCGACGTTGTAGCGCTCCATGATGATGCCCTTGGCCTGACCGATGCGATCCCGCGTGGACAGCGCCGACTGCAACTGTTCGTGATGCCGGCTGGCGAGGATCGCGGCAGCCGCGTGGGCCGCCAAGACCGCACCGATGTTCTCGTCGGCGGCATCGAAGGCATTGGGCTTCGTCGCGAACAGATTCATCGCGCCGGCGGTCTGTGAGCTGGTGTAGAGCTTGAACGACAATCCGCTGCGGACCCCCAGCTCCGCGGCGGCGGCCGAATAGCGGCGCCAGCGGGGTTCGGTGGCGAAGTCGTCGGAGCGCACGATCGTCTCCTCGAGGGCGGCCTCCAGGCACGGCCCCTCGTTGTACTTCATCTGCAGCCGGTCCAACTCGTTCGGCAACTCTGAGGTGCCGGCGACGGACTCGAAGCGGCCCGCTTTACCGACGAACAGGATGCCGGCCGCGTCGGTACTCGGAATCAGTTCCAGCACCTCACGGGTGACATCGGACAGCACTTCTTCGACACTGCGTGGCGAGGCGACCGCCCGAGCAAGCTCGGCCATCCGCTGTGCCAGGTCGCGGTCGGTCGAACCGGTCATGACCTCGTGAACCCCTTCATCGAAGGGAACCGTACACCGCGACGGGTTTGCGGCGCTGGCGTGCGGGCAATGCAGGGCCGCAGACAGGCGCATCGGTCGACCGCGGCGCCTGTCAGGTCTCGTCGGTTCAGACACGTAGCCGGCGGGACCGCCTAGCCACTGTCACTCTGCTAGTTGAAGTAGTAGCGTCACGCGGGTGAGCACAGCGGGCGTCTGGATCCTGGGCGGCTACCAGAGCGACTTCGCGCGCAATCTCGAGCGGGAGGGTTCGGACTTCGCTGCACTCACCGCTGAGGTGGTCGACGCGACCCTGACCGCCGCGCGCGTGGACGCCGCCGACGTCGGTGTCGTCCACGTGGCCAATGCGTTCGGTGAGCTGTTCGCACGCCAAGGCCACCTCGGCGCGATGCCGGCGACGGTGTGCGACGGCCTGTGGGACACCCCCGCCACCCGGCACGAGGCCGCGTGCGCCTCCGGCAGCGTCGCGACGCTCGCCGCCATCGCCGATCTGCGGTCCGGCGCCTACGACAGCGCGCTCGTCATCGGTGTCGAGCTGGAGAAGACCGTGCCCGGCGACACCGCGACCGCGATCCTCGGCACCGCGGCGTGGACGGGCCACGAAGGCGCAGACGCAAAGTACATGTGGCCTCACATGTTCGACGTCGTCGCCGCCGAGTACGACCGCCGCTACGGGCTCGACGACGCGCATCTGCGCGCCATCGCCGCACGAAACTTCGCCAACGCGCAGACGAATCCCAACGCCCAGACCCGGTCCTGGGCCGTGCCGCACCCGCTCACCGCTGACGACGTCAGCAACCCGCCGGTCGAAGGCAGGCTGCGCCGCTTCGACTGCAGTCAGATCACCGACGGGGGTGCCGGCATCGTCCTGGTCACCGACGGCTGGCTACGTGCCCATCCCGGCGCCCGCCCGCTCGCCCGCATCGACGGCTGGGGGCACCGCACCGTCGGCCTCGGGCTGAACCAGAAGTTGCAGCGCTCCGCACAGTCCCCCTATGTCCTGCCCCACGTGCGCTCCGCAGTGCACGACGCGTTCGACCGCGCCCATGTCACCCTCGACGGCATAGACGGCTTCGAGGTCCACGACTGCTTCACGCCCAGCGAATATCTCGCCATCGACCACATCGGACTGACCGAGCCGGGACAGTCGTGGCAGGCCATCGAGAGCGGCGACATCGACCCCGACGGCCGGTGCCCGATCAACCCCAGCGGCGGACTCATCGGCGGCGGCCACCCCGTCGGCGCCACCGGAGTCAGGATGCTTCTCGATGCCGCCCGTCAGGTGAGTGGAACCGCCGACGGCTACCAGGTCGACGGCGCAACCACTTTCGGCACCCTCAACTTCGGTGGCAGCACCGCCACCACCGTCAGCTTCGTCGTCGGGAGACACTCATGAGTTTGCGCACCCATCCCGAGGTGGTCGCCTCGTTCCTGTCCACACTGCCGCCGGACGACGACCACCCCTATCGCACCGGCCCTTGGCGACCGCAGACCACCGAGTGGGACAGCGACGATCTCGAGGTCGTCGCCGGGACCGTGCCCGAGGATCTCGACGGGGTGTATCTGCGCAACACCGAGAACCCCCTGCATCCGGCACTCAAGAACTACCACCCGTTCGACGGTGACGGCATGCTGCACATCGTCGGCTTCCGGGACGGAAAGGCGTTCTACCGCAACCGCTTCGTGCGCACCGACGGGTTCCTCGCCGAGAACGAGGCGGGCGGACCGCTGTGGCCGGGCATCGCCGAGCAGATCGAGCTGGCCCGCCGCGACCATGGCTGGGGCGCAAGGACGTTGATGAAGGACGCGTCGTCGACCGATGTGATCGTGCATCGCGGTGTGGCACTGACCAGCCACTACCAGTGCGGCGATCTCTACCGCATCGATCCGTGCACCGGCGACGCGCTGGGCAAGGAGGACTGGAACGGCGGCTTCCCCAGCGACTGGGGAGTGTCGGCGCACCCCAAGGTCGACGGCGATGAACTGCTGTACTTCAGTTACAGCAAGCAGGCGCCCTACCTGCGCTACGGCGTGGTCAGCGGCAGGGGCGACGTGGTGCACACCGTCGACGTCGAACTCCCCGGTCCGCGGTTGCCGCACGACATGGCGTTCACCGAGAACTACGTGATCCTCAACGACTTTCCACTGTTCTGGGACGCCGCGCTGCTCGAACACAACGTGCATCTGCCGCGCTTCCACCGCGACACCCCGTCGCGGTTCGCCGTCATCCCGCGTCGTGGCGACGCCTCCCAGATCCGTTGGTTCGAGGCCGATCCCACCTATGTTCTGCATTTCCCCAATGCCTACGAAGACGGCGACGAGATCGTGCTCGACGGGTTCTTCCAGGGCGATCCCGAACCCGCCGACAACGGGATGGGCAACAAGTGGCAGCGGGCCTTCCGGTTCCTCGCACTCGACCGGATGCAGGCTCGGCTGCACCGCTGGCGGTTCAATCTCGTGACGGGCGAGGTCCGGGAGGAGCAATTGACCGACAGCATCAGCGAATTCGGCATGATCAACCCCCACCGCGCCGGCCTCCCCCACCGCTACATCTATGCCGCGACGGGAAAGCCGTCCTGGTTCCTGTTCGACGGGCTGCTCAAGCACGATCTGCACACCGGCCGCGAGGAGCGGTTCGCCTTCGACGACGGCGTCTACGGCAGCGAGACCGCGATGGCGCCCCGCCCGGGCGGTACCGCCGAGGACGACGGATACCTCATCACCCTCACCACCGACATGAACACCGACGCGTCGTACTGCCTGGTGTTCGACGCGGCCCGGGTCGCCGACGGCCCGGTGTGCACACTCGCACTGCCCGAACGGATCTCGAGCGGTACCCATTCGACGTGGGCGGCAGGATCGGAGTTGCCTCGCTGGCGCATCGACGATTCGGCAGCTTCCGCGATCGGGTTGTGACCGACGACCCGAACGCCGTCGCGCGGATGCTGGGCGTCCTCGGCGACGAGTGGAGCCTGCTGATCATCCAGCAGACGCTGCTCGGCGCCACCCGCTACGGCGACTTCGTCGACGCGCTTCCCGTGTCCCACGCGGTCCTGTCGGGGCGCCTCCGAGCCCTGGTCGCCGAGGGCCTGCTGGATCGGCGCGAATACCAAACTCATCCGATTCGCGTGCAGTACACGGCCACAGCGAAGAGCCGCAGCCTGTGGCCGATGCTGACGTCGATCTGGGAGTGGGAGCGTGGCTGGGTCACTGAACATCCGCGACCACTGCCCGCGATGCGCCACACGTCCTGTGGGGCGTTCTTCGCACCGAGACTGACCTGCCAAGCGTGCGATGCGGCTGTCGCCTCGGAGAAAGAGCTCGTGGCGCAGTGGGGTCCGAGCGGTGGCTGGCAGCGCTCGGTCCCTTCTACCTCGAATCGCCGCCGCTCCGCCGGCCGGCGCGCCGGAGTTCTGTTCCCGCAGACGATGACCGTCATCGGTGATCGCTGGGGATTCGCGCTGCTGGTGGCCGCGTTCGTCGGCATCGGCAGGTTCACCGATTTCCACGCCGAGCTCGGCGCACCGCCGGCGACGATCTCGGGCCGGCTGTCCGTCTTCACCGCCGAAGGGATTCTGCACGCGGTCGCCGGTCGCTACCTGCTCACCGACAAGGGCCGTGCGCTGCTGCCCGTTCTCGTGACCGCGCTGGCCTGGGCGCAGCGCTGGTACCCCGACCCCGACGGGCCGGCTGTCCGCGTCACCCACGTCCCGTGCGGGCGCAGGTTCCACCCGCGGCTCACCTGCGGCCACTGCCTCGAACCGCTGCGTGGGGCGCAGATAATGACGTCATGACCACACTCGCAGACCGGATGGCGATGGCGCTGCTCGTCGTCGACGTACAACACGACGTCGTCGCCGGAGCTTTCCGGCGAGACGCGGTGGTGGCCAACATCGCCCGGCTTGTCGAGGAGGCACGTCGACAGGAGGTTGCTGTCGTGTGGGTGCGACACCACGACGACGAGCTGCGCCACGGCAGCGACGGCTGGCAGATCGTGCCGGAGCTCTCCCCCGCCGACGGCGAACCCGTCATCGACAAGACCTACGGGGACGCGTTCGAAGCGACCTCGCTGGAAAACACCCTGGCTGAGCGCAGCGTCGGCCGGCTGATCGTCGTCGGCGCGGAAACCGATGCGTGCGTGCGCAGTACGCTCCACGGGGCCTTCGTTCGGGGCTACGACGTCACCCTCGTCGCCGATGCTCACACCGCGGGCGACAAGACGTCGTGGGGCGCTCCGCCCGTGCCCGCCGTCATCGACCACACCAATCTCTACTGGTCGTTTCAGGCCGCGCCCGGACGCGTCGCGGCGGTCACCGCCACCGACGCTGTCGCGTTCGGCGACAGCTGACTCAACCGGTCGAAAAGTCTTGGCACTCTCCGGTTTCGAGTGCTAATCTCGGCACTGCACAGTGATTTGGTCGCCCGCCAGGGTGGCGGGCTCTTGGACGATGTAGGAGGTGGATTGCTGTGCTTCGCTTTGATCCGTTCAGTGACCTTGATTCCCTGACCCGGGGCTTGCTGACCAGCCAGACCGGATCGAACCGCGTCCCGCGCTTCATGCCGATGGACCTCTGCAAGATCGACGACCACTACGTGCTGACCGCTGACCTGCCCGGTGTCGATCCCGGGTCGGTGGACGTGAACGTCGACAACGGCACGCTGACCATCTCTGCCCATCGCACGGCACGCTCCGACGAATCGGCGCAGTGGCTGGCCAACGAGCGGTTCTTCGGCGGCTACCGTCGGCAGCTCTCCCTCGGAGACGGGATCGACACCAGCGCGATCTCGGCCACCTACGAAAACGGCGTGCTGACGGTGACGATCCCGGTCGCCGAGAGGGCCAAGCCGCGCAAGGTCGAAATCCAGCACGCCGGCGCGCAGACGTCCATCGCTCCGACGACCGTCGACGCCGACTAGCACCGACTGACAACAGTTGCGGTCCAACCGGATTCGTCCGGTTGGACCGCACAGTCGCCTCACCGTCGCGGCAGCGTCAGGACGAACCTCGCGCCGGGCCGGTGCCCGACATTGACCAGATCCCCGCCGTGCGCCCGCGCCAGGGCTCGGGCGATCGGTAGCCCGAGCCCGGCGCCGCCGCGGTCACGATCGCGGGCCTCGTCGAGACGGACCAATCGCTCGAAGATCCGCTCCCGCTGATCGTCCGGCACGCCGGGACCGGTGTCGGTGACGGTGAGCACGGCACGATCACCCGCGGTGCGCACGTCGATGTCGATCACCCCGCCGGCCGGGGTGTGCCGGCGGGCGTTGTCGACGACGTTGGCGAGGATCTGCGCGATGCGCATGGCATCGGCGACGATCGGCAGCGCCGTCTCCCCGCTGCGTCGGATCTGCAGACCGGGGGCGAGAACCGCGCTGCGATCGCGCTCGGCGTCGGCCAGCGTCACCAGATCACACCGCCGCAGATCGAGCGGTGAGCCGGCATCGATACGGCTCAGGTCGAGCATGTCGGCGACCAGCCTGCCGGCTCTGCGTGCCTCGTTGAGGACCAGCTCGGCCCGATGGCGCTGGCGCGCGGACTCGGGGTCGTCGTGCTGCACGGCCGAGGACACGAGTTGGTCTGCGGCAGCGTGTATTCCGGTGATCGGGGTGCGGAGTTCATGCGCGGCGTCTGCGAGGAAACGGCGGGTTGCGGCTTCCGCCTGCGCGGCGGCCTGCGCCGACCGATGGGCGTGCTCCTCCGAGTACTGCAGCGCATCGACCATGGTGTCGAATGCCGCTGCGGCACGGCCGAGTTCAGTGCTGGGACGGTCCGGCCGTACCCGCCTGCCGCGGTCGCCGGCGGCGATGGACTCGGCGACCTGGGTCAGGCGGGTCAGGGGCAGCATCGTCGCGCGGGCGATCAGCGTCACGCCGAGTGCGGTGAGAAGCAACACGGCGATGCCCGCGACCACCATGAGGATGCGCAACTGCCGCAGCAGAGCCGAGGTGGCGGTCGTGTCGGCCACCAAAATGAGCCGGCTTCCGTCCGGCAGTCTGTGATCGATCACCGTCGCGGTGGCGTCCGGCGGGGGCGGACGGCGACCGCCCGGCGGTCCCGGCCCGCGGTCACGTCCGGGCGGGCCGGGGGGTCCAGGTGGTGCGGGTGGCGGGACGTCCTCGCCGACCGTGGTGTCGGGATCGATGCCGGGATCGCCGTATCGCTCGCCGTCAGCGGTGAAGACCGCGGCGCGGACACCCCCGCCGTCCACCTCGCCGACCCACTGCCACGGCGGGACTCCGGTACGCGCCAGTGCGTCGACACGGGTGACGCCCGCCTGGAGGCGGTTGTTCAGATCACGCCGGGCCTGGGCGCCGATCATCACGTCGATGACGACGCCGAGCACGACGAGGAGAACTGCGAGGAACAACAGGACGGCGATCACCACGCGTCGCTGCAGCGACGGCGTGGCGGTCATCGGGCCTGCAACCGGTAGCCGATGCCGCGCACGGTGTGCAGAATTCGCGGGCCGTGCGCCTCCATCTTGCGCCGCAGGCTGCTGATGTGGACGTGCACGAGATTGTCGTCGTAGGAGGCGTAACCCCATACGGCATTGAGGATCTGGTGCGCGCTGACGATGCGGCCACGTTGATCGAGCAGGAAGTCCAGCAGGCGGAATTCGGTGGCGGTCAGATCGAGCGGGAGGCCGGCGCGCGACGCGACCCCGGCGCCGCGGTCGACGACGAGGTCACCGGTCTGCACGGTCGCGGGCAGACGCCCGCGGCGGCGCAGAACAGCGCCGACCCGGGACACGAGTTCCGGCACCTCGAACGGTTTGACGACGTAGTCGTCGGCGCCGCCGTCGAGGCCGCGCAGCCGATCGGTGAGACCGTCACGTGCGGTCAGCATGATCAGTCCCACGTCGCCCCACTCGCGGACGACATCGGCCAGTGCGAACCCGTCCCGGCCGGGCAGCATGATGTCGACGATCACCAAATCAGGGCGGTAGCCGTCGAGTGCCCCCTCCAGGTCGTTGCCGTCGACGCGGCCGTCGGCGGCGTATCCGGCCGAGACGAGCGCATCGACCACCATCTCGCGGATGGCCGGGGAATCCTCGACGACGAGCACGCGGGCTGCGGCACGGTCGGTGTCTGCGGGGGCGCCCATGGGTCCATTCTGGCCGGTGCTCTCTGAAGCCCGTCTGAAGAATCCGCTGCGGCCGCCGCTCTTCAGGTTGGCTTCATCACCACGCCCTAGCGTCGCGATCAGTCCGAGTTATCCCGACGAAAGAGGTCCCATGGCCAACGAAGCTCGCTCAGACGACGACCGCCCGCACGAGGATCGGGCAGACGAGCACTTTGACGACACCCCCGAAACCGACCGCATCCCCGAACCGCACTATGCACCGCCGGCCCCTGTGGTCGAGAAGAAGAGCCGCTGGGCGACGATTCGCGAACCCGCACGTCGCCACCCGATCGGTGCCGCCGTGGGCGCTGCCGCCGCCGGTCTGGTCATCGGATTCCTCGGCGGCACACTGGCCGACGCGCATCCGATGATGTCGCTGTCGGTCGGCACCGCGTCGGTCGCTCAACCCGCGCCGCCCGGTCCGGGCTTCTGGGGCCCGGATGGACCGGGAGGCCCGGGTGGTCCGGGAGGACCCGCTGGCCCGGGTGGACCGGGCTGGGGTCCGGGTGACCCCGGAGGGCCTGAGCGCGGTCCGGGTGGACCTGGAGGACCGGGTGGTCACGACCGAGGACCCGGAGGCCCGGGTGGGCCGGCTGGCCCGGGCGGACCTGACCGAGGACCCGCAGGCCCGGGCGGGCCGGGTGGTCCGGGGCGAGACGCTCCGCCGCCGCCTCCGGGTGGTCCCGACGGTCCCGGCGGGCGCGGCGGGCCTGCCGGACCGGGTGGGCCTGCCGGACCGGGTGGGCCCGGTGGACCGGGTGGACCAGGTGGGCCTGCCGATCAGGCACCGCCACCGCCTCCGCCCTCCGGCGGGCCCGCCGGCCAGGCGCCTGCTCCCGCCGGCCAGGCGCCCGCTCCGAGCACACCGCCGCTGCCCGCCGAACGAGGTGCCACACCACAGGCGTGACGTCAGCCGTGCGGTCCAACCGGTATCGCAGGTTGGACCGCACGGCCGGCCATTCGATGTCGAGTATCACCGCGACATGGGCAGCGGTATGGACATCGCCTCAGCTACACAGGGTTTGGCGTGGAGTTCGCCCGTAGTGCTGGCGGTAGTACATCGCGAAGCGACCGGTGTGGAAGAAGCCCCACTGACGGGCGACGGTACTGACTGTCGTGACTCCGCGGTCGGCGGCGACGAGATCGAGATGCGCATTGTGCAGCCGAACGCGCCGCAGGTATTCGATCGGAGTGCAATCGCGGTGCCTGCGGAACATGTACTGCAGGGCGCGGGTGGTGACGAAGATGTGATTGGCGATGTCAGCGACCGTGATATCGGTCTGGGCGTGGTCGTCGATGTAGGCAAGGGCGCGCCGCAGCAGCGCAGGCGTGGAGTCGTGGCGGTCCTCAATGGTCGGTTCGAGCAGAGCGTTACTGGGGAAGGCGGCGATCATGGTCGCGGCGAGGTGCCGTGCGACCGAACCGACCATCAGTGGGCTGGCTGCAGCATCGGAGCTTGGCGCAACGTCATGAAAGAGGTAATGGAGCGTGTCGGCCATCAGCTTGTTGGCGACCGGTGACACCGGCATACCCGCGACAAGCTTCACAGGTTCAGGACTGCTGCCGAGCCCGGGTGCGGTCGAGGCCACGGCACCGAGCAACCCCCGGTCGACCGCCACCACGTCGAAATGCCCGCGATGAATGTCGCCAGCGATAGGCACTTCAGCCTGCCACCCTATTGCTGTCACCGTCCCTCTGTGACACGCGTGCCCCATGCCGCCGGGGTGCGCATGGCGAAGGGAGCCCGACCGCACCAGGCACAACACGATGTCGCCCATCGGGTCACACTCGAAACGGCAGCGATAGCTGTGTCTGAGTTGATCGAACGCCATCGTGCCCAACTGTGATCGCCCTGCCCAGGTATGGGGGGGCGATCAGAGGTCGGGCCGAACGTGGTCTTCGTGTAGTTCGCGCTCACGAAACTTTCTGCAGCGTCAAGCTCAGTCGTATCGAGGACGACGGCGCCCGCCGCAGGAGGATTCTCGTGATCGCCGCGTTGCAATTGAGCCAGTTCCATAGCGGACCCCCGTCCTCTGGGCGTACGTGTACTCAACCCACACTGGGCTTTCACCACGCCCGTTTCCTGATCCCACGGGCGCGAAGGGGCGACCGCAAATTCCTCCTCCTGTGCCCTGTTGACATCGCAGATGCGCCCTTCGCGATTTGTGGTCTGCGCCCGGCCTTGCCTTCTGCGCACAACGGCGTCGACTGCGGCTCTGTCGCGTTTGCGCCACGGTCTTGCACGCTGACGCTGGCGCGAATTGTCCGCTGTCCGAACATGTTTTAGCCGATCCCGGTCAGTGCGAATCGCGCATTCCGAGGCGGGTAGCCAGCGTTTCGGAGCACGGGAAACGTTCCCGCCGACGCCTTGCGTCGGGCACTGCCGCGTCACTTTCGAGCAGCCGTGACTGATCCACTCCACAAGAGATGAGGAAAAGCAGATGATCGCAACAACGAAGTTCGTGATCGGGGCCGCGCTGAGCGGGGCCGCTCTGGCGATGACAGGCGCCGGCACCGCGGCAGCGCAACCCGCAGACGAAAGCGTCAACGTGATGGTTGACGCCGTCACGATCCAGGAGCACGCCAGTCCGGAGGACGCAGCGCAAACCGCTGCGGCCATCTGCGCCCAGAGCACTGCGCAGATCACCGCACTGGCGCGCACCGTCAACACCACTGGTGCGCCGCAAACCGTCTGCAACGTCCCCGGAGGATCTGTCGTGCTGACCAAGTACGGTCAGAGCGAGGGCAACGTACCGGTCCACCCGCCGGCCGGCGCACAGCCCGCGCCTCCTCCGGCCCCCGGACGCTGACCTGACCACAGGAGCATGTCGCCTGGCCTCGCGCCAGGCGACATTGCTCTTGCAGCCTCTGCCCCTCCAGCCGAGCGACGGCGCAACGGCTCTCGAGCTACCTTCGGTCCAACCGGTGTCGCAGGTTGGACCGCACGGCCGGCCATTCGATGTCGAGTATCGAGTACACGACCGTGTCGCGCCGCGACCCGTCGGGCAACAACTGGTGGCTGCGCAGGATGCCGTCGAGCTTGGCGCCCAGCCTCTCGATCGCGGCACGACTGTCGCGATTGAGGTGGTGCGTACGCAATTCGACTGCCAGACAACCTAGTTCATCGAACGCGTGGCCGAGCATCAACAACTTGGTCTCGGTGTTGACCCCGGTGCGCCGGGCCGAGGCGACGTACCAGGTGTGGCCGATCTCCAGGCGCCGGTTCGGTGGATCGACGTTCATGTAGCTCGACGAGCCGACGATCGCCCCCGAGCGGTCCCGCACCACGAAAGTGAGCCCGGTGTGCGGGGTCTGCGCGGCCAGCCGGCCCGCCACCCACTGCGCGGCAGCCCCCGCTTTCGGCGCCGCGGTGAACCACAGGCCGCCCAGTTCCCCATCGGCGGCGACCGCCTCGATCTCCGCGACGTGGTCGTCTCGCAGAGGTTCCAGCGACACCCCGTGCTCGCCGTTCAGTTCGACCGGCTGGACGAAACCGTTCACCCTCTGGCACCGACGATTCCGGCCGAGCGCTTCCACGCCGCGAGCATCGTCCAGATCGACAGCAGCACCGACGCCGCCGCAACGCCGCCGACGACGTAGAGGCCATAGGCGGCCGACACCGGCGGATACACGTACAGCCGGTAGAACCACACCGCCAGCACCACCAGGATCACCGAAATCGCCAGTGCGGCAGTCGAAGCCATCCGCGCCGAGACTCCCCGCGCCGCCATCGCACCGGCCACCACCAACGCCGACGCCAACAACACGACCAGTTGCCCGACACCGAATCCGGGCGGTGGCACCGGCATCTCCCCTGCGACCCCGCCGATCCCGTTGGCGCGCCCTCCGCCCCCCGCCGATGAACGCAGCCACGGCAACCAGGCACCGACCGCCACCGCCAGCGCGCACACTGCCACCAGCCAGCCGGGACGGGCGCGAGACATGGGCAAAGACTACTAGGGTGAGCCGATGAGCGATCTCCCCGAATGGGCGCGTCGGCTGAACCTTTCCCCGCACCCCGAAGGCGGATGGTTCACCGAGACGTGGCGCAGTGAGCTCACGATGCCCGAGTCGGCACTCCCTGCGGACTACAACGGAAGCCGCAGCGCCGGCACGGCCATCCTGTTCTTGCTGATGCCCGGCCAGCAGTCGGCGTGGCACACCGTACGCAGTGCCGAATTGTGGCTCTACCACTCCGGCGGTCCGCTGCTCCTCGACGTCGGAGCGGAGCAGGACAGTGCCACCACCCATGTGCTGGGCACCGACATCCTCGCTGGAGAACATCCGCAGTTCGTCGTGCCACCGGGCCACTGGCAGCGCGCCCGCCCGCACGGCGACCACCCCTGCCTTGCCAGCTGCGTCGTCGTCCCCGGCTTCGATTTCGCCGATTTCGCCCTCGGAGCACCTACCGACTGAGCAACTCGACCGCGGCCGTGACCAGCGCCGCGTTGCCATCGGCCAACGAGCCGTCGGGTAGCCGCAGCGTGTCCTCCATCCCGATCCGCGTCTGCAGTCCACGCGCGCCGGCGTGCTGCAGCAGCGGCCAGCAACTCTCGTCGAGCCCATGCAGCAGCACCGGGGCAGGGGAATCCGCCGCGGCGACCTGCGCCAGCACCTCATCGGCCGTCGCGACGTCGCCGTCGGCGCCCAGCTCGACCATCACCCGCAAGCAGTGCGCAGCCACCTCCGAGCGCGCCCACGACTGGGCCGCCTCGACGTGAAAGATTCCGACTTCGACGCCGATGCCGCGGGACAGCAGCAGCTCGACGAGTTCAGGTGATCCGGGTTCGTGCCAATTCACTGACGCGAAATCCGGTGACACGGACCAGTTTTCGATCGCTCGACGGCGCTCCCCGGCATCGGGCAACGCCCAGAAGCCCGTCGTCACGCCCAGCGGTAGTCCCGGGACGGCTTCCCGCACGGCCGCCACGGCTGCCGCCACGTCAGCGGCCAGCAGCGAGTCGACGCCCCGATCGTCCTTGGGGTGCATGTGCACGGCCCGGGCTCCGGCGACGTGGGCGGCCATCGCTTCGGCTGCCAACTGATCCGGGGTCACCGGCAACGCCGAGTGTTCGTCCGGGGTACGTACCCCGTTGATGCACGCCTTCAGGTAGAACGTCTGTTCGTCCACGCCACCATCTTGACGCTTCCGCGACCATGTGACAGTTTTCGGATCCACACTCTCCGCACGCCGCCTGTCGATGGGCGGTGGGGAAAGGTATGGTCGGCGGCGGAGCCAGTTTCTCGTGGCCGGGCGGGTCAGCAGCGTACCCGCGCCGTGTGCCGCAGGTGAATGTCGAACTCAGATGAGGATGGACGAATGTCGAACACCGAGACCGATCAGCCGCAGGCCACAGCCCAGTCGAAGTGGCTGTCGAAGTCCGCGTCGGACACCCGCGGCTCGGACAAGCAAGAGGTCCAGTTCCACTACGACATCTCCAACGAATTCTTCAGGCTGTGGCAGGACCCCAATCAGGTCTACAGCTGCGCATACTTCGAGAAGGACGACTACACCCTCGAGCAGGCCCAGATGGCCAAGATCGACCTGTCCCTGGGCAAGCTCGGGCTCCAGCCGGGGATGACGCTGCTCGACATCGGCTGCGGCTGGGGCGCGACGATCATGCGTGCCGTGGAGAAGTACGACGTCAACGTCATCGGCCTGACGCTGTCGGAGAACCAGAAGGAACACATCGAGAACCACTGGTTTGCCAACTCCACCAGCAAGCGCAGCATGGAGGTGCGCCTGCAGCCCTGGGAGGAGTTCGAGGGCCAGGTCGACCGGATCGTGTCAATCGGCGCGTTCGAGCACTTCGGCTTCAACAAGTACGACGACTACTTCAAGAAGACCTACAGCTGGATGCCCGACGACGGCGTCATGATGCTGCACACGATCATCATCCCCGAGGATGAGGAGATCAAGGCCAAGGGACTGCCCTTGACCATGTCCAAGGTGCGGTTCATCAAGTTCATCATGGATTACATCTATCCCGGTGGCCGCTTGCCGCTGGCGTCGATGGTGCGCGACCACGCGGTCAAGGCCGGCTTCACGATCACCCGCGAGCAGCACCTGCAGCCGCACTATGTGAAGACTCTCGACACCTGGGCGTCGAACCTGGAGAACAAGAAGGACGAGGCCATCGAGATCACCTCAGAGGAGATCTACGAGCGGTTCCTCAAGTATTTGCAGGGCTGCGCCGATCTGTTCCGGGACGGCTACACCGACGTCGCGCAGTTCACCTGTGAGAAGCAGGCTTTGACGTCTGTGTAGTAATTTGAGCAGATTCGCCATCGGTGCGGATGAATTGGAGGTCGGTCGGGGAATGGGTAAGGGCGCTGCAGGGCGGTCCGCCACGAACAAGGACATGACGCCCCACTTCGAAGAGGTGCAGGCGCACTACGACCTCTCTGACGAGTTCTTCGGTCTGTTCCAGGATCCGTCTCGGACCTACAGCTGTGCGTACTACGAGCGCGAGGACATGACGCTCGAAGAGGCCCAGATGGCCAAGATCGATCTCGCGCTGGGCAAGTTGAACCTCGAGCCGGGCATGACACTGCTCGACATCGGCTGCGGTTGGGGGTCGGTGCTGCAGCGGGCCGTCGAGAAGCACGACGTCAATGTCGTCGGGCTGACCTTGAGCCGCAATCAGTGCAAGTTCGCGCAGGAACTGCTCGACGGGCTCGACACCGACCGCAGCCGCCGGATTCTGCTGCGCGGCTGGGAGCAGTTCGACGAGCCCGTCGACCGGATCATCAGCATCGAGGCGATCGAGGCGTTCCCCCAGGAGCGTTACGAGCCGTTCTTCAAGATGTGCAGCAGTGTGCTGCCCGACGGCGGGCGCATGCTCCTGCAGGCCATCCTCGGCCACCCACTGAAGAAGTGGCCGGAGTTGGGCATCCCGATCACGATGACCGACCTGAAGTTCATGCGGTTCATCGCGAAGGAGATCTTTCCCGGCGGATCGGTGCCCGGCGAGGAGAACATCGTCGAGCTGTCCGGCCAGGCGGGCTTCACCCTCGAGCAGACGCAGTTCCTCAACGCCGATTACGTGCGCACCCTCGACACGTGGGCCCACGAGCTCGAGGCCCATCACGACGAGGCAGTCGCTGCGACCTCGGAAGAGGTGTACCAGCGCTACATGAAGTACCTGGTCGGGTGCAGCGACTTCTTCAACCGCGGCGTCAGCGAACTCGGCCAGTTCACGCTCGTCAAGAGCTGATTCACCGTAATCCTTCGGTCAGGTCTGACCGTCTGCCGGCCGGGTATTCGCCGTGCATGAGCGAACTACACAAGGGCGACAAGGTCACGTGGCAGAGTCACGGCAACACGGTCAAGGGCACCGTCGAGGAGAAGATCACCTCGGATAAAGAGGCGGCCGGGCGCACGGTGCGCGCATCCAAAGATGATCCGCAATACCGGGTGGTCAGCGACAAGAGCGGCAACGACGCTGTGCACAAGCCCGACTCGCTGAACAAGAAGTCGTGAGCGATTCTCCGGACCAGACCCGCGAGGACTTCTCCGATGCGGTGAACATGACCGCGTCGGAGCTGGAGAAGTGGCTGGACACCGACGAATCACGCGATGTCGGGCAGAAGCCGTCGTCGGGCGGCGAGTCGACCGGACATCACAGCGGGCGGCGAATCATCGAGATCTTGCGCACCAAGAAGGCGGATCTGAGCGACGACGACTACGCCCACATGCGCAAGGTGGTGGGATACGTCAAACGCCACAGCGCGCAGGGCCCGGATTCCGACGTCGAGCACAGCAAATGGCGCTACTCGCTGATGAACTGGGGCCACGACCCGCTGAAGAAGTCCTGACCGCACGCGGTCAGGAGGTGACCCCGAGGACGCGCAGCGCGTTCTGCTTGTAGATCAGCGGCAACACCGCTGGGTCTACGTCGAGGGTGTCGAAGTCGCGGCGCCAGCGGTCGAGCTGCAGATACGGGTAGTCGGTCCCGAACAGCGCCTTTGTGCGCAGCTGTCGGCTCAATGCATGCACCAACTGCGGTGGGAAGTACTTCGGGCTCCACCCCGAGAGGTCGATGTAGACGTTCGGTTTGTGCGTGGCGATCGCGATCTGCGCATCGACCCACGGGACCGCCGGGTGGGCCATCACGATCGTCAGCTCCGGGAAGTCGGCGGCCACGTCGTCGAGCAGCATGGGGTCGCTGTAGCGCAGCTTGATGCCGTACCCGCCGGGAAGCCCTGACCCCATTCCCGTCTGTCCGGTGTGGAACAGCGCGGGCACACCGGCCTCGGCAATCGCGTGATAGATCGGATAGTGGGCGCGATCGTTGGGTTCGAACGCCTGCATGCTGGGATGGAACTTGAAGCCCTTGACCCCGAAGTCGCGCACCAGTTCGTGCACCCGGTGCACCGCGTGCCGGCCCTGATGGGGGTCCACGCTGCCGAACGGGATCAGCACGTCGTTGTTGCGCTCCGCGCCCAGCACCAGATCCTCGATCGAGTTCGGCATGTGCCGCATCCCGTGCCGAGCGTCGATCGTGAACACGACCGCGGCGGTGTTGTGCCGGCGGTACTGGTCGGCGATGGCGTCGACACTGGCGACGATGCCGGGCGGCATCTTGAAGTACTTCGCCGTCGCCTCGATCAGGACGTCGTCGTAGGCCCGGTGACCATGCCCGTCGATCTCGACGTGGGTGTGAATGTCGATGGCCTCGACGCGGTCGAAATCGATGTTGTAGGTGTACATTTCCCCGCTTCCTACTGCCGCGTCACGCCGACACCACGGCCTTGATCTCGAGGTACTCGTCGAAGCCGAAGCGGCCCCACTCGCGGCCGTTGCCGCTGCGTTTGTACCCGCCGAAGGGTGCCGCGATGTCGAAGGCGTGGTTGATTGCCACCGAGCCGGCGCGGATGCGCGTGGCGACGGCGCGTGCCTGGTCGGCGTCGGCACCCGAGACGTACCCTGCCAATCCGTACTCGGTGTCGTTGGCGATCTCCACGGCGTGGTCGAGATCGTCGTAGCCGAGGATGCACAGCACGGGCCCGAAGATCTCCTCGCGCGCGATGGTCATGTCGTTGGTGACGTCGGCGAACACCGTCGGTTTGACGTAGTACCCGGTGTCGAGACCATCGGGCCGGCCGAGTCCGCCGGCGACGAGCGTGGCCCCCTCGTCGATGCCCCGGGCGATGAGGCCCTGGACCTTGTCGTACTGGGCCTTTGACGCCACCGGTCCGATGGCCTTCTTGTCCGCGAGATCGCCGACTGTCACAGCCTGTGCCGCCTCCCTCGCCGCATCGACGGCCTCGGCCATTCGCGCCGCAGGCACGAGCATGCGCGACGGCGCGTTGCAGCTCTGGCCACTGTTGAGCATCATGGCCGTCGTCCCCGCTGCGACGCTCCTGGCGAACCGATCGTCGTCGAGCACGATGTTGGGGCTCTTGCCACCGAGTTCCTGTGTCACCCGCTTGACGGTCGCGGCGGCGTTCCTCGCGACCTCGACGCCTGCCCGGGTCGACCCCGTGAACGAGACCATGTCGATGTCGGGATGCGCGGCCAGCGCCGCCCCCACCCCTGGACCATCGCCGTACACGAGGTTGTAGACCCCTGCGGGAACTCCTGCAGCAGCGAGTATTTCAGTGAAGATCTGTGCCGAGAACGGTGCCACCTCAGACGGTTTGAGCACCATCGTGGCGCCGGTGGCCAGCGCGGGGAACACCTTGCAGGCGATCTGGTTGAGGGGCCAGTTCCACGGCGTGATGAGACCGCACACCCCGATCGGCTCACGGACCACGTGAGTGTTGCCCTGCTGCTCGTCGAACGCGAACGTCTTCAGCGTCTCGATGGCCGAGAGCAGGTGACCCAGTCCGAGGTTGACCTGAGGTCCCGCCGCCAGTGCCGGCGGCGCCCCCATCTCCTCGCCCACCGCGTCGGCCAGGTCGCTGCTGCGGTCGCGGTACCCGGCCAGGATCGCCGACAACACCTCGAGCCGGTCATCCCGGCTGGTCTGCGACCACGAGGCGAACGCCCGCCGCGCGGCCTGGACCGCGATGTCCACGTCCGCCGAGGAGCCCAGCGCGATGCGGCCGGTGACCTCTTCGGTGGACGGGTCCTCGACGTCGAGGGTGTTGGGCCGCAACGGCGGGACCCACTGACCGTCGATGTAGAACTCGAGATAGTCACGCATGCCACCACTGTTCCTCACCGGGCCCGCGTGCGGGCGCCTTCGGACGCAGCGTTTGGTCGGTTTGGTTTTGACGGATCGGGTAATTCCTCTTTCGCAATTGTGACGTGACCATGTCCTTAGAAGATCGGATTGATCATGATCGTGCTCGGCATCATCCTTCTGTTGATCGGCTACTTCACCAGCCTGTCCATCCTGTACACGATCGGCGCAATCCTGGTTGTCGTCGGTGTCGTGCTGTGGATTCTCGGTGCTGTGGGCCGTCCCGTCGGCGGGCGAAAAGTCTGGTTCTAGCGGGCCGACACATGCCGCCAAAGCCCACGGGCTTTGGCGGCATGCGGCATCGTTGATGCATGACCCCTCAGAAAGTCCCCAGTCCGAAGGAGATCAGGGCGGCGGCACAGGCGGCCGCCGATGCGGCCCAGACCGTCGCATCCACCGCGATGCGCATTCCGCCCGCCTCCATCCAGCTGGCCGCCGAGATGCCGGACCTGATCGAGAATCTGGCGGCCGCCACGGCGCGTCTCAATGCCGTGATCGACCGGACCGAACGGTATCTGGCGCTGGCCGACCCGATGTTGCGCACCCTCGATGCGCTGCTCCCCCAACTCGAAGCGCTGGTGTCCACCGGCAACGACGTCTACCGCGCGGTCTCCACGATGCCTGGGGTGTCCACGCTGGGCCGGTTCACCAACCGGGGCGCCGCCGAACCACCCAGTGAGGAGAAGCCGCCCCGTCGGCGCGCGTCACGCTCGAAACCTCACCCGACGTAGATCGTGTCGCCGGTCGGCGGCGGTGCGTCGATCGCCGCGACGATCGCGGCGGCGAACTCCGCGACGGTCGGCAGGGAACCCGCTGCGCGCCGGGCTGCCACCCCGTCCGGGTCGACGCGCTGCAGCAGCCTCAAGGCCACCGATCCTTCCAACAGATCTCCCGAGACCACCACCAACGTGAGGCCCTTCGCGTCGAATTCCGGGCCGAGCTCACGCAACGCCACCTCACCGGCATGTTTGCTTTCCGCCACCGCGGCGTAGCCGGCAATCGGCACCGGGCGGCGGCCGAAGAAATGCGCGGGATGGCTGGTGACGAAGACGATCACTGCACCGGGCGGCATGATCGCCAGCGCCCGCCGCGCGACATCCACCTGCGCGTCCCGGTTGAGCCGCCGAGCGTAACCGGCGTCGGCATGGCGCTCCAGACCACCAGAAGCGTTGAGCACCAGCACCTTCAGCGTCCCCAGGAGGGACACCTGGTCGAACATCGCACTCACTGCCTGCTCGTCGCAGAGGTCCGCCTGCACCGCCGTCGCGCCGGCACCGGTGTCACGCACCGCTGCGACGACCTCTGAGGCGCGACGCTCCTTCTCCCGAAAGTTCACCACGACGTGCCGACCGGGACGCGCCACCCCGACGGCGACGTCGGCGCCGACCCCGCGGGAGGCACCGGTCACGAGAACGACGTCGGGACGATCACTCATCCGGGTCAGGGTCGGCATCGCTGAGGTCGGCGTCGCTGAGGTCGTAATCGACCATGACGCCTCCCCACGCCTCACCGGCGCCGTAGGCGACCAGCAGGGCCCGGCCCTCGGTGGGAATGCTTCCTCGGCGCAGTGATTCACCCAGCGCCAACGGGATCGATGCCGCCGAGGTGTTGCCGAAGTTTTCGACGCAGTCGACGAACACGGCGTCGCCGATCTCGGCTTCGTCCCGGACCCGTTGCAAAATCCTCGAATTGGCCTGATGCCCAATGACGATGGACGGTTCGACATCGCCGTCCTGCAGGATCTTCGCCGTCTTGGTCATGGTGCGGACGGCGCGATGGTAGACGCGGATGCCGTCGAGCGTGATCCCCTGACCGACCTGACCGCGCATCAGATCCGCACCCGCGCCGTCGGATCCGGCGTGCCAGCGATGCTTGCGGAACTCCGGCCGGGGGGCGATCAGCACCGCGCCTGCGCCGTCACCGAACAGCGGCCCCGTGTTGCGGTCGGTCTTGTCCAACATGCGCGACATCGCCTCGACGCAGCACACGATCACGGCCGAGCCGTCGCCACCGTCGCACAGGGTCAACCCGGAGATCAGACCGTAGATGAAGCCACTGCACGCCGCGGACATGTCGAAAGCCAGTATTTCCTGCGGCAATCCGGCCTTGGTGGCCACCCGCTGGGCGATTCCCGGCACTGCGCCACCGGCCGAACTGCTCACCACCAGCAGCGCCGCGATGCGAGTGCCCTCATGCCGGGCGACCAGCGGTGCGCAGACGCGCGCGGCAACATCGTCGAGAGCTTCGTCGTCGTCCATCCACCACCGCGCAGCCACGCCGGTACGGCGGCGAATCCACTCGTCGGTGAGCCCGATGGAGTCGAAGAAAGCGTTCGGGACATGCTCTCCCGTTGTGGCCGTGGCGATGTCGACGATCCCGGCGTTCACGGTGTGCCGATCAGTCCCAGAAAGTAATTCTTGATGTCGGCGGGGCTGACACACTCATCCAATCGCTCCAGGTCGGCTTCGACGCTGAACTCCTTTTCCAAGAGCTCGGTGAGCTCGGCGACATCGAGCGAATCCAGGTCGAGATCCCAGATCGCCGTGGTGAAATCGTCGACGCCGGCGTCGGGCGATCGACGCTGGACGATCTTGAGCATGATGGTGTTCATTCGTTCTTCGATGGATGACAACGTCTTCGACCTTTCACCGTCGCTCGTCGAGTTTGTACAACACTGATCCTGACGTGGTGATCGACCTGGCATCCACCACTATTTCGACCACCGTGCCCGGCTTTTCGGCCATGAGATCGACACTGCTCTTGTCCGTCTCGAGCACCGCCACCACGTCGCCGCGCTCGACGACGTCACCGACGGAGACCAGCCATTCCACCACCAGGGCATCGGTCAGCCCGTGACCGAAGTCGGGTACGTGGATGTCCACCGTCGAATCCCCGGTCACCGGAACATCTCCTCGATCGCGCGGACGATGGCGGGCTGATCCACCAGGTGGCCTGCCTCGAAGTCCGCGGGCGGGTAGATGTGGCGCGGTGGCGCCAACCGGCGTACCGGGGCCGTGAGGTCGTGCCAGGCCCGCTCGCTCACCGTCGCCGCCAATTCCGCACCGACACCACAGAATTCGACTGCCTCGTGCACGATCAGCAACCGACCGGTGCGGGACACCGACGCCAAGACGGTGTCGACGTCCATCGGCGCGATCCAACGCAGGTCCACCACTTCGACGTCGACGGAACCGGCCAGATCTTCGGCTGCGGCCAGAACCTCTTCGAGCACGGCTCCCCAGCCTGCCACCGTGATGGCCGATCCGGGCCGGATCACGCGGGCTCCGAGCGCCGAACGTGGCTGCGAATCCGCCCTGGCTTGGCGCCGGCGATGCCAGTACAGACGTTTGGGCTCGAAGAAGATCACGGGTGAGCCGAGGTGACACGCATAGTCGAGCATCGCGGCCGCATCCTCCGGCGATGACGGGTAGGCGACGTGCAAGCCCGGCGTGTGGGCGAACAGCGCTTCGGGAGATTCACTGTGGTGCTCGACCGCGCGGATGCCGCCGCCGACGGGAACCCGCACCACCAGATGCAGGTCGAGCTCACCGTTCCAGCGAGTCGTCATTCTGGCTGCCTGCGTGACGATCTGGTTCATCGCCAGGTAGACGAAGCCGTCGAATTGGATCTCGCAGATCGGTTTGAGGCCCGCCATCGACATCCCGATGGCCTGGCCGACAATCGAGGATTCGGCCAGCACGGCGTCGCGCACCCGGCCGGCTCCGAAGCGGCTCTGCAAGCCCCGGGTGACCCGGAAGACCCCGCCCAGGCGTCCGATGTCCTGTCCGATCAACACGATCGAGCTGTCGCGGTCCATCAGATCGGACAGCGCGCCGTTGAGCGATTCGGCCAGGCAGCTGGGCCGCGCGGTGGTCATCGACCGAATACCTCCACCATCGCGCGGCTGTGCGCCTCGATGTCGCGGTCGACCTCGGCGAGCCATGCGTCGTCCACGACCCCGGCGCAGTGCAGCCGGTCTCGGTAGCGCTGTACCGGATCGTTGGCTGCCGCGGCAGCCAACTCCTGCTCGTCGCGGTAGAGCGTGTGCGCATCGGAACTGCTGTGTCCCGCCGTTCTCGTGGTGTGCAATTCGATCAACCCGGGGGTGCCCGTGGTCTCCACGTGCTCGCGCGCGCTGACGCACTGCAGATAGGCCAGTTCGGGATCCTCGGTACGGACGGACCACGAGGTGATACCGAAGCCGCGGGCCCGCTCGGCGATACTGGTGCGCATCTGTTCGTGGCTCGGTTTGGAGATCGCCCACCCGTTGTTCTGCACGACGAACAGCACCGGGACCGATTCGACCGCCGCGAGATTCATCGCTTCTGACACGTCCCCTTCGCTGGTTGCCCCGTCACCGAGATAGACCACCACCGTCTCGGGGAGGCTCTGCAGCCGACGGGCGATCGCGTAACCGACCGCATGCAGCGTCTGTGCGGCAACCACCAACGTGTACGGAAAGAACCGGTGCCGGCGCGGATTCCACCCGCAATAGGTGCGGCCCGCCCACTGCGCCACCAGTCCGACGCCGTCGATACCACGCACGATGGCCACGGCATGTTCGCGATAGCTCGGGAAGATGGTGGTGGCCTCACCGATGGCCATCGCCGACGCCACCTGCGCTGCTTCCTGACCACGGCACGACAGCCACAGATCGACCCGGCCCTGGTTCTGCAGACGGACCGCCTCTGCGTCCACGCCTCGCGCGACCAGCATGTGGCGCAACATGGCGCGGCTGGTCTGCACACTCACAGACGTTGCCAGATCGGTCAATTCAGCACCGTTCCTGTCGGCGTCGACGACTACGACCTACGACTACCTATTCACGACCTACCCAAGAGCTACCCGTGGACATCCCGGCGACCAGCCCGGGATGCGTGAGAGAAACTGGTTACGCAACGCTGTGACTGACCTTCGGAACAAGTTCTTAGCCACTGTAACTTACCGCACCGTCGAATAGTTCGTGTGCCTATCTTCACAGCACGGGCACGTCAGTCTGGCTGCGGCGCGTGCTCTCCGGAGGCACTCGGCCGAGTCGCCGTCGGACCGGCGGTGCCGAACAGGCCTGTGCGTGGCGGTGCTCCGTGCACGTTCGCGTGCCCGTGAACACCTTCGGCATAGGCGGTTTCGGCGTGCTGCGAGAAGTCGACACCCGACACCTCGTCCTCGGCGCTGATGCGGAAGCCGATGACCTTGTCGATCACCTTGGCGAGCGCGAACGATGCCGCGAACGCGTAACCGGCGACCACCACGACCGCCACCGCCTGCTTGCCGAGCTGGCCGAAGCCGCCACCGTAGAACAGACCGCTTGCCCCGCCCGTCATCGTCTCCGAGGCGAGAAGACCGATGAGCAGAACGCCGACCACACCACCGACGAAGTGCACCCCGACCACATCGAGGGAATCGTCGTAGCCGAACCGGAACTTCAGACCGATGGCGAAGGCGCAGACGACACCGGCGGCCACACCCACCACCGCGGCACCGAACGTGGTGACCGTTCCGCACGACGGCGTGATCGCCACCAGGCCTGCGACCACGCCGGACGCCGCACCGAACGTCGTGGGCTTGCCGTCGCGAAGTTGTTCGACCGTGAGCCACCCGAGCATGCCCAGGCAGCCGGCCACCAAGGTGTTCAGGAAGATCGCCGCCGCGGTACCGTTCGCAGCCAGCGCCGACCCGGCGTTGAACCCGAACCAGCCGAACCACAGCAGGCCGACGCCGAGAAGGACGAACGGCAGATTGTGCGGCCGCATCGCCTCCTTCTTGAACCCGATGCGTGGTCCCAGCACCAGCGCCAACGCCAACGCCGATGCGCCCGAGACGATCTCGACGACCAGACCACCCGCGTAGTCCAGGACACCCCAGCGCATCATCCACCCGCCGGGCGCCCACACCCAGTGGGCGACAACCGAATACACCACGATGACCCATACCGGGACGAAGACCACCCACGCCGCGAACTTGGCCCGGTCGGCGATCGCGCCACTGACCAGAGCGGCGGTGATGATCGCGAAGGTGAGCTGGAACGTCACGAAGAGGAGTTCGGGAACCTGCCCGTGCACGGTGTACGGGGTGATTCCGCCCAGCCCGAGATGCGACAGACTCCCTATCACTCCGCCGGCGCGGCTGTCCGAGAACGCGAGGCTGTACCCGGCGAGCAACCACGTCACCGTGACCAACGGGATCGCGATGAAGCTCATCATGATCATGTTGAGCACGCCGGTGGTGCGGACCATCCCGCCGTAGAAGATCGCCAGGCCCGGCGTCATGAGAAGCACCAGGGCGGTGCTGGCCAACAACCAGGCGGTCGCTGCGGGGTCGATCTGATTCACGTTCGCACTCCTTCGGGCGGTCCCGAACGAGAATGTCGACCCCTCGTTTCAGCGACAAGGCGATCATGTTTCCGACATGTTTCGTACAGCCTCCTTAAATCGGAGAGGTGTCCGACCGCCTTCACCGCGTGCCGTCGATCGAGGAGGTGCCGGCGGCCCAGCTTGCGCCGTGTCAGCGCCTGAACTCAGCGTCCGTGGGCGGCGAAGAAATCTGCGCCGGCCTGACTGGCGTCGAACCCGAATCCGGTCGGCCAGACGTGCCCGCCGCCGCCGATGATCACGAACTCGACCGCGGTGCCGTCGGCGCAGCCCGTCGCCGACGAGCGGCCCGGCGAATCCACCGGCGGCGGGCACTGATCGATGGCGCGCCAGCGGTTCACCAGTTCGGGCGCCGACACGATCACGCTCGGCCCACCCCGCCCGACCATCGGACCGCCACCGAACGGGACCACCGGATCGGCGTCGCCGTGCACGGCGAGTACGGACACCGGGCGTGACGGCGCGCACGGAACCGTCGCGCCGAGCGTCCCGGACACCGACACCACGGCCGCGACCAGGTCGGCGCGGTCGCAGGCCAGCCGCTGCGCCATGAAGCCGCCGGCCGACATGCCCGTGACGAACACCCGGCCCGGGTTGACCCCGTACTCGCCGGTGAGCTGCGTGATCAGCGCGGACAGGAAACCCACGTCGTCGACACCCTGCCGCTCGGGGACGGACCCGCCGCGACCGTCGGCCCAGCTCATGTCGACCCCGTCGGGGTAGGCGACGACGAACCCATAGCGGTCTGCGACGGCGTCGTAGCTGGTCCCCACCTCCTGGTCACGGCCGGTCTGCCCCGCGCCGTGCAGGTTGATGACCAGGCCGGTGACGGCACCGGGCGGTACGTGGACCGAGTAGGTGCGCTGCAGTCCACCGACCTGGAGCAACCCGGTGGCCGGCCCCGGTTGGGCAGCGGCAGGTACGGCCAAGGCGACGGTGCCCAGCACGGTGGCCAGTGCGGTCAGGAATCGGGCGGCGCTGCGATGCACGGGCGCCAGTATTGGCCCGACTGTTTCGGCCGAAACCAGCCGGGGCACGGTGGTAGACACGGCACCAGTGTCCCCGACCGAGGAGGAATCGACGATGCAGGTTGTCATCGCAGGTGGTCACGGCAAGATCGCACTGATCACCGAACGGCTGCTCGCCGCACGCGGGGATGCGGCCGTGGCGCTGATCCGCAACCCCGACCACGCAGCCGATGTGGAGGCTGCCGGCGCGCGAGCGGTCGTGATCGACCTCGAGAGTGCCACCGCCGACGAACTCGCCGCTCACCTGACCGGGTCGGACGCGGTGGTGTTCGCCGCCGGCGCGGGTCCGGGGAGTGGCGCGGCCCGCAAGCAGACAGTCGACCGGGATGCCGCGATTCTGTTGGCCGACGCTGCCGAAGAGGCGGGCGTGCAGCGCTACGTGATGATCTCTGCGATGGGCGCCGACGTGGACACTCCCGACGACGCCGCCGACGAGGTCTTCGTCGCCTACCTGCGGGCCAAAGGCGCCGCTGACGACGAGATCCGTTCTCGCACAGGTCTTTCGACGATTATCGTGCGTCCCGGTCAACTCACCGACGACGAGCCCACCGGCCGGGTGACCGTCGCCGAGAAGACAGGGCGCGGGAAGATCTCCCGGGCTGATGTCGCGGCGGTCATCGTCGCGGTCCTCGACGATCCCCGGACCACAGGTCGCACGTTCGAGCTGATCACCGGCGACACCCCGATCCCCGAGGCGCTCTAGTTTTCTCCGCGAGCAGACGCGAACTCAGGCTTTCTGATGTGTTTCCGCACGAGTTCGCGTCTGCTCGCCGGAAGAAATCAGGACGGGGCGAACACGGCCTTGAAGCGGTTCAGTGACTCCTGGATGTCGCTCTGCAGCGCACTCGCGACGACCATGCCGATCGGACCGAACAGCGCGGGGCCGCCCAGGTGCACGTCGAATTTCACGTTGGAGCCGTCAGGGGTATCGGAGGAAGGTGTGACCTTGCCCATCAACTTCACCTTGACCCCACCGCGCCCGACGCCGTTGAGCGTCATCGCCTCCGGCGGCTTGAAGTGCACGACAGTCCACTTGATGCGGTTGAGCATGCCCTTGACCTCGACGATGGAATCGAGCGTCGTGCCCTTGTCGATGGTGTCGGGCAGCGGCGAGCGCCACACCCGGTGAATGGACAACCAGTCCTTGTAGCGGGACAGATCCGACGCGCTCTCCCAAGCCTTTTCGGGCGGTAGGGGCACGTCGACGGCAACCGAGAGCTTGGCCATCGGCGGGTTACGACACCGGGGGCGCCGTCGGCGGCTCCTGCTGCGGCGGAACCGGCGGCTTGGCGGGGGTGCCGGTCTGACCCGGCTGACCGGTCTGACCGGTTTGGCCGGGCTGGCCCGGCTGGCCGGTCTGATCGTTCACGGCCTTCCTGGCGGCCTCCTGCACCTTGTCGACCGTGGACGCGTACTTGCCCTGCGTCTTCTTGTCGACGAGGTCACCGGCCTTGTCGATCACGGTGTCCACTTTGTCGGCGTTCTTGGAGAGAAGATCTTTCGCCTTGTCCAGAAATCCCATGCGCCCGACTTTACCGTTCTGGCGAGCGCCACAGCCTGCGGGTTTCGCCCAGGACCCTGCCCTGCACCCACCAGATCACCTCCACGGCGGCCGCCCCGACCAGCCCGATCACCAGCGCCGTCGAGCTGGTCGCCAAGTTCGTCGGATCGAGCAGGAACACCTTCCAGGCCAGCGGAAGACTGAAGATCAGCACGTAGGCCAGCGCGGACACGGCGACCAACGCGACGCGCCACCACTCGTAGGGCCGGGCGATCACAGCCAGCACCCACAGCGCCGACACCAGCAGGGTGATCAGCGCCGCTGTCGAGGCCTGCGTCTGCTCGACCGCGCTGGCGGCCCTGCCCTGGTAGGCCAACAGGTAGGACACGAACGTCGCGACCCCGACCACCAGCCCCGACGGCAGCGCCGCGGTCATCACGCGGCGCACGAAGCCCGGGTGCGCTCGCTCGGCATTGGGCGCCAACGACAGGATGAACGCCGGCACCCCGATCGTGAACCAGGCGGCGATCGTGACGTGGATCGGCTGGAACGGGAACAGCAGTGGATCGGTGCCGAAGACCTTGGCCGACAGACCTGCGAGCCCGACGAGCACCGCGAGCAACACCGAATAGACGGTCTTGGTCAGGAACAGGTTGGAGACCCGCTCGATATTGCCGATCACCCGCCTGCCCTCCCCCACCACGAAGGGCAAGGTCGCGAACTTGTTGTCCAGCAACACGATCTGGGCCACCGCACGGGACGCCGAACTTCCCGACCCCATCGCGACGCCGATGTCGGCGTCCTTGAGTGCCAGCACGTCGTTGACGCCGTCGCCCGTCATCGCGACGTTGTGTCCGCGTGACTGCAGGGCGTGCACCATGGCGCGCTTCTGGTCGGGGCGCACCCGGCCGAACGTCGTGCACTCCTCCAGCGTGTCGGCCAGACGGTCCGGTTCGGCTGGCAGGCGGCGCGCGTCCATCGTCTCGCCCGCCAGACCGAGGGAGGCAGCCACCGCACCCACCGACACCGCGTTGTCTCCCGAGATGACCTTGACCGAGACCCGTTGAGAGGCAAAGTAGTCGAGGGTGTCGCGCGCGTCGCGGCGCACCCGCTGCTCCAGCACGACCAGCGCGGCCGGGGTCACCGAGCCCGGCGCCTGCGGATCGTCGACCGGCAGATCACTGGACCCCAAGAGCAAAACGCGCAAGCCCTGCGCACCGATCTGCTCGGCCTGCGCCGCGGCCGACGACGACGGGTCGAGCAGCACATCCGGAGCGCCGATCACCCAGTTGCCGTGCTCGCCGTAGGACGCGCCGCTCCACTTCGTGGCCGATTTGAACGGTGCGGTGGCGGTGGCCGTCCAGCCCGGCGGCATCCGGTACGCCTCGGCGATGGCGGCCATGCTGGCGTTGGGCCTGTCGTCGTCGGCGGCGAGCTGGGCCAGCACCTCGGTGACGGCCGCGGTGCCGTCCAGTGGCTCGACCTCGCTGACCCGCATCCCGTTCTCGGTGAGCGTGCCGGTCTTGTCCGCGCACACCACGTCGACCCGCGCCAGACCTTCGATGGCGGGCAACTCGTTGACCAGACACTGGCGCCGGCCCAACCGCACCACTCCGACAGCGAACGCGATCGAGGTCATCAACACCAGGCCCTCGGGCACCATCGGCACCAGCGCGCCGACCATGCGCAGCACGGATTCCTGCCAGCCCGCATCGGTGGTGAACAGCTGGGTGTAGATGATCAGCGCCCCGGCGGGCACCAGCAGGTAGGTGATGAACTGCAGAATCTTGTTGATGCCGCTGCGCAGTTCGGATTTCACCAGCGTGAACTTGCTGGCCTCCTCGGCGAGCTTGGCGGCGTACGCCTCCCGGCCGACCTTGGTGGCGCGATAGACGCCGCTGCCCGCCACCACGAAGCTGCCCGACATCACGTGATCACCCGGGTGTTTGGCGATCGCATCGGCTTCGCCGGTCAACAGCGATTCGTCGATCTCCAGGTTCGCCGCCTCGACGACGTCACCGTCGACGATGATCTGGTCACCGGGTCCGAGCTCGATCAGATCGTCCAGCACCACCTCACTGGGCTGACGCGCCGCAGTACCGGAAAGCCTGCGCACCATGGGTTTTGCCTGGCCGACGATCGCGAGCTTGTCCAGGGTGCGCTTGGCGCGCAGTTCCTGGATGATGCCGATCCCGCTGTTGGCGATGATGAGCAGACCGAAGGCCCCGTTGATCACCGACCCCGTGGACAGCACGATGATCAGCAGCACACCGAGAATGGCGTTGATACGGGTGAACACGTTGCCGCGCACGATCTCCGACACGCTGCGCGCGGCACGGGTCGGGACGTCGTTGGTCTTGCCCTCGGCGATGCGCTGGTCGACGTCGGCGTCGGACAGGCCCGCAGCGGTCACCGGGTGAACACTCCCTTGCCCTCGGCGTTGTAGTAGTCGAGCGTCAGACGCGGGCCGTCGAACGTCGCCGCAGCCACCGTCCCAGGCGGCGCATTCTCGGTGATGAAGTCGTAGGCGAACGTGTTGCCGTCCCAATGCCGCAGCGGCACATCCAGATTCGCCCCGATTCGCAGTCTCAGCGTGCCGTTGACCTCGGTGACGGTGGCCGGGCCCCAGAAGTCGTTGCGGTAGGTGCCGAGGTATCCGGCCAGCGGCGCCGGCGGCGCGGGGTCAGCGGGTGGCTGCTTACCGGAGAGAGACCCGGTCGGAGCGTCGATCTGCTCGAACGCCTTCGCGTACAGGCTGCGCCAGTCCTGCCGGATCTCACCGAACTGCACCAGATCGGCGAACTCCGCGGTCAGCGTCTCCGGTATGCCGGTCGGGGTGGCGTTGGTGAGCGCGACGATCGCCACGTCGGCCGACGGCAGGATCAGGATGTTCGTCCCGGCGCCCAACTCGAAGGCACCCGAGTGGCTGAGTTCGGTGCGCGCCGCCGACGTCGTGCCGACGTTGAAGCCGAACCCGTAGAACCCGGTTCGCATCGCCGGCTCCGAGGCCGGGCTGGACACCGACTGCGGAGTCAGCGCGGGCAGCAGCGCCGCCGGGTCGATCACCTGCCGGCCCTCATAGGTCCCGTTGCCGAGCACCATCGCCAGCCAGTGCGTCATGTCCGTCACCGAGGCGCTGGCCCCGCCGGCGGGCGCCTGGGCGTCGGCGTCGCGAACGAACTGCGGCCGGTAGGTGTTGTCGATGCGGATGTGGCCGATCGCGCGGTCGGGGCGGCGCGCGTAATCCGCGAAGCGGAAGCTGGCCGTCGTCATACCCAGCGGACGGAACAGCACGTCGGACGCGAGATCCTCCCACGGTTTGGTCGCCGCGGCGGCCGTTGCCTCGGCGCCGGTGGTGAATCCGAAGTTCGTGTAGGCGTAGGAGATCCGGAACGGGTCGAGCGGATAGTCGCGCAACTTCTCCAGGACCTGCCTGCGGTCGTAGCCGAGATCCTCGAGCAGGTCGCCGGCGTGATCGGGCAGCCCGGAGCGGTGCGACATCATGTCCCCGATCGAGACCATCGGCGTGACAGCAGGATCGGCGAGTGCGAACCACGGCAGCTTCGACACGATCGGGGTGTTCCAGTCGACCGTCTTCGCGCCGACCTCGTGCGCAACCACCGTGGCCGACAACGATTTCGACACCGAGGCGAGCTGGAACACGGTGTCGGGCCCGACGGCGTTGTCGGCGCCGTCGGGTCTGCTCAGATCCTTCTTGCCGAACCCCTTGGCGTACACGGTCTTTCCTCCGTGCACCACGGCCACGGCCATCCCGGGAATGCCCGACGATGTCATCAGCTCCTCGGCGAGCCCGTCGAGCTTGGCCACGGCACCCTCGACCGCGCCCTCGGGCAGCGGCATCGCCGGTACCAGCGGCGGCGGCGTGTCGGCGTTCTGGCTCGGTGGCGCCGCCGTCGTCGTCGGGTTCGGTGAGGGTCCGGCCCCGCAACCGGCGGCCAGCACGGACAACACGGCGAGCACGGCCACCCCAGGTTTCATGCCCGAAACGGTAACCCGCGGCGCGTCGTTACAGCCGCCACCACGGGTCGAACGTCGAATCGCCGTCCACCCGGCCACCGGGGATCGGGACCGCGATCCGGACGCCTTCGGCGTCGGCGGCCACCACGAGACGCTCGGCCGGCTCGGCCCACGGGTGCGGCGCCAGCCGGAACGTCGCCCAGTGAATCGGCATCATCAGCCCGCCCTCGGTCATGTCCAGGTGGGCACGCACCGCGTCCTCGGGGTTCATGTGGATGTCCGAGAACGCCGGGTGGTAGGCGCCGATCGGCAACAGCGTCAGGTCGAACGGCCCGAACTCGGCGCCGATCTCGGCGAAACTCTTCGTGTATCCGGTGTCGCCTCCGAAGAACGCCCGGTGCCGAGGCCCCATCACCACCCACGACGCCCACAGCGTGGTGTCACGGGTGAAGAGCCGGCCGGAGAAGTGCCGGGCCGGGGTGCAGACCAGCGTCAGATCGCCGATGCGGTGGGACTCATGCCAGTCGAGCTCGACGATGCGGCTCTCCGGGATGCCCCACTTGCGCAGGTGCGCGCCGATACCCAGCGGCACCAGGAACGGCGCGCGCTGGCTGTGGGTGAGCGCGATGACGGTGTCGATGTCCAGATGGTCGTAGTGATCGTGGCTGATGATGATCGCGTCGACCGCGGGCAACGCCTCGATCAGCAGCGGGATCTCGTGCATGCGCTCCGGTCCAACCGCACGCGAGGGCGAGCACCGGCGGCTCCACACCGGATCGGCCAGCACGCGGTAGCCGTCGACCTCGATCAGCGAGCTGGAATGGCCGTACCAGCTGGCCGCGGCGGTCTTGGCCTCCGGATGCACCTTCGGCGGATCGGCGACGGGAATGGGCCCCGGCGGTTTACCCGAGGACCCGGCGTTGGCCAGATCACGCAGGAGGGTGCGCCGCGCTTCCCGGTCCACCGTCATGCCCGACGGCGGCTCGAGGTTGACGAACTTGCCGTCGCGGTACTGCGGCGAGCGCCGCGCCACCGGGGCGATCTCCGCGGGCGTGGCGCCCAGCGACGCCGAGGTGCCCTGCAGTGCCCGCAGCACCCAGCCTGCTCCCAGGAGGGAGGCCGTCCCGAACCCGAACCGCAGCGCCGCGGAGAACATCAGGCGCCCGTGAACTTCGGTGCGCGCTTCTCGATGCGGGCCACCTGCGCCTCGATGATGTCCTGGCTCTTCCACGCCCGGTCGAACAGCTCCTGGTGCGCGGGCCACGGATCCTCGTAGGCGCCGTCGTCGTTGAGCACCCGCTTGGCATGCTGCAGGGCCAGCGGCGCGTACCCGCCGATCTCCTGGGCCCAGGCCTGGGCGTCGGCCAGCGTGCCGATCCGGTTGGCCATCCCGGACTGCAACGCCGCCTCCGACGTCAGCCGCTCGGCGGCCAGCAGCATGCCGCGCGCTCGGCCCGCGCCCACGAGCGAGGTCAGCCGCCGGATGCTCCAGTTGTCCAGCGCGATGCCGTACCTGGCGACCGGGAACTGGAAGTACGCCTCAGGCGCCACCACCCGCAGATCGCAGATCATCGACAGGATGACCCCGGCCCCGATGGCCGGGCCGTTGACCGCGGCGATCACCGGTACCGGCGCCTTGTCGATCGCGAGGTTGAGCGCCCTGGCCTTGTCGGGCAGCTCGTCGGCGACGCCCTGGCCGCCGGACAGATCGGCGCCCGAGCTGAACACGTGCCCGGCGCCGGTGAGCACGATCGCGCGGACGTCCTCGGTGCCGGCTTTCTCGATCGCCTCGCGCAGACCGTCGACGAGTTGGGAGCTCAGAGCATTGCGCCGCTCCGGACGCTGCATCTCGAGAGTCAGCACGTGGCCGTCACGGGTGGCTTCAATCATGGGCCCAGCCTATTAGCCTCGAGCTGTGAGCCGGATCCGCGCCCTCGAGCTGCGCGACGCCGTCCTCGACGAGGAATCGTTCGTGAGCTGGGATTCCGCACCACTTCAGGTGCCGATGTCGGAGTCCTATCGCCGCGATATGGCCGCTGCCTCCGCCGCGAGCGGACTCGACGAGTCGGTGCTCACCGGGGAGGGCCGGGTGTTCGGCCGCCGGGTCGCGCTGGTCGTGTGCGAGTTCGACTTCCTCGCCGGATCCATCGGAGTGGCCGCCGCGGAACGCATCGTCGCTGCCGTGCACCGGGCCACCGCCGAGCGGCTGCCGCTGCTGGCTTCACCCAGTTCCGGGGGGACCCGCATGCAGGAGGGCACGGTGGCCTTCCTGCAGATGGTGAAGATCACCGCGGCCGTCCAGCAGCACAAGCAGGCGCACCTGCCGTATCTGGTGTACCTGCGACATCCCACGACGGGTGGGGTGTTCGCGTCGTGGGGTTCGCTGGGTCACGTCACCGCCGCCGAACCGGGCGCACTGATCGGATTCCTCGGCCCGCGCGTCTACGAGCACCTCTACGGCGAACCGTTCCCGGCCGGGGTGCAGACGGCGGAGAACCTCCGGCGTCACGGCGTCGTCGACGCCGTCGTGCCGCTCGACGTCCTGCGCGCGACGATCCACCGCACGCTGACCGTGGTGTCCGATCCGCCCGGCACCGCGCCGGCCGCTCCTGCCGCCGAACCGCTGCCCGACGTGCCCGCCTGGGAGTCAGTCGAGATCTCGCGGCGACCGGACCGGCCCGGAGTGGGCGCTCTGCTGCGCCACGGCTCGACCGAAAGGGTCCTGCTGTCCGGCACGGGACAGGGCGAGGCCGCGACGACCGTGCTCGCGCTCGCCCGGTTCGGCGGGCAACCCGCCGTCGTACTGGGCCAGGAACACGTCAAGGGCGTAGTCGGCCCCGCCGCGCTGCGCGAAGCCCGCCGCGGCATGGCGCTGGCCGCCGGCTTGCAGCTGCCGCTTGTCCTGGTGATCGACACGGCGGGCCCGGCGCTGTCGGTCGAGGCGGAGGAAGACGGTCTGGCCGGTGAGATCGCGCGCTGCCTGGCCGATCTCGTCATGCTCGACACCCCGACGGTGTCGGTCCTGCTGGGGCAGGGCAGCGGCGGCCCGGCGCTGGCGATGGTCCCGGCCGACCGGGTGATCGCCGCGCTGCACGGCTGGCTGGCACCGCTGCCGCCGGAGGGCGCCAGCGCGATCGTCTACCGCGACGTCGGGCACGCCCCCGAACTGGCTGCAGCACAGGGCATTCGATCCGCCGACCTGCTGCGCAGCGGCATCGTCGACGTGGTCGTGCCCGAGCATCCCGACGCCGCCGACGAACCCCGGGCCTTCATCAGCCGGCTGTCGGACACCATCGCCGCGGAGCTGCACGCCCTGGGGCAGGGACCCGACGAGCAACGCCTGGCCGCGCGCATCGAACGGTATCGCCGCATCGGCCTGCCCTGACAAGCGCCGAAACTGTATTCCACGCGGCGATATCGTCGAAAAGTCCACGTGGAATACAGTTTCGGCGTCAGGAGAGCCAGGTGGTCGCACCGATCGCGGCCTGGACTGCCAGCCCACCCAGCGCGAGCCACGCCGCCTGCCGCGCCCTGGCGACACGCCAGATCACCAGTCCCAGGGTCAGCATCAGCAGCACGAACCCGCCGTAGCGCAGCACGGGGCCATCACCGTGGGAAAGGAACAAGGCTGCGCGCCAACAGAATCCCTGCAGGAGCAGCAGCACCACGGCACCGGCGAAATCCCCGAGCCGTCGATCGTCGCGGCTCACCTCAGACCTCGATCGGCGGGTGCAGCCGCTCCATGGTGTATTGCCTATTGCGTCTCGCCGCCCAGGAGCTGGCGGCCAGCGAGGCCAACAGGACCGCCGAGAGCACCGCAATTGCCGTCCACAACCGGGCATCCACGCCGCCGACGATCAGCTGACGCAAACCGTTGACCGCGTATGTCATCGGATCGAAGGGGTGCAGGATCTGGAAGGGCTTCGCGGTGGTCTCGACCGGATAGATGCCGCCGGCGGAGACCAGCTGCAGCATCAGGAAGGCCAGCGTCGCGACGCGTCCGACGGCGACCCCGAGCACCGCGTTGAACGCCTGGATCAGCGCGAGGAAGGCACCGGCGACCAGCGCGAGGAACGCGACCGTCGCCAACGCGTAGGTGGCATGCAAACCGACGCCGACATGGACGACGACGTACATCACCACCACCTGGCTGACCACGACGAGAAGCCCCGGCCAGTAGGACGCCAGCACCACACGCAGTGCACCCAGCCCGTTCACGATGGGTCGAGACTGCAACGGCGTCAACAACATCCACACGATCATCGCCCCGATGAACAGCGCCAGAGGCAGGAAGAACGGCGCGAATCCGGTCCCGAACGTCGCCGCCGGGTGGGTGTTACGCAGATCGAGTTCCGTCGGCGCGGCCAGCGTGCGCGCGACCTCGGTGCGCTGCTGCGGGTTCCACGACGGGATCTGCTCCGCGCCCTGACGCAGACGGGTGGCCAGCTCCTGCCCACCGGTGCGCAGCTGCGTGGTGCCGTCGGCGAGTTGATGCGCCCCCGCGGACAATTGATTACCACCGGCCGACAGTTGACCGAGGCCCGCAGTGAGACGCTGCGCGCCGGAATCGAGTTGATGGACCCCGTCACGCAGCTGCGCGACATCGGAGCGCAGACCGCCGTTGAGGGCGCGGGTCAGGAATGTCCGCAGCCGGCTGTTCGGGTCGCCGAGTTCGCCCTCCAGCGTGGCAGCGCTGTCGCGCAGCCGGACCAGACCGTCGTCGGTGGTGGGATCGATACCCCGGGCGCGCAGCAGGCGCTGCGCACCAGCGAGCGCCTGCCCGGCGTCACGCACCGCGGGATCAGGATTGTTCTGCAGGAAGCCGACGGCCTGGTCGACGATCGCGGCCGCCTGGGCGCTGCTGACGTTGAGCGCGGCGATCCTGTCGGTCGTCGACCGGACCGCGCCGGACAGATGCTGCGCGGCGCCGGCGACCTCGTCAGGATTCAGGCCCAGCCCGCCCACCCGGTCGAGCACGTCGAGCAGCGGTGCAGTCGCCGTGTCGACGGCCCCGCTCAGACGTCGGGTGCCCGCGGCCAGCTGCGCCGATCCCGCCTGCGCGGTGCGCAGGCCCGAGGTCAACGTGTCCGCGCCACCGGCGAGCCGGTGCGCGCCGTCGTCGGCGGTGACCAGGCCACCGGCGAGTTGCTCGGCGCCGCCGGCCGCCTGATCCAGGCCCGTGCCCGCCTGGGCCAACCCGTTGACGACGGTGCCGATACCGCGCTCGCCGATTTTCGCGTTGACCTGGTTGAGGATCTCCCGCGAGGCGTTCTGCCCGATGACCGTGCCGAGGTAGTTGTTGGCGTCGTTGAAGGTGAACTGCAGCGGGGCCTGCGCCGGACGCGGACCGGACGGAGAGGCGACCAACTCGGAGAAGTTCTCCGGCAACGTGATCGAGAAGTAGAAGCGGCCGTCGGCCACGCCGTCAGCGGCCTCCTGCGCGGAGACCTCGGTCAGATCCAGCTGACCCGAATCGAGCAGGGCCCGGGCCACCTCGTCACCCGCCCGCACCTGTGTGCCCTGCACCTGTGCACCACGGTCGGCGTTGACCAGAGCCACGGGCACCTTGCCGACCTCGGCGAACGGATTCCAGAACGCCCACAGGTACATCGCGCCGTAGAGAAGTGGCAGCAGGATGATCGTGACGAGCGCGATCCGCGGCATCAGCCCGTGCGAATACCGCTTCAGATCCGTGCCCAAGGACATCCCGGCCAGCACCACTACGCCTCACCTCTCTCATGCCCTGCGAGTTCGGCGCGCGAGACGCCTGCAACCCGCATCTCCCGCAGCCCGGGGCGGGCGGCGACACCGTTGACACTCGCGGTCAGCACTGTCTGCTCGCGGCCCAGATCGACCAGCCGGTCGACCAGCAGGTCGCGGTTCTGGTCACTGGTGACCTGCTCCAGATTGCCCACCACGAGCAGCCGCGGCCGGCGTGTGTTGGCCAGTGCGATGCGCAGCAGCAACCCGTCGAGTTCGGTGAGCTCCTCGACGAACTCCGTTCGGGGCGGCAGCGGCAGCTCGCCGAAGACCGGCCCGCACACGCGCCTCACGTCGTCGTCGGTGGCGCGGCGAATCAGCCTGTACCACTTCGCATCCCAGCGCAGTTGCTCGGTGACGAGGTCCCCCACCGTCACCGACTCGGCCACCGTGTCGAGTTCGTCGATGCCGGCCAGCGCCGCGTCGGCGAAGATGTCGCGGGCGCGGGTCCGGCCGAACACCGTCAGCGACCCCGACGTCGGACGCATCCGTCCCGCCAGCGTCATCGACAGCGCAGTCCGCCCCGATCCCGCGGGACAGACCATGACCGTCACCCCCGCCGCGGGGACGTCGAGATCCACCGGTCCGTACACCGGTCCCCACGGCCCCCGCAGCGTGAGCCCGCGGGCGACGATGGCGGGCTCGGGAAGGGCTGGGTCTGGCGGCGCGTCCGGCACCAGACAATCCCACCACACCGGCCGGTGGCATTCTGGGCGTGTGGAGGCGCTGTTGCAGTTCGCCGGAAACTACTGGTGGCTGGTCTTTCCGCTGGGCGGGGTGATCGGCGGAGCCGCGCGCGGCATCTCGGCCGCCAACGAGCGCCGCGCCCAGCGCCGGCTCGAGCGGTACCGCATCAAGCAGGAGACCAGGGTCGCACTCGCGAGGGAGAAGGCCTCCGGTACCGCCACGGTGGAGAACCGGCGCCGCGAACTGGCCAGACTGCTCGAGCGCCACGACGCCACCGATGCGCGATGGCTCTCCTACGAACTGGATGTCGCCAAGCTGCTGGACTTCCCGGTGATGACGGACATGCGGGAGCCTCTGACACTGGCCTTCCACAAAGCCAAGAGCCGGGCCGACCTGCTGCGGCCCGCGCAGCCCGAGGACATCGTCGAGGATCGCGATGCGGCCGCGGGATATCGCGACGCGGTGACCGACTACGTCGCCGCGTTCGACGCTGCCGAGGCCGAGGCGGCCCGGCGCCGGCGCAGCGACTTCTCCGCCGACGACCAGGACCGGCTGGCGCGTGCGCAACACCTGCTGCGCCTGGCGGGCGACGACGGCGCCACCCCGCAGGAACGCCAGAACGCCTACGGCCGTGCGCAGAAGGAACTCGCGGGCCTCGTGGTGCTGCCGGTCGCCACCCGCGCGGCTATCGAACGCAAGGTGCTCGGCGAACTCGAGGCGTGAGCCCGGGCGGTCGGTAGCCTCACCGACGTGGATTACGAGACCCTGCAGTGCACCGTCGACGCCGACGGGGTGGCACTGCTGACGCTGTCGCGTCCAGAGCAGCTCAACGCCTTCACGGTGACGATGGCCAGGGAGCTGGAGCAGTTCTTCGCCGTCGACGCCTACGACGATGCGATCCGTGCCGTCGTCGTCACCGGCGCCGGCCGCGCGTTCTGCGCGGGGATGGACCTCTCGGCCGACGGCAACGTGTTCGGTCTGGACGAGAGCCTGGCGCCGACACCCGAGCAGATGCAGGATGACTACGCGAGCGAGCCGCTGCACAGCGGCATCCGCGACACCGGTGGCCGGGTCACCCTCGCGATCCATGCGCTGCCCAAGCCCGTCATCGCGGCGATCAATGGCGCCGCGGTCGGTATCGGCGCGACCATGACACTGGCCATGGACATCCGGGTGGCGTCCGAGAACGCCCGGATCGGTTTCGTGTTCGGCCGGCTCGGCATCGTGCCCGAGGCCTGCTCCTCGTGGTTCCTGCCCCGGCTGGTCGGCATCCAGCAGGCCCTTGACTGGGTCTACTCCGCCGACATCATCACCGCCGAGGACGCACTGCGCGGCCGGCTGCTGCGATCGGTGCATCCGGCCGACTCGCTGGTGTCGGACGCGATCGCACTGGCCCGCAGCTACGTCTCCGGGCGTTCTCCTGTGGCGCTGGCGCTGGCCAAGCAGCTGCTCTACCGCAACGGGGCCGCCGAATCACCGCTGCAGGCCCACCTGAGCGACTCGCTCGCGATGTTCTACACCTCGATCGGGGACGGCAAGGAAGGCGTCGCAGCGTTCCGAGAGAAGCGGCCGCCGAACTTCACCGGCAGCGCCACGGCGTTGCCGCAGATCTTCCCGGAGCAGTGATCAGGCCAGCGCCAGCGCGGCGAGCATCGCGCCGGAGGTGACGAGCAACAGCGGCACCCGCAATAGATTGCGTCGCGTCCACCGCACCGCAGCCGCCTCGTCGACGTCGGCGGGATCGGTGCGTTCGAACTCCGCGGCGCGCGGGACCAGATCGAACAGCGCCCACAGCCGCATAACGGCGTGGCTGACCAGCGCCACCAGCAGAGCTGTCCCGACCGCGGAGTCACCCCACGTCAGGATCAGCGTGACGATCAGCAGCACCTCGAACACCACGGGCGCGGGCAGCCAGAACCGGACGCGGGCGATGCCGCCGTTGCGCGACTGGATCAGCCCGGGGCGACGCGGCCAGTACGGATCGACGACCAGCGCTTCGTAGAGCGCGGCGCCCAGGCAGATGCAGGCGGCCAGCGTGGTGGCGGCGAGCAGGACGAGCGTCGGGGTGGACACAAGCTCCGATTATCCCGGTGCCAGGATGAGCTATGCCTGACGTCACGCCGTTCCGCATCGCCGTCCCCGACGCCGACCTCGCCGACCTGCGGGAGCGGCTGGCGCGTACCCGGTGGCCCGAGCGCGAATGCGTGGACGACTGGAGCCAGGGTCTGCCGCTGTCCTACGCCCGGGAGCTCGCCGACTACTGGCGCGACGAATACGATTGGCGGCCAAGGGAAGCCGCGCTGAATCGATTCGACCAGTTCACCACCGAGATCGACGGGCTCTCCATTCACTTCGTGCACCAGCGCAGCGCCCGCTCCTCCGGCGAGAAGGCCTTCCCGCTGCTGATCACCCACGGCTGGCCGGGGTCGATCGTCGAGTTCACGAAGGTGATCGAGCCGCTGACCGCCGCGGGCTTCGACGTGGTGTGCCCATCGCTGCCCGGTTACGGCTTCTCGGGCAAACCCACCGCGACCGGATGGGGCATCGAGCGCATCGCGACGGCGTGGGACGAGCTGATGGTCCGCCTCGGATACGAGCGCTACGGCGCCCAAGGTGGCGACTGGGGCTCGGCGGTGACCACGCAGATCGGCCGCAACGAGGGCCACTGCGTGGCGATCCACACCAACATGCCGATCGGCCGGCCGCCAAAAGACCTGAGTGACCTGACGCCGCAGGAGCGTGAAGTGCTCGAGGGCTACGCCGAGCATCAGCAGTGGGGCACCGGCTACTCCAAGCAGCAGTCGACGCGGCCGCAGACGCTGGGCTACGGGCTCACCGACTCCCCTGTCGGGCAGATGGCGTGGATCGTCGAGAAGTTCTGGGCCTGGACGGATTCCGACGGACACCCGGAGAACGTGCTGACCAAGGACGAGATGCTCGACAACGTGATGCTGTACTGGCTCACGGCGAGCGCGACGTCGTCGGCGCGGCTCTACTGGGAGAGCTTCGGCTCGTTCCGCGATGGCGGCCGGGTCGAATTGCCCACGGGCGTCGCGTCATTCCCCAAGGAGATCCTGCGCTCATCGCGCCGCTGGTGCGAGGCGACCTACAACATCACCCGCTGGACCGACATGCCCCGCGGAGGCCACTTCGCGGCGTTCGAGCAACCAGAGCTGTACACCGACGAGGTCATCGCGTTCTTCTCCGACTTCCGCTAGAGGCCCAGCATCGCGATGCTGTCTCGGCGCATGTCGACCTTGCGCACCTTGCCGGTGACCGTCATCGGGAACTCGTCGACGATGTGCACGTAGCGGGGAATCTTGTAGTGCGCCAACGCCTCTGATGCGAACTCGCGCACCGCGGCCGCGTCCAGTGCGGGCCGGCCGGGGCGCATCCGGATCCAGGCGCAGATCTCCTCGCCGTAGACGGCATCCGGCACCCCGATCACCTGGGCGTCCTCGATGTCGGGGTGAGTCAGCAGGAAGTCCTCGACCTCGCGAGGGTAGACGTTCTCCCCGCCCCGGATCACCATGTCCTTGATCCGCCCGACGACGTTGCAGTACCCGTCGGCCCGCATCACCGCGAGGTCACCGGTGTGCATCCAACCGTCGGAATCGATGGCCTCCGCGGTCTTCTCGTCGTCGCGCCAGTAGCCGAGCATCACCGAGTACCCGCGCGTGCAGAACTCACCGGGCTCACCGCGGGGCAACGTCTCGCCGGTGTCGGGATCGACGATCTTGATCTCGACATGCGGGTGCGCCCGGCCGATGGAGGAGGTGCGTCGGTCGAGGTCGTCGTCGACGAGGGTCTGGCACGACACCGGCGAGGTCTCGGTCATCCCGTAAGCGATGGCCACTTCCGTCATCGACATCTCCTCCACGCAGCGCTTCATCACCTCCACCGGACACACCGAGCCCGCCATGATCCCGGTGCGCAACGACGAGAGGTCGGTGGCGGCGAAGTCGGGATGGTTCTGCATCGCGATGAACATGGTCGGCACGCCGTAGACCCCGGTGCACCGTTCCTGCTCGATGGCGTTCAGCGTCGAGCCCGCATCGAAGCCCGGCGCCGGGATCACCATCGTGGTGCCGTGACTGGTGCAGCCGAGGTTGCCCATCACCATGCCGAAGCAATGGTAGAACGGCACCGGAATGCAGAGCCGGTCCTGCGGGCCGAGCTTGATGAGCTCGGTGGTGAAGTATCCATTGTTGAGGATGTTGCGATGGGAGAGCGTCGCTCCCTTCGGGAAACCCGTTGTGCCCGAGGTGTACTGGATATTGATCGGGTCTCGGTTGTCGAGTCCTGCGCCACGCTCGGCGAGTTCGTCGGTTCCCACCGCGGACGCCCCGGCGCGCAGGCCATCCCAGTCGGAGGTGCCGATGAACACGACGTCGGTGAGATGCGGAACGGACCCCCGAACTTCACGGACCATGCTCACGTAGTCCGACGTCTTGAACGACGTCGCGGCGATCAGCAACCGGGTCCCCGATTGCGTGAGCACATAGGCGAGTTCGTGCGTGCGGTAGGCCGGGTTGATGTTGACCAGGATCGCACCGGCCTTGGCGCACGCGTACTGCGCGATGATCCACTGCGCGCAGTTCGGCGCCCAGATCCCGACACGGTCGCCCTTGGCGATCCCCTTCGCCATCAAGCCGCGGGCGATGACGTCGACCTCGGCGTTCAGCTCGGCGTAGGAGTACCGCAGACCCTGCGCGACGTCGACGAGCGCCTCGACGTCGGGGCATCGGGTCGCGGTGCGTTCCAGGTTCGCGCCGATGGTCTCCTCCAGGATCGGCGTGTCGACCGGGCCGGCCTCGTAACTGGAGCTCATGACAACAGATCCTCGTACCGGTGTTCGGTCTCGATGGGCGTACCCGCGGCGTGCGCCTCCTCCTCGCGGCGGCGCAGGTCGACTCGGCGGATCTTGCCCGAGATCGTCTTGGGGAGTTCGAAGAATTCGACGCGGCGCACCTTGAGGTAGGGCGCCAGGTGGTCGCGGCTGTACTGCATGATCTGCCTTGCCGTTTCGGCATCGGCAGACCACCCGTCGGCCAGCGCCACATAGGCCTTCGGCACCGCGAGGCGGGTGTCGTCGGGGGCGGGGACGACGGCCGCCTCCACCACGGCGGGGTGCTCGATCAACACACTTTCCAGCTCGAAGGGCGACACCTTGTAGTCCGAGGACTTGAAGACGTCGTCGGTGCGCCCGATGTAGGTGATGTAGCCGTCCGCGTCGCGGCTGGCCACGTCCCCGGTGTGGTAGTAGCCGTCGCGCATCACAGCTGCGTTGCGCTTCTCGTCGTCGAGGTATCCAGTCATCAGATTCCGCGGGGTGGCGCGCAGGTCGAGGCAGATCTCTCCCTCGTCCGCCTCGGCGCCGGTCAGCGGATCCACCAGGACCACCGGCACGCCGGGCATCGGCCGCCCCATCGAGCCGGCCTTCACGGGTTGGCCGGGAGTGTTGCCGACCTGCAGCGTCGTCTCGGTCTGGCCGAAACCGTCGCGAATCGTCAGGCCCCACGCCTTGTCCACCTGGGCGATCACGTCCGGGTTGAGCGGTTCGCCCGCTCCGAGGATCTCCCGCAGCCCCTCGGGTCTGTCACCGAGGTCGGCCTGAATCAGCATGCGCCACACGGTCGGCGGAGCACAGAAGGTATTGACGCGCGCGCGGCGCAGCTGGTGCAACAGCGCTGCGGCGTCGAAGCGCGCGTAGTTGTAGACGAAGATCGTCGCCTCGGCGATCCACGGCGCGAAGAAGCAACTCCACGCGTGCTTCGCCCACCCGGGCGAGCTGATCGCCAGGTGCACGTCACCGGGCCTCACCCCGATCCACGCCATCGTCGACAGGTGCCCGACCGCGTAGCTCACCTGCGAGTGCTCGACCAATTTCGGCCGGCTGGTGGTGCCGGAGGTGAAGTACACCAGGCTGGTGTCGTCGACCTCGGTGCACGCGGCGAACGGCGTCGCCTGGCTCGAGTGCGCGTCGGCGTACGCGTGCCAACCGGGCACGGGGTCACCGACGACCACGCGCATGTAGTCGCCCTCGACCGCGTCGAACTTCGTCGAGTCCGCGGTGTTCGCGATGACGACTCGGGCACCGCCGCGGCTGATGCGGTCGGCGAGGTCGGCGGCGCCCAGCGCGCTGGTCGTCGGCATGATGACGGCCCCGAGCTTGGCGATCGCGAGCATCGACACCCACAGCTCGACCTGATTGCCGAGCATGAGAACCACCCGGTCGCCCTTGCCGACTCCGAGGCCCGCCAACCAGGTCGCGACGCGGTCGGACCGGTCGGCCATCTCGGCGAACGTCACCGTGGTCTCCGAGCCGCCCTCCTCGACGATCCAGAGCGCCGGCCGGTCAGCAGACGACGGATCGCGGGCGATGACGTCGAACCAGTCTGTCGCCCAGTTGAACTGGCCGGTGATCTCCGGCCATTCGAACGTCTCGACTGCTGAGTCGTAATCGCCGATCACGGCCACGAGGTGATCGCGGGCGGCGCGATACCGATCGGTGTTGGTCGTCATGGCCACTAGGATCTATGTCACACCTGACCAACCGCTACCCCCGAAAGAGGGGATTCTGTGCCATCGCTGACGAGGCCTCGCGACGCCGACGTCCTGCGCGCCGAGCTGCGGAGAGTGGCCACCGAGGGCCGGGTGCCGGTGCTGTTCGGCGGCGAGGTGCAGGGCGACGTGCTGCGGCTCAGCGAGTTCGTCGGAACACGAACGGGCTTGCTGCGAGGGCTGGTGGTGCGTTCGAGTTCCGGCCTCGGCGGCGCCAGCATGGTCGCCGGCCGGCCGCTGTCGGTCGCCGACTATCGCAATGCCGCGACCATCACCCACGACTACGACGTTCCCGTGTTGTCCGAGGGCATCAAGTCGGTGCTCGCCGTGCCGGTGATCGTCGAGGGCGTCCCCCGAGTGATGCTCTACGGCGCCTACCGGACGGGCGCGCCGGTCGGGGGCCGCGCCGCGGACCTGATGGTGTCAGCGGCCCGCCGGATCGGCGACGAACTGCGCATCCGCGACGAAGTCGACCGTCGGCTGTCGATGCACGAGACCGCGACGTCTCTCGGAGCGACGTCGGAGCGGGTCCGCGAGGTGCATGCAGAACTGCGTCGGCTCGCCCATGTCGCGCCCACTCTGCACGACGAATTGACGCGGCTCGCCGAGCGGTTGGTCGGCGGCGAGGAGGCCACAGTGCACCTCACCGGCCGCGAGCTCGACGTGCTGACGCAGGTTGCGCTCGGCTGCTCGAACGTCGTTGCTGCGGAGCGTCTTTCTCTGAAGACCGAGACGGTGAAGAGTTACCTGCGCAGCGCTGCGGCCAAGCTGGGTGCCCACACCCGGCACGAGGCGGTGGCGAAGGCGCGACGGGCCGGTCTCCTGCCCTGACCCAGCGCTCGAGACGCCGAGCGCCCGCGGGAACTCTCAGGCGCTGCCGCCTGCGCCTCCCGCGCCGCCGGTTCCGCCGGCCCCGCCGGTCGTGGTGCCCGCCGACGGCTTCGAGCCTGCGCTGCCGGAGCTGCCGGAGCTGCCGGGATTCGGTGTCGCGGCACCCGAGGCGCCACCGGCACCGCCGGTACCACCGCTTCCGCCGGCACCTCCGGTGCCGTTGGCGCCACCAGAGCCGTCGGCGCCGTCACGTCCGAACAGAGAGTGTCCACCGCGTGCGCCGCTTCCACCGATGCCAGCGTTGCCGCCGGCGCCACCGGTGCCTCCCGCACCTCCGGACGCACCGCTGTTTGCGATCCGGGTCGGTATGGCAGCGACGAAGGAGCCCTGACCGCCGGCGCCGCCGGTTCCGCCCTGCGCGCCGGCCCCGCCGTTACCTCCCGCGCCACCCGTACCGCCGGTGCCACCTCTACCGAACACGCCTCCTCGGCCACCCGCACCGGCTGCGCCTCCGTCGGTGCCGCTCTCGCCAGGCGCCCCCGAGCCCCCATCGCCGCCGACTCCCGACTTCCCGGCGGTTCTGGAACTTCCGTTGCCGTAGGCAAAGCCTCCTCGTCCGCCGACACCGCCCGTTCCCCCTGCGTCGCCGCCGCGTCCACCGCGGCCGCCGTCTCCACCCTGGGACAGCGTGGCGAACCCCGGGAACACCGAGCTGGTGTCGCCGTAACCGCCGGCACCGCCCGCCCCGCCGGAGCCTCCGCCGGCACCGTCACCGCCGGCGCCGCCCGCTCCGCCGATCGCCGTCAGCGTTCCGGGCGGCGGCGTGTCCCCGGGGAAGACGACGGTGTGCGATGCATTTCCTCCCATACCGCCTGCGCCGCCGGACATGTCAGTGCCCGGATCGGCGTCCAGCCCGTCACCGCCCTTGTCCGCCACGACCACACCGCTGCCGTAGGTGAAGCCTCCGTCCTGCCCCGCCGCAGCCTGTCCGGACGCCACGCCGTTGACGCCGTTTCGACCTGTGTAGCCGCTGCCTCCGTCGCCGCCGTTTCCGCCGCGCCCGAACCATGTCACGTTGCCGCCGGCGCCGCCGGCACCGCCGCCGACACCGGGTGCGCCATCTGCGCCGTTGCCGCCGTCGCCGGCCCTCCCGTACAGCGCGAAGAGCCCGACATCGCCGCCCCTCCCGCCGGCCTGACCCGGGATCGTGCCGTTGCCGCCATCGCCCCCGTTCCCGGCCAACAGGCCGCCCTTCCCGCCGTCTCCGCCGTTGGCACCCGCGCCACCGTTGCCGAAGAGCAGTCCCCCGTTACCTCCATTGCATGCCGCCCCTGAACAGTCGGCGGCAGCGTCCACACCGTTGCCGACCAACCAGCCCCCAGGGCCGAACGCGGGTCGCGACGTACCAGGTGTGGCGAGAAGCAACGACGTCGGCGATGGCGTCGCTCCTGCGTGACCGAACAACCCTGAACCACGCGTGCAACCCTGCGCGGCCAACGACAGGCAGGAAGGATCACCGACGGGAGTAGTAGCGCCATCGGAAGGTGTGTCGGCGAGCGCGACAGCCGTCGGTCCCGCCAGCGCCAGAGAACCTGCTGCGATGACCCCGCCGGCCCACCGCACTGCGGTTGGATGCAGACGAACACTGTTGCGTGACATGAGGCTTACCCGTTTCTGTCGGGAAGCAGAAGGCCCGACGCACCACGAGCGATTATGGGGTCGACGATCGTGGTGGCGTCGCAACTCGACTACTGCTTTTTCGGGCCGATGCCGAGCTCGACTACTGCAATCTGAGCGCCGCGCCGGCACACTACGGCACACCGAGAATGCGGGGAGATCGCATATCGGGCGTCGATCGCGATCTGCCCGCAGTCTCGGCGGCGTCGTGGGTCAGGCCAGCGACTGCACCCAGGATCTGTGCAGTGCCGCGTAGTGCCCGCCGTCGCGGGCCGTCAGCTCCTCGGGCGAGCCGTCCTCGACGATCTCGCCGTGCTCGAGCACCAGCACCCGGTCCGCGATCTGCACGGTCGAGAGCCTGTGGGCGATCACGATCGCCGTGCGTTCGGCGAGCACGGTCTCCAACGCCCGCTGAACCATCCGCTCGCTCGGGATGTCCAGCGACGACGTTGCCTCGTCGAGGATCAGCACCGCGGGGTCGGCCAGGAAGGCCCGCGCGAACGCGACGAGCTGGCGCTGTCCCGCCGACAACCGGCCACCACGCTTGGCGACGTCGGTGTCGTATCCCTCGGGCAACGCGGTGATGAATCCGTCCGCGCCGACTGCCGTGGCCGCCGCCCGCACCTCCGCGTCGGACGCATCGGGCTTGCCGAAGCGGATGTTGTCGGCGACCGTGCCCCCGAACATGAAGTTCTCCTGCGTCACCATGACCACGTGGCGGCGTAGATCGTTCTGGGCGAGGTCGCGCAGGTCCACGCCGTCGAGCGACACGCTGCCCGCCACCGGATCGTAGAACCGGGTGACGAGCTTCGCGATCGTCGTCTTGCCCGCACCGGTGGTGCCGACCAGGGCGACGGTCTGCCCGGCGGGAACCACCAGATCGAGATGCGGGAGCACCGGCCGGTTCGGCACGTACTCGAAACGGACGTCGCGGAATTCGAGGTCACCGCGCACCGCGCCGAGCGCAACAGGCGCGACGGGGTCGCTGATGCCCGGCTTCTCGGCCAGCACCCCGGCCAGCTTCTCCAGCGCCGACGACGCCGACTGGAACGTGTTGAAGAACTGCGAGATCTCCTGCATCGGTTCGAAGAACATCCGCAGGTAGAGAAGGAACGCGGCCAGGATGCCGATCGTCATCTCGCCGTGCAGCACCCGGAAGCCGCCGTAGAGCAGGACCACGCCGGTGGTGATGTTGCCGACGAGCTTGACGCTGGGCATGAAGATCGCGAGCAGCCGGAAGGTCTTCTCGTTGATCACCCGGTAGCGGTCGGCGATGCCTTCGAAGATCTCCTGGTTGCGCGGCTCCCGCCGATACGCCTGCACCGCTTTGATACCCGTCATGGTCTCGACGAACTGCACGATCACCAGCGCCGAGATCTCGCGCACCTCACGGTAGATCCGCGACGACTCGCGGTGGAACCACGCGACGAGGACCACCAGGATCGGGAACGCCGCCAGGCACATCAGGCCGAGCTCGGCGTCGAGTGTGATCAACAGGATGGCGGTGCCGACGAGAGTGAGCACCGCGGTGATCAGGCTGTCGAAGCCCGTCTCCAGCATGTCCTGGATGGCCTCGACGTCGTTGGTGGACCGGCTGACCACGCGGCCGGAGGTGTAGCGGTCGTGGAACGCGATGTCGAGGCGGCCGAAGTGCCGGAACACTCGTCGCCGCAGTTCCCGCAGCACACGCTGACCGATGCGACCGGAGCGCCGCAGGAAGAACATCCGCGCGCTGGCCTGCACGAGGACGACCCCGCACAGCACACCGACGATCGTCATCAACGTCGCCGCCGACCCACCCCCGAGCAGAGGCGGGATGCCGTCGTCGATGCCCCGCTGCACGAGGATCGGAACTGAGAGCCGCGCAACGTTTTCAACGACAACGACAGCGGCCAGCGCGGTCACCGTCCACTTGTACGGGCGCAGCAGCGAGCCCAGCAGCGCGCGGGCTTCGCGCCGCCGCGGCACCGACTCGTCGATGGGCAGGTCGTCGTGTTCGTCGAACCGACCGCGCCACTCCGGGGTCACGCTCGTCACGTGCGTCCCTCCAGGATCTCGTGATCCAGCCGCTCCCGCGCCGCTCGTTGCTCCCAGTCGACCTCCCGCTCGCAGCCGTCGTCGAGTTCGTCGTCGGCGGCCAGCAGGTAGCGGTACTCGGGCACGGTCGCCAGCAGCTCGGCGTGGGTGCCGACGTGGGTGATCGTGCCGTTCTGCAGCAGCGCCACCCGGTCGGCGAGCAGCACCGTCGAGGCGCGATGCGCCACGACGACGCCGGTGACCGCGTGTAGGACACGGCGCAGCGCCTCTTCGACCACGGCCTCGGTGTGCACATCGAGGGCGCTCAACGTGTCGTCGAGAACCAGGATGCGGGGTGCGGCGAGAATGGCGCGGGCCAACGAAAGACGTTGCCGCTGACCGCCGGACAGGCTCATGCCCTGTTCGCCGATGCGGGTGTCCAGCCCGTAGGGCAGGTCGTAGACGAACTGCGCGGCGGCCACCTCGACGGCTTGGCGCAGCTCGTCGTCGGTTGCGTCCGGTTTCCCGAGCTTGAGGTTCTCGGCCACCGACATCGAGAACAGCGTCGGGTCCTCGAACGCCGTGGCCACCGCCCGTCGTAGCGCCTCCAGGCTCAGCTCGCGGATGTCCTGGGCGTCGATGCGGATCTCGCCCTCGGTCACGTCGTAGAGCCGAGACAGCAGACCCACCAGCACCGACTTGCCCGACCCGGTCGCGCCGACCAGCGCCAGCGTCTCCCCCGGCTCCACGGTGACGTTCACGTGGCGCAGCGCCCAGTCGTCGGAGTCCGGAAACCGGAACCCGACGTCGACGAGCTCCAGGCGGCCGCCGCGCGGGGTCGCATCGCGCGGGCCGTCGGCGATCTCGCGCGGGGCGTCGAAGATCTCGGCGATACGGTTGGCCGCCGTGAACGACTCCTGCGTCATCGACAGCAGGAAGCCCAGCGACGCGATCGGCCAGACCAGCGACAACATCATCGTGATGAATGCGACCAGCGTGCCCATCGTCACGAAGCCGTGGCCGGCGGCGTAGGCGCCGAAACCCAGCACCAGGATCAGCGTGAGGTTCGGGATGATCTCCAGCAGAGTCCAGAACTTCGCCGACACCGTCACGCGGCTCACCTGCGTGTCGTAGAGGTCGGTGAGTTGTTCGTCGAAGCGGTCGTAGACGTAGTCCTCGCGGCCGAACGACTTGACCACACGCAGCCCGAGCGCGGCCTCCTCGACGTGGGTGGCGACGTGGCCGGCCTGATCCTGGGCCAACCGCGACAGTCGCGTGTACTCCTGCTGGAAGTGCAGCACGGTCAGGGTGATCGGCACGATCGACACCAGCACCACCACACCCAGCGGCCAGTACATCGCGAGCAGGATCGCGGTGACGATGGTGATCTGCAGGATGTTGAGGATCAGGAACGTCAGCCCGAAGGACATGAATCGGCGAATCGTGCCCAGGTCGTTCATGATTCGCGACAGCAGCTGACCCGACTGCCAGCGACCGTGGAACGACATCGGCAGGATCTGCAGACGCGCGTAGAGGTCCTTGCGGATGTCGGCCTCGACGCCCATCGTCGCGCGCGACACCAGCCACCGCCGGATGAACCACAACACCGCTTCGGCGATCCCGAGGCCCATCGCCGCCGCACCCAGCGTCCACAACCCCTGCTGATCCTGATGGCGCACCGGCCCGTCGATGACCGCCTTGGTCATCAGCGGAATCCCGACCGTCGCCCCCAGACTCAGGAAGGCCGCCGTCAGCATCAGAATCCACCGGCCGCGATACGGAAGCAGGTACGGCAACATCCGCCACAGGTCCGAGCTGGGCCTCACCCGCCGGGGCCGCGGCGCTATCGCGGGCGCTGCGCGCAGCGCGTTGCTTCCGGAATCAGCCACTCACAACATCTTCCCACTGCGAGCAAGTGGTTAACCCATCTAGCGAATGCGACCTGTGGCACGGCATGTGCGACCGCGCGCCCGACGGCGCCCCGAACTGCGTGCGGTAGAGCTCGGCGTAGCGGCCACCGCGGGCGAGCAGCTCCGGGTGCGTCCCGCGCTCCACGATCCGTCCGTCCTCGACGACGAGGATCACGTCCGCCGCGCGGATCGTCGAGAGGCGATGCGCGATGACCACAGACGTGCGACCGGCCAGCGCTTCTGCCAGGGCTTGCTGCACCTTGGCCTCCGATTCGGAGTCCAGCGACGCGGTCGCTTCGTCGAGCACGACCACCCGGGGTGCGGCGAGCAGCAGACGCGCGATGGTGAGGCGCTGCCGCTGCCCACCGGAGAGCCGATAACCGCGCTCCCCGACGATCGTGTCCAGACCGTCGGGCATGTCCGCGACCACGGTGTCGAGACGGGCCCGGCGCAGCGCCTCCCAGATCTCGGCGTCGGTGGCGTCCGGCGCCGCCAGCGCGACGTTGGCCCGGATCGACTCGTGGAACAGGTGCCCGTCCTGGGTCACCATGCCGACCGTGTCCTTGACCGACGCGAAGGTCGCGTCACGGACGTCGACGCCGTTGAGACGGACGGCCCCGGAGGTGACGTCGTAGAGCCGGGCCAGCAGCGACACGCTCGTCGACTTCCCCGCCCCCGAGGAACCGACGAGCGCGATCATCTGCCCCGGCCGGGCCGTGAACGAGATGCCGTGCAGGACTTCGTCGCCGCCACGGTCGTCCAGCTCGCTGACCTCTTCCAGCGAGGCCAGCGACACGGTGTCGGCAGCGGGATAACCGAACCGGACGTCGTCGAACTCGACGGTGACCGGACCGTCGGGGATCGCGACCGCGTCCGGTCGCTCCTGGATCAGCGGCACCAGATCGAGCACCTCGAAGACCCGCTCGAAGCTGACCAGTGCGGTCGCGACCTCGACGTGGGCGTTGGCCAGCGCGGTCAGCGGCGCGTAGAGCCGCGTCAGCAGCAGGGCCAGCGACACGATGGACCCGGCCTGCAGCGTCCCGCCCAGCGCCAACGCGCCGCCCAGTCCGTAGACCAACGCCAGCGCCAGCGCCGACATCAGCGTCAGCGAGTTCATAAACGTCGACTGCAGCATCGCGGAGCGCACCCCGATGTCGCGCACACCCGGCCCGCGCGCACCCCGAACTCCCGGGACTCCGCGTCCGCGTCCCCGAACAGCTTGATCAGCGTGGCACCCGGCGCGGAGAACCGCTCGGTCATCTGGGTGTTCATCGTCGCGTTGTGGCCGGCGGCCTCCCGCGAGAGTCCCGCCATCGCCGCGCCGATGCGGCGGGCGGGCAGCAGGAACAGCGGCATCAGCGCCAGCGACACCAACGTCACCTGCCACGAGATGCTGATCATCACCGCCAGCGTCAACGTCAGCGTGACGACGTTGGAGACGACGCCCGAGAGCGTGTCGGAGAAGGCCCGCTGGGCACCCATCACGTCGTTGCCCAGGCGGCTCACCAGCGCGCCGGTGCGCGTCCGGGTGAAGAACGCCACCGGCATCCGTTGCACGTGGTCGAACACCGCGGTACGCAGATCGAGGATCAACCCCTCGCCGATGTTCGACGACAACCACCGCGTCAGCAACGACATCGCCGTCTCGGCCAGCGCGACACCGGCGATCACCACGGCCAAGATCACGACCGTCGACACCGAGCCGCCGCGGGTGATCTCGTCGACCACCCGGCCCGCGAGCAGCGGCGTCGCCACCGTCAGCACCGCGCCGAACACGCTGACCAGGAGGAACCAACCGAGCATGCGATGATGCCGAGCGGCGAACCGCCAGATACGCGCCATCAGCCGGCGATCTGCCAGACCGCGCAGATCACCGCCCCGGGCGTGCGTCTGCCGGTACAGCGACTGCCGGGCAACCGTTTCCAAGCTCATCTCATCACCGTAGAACCTCAACAATGGGTGAGGTCAAAGACTTCCCAGGTGGTCCCACTACCGTCAGAACCGGATTCGTCACAGGACTTCGAGGAGCACAGGGCGTGGAAACCAAGTTGCAGGCGTGGGAGCGCCGCGCCGAATGGCCGCTGGCCGTCGCCGCCCTGCTGTTCCTGGCCGCCTACAGCGCGGAGGTGCTCGCCCTCCCCTCAGGAGCGGCCCTCGCGGCCATCCATGTCGTCAGCCTGGTCACCTGGACGATGTTCATCGTCGACTACCTCGTGCGACTGTCCCTGGCCGAGCAGCGCTGGCGGTGGTTCTGGCGACACCTCTTCGACCTCGCCATCGTGGCGCTGCCCATCCTGCGACACCTGCGTCTCCTGCGACTGCTCACCCTGATCACAGTCCTCAACCGTGCCGTCGGCCACGCCATCCGCGGCCGCGTCGCGATGTACACGGTCGGCGGGGCGGTGCTGCTGATCTACGTCTCCTCGCTGGCCGTGCTGCAGGCCGAGCGGCACTACCCGCACGCGCACATCACCCATTTCGGGGAGGCCCTGTGGTGGGCGATGACGACGATCACCACCGTCGGCTACGGCGACCTGACCCCGGTCAGCCCCACCGGACGGGTGATCGCCGTACTGCTGATGATCGGCGGAATCAGCCTGCTCGGCTCGATCACCGCGACGCTGGCGTCGTGGATCGTCGAGCGGGTGGCCGACGAGGACACCGCGGCCCAGCAGGTGACGACCGCGCACCTCGACACGCTGGTCCAGGAGATCGCCCAGCTGCGCGAGGAGGTCGCGCGGCTCGGCGACCCGGTTCCCCGACGCGACCGCCCCGACGGGTAACGGGCAGGTTCCCGCAGCCCGGGCTCCTCGTCAGGCAAGATTGCGGGCATGGACAGTGCAGTGGGTTCGCCCCGGGTGCTCGTGGTCGACGACGATCCCGACGTGCTGGCCTCCTTGGAGCGCGGCCTGCGACTGTCCGGGTTCGACGTCTTCACCGCTGTCGACGGCGCAGAGGCGCTGCGCAGTGCCACCGAGACGCGGCCGGACGCGATCGTGCTGGACATCAACATGCCGGTTCTCGACGGCGTGTCCGTCGTGACCGCACTGCGCGCAATGGACAACGACGTCCCGGTCTGTGTGCTCTCGGCGCGATCCTCGGTCGACGACCGGGTGGCCGGACTGGAGGCGGGCGCCGACGACTACCTGGTCAAGCCCTTCGTGCTGGCCGAGCTGGTCGCCCGGGTGAAGGCGCTGCTGCGCCGACGCGGCTCCACGGCGACGTTCTCGTCGGAGACCATCGCCGTCGGCCCACTCGAGGTCGACATCCCTGGCCGGCGCGCCCGCGTCGACGGGACCGACGTCGACCTGACCAAGCGCGAATTCGACCTGCTGGCCGTGCTCGCCGAGCACAAGACCGCGGTGCTGTCCCGCGCGCAGCTTCTCGAGCTGGTGTGGGGCTATGACTTCGCCGCCGACACCAACGTGGTCGACGTGTTCATCGGCTACCTGCGGCGCAAGTTGGAAGCCAACGGAGCCCCCCGCCTGCTGCACACCGTGCGCGGGGTCGGGTTCGTGCTGCGACAGCAGTAGTGATGAGCGCTCGCGCGAAGAACCGACGGCCACGCTCGTGATCCCCTCATGATCTCGGTGTCGCGGATCTTCCGCCGCACGCCGTCGCTGCGCACCCGTGTCGCGTTCGCCACCGCGATCGCCGCGGCCATCGTCGTCGGCATCGTCGGCGCGGTCGTCTGGGTCGGCATCACGCAGGACCGCAAGGAAAGACTGGACCGGCGCCTCGACGAGGCCGCCGGGTTCGCGATCCCGTTCCTGCCCCGCGGTCTCGACGAGATCCCGCCCTCGCCCAACGACCAGGACGCCGTCATCACCGTCCGTCGCGCCGACGGGCAGGTGACGTCCAACTCCGTCGTCCTACCGGAACTGCAACCCGGATACGCCGACACCACGGTCGACGGGGTGCGCTACCGCGTGCGCACCGTCGAGCTGTCCACGCCGGAGCCGATGTCGGTCGCGGTCGGCGCCACCTACGACGCGACGATCACCGACACCAACAACCTCCACCGTCGGGTGCTGATCATCTGCTCGATGGCGGTGGGCGCGGCGACGTTCGGCGGCTGGCTGTTGGCCGCGTTCGCGGTCCGGCCGTTCAAGCGGCTGGCCCAGCAGACCCGGCAGATCGAGGCGGGCGACGAAGCACCCGACATCGACATCCGCGGCGCCACCGAAGCCGTCGAGATCGCCGACGCGATCAAGGGTCTGGTCGGCCGCGTGTGGGAGGAGCAGGGCCGCACCAAGGATGCGTTGACGTCGGCCCGCGACTTCGCGTCGGTCTCCGCCCACGAGCTGCGCACCCCGCTGACCGCGATGCGTACCAATCTCGAAGTGCTCGCGACCCTCGACCTCGCCGAGGATCAGCGCAAGGAGATCGTCGGCGACGTCATCCGCACGCAGACCCGGATCGAGGCGACACTCGGTGCGCTGGAGCGGCTGGCGCAGGGAGAACTGTCCACCACCGACGACCACGTGCCGGTCGACATCACCGAACTACTCGACCGGGCCGCGCACGACGCGATGCGGGTGTACCCCGACCTCGAGGTGTCGCTGGTGCCGGCGCCGACGGTGATCATCGTCGGGTTGCCTGCGGGGTTGCGGCTGGCTGTCGACAACGCGATCGCCAACGCGGTCAAGCACGGCGGTGCGACGCGCGTGCAGCTGTCCGCGGTCAGCTCGCGGGCCGGAGTGGAGATCGCGGTCGACGACGACGGCGTCGGGGTGCCCGACGAGGAACGCACCGTGGTCTTCGAGCGGGTTCTCGCGCGGCTCGACGGCATCGCACTCCGGGTCGGGCCTGGGATTGGCCCTGGTGGCGCAGCAGGCCGAATTGCACGGCGGCACAGCCTCTTTGGAGGCGAGCCCGCTGGCGGCGCACGGCTGTTGCTGCGCCTGCCCGGCCCGAGCTAGCTCTTGGCTAGCGGGTGCCGAGCAGGTCGATGATAAAGATCAGCGTCTTGCCCGACAGACGGTGTCCGCCGCCGGGCAGGACCGTAGGCCTGCTCCGGCGGGATCGTCAGCTTGCGCCCGGCCGCCGACCTTCATCCCCGGGATGCCGTCCTGCCAGCCCTGGATGAGGCCGCGCAGCGGGAACTCGATCGACTCACCGCGGTTCCAGGAGCTGTCGAACTCCTCGCCGGAGTCGTACTCGACACCGAGGGTAGTGCACCTCCACGTTGGCGCCCGGGACCGCTTCGGGGCCGTCGCCGACGATGATGTCTTCGATCACCAGCTCAGTGGGTGCCGGGCCGTCAGGGAACTCGATCTCGGGTTTGGTCGACATCCGCTCAGCCTAGACCGGCGCCTCACCGGCGACCGGACCTCCTCGGGCTGCAACCACTCCGGTCGGCCGCAGCAGCACCACCTCGGGGAGGATGCACGCCGCCGACAGGCGCGTCGTCATCCGCACGACCTCGGCCACGTCGCGCGGAGCGATCATCGTCGACGCCTCGATCGCGCCGCGGTAGGCGTCGGCCATCGGGGTGTCCACCAGACCCGGGCAGATCGCGGTCGCCTTGATACCGGAGGTGGCGAGCTCGTCGTGCAGCGCCTCGGTGAACCCGACGACCGCGGCCTTGGTCGCCGAATACGACGACAGCCGTCGCCTCGCCCCGCTTGCCCGCGTTCGACGCCGTGTTCACGATCTGTGCCGAACCACGTTGACGCACAGCTTCTTTCAGCAGCGGTTGAGACTTGGAGGTCAACAACACGACGGCGCGGACGTTGACGGCCAGCTGGGCGTCGAGGAAGTCCGCGGTGATGTCGGCGACCGCTCGGTTCCCCGCGATCCCGGCGTTGTTGACCAGCGAGGTCCAGCGACCCGTGCCGCTCGGCGTGGAACGCCACCACCTCGTCGAGAAAAGACTCCTCGGTCAGCGATCCGGCGATCGTGTGCACCGCGGAGCCGCCGATCGATGCGGCCACCGCGTCCAGCTTGGCCGGATCGCGACCGACCAAGGTCAGCGCGAAGCCCTCGTCGTGCAGGGCTGTCGCGATCGCCGCCCCGATACCGCTCGACGCCCCGGTCACCAGGGCACTACGCATGGTCACCGGTCCATTAGATCGCGTCGAGGGGCAGACTGTAGGGCGTGGGCCAACGACGAAGACATCCTCGCCCAGGTGAACCAGCTCGTCGCGGAGGAGAAGGATCTCCGCTCCAAGCTGCAGCATCACGAGATCGACGAGTCCGAAGAGCACCAGCGGTTGCGCGCGGTGGAGGTCGCCCTCGATCAGTGCTGGGATCTGCTGCGCCAGCGGCGGGCCCTGCGCGAGACCGGCGGGGGATCCGAGCGCCGCGCAGGTGCGACCGGCCGACGAGGTCGAGGGCTACCTGAACTGAGCGGCGCCACGGACTCCCGCGCCGACGTCGTCATCGTCGGCGGCGGGCACAACGGGCTGGGTGGCCGCCGGGTACCTCGCCCGCGCAGGCCGCCGGGTCCGCCTGCTGGAGCGGCTCGACCACGTCGGCGGCGCCGCGGTGTCGGCCTACGCGTTCGACGGCGTCGATGCGCGGTTGTCGCGGTACTCGTACCTGGTGAGCCTGCTACCGCAGCGCATCATCGACGATCTCGGGCTTCGTGTGCGTCTGGGTGCGGCGGCGGTGGTCGTCGTACACGCCCGACCCGGTTTCAGGCGGCCGCACCGGACTGCTCGTGGGTCCGACGTCGACGTTCGGTGCGGTGGGGGCC
>NZ_JAQIIY010000003.1:0-220429 GCF_036946525.1 Mycobacterium kyogaense | reverse complement strand
TTCCTCATCCGGTACGAGACCAAGTATGGCGGCTGCAGGGGTCCGTCAGCCAGCGGTGGCGCCCCACGAGCTGATAACCAAAGGAGGTCTGCAGTGGCGACCAGCGTTTCGAGCTCTTCACGCTCTTGGTCATCAAGTTCAGCACCCTGCAGGATGTACCTGCGCCGCTCCGGCTGCGCGATCAGCTCTGTTAGCAACCGATCACGCTCCACTTCATTCATGCTTTTTCCCTCCCTTCGATTCATCTCTTCACGAAGAAGTTTGAGTGCATGACCAAAAATCTGGCTTACGCGCGACGGGGCTCACACCGAGCTGCTTTGCAACTTCGTCTCTAGAGCGACCCAGAGCGCCGATTTCCCAAACAACCTTTCGATCACGATCATCAAGAACTGAAAGACAATCCCATGCCACAGCCGCTTGGTGTAAGTCATCGACCTTCGATGCAACGTCTTGGGCGATATCACTGTCATCGCCTCGGTCATGAACTTCGACGACGAGCTCGGGACCGGCGTGTTTCACTGCCGCCGACGGATGATATCGAGTGCCTTCCTCTTGGCTGCTGTCACAAGAAACGCCTCCCAATTCGCCACGTTCTCCGGCGGGGAAGCCAAGATCGAGACAATGGCTTCACTTACGGCGTCGGCCGCCTGTGACTGGAGGCCTTGATCCCTGAGTACAGAGGCTGCCACCTTGTACATCGCGTCTCGGTGAGCAAGGTACAGAGCCCCAAGATCAGGACGTGGCGATGTCATGAGCATCTCCTGTCCGCCGGTACGTGCCTAGCGACGAGGTGAACGGCGAGACCGACGACATGGTCGCCGTCCCCCTCGCTCTGAAGTCGGCGCAGCCTTGTTCAGCGTTAGCCAAGTGCTTGTCAGGGAACACCACACACAACCACTGACCACCAACTGGGCACATTGGAAGAGATCGGACGTCGAGCTGCCCAAGCCGATGGCGATGCTGATCGAGCCTTCCGGTGGTTCAGGTGGGCAACATCGAAGACAAGCGCCCAGCTGCTAGGTGGCGCCGGGAATGACGATAGGCGGACCATCAGGCGTCGACCTCGTCCGCGTCGGGATCTTCGGTCTCGAACTCACCGTCTTCAAAAATCGACTCGTCGGCGGGCTCCCAGCTGATCACCGTCGAGAACACAGCCTGCACCGGATCCCTTACCGCTTCCCACTCCGCACGCGTCGGAAACACGGAGAGGTCAGGTCGCGCCTTCGCGAGTTTGGCAATCTCAGTCCGCATAGCGGCCAAGTTGTCCGCGCTGTCGTCATGCGGAATCTCAGGACACCATGCGGTCGTGGTCGTCCTCGACCGGCTGCTCCTCGGGCGACTCCTCACCATCTGGCTGACGGAGGCCGGCGATATCCCGCACAAGGGTCGAAATTGAGTCGCCCTCCGTCAGCGGCCGATTCCACACCCACCGCCGAATCGGAGGGCTTGGGGAAACGTATGCGGTAGGCATCGTCGGGATGTCCGAGATTTTTGTAAACGAGTTAACCGCCTGCCGCTTGCTACGGAAACTATCTGCAGCATGAGCGAGTAACCACAAACCACGCGGTGTACTACCTAGTGCCTCGATCACGACGGGGGGCTGACTTCGCTTGTAACCGCCTTCTGCCGTAGAGCCCGACGCTGCGAGAATCTGCCCATCGGCCACGAGGGCGATACCGCCAGCTACCTGAAGGGTAGCCACAGCCGCTTCGTGGAGTGGATCGTTCTTGTCGAGCGCGATCTCCATCAAATCCGTGAACTGGCGCGGGAATAGGGGTTTCCAGGGCGTACCCATCAGGGTGTGAGGGATCGGGCCACCGGCTGCCCACGCACGCTGCGCATTGCCGTAGGAGACGGGTTTCCAGGCTGACCACCCGCGGTTGACCAGACTAAAGATCCTGTCCGCGTAGGCGCGCTTATGAATCTGAGGCTCACCCAACAGGTTTCGCAGATTGCGCTTGATTACGTTGTAGGGTTCGGGCTGAGTGAGCTCGGCGGCCAGCCACAGCGCACGCGCCAAACCTGGATCGATCGCGGAGGGTTCGCCGCCAGAATCCATGAAGTCAACGAGATCGAAGCCGAACTCGTCAATGCCTGTTGCGACCTCCGCCACCGTCGACGGAAGGCTTCCTTCCGCGGCTGCCCGCTGAACGGCATGCGCGCCAGCGTTCGCCCCCACCGCACTGGGAGCCCACGCCTTGGAAAGACTGTGCTGCTGATCCACCGCGGAATTGACGGCATCCGGGAACTCAAAAGGCCGTGCATCGCCGGTCAGAGGCGTTCCGACCCGGCGGAAGTCGACGATGATACTGGCTGGTAAGCGGAGCGTTTGCCCATACCGAGTCAGGTCAGGGTCATTCGTGTCGCCCGCCGCAGCTTGATACTTCCCGCGCAACATGCTGAAGGTATCCGACCGACCCTTTCGGTAAGCCCCTGACACTCCGTCCGCGCCGCCGGCGCCCTTCTTACTCAACAGCTTTTCGACCACTGCCGCCGGCAGCTGGGCGCTTGTAACTTCACCGCCCAACATCGACCACCACGACATCACGACCCGAGTGAGACCGTCGACAACCACTAGCACGTCGACCTCTTCACTGGTGTCCGCGATCCGAATCGTGGCGGCATAACAAAGCACGGGTTGCGAAACTCCATGCGAGAGAATCGATCCTCGAAGATCCCTGCCAGCTTTTAGCGTTCCTGCGATTGCGTTCTTGGTGTACTCACGAAGGTGCGCCATGCTCTGAAATTCAACAATCATGGCGGCGCCAGTCCGGCCCTTCTGATCCACCACCCCGTAGGTTCTCGGTGGCGTCAGGACAGAGGGCACATCCGCAGTGCGAGGCTGAATCAGTGGAAACAGCGAAGGCAGGTTCACGTCAGCACGAAGGAAAGTCAGCGCGGACTCGCCGGCGAACTGTTCCGTGAGGCCACCTGCCTGCGCAGCCAAGATGGCTGCATTCGGATCGGCTACGGCGTGCGCAATCGACCAGCAGTCGTTCTTGGACAACCGGTTCCACTGCTTCTCGCCGTAGGTGACGAGTTTTCGGCGTTCGCTGAGGTCAGGCTCCGGAATGGACTGCCGAAGGTTGACGACCTGGACGCGCGAATCTTCCTTGGCACCCTTAAATGGCACATCGATTTCGTACGGATCAAAGATTGTCATGACTGCCAATCGCAGGTAGACCTTCACCTGAACCCCGAACACCTGCCGGGAGGCCCAGCTGCCGAAACAGCTGCCGCGGCGCCACCTGAGTATCCGCGGAACACCCGTCGCGGACCTCAGTCACGTTGGCGTAGTCGGCCTCCCCGGAGCGATCCGCATCTTGCGGAACCTGGTTCGGCGTACACGAGGCGGGGTGCTCCCGCCAGCAAGGACCTTGGCCTTGCCCAACGCCCAGCTGAACACGAAGGCGATATCCAAGAGTATCACTGCTGGGCCATAGTCGGCGGGGTGACAGGAGTCTTCGAACCGGGCCGCGACGAGAAATGGTCGGCACCGCGTACTTTTTTAGACGGACCCACGGCAGTCACGTTGCGCGTGTGGATGCGGTTCAGCGAGAGACATCGGAGCGCGGCAGATCAAGTGATCATAGACATCGTCCGTTGAGGCGGTGCAGATCGCAACAATTCTCGAAGCCTCCCACTACTGCCATATCAATGAGAAAGCCGCTGAAATAGCAGCAATGCTAAACGCATCAAATTAGTAATGGATTTCCCGCCGACGGCGAGAAGCTCAGGACGGGCTGGATCGATATCGAAAAAGCAGCCGGCTCCTTGCACGGGCATCTCCAGACCTCTTGCGTGAGATTCATCGGCGGCAAATAACACTACTGGCGACTCGGACCAGGCATGCGAACCCAGATGGCCACGGCAGCTCGCCGCCGGCACAATTCCATTCGCAGCTAACGCGTACACCAAGCCGGCTACGCCAAGCTCCAGACCGCGGAGCGGAGAGAATTCAAAGTCACTGGGGGCGGCATTCAGGATCGCGGTCTCGCGACTCGGGGCTTCGATAGCCTCTTCGTCCGGATCCCAATGTTCGATGCAGTGCGCGAGGCGATCGAAGTCTTCGGCATTCGCCGACAGGTGATCTACGAGTGCTACCAGCGCCTGTTCTTGCTCAATCACTTCTTGTGCTTCCGATGGCGAGACGTCGACGATTGTCCACACGCCTCGAAAATAGCCAATGCCTTCTTCGTTCAACTCTGATGTGTCCGGCAACCAAAACGTGGCTTGGGGAGGGATTTGAGATTCACCCGACACAACGACTTCCGGAATCATCGAAGGCCCCGCGACACCTCGGGTGCAGGTACCACTGGATCACCGGGACTTGCGACCGACCAACTTTCGCCTGCGATCTCGGCGACCGGATCGACTTGATCCGGCCGCGCCGGCACCACGCGTGCTGCCACCAGTTCGCCCTTTCGTGGTTTCGGCAGTCCCAACGCTGCTGCCACCAGGGGGTCATTGTCCTGATGACCAAGGACAAGAATTCCGTCCGATCGGAGAGCCGTCCGCGCACCGCCGTTCCCTCGCGCTCGCTTCATAAAATCGTCCTGCTGCGCCACCGTCGCGAGCTCCGCGCGCCGGACAACGCGCCCGTGCACTCGCCGAAACAATTCGTTTACACGGGCTTGCCCGTGCTGATTCCCGCGTCGCGACTTCGCGTTGAAGATTGCGTCGCGGATCTGTTCGTCGAGCTCATGGAACAGATTTGGTGCGAGACCAGGGTGAACTGGCCAAAGCCTTCGGATGCGCTCCCGCCCTAGGAGCGACAACGAAGTCTTCGCGTCCCGGTTCTGGGTGCCGCGCGTATTCTCTGGGGTCACCCGCAGCAACCCAGCTCGCCAAGTCGACAACTCGTCGTTCGCGGTCACCAGCAGGGCGATCTCACCGATGACCTCGGGCGGCAGCATCCATCCGAATGGCTTCATCGAGTACTTGCAGTCGACCTCGATTCCGGCAATTCGATAGTCGGTCTTTTCGCCGTCATCGAAGTCGAATTCCCGGTGCAAGTTAATTTCCACGAGCGTGCCCATGTGGGTCTTCTCGGTCTTGTGGAGGTCATTGAAGTTCCAGCGGCCGGTGTGCTGGCCGTCGTACAGCTGGTCGAACGTATCGCGGAGGACGGTCGCAACTCGGTCACCAGTCGGATCGAAACGGTAGAGCTCGGCCTCGACTGCATCAAGCTCTGGGTCGCCACCAGAGAGCAGGCCGTCTCCAACTATTGAGGACATCTTCTCCCCCGCCACCGCGCCGACAGAATGGGGGCAGGGTATGCCTCCGGGCCGACAACGAGGGCAATTTCGCCCCGAGGCACGCGCTGGTGCTTCGTCGTCGTTGTCATCCTGTGGCGATAACCTGCGCCAATGACAGCCGACGAGTTGCCGCTGCCGGAGCCGGATAGCGATGAGCTAACCGCAATCTTGACGGTGCAGGAGCACAGGCGGATCTACAAATTCCTCTACGAACGCCGGGAGGCCCCGCCGACGACCGTCGAGATTAGCGACTACCTGGCGGAGGTCACCGGGAAGCAGGCCGGGCAACGCGGCCGCCGTGTCCGGGAGCTCTATCCGCACTTCAACATCGACAAGACGCCGCCCCACAGTCGGCCGGGCTACTTCTTGCGGTCGCGGAAACCTCCGCGCTCCGATTCCGATAGGCCCCTAGACGCGAAGACGAAAGCCCGGGTACGACAGCCGCAGCGGTGCGCTATGTGTGGCCGCACACCACTTGACGACGGCGTCAAGCTAGTTGTCGATCACAAGATTCCGCAGGAGTGGGGCGGAACTAACGACATCGAGAACCTCCAGCCGCTTTGCGAGGAGTGCAACGGTGGCAAGAAGGATCACTTCCGCACCTACGACGAGTTCGCCGAGCAGATCCGGCAGGCCGCAACCTACGACGAGCCGCAACGCCGCATCGGTGAGCTGTTCCTTGCGTTTGGCCTGGGCGTTGAAGTTCGCTCCGACCTGCTGGAGATTGTTGCCAGCGCCAAGGAGTATCAGGAGGACTGGCAGCGCCGCATGCGTGACCTGCGGTTCATCGGCTGGGACTACAAATTCCGCAAGAAGAAGGAAGGCGGGCGGGTCCGCACGTACTACCGCCTGACGAAATCGGCGCCGTGGCCAGCGAACATAATCGCCACTATCAAGGCCGAGGCGGCGAGGCGCGGCCAGAAATCGAGCCTCGACGCTGACGAAGAGCTGGAAGACGCCTAAGCGCTCGCGAGGGCACGCAGTGTGCTGCCGCTCCGCCGCCGACGCACCGCCTTACCGGTGATGGCAGAGCGGATCTGCAACCCGACAGCCTCCGCTACCGGCGGCGGGAACGCATTCCCAATCTGACGGTAGGCCGCTGTCTTGCGGCCATAGAAATGCCAGTAGGGCGGGAACCCCTGAATCGCCGCCGCCATCTCGAGTGTCAGGCGAGGGGTGTGGTCGATCGGTGTCAGCTCATCGGGCCCCTGATTCGCTAGCCCCTTGCCGTCCACGCCAAGCTCAAGCCATGCAGCGCGAGCACGCGTCGGTCCTAAATCTGGTCCGCCGTGCTTGCGTGAGCCGCCGACGATTGTCGGTCCTATGCCCTGGGCTCGCTCTGCCCACTCCTCAGCACCTGGCCAGCCATCACGAGCCATCAGTGGCAGAAGGACATCCCCAACAGTCGGCGGCGTGCCGATCGCCGCAGGCCACTTGAAGCGATCGAAATATTCGGGCTTGGCGGCGACCAAAATGAACCTGGGACGCAACTGCGGGACGCCAAACTCACTGGCATTCAGCACCTGCCAATCCGACCGGTACCCGAGTTGCTCCAGTCTGTCGCGAATCGATTTGCGGTACGTCTGAAACTTGACCGTCGACAGTCCGCGGACGTTCTCCAGCATGACCGCTTTGGGCTGCGCTTCCTCAACAAGCCGAAGAGCCTCGGGAAACAGATCCCGCTCGTCATCCTCGCCGAGCTGCTTTCCGGCGATCGAGAAAGGAGGGCAGGGCACGCCGCCGGCCAGAAGGTCGATTCCGCGGTAGTCGCAACCATCGATGTCTCGGACATCACCCTCGTGGACGTTCCACTTGGGCTGATTCAGGCGCAGCGTCTGGCAGGCATCCGGCTCAATTTCGACTGCAAGTTCGTGATTGAAGCCAGCAAGGTGAAGACCAAGCGACTGACCGCCGGCCCCTGCGCAGATCTCTAAGCAGCTCAGGCCTGCCGCCATGACACCTCCCAATCGAACATTTGTTCGACGAACCTACCGATATGCACCGCCGACAGTCAAGCCGTTTCGGAAGTACCGTAGTGGGGTGCCCGCAGCCAACCGTCTCACCACGCCGGCGACTGCCAAGGGTTCCCCTTACTTCACCACGCCGGGGCGATCGCGGAACATGGCAGCCATACGCCGGGCCAACACAAAACCCGAGGTCGCGCTCCGATCCAGACTGCACCACGAGGGCCGCCGCTTCCGGAAGGACTATGCGGTCCGCATCGACGGAAAGCTTATCCGGCCCGATATTGCGTTCACAAAGCGCAAGGTCGCCATCTTTGTGGATGGCTGCTTCTGGCACTGCTGCCCCGAGCACGGTCGGCGGCCCAGCGTGAACGGCGAATACTGGTCGCCGAAGTTGGCCGCCAACGCGGAGCGCGACAGGCGCCAAACGGCCGCGCTCGAACAAGCCGGTTGGCATGTGGTCAGGCTCTGGGAACACGAGACTGTTGACCAGATGGCGCAGGTGGTCATCGCCCAGCTCCAGGATTGATCACACTACAGGCGCCAAGGCGTTGCGTGGCCGATCCAGTTGGCGAACCATTACGCGTGCGGCATCGCGGCCGACTAGATCAGTGCCCGCACGTTCGCACGGAACATCGGGTATTCGTCTTTCTGGTTGTACCCGTTCCTCATCGCTTCTCCATCAAGCTTGGCCCCGCGGTATAGCAGCAGAGTTCGCAAAACCCACGGCATAGACAAGTACACCAGCATCTTCTCGTCATCGGTCGGCGGCGAGGCGTCCTGATCGTCGTTGCGGAGCCAATGGGCAAGGTGATTGCGAACTCTCTTCACTAACGAAGGCCAGTCGCTAAAGTCAGCCAGAACATCCGGAACAGCCTCGTCAACCACGGCCTTGATGCTCTGCAGTCGTTGCTGAAAGCTGTAATCGTTCAGCGGCGCAACCAAGTTATCAAAATCGGACGGACTCGTCGGAAATCCAAGATCGTTCATGGCCTTCGAGATCGCTTCTCTGCCAGCCCTTCTCACTATTCGGGCATTCGGTCGCGTGAGTCCGGCGTATTTAACATCTTCCTCGTCGAACAATCGGCGGTGAAGACCCTCAATCATCGTTGCAAACAACAGGCACTGTAGCTCCAGGATCGCCGGAAATTTCTGGTCTGCCACCGCAGCATCGAGTCCGTCGAGTCGAGCGCTCACGGGGAGCCAATCAGCGAGATGCTGCATAGATATTGCATCTGGAGCGATAAGCCAATCGCCTTTGTAGGCTTGGATTCTCGCGATTGCTGTTGATTGCCCGTGCCACGCCAGCCACCCGGACTGCTCGGTTTCGCGAACTTGAGCCACTCCGACTTGGAGTTCAGGCTGCAACGCGAGTCTTGCGAGCGTTCGCGCGGCAATCAGACCGTGCTTGCCAAGATCCCGAAGCGTCATTGGCGCGGCTGGAGTGAAGGTGAACCAACTGTCCGAGCGAGACACGGTACCGAAATCGGTGGAGGCACTACCCCCTTCGAGATGGGCCCACAGAACGTCGTTGTCAAGTTGAAATCGCGTTGAATGGAACCGTAGGGCGTCGCCTTCGTGAAGACCACCAATTATCGCTGTCTTTGCGCGGTAATATTGAGGCCCGTTGGCTTGTGCTCCAAACAGGGTTAAATATGTGCCGTTTTCTAATCGGCCATGGATGGTTCTTGGCTGAGCGTCCCTAACGATATCGTCGGGATCTCCCATATCGACGAAGCCCCCAGCTATCCCCCGAATTGATGGCCAGTCCACGATCGTGGCGTCAAGCTTCAGAACCGGCAGAGTCCATGACCTTATGACCAACTTGCCCGGCGCCTGGCTATCGGGCGTCTCCGGGGCCCAGAACCAACCTTCGTAGATGAACTCGTCGTTAATTGCATCCACCTCGGCAGAGGACTCGCTCGGCTGACGGTGGCAGCACCGCAGAGCTGTGAGTAGCCGCATGACGGGTGTGCCATGCCAGCCGAACACTAGTGCGCCGCCTGGAAAGCCTCCACAATCTCTGCCTTGATTCGCCCGCGATCAGCGACCTCGTGTCCGTTCTTCCGAGCCCACTCCCGTATCGCCGACAGTTGCTCAGGCGAACCCTTCCCATTTGTGCTGGCCTTCGGTTGCCGGCTGCGCCCACCACTGCGCACCTTGGCCGCGGCATCGGTGTAGGGCTTGAGCGCCTTGTCGAACTTCGTTGCGTTCGACTTGGTCAAGTCGATTTGGTAGTCCACACCACGGAAAGAGAACTCGACGCGCTCCCCAGCGCCATCGGCAATCTCAGTGCCGTCAATATCATCGATAAGTTGTCGCACGATCTTCTCGGCCATTTTTTTGGATTCCTTCTTGGGTAACCCCCGGACTCGAACAAAGATAACTTTACTAACGGAGACGGCCAGATCCAAAACCGACACAAAATGTGGATAGTTGTCCGATAGCTATGTGTGCTGCGGGTTCCATCGGCGGAGCGACGTCGACGCCGCTGCTGATTTTCAACCAGAGGAGGGCGCCGGAACATGGAGAGAGCTGTCTAAGCCACTGACCCGTAGGTGAATACACGGCGCCGTCGGCACAGACGATCTGGCCGCCGGAAGCCCGACGAATAGGCACCGCTCCGACGGCTGGGGTTTCGAGCTGACTGTCGCACCTCTCCAGGGGCGAGGCGACTCGCTGGCTAGTGGAGCACGCAACAGCACCCGACGTAACCGTCTAAAAGTGATAGTCGACCGCACGATTTGATTCCGCATCAAGCCGCATGGATACCACGGCGGCGTATACACCCGTATCGAGTTCAATCCTGAAGGCACGAATATGCATAGGCGTCCAACCGGTAACGGTGCGCAACCGTAGGACTGCGTCTGTCGATTGAGTGGCGAGTCGCGTTGCAAGCGAGGTCAATTGATGGGCATCTTCGGGATGAACGAGAGGTCGGTCGCTGATCACACCCCGCCAGTCGAAATGCGGGCAAGGGTCGTCGATCCACTTTAGAAGCCGCCCCCGGTCCAGATCGACGAGAGCTCGGTGAACACCGTCCTGCTTCGTACCATGCAAAATCTGCCGGGTTAGGTTCAACCGCGATGACGGCGCCGGCACTGGTGTCGCCCGCCAGTTCATCGCCCGCGAGATCAAATGCGGCGCCCCTTCACCACAGGACTCTAGATTTGTACGGGCGCAGAAGCTGACGCGGATCGGCCGATTTTGGTAATCCCGACCGTCCCAAGTACTGCAGAACGTTCGTCCGGGTGCGGTGCGCACCGTGAGTGCCAAAGCGGCAGCATCAATGTCGTGCAGCTCGCTACTCGCCAGATCGTCTGCGAAAGTCCGCCAATCCGTCGGCTCACGATCCGCATCCATCCCACTGTTGAGCAGCGCCGCTGACGTGTCGAAGGCCGCCCCGGTCGTGAGGTTCCACTTGATTGCCCCAATACGTGGACGCTCGGGAGGTTCGATTTGGGCTGGCCCCGTCCACACCTGAATTCCGTGTACACGACCGTCACTCATACAGACCGGATGAGTAATGATTGCCCACGGCCTATCGTCGGACACACGCACGCGTGCAGCCTCTTTGACGTGGAATGCAGCTTGAACGGCTGCCGTAACTCTCTCACGCCTCGGGTTGCGTCGTAGAAATGCCTGCAACGGAACGAATCTGCGGACTTCACGGCCTTGCGCAACCACCTCTGGCCGGTTACCGAGCATCTCGACAAGTAGCCAATCACGCGTCATAGCCAAGGCTAACCCGCAGAATGGTTGCTGTTTCCCACAAAATCCTTGCCACGCTGGTTAGTACCAGGTGGTCTATACAAAGCTGGCGAGGCGACCCTCCGCGAGTTCCACTTGCCTTGGCAATAGCGAAGTTGCACGTCGGCGGAACGCTGCCGCTTGCCAGATAGCTCCCAATGAGATGGTTGAGACCAGGTGGTCTATACAAAGCCGACGAGGCGACCTCCGCGAATTCCACCTACGTTGACAACCCAAGAAGTTGCGCTTCGGTACAAAGCTGTTGCGATCCGAAAGCTGTGTTCATATGATCTAGGCACTTCGGCTTCTGTACGCCGAAGGTGCGACGCAATTCGTGTGTATCCGCTTGCGTTGACTGACAAGTTAGATCAACGGGTCGCCAACGCTGCGCGAACGAATGGTCTGGCAACAGTTGCTTAGCACGGGGGGTACTTTGTGGCTCAAGCTGATCGCCCGTCTGCAGACACCGCTGACCATGATCGAGGCATTTCAGGTGCCGCCGTCGTACCGCAGCCGACTTGGATCCCAACCCGAATGTTCTTTCCAATGAACACCTCTGACCCTCATGATCCAGCCATGCGGGGACCAACCCCGGAGGGCATTCGTGAGACAGGTCTAGTAGTCCGCAAAGTCACTCTCATCAGTCTTCGCGCAGAGGGACTTTCGCCGAGATGCAATGGTCTGGACAGATCTCATGTCCAACGATTAGCCGACGCAGATTGGCCGGTGGAGCCGATCCTGGTTCACGGCCCCAGTCTCCGTGTCATCGACGGCCGCCACCGACTTGAGGCCGCGAAGCTCAAGGGAATGAAAGCCATAGAGGCATGTTTGGTGGACTGCGCTAATGAAGAGGCGTTTGCGCTAGCGGTGAGAGTCAACGCAAGGCACGGCCTACCGCTATCTATTGCTGATCGCCGGTCCGCGGCCAAGCGCTTTTTAACATCTCACAGCGCACTATCTGATCGGGCTATAGCCTTCGAAACCGGTCTCTCCGCGAAGGCGGTAAGCAACTTGCGCCGTTCAACTGAAGACGAGCAGCAGTTGAACACTCGAGTCGGCCGAGATGGTCGCCAAAGGCCTTTGCACACCGCCGAGAAGCGCGCACAAGCCGCTCGCTACTTAAACGCCAATCCAGAGGCGTCGTTGCGGAACGTTGCACGTGCCGTGGGACTGTCACCCGGCACTGTTCGCGACGTCCGCGAACGACTACAGCAGGGGCTCAGCCCGCTTCCCGCGAGTATGGCGAACAAATCCCCAGCCAGCAGTGGAACGGCGCCGGCGAGTACCGCAACCACACCCCATCACTCACCCTCAAGTCTGAATAACGAACCGTCGGATGTTGCACTACTGCTAGCGGCGTTAGCACGCGATCCTGCGCTCCGGTTGAGCGCAGCCGGCCGCGATTGCCTACGTTGGTTATTCAGCCACTCCATTGACATGCAGGATGGCCTCAAAGTTCTCCAGTCTATGCCCGAGCACACCCGCGACCGGGCAATTGATCTGGCACAGCGGAACGGTGCAAATTGGGCTCTGATCGCCGAAGCGCTCGCGGCCAGTCGCCATCAACAAGCGTCTTAAAACTCGCTCGTTCTTGGCCTCAAGTCGTGAACGAGGCGCGAGACACACGGCCTGCGTCTGCATTTCGCAAACATTCTGGTCCACACCTAATCGTCCTTGGGCTTGATGCGTCAAGCGAATAGGGTGTTCGCCCGTCGCCCATCGCAACTCTCGTGGGTCGGTCTATGCGGTCTGGCGATTCTTTCAGAGCGAATGCGGGATATTGATCGATCATGTTCTGTGCAACAACCTTGTGCCGGACCAATACCGGCGTACTGTACAAATCGTCCTGCTAAAACGAGAAGTCATCGACGCAGCCAGATCCACTAACTCGCACGGATTTGCGTAAACCCGATCGCCTAGGACGGCAGAGCATTACCTAGTCGGTCATCAACCGCGTGGTAATTGGCATGGTCCTTCCAACTGACGGATTCAGTGAGGCAGCCGATTCTCCTGCTATTGCCGTCAAACATCCGCGCCTAGAGGCTATCCGGAGGTAGGCGTGGATTTGAGCTCGGTCGCTGGAAGCCCGATTTTTGGGCCGGACGACCGGGAAGTAATGGAAACCCGAAGAAAGGAATATCAATGGGAACAACCAGAACCGAACGAGTGGTCCGTCCCGTCAACGTCGTGACGCTGGCAGAACCCGGCGGAAAGGACTACGAGGCGGATTTCCTTGTGCCGCTCGCTCAGTCAGCAATGGCGAGCACCGCCAAAGCATAGCGGCTAAGGGCAACAACGGATCATGAAGGGCACGCTGGCCTCGCTTGAGCGATCGGTCGATACAACGGTCGCGCTCGAAGAGGTCCAGCGTGTCCTTCGCTCCACGGGGTCCTTGGACTACGGAGTCAGTTCGGCGAGATACCCGAACCAAACGTGGGCGACACTCTCGACTCCCGCGGGAATCACGGTTCGCAGCCATGGCAAGGGCATAGGCATGCAGAGCCTCGCAAGCGCACTGTTCGAATTGCTGGAACATGCCGTATCAATGGGGATCGTCACTCGGCCTGTCGACACCCCAGTGATCCCAACTTCTCAAATGTACTTACAGGGCGCCATTCGGCCGGACTGGCTTGGGTCTCTCGTCGTGGACCGACTGACGGCCGCTGAGGGGTCGCTCTTCGAACTGATCAATACTCGAACAGCGCTACCAATATGGCTACCCTCCTCGCTCTGCGAGGAAAGGAGTGAATGGTCACACGACGAGGTGTTGGCACAGACTGCGCGGTACTGGAGTTCGAACGGATATGCAGCGGGCATGACCGCAAGTGACGCTACGCTTCACGCACTGAACGAAGTCGTCGAACGAGATGCGTTCAGCGAGTTCCTAATTGCAGCCTGCCACTATCGGCCAGTGGGTACCCAACTGCAGGTATCGGACCACGAGTTGGCAGATCTCAAAATGCGTGTGGAAGCATCGACGAGATCCGTAGTCGAACTGCGAGCGCTGCCGTGCTTGATAGGCGCAGTCTGTATGGCATGCAGCGACCGGTTTGATTATCACGGGCGTCGGCTAGTCGGGCTAGGCAGCTCAGGAAGCCCCGCCTACGCCGTTGAGCGTGCACTGCTGGAGTACGAACAAGAATGCGCAGTAGAAGAAGAGTTTGAAGCTGGCGCCCTATCTGAGGACGAGGACGATGTCGAGGACTCTGACACTGTTCGCTGTCACCCATTCCTCAGCCGCGCGTACTTCCTGGCCGAACTACCGCCCTATTCGCAGCCGACAGCGTACGTCGCCAACGGCTCTAAACAAGTCGGTGACTACGCCACCGCAGCAAAAGCTCTGGGCGATAGGGGCTTTCCCGTTGCCAGGCGTGTCCTGTTCAAGAAACCTGGTCCAGCTGGCGACGCCAGCCCTACCGTCGCGCAAGTTGTCGTCGTCGGTGCAGAAAAGTTTCATCTCGTTCGACTAGGACTCGACGTGGAGCCCGTCGGCCGCTTGCGTACCGCCGAAACCCTCGAAGCTTGTCGCGGGCCTCGCCGCGGCGAAGTAGTAAATCACATGAAAGGACAACCATGAACACTGACATTCGCGCTCGCGAGGGTGCTTTGCTCTCTGGACGCTGGGGAGAAGCAAACGAGATCCGCTCCGCGGCGATGCCATGGTTCACGTCTGCAAATGTTCCAGAGACCAACGTGAGAGCTGCAGACGTCCACCCCCTGATACACAATGCAGCATCGATGTCGGATGGGGATGGAAACCTCCAATCCCCAACATCTTTCGAGTGGGACGCTGCTCTTGCGCTCCGTCGAACGCCTCACACCGCGAAGCGACGGCCCGGACCATCAGAAGCTGACCGAGAGCTGTGTGAAGTGATCAACGGTCGGCTGTCGCCTCGAACGATCATCGAACTGGACGAAGCGCAGGAAGTAGTCCTTGATCAAGCTCTCGCGTTGCTCGACGAGACCATCCCATCTCTTGCTGCCGACGCATTTGAGTACTTACATCTTTTCGTTCTGACTGACCGCACTGACATGATCGGCGAAACCTGGATGGAGTATCCAGGGCTTGTGCTCTTTGGCCCAGCGGCATTCGCTACTCCAAAAGTCCTCGCCGAATCCATCTTCCATGAAGCACTCCATTCGAAAACGGTGTGGATCGAACGAGGAATGCCGAATCTGAAGGCAGGAGAATCCGAGGACGATAACGAGGATGATAAGCCGATCGCGATTCCGTGGCGTCATGAGAAGGACGGCTCAGTCACACATTGGTCTGCGGTTCGCACCTACGACGCATTCTATGTCTACTCCCACCTCACTGTGCAGTCATGCGCGGTGTGGGAAAGAGACAGGCTGGAAGGCGATCTCGATCAGTTTCGGCGCATATGCTTCCGCGCCGCTTACCTCTCCAACCAACTGCGAAACAATCCCGACTGCGCCGGTATTGGCGCCGAACGCCACCAATTGGTCAGTTGGCTGGACAGCATTCGGATACAGCCGTTCGACTTGACGGAGGCTGGACAACGTCAACTCAGCCTCGTCGCGTAACGCGCTTCGCACCCGCAGGACGACGCCCAATTCCCGAAATTCCAAGAAGGAGCCTCATTGTGGGAGCTATGGCGCAAGTCGGCGGCAGGCGTGTTCTGCGGGTGGCGCGGACCTGGATGCTCGTCGGTCTTCTATTGTCGTACTTTGGCACAACAATCGTGGGTGGCGCGACTCCGGTGTTGGTATCCCTGTCGCTGCTACCACTCATTTGGCTACCGGTTATGGCGACACTAGAGAACTTGCAAGACATGTGCAGTGCGCCGGTCGCAAAGGTACTAAAGCGATACGACGCAGGTCATATTTTAGTCTTCTGCGAACTTTTGGACCTCATCCTCACCGTGCTCGCGGTGCTGCTCATTGCAGTTCTCGGTGGGGCTTCCATAATCGTGGTCTTGTGCTGCTACACGGTGGCGACATCGTTTCTTCCGCTGTTCATTGATCTTGCCGAAGAGTTCTACGGTGCAGAGATCGAGGCTCTTGATCCAGGATCCGCCGCGCGCTTCAATACCATCCTCTATGCAGCGATGCCAGCCGTGTCGCAGTTCGCCAGCGGTCCGCTGGGCAGCTTGTTGGCTGGTGTCTCTGTCCTTGCGGTCCTCTTCATCAATGCAGTGGCATCAGCGTGTGCCATCGCCGCCCGCTATCGCAGTGTGAGCCTCGGGCGCCGCTTTACCCGCATGCAGTCCCGCGAAGCGATTGTCGGAGATTCTGAGACTGAGCTGCCGGAAGAAGTGGAAGAACGATCCAGCTCTGCGCCACTCCGCCTACGCGACCTGATACAACTCCGCGGAGCAGGTTCGCCGATATTTTCTGCTGCTGTACCACTGGCGACTGGACTGAGCGGCGTCTACTTCGCTCAATGGTGTGCGTCATTAGTCCAGAACAAGGGCGCATTCTTTGCGGCGGCGGCTGTTTGCGTCGGTGTTGGCGCCTTGGCCGGCCCTGTTCTGGCGCGCAGACTGCGGTCCTGGGTATCTGCACCGACCGTGCTGTACGTTGGCAGCGCCGCAACAGGTGCACTGATGGTGGTCGCTGCGACGGCCGCATCCTCGACAGTGATTGGGACTAACCCCACCGCGATATTTGTCGGCTTTCTTTCCTATGCGACGGTGGCCAGCTTTCTCATGACCGGCGTGAACGTAACCCAGGTCACCGCTCGTCAGGAGAATTATCGCGGCGATTTGTTCGTCCAAGTAATGAGCTGGGGACACTCGTTCGCTGCGGCGGGTGGGCTTGCAGGAATCTGGGCTGGCCTCGTTCTTGGCGCTAACAGAACTCCTTCACCGGCGCTGATACTCGGCGCGCTGATACTGGTCCTGACGATTATTGTGCTGCGACCGCGCAGCGCCACCTGTTAGTCGTTCCGTCGTGGTCAGGGGATCTCAACGAGTGCAAGTTCATCGCTCGCATGGTGGGGCAGCGCAGCGAGCACTGGCTGCAGGTGAGGGTCCGTAACATGCCCGTCGAACTCAAGCAGCGCTCCGCGCCTCGAAGCAATGCGAAAGACCCGGGCAAGCGCCAACGAGAGCAGTCGAGCACCCTCAAGTTCGTCTTCGACTACCGTCTCCGCGACCACCTCAAAGCCGCGATCTACGGGAAAGGCGAATACGGCTGCCGCCAAACGACTTCCATCCCAGGTTGCGGTGCTAACGACAGGATCGAGAGCTGCAGCCTCCGCCATTGAGGCATCTGTTAGCTCGCTGCTGTCGGTCACTGGCGACCATGACTGATGCACCCACCGATAGCATTTTGCGAACGCGTCTGCGATCAACGATCTATCCAGGTGGTCCATGCTTGTCGTCGCTTCCCGGGCATAGGGCATTGATGTAACCCACTGCTGAACACCCGCATCACGAGGGTTTACAACGACTCTCGAGCACCGCTGATAGACACGTCCTCCAGCGTGACGTACGAAGCCAATCGCTGCTGCGTCCAAACTTCTGGCTTTACTGGAGAGGTTTCTTGGGTAGGGACGCGCGCCTCGAACAGCGTTTAAAAGCTTCGTGCCGACGCCGCGCCGCCGCTCCGAGGGCACGACCTCTATCGCGCACGGAAATCGGGTCCCGTGCAGTGCACTCGCGGCGATTGTTGCCGCTCCGACCACAAGGCCGCTGCCATTGGTGGCGATGATCGTCTGTTTCCACCTTGGCAGGGGTTCGCATGGGCCATGCAGCGAGTGGAACTGCTCGACCCATAGGGGGTCGCTCGCATCATCCTCGATAAGAGCAACCATATGGCGCTCATCGCCAGGCGACCAAGGCCGCAGGATGAGGTCCCCGCTTCCGATTCTGTCCGCCATTAAATCATTGTGGCATTTGTCGTTTCCATCGAACACCGCGCCGGCGACGAGGTGCGCATGGTGTGCGCCGTCATTCAATGCGGCGCAGAACTTCGGGGGCCGATCGAGGACCTCATCCGATGGTCGGCATTACTATCGATTCGCGGAACCGAAGGTGATCGGTTCCGCCCGAATCGCTACTCATCGTTCTCCCTGGCCGCTTCGCGAGGCGAGTGCCTGCCAAATGGCCCGCGACTACCGCGGATAGCCGTTGGCGGAGAAGTAATCCAAATCCACGCCCCGCAAACAGCGGCCGAAGTGACGCCCCACGACAGCTGGCCAGTAACTCGACGCCATCGTCAGCACCGATGCCCGCCTAACCCTTGGGCTAGCAGTGGGCATGCTCAAACTAGATCACGTCCGCGCCATCATCGACACCGAAGGCAACGACGCCATAGTTCGAAACATTCTCGACGCGCCCGAACCAAGCGCCCCACGCACTAGGTCTTTGAGGTCAATCGCTTCCTGTCGCAGGCGCAAGGTTGGTGTCTTGGTTGGTGTCTTAACCCTCTGCCCGTGGGTTGCGCAGGGTGGGCCGGTCGATCTGCTCGCGCAAGATGTCTCCATGACCGGCGTGCCGGGCGAATTCTTGGATCATGGCCAGTAGCGTCCACCGCATGCTGACGGCCCCCTCCCTCGGGTTGTCTTTGGTGTCGTCCAGGTTGAAGCCCGCCGCAATCTCCCGTGACTTCTGGCTGGCTCGTTGGAACTCGGCGATGACGTCTTCCAGCGACTCGTCGTCGGTGACGGAGAAAGTACCTTCGTCGCGGCGCGAGTACCCATCGCACTCAGATTCCTCCAGTCCCGCCCAGAATCGCTGAAACCAAATCCTCTCTGCACCAGCGGCATGCTTGATCAACGAGATTGGCGTCGTCAGCGATGCAACCAGTCGGATTCGGGCCTGGGCTTCGGGAAGGCCGCGGACAGTTTCGATAAGTGCTTCGCGGTTGTGGTCGAGCATGCGCTCGATAACCAATCGTTCGGCGCCGTCTCGTATGTCATTGTCGGACATAGTGTTTGATCCTTCTCCCTTGTTGGCGTGTGGATGGGGTTTGGGTGGCACTGCGTTAGTCGGTGCATCTCCTCAAGCGATGAGTGGTTTCGAACCCCTGCTCGCCGCGGCGTGGGCCGTAGCCCCGCGTCAGCTCACTGAGTCAGCTGTGTGCCGCACTGTCGGCGCGGCCATTGAGACGGCTGAGGGCCGCGTGTTCGTTAGTGTCTGCGTGGACACTGCGTCGTCACTGGGTTTTTGCGCTGAGCATTTAGCTGCGGCTGCGATGCTTACTGCAGCAGTTCAGAGCGACATCGTCCGAACGGTAGCGGTGACCCGCCATGGCGCGTTCATGGCTCCCTGCGGGCGTTGCCGAGAATTCGTCATCCAGCTCGACGCCGCGACGAAGACACTCCCGTTCTGATCGACTCAGACACTGCGATCGCGCTCCGAGAACTGCCGCCGTTCAGCCAAGCGTAATCCACAAACAATCCGCCGTGCCGCGTAACGCCGACGATTGCTCATTTCGGCAAACTCTATCCACGGATACCTAGACTCCCGCGGATCATCAATATACACACTGAGCTGCGCATTCTCGGACTGATTCGCAGTGCGTTGTGCAACAAATGGACGTCAGCCTCATGATGCCCCGTAATCGATACCGGTGCGACGTACCGTGCGGTGTCCGACCCAAGATCTACAATTCAAGAGAGTCCGGACCGGATGTCCATCTGGACTCCGAGTCCTTGGTCTGGAACCTCTTGGCCTCTTGGCCGGCAGGCCCTGACGGTAACACCGGCACTTGCTGGGGGCAACGGTAAGCGCGCCGATTGCCCGACCTTGGTTCGTTGATACGGCACCCGCCGTGACTTACAGGTCCGAGGAGCAGCGTGGCAGAGAATCCAAAGCCAATTTCCCGTCCGCCCAGCATCAGCCTTGGAGGCTTCGTCGAGTTTGCATCAGCGATGTCGAGTGGCCGAATCATTGCCGTACAGAATGTAATTGCCAACGAATTTGGCGACTACGAGCCGAGCCATGATTTTTACCGCCAGTTCCGGAAGGCGATTGGAGAAGGCATTGCGAACGGCAACGACGACGTCAGGGTCCGCCAGGCCGTGACCGCATGTAACCCCAAGCGACGCGATCACTACGAGGCGCTCGCCGCGGGCTGGATGGGGTGGCGGCGCGGTAAGCGGCTGGAGGTGTTTTCACAGCCGCGCGAATGGCACAACGTCGGTCTCGAGGTGAGGGTATCGCCTCAGTTCATCTGGCACGATCGGAAAGACAGCTATCTGGTGTGGCCCTACCTCAAGGGTCCTGTGCCCTCACGTGACGGCATCCAAGCCGCAATCCGCCTTATCGAGACGACACATCAGGACTCCAGACTTACGCCTGCGGTGCTCGACGTTCGGCGCGGCAAGCTACATAAAGCGACGCGTCGACGCAGGGGCTTCGACGCTTGGCTAACAAGCGAAGCCGCGGCGTTCATCTCGCTATTGGAATCCATCAGGAATGTCGCCTGAGATGTATACCGGCTTTTTCATCGATGGCAACGGTTACATCTTCAGTGCAGCAGGATACGCGAACTGCTTTATTCGCGGCGGATATGTATACCTTCACAGCGGTTATTCGAATCACTTTATAAAAGATGGCGCCATTTTCGGGCCGAATGGTTACACAGACTATTTCGTCTCGGACAAGTCAATCTTCGGACCCCGCCAAACCCTTCCTTGGCTCTGACTTCGCCCAGGCACCACATCACATCTACGCACTGACGGACAGCCTGCGTTTGGGTCTTCCGCACCTATCAGCTGGAACCCTTGTCCGCCTCGCTGAGTCGGCAATCTGACTTCGCTGTCAACGTCGCGGCCTTTTGTGTGGCGAGTCGGAACTCGACGCCGTCTGCGCCAGCGATATAGACATCGTGGTTGCCCGGTGCGTCCTGGAAGGTGCCGAACTCGCGTACACCCTGCTGAGCCACGCTGTCTCTCACGATCTTCAGTGTCTGCGGCCAAATAGAATCGGGAATTGGCCCACTGAAGACGGCCATCACATACGCCTGCTTAGCCGGGGTGTTGGCGTAGTCGCCCCCGCACCCGATCCAGGTATTCTTCTCGATTTGCCATGTCAGACCAGGTACTAGCGATGCGACCTTGGCGGACATGGATTCCACCTGCGACTGATACTGCGCCTGCGCCGCTTCGAGCGATGGCTTTGCACGGAGTTGCATTTCGAGCTGTTCTCGATTGGTGGTGGTCACGGTTGTCTCCGTTTCCGATGGACTGGACGACGACTGGCACCCTGCTACAGCAGCGCAAAGCAGCGCAGTCGCAACGATTTTCGTGAGACTCATCATCATCACCTTGGCATTCCCGGAATGAGCGGCGGCAGTGGCGGTGTGATCGGCGGAGGTGGCGGCGGTGCAAGTTTCATATTGTCTGGCAGGCCAGCAAGCACCGCAGCTAAGTTGTAACCCGACATTCGAAGTTGTTGATCACTACCAAGACGCGCGTAGTCGGCGTGCGCGTTGACGCCCTCCCTCACGACGCCACCTGGATCGGCCCCGGCTGCCGCTGACAGTTCAGGGAACATGCCGTTGTAGGGATTCACGCCCCACCCATGGAGCGGTGCCGCCTCCGCCACCGGGCCCGCGATGAGATCGTCGGCGCCGCGCATGACGTACGCGTGCCCCGCGCCTAGACCCAATTGATCAGGGCTTGTCAGTTCGAGACCCGGCGAACCGTAGAAGACGACGTCATCCACGGCGTGTACTCCATCAGCGTTCAATTCCTGTAGTGCCAGGGAGGACGTGAGCGAACCATACGAATGCCCGAGCAGGGTCAGGTGACCATTGGGATTGTTGGCGTGCACCTGCTCGAGATACTGAGACAGGCTGTCGGCGCCGAGCTTGGCCTGCCCATCCCCCATCGTCGCCACAGCATCGGCGGGGCTCATGGTGTTGAGCGGATTGGCCGGCGGGTCATAGCCCATCCACGCAACTGTCGACGCTGACCCAGAGACACCGGCCGCCCGCATCTGACGCTCAGCCTCGAGTTGCAAATTCTGCGCCTCCGAAACCATGCCTGGAAGCGTGTCTTTGGTCGTCGACCCGATGCCGGGAACCGTCACCGATACATTCTTGGCGGTGTCAGGGTTCCCGACCGCAACAGCAGCCAGCACCTGCTTGCCGCTGCCGGTGCGCGGGTCGAACACGGTCAGATAAGTTTCGGGCGCTTTGCCGAGTGCGCCGTGGACCGAGTTGAGATCACCGAGGTAGCTCTTCGCCCCCTTGAGTTCGTTCCCAAATTCATCCAGCCTGCCCATCGTTTCCGCACTGTGGTCGCCCGTCATGTAGGCCTTGCGTGCAAGTTCGTCGAACTGACGTTGCAGCTGATCGACCCTCGTCTGCGTCGTGGCGCGCTCCTGCTCGAGCCGAGCCTCATTCGCATCGCTCGCGACTTGGGTCGGCGTGAGGCCATCGGGTCCTACTGGCGGCCCCGACTGCGGAATCGGCGTCTTGCCAGTGGCCATGTTGATGGCGGCGGCCAGCTCGTCGTCGATGGATGCGGCTTCAGCTAGTAGCGCCGTCAGCTGCGGTTGCAGCTCGGCTTCAGCCAGGGCCACGTCGGCGGTGTCCAACTGCGAACCTGCCGCTGGCACAAACGTATTCGAGACCGAGTCGAGTTCCATGCCGAGCTGGTGCGCTCGCTCCCGCAGGTTGGCCAGCTTGTTCTTGACCGCCTCGATCTCGTCGGCGGCTTTGTCTGCGGCTCGCGCAACCGCCAAGGCCTCATTTCCGTGGGCATCCAGGTCTTTTCGCGTCTTACCGACCGCGGCTCGGGCGGCCTCGGCCGCATCACCGCCCCAAGAGCCGAAGGCCGGCAGCTGGGCAATGCCGTTGGCTGCTTCCGCGGCCGCTTCAGCTCGGCTGCGTGTCGCGTGGAACACCTCGCGAACGTCGCCCGGGTCCCAGCGGTCGATATCAGCAGCCGAAACCGTCACCGCAAGCCTTTAGAGTCCCAGGTCGACATCGCTGATCTGCTGATCGGCGCGCTGCACCTGGGTCGCACCCGAATGGTCAGCCTCGACATATGCTGCGGCTCCGGTGCGCAGACCGTGCGCGTGGTCCACCATTTGACCGAAGATTGCAGTGGTGTCAGCCTGCCATTTCGTGACCGCACCAGATAAGGCGGCAACTGACGCCGCTGGCACCCCCTTCTGGGCTCCTTCGATCCTCGCGTCGGCGGCGAAGTGGCGCGCTTTGACAGCGTCGGCGTGTGTATCGACGGTGGCGGCAGAGACGTGAAGATCTTCTGGCACTACCTGAACGCGGGCAGGCACAGTCCCTCCTTCTGCGCAGCAAACCTGTCGATGCCCAGAATACTGGCAAGCGGTAGGGGTCGATGACGGCAATTCGGCTAGGGGGTTGTGTACCGAAACTTCACGCACAGGTCTCGCTGGCTGAGCGCTCCTCAACCACAACGCTCATGACCATGCCGCTGTCCAGCCGCTACCGGCCGTACGGATTGGTCTGATAACCAGGGCTTTCGAGCGGACTACTAGGTTGGAAGTTGGGCGCTCCGATTGGCAATATCGCCGACCGAACGAGGATGACGGCAAAGACAACCCCGAGCACCGCTGCGGCGGCGTACATCGTCCGGCTCTGATACGGGGCATGCCTCCACGCTGCGGTTCCGCCGACTAATGCCGCAATGATGATCGCGCCCCAGAGGATAAGGCTGAGCAGTTCTTTCAGAATGTCGAATAGGTCCATGCGTGAATGATCGGGCGTGGCACCGACATACAGCGCCGCCCCAAGCTGACGAGTTTCAAGATCCCCGCGGATTCGGCTATCGCGTACCACTTCGTGCTTACGTCGCACTCTGGTATCGACGGGCTTCGCAACCGCCGACCCGTACTGCTCACAGGGGCCCGACCGTCACCATTTTTCGATGTCAGCTGCGTCGTGCGGGGGCTGATAGAAGCTGAACGGATCGTCATCGAGCGGTGGCGCGGACAAGCGTGTGGCAGCCGAGGCCTCGCCAAGGGCCGCGACAATGTCGGGATCGACCTCCTTCAGTTGCTGTAGGACACGCGAGCGGTGCTGTTCGAGTTCAGAGACGGCCGCCAGCACCCTCGCTGTCGCATTATGGGCGGCCTTTTGCGCGGTTGCCGTGATCAGTCGGCCCAGTTCATCTCGGTCGAGGCGCCGCGTCCCTTCATCGAGTTCGACATCTACCACGCTGCCGGACGCCGTGACCCATACACGCACGAGATCGTCAGGCGATGACGCGACCACCGCGCCAATACCCTCAATCGCAGCGCGGGTCTGCGCGAGCAGGGCAGCTTGACCGCGGACGCTCTCAATGTCGAAGTCATCAGCGCTCATGCCGGAAGCTTCTCCATTGCCTGGCGGGCGTACCGGCGGACCATTGAGTTGGCGTCTTTCATGTGGGGCTCAATACGGTCTCGCACCCCCTCAGCCTTCATTGCAATCAGCGCCTTCAGCGCAAAGTACGTCCACTCGGTGTCCAGGTAGCGCAGCGCGATCTCACGCGCTTCCGGCGTTTTGACCTTGCCCATGTACTCGATGAGCGGCCCCTTGGGAACCGCCGGCGGCAACTCGTCCAGCAGTCCAGCGATCAGCGCAAAGTCCTTTTTCGACGCGAGTCTCGTTAAGGCGCGCACGGCGAAGTCGAGCGTCTCGCTGTCGAGAGGAGGCTGGTGCCGTAGCTGTCCGAGCAACGCCTCGATAACGTCGCGGTTGCCCTTCGCGGCCGGATCGTTGAGGTTCCGGATGAGGTCGCCCCGGATAATTGCCCGATGCCGAGTCTCCGGCCCCGGTATGCGGGCCTCGAGATGGGTGAGCCAGTCTAGGAAGATCGGGATGCCCTGCGGGATGGTACGAACCTTCTGGAGGTCGCTGAGCGTGTAGCAGGGAACCCCCACTGCGGCAAGATCTTCCATGATCCGCCGATCAAAGCCACGCTCGCCATCGTGATAGCGCGCCGGAACCCGATGAATCCAATCATCGCCCTCTGGCATGTCGGGGTAGGTGATGACGGGAAAAGCTTGCCGTCCGGCATTCGACTGTGCAGTCGGCGACGTTGCGTCGCTATCCTGCCGCGGTCGACGAACCATATCGGCGCTCGTGGACTCGATAGCACCAATCGCCTGACGCAACTGGGAGATGCGGTCGTCGTTTGACGGTCGTCGCGGCTCGTTCATGCCGTCAATCCTGCCGAGCGAGGAGTATCGTTAGAAGTCATTGTTGTCATCAAGTTCCTTGCGCACCAGCTGAATTTGGCCGGAGTCGATCATCTGTTGGATCTGGGGATCGTTGATCTGAGTGCGGTGGTCCACGACGAGCGTCATCGTGTAACCCTGGTCCTTGGCGTACTGCGCCTCTGCTCGGATTTGATCGGTGTACGGGCGAATCTCGTTGGTGTTTTTGACCTCGACCACATTTTCGTTGATGCGGTCGATCTGGTCGGGCACGACGGTTACCTGTCTGCCGTCCACCGTGACAGTGACTTCTTGCTTGGGAGCACCCTCCGGTATTCCCGCCCGACGCTCTCCTTCGTCTCCCGCCCGCTTGTTCTGCGTTCCATCTCGGTTTCGGACCGGATTCGTTTGGCGCGGAGTGCGGTTCAGTATCGACGACAACAGCTGCGTACTTCCGGTCGCGAGCGCGTAAATACCGGTATTGGACTTCGCTGCGGTTTCGACGGTGCCGTTGATGCCATTCATCAGCGCGTCCATGCCGCGCGCGAACGCGACCTTATTGGCCTCAATCATCTGATCGATCTGTTCGCGCAGCAGCTTGCCATAGGGCAATGCGTACGTGGCAGCCTTGTCGATTTCGTAGGAGATGAGTATCGCGTTGAGGATGGTCAGTGACGTACGGCCCGTGCTCTTATCAATGTCCGCGACGCGGTGGACCTCAGCGCACGAGGCACCCAATGCCGTGGCCGCGTCGCCGGTGTCGTTGAGGGCCTGGCAGACGTTACCTACTTCAGTGACGATGCCGCTGACTTCCGGGCTCTGGTCCTGTGCATCCCGTGGAAACACGCCAGTGACGTCCGACCACAGGGTTTGCGCATCGGTCTTCCGGTCACGGCCGAAGTTGGCGAATGCGGTTCCCGCAGTGCCGATTTTGCCCTCCTGGCAATCGGCCCACTCTGTGGTGACATGCTCCGCAACCAGGTCCCAGTGGTCGGGCTTTTCGTGGGTGCCGCCCACCACATGGCTCTTAGGATGCAGGTTGGTACCGAGTGATGCGCCCTGTGGTATTGCTGATGTGGGCTGATCGCCGCCTCCCTGAGATTCGTTCTCGGCGTGCGCCCAGTTAAGTCCGGCCTGGTGGACTTGATAGCCCAGCTCGCGTGCCGCGATGGCGGTTGTCGACCCCACCTCGAACACGTCGGACGCGGACTGATCGAAACTCGACGCCCATGCCGGGCCGCCGGTGGAGTAGGTACCGGCTGACTGTCCGACATCGAGACCGTCGTCAAGGCCCCGCAGTTTCGTTTCTATCGACTTCGAGGCGTCGCACAGTTTCTGCGCCACCTGGTAGTACTGCTCTGGCGTCACCTTTGCCACTGCGAATCGCCCTGCCTAGCCGAACATTTCAACGTTCGCACGAAGCGCTTCGGCGTAGTTGTCGCGAGCGGTCGAGACGTAGGCCCGGTACTGCCGCAGCGCGCTCAGATGCTCTTCGGCCTGCGCTTGCCATCGGTCATGGTCCGCGGTGAAGGCTGTCGCCGCCGCGCCCGAATATTCTTCCAGGACTGTCGAAACCGTCGAGCGCGCAGTCTGCAGGTGCGTCGTCGCTTCCTCGATGGATCGGTCCAGGAGGTCGACGAAGTCGGTCATTTCCGGTAGGTCGTAGCGAAAGGTCGGCATGTGGCCTACATCTGCCGGTCGATGTCGGCGCCAGAGCCGCCATCCTGGCCGCGGTACTGGCCGGCAGCGCTATGCAGCTTGTCCGCGGTTTCCGCTAGCTGGTCGACGTGCGCGCCGAGCGCGTCGTGAAGCTCTGCCCACATGCTGGCACCCTTCGCCGCCGCTCCCCCCGGTCCACTTCCCGTGCAGCGCGTAGTGGCCGCTATTGATCTTGGTCAACACGTCCCGCAGCCCCTCATGCGTCTGACGGAACTGCTGTGCACCGTCGACTAGCGCCGCAGGATTGACCCGTAAACTGTTGTCCACCAGCACACCCCCACGACATCGAGGCAGGCATGGACTGGCGCGCCACAACGACTGAAACAGCCCAAGCCGACCTTGATCAGCTCCTTGCCGACAGCATACAAGTGGCCATACGGGGGCTTTCGCACCAAAATTTAGCACCGTTCATGCTTGTCATCAGCACTACCGGCGACCGTGGCATGCGCAGCCTGGCAACACCTGCACCTAACCTCGAAACCGCAATTGCCGCGCTACAAAGCGACCAGGACGCTGCCGACCTCCGTGCTCGCGCCACCGTCCTCGACGTCACCGTGCGAGAGCCGTTCGCTGGGGACGCCATCAATGTGCGTCTCGAGCACCGAGACGGCCCGGCGATCGACATCCTCGTGCCGTACAGCCACAACTCCGACGGCATCACCGTCACCACCGATGCTCTCACCGCGGCCACCGACGAGCACCGACTATGGCCGACGCCGCCAGGCACCGAAGGCTGATCCGGCTCAGGACAGAGAAACGATCGTGAAGCCGAACGCGGTCAGCGGCTCCAGCAGGGACCGATCCGCACTGGTCACTGGCGCGAAGACGACAGCCTCACCTCCGCCGGGACCCGCGGCGAACTGACGAAATTCAGGGAACTTCGAGAGTTCCTCGCCCACAGCAACACTGGCCGGCCACTGCGCAATCATGATCGAAGTTGGGACACTTCCCGGACTCACAGCTTTCGCCGAGCAATACGCAACGGTAGTGGCGTTCGGGAATCGGAAGTTTGCGCTCGACGGTGCTGTAACCGAACCTTCCTGACACACCGACGCGGTCCAGTCATCACGATCACCTGAGACTTGTCGCTCGGCGGTACCAGGGGAGGTTGACTTAACATAATCGCGAGCCCGGTCGGCATCAACCAGGACGAAGACGGCGGCTGCGGCGATTGTCGTGATCAGAATAGCGCCGACGATCACCCATAGCCCGCGTCGACCGCGTTTTCGAACGGGTTGATTTTCGTCGAACCGCGGGCGATATTCATCTGGCCACGGGCCGGTCGGATTGGTCACCGGCCAACCGTAACGGTCGTGCGACTGGCACTTGCAAGCTTCGGTGCTGCCCACCCACACGCCCCATCGCAGTACCCAGGCGCGGGAAATGTGCTGGCGTTGAGATGAGCATCGCGACCCTCTATCGCTGCACGAGTCAGCCCAAGCTCTTACCGGCATTCGCCCCAGTAGGAACGGGAGCCGGAAGCAGGTCCCGTCGCATAGAAGCGACTTGCCCCTGGAACAACCTGCCAACAGCCCGCGATGCGCAGCCTCATATCCGAACCGCGCTACGCGGAGCCGTTACGGACGCGCGAAGGTGAGTCGATCACGTTCGCGTTGACTGCCGGGTTCGTAGTACTTCGCAAACCAGGGCTCTTTCTGCATTTTCGGTGCGAACGCCACTGGTTTAAGCAGAACGAGCGGGTCAATAGGTTTCTTCGGGTCCACCGCGTCCTTCATGCGGTTACGAAAGTTCAGGTGATCGAACACGCGCAACGCTTCGATCGCGTAGGCGGTGGCGATCCGCTGATCCTCAATAACCACCATGTGGTCGCCATTATTGTTTTCGCCCGAGGGAGAGAAGTTGCTCGATCCGGTGAACACCTTGGCACCGGGTTTGTCGAAGTCGACGACAACGAACTTGTGGTGAATGTTGATGCCCTTGCCTCCCGACCACTCGGACTTGAACGGTTCCGGCGCGTGGTCGGCGAGGTACGCAAAGTCGACGAGGCCGGTCTCGCCGCTAGGCTTCTGTATTTTCATTCCACCCCGGGTGTTGACCACGCCGTAGCTGAATAGCGGTTTGGGTATGAGGCGGTCAAGCGCCTCACGCACGTCACCAGTTTTCGTTTGACTCATAAATGCGAAGGAGTAGAACACCGACGACGTCGCTTGGTCGATCGCCCCACCGACTGGACTTAAGGCAAGGTCTGGATGCGTATGGGGTGAAAAGCAGAGGCGAACGGGCTTTTGGCCGGCAGGATCCTCCTCGTGCCACTTTTTGGAGAGTTCCTCGCCGGTGAAGTCGTCCATGCTGTCGAACGCGAGGTCAAACATCTCGGAGAACTTCGCAGCGATGCCGCCATCGTTGAACACGTACATATTGTTGGCCTGAATGTAGAGACCGCGATATGAAAAGTTCGTGGACCCGCCGAGCACGCGGATCGGGACACCATTGCGTTTGGCGATCAGAATCTTGTTGTGCTGCAGATTCCGGAAATGGCCGCGATGGATCGCGTCCTGGCTTCCGGTAGATTTTCGAAGAAGCCGGGCGGCCCGAGACTCGGCGGTGACGCGACCGCCGTGCCCCTTTGAATCGTCGATGATCATTCGCAAACGGGGTCCCAGTTGTTCTAGGCGCGCGACGATTTCGGCCTCGTTGAGGTCGTAGGCCATCGCGTCGACTGTGACCGAAGTATCGGCGATGGCCCAGTCGAGGAATCCAAATAGCAGCCGGTACGCCTCGAATCCCAGCCACTTGTAGATATCCCCCTTCGGATTCGCCGCAATCTTCGATCTCTGCTCGGCAAACCCGAGCCCTTCCTCGGGCTTGTTGGGGAGGATCTCGTTGGGATCATTGATGCCGAGATCCTTGCACTTGCTTCCAAACGCTTGCGAGGAAGCGAAATTTCGTGCGAAGCCAATGTCCACGAAGTTGTCGATCGTGACCGGGTTCAGATCGATCGGCAGCTCGATCATCAAGCCCTTCCGGAGCAAACCGTCGCTCGGCATATGCATCTTGGTGACACGGTACGTGTACGTGCCGGCGCGCGGCTCCCACGGGAAGTGAACCCAACGGAAGGTCTGCAATGGAGCTTTTGTCGTCTCGAAGTTGCGATTTCCATCCACATAATCCTTCGCGTCGAAGGCCAGTCGATTGCGAAGATTTTTGAACACCGTCTGGCCCGGCTCGCGGTATTGGACGGCGAATCCGACGAAGTCAGGCTCGGGGTCATCGACGTCAAAGCCGAGAAGACACATGGACTCCCCGCGCCAGAGCCGCACACGGAAGCCCGCTACCTCGTTTGCCACCGTCACTTCTGCCATGATCAGTCCCCTTAAGTCTTCCTGCAATTCCACGCAGCGGTTAACGCTGTGTATGCCGATCACCGTTGCGGGCCAACGTCTGTCGGCGCCACGGCCGGAGTTGATCCTCGATCTCGTCGAGTCTTCTGGAGGGCATGAAATCGGGATCGGTGTAGAGCGCCTGGAGTGCGTCTTTGGTGATGGTGTGCTGACTCACTTGCTCGACAGTGATGTCACGACCGCCGCCCGTCACCCATGCGGACTCCCAGATGTTCGCCAAGACGTCGGAGCCGCGCCGCATGACCTCAATGGTGCTGCCACCCAATTGTTTCCACATATCCGTGGTGATAGCCGTGGTCTTCGTCAGGTGTGGCGGAATTGTCTCGGGGTTCGTCTCGTACTGTGTGCGCGCTGTCTGGTAGCAATTCACGATGTCGATGGGTGTCAGAATTGCGGCCACGTCGTGCATCAGCTGCAGGACTGCCCTGGCGGCCCCTCGGCCGGTCGTGATGGCCGGCGCCGATCGCATCGTCGGCGCAAGCGCAGCGATGCCGTCGATCACTTCCCGCGCGTTGTGGGTGATAAGGGTGCCTTCGTAGGCGAGGTGGACTCCGTCGCCGTAGTCGAATCGGTGAGCTTTGCCGTCCCTGCCTGTGCGGTATACATCGCGGGAAGGATCCCCGTTGGATAGCGCTGACCCGTGCAGCGGTTGCGCGGCGTCACCGACGTAGTGCGCACACACTCCAGCGGCAGCAAGGAATCCCGAGAGATCGCGTGCCCGCACAAAGTCAACCATGCCGTCGAACAGCTGCCAGACCCGAAACGGCAGCAGACCTTGGTGCTTCGGCGCCACGTCGAGCACACCATAGAGATCGCGGAGCCAGGTTCGGGGGGCAATTAGATCTGGGTCGGCAAGGCACCGCTCGCGCCACGTGGTCTCGCCGTCGACGGAGACGTCGATGTCCGCATAGTGATTGGGGTGTTCAGGCCCGTCCGACGCGAAACCCGCTCTCACCGTGTCACGTCCGCCCACTCGGCCGTCGTGCTCATCGATCGACTTCGGCAGCTGTTTCCAGATGACGTCGGGAACATCGGCGAGGGGGATGAAGCGTCCAGCGTCGCCATCGGCTGCGAGCCGACGCTCAAAGTTACCTTGGGCGATCTCGGCCGGGGTGTAGCTGATCATGCCCTGGTTCACGGCGAGGAGGGCAGCAAGCCCGGACTCCTTTGGCGTCGGTTCGCCGGCCGTACCGGCTGCAACGTCGCGGATATGGCGCGCTCCGTTCCGCACCGATTCCTCTGCATGCGTGGCGATCCCGTAGTGCCCCGTGCCGAGCCACCCTGCCTCGTGCTTCTTGTTGATGATGACCATGTCAAACCCCCCGACTTCGTCGGTAAAACCCTGTGTTTAGTTCGGTTCGGCATTTGGTGCCGCGCCAGTCATGGTTGTCAGGGTGGGCTCCAGGGCCATCCCGTCACGCAGTGCTGTGGTGACGATGCCATCGCCGGTCTGGTCGGGGTAACTGAAGTAGTGCGTATGCGCCAGGATCGGCACGAACGGCCACCGTCCGCGCGCCGTCACCTTCCTGTCGTTGATGCCGGATCCGAAAAGCGGTTGGAGTGCTCCACCAAATGGATCGCCGAATAACCCGAGGCGCGCCGGGTACCACAGGTTCGTCCACCGGACCGCAGCGAAGGGTGACCCCGTAACGAGAACTTTCTCGCCCCTCCAGCCGTAGCTAAGGGGCGGCGGGTTGTCTGCGTTCTTCGTCCGTCTTGCCTTCCTCGGCTCCACGGGCTCCGTGTCACTGCGCGGTGGGCACTGGGGAAGCTCGGAGCGGCGTCGAAGCGTGTTGAACTGGCGGCGACTTCTCGTATAGAGCAGGTCAGCCATGTACATGGGAGTTCCGAGCGTGACGAAGTCCGATATCAGCCAACGCGTTTCGCTCTGCTGCAACTCCGCCCACAACTTGTTCTGCGCTTCGCGGAAGTCGGCCAGGTTCTCCCTCTGATCGGTGGGTGGCCGAGACGTTGGTTCGGGCAGCCTTCGTGCCTCCGCTTCCAGGTCACCCAGCGTCGTGTACGTTCGTTGTTGATCTTGGCCACGGTCGGTCTGTGTCCATAGCGACGTGATGCCGTCGTAAGCCACGTAACCGCCGAGGCTGTGCGCTACAACGACGATGCGGTTATAAGCGTGGGGTTTACGCTGAGGGTCCTGCAGCGCAGATAGCAGTTCGACCATGCCGCCGCGAATCGCACGTCTCACCTCATACGAACGCGGCGACGTGTCGAGGTATCGCACGACATCGACGAGGTTGGACGTAGCCCAAGATGCGGCGGCGAAGACAAACGCGGACAGGGCGGCAGCAACCCAAACGTTTGGGGTGATCGCCTCGATAATGTCCTTCACTTTGAAGCTTTTGAAGCGTCCTTGGGTGGCAGCCGTCCATAATTCAAAGGCGAGGAACAAAGCTACGCCTAAGAGCGCAAACCAGTAGAACCATAGTGCGGTCGGCAGTCTCCAGAACGGACGAATAAGCAGCCGAAGCGTCGTGGGGACGAGATGACCAATCTTGTTGCCGGTCATCAGATACGACCAGTGATACTCGTAAAGATCTACCTGAGGCCGCGCGGTGGCACCCGCCCTCTCCATTTCTATGGCGACGAGTCGGCGCGCCTCGAAGAAGTCGGTGAGCAAAGCGGGGCGGGAGTAGTAAACGCGGGAGCCGCCGAACGTCGCAAGTGCGCTGTCAACGAAGCCGTTTACGGTCGACACCGGACGCTGATTTCCCATCCCGTGCACGATGACAACTGCGACCCGTTCGGTCATACCTCCCCCAGGGTGGCGACGGTGCAACTGGCAGACAACGCCCCTAAACAAGTGAAGCAGTGTGATCGCCCCACCGCTCGAATATCGCGAAACGTGGGGACACCATGTTCCAGTTGCTCGTGGGGAAGCCGCCAACTCCGTCCCCGTGCAGGTCCGGGCTTACGCCTCAGCGCGCGCCGATCGGCGAAGTCTGGCGATGTGAGCCGCCGGGGTCTCTGCGACGCGTCTCGTGGTTACAAGCTGTTGAGACCATCCCGAGCCACAGAGTGGCCGGAGGGATCGGAAAAAGTTTAGATCGCTACGAAGTCATCACCAGTTGCCAATGAGGATGGGCCTTGCCGGGCGACGCCTCATGTCGAACGCGAGCAGTCACATCCATTCAGATGAATCCTGGCAGATGACCAGAAAGTGCAGTGGTCGCTCGCTGGCCTCTACTTAAGCCGTCTCGTTCAGAAGCTCTTTCGGATCCACCTCAAGAAAATCCGCGATCCGCTCTAACGTCTGCAGTGTCAGATTGCGTTCACCGCGTTCAACGGCGCCCATATACGTCCGGTGCACGCCCATGTAATCAGCGAAAGCTTCCTGGCTGTAGCCGCGTTCCAGCCGGATCCGGCGCAGATTGCGCCCAACGGCCCGCTGCAGCTTGCCCTCCATAACGGCGCCTACGCTTCCGGGCCGCTACTTGAAGGTCTACATACTTATAAGTAGCGTCAGTGCGAAGCGCCAGGGAAGGGAGACACCAATGAGTGGCGGCGAGTAGAGAATCAGAGCAAGTCAGGCTGCCTCGCGGCGCTCGTCGCGGGGCAGTTCTGTATTCAGCGTCCATGTCAGCGCGAAGCCGGCCTTCGACATCAGCCATCCCGGCGCTTCGATTTCGATAACTCGGCCCGGTACGGAGCTCGGCAACTGGGAGACTCGCGGCGGCACCAACGCGCCCACTGTGTCGCTGACCCGCATGTGGGCGATGCCAGTATTCGTATAGTCGACACTCAGCGAAACGTCCCGTGATGGCTGCGGCGTTTCGAAGAACAGTCGGTGTCCCCACGTTGGCGTCACCGTTCGAAACACCTGGCGGACGCGAACCGGATTGCCCGACAACGCCTCTGGTCCGATATGAACTGAGTACGTCTGACCAGACTTTCGCGCGGTGCGCCGGATTGCCTGCGGTTCGCCATCGATCGTCAGCTCGAGAAGCTCGTAGAAATCGCGGCTGCTGGCATCCATCCCCAGACGGGGAACCATCAGCCACGCGGACGTTGCGGGCACGTCTGCACGAAGGTCGTTGTACTCGTCTCGATTTGAGACGCAAGCAAACCGACGCACGGGACCCGACGGCACGGTGGTGTACTCCCACTCAACGACGACGTCGAAGAGAGGGGTGACGGCGCTCCCTCGCGTCGTTGCATCGGAGAGCCGCACTCGGACTTCGACGTCGTACCAACGTTCAGCGGCACCGATCGCCTGATCCCGAATGTCGCGGTAGATCTCACGAGCGAACTGCTCGTCGCCGAGGCGGAGACTCATAACATTGGCGGCGATCTCATCCAGAAGCTCTGCATTAGCAACACGTTTCAAGTCCTCGGGATGGATAGCGAAGCCCTCGATGACAGCGTCTCGCATGGCTGGCGCTTGCTCCCTAATGATTTCCCGGAACTGCTCGACCGTCGCTTCCTCTTGGTCCTTTCGGAAGCTGTATTCGAACAGCGTCCCGAGAAGTCCTGCGCCGAAGAGGGTTCCACCGAGTTCGCCCAGCGGCAGCGCGTGCAACCAACCGAAGTCGCCGAGGTCAAGGCCGGAAAGCCAGCCGTTGGCCATGATGAGCAGGATTCCGGAGAAAGTGAGAGCTACCACAAGCAGCGCCGCTTTGGTTTTGCGGAGACGAAACGCCACTGATTCTGCTTGCTTATCGGACATTGCTTGTTGCTATTGTAACAAAAGCGCAGCTCAGCGGCTATACTGCGCGAGCGGGCCGCGCGCACTCACTAGGCGACGTCAGCGCCATGACGTGCATCGAGCGCCGCACACCAGCGTGGAGATACCGACCCTGCAGCGTCGCTTCATGGGTGAAACCGAGCGATGTAAACAATCCGACAGATGGTTCGTTGCCGTCAACAATCCATGCTTCGAGCCGACACAACCCGAGATAGCCGAATGCCCAGTCGATTAAGTGGTTTACCGCTACACGGCCGTAGCCCTTGCGACGGTTGATGGGAGCCCACACACAAACACCCACCTGCGCCACACCGTTACGCCAGTCAATTGCATGGACTGAACACTCAGCTACAAGCAACCCATCGGGACTCTGTGCTACAAAGTTGTACTCGCTGCTCAGTTGCGGACCCGCTGTCGCTTCGATCTTTCTGCGCAACTCGGCCGGGCTCCGAGGTCGCCAGTGGGGCGGACCGAACTGAGACAACTCCGTCCAGTCACTGCTCGCCGCAACGATTGGAAACACATCGTCGCTGGTCAACGCCCTGATGAGAATCGCCACCCGTCCACCCGTCAACTCGCCATTGAGACGTTCCACCCCAGAAGGTTTCGGATACGCTACTTAAACATATGGATACTTTCAAGTAGCTTTGCAATCCTCGAGGCGCCCGACGCTGCGGCACTACAGCAAGGGATCTCGCGCCGGATCAGAATTGGCATCGGCACTCGTAGCCGTTGTTCGCTGATCAAAACATCGCTGCCGCGTCCGACAACTCACGGCAGTAAGCGGTTGAGGAGTCTGTCCGAGAGTGGTCTTTTCTGACCGCCCTAATCGTCCGACAGCTCGAAACTGCGCTTGGACCCTTCCAAAACGCACGCACCGACATCGTTGGTCGTGCGCGCGTTCGGGTCCAAGGTCCCCATTCCTACTCAAAGCGTGGTCGAATTCCGCTGCGCCTCAGAGGCATAAGCCAGGCGATTAGACCTGCAACGTCAACTGCAACCGCGCAACAGCAAGGGACAATGCCGGCGATTCGCCCATAATCCGCGCGGTCGCCCCGAGGGGTCGGCGTTACAAAAGAAGATGCGTCGTCCCTGGCGTGAAAGCCAGGGACGACGCACCAATTTCATTTCAACCAAAAGTGATCGCTTCGCCATCTCCAATCACGATGAACATCGTGATGAACTTGCGCGGACCCACCGTGGGGTGGACTCGATGCGCGTACTCGGAGGAGACAAGAACGGACCTGCCAAGGACTGGCTGAACCAACTGACGGGGAGCGTCGGTGAATCGCCTCTCATTCAAAGGATACGAGCGCTTCGGGTGTTCCCCAGCGTCCGCCGGCCTCCACTTCGCGATTTCCAACTGGCCACCCTGCGGTGAGTTAAGGTAGGTGATCCAGCTAAGGCACCTTGAACCCGGCCCCAAATCAAGTGGCGTCTTGGGATACTCGCGGTGAGCGTCGTCAAAGTGCCAGTCGATACCATCATTGGTCTGCCGCACGACGGCCGTAGTGAACATGCGACCGAACGCATCATGCGCCTGCCTGATCTCACTTAGCCCGACGATTCGGGCCACATGGCGCCGCACGTACTCCGCGAACTCCTCGACACGATCGTCTCGCCCATTTCGCACCTGCTCGAAGTACTCGTCGCGCCAGCCGTATCCGTCAAAACCCTCGAACGCATTTTGTATATGGTTCGAGATACCAGTACGACCGGAGCTCGCGGACATCCCTGCCATCGTTGCCAGCGACGCCAGCAACCGCGGCGAGAAAGCGTCGTCAATCACGACGCCCGGCACATCCTCAATCCACCTGGCGTTCGAACCTGGCATATCCTCCAGGTCTAACCAGAAAACGGAACCCTTCATCGGTTTTCTCCTTCCAGAAGGGTTTGGGTGGCCGTAGCGATCAGTTATCATCGACCGCACGGCAACCTATGCGGATAGGTACACGTCCTGACGGGTGGTCAGCCGGGAAAGCGACACCCGTCGGGACTGCCGTTCACTGTTCAGTTCTCAAGGAGCCTGACGTAGCCGAGTTAGTCTCGGTCGGCGGCGAAGAAGCTGACGCTTGCCCTCTGCGGTCTCCACTGCTGTAACCCGGCTACGATGTTACGTACTGATCATAAGACGACTAGTTGATCAGCACAACAGCAGAACGTTACTGCTGTAACGCTTTGTTGATACTTCCACCTGGTAGTCCAGCATCTTCCCAGGTGGGAGACGTGCGAAGGTTCTTGGCTACAGGTGTAACTTTGTGGGCATGCGTTGCGCGGCGACCTGAGGTCATTGGCGCGTGGCAGGACCCCTTTGCCGCCGTCCCCGTGCCGAACAACTTCGAAACCAAATCAAGAACTAACCCCGAAAGGAACCCCAAACATGGGCAGACCACAGACCCAGACCGATCCCGGCCTCGAAGAACTCGGACGCTTAATTAAAAGGGAACGCTCGAGTAAAGGGATGACTATCAGCGAGCTCGCCCTTCGGGCGGACGTCAGCCGAACTTGGTTGAGCTTTCTGGAGCGAGGCCAGCACGGCACCACCGGCGCCCCAATGCGCCCCTCCTACTCGGAAGTGCGCAAACTCGCAGAGCCGCTTGGCCTCTCAGCGGACCGGTTGAGCACGCTTGCTGGCTATCACGACGATCAGCAGCGCGGTATGGTCAATCCGTACTCCACGCTGGGTGAGAGCACGGCTCGCGACTCCCGCGCCAAGCCTTCTTTGCTTCGCGATCTCGAGGATCTTGAAGAGCCCGGCGACCTTACCGACGACCTTCTCGGACGGCTGGCGACCGAATTGCCGGTGTTCACCTTCCTATTTCATTTGGCAACTAATCCAGCGATGACGCTTGTAGGTGTCTCCTCCGAAATTGGAACTGACACGTCCTCGCGCCTTTACACGCTCGCGAAGGGCCCAAGGGACATGGCCGCAATCACGCGCATTGGCACGTATGGCTGGCACACAGTGTCGACCGTTGCACTCATTGTGCATCTCATTGGGCTGAAGCGATCTTGGCGGCTTATTGGCATAGAGGACGACAAAGTACTTGCGGAGAAGAGTTTTCCTGACGGGACTCCATCAATCGACATTGAGATCGCCTACGGCACCAGCGCCCTGATACACAACCTCCGAAAAGGCCGACTGGATGCCATTGCACTCCCCTCTCATCCGTATATATCTGACAGGCCGGAATTCCGCCGCTTGCACCTTCTGGCCGACCTCACCATGTCGCAAGTGGGCGATTACCCACAAACTGTAGTTGTAACACACCGGGATGTATTAAAAGAACAGAAGCGCAGACAGCAATTATTGCAGGAACTCGACGATATCAGTTATAATAATGAGCGAGCTCGTGAACAATTTCAAGATGCACTCCAGGACCCCTTGTCGCGACTCGGGCTGGGAAATGTCAACCAGGAAAGCGTTCCGCTAATGCCGTCCGGGCTGATAAGCGAAGTCGCATTCAACGAGTTCGACGAGGTCAACGACGTCGCCAACAAGATTGTAGGCCTCTCGGAGATTGCGCGAGCGATCAACCTGTTGGGTTCCGATTTCGAACCAGTCACACGGCAGTCAATCATTGACTCCACGGTTACCCGTTTTGATTTGGCCAACTGGTCTTAAAAGGCCCCAGGTACGCACGAAATAATCTAACCCCTAGGAAAAAGCAGATGGCATGGCGCCGAATAATCATTCGACCAGACTCAATTATTCGATTTTGGGGCGTGAACTCCGCTGATTGCGTTGCCGATTTGCAGGCCCGGATCGATCACCCAGCCCTGGCGGAAATTGAATGGGATCAACTGCTTGCAACCTCCCCTGGGTGCGAGCATGTGAGGACCGAGAACTTCGCGTCACTCGCTCGCGGCGTGATTGCCGTCTCCCGAGACCGTCCCAGTGTATTTGACGACCTCGGACGTCACTACGAGTCGCTCGGCCATCAGTGGCTCGCGTGGTTGGAGTCGCTCGATTCGACTGATCTAGGGGGTGTAAGCGACAACGAACTCGCGGAACTGGTGGATGTATTCGCAAGCTACTACCAAAATTATGCAACGATTCTATGGTTGCCTTTCATTCTAGAATTTCGCTACGCCCAAGACTATCCCGCACTTGTCACCAAGATTGCGAAGCAGATCGGTTCGAAAGACGGAGCAATGGGCGATCTACATGCAATCGCTAGCGAATGCGTCGATTTTAATCTGGCAGTCGACGCACAAAAATCAGAAGACTTTGTTCGGTCTGTGCTAGACAGGTCTCCGAGGCGTACGATGTCGGAAGAAAAAGACGATGCCTTCCGCCAGACAGCCAGATGGATTGTCGCGAGCGACTCACCCGCGTATGCGATGTTCATGCAAGGTTCGTCTTTACCAAATCACGGAATGATTGAGCGGATAGATCCGGACCTTGCTGCGCGCTTGGTGGACCTCCATAGAAAATACGCTTGGCTATCACACTGGGGTTACCCCCCTCGCTTTCGAGAGGCAACATTCGATGAGGTGGTTGCCGAAATCGCGACCTACGTTAACGCCGCGAAAATTGGCGACGCGCACGACGTCCGTGACTATCAGTTTTTGTACGATGCGATTCTCGCTTCTGACGTTATCTCTGATGGGGATAAGCAATTGATTCGCGATACGAACTACTATACTTTTCTACGTACATATCGCATGGAACTAAAAATTCGGGCCCAGTATCTGTCTATTCCTTTATTCGCGGAAGTGGATCGCCGAGGCGTCCAGCGCGGACACTTCTCGCCGTACGACGTTTACAACATGGTTCCGCCCGAGATATCTACGTTCCTGCGCACAGCGGCCATACCGCCAAATCTCTCCGAGAGAAGGGACGGGTGGGCGCTTCGAACATCCGCTCTCGATAAGTCCTGGCAGGTGATGGCGGGTAATGACTTCGCCAACTTCTCAGATGAGTTCTTGGGCGTTATTTTCCCAGATGACAACGCCCGAGGTGTACACAATATTACGGCGGAGTACGTCGGTGGTAAGGCGTTGAACTTAATACGTCTGCTTAAAGCTGGCGTGAACACACCCCCGTTCTTTGTAGCCACCACTTACGGGTTCGATCGATTCATTCATTCGAACCAGCTACAGGGACTTTGGGCGCTGAGTCTGGAATCGGTAGTCAGGTCGGACGAGGCAACGGAGTCCGTGGCCGAGAAGGCACGGCAGCGACTCCTCGCCGGAGAGATTCCCCCGAAACTCTGCGACGGCCTGCTCACGGCAGCCGATCGACTGCCATTTGACAAGGTAGCCGTGCGTAGTTCGGCGACGGTTGAGGACGCCGAGAACCTCAGTTGGGCGGGTCGCTTCAGCTCTGTTGTGCCAGCGAAAAAGAGCGATTTGCTGGCCGCAGTCAAATCCGTCTGGGCGTCAACGTACTCGGCGCCGGCATTGCGCTACGCGGCGCATGCGGGGTTGGAGACGTCGACACCCGTGCAGATGGCAGTGATCGTGCAGGGCATTGTGCCTGCCGACGTCTCGGGAGTCATCAACACGATTACAGATATAGAACGTCCAAGTCTGATTGAAATCGAGGCGATTTGGGGTTTGGGCGCGCCCCTTGTAGACGGCTCGATAACACCAGATCGTTACATCGTCGATGCAGCCCAGAAAGGCGTCGTTGAGCACTTCCCGGCTACTCAACTCCGACAGCTAGGGACGGACGGGTGGACGGGCATAGCGCCGATGCAGGCAGGCGAGCGCAAGTTGTCTGACGCGCAGCTACTGGAACTCGCGGTGATCGGCAAGCGGATCGAAACCAGCTTCGGCAGAGGGCAAGACATCGAATTCGCTTACGCCAACGGGGAATTATTTATCCTTCAGACACGCCCCCTGACGGGGACCACACAGTTTTCAGTCGACCCCCGGGCCGTCGATGAGCAGAGGCCAAGGGGCCGCAACTTGATATCCGGCATGAAAGGAGGGACCAATACGGTACACGTTGCCCGAGCTCAGGTTGTTCGCGATCTATCGGAATCGGCTTCGTTCGAGTCCGGCAATATCCTCGTGATTCACGCAGCCACGCCAGCGTGGGACAGCGTCATCTTCCGTTCATCTGGGCTGATTACCAACGAGGGCGGGGCTACATCGCACGCCATACGTGTCGCAAAAGAACGGTCCATTCCCGCGGTGGTAGGAACGGAGACCGGCACGGACGTCATCGTCGACGGTGCCCTGATAATGATCGACACTGCCTCAGATCCATTCGTCGGAAGGGTATTCGAATCGTGAACGACGAAGCCGAAACATTAACTTTCGCTAGCTGCGGGCGCGAAGTGGCGGGATATCTTTACCGTCCGAGCGTCGAAAGACGTTCTGCTGTCGTTTTCCTCGCATGGACTTACGAACAGCCATAGCGACGCGCCCGTCTTCGATGACTTGCGGTCAGCCCTTCTAAGTGCCGGCTACCCAGTCTTTATGTTCGACTATCTGGGCAGCGGGAACAGCGACGGCTCCTTCGAGGACAAGACTTGGCTAAATCAGCGGCAGTGCCTGCAAGATGCTCTGAGCTTTGCCTCGACCATGGGGTTTGAACATCCCGGCCAGTATCTCTTCGGCCGAAGTGTCGGCGGCGCCTTATCTGGCTTCTTTCTGAACCAAACTAGCGTCAAAGGTGCCGTGTTGGCCTCGCCCCCCCCTTCACCTCGAAGCAGCGTTCGGGAAGTTTCGAGCGCGAGCCGTCGACGGCTACGTGCGAATGCCAGACAACCTCGAGCGGTCCGGCCAGATTCGTGGCGAGTGGAAGCTACCGATCGCGTTCTTCGATCAGCTGTCCGATGTAGAGAATGAGTTGATCTCAGCGGTCGCCGGCGCGAAAAACACACTGCTGCTCCAGGCTTCCGACGACGCGAAGGTCGGCCTCAGTCATACCAGTGCCTTCTACGATTTGCTGTCGAGTCCAAAGCGACTCGAAATCATCGAGGGTGCAGATCACTACTACGCCGGCCGCGAAACGGAAGTTGTCGAGGCAACGCTAAATTGGTTCGATCAAATTGGAGGGACAGCATGACTCTATCTCTGGATCTGACGAATATAGAAGATTACATCCAGCTTCACGTGCTGCCGCTGTTTCCAGACAGCACCGTCGCCGACATTTCGGAAATTACGGAACATACTTACGTGAACTGGATCTATCGCGTTGAATTGCGATCCAGAATCGAGCAGAACCAGGTTGTCTACCTCAGACAAAGTCGCGACCGCGTCAAAACGCGCCCTGACATACCTGTCGATCCGAAGCGAGTCGGATTCGAAGTGCAGATTTTAGAGTTGATTGGGTCAATAATAGCCGATACCGTCCCCGCGGTTCTCTTCTACGATGACGCGAATAATATCTCCGTCCTGACCGACGTCCGACAGGGCGCCCCGCTTCTCGTAAACGAACTCCTTGCGGGTCGTACCCACCAAGCGTCCGGCAAGGATTTTGGCCGCAAAATGGGCACGATTCACGGCGCAACACTAGGGATTTCCGACGTCCGTGTCCGTGGCGATAAGAAGTCCAATGACGAAGCCATCGCCTTCCATCTCGGTATGCGTCTCGGCCCAGCGCGAGAGGCATTTCCTTCGGAGACAACCAACCTGATTGCCGACGGACAGCACGGAATCTGCACGTTAGTCTGCGGAGACTTCGCATCAAAAAATATCTTTGTTGATAACGACACTATTCGATTCCTTGACCTCGAGCGAAGCTGGCGCGGCGATCCAGCTTTCGACCCTGCCTTTTTATTTTCACATTTTCTCCTCGAGGTACCGCCTGTGAACGTAGATGACGCATTAGCGTTTATCGAAGAGTTCATGAAGAGCTATAATTCAATACTAGCTGACTACGTGACGAAAGAAGCATTAGCCGAATTACAGAATCGCATTGTTCGATACGTGGGCGTTTGTATCCTTTACCGGATCGACGGTCTTTACCTTGTCGTTGATGCTAAAGAAGATAAGGATGTCTGGCGGGACCGAGCAGCTGCTTTGATCCGCGACACCGAAATATCGAGCGTAAAAGAGGCCATCGCGGCAGCACTGAAGTCGTAACTTCCTGCCCCGGTAACCCTGGCAGAGATCGCAACATTCTGCGCAAAGTTCGCTTCTGTGCCATTGCGGCGGTCCCTGTCAGACTAAGCCCATCACCGTCAATGTGCGACGCGCAATCGAGGCAAGGTGGGCAGAAGGTCTGTCGGGCACCAAATGCAAACGCCGACTTAGCCACACGGTGGCACCAATCTGCGCATACGTGCCACCAAACCCGGAACTTGCCCGTCAGCCAATGCCGCGGGACGCGAAGTCCCGTGGGCTTCGGCTGGTCAAATACTGGCCGCGGACGTTAAGGGACGGAGAGGTATACAAAACTAGTTGCGAGCGACGCAAGGCCCCGTGCTCAAATAGTGAAAACATGGCGATGAACCGGCGTCGCCACATACGACTTGCAAGGGCGGCGACGAAAGGGCCGGCAGCCAGCTTGCGCGGCTACTTTGGCTGAGCAGCGGTCAGCGATCGTTTGACTGCTGACTGCTTGGCTGCTGCAACTCGATCGGTGTACAGCGACGCGCCGCTAATGCCGGGAGGACGGACAGTGCCGGGTGCATACCAGTCGGCGATCAGCAGCCACTCCTCGTCGAGGGCTTTGACGTACTCATTGCAAGCGGTGATCGTGCTATAAACCTGACTCGCACCGGTCTCACCGCCGATCAGTTGCGCATGGCCGTTACGGACAAACTGCTGCCAAATTTTGTGGATCATCTCGCCCTGGGCGCTGGCCTTGAGCTGTCCGTAAAACGGTTGTGCCTCTTCGAGTTGCGAGGTGGCCAGCGCTCGCCGCAACCAGGACTCGTTCTCCTCGTTGATGGGGTTGTGCCAGCCTATGCGGTAGATCATGTCGCTGATCTCGGTTTCCCGCTCTGCATCGGAGAATAGCCACATGCCGCCATGACGGACCACGAAACGCTTGATCTCCAGGAGAAACTGGGCGTAACGGTAAAGGGCACTGCGCGCGTACCCCCAGGCTTCGTGCTGTGGGTCATACGGCTCGTCACTGTCGGGGTCCCACGGCAAATGGTCTGCAGGCTCTGCCCGGTAATGCTCCAGCGCTGCTTCGAGGTCGGCCGCGAGTGCGTACACGGGCGTCCAAATCTTGTAGTAAGCCTCGAATCGTTCCACCCACGCCACTGCCAAGCGACTGTCTGCCGGGTGGCGTTGTTGCATCTCTACATTGGCCCGGCGCATTGCCGCATCGCGTGCGAGCGCAAGCACACCTTCGGCCGTCTGCTCGATAACCACTCGTTCGTGAGTTTTCCTGAACGTTTCGCTTGAGACGTTGCATGCCTTCGCCGCTTGACGGCGACGCTCCGCGGCCAACTCGAACTTGGTTCCGCCGATCAGGCCAAAGCTGTATTGCGCCGCCTCCTCGTAGGGGCCGCCGCCAAAGCGGTCCACGGCCTTTCGGATCAGGTCCTCAATTGCCGCGGGTTCGGGCTGACCGTCGGTCGTGGTGAGCCCCGCCATAGACGCGGCACGATGCAGTGTTGGCAACGACAGCCGACGTAGCGCGCCGAGGCTCTTCTGGCGTACACGCCTGAGCTCCTCGATCACAGCATCGTGCTGCAGGCCGCCCCCCGCTTCCGGCATGGACGGATTCTGCCCGACATACGCCCGGCTCGCAGCCGGAAGCGGCGACGACACGGGTGGTCGAGTGGAGATCAACCGGGAAACGCCCGGCTTTCCACCTCAAAAGGGACCAGGAGTTCACCAATGTCACTTCCAGCCAACAGACAGTCTTCCAGCTTGGCGACGCTAGTTCCCGAAGGCTTTAGTCGCACAGAAGGCAAGGATCTAATGCGTTCCACTAATCGCGAGGTCGCCCGGGGCCTTGTTTCCGCGACTCGCGTCAAGGCAGCGGGCCTGGTAGCCGCGACCGGGCTTCAGATGATTGGCATGCTTTCGAGGGAAGCAGCGTTCCAGGCTGACGGCGATCCGGCGGCGGCCGCTCGCCTCAACTTTGTCGTCGATCGCTACGCAGAGTTTGCGGGCAATGAAGTCGCGCACTTCGGGTTCGGGGGTTAGCACCGATGGCTCGATCTGTGGCATCCGCTCCTGTTAGCGGACATTTTTCCTGCGCCCCGCCCGTGCCCAAAGGCGACGACTCTGCCGCGGCAAGCGCCGTACTGAACGATGTCCTGGACTGCGTGACTGAGCTCCAGGACGACCTCCACATCATCACCAACCGCCACATTGATGCCGCACCTGGCAGCAGCGTCCACGTGCTTGATCTCACGGCCGCGGTCGCCCGCACCGTCCTGGACTGGATCGGGCGGTGGCCGGCATGAGCGAGCCGCTCGTCGAGAGCCTGTTGGTTTTCTCGTTCTGGTGTCTACTGCTGTCGGCGGTGTACTGCGCCGCCCTCCTCACACTGGATTGGTTGATCGCCATGTGGCGGGTGCACCGTCAACGGCAGCGGGTCCTCCAGGCCCGTCTGGATCGAATCGACGCCGAGGCGAGGTCATCGCTGAACCGGCTATCGGCTGAGTTCATCAACGCTCGAAACGAGATGCGTCATGCCATGAGACAGAAGCACGGCCGCTTCTAGCCGACGCATCAAAAGTCGACCAGAAGCGCTGCACATTTCACAACATCGCAATCGCTCGAAATCTATTGCCAAAAAACGACATTCGGCCTCTAGACACACTGTCTGGCCGGTCGTCGCATCGCGCGACTGGTCGATCGGCCAGACGATTGAGCCCGAAGCCTTCTCGTCGTTTATTCAAGACATACCCAGCCAACACCGTTATGCAGTCATCCCCTGCGATGACTGCCTGACTCCGGTGCGATCGAAAACGCTGGGAGAAAGGAGCTTCCGTTGCAAATCACCAAAACAGTCCATGATCCCGCACCCGGCCAAGCGGCCGGTGGAGCGCGGGGTGGGAGACCGCCTCGTATCGCCACTGCCGCCCCCACGAACCCGGGTTACCGAACCATCCTGGCCGACCCACCTTGGGACATCCAGCAGCAGGGTGGGCGCGGCGCCGACCGCCACTACAACCTGATGTCGCTCGACCGCATCAAGGCCATGCCCGTTGCCGCATTCGCGGCACCGGATAGTCATGCCTGGTTGTGGGTGACGAATGCCACGCTGCGCGCCGGCTACGACGTCCTTGAAGCGTGGGGTTTCGTACCACGTTCACCGCTCACCTGGATCAAGCCGCGACTCGGTCTTGGCAACTACCTGCGCAACGCCACCGAGCATCTGATCCTTGGCACCCGGGGTCATGCACCCGTGAAATTTCGCGCACAGCCGACATGGATGTTCGCACCGCTCCAGGAGCACAGCCATAAGCCCGAAGAGGCCTACGCGATCATCGAGCGCATCAGCGAAGGGCCATACCTCGAGCTGTTCGCGCGTCGGCGTCAGCCTGGCTGGGACGCTTGGGGTAACGAGATTGACTCCGACATAGAGATGCTCGGGTACCCCGTGCCATCGGACGGGGCAAACAGCGGGGCAGGGAGCTTGCGCCGATGAGCAACCACTCCCCTTCTGGTAACCCCTTTGGGTGGTTCCTCAACGCCTGTCTTCTGATCCTATTCGGCGTCGTGGCCTTATCGGTGGCGGTGCACCTGCTGCAAAGCATTTGGTACTGGGTGCTCGGATTCCTTCTCCTTGGCGTTCTCATCGCCGTGGGCATAACCGCCTGGCGTATCTGGAGAAAGCCATGGTGAGTGAGCGCTCCTTCCAATTAACCTCTGGCCGTGCAAATCTCAGAGCAGCAGCAGACTTTGTTGTGAAATTGACATTGCGTATTGACATGTCAGCGCAACGGGCGCATAGAAAGAGTAATGCCGCCGCCTTTGGGACGTGTGCCGGTTTGGCTTTATCCACCGTCACGCACACGAAAGGAGGCAAGTGATGGCGCGCTCCCGTCCAAAACGCAAGTACCGCAGGAATAGCGACCGAATCATCCGTGTCCGTGGCTTGCGCCATGACCCACCTGATACCAAGCGGCTCTCCGCAGCCCTGCTGGCGCTCGCCGCTGATCTGGCAGCTGCGCAGGCTGAGACCGACGCCAAGGCCGATCACGACACACCGCCACAACCGTCCGACGGGGAACCGGAGTCCGAATCATGACTCCGCCAGCACTTCCTGCGTTTCACCGGTTGTGGCTACCGCGCCCGCTCGACCCCGGACGCGTGCTGTGGTTTCTCGAGCGCCTTGCCGCTGACCCCACTGAGCCCGTGGCTCGTCCTCGAAACCCGTGCCACTGCGGCTGGGATCGCCCACCTCGTCGCAGTCCATCCACCGCAAATCCCCTGGTTGTATCGGACGCTGCGCGATCTGCTGGCGGGCATCGCGATCAGCAGTCAGGACACCGTGATCGACCGACCGCAGTGTGACCGCGTCGCTGACATTGCGTTTCGTCCCGATGCCGTCGCCCTGCGGACTGACGACCCGTTGGCCGTCACCACGGCGATTCTGTCAGCGCTGGCCGCGCGGCTGCAGGGCGGAGAAACGCTCGTCGTGCAGTTTGTGCTCGGTCCGCGCCGCGGCGGACGTCAGGTTCGCCCCGATGCCACCGATCCGTACCAGTCCGCCTGGAGCCAGTTGACCCGCGGCAACCGGCCGCTCACCGGCGCCAGCCGCGGCCAAGTCGAAGACCGTGTCGCGCACCATGGGTTTGTCGTAGCGGTTCGGATCGGCGTTGCGGCAGACAATCTCACCACCCGGCGCCAACGGCTCGCCAGCCTGGCAGGTGCACTCGGCACCGCTCGTGCCACCGGCGTGCGGCTGACCGCACGCCGCGGCAAGGCGGCTCATCTGGACGCCGCCGTGCCACCCCGGCGCTGGCCGCAACGCATGGCAGCCCACGAGCTGACAGGCCTGCTTGCCTGGCCAATCGGCGACGGCGAGCTACCGGGCGTTGCGCCCCTCCATCCGCGCCTGCTGCTGCCGAAAAACCCACCACGAGAATCAGAGCGCACCTTCGGCAAGACTGCGCTCCCCGGGACGGAGCAGATGTTCGGGGTCAGCCCACGTGACGGTCTGCTCCACACGATTGTCATGGGCCCCACCGGATCGGGGAAGTCAACAGCGCTGCTGCAGCTGATCAAAGCCGACGTGGCCGCGGGGAGAGCGGTGCTGGTCGTCGACCCCAAGTGGCAGCTCATCGCCGACATCATCGCTACCTGCATCGCCGACAATCGCATTGACGACGTTGTCCTTTTCGACCCGACGTCACCCACGCCTCCGGGATACAACCCGCTCGACGCGGGTGACCGCAATGTCGATGTGCTTGTGGACAGCCTGCTGGCCGTCCTCAAAGCGGTGTTCGCCGATGGCTGGGGCCCGCGGACCGAGGACATCTTCCTCTCCAGTCTGTTAACCCTCGCCCGAGCCGGGCAACGCCGTGCCCAGCCGTACACGCTGGTGGATATTCCCCAGCTGCTGACGGACTCTCGCTTCCGCCAACAGGTGCTCGCGGAAGCTCAGCCCGACGACATATTGGCCGGCTTCTGGGCCGCTTTCGACGAAATGACCCCAGCCGCACAGTCCGCCATGATCGCCGCCCCGATGAACAAGCTCCGGCGTTACCTGCTGCGTCCGGCCGCTCGCAACATTCTCGGCCAGCCCACGCCTCGCTTTCGGCTACGGGACATCTTTCGCGACAACAAGATCGTGCTGGTCCCCCTCAACGAGGCCTTGGTAGGGCCACTCACTGCAGAACTGCTGGGCAGCCTGATCGTGGCCGAAGCGTGGCAGGCAACTCAGGAACGAGGTGGCGAACACCAGCCAATGGATAGGCCGGGCACGGTCGTGGTCGACGAGTGTCAGAAGTTCATCCACCTGCCCACGTCCTTAGGTGATGCGCTCAGTCAGTCGAGGTCATACGGCGTCTCCTGGGTGCTCGCACATCAGCAACGAAGCCAGCTGCCAAAGGATTTGGTGGAGGCGATCGACAGCAACGCCCGCAACAAGCTGATTTTCAGGCTGGAGAGCGCCAGCGACGCGGCGGCCATGGCAAAGCTCGCCCCAGGGCTCGACGCCGAGGACTTCCAGCTGCTACCGAAGCACCACGCCTACGCCCGCGTCGTCGTGGACGGTGAGTCCTCCGGCTGGAGCACCATCGTCACCAATCCGCCTCCACCACCTACCGGGCTGGCCGATGCTATCCGAAATCGCAGCCGAGAGCTCTACGGCGACACACCGCCGCGAGTTGATATCCACTCTCATTCTCCTTCACCTGGCGCCGATCAAGATTCTGAGATCCCGGTCGGAAGGAAGAAGCGAAAACGACTGGACACCAGAGATTCTGATGCAGAAGAGGAGTCGATCCAGTGACAACTCCTGCTATTCCCATCGCTCGTCCAGTCACGTTGTTCAGTTTTTCTCGTTCATGCAGCACATTCCGTACATGTCTATCCACTTGGGAGGGGACTGACCGCTGCTTCAGCGGTCCCGAAAGCCCAGCCGCAGGCGCCGCGGACCTGTTGAGCGGACGCCGGAGGCAGACGCCATGATGCGGCTCTTGTCCCAGCTTGCCGATGCGCTAAGCGACCGCGATCTACGCATTCTGCATGACCTCGAAGAGTTCCGGCTGCTCACCACCCGCCAGATTCAGCGGCTCCATTTCGCCGATGGCCACGCCACGATCAGCGCCGCCACCCGGGCCTGCACCCGTGTCATGGGGCGGCTCAAGGGCCACGGCCTCGTTGACACACTGAGCAGGCGCATCGGCGGGGTAAGGCAGGGCAGCGCCGGCCTGACGTGGCAACTGGCCGCGACGGGTGAACGCTACCTACGCGCGGCCCGCGGTGACCCCAAGCGCCGCCGCTACAGCGAACCAGGCACGGCGTTCACTCAGCACACCGTGCTCGTGTCCGAATTGGCGGTCCTGCTCCGCGAATTAGGCCGCACACAGCCAGATTGGAGCATTACCCACCTGGCAGCTGAACAGCGCGCCTGGCGCGCGTTCAGCGGCCCCCACGGCCGCTCTGAGTGGCTGCGGCCCGACCTCCACCTGATCGCTGCCGACGACGACTTCGAGGAGCACTGGTTCATCGAAGCGGACCGAGGCCGCGAGCATGGGCCACAGTTGCTCAGGAAATGTCAAACCTACATCCGCTACATGCGCAGCGGTCGCTACCAAGCTGAGCACGAACTCTTCCCCACAGTGCTGTGGGTCGTTCCTGACTTCAAGCGCATCCGTGAACTTGACTCCATCGTAGCAAGCGCCAATCTGCCTCGGCAGGTCTTCCGATTTCGCACCCTTGATGGCTTCATCGACACCATGACCACACCCGAAGGGCCAGAGGAAGTTCCGCTTCCCGGCATCCTGACCGAGATCGAGCCCACTACGTAACCAACGAAAGGAGGAACCCTATGAACCACGAGCAACCACCTGAGACCCGAGCACCGCGCGAACCAGATCCCCACGGCTGGAATCTACCGATCAGCCTGCCCGCCGCCGAAGCGCTCGGTAAACGTCTCGACAATGCCGTCGATACCGAGTCGATCATCAGCAACCAAGACGCGCGAATCATCGCTCTCTGCCTCAGCGACCGTCTCGGAGCCGGCTTGCACAGCGCGATAAGGCAGTTCGCAGATACCGGCTCCCTACATGTTGAGCAACTTCGCGCCGAATGCCTGTCAGCTTTTGCGAGTCAAGATCTCGAACCCGGCCTGAAAAGATGGACCGCCTGGCTCACGACCTACGTGGCGTATGCGCTACCGCCCAACTCTGGCGGCTTCCAGATCTCGTCGAATGGCGATGCCCTGGAAGCTTATTTAAGACTTCCCGATGTTGATTGCCAGCGGGAGACAACACTTGAGGAATTTGGCCACGCCTACTGCGGCAGCTACGCCGGCATTGAGGCCGTTCTCAACGGCGTGACCGATGTACTGGAGTGGGAGAGAAAGATTCGCGCACTGGCCCGCAGTATTGGCTGCGAAGATTTTATCTTTCTTGACCGCGAGGCGATCGAACGGCGAATGCGGGAAGGCTGGGATATCGTTCCCGGCCGCGGTCAGCTGCACGTGTTCTTTCGCTGACGCGCGCCTACTGACTGAAATCATCTGCAGGAGATGTAATTTCCGCGTCACTTCTCCTATCGGCATCAGCCGCCGAACGAGTTAATCTCAGACATAACCCGAGCAGATCGTGCGAAGTATCTCGTGCGCGAACCAAGAAGAGAAGGGAGGGCTGACAATGGATTTTGATGAAGAGCGTACCGTGCGGGCGCCGAGTGCCTACCTCGACACGGCGACCGCCGTGCGGCCGGCGGACTCGGCACCCTTGGCACCGCGGTCCAAGACGCCGCAACCCCAAGCAGGTAACCGCGCCGTGCTCTACCTTCGCGTCTCCTCGACCGGTCAGGTCAACACCGACTACGACCCCGAAGGCATTTCCATCCCCGCCCAGCGCGTCTCTTGCGAGCGGAAGGCGGGCCAGCTCGAACTGGACATCGTCGGCGAGTACGTCGAGCCCGGCCGCTCCGGTACCGAGATGACCAAACGCATTGCCTTCCAGCAGCTACTGGAACGCATCCGACGCGATAAGGATGTCGACTACGTCATCGTCTACGAACTGTCGCGCCTGGCGCGTAACCGTATCGACGACGCCATCGTCATGGCCGACCTCAGAAAGCGTGGAGTCACACTCATCTCGGCCACTGAGAGCGTCGACGACACCCCCGTCGGCCAGCTTATGCACGGCATCCTGGCGGCCTTCAACGAGTACCGCTCGGCCAAGGACGGCGCCGACATCGCCTACAAAATGGGAGAGAAGGCGAAGAAGGGCGGCACCCTCGGCATCGCGCCTATTGGCTATCTCAACACCATCGACCGCCAGGACGGCCGTGAGATCCGCTCCATTGCAATCGATTCTGAACGGGCACCATTTGTACGTCGGGCCTTCGAACTGTACGCCGACGGGGACGCGACCATCGAGACCATCGTGGATGAACTCAATGAGCGCGGCCTCACCACCCGCGCGACTCGAGCGCGCCCAGCCGGGCCCATTTCGAAGTCCAAGGTTGCAGCCATGCTGAAAGACCCCTACTACCTCGGCCTGGTCAAGTACAAAGGGCAGACTTACGACGGGCGTCATCCACCACTCATCGACCAGGAGACCTTCGATCGCGTGCAGGACTTGCTGGAATCTCGTGGCTACGCGGGCGAGCGCCGACGCCGGAATCATCACTATTTGAAAGGAAGTCTGTTCTGCGGAAATTGTTTTGATGATGGCGGCGAGATCAGGCGCATGATCATTCAGCGCGCCACCGGCCGTCACGGTGGCGAGTACCGCTACTACTTCTGCCGCGGGGTCCAATCCCACGTGTGTGATGCCCCGTATAGCAATGTGGACCTTGTCGAGGCTGCCGTCGAGGAGCATTACAAGACGATCCGCTTCACTCCCGGATTCATTGCGGCGCTCAGCAAGGCGATGCGCCAGGCGCTCGCCGATAGCCAAAGCGCAAACCGTCTCCTCCATCGAGACCTCGCAAAACAGCTCAAGCAGCTCGACGTCAAGGAAGACAACTTGCTCGACATGGCTGCCGCCGGCGATCTTGCCAAGGACAAGATCCAGCAGCGCCTGCGGGACATTGAACTCCGCCGCCGTGATCTCCGGGCGCAAATGCAATCCGCGGTTGACCACCTGCCCGCTGCCGAGGACTACCTCGATGCCTGCCTGCGGCTGCTCGAGGACCCGCATCGGCTGTATCTGGCGGCCAGCGACCAAACCCGCCGCCGTCTCAACCAGGCCATCTTCAAATATCTTTTCGTCCACAACGAGCGAGTCACTAACTACGAGATCAACTCACCGCTCGCCGAGCTACTGGCGGCTGACACCGGTTGGCGCGTGCACCGAGAGACCAACGACCCATCCGTTGCTCGCAGCGCAGCGCTCGGAGCCCTCGACCAACACAAAACCGCCGAACATCAGTCCGGCGGCTCGATCGCGCTGGTCGACGATCTACTAAAAGCTGTCAATTCTCGTGGTGATTGCAGTAAGCAATCTGTGGTGCGCGAGGGGGGACTCGAACCCCCACGCCCATCGGGCAATGGAACCTAAATCCATCTCGTCTGCCAGTTCCGACACTCGCGCAAGCCCGCTGATACTAGCGTGCCGCAAGTCGATCGGAGCTGTCGTACCTCCGTCCTATCCTGACGTCAGCAGTGATGTGGGAGGGGGCGTCATGAGATCCAGAAAAGAGTTCGACGCTGTCCAAAGGCTGATCCGTGAGGGCTTTAATGACTGCGAGATCTCACGGCAGACGGGCATCCCACGAAAAACTGTGTGGCAGTGGCGTCGTCAACCGGGGGCTCGAACCCGAGGCTCGTGTTCGCACCCGAGCGACCATGACGTCGACGCCATCCCCGAGGGTCCTTACGCCTATGTGCTCGGCATGTATCTGGGTGACGGGTGCGTTTCACGTCAAGCGCGCACCTACATCCTGCGCACTACCTGCGACAAGCGGTACCCAGCCATCATCGACAGGTGCCGCGCCGCAATAGACGCGTTGTTTCCCGCGCAACACTCAGGCGTGTACTGGCGGCCTATCGGCTGTGCAGACGTCTACCTGTCGTCCAATCACTGGCCGTGCCTGCTGCCGCAGCACGGGCCAGGTCGTAAGCACAATCGGCGCATCGTGCTGGAACCGTGGCAGCAGACGATCGTCGACAACGAGGCCGAGGAGTTCGTCCTCGGCCTTCTGCACAGCGACGGGTGCCGTGTCGTCGCGAACGATCGCGGTGTCTTCAGCGTGAGATATCACTTCAGCAATCGGTCCGAGGACATCATCGGCTTGTTTACCGCAGCGCTCGATGTGCTCGAAATCGCATGGCGGCGATCCGACAAGTACACGGTGTCCATCTATCGCAAGGCGGCCACCGAACGCCTCGATGAGTTCGTCGGGCCCAAGGACAGCGCGGTACCGTTGAGCAGTGTCCACTACGCGGCGTAGGAGGCCGGCGCTCATCCTGTTGGTGATCGCCGCTGCCTCGGGCTGCCTCGCATTGGCATGGTGGCAGTGGACACGCTTTGAATCGACCTCCGGCGACTTCCAGAACTTGGGCTACGCCCTGCAGTGGCCAGCCTTCGCGGGCTTCTGCGTCTACGCCTACTTCAAGTTCGTCCGGTACGAGGAGGCGCCGCCCACCCCGCAGAAGACGGACACCCCCACCGAGATCCCTGCGGGCCTGCTTCCGGAGCGCCCGAAGGCAGCGACCACCGAAGCCGATGTGACGCTGCGTGAGTACAACGCCTATCTAGCTCAACTCGCCAGAAAAGATGGCGACGACAAGATGACAGGAACCGGTACGTGACCGCACCCGAATCGCCCTCGCCGATCGCTTCCGTCGACACCGTCCGCAAAGCCCTGACCGGCTATCGGGTCATGGCGTGGGCGACGGGTGTCTGGCTGATCGCGCTGTGCTACGAGATGGTGATGAAGTACGGCTTCGGCGACGATTCGCTGGGCTGGATCGCCGTCGTCCACGGCTGGGTGTACTTCGTCTACCTGCTCTTCACGGCCAACCTCGCGGTGAAGGTCCGCTGGCCGATCGCCAAGACCGTCGGCATTCTGCTGGCAGGCACCATCCCGCTTGTCGGCATCATCGTCGAGCATTTCCAAACGCAGAACATCAAGGACCAGTTCGGGCTGAGCTGACGGCTCAGACCAGCGCGCGCAGCGATGGCAGCAGCTTCGCCAGCGCCCGCCCGCGGTGCGACGCCGCGTCTTTTTCTTCCGGGGTCAGCTCGGCGGCCGTCCGATCTGAATCGGCCGGCAGGAACACCGGGTCGTACCCGAAACCCCCGACGCCGCGCGGGTCGCGCACCACGGTGCCGCGCCACTCGCCTCGCACCACCACGGCGTCGTCGTCACCGGGTCCGTGGACCAGCGCACAGGCGGAGACGAACGCCGCCCCGCGACGCTCGTCGGGAACATCGGCCAGCTGACCGAGCAGCAGTGCGGTGTTGGCGGCGTCGTCACCGTGCCTGCCCGACCACCGCGCACTCAGCACCCCCGGCATGCCGTTCAGCGCGTCGACTTCGATGCCGGAATCGTCGGCCACCGCAGGCAGGCCCGTCGCGACGTAGGCGTCGCGCGCCTTGGCCAGTGCATTCTCCTCGAACGTCGCGCCGGTCTCGGGCGCCTCGTCGAACGCGGCGACGTCGGCCAGCGACACCAGCGACAGTTCCACCACCCCGGCGGCGTCGAGCACCCGCTGGAGTTCGGTCAGCTTCTTGAGGTTGCGGGTGGCAACCAGGAGCCGGGTCAGCTTCCGAACACCTTCTTGGACGGCTCGCCCGACTCGGGCAGCGCTCCCGGGTATGGCAACTCCAGCGCTTCCTGCTGGATGACGAACAGCTGATCACAGGCGGCCATCGCGGCGTCGAGCATCTTGTCCAGGGTCGAGCGGGGGAACGTCGCACCCTCGCCGGTGCCCTGGATCTCGACCAGCGTGCCGGTGTCGGTCGCGACGACGTTCATGTCGACCTCGGCGCGAGAGTCTTCGGTGTAGGGCAGGTCGACGCGGATGCGCCCGTCGACCACGCCGACGCTGACCGCCGCGATCGCGCACGACAGCGGCCGCGGGTCCTTGAGTTTGCCGGCTGCGGCCAGATAGGTGACCGCATCCGACAGCGCGACGTACGCGCCGGTGATGGCGGCGGTGCGGGTGCCGCCGTCGGCCTGCAGCACATCGCAGTCGATGGCGATCGTGTTCTCCCCCAAGGCAGCCAGGTCGATGCAGGCGCGCAGCGAGCGCCCGACCAGACGGCTGATCTCCTGGGTGCGTCCGCCCACCCGGCCCTTCACCGACTCGCGGTCGGACCGGTCATGGGTGGCCGCGGGCAGCATTGCGTACTCCGCGGTGAGCCAACCCTGACCGGAGCCCTTGCGCCACCGCGGAACGCCCTCGGTCACACTCGCGGTGCACATGACCCGCGTCTGCCCGAACTCGACCAGCACCGATCCCGCCGGATGCGTGGTGAAGCCGCGGGTCAGGGTGACGGGGCGAAGCTCGTCGTCGAGCCGGCCGTCTTCTCGTCTGGACACGGGCCAACCCTAACCGGTCGCCATGTCAGCGCCGAGATCGACGTAATGGCGGGCGCTTCTCGCACGAACCCGCCCACACGTCGGTGTGGGCGGGAGAGGGGTCAGATGTCGAAGGACTCGTTGGCCACGACGGCGTGCACGGGGCCGTCGAACTCGGCCTTCGCCTCGCTGATGACGTCCTCACGCGACGTCCACGGCGGGATGTGGGTGAGCAGCAGCTCCCCGACCCCTGCGTGGGCCGCCGCGCGTCCGGCCTCGGTGCCCGAAAGATGCAAGCGCGGCGGACGGCTCGGATCGTGCGTCCACGACGCCTCGCACAGGAACACGTCAGCGCCGCGGGCCAGATCGATGAGCGCATCGCAGTAGCCGGTGTCCCCGCTGTAGACGAGCGTGGCACCCGACGGGTCGGAGATGCGCATGCCGTAGGACTCCGTCGGGTGGCAGACCAGCCGCGGCACGATCGTCAGCGAGCCGATCTCGACGGCCTGGTTGTCCACCCAGTGCCGGATGTCGAAGATGTCGGTGAAGTCATCGATCTCGCCACCTTCGGGCGAGGACGCCGAACCGAGACGCGCCCACGTGTTGGCCGGCCCGTAGACCACGCCGCGTTCAGTGGCGGGGCTCGGGTGATAGCGCCGCCAGACGAACAACCCCGGCAGATCCAGGCAGTGATCGGCATGCAGATGCGACAGCAGGACGTGAACGGAGTTCGGATCCGCGTGGCGCTGAAGAGCACCGAGAACGCCGCCACCGAAGTCGAGGACCAGCGGCGGAGTGTCAGGTGCAGTCACCAGATAACCGGACGCGGGCGAATCAGGTCCGACCACACTGCCGGAACACCCCAGTACGGTGACTCGCACGCCCACTAGCTTGCCATGCCCACCAGCGCTATGCGGAAAACATCGCCGCTTTCTCGATACTTTGGGAGACCGGGATCATGTCCTGGTTCCCGCGTGACCCTGCACATGGCGCACACCGTCGAGGGTGGGCCCAAGGAAACGCGCCGCCAACCGCGTGAACGCCTCCGGATCACCGGTCGCCTCGAACACTCGCCGCGGCGGCGGTGCGCCCTCACCCGGGTGCGGCCGCAGCAGATCACGCTCGGTGAGCACCCGTAGCAGATCCTTTGCTGTTTCCTCGGCGCTCGACACCAACGTCACGTCCTGGCCCATCGCCAGCTGGATGAGACCCGACAGCATCGGGTAGTGCGTGCAGCCCAGGACCAGGGTGTCGACCTGTGCCCGCTGCAGTGGTTCGAGGTATCCCTCGGCAAGGCCGAGCACCTGCCGCCCGCTCGTGACTCCGCGTTCGACGAAGTCGACGAAGCGCGGGCAGGCCACCGAGAACACCTCGAGGTCACGGGCGGCAGCGAAGGCGTCCTGATAGGCGCCCGACGCGATGGTCGCTGCCGTGCCGATGACGCCCACCCGGCCCGTGCGCGTGGTGCTGACCGCTCGCCGGACGGCCGGCAGGATGACCTCGACGACGGGGATCGGCGCGTACCGCTCGCGCGCGTCGCGCAGGCAGGCCGACGACGCGGTGTTGCACGCGATCACCAACGCCTTGATGCCCCGCTCGGCGAGGTCGTCACCGATGGCGAGTGCGTGCTCACGGATCTGCGGCACTGTGAGAGGGCCGTAGGGTCCGTTGGCCGTGTCGCCGACGTAGACGATCTCTTCGTCGGGCAGCTGGTCGATGATCGCGCGGGCCACGGTCAGGCCGCCGACTCCGGAATCGAAGATCCCGATGGGCAGATCCGCGCTCATCGGGACAGGTAGGGCGGAGCGGGGGCGCCCTTGCCGACAGCGCGTGTGCGCCGTTCCGGGCCGGACAGGAGGTAGGCCGCGAGCACCCCGGCCACCGCACCGCACAGGTGGCCCTGCCAGGAGACGCCGAGCGTGCCGGGCAGGACGCCGAGCAGCACGCTGCCGTAGAAGAACAGCACGACGATGCCGACGACGATCTGCCACACCTTGCGGGTGAAGAAGCCGAAGACGATCAAGAAGGTGAGCCACCCGAAGATGAGGCCCGACGCGCCGATGTGGTTGGTCTCGCAGCGCACCCCGACGTAGGGGCACTGGGCGCCGACGTTGCCGATCAGCCAGGTGCCCAGACCGCCGACCAGCCAGATGATCGCGGTGGCGAACACGAAGCGAGACAGCCCGGCCAACGTCACCAGGAACCCGAGCACCAACGCCGGAACGGTGTTGGCCATCAGGTGTTCCCAGTTCGAGTGCAGCAGTGGGGCGAACAGGATGCCTGCCAGCCCGTCGGTTTCCAACGGCCGAATCCCGTTGCTGTCCAACCGATGTCCACTGACGGCGTCGAAAGCTTCGATGATCCAGAGCATGACGACGAACGACACGATGGTGATACCGCCGACGAGCCAGCCGGGGCGCTGCCGCCCCGCGGTCGGGCCGGGGCCTCCGCCGGTGCCCGTCATGCCCATAGTTGCCCTTCCAGCGCATCTTCTGCGTCGTCCAGGCTACCGGCGTAAGCACCGGTGGACAGATACTTCCACCCGGCATCACACACGGTGAACGCGATGTCGGCGCGCTCCCCCGCCTTGACGGCCTTGGCCGCCATGCCCAGTGCTGCGTGCAGGATCGCGCCGGTGGAGATGCCCGCGAAGATGCCCTCCACCTGGATGAGCTCGCGGGTGCGGCGCACCGCGTCGAAGGACCCGACCGCGAACCGAGTGGTCAGAACGTCGGGGTCGTACAGCTCGGGGATGAAGCCCTCGTCGATGTTGCGCAGCGCGTACACGCCCTCCCCGTACCGTGGTTCGGCCGCGACGATCTGCACCCCGGGGACGTTCTCGCGAAGGAAGCGACCCGTGCCCATCAGGGTTCCGGTGGTGCCAAGGCCCGCGACGAAGTGCGTGATCTCGGGGAGGTCCGCCAGCAGTTCCGGGCCGGTGCCTTCGTAATGCGCCATCGCGTTGGCCGGATTGCCGTACTGGTAGAGCATCACCCACGAAGGATTCTGCGCGGCAAGCTCTTTGGCGTGCGCCACCGCGGTGTTGGAGCCACCTTCGGCCGGCGAGTAGATGATCCGCGCGCCGTAGAGCTCGAGCAGCTGACGACGCTCGATGGAGGTGTTCTCCGGCATCACGCAGATCATGTTGTAGCCCTTGAGCAGGGCCGCCATCGCCAGCGAGATACCGGTGTTGCCGCTCGTCGGTTCCAGGATCGTCGCACCCGGTTGGAGACGGCCCTCGCGCTCGGCCTCTTCGATCATGCGCAGCGCCGGGCGGTCCTTGATGGAGCCCGTCGGGTTGCGGTCTTCGAGTTTGGCCCACAGCCGGACGTGCGGATCGCCATCCCACGCCGGCGAGAGCCTGGGCAGCCCGACCAGAGGCGTACCGCCGAGCGCTTGGAGCAGGGAGTCGTACCTCATCAGCCTCCCGCCACGGCCGGCAGGATCGTCACCGAATCCCCGTCGGAGATCTCGGTGTTCAGGCCGCCGGAGAACCGCACGTCCTCGTCGTTGACGTAGATGTTGACGAATTTGTGCAGCTTTCCGTTATCGACGAGGCGCTCGGTGATTCCCGAGTAGTTGGCTTCCAGATCGTCGATCACCGCCTGCAGGGTCGCACCGGTGGCGGACACCCGCTTCTCCCCGCCGGTGTGGGTGCGCAGGATCGTCGGGATGGACACGGTGACGGACATGGCAGGACTCCTTGGTTCTCGGACTGGGTGTGTCGGGCGTCAGTACTGCTCGACGACGGTGACGGGTTCTTCGGTGACCACGCCGTCCACGATGCGATAGCTGCGCAGCTCGTGCTCGTCGGGGTCGCGCGTCGACACCAGCACGTAGTGCGCATCGGGCTCGGCGGCGATCGAGACGTCGGTGCGGCTCGGGTACGCCTCGGTGCCGGTGTGCGAGTGATAGATCACGATGGGCGCCTCATCGGCGTCCTCCATGGCCCGCCAGACCTTGAGCTGCTCCAAGGAGTCGAACCGGTAGAAGGTCGGCGACCGCTCGGCGTTGACCATCGCGATGAAGCGCTCGGGCCGGTCGGACCCCTCAGGTCCGGCGATGACCCCGCACGCCTCGTCGGGGTGGTCGGCGCGCGCATGATCGACCATCGCCGCCACGAGGTCAGCACGAATCGTCAGCACCCGCTCTCCTTCACTCGAACGCTCCGGGCAACAGCCCACGGTAGGTCGGTATTCCGGCGAGGCCCTCGGCGGCCAGCACCCCGGCCAGAACCGCACTGGCCAGCACGTCGGCCGCGGCCGCGCCGACGGCCGTCATCAGCGGCACCTCGGGAGACATCGACGCCGGGATCGTCGGATCGGGTTCGACCTCGACTGCGCCGGTGGCCAGCGCGAACACGGTGTCGCCGTCCAGTGGCGTGTGGCACGGCCGGATTGTGCGGGCCAGCCCGTCCTGGGCGGCCACGGCGACGCGACGGCAGGCTGCCTTGCTCAGCGCCGCATCGGTGGCCACGACCGCGATCGTTGTGTTGAGCGGACTGAGTTCGCCGTGCCGGTCGGCGTAGGCGGCGATCTGGTCGGCGGGCGGCGCCACGAGGCCGAACTCTTCGATGTGGTCGGCCTGCCAGGGCAGACCGGTGGCCGGGTCGACGACGTCGCCGGCGGAGTTGACGACGACCAGCGCGCCGACGGTGACGCCGATGTCGAGCGTCACCGACGCCGTGCCGACGCCGCCCTTGAGAACTCCCGACCGCGCGCCGACTCCCGCGCCGACGGTGCCGACGGCGGTGTCGGAGGCCGCGGCGGCGGCCGCGCGGTAGCCGAAGTCGGCGGTCGGCCGGCATTGCCAGCCGCCCACGGGCAGATCGAAGATCACCGCGGCGGGCACGATCGGCACCACGCCCCCCGTCATCGCGACGCCGCGCTGCTGCTCTTCCAACCACGTCATCACGCCGTCGGCAGCGGCGAGCCCGAAGGCACTGCCGCCGGTCAGCACCACCGCGTCGACGTGTCGCACCGAGTTACCGGGATCCAGCAGATCGGTCTCGCGGGTTCCCGGTGCGCCACCGCGGCCGTCGACCGCGCCGACTGTGCCCGGCGGGGTGAGCACGACGGTGGTTCCGGACGCCCAGCCCGAGCCCAGCGTGGCGTCCGGGTCGATCGCGTGGTGGTGCCCGACGCGGATGCCGCCGACATCGGTGATCGCGCCCGGCATCAGCGCTCTGTCCCCATCAGACTCACGACCAGGTAGTCCTGCAGCACCGTCAGCCACTGGTACACGTCGAGATGTCCGGCCATCGGATGGTCGCCCGGCAGTCGGTCGGGTCCGTCGGGGCCGATCTCGAGCATGGTGCCCAGTGCCAGGCGGACGTCGTTGACCGCCGAGACCCATGCCTGCGCGTCGGACTCGGACAGCTCGAATTTGCCGCCGCCGACAGGAAGCGTCGCCAGCAGTCGGTCTGCCGCCGCGCGTTTGGCATCGATGATCTCGGGCTCGTGCAGACTGCGCAGCGCGCTGTTGAGACTCTCGGCCGGACCGGATCCGGCGGGATGATCGGTCGCCGGCTTGTAGAAGTCGGGAAGCAGCCGCTTCATCGTATCGTCTTGCGGCGCAGTCGAATTGCCGGTGCGAATGCCGGTGATCTCGGCGAGCTCGTCGACCGGCGCCGATGCGGCACGCTCGTCGAGCATGCCGAGAAGCGACGTCACCAGACTGGACAGCAGGTCGGCCTCGTGGGCGGCCAGCGCCGACCGGAACCGTGGGCCGTCACCGCCGTCGACCCTCTTCCACTTACGCACAGCGGGGTCAGCGGTCCTGTTGCAGTGTCGCCCACAGCCCGGCGGCGTGGAGCTTGGACACGTCGACCTCCATGGACTCCCGGGTGCCGGCGGAGACCACGGCTTTGCCCTCGTTGTGCACCTGCATCATCAGCTTGGTCGCCTGCGACTCGCTGTAGCCGAACAGCTTCTGGAACACGTAGGTCACGTAGGTCATCAGGTTCACCGGGTCGTCCCAGACGATCGTGACCCACGGGGTGTCTGCCGCGGCATCGGAACTCACCTCACGCTCTACGGAGGTATCCGGTCGTGCCTTCGCCGGCGTCACCATGGGTGCCAGAATACCGGGGTCCTCCCCCGGCTCCGAACCGATACGGTTGGGCGGTGACCTCGTCGCCGGAGAACCCGTCTGCGCGCCCCTCACCGGCCCTGCTGACCGACAAGTACGAGCTGACCATGCTCGCGGCCGCGCTCAAGGACGGCACTGCTCACCGCCGCACCTCGTTCGAGGTGTTCGCGCGGCGGTTGCCCGACGGCCGGCGCTACGGCGTCACCGGCGGGACGGGACGGTTCCTGGAAGCGTTGCCGCACTTCAGGTTCGGTGAGTCCGAGCTCGCCACCCTCGAGCCGTTCTGCGATGCCGACACCCTCGCCTATCTCGCCGACTACAGCTTCAGCGGGGACATCGACGGTTACCCCGAGGGCGAGCTGTATTTTCCGGGCTCGCCGGTGCTCTCGGTGCACGGCACGTTCGCCGAATGTGTGCTGCTCGAGACGCTGGCGTTGTCGATCTTCAACCACGACACGGCGATCGCATCGGCGGCGGCGCGGATGGCCAGCGCCGCGCAGGGCCGTCCGATGATCGAGATGGGGTCGCGCCGCACGCACGAGGCCGCCGCGGTCGCGGCCTCGCGTGCCGCGTACATAGCCGGCTTCACCGGATCGTCGAACCTGGAGGCCGAACGCACCTACGGTGTGCCGGCGCTCGGCACCAGCGCGCATGCGTTCACGCTGCTGCACTCGCAGGCCGGCCAGTCCGCCTCCGACGGGGAGAGAGCGGCGTTCCGTGCGCAGGTCGACGCGCTGGGTGTCGGCACCACGCTGCTGGTCGACACCTACGACATCACCGCCGGTGTCGCGAATGCGATCGACGCCGCCGGCCCGGAGTTGGGCGCCGTGCGGATCGACTCAGGCGACCTCGGCGTGCTGGCCCGCCAGGTGCGCGCCCAGCTCGACGGGCTCGGCGCCACCGGGACCAAGATCGTGGTCTCCGGCGACCTCGACGAGTTCGCGATCGCTGCGCTGCGGGCCGAACCGGTCGACATCTACGGCGTGGGCACGTCGGTGGTCACCGGATCGGGTGCGCCGACGGCGAGCATGGTCTACAAGCTGGTCGAGGTCGACGGCCTGCCGGTGGCCAAACGCAGCAGCCACAAGGAGTCCCACGGCGGCCGCAAGCAGGCCGTGCGGCTCGCCAAGGAGTCGGGCACGATCGTCGAGGAGGTCGTGTACCCCGTTCACGATGAGGCGGGGGACTCGTTCGACGCCCCACCCGACCTCGTGGCCCGGACGGTGACGACGGCGTTGGTTCGCGACGGGCAGGCGGTCGCCGATCCCTCCCTCGCCGCGGCGCGCGAGCGCGTGCAGCAGGGTCTGCTCAGCCTGCCCTGGGACGGGTTGAAGCTGTCCAAGGGCGAACCCGCGATCCCGACTCGGATGATCGCCCCGCGCGGGCGCTAGGGCGTGGGTACCAAGCCCGGCGAGGTCGCCGAACTCCTCGCCGCCGCAGTCACCGCACTGGGCGGCGCGCATCGCGACGGGCAGGTCGCGATGGCCGAGGCGGTTGCGCAGTCGTTCACCAGCGGTGAGCATCTGGCCGTCCAGGCCGGCACGGGAACCGGGAAATCCTTGGCCTATCTCGTGCCCGCGATCGCCCATGCGCTCTCCGACGAGCGGCCCGTCGTCGTGTCCACCGCCACCATCGCGCTGCAACGCCAGCTCGTCGACCGCGACCTGCCGCGCCTCGCCGACTCGCTGGCACCCCACCTCCCCCGGCGGCCCGAGTTCGCCCTCCTCAAGGGACGAGGAAACTATCTGTGTCTCAACAAGATTCATAACGGAGCAAGCGAACCCGCCGACGACCAGCCGCAGGACCAGCTCTTCAATCCGGTCGCGTCGACCGCGCTGGGCCGCGACGTCGCCCGACTCACCGAATGGTCGACCACGACGAAGACCGGCGACCGCGACGACGTGGTACCCGGCGTGCCGGACCGCGCCTGGGCGCAGGTCAGCGTGTCCGCACGGGAATGCATCGGGGTGTCGCGGTGCCCTTTCGGCACCGACTGCTTCGCCGAGAGGGCCCGCGACCGCGCCGCCGACGCCGACGTGGTGGTGACCAATCACGCGCTGCTGGCCATCGACGCGATCGGGGACGCCAACGTGCTGCCCGAACACGACCTGTTGATCGTCGACGAAGCCCACGAACTGGTGGACCGGGTGACGGGTGTGGCGACGGCCGAACTGTCGGCGACAGCGCTGGGGGTGGCGCAACGCCGGGCGGCTCGCGTGCTCGATGCTGAGCTCATCGAACGCTTCGAAGCGGCCTCGGCGACGTTGTCGTCAGCCCTCTTCGATGCCCGGCCGGGGCGCATCGACGTGCTCGACGAGGAGCTCGAGAGCTATCTGAGCGTGTTGCGCGACAGCGCGAGCCGCGCCCGCACCGCGGTCGAGACCGCTCCGAACGATCCGAAGACCACCACCGCACGGGCCGAGGCCGCGACCGCGCTGGGCGACGTCGCCGACACGGCCGCGCGGATTCTCGCCTCTTTCGTACCGGCCATCCCCGACCGCACGGACGTGGTCTGGGTCGAACACATCGAGGACACCCGCTCGGGCAACCGCACGCTTCTGCGTGTCGCTCCACTGTCGGTGGCCGGGCTGCTGCGCGCACGCCTGTTCGGTCCCACCACCGCGGTACTGACGTCGGCGACGCTGACCGTGGGCGGGGATTTCGACGCGATGGCCGCGGCGTGGGGGCTCACCGGCGCATCTGAGTCCGAGACCAGCTGGCGTGGACTCGATGTCGGCTCACCGTTCGACCACGCCCGGTCGGCGATCCTCTATGTCGCCGCGCATCTACCGCCGCCGGGGCGCGACGGCGTCGGCGCAGCGGAGCAGCTCGACGAGATCGCCGGCCTGATCGAGGCGGCGGACGGGCGCACGCTGGGCCTGTTCTCCTCGATGCGCGCCGCGCGTGCCACTGCCGAGATCATGCGTGACCGCCTCGACACCCCGGTGCTGTGTCAGGGCGAGGACAGCACCGCGGCGCTGGTCGCACGCTTCGCCGCCGACGAGCAGACGTCGCTGTTCGGCACTCTGTCGCTGTGGCAGGGCGTCGACGTGCCCGGTCCGTCGCTGTCCCTGGTGCTGATCGACCGGATTCCTTTTCCCCGGCCCGACGACCCGCTGCTCACCGCGCGTCAGCGCGCGGTCGCCGCGCGCGGCGGCAACGGGTTCATGGCCGTGGCGGCCAGCCATGCGGCGCTGCTGCTCGCCCAGGGCGCGGGCAGGCTGCTGCGCCGTGTCGACGACCGCGGCGTGGTGGCCGTCCTCGACTCCCGGATGGCGACCGCGCGCTACAGCGGCTATCTGAGGTCGTCGCTGCCGCCGTTCTGGACCACCACCGATGGGAACGCCGTGCGCGCTGCCCTGCGGCGGCTGCACGGCGCCGACTGAGCCGGGGTTGGTCGACTGTCCGGCGGCGGACGAGCGCGGTCGTTATTGTCGACCTCGCTGGAACGACCCGAAAGGCGGCGTCATGGGGCGACCACGCGCAGTGTTGGGAGTTCTGGTCGGAGTCGGCGCGGTGCTGTGCGCCGCCTGCTCGACGACCGTGCAGGGCAACGCCGTATCGGTGTTCAACGACCCGTTCTCCGTGGCCGGGATGCCCGCCACCGACGGGCCCACCGGCCTGCGCCCCAACGCGGAGGGACCCAGCCGCGAGGTCGAGGGCACCGACGGCGGCGACATCGACAATCTGGCCGCCAGCGCGGTCAGTGACGTCGAACAGTATTGGGAGAGCGCCTATCCCGAGACCTTCGACGACGGCTTCACCCCCGTCAAGGAGTTGATCTCCTGGGATGCCGGGAGTTTCGACGGGACGTTCTGTGGCGATGACACGTTCGGCCTGATCAACGCCGCCTACTGCTACCCCGACAGGACGATCGGCTGGGACCGTGGCCAACTGCTGCCGGATCTGCGTCGCGCTCACGGGGACATCGGCGTGGCGATGGTGCTGGCTCACGAGTACGGCCACGCCGTCAGCCGCGCCGCCAAGATGACCACCAGCGACACCCCGACGCTGGTCGCCGAGCAGCAAGCCGACTGCCTGGCCGGTTCCTACATGCGCTGGGTCGCCGAAGACAACTCGCCCCGCTTCTCGCTGAGTACCGGCGACGGGCTGAACAACGTCCTGGCCGGTGTCATCTCGTTCCGCGACCCCCTGCTCAAAGAGGGCGATCCAGAGGTTGGCATGGACGAGCACGGCTCGGCCTTCGAACGCATCTCGGCATTCCAGTTCGGCTTCACCGACGGTCCGAGCGCGTGCGCCGGAATCGACATGCGCGAGATCGGCCAGCGGCGCGGCGATCTCCCGGTCCTGCTACCCGAGGACGAGTCCGGTGAATTGGCGATCGACGAGGGTTCGGTGCGTTCCATCGTCGACGCGATGGGAATCCTGTTCTCTCCCAAAGCGCCTCCCGCGCTCAGTTTCGACGCGACGGCGGCCGGCTCGTGCGCCGATGCGCGCCCCAGCCCACCCGCGTCGTACTGCCCGGCCACCAACACCATCGTCGTGGATCTGCCGGCACTGACCCAACTGGGCGCTCAGGACGCCGAAGGCGGGCTGGCCTCCGGCGACAACGTGGCCTACTCGGTGCTGGTATCGCGGTACATGCAGGCGATCCAGCAGGAGCGCGGCGGGGTGGCACTCGACAACGCCGAGGCTGCACTGCGCACCGCATGCCTCACCGGCGTCGCGACGGTGAAGATGTCCAAGCAGGTCACCACGCCCGACGGTGCGACGATCGCACTCACGGCCGGTGACGTCGACGAGGCGGTGTCGGGTCTGCTCACCAACGGGTTGGCCGCCAGCGACGTCAACGGCGAATCCGTGCCGTCGGGGTTCTCCCGCATCGACGCGTTCCGCGTGGGCGTGCTCGGTGATGCAAACCGCTGCTTCGCGCGCTTCCAGTAATCACCCCGCCCAGCTACGCCCCCCGAAGATCACCCCGCCAGCGTCACCAGGCCCAGCTCGTTGTCACCGGCAAGCAGGCGGTGGTGGGGCAGCACGCGCACGGTGTATCCGACCGGACCGGTGACCGGTAGCGGCGTGCTGGCCGTGAAGATGTCCTCGCCGCCGTCGGAGACCCCCGAGTGCGTCATCGGGACCGTCACCGGATCCACCAGCGCGTCACCGGCGTCCACGCGCCCGAGCACCGCCTGGACCGTCACCTCGGCGGGCGACAGCCCCTCCAGGCAGACCCGCGCGGTCAGCGTCAGCTCCGAGCCGAGCAGCGGGGTGTCGGGCAAGCCGTAGCTGTCGACCTCCACGATGTGGACGCTCGGCCATGCCTTCTGCACTTTCTCCCTGTAGTGCGCGAGTTCGCGCGCCGCGCCGAAGGGCATGCCGTAATCGCCTGCGGCCGCATCTCCCGGCTCGATGGACTGCCGCAGCGCGCGGGCCGCAGGAAGGTAGTAGCGCTGGGTGTAGTCCTGCACCATCCGGGAGGCCAGCACCTTCGGTCCGAGGACCTGCAGTGTGTGCCTGACCATCTCGACCCAGCGGGTCGGGACGCCGCGCTCGTCACGGTCGTAGAACTTCGGCGCCACTGCGCGTTCGAGCAGGTCGTACAGCGCGGCCGCCTCCAGATCGTCGCGCCGGTTCTCGTCGGCGAGCCCGTCGGCTGTCGGTATCTCCCAACCGTTTTCGCCGTCGTACCACTCGTCCCACCAGCCGTCGCGGATCGACAGGTTCAGTCCGCCGTTGAGCGCGCTCTTCATTCCCGAGGTACCGCAGGCCTCCAGGGGGCGCAGCGGATTGTTCAGCCAGACGTCGCAGCCGTGGTAGAGCGTGCGCGCCATCGACATGTCGTAGTCGGGAAGGAAGGCGATGCGGTGCCGGACGTCGGCCTGGTCGGCGAACCGCACGACCTGCTGGATCAGCGCCTTGCCGCCTTCGTCCGCCGGGTGCGACTTGCCGGCCACGATCAGCTGCACGGGGCGCTCGGGATCGAGCAGGAGCCGTCGCAGCCGCTCGGGGTCGCGCAGCATCAGGGTGAGGCGCTTGTAGGTGGGCACTCGGCGCGCGAAACCGATGGTCAACACATTCGGATCGAAAGCTGTTGCAATCCAACCCAGTTCAGCATCAGCAGCACCACGCTCCAACCACGAGCGGCGCACTCTGTCCCGGACGTCGTACACCAGGGCCTCGCGCAGTTGCGAACGGATCCACCACAGATGGCCCGGGTCCACCTCGTGCAGACGCTCCCAGGTCTCGGGCTCCTGCAGCGAGCTCAGATCCTGGCTGCCGAGCAACTCCCGCCCGAGTTCCAACCACTGCGGCGCAGCCCACGTCGGGCCGTGCACGCCGTTGGTGATCGATCCGATCGGCACCTCGGCCGGGTCGAAGCCCGGCCACAGGTTGTTGAACATCTCCCGACTGACGCGGCCGTGCAGCAGCGACACCCCGTTGGCGCGCTGGGCCAGCCGCAACCCCATGTGGGCCATGTTGAACTTCGTCGGATCGTCCTCGGAGCCGAACGCGAGAATGCGTTCCACCGGAACTCCGGGCAGTAACCGCGAGCTGGCGGCCCCCGGCTCCGCGCCGAAGTACCGCGACACCATGTCGACCGGGAACCGGTCGATACCTGCCGGCACCGGGGTGTGGGTGGTGAACACTGTCGAGGAGCGCACGACGGTGAGCGCGGTGTCGAAATCCAGTCCCGCCTCGATCAGCTCCCGGATGCGTTCGGCCCCGAGGAAACCGGCGTGGCCCTCGTTCATGTGGAACACCTCGGGCGCGGCGAGGCCCTCGATCTGGGTGAAAGCCCGGATCGCGCGCACGCCGCCGATGCCGGCCAGCAGCTCCTGACGGATGCGGTGCTCCTGGTCGCCGCCGTAAAGTCGGTCCGTCACCGAACGCAGTTGGTGGTCGTTTTCGGGGATGTCCGAATCGAGCAGCAGCAGCGGGATTCGGCCCACCTGGGCGATCCAGATGCGGGCGAACAGTTGGGCCGAGTCGGGCAGGGCCAGGCTGATCAGGACGGTCTCTCCCGCGGCGTCCGTGAGCAAACGCAACGGCAGACCCTGCGGGTCGAGCAGCGGATAGTTCTCGTGTTGCCAGCCGTCGGCGGTCAGCGACTGCCGGAAGTAACCGGACCGGTAGTACAGGCCGACCGCGATCAACGGCAGCCCGAGGTCCGACGCCGATTTCAGATGATCGCCCGCGAGGATTCCGAGACCGCCGGAGTAGTTGGGCAGCACCTCGGCCACACCGAACTCCATCGAGAAGTAGGCGATGCCGTTGGGCAGCACCGCGCCGTCGCCCCGAGCTTCGCCGAGCTGCTGGTACCACAGCGGCCGGCTCAGATAATCGTCCAGATCAGCGGCGAGAGCGCCCAGCCGCGTGATGAAGTGCTCGTCGCCGGCGAGCGTTTCGAGACGTTCCGGGCTGACGTGCCCGAGCATCGCCACCGGGTCCTCGCCGACGAGTTTCCACAGTTCGGGGTCGATCGTCTGGAACAGATCCTGGGTCGGTTTATCCCATGACCACCGCAAATTGATCGAGAGCCGTTCGAGTGCGGCCAGCGGTTGCGGGAGGTGGGCGCGGACAGTGAACCGACGGAGAGCTTTCACGCGTGCTCACGTTACTGCCGCAACACCCGCCCGTGGGTGACGTGCTGCACTTCCACTCTCCCGCTGGGTTGAGGCTGACACTACGGTGGGTATAGGCGCGACGAAGGTGCACGACGAGCTGTGAACCAACCATCCAACGTGTTAGGGAGTGCTTGAGTGACCGCCGGTCGGATCGAAATCGATGACGTCGCACCTGTGGTGTCCGGCGGGAGATTCCCCGCCAAGGCGGTGGTCGGCGAGGTGGTTCCGGTGACCGCGACGGTGTGGCGTGAGGGCCACGACGCGGTCGCGGCCACGCTGGTCGTCCGCTACCACGGCACCAGCTATCCGCCCTTGGCCGACGAGCCGCCGGGCAGGACCAAGACGACCCAGGCGGTTCCGATCGAGGAGGTGGTGACCCCCTCGTCGGCGCGTATCCGGCCGGCCGCACTGCCGATGGCCGCGGGCCGCACGCCTGACGTCTTCCACGGCCAGTTCACCCCCGATGCTGCCGGGCTCTGGACGTTCCGCGTCGACGGGTGGGGCGATCCCATCGCGACGTGGCGCCACCATGTCATCGCCAAGCTCGAGGCCGGGCAGAGCGAGGGCGAACTGTCCAACGATCTGCTCGTGGGCGCCAAGCTCCTCGAGCGCGCATCCACGGGTGTACCGCGTCAGATGCGTTACCCGCTGATGGAGGCCGCCGAACGGCTGCGTGAACCCGGAGACCCGTACCACCGCGCCGGTGCGGCACTCTCCCCCGAGGTCACCGAGCTGGTCGACCAGTATCCGCTGCGCGAACTCATCACTCGCGGCGCCGCTTACGGCATCTGGGTCGATCGTTCGCTTGCCCGGTTCAGTTCCTGGTACGAGTTCTTCCCGCGCTCGACGGGCGGCTGGGACGACTCCGGCAACCCGGTGCACGGCACGTTCGCGACGGCGAAGACCGCGTTGCCGCGGGTTGCGCGCATGGGGTTCGACATCGCCTACCTGCCGCCGATCCACCCGATCGGCAAGGTGCACCGCAAGGGCCGCAACAACAGCGTGACCGCGGGCCCCAACGACGTCGGCTCACCCTGGGCCATCGGCAGCGACGAGGGCGGCCACGACGCCGTCCACCCCGACCTGGGCACGATCGACGACTTCGACGACTTCGTCGCCGCCGCGCGCGCCGAAGGTCTGGAGGTCGCGCTCGACCTTGCGCTGCAGTGCGCGCCCGATCATCCGTGGGCCGCAGAGCATCCGGAGTGGTTCACCGTGCTGCCCGACGGCACGATCGCGTATGCGGAGAACCCGCCGAAGAAGTACCAGGACATCTACCCGCTGAACTTCGACAACGACCCGGCCGGCCTCTACGAAGAGGTCCTGCGTGTCGTCAAGTTCTGGGTCTCCCACGGCGTCAAGGTGTTCCGTGTCGACAATCCGCACACCAAGCCGCCGAACTTCTGGGCCTGGCTCATCGGTGAGGTCAAGAACACCGATCCCGACGTGCTGTTCCTGGCCGAAGCCTTCACCCGGCCGGCGCGGTTGTTCGGTTTGGCCAAACTGGGTTACACGCAGTCCTACACGTACTTCACCTGGCGCACGGCCAAGTGGGAGCTGACCGAGTTCGGCCAGTCGATCGCCGAGCACGCCGATTACGCACGGCAGAGCCTGTGGACCAACACCCCGGACATCCTTCACGAGAGCCTGCAGCACGGCGGGCCGGGGATGTTCGCCATCCGAGCTGCCCTGGCCGCCACGATGAGTCCGACGTGGGGCGTGTACTCCGGCTACGAGTTGTTCGAACACCGCGCCGTCCGCGAGGGCAGCGAGGAGTATCTCGACTCGGAGAAGTACGAGCTGCGGCCGCGCGACTTCGAGGCCGCGCTCGCCGATGGCGAGTCGCTGGAGCCGTTCCTGACTCGGCTCAACGAGATTCGACGTCTGCATCCGGCCCTGCATCAGCTGCGCACCATCCGGTTCCACCACGTCGACAACGACGCGCTGATGGCGTACAGCAAGTTCGATCCGGTGACGGGTGATCAGGTGCTCGTCGTGGTGACGCTCAATCCATTCGGCTCCGAAGAAGGCACCGTGTGGTTGGACATGGCTGCAGTGGGAATGGATCCGCAGGAACGTTTCTGGGTGCGCGACGAGATCACCGGAGAGGAATACCAGTGGGGCCAGAGCAACTACGTGCGTCTCGAACCCGCCCGCGCGGTGGCGCACATTCTGAACATGCCTCAGATTCCAGCCGACCAACGAATGAACCTGCTGCGTAGGGAGTGACGAGATGGCCAAAGCGTCCAACCTGACCAACCAGATCGACAGCCCGCACCTGCGGCCGCACACCGCGGATCTGAATCGACTGCTCAGCGGCGAACATCACGACCCGCACTCGGTGCTGGGCGCCCACGAGTACGACGATCACACCGTCATCCGGGTCTACCGCCCGCATGCGGTGACGGTGGCCGCCCTCATCGGCGGTGTCCGATATCCGTTGCAGCACATCGAGTCCGGGGTGTTCGCGGTCGCGGTGCCGTTCACCGGGTTGATCGACTACCGCCTCGAGGTGGACTACTCGGGCGAGGAGTCCGGGTTCGTGCACACCGTCGCCGACCCGTATCGCTTTCTGCCGACACTGGGCGAGGTCGATTTGCACCTGTTCGCCGAAGGCCGCCATGAACGGCTCTGGGAGATCCTAGGCGCCCATCGGCGCACCTTCGAGACTCCCGACGGCGTGGTCAGCGGCGTGTCCTTCGCCGTCTGGGCGCCGAATGCCAAGGGCGTCGGCGTGATCGGCGATTTCAACCACTGGGGCAACGAGGCACAGATGCGGGTGCTGGGCTCCACGGGCGTGTGGGAGTTGTTCTGGCCGGGTTTCCCCGAGGACGGCCTGTACAAGTTCCGCGTACACGGCGCGGACGGTGCGGTCACCGAGCGGGCCGACCCGATGGCGTTCGCCACCGAGGTGCCGCCGCAGACGGCGTCGAAGGTGTTCGCCAGCGACTACACCTGGACCGACGACCAGTGGATGGGCGACCGGGCGCTGCGCAATCCGGTGTTCGAGCCGATGAGCACCTACGAGGTCCATCTGGGCTCGTGGCGGCCGGGGCTGAGCTATCTCGAACTCGCCGAGCAGCTCACCGCGTACCTGGTGGAGCACGGGTTCACCCACGTCGAGATGCTGCCCGTCGCCGAGCACCCCTTCGGCGGTTCGTGGGGTTACCAGGTCACGTCGTACTACGCGCCGTCCTCACGGTTCGGCACGCCCGACGAGTTCCGCCACCTCGTCGACACGCTGCACCGCGCCGGCATCGGCGTGATCGTGGACTGGGTGCCTGCCCACTTCCCGAAGGACGCGTGGGCGCTGGGCCGGTTCGACGGCACCGCCCTCTACGAACACGGCGATCCCCGTCGCGGCGAACAGTTGGACTGGGGCACATACGTTTTCGACTTCGGCCGGGCTGAGGTGCGCAACTTCCTCGTGGCGAATGCGCTGTACTGGCTTCAGGAGTACCACGTTGACGGGCTGCGTGTGGACGCGGTCGCCTCGATGTTGTACCTGGACTACTCCCGACCCGAAGGCGGCTGGACACCGAACATCTACGGCGGCAGGGAGAACCTGGAGGCCGTCCAGTTCCTGCAGGAGATGAACGCGACGGTCCACAAGATCAATCCGGGCATCGTGACGATCGCCGAGGAGTCGACGTCGTGGCCCGGGGTCACTCGGCCGACGAACCTTGGCGGCCTTGGCTTTTCTATGAAGTGGAACATGGGCTGGATGAACGACACGCTGGAGTTCATCAAGCGCGACCCGATCCATCGCAGTTTCCACCACGGTGAGATCACGTTCTCGATGATCTACGCGTTCAGCGAGAACTTCGTGCTGCCGATCAGCCATGACGAAGTGGTCCACGGCAAGGGCACGCTGTGGGGTCGCATGCCGGGCGACGACCACATGAAGGCGGCCGGCATCCGCGGGCTGCTGGCGTACCAGTGGGCGCACCCGGGCAAGCAGTTGCTGTTCATGGGGCAGGAATTCGGCCAGCGCGCCGAGTGGTCGGAGGAGCGCGGGGTCGACTGGTGGCAGCTCGACGAGCAGGGCTTCTCCGACGGCATCCTGCGGATGATGACCGATGCGAACGGCATCTATCGCAGCCGGCGCGCGCTCTGGTCGCGTGACACCAGGCCCGAGGGTTACTCCTGGATCGACGCCAACGACTCGGCGAACAACGTGCTGAGCTTCCTGCGCTTCGGTGACGACGGCTCGATGATGGCGTGCGTGTTCAACTTCTCGGGTTCGGAGCACAGCAGCTACCGGCTGGGGCTGCCGCACGCCGGGACGTGGCGCGAGGTCCTCAACACCGACAGCGACACCTATCACGGCTCGGGGATCGGCAACTACGGCGCGGTCGAGGCGACCGATGAGCCGTGGCACGGACGCCCCGCGTCGGCGGTCATGGTGCTTCCGCCGCTCGCAGCCCTGTGGTTCGAGCCGGAGCCGCCGGCCTAGTAGAGCGCGTTGGCCAGGTTTCGGCGACCGGCGATGACGTCGGGGTCGGCGGGATCGAACAGCTCGAACAACTCGATCAGCCGGGTGCGCACGCGGCCGCGCTCGTCGCCCGCCGTGCGCTTGATCAGCCCGATGAGCCGGTCGAAGGCGGCCGTCACATCCTGACTCAGGATCTCGATGTCGGCGGCGGCCAGCGCCGCGTCGACGTCCGCCGGTGCCGCGGCGGCCCGCGCCACCGCGTCCTGAGGGTGTGTCGTGGCACGTTGCAGGAAATCGATCTGGCGCACCGCGCCCTTGGCTTCGGCGTGCTGCGGATCGGAGTCCAGAATCGCCTGATATGCGCTGCGGGCTGCGTCGAAGTCGCCCTGGTCGAGCAGGGCTCGCGCGTTGTCCAGCACCGGATCGGATTGCTCGCCGTCCTCGGGCACCGGGCCGCCGCTGAGCTTGCCCGCAGTCGCCTCGAGCAGCGAGTCGACCCAGCGCCGCAGCTGGTCCGGTGGTTGCGCGCCCTGGAAACTCGACAGCGGCTGCCCGGCGGCCAGCGCCACCACGGTCGGGACGGCCTGCACACCGAACATCTGCGCCACCCGGGGCGTGGTGTCGACGTTCACGGTGGCCAGCGACCACGTGCCGCGGTCGGTACGGGCCAGCTCAGCCAGGATGTCGGCCAGTTGGATGCTGGAGTCGCTGCGCGGTGACCACAGCAGCACGACGACGGGCACCTCGTTGGACCGGACGAGAACCTCGGCCTCGAAGTTGACCTCGGTCACTTCCACCGCGCCCGGCGCGCCTCCCGACGGCGCGGGGCGGTCATCGGAAGCGGCGGCCGGCCGCTGTTTGAGGGCGGACAGATCGACGGCGCCCGCCAGTGCGGGCGAGATGCGGGGTCCAGGTCGTGTCACGAAAGCAAGTCTGTCACGACTCTTCTCAGGTGGTTTCGGGTGCCGTCCGTCGGGCCGCTCCGGCGTTCACACTGACCGAATCCGACCCTGCCGGACGGCTCATCCGACCCGTCCTATCAGCCCATATGAGGAAGATCACACTGCCCAGTGGCACGATGCTGCCCAGCAACGCCAGCAACCACGTGCCGAGCTTCCACCTCAGCGCCATACCGGTGAAGACGGCCGCGACCACGAAGGCGATGAACACGCCCCCGTGGATCGGACCGAACACCTTGACGCCGACCTCGGTCCGGGGTGTGCCCGCGTACTTGAAGTACATGCCGACCAGCAGACCGATCCAGCTGAGCGCTTCCGCGAACGCGATCAGCCGGAACCACGCCGCGGCATCGCGGACGTCGAATGCACGTGTCATGGCGCCATTGTGCCGCAACTCGGCGCCAGCTACTACAGAGTGTCGTTGAGGGTGCCGGGGTGGGTCAGGGCCGGCGCAGGATCAGCGCGTCGCCCTGTCCGCCCGCCCCGCACAGCGCGGCGACGGCGTATCCGCTGCCCCGACGGGCGAGTTCCAGTGCTGCGTGGAGCGTGATCCGGGCCCCGGACATGCCGATCGGGTGACCGATCGCGATCGCGCCACCGCTGCGGTTGACCTTCTCTGGGTCGACGCCGAGTTCCTTGGTCGAGGCCAGCGCGACCGCGGCGAATGCCTCGTTGATCTCGATCACGTCCAGCTGCTCGACCGAGATGCCCTCCTTGGCGACCGCCTTCTTGATGGCGTTGGCGGGCTGGCTCTGCAGCGTCGAATCCGGGCCTGCGACCACGCCGTGCGCGCCGATCTCACACAGCCAGGACAGGCCCATCTCCTGCGCCTTCTCCTTGCTCATCACGACCACTGCGCAGGCGCCGTCGGAGATCTGCGAGGCGGAACCCGCGGTGATGGTGCCGTCCTTGCGGAACGCCGGGCGCAGACCGGCCAGGGACTCGGCGCTGGTGTCGGCACGGATGCCCTCGTCACTGGTGAACTCGATCGGATCGCCCTTGCGCTGCGGGATCGCCACCGGGACGACCTCGTCGGCGAAGACCCCGTCCTTCCAGGCCCGGGCGGCTTTCTGGTGGGAGTTCGCCGCGAACTCGTCCTGTTCGGCGCGGGTGAACTTGTCGACGTCGTTGCGCTGTTCGGTCAGCGCGCCCATCGGCTGGTCGGTGAACACGTCGTGCAGCCCGTCGTAGGCCATGTGGTCGATCGCGGTCACGTCGCCGTACTTGTAGCCCGACCGGCTGTTCATGAGCAGGTGCGGAGCCCGGGTCATGGATTCCTGGCCGCCGGCCACCACGACGTCGAACTCGCCGGCCCGGATCAGCTGGTCGGCCAGGGCGATCGCATCGATACCGGACAGGCACATCTTGTTGATGGTCAGCGCGGCGACGTCCCAGCCGATGCCGGCGGCGACGGCGGACTGACGCGCCGGCATCTGGCCCGCGCCGGCGGTGAGTACCTGGCCCATGATCACGTACTCGACGGCAGACGCCGGTACGCCGGCCTTCTCGAGCGCACCGCGGATCGCGACGGCACCGAGATCGCTGCCCGAGAAATCCTTCAGCGAACCCATCAACTTGCCCACCGGAGTGCGGGCTCCAGCAACGATCACCGACGTCGTCATGACTACCTCCACGTGAGTTTCGAGCGGCTGCCAAGAGGCTATCCGTAGCCACCGATCTATTCGAAACCGATCTTGTTAGGTAACTTCGCTGTTATGACCGCCGAGCAGACTGACGCCCGTCCTGTGCTGGCCACCGCGCTGGTCACCGCCATCGATCACGTGGGCATCGCAGTGCCCGATCTCGATGCGGCGATCAGGTGGTACCACGACCATCTCGGCATGATCGTCTTGCACGAAGAGGTCAACGAGGAGCAGGGAATCCGCGAGGCGATGCTGTCGGTGCGTGGCGCGCCGGTCGGCAGCACCCAGATCCAACTGATGGCTCCCATCAACGACGAGTCGACCATCGCGAAGTTCCTCGACAAGCGCGGACCGGGCTTGCAGCAGTTCGCCTACCGGGTCAGCGATCTCGACGCGCTCACCGACCGGCTGCGCGAGCAGGGTGTGCGGTTGATCTACGACACGGCCCGTCGCGGCACCTCGAATTCGCGGATCAACTTCATCCATCCCAAGGACGGCGGCGGCGTGCTGATCGAGCTCGTCGAACCGGCCGAGACCACTCACTAGCGGCTCACCGACCGTCACGACCAACGACGCGTCGGCCCCCGGGTCGCGCGGTGGGTCCAGCACGGCGTGTGCCAGTGACGACGATCCTCCACACTCGCATCTCCTGCGTCAGCAGGCCACGCGACGACATGGGCGGTGCCCGGCCGGATCTCCTGGTCGCAGCCCGGGCACCGGTACACCTTGACCGCGCGGGCTCCCGGCACCGATCGGACCTCGTAGTCGAAGCCGTCGGGTCCGACGTCGATTCGTCGAGGGGCGGGCAACGGCGAGTGCTGCCGCGGCTTGCGCGCCGGGCGCCGGGCCATCAGGGAAGCCAAACCATCAGAACAGTCGGAACTCGTCGTTGTCCATCCCGCGCATCTTGTCGTAATCGAGGGTTAGACAACGGATTCCGCGATCGGTCGCGAGTGTGCGGGCCTGCGGCTTGATCTGCTGGGCGGCGAACACCCCGGCCACCGGCGCCAGCAGCGAGTCCCGGTTCATCAGCTCGAGGTAACGGGTGAGCTGTTCGACGCCGTCGATCTCGCCGCGGCGCTTGATCTCCACGGCCACCGAGCGTCCCTGCTCGTCGCGACACAGCAGGTCGACCGGGCCGATCGGCGTCATGTACTCCCGCCTGACCAAGGTGTATCCCGCGCCGAGCAGCTCGACGTGCTCGGCGAGCAGGGCCTGCAGGTGCGCCTCGACGCCGTCCTTGACCAGCCCGGGATCGATCCCGAGCTCGTGGCTGGAGTCGTGCTCGATCGATTGCACGGTGATGCGCAGCTGCTCCCCCGCCTTGTTCTCCACGACCCACACCGGCGTCTCGCCGTCGGCCTGCTCGGAGACCCAGCAGGGCGGCGACATCCAGTTCAGCGGTTTGTAGGCACGGTCGTCGGCGTGCACGCTCACCGACCCGTCGGACTTGAACAACAACAATCGCTTCGCCGACGGGAGATGCGCGGTGAGGCGGCCGACGTAGTCGACGGTGCAGTGGGCGATCACGAGACGCACCGAACCACCATAGATGCCGCCCGCACTCACTAGGCTGAGGCAACGATGAAGCCCTCGACGAGCGTGCCGCAGCGGTTGGGCCGAGTGCTGGAGCGGGTCACCCAACAGAGCGGCCGGTTGGACACCCCCGACTACGGCTCCTGGATTCTCGGACGGGTCTCGGAGAGCCAGCGCCGTCGCCGCGTGCGCATCCAGATCATCCTCACCACGTTCGTGGTGGTCGCGAACCTGATCGGCATCGGCGTCGCGACGCTCGTGGTGACCGTCGCGTTCCCCATTCCGAACGTGTTCGACTCCTCGGTCGCCTGGATCACGTTCATCGTGGTCCCTGCGTATCTGGTGGCGGCACTCGTCATCGGGGTGTTCTGGGCGACCCGCCGGGTGATGAACAACGTGCGGTGGGCCATCGAGGAACGCCCACCGACCCGCGACGACCAGCGCAACACCTTCCTGGCGCCGTGGCGGCTGACCCGCGTGCTGCTGGTGCTGTGGGGCCTGGGGACGGTGGTGCTGACCGCGCTCTACGGACTGTACGACGCCGACTTCATCCCCAAGTGGCTGCTGGGCGTCAGCTTTCCGGGAATCGTCGTGTCGGCGAGCTGCTATCTGTTCACCGAGTTCGCGCTGCGGCCGGTGGCCGCGCAGGCGCTCGAGGCCGGTACGCCACCGCAGCGAGTGGCCGACGGGTTGATGGGCCGCACGATGGTGGTGTGGGTGCTCGGCTCCGGGGTGCCAGTGGTCGGCATCTTCCTGGCCGCGGGGATCACGCTGATGCAGCGCAACCTGACGCCGACGCAATTCACCGTCGCGGTGATGATCCTCGCGTTGTTCGCGCTCGTGTTCGGCGCCATCCTGATGTTCATCCTCGCGTGGCTGACGGTCACCCCGGTGCGGGTGGTGCGCGAGGCTCTCAACCGGGTCGAGCAGGGTGACCTCGACACCAACCTCGTCGTGTTCGACGGCACCGAACTGGGTCAGCTGCAGCGGGGCTTCAACTCGATGGTGCACGGTCTGCGGGAGCGGGAGAGGGTGCGTGACCTGTTCGGCCGCCACGTGGGCCGCGAGGTGGCGCTGGCCGCCGAGAAGCAGCAGATCGAGCTGGGCGGTGAGGAACGCTATGCCGCGGTCATATTCATCGACATCATCGGCTCGACGAAGCTCGTCACGAGCCGCCCCGCCGTGGAGGTGGTCGAGCTGCTCAACCGCTTCTTCGACGTCGTCGTCGACGAGGTCGACAAGCACCACGGGCTCGTGAACAAGTTCGAGGGCGACGCCGTGCTCGCGGTGTTCGGCGCGCCGGTGCCGCTGGACAATCCCGAAGCCGAGGCGCTGTCGGCGGCGCGCGCGATGGCACGCCGGTTGCGCGCCGAGGTGCCCGAGTGTGACGCGGGCATCGGGGTCGCGGCCGGTCAGGTCGTCGCCGGCAACGTCGGAGCCAAGGAGCGGTTCGAGTACACGGTGATCGGCGAGCCGGTCAACGAGGCGGCCCGGCTGTGCGAACTGTCCAAGAAGGTGGACGGGCACCTCGTCGCATCGTCGGAGGCGGTGACGAAGGCGACCGAGGACGAACGCGAGCGCTGGGTCCTCGGCGAGTCCGTGACACTGCGGGGCTATTCCGAACCCACCCGTCTGGCCACGCCCGTCGACCAGCCCTGAGCGGTAACGCATGTCCTGACGGGACATGCGCCGGTGTCGACATCGGTGATGGACACTTCTGCGCCGGCCCCAGCACGATGATGGGCACGACCCGAGGGAGGCGTTGTCATGACAATCAATGTGGCCGAGCTCGCCGAGCTCTCCACCGCGGTCGGCGACCTGCTGGCCGACGCCTGCACCGAGGCCGACGTGCGCCGTGCGATGGACTCCGAGGACGGATTCGATCGACACCTGTGGGGACGGTTGGCCGACCAAGGTGTCCTGGGCATGCTGGTCGGCTCCGAGCACGGTGGACTCGGCTTCGGCGCGGCCGAACTCGAAGCGGTCGCCGAGGAGACCGGGGCGGCACTGCTGCCCGCCCCGTTCATCTCCAGCGCTGTACTGGCCGTCGCGCTCGTCAACGCGGCAGGCACCGACGAGGACAAGGCCCGGCTGCTGCCGTCGCTGGCCGACGGTACGACGATCGCCACGGTCGCGGTGACGGGGTCGGCCGGATCGTGGACGACCGACGGGGTGGACGTACGGGTGAGCACAGGAGTGGATTCCGACGGCACCCTGACCGGCTCCGCACACTACGTCACGTGGGGCCACGTCGCCGACGTCGTCCTGGTCGCCGCGCGGACCGCCGACGGGATCGGGGTGTTCGAGGTGGAAACCGCCGCGCCGGGTTTCGAGTGCCGCGCCGCAACGGTTTTCGACCCGACCGTGCGGTTGTCGACGATCACGCTGGCGGGCACGCCGGCCCGACGGCTCGGCACCGCGGGGTGGGACGCGGTGAGCACAGCCCTCGACCTCGCGGTCATCGCTTCGGCGGGTGAACAGGTCGGCGGGGCGCGGCGCGTCTTCGACATGACAGTCGACTACCTCAAGACCCGCATACAGTTCGGTCGGCAGATCGGGAGCTTCCAAGCGCTCAAGCACATGGCGGCAGATCTGCTGATCGAGGTGGAGAACGCCACCTCCGCCGCCCGCCACGCCGCGGCCGAACACGCCGAGAGTGGCGAAAACGCCTCGGGCGCCATCGCATTGGCTGGCTTCACCTGCGCCGAGGCGTTCCACACGGTAGCTCTCGACGCCATTCAGATGCACGGCGGGATCGCCTTCACCTGGGAGCACCCCGCACATCTGTACCTGCGGCGCGCCCGCACGGGTTTGCACCTGTTCGGTGGCACCCGTCTGCACCGCGAACGCTACCTCGTCTCGAAAGGCGCTTGAGATGACCGAGCAGACGCTTCCCCACGCCGACGAGCTTCGTATCGAGGTTCGGGAATGGTTGCACGACAACTGGTCTCCGCTGCCATCCCACAGCGACCCGTGGTCGAGTTCACCGGAACGCATCGCGTGGATGGAGAAGGTACTCGACGCCGGATACGCAGTGCCGACGTATCCCACCGAATGGTTCGGCCGCGGCTATCCCAACAGGCTGGCGTCGGTGATCGCGCAGGAGTTCGCCGCGGTCAAGGCACCCGGGTGCCGGCAGGACAAATACAACATCGCTTCCAACACCGTTCTGGCGCTGGGCACCCCGAGACTGCGCGAGGAACTGCTGCGGGACTTCCTCGTCGAGCGCGCCCGCACCTGCCTGCTCTACAGCGAACCGGGCGCCGGCTCGGACCTCGCAGCAGTACGCACCACGGCGGTGCGCGAAGGCGACCAGTGGATCGTCAACGGCCAGAAGGTGTGGACCTCGGGCGCCCAGACCGCCGAGTATGCGCTGCTGCTGGCGCGCACCGACTGGGATGTGCCGAAGCACAAGGGACTCAGCCTGTTCATCCTGCCGATGAGGCAGGCCGGCATCGACGTGCGCCCGCTTGTGCAGATCACAGGCGAGACCCATTTCAACGAGGTGTTCATCACCGACGCCACGGTGTCCGACGACTATCTCCTGGGCGGTGAGGGCAACGGGTGGCGCGCGCTGCAGACCGCGCTGGCCTACGAGCGTTCGATCATGGGCGACGGCAACCGCGGATCGCGAAACCGCACGGCCGACAGCCTCATCGACTTGGCCCGCGAGCACGGGGTCCTCGGCGACCCGGCCCTGCGCCATCAGTTGGCGTCGGCGCTGGCGATGCGCGAACTCAACCGGCTCAACAGTGCCCGCGCCAAAGCTGCAGCGACCCAGGGCACCTCGAGTTCCATCATGTCGCTGGGCAAGCTTGCGATGTCGCGAATCCTGCACACCGAGGCAGCGCTGAAGACGCAGATCATCGGAGCCCAGGCCCTGCTGGCGGGCCCCGAGAACCCGGAGGCCGACGACGTGAACTTCCTGACCCTCAACGCGTTCTTCACCTCGATCGGCGGCGGCACCGACCAGATCCAGCGCACCATCATCGGGGAACGCGTCCTCGGGTTGCCCAAAGAACCCGAGACCGATCGCGACATCCCGTTCCGCCAGGCCCGCCGGAGCTGACCGACATGTGTTCTCCCGCATACGATCCGCCCCTGGCGGGCGTGCGCGTCCTCGACGCCTCCACCGGTCCGATGACGGCCGTCGGCCGCCTCTACGCCGACCTGGGAGCCCACGTCACGGTGCTGCGAATGCCCGGTCTCACCGTCGACGACCCCGTCGGCCCCCACGTCGCCTCGGTACCCGTGCAGACCGCGATCGACCGCCACGGGCTGCCCACCGTCGAGATCGATGCGTCAACAGCTGCGGGCCGCACGCAGTTCGACGCCCTCCTGACTGACACGGACATCCTCGTCGAGAACACCCGCCCCGGATCTCCCGCCGAGGCGACGCTGTCGGTGCGTGCGCTTCGCGCCCGTCATCCCGCCTTGGTGATCCTCTCGATCAGTGACTTCGGGCGCGACAACGACTTCCAGTCCTGGCAGGCGACGACACCGGTACTGCACGCACTCAGCAGTGAGCTGTCACGTTCCGGCATCCCCGGTCGAGCCCCACTGGTCCCGCCGGTACAGCTGCCCTACCAGGTGGCGGCGGCCCAGGCCGCGGCGATGACACTGAGCGTGTTCCTGGATCGGTTACGCACCGGCGACGGCGATCTCATCGATTTCTCCGTCCTCGACGGTGCGATGCAGACCCTGGACCCACCGTTCGGGAGCGCGGGCAGTGCGTCGGCCGGTGTCGCCCTCAGCGCCCAGCAGCGCGACTGGGAGGCCGAACGGCAGCGCTATCCGATCATCGCCTGCAGGGACGGTCACGTCCGCATCTGCATCCTGTCCAAGCGGCAATGGCGCGGCATGTTCGCGTTGATGGGCAGCCCGCAGGAGTTCGCCGATCCGGCCTACGACAAGCTCGGCAAGCGTTTTCACTCACCGCATCTGCAGCAGGCCATCGCACGGTTCTGCGCCGACAAGACCCGAGCCGAACTCGAGGAGCGGGGGCAGGCCCACGGTGTGCCGACCGCTGCGGTGCTGACGTTGTCCGAGGCGCTGGCCGCCGACCACTTCACCGCCCGCGGCTTCTTCCGTGACGTCGAATTGGCGCCGGGCGTGGTGGCGCCGATCCCCGCCGGTGTGTGCGAGATCGACGGCCATCGGGCCACGGCGCCCCTGGACCGCGTGTCCGAGCGCCTCGCGTCGGCACCGGTCCTGGGGGCGCGAGAGCGTCAGGGTCGGGGCCTTCCGCTCGAAGGCCTGCGTGTGCTGGACCTCGGCGTGATCGTCGTCGGCGCCGACACCGGCCGCTTCTTCGGCGATCTCGGCGCCGACGTCGTCAAGATCGAACACTCCGCCTATCCCGACGGGTTACGCCTCGGCAAGCCGACCGCGATGACGGAACCCTATGCGGCCGGGCACCGCAACAAACGCTCGATCGGCATCGACCTGCGTGACGACGAAGGCCGGGCGTTGGCGCACCGCCTGGTGCGGTGCAGTGACGTCGTGCTCACCAACTTCAAACCGGGTGTGGCGGCGGCGCTGGGCATGGACCATGCGACGCTGCGACAGATCAACCCGCAGATCGTGGTCGTCGACAGCTCGGCATTCGGCCCGACCGGGCCGTGGGCCGCACGACTCGGCTACGGACCGTTGGTGCGTGCAGCGGTCGGCTTCACCAACCTGTGGGTGTATCCGGGCGAGCCAGACACGTTCTGCGACACCGTCACCGTGTATCCCGACCATGTCGCTGCACGCATCGGCTCGATGGCGGCACTGGCCCTGCTGATCCGCCGGGAACGCACGGGAACTGGTGGGGCCGCGAGCGTTTCACAGGCCGAGGTGATGCTCACCCATCTTGCCGCCGACATCGCCGCAGACGCTCTGCGACGGTCCGGGCACCTCGACACCGACCCTCCGGAACCCGACACACCGTCGGGCGTCTTCGCCGCGGCCGGCGACGACGAGTGGGTCGCGGTGACACCACGATCCGGCGACGAGCTGGCCGCTCTCGGCCGGGTCGTCGGCGTTCCCGGCGCTACGGGCGGTGGGCTCGGCGATGCCCTGCGGGAGTGGACGGTCGCCCGATCCAAGACGGAAGCGATGACCGAACTCCAGGCCGCCGGCATCCCTGCCGGCGCGGTGCTGCGCGCCCACGAAGTCCCCGGCTTCGGCTACTACCGGCAGCGCCGGATGTTCCGCGAGGAGCTGCACCCGTTCGGGTCCGCACCGTTCGTGATGGAGAACGTCCAGATCCACTGCTCCCATGTGGCAGACCCACCGTTGGGGCAGGCACCTCTGCTGGGCGAGCAGACCGCCGAGATCGCAGCCGAACTCCTGGGCCTCGATCCGGCGCAGATCGCCGACTTGCACGACCGCGGTGTGCTCGAGACACCCCAGATGGATGCCGTTGCCCCACTGTGACAGGGGTGCGCGCCGCGGTCTCGTAGCATTCCCGTAGGTCGCGGACGGGCAGGGGATGGACATCGACTTCACCAGGCTCAGGTACTTCGTCGCTGTCGCCGACGAACTGCACTTCGCGCGCGCCGCCGAGAAGCTGCTGATCACCCCTCCCCCGTTGAGCAAGCAGATCAAGCTGCTCGAAAAGGAACTCGGCGGTGAGCTTTTCGAGCGCGGCTACCACGAGGTACGACTGAGCCCACTGGGGCAGCGGCTGATCGGCCCCGCGCGGGAGATTCTGCGTCAGGTCGAAGACTTCAGGTCGGCGGCTCAGCAGGAGATCCGCGGACTCGCACCGCTGCGGGTCAGCGCGACGGCATACGCCCCGTCGGACCTGCTCGGCCAGCTCGAAGCGGTGATCGGCGGGCTTCCGGGTCCGCTGGAGTTCAGCATGCCCGGTTCGGCCGCGGAGGTGACCGCGATGCTGATCGCCGGGCGGGCCGAGCTCGGACTGATCCACCTGCCTGCCACCGACAAACGGCTGCGCTCGCGGGTCGTCGCCACCTATCAGGGTGGGATCGCCGTGCGCTTCGACGACCCCCTGGCGAGCAGGGACGCCGTGGCGATCGAGGAACTCCGCGAGCGCGAGGTCGCGATCGACTTCGCGCGGCCGAATCCTGTCGTGTTGGCCGGGCTGACCCGACGTCTCAATCGCCGGGGTATCCATCGGATCGTCCGCACCACCAACACGCGCGGAGGCGAAGTCGAGATGGCCACCCAGGTGTTCAATCGCCACCTCGTCGCCGTGGTGAGCTATGCCCCCGACTCGTTCATCGGCAAGATCTTCTCCCCGCCCGAATTCGCTCTGATACCCGTCGAGGAGAGCACATGGGCGCCCGCCGAGATCGCGTTGGCATGGGTGCCGGAGCGGCTGGGGCAACGGTTGGGCGACGTCGAGCGAATGGTCGAGCAGATCTGCGAGCGGTTGGGGCCGGCGCGCCGCGGCGGCTGAACTGCCATGTCGCTTTTCCGCTAGTCCTCGCGAGCGGCACGTGCCATTGTCGATGTATGCACTCCGATTTCGACCGCTGCTACCGCGCCGTCCAGGCCAAGGACGGGAGGTTCGACGGCTGGTTCGTCACCGCGGTGCTCACGACGAAGATCTACTGCCGGCCGAGTTGTCCGGCTCGTCCGCCATTCGCCCGCAACGTCGAGTTCTTCCCCACCGCTGCAGCCGCACAGCGCGCGGGCTTCCGCGCCTGCAAACGGTGCCGGCCCGACGCCTCCCCCGGCTCGCCGGAATGGAACGTCCGCGGTGATGTCGTGGCGCGGGCGATGCGATTGATCGCCGACGGCACCGTGGACCGCGACGGCGTCACCGGATTGGCAGAGCGGCTCGGCTACACGGTGCGTCAGCTGGAACGCCTGATGCACGCCGAAGTGGGAGCCACGCCGCTGGCGCTGGCCCGAGCGCAACGCACACAGATGGCGCGGGTCCTGATCGAGACCACCGAGATGCCGTTCAGCGACGTCGCTTTCGCGGCCGGCTTCGCCAGCATCAGACAGTTCAACGACACGGTGCGTGCCGTCTGCGATCTGACGCCGACGATGCTGCGCCAACGCGCCCGCGAACGGTTCGACGACGATGCAGGTAGCAGCGGTGTGCTGTCACTGCGGTTGCCGGTGCGAACACCATTTGCCTACGAGGGTGTGTTCGGCCACCTGGCGGCGACCGCGATACCGGGCGTAGAAGAGACGCGCGACGAGACGTACCGGCGCACACTGCGACTGCCCCATGGCGGCGGCATCGTCGAGCTCACTCCACAGCCCGATCACGTCAGATGCGTGTTGAGACTCGAGGACTTCCGCGATCTCCCCGCCGCCATCGCCCGGTGTCGTCGCCTGCTGGATCTCGACGCCGACCCGGAAGCTGTCGTCGACGCCCTCAGCGCAGACGAGCGGATGGCCGCGGTGATCGCCAAAGCTCCGGGGCAACGCATCCCGCGGACTGTCGACGAGCACGAACTGGCATTGCGTGTCGTTCTGGGACAACAGGTCTCGACCGCGGCCGCACGAACGCATGCCGCTCGATTGGCCGCAGCCTATGGACACGCGGTCAGTGATCCAGGTGGGGGCCTGACCCACACGTTTCCCTCGACCGATGATCTGAGCGACATCGACATGCGCCACCTGGCGGTGCCGAAGGCCCGTCAGCGCACGGTGACGACGTTGATCGACGCACTCGGAAGCGGTGCGCTGGTGTTGGATTCGGGAAGTTCGTGGGACCGCGGCCGCGAGCAGCTGCTGGCTCTCCCCGGCATCGGGCCGTGGACGGCAGAAATGATCGCGATGCGCGGCCTCGGCGATCCCGATGCCTTTCCCGCGACGGATCTCGGCGTCGTCATCGCGGCGCGCCACCTCGGACTCGCCGAGGACGCGAAATCGCTCGCCGCACACAGTGAGCGCTGGAGACCGTGGCGTTCCTATGTGACACAACATCTTTGGACAACACTCGAACACTCGGTCAATCAGTGGCCACCGAAGGAGACATGATGGAGAGCATCAGGTACCGGACCGTCGAGAGCCCCATCGGGGTCCTCACCCTGGCCGGCATCGGCAGCCGTTTGCAGCATGTGCGGATGGTCGAGCAGACCTATGAGCCGAGCCGGGCTGGTTGGGAACCCGACGACGACGCGTTCACCGACGTCGTGCAGCAGCTCGGCGAGTACTTCCGCGGCGACCGGCAGGAGTTCGATGTCGAGCTCGAGCTGGTGGGGACGGAGTTCCAACGCACGGTATGGGCTGCGCTGCAGACGATTCCGTATGGCGAGACACGCTCGTACGGTGAGATCGCGGCACAGATCGGGACACCAGGCGCATCCCGGGCGGTAGGACTGGCCAACGGGCACAACCCGATCAGCATCATCGTTCCGTGCCATCGCGTCATAGGAGCCAACGGAAGTCTCACCGGATACGGCGGCGGACTCGACCGCAAGAAAGCGTTGCTCGGCATGGAGAAGCAGTACGCACCTGCCGGCGCCACTCTTTTCGACTGAGGAACCACAGCACAAATGCCTGTGCCCCCCAACAGAATTGGGGGGCACAGGTCAATGTGTGTTCGGCGGTGTCCTACTTTTCCACCCGGGTGGGTAGTATCATCGGCGCTGGTAGGCTTAGCTTCCGGGTTCGGGATGGGTCCGGGCGTTTCCCTGCCGCTATGGCCGCCGTAACTGTATTCACTTGTTATCGTGATCCCCTTGTGTGGGGAAGTTTATAGCCCCTGGTTTTTTGGTGGTGGGGTGTGGTCGTTGTTGTTTGACCGTGTGTGGTGTGGTTGCGAGGTTTTGTTGTTGTTGTAAGTTTTCGGCCGGTTAGTGCCAGTTCCCTGAACCCATTGCTGGGTGTGTAGGTCTGGTCTATCGATCCCGTGGTCTGCGGGGGGCCTTATCCCACTGAAATGGGTGAGAAGCCTGGTCTTGGAGGGGGTTTCCCGCTTAGATGCTTTCAGCGGTTATCCTGTCCGAACGTGGCTATCCAGCGGTGCCCCTGGTGGGACAACTGGTGGACCAGAGGTTCGTCCGTCCCGGTCCTCTCGTACTAGGGACAGATTTCCTCAAGCTTCTGACGCGCGCGGCGGATAGAGACCGAACTGTCTCACGACGTTCTAAACCCAGCTCGCGTGCCGCTTTAATGGGCGAACAGCCCAACCCTTGGGACCTGCTCCAGCCCCAGGATGCGACGAGCCGACATCGAGGTGCCAAACCATCCCGTCGATATGGACTCTTGGGGAAGATCAGCCTGTTATCCCCGGGGTACCTTTTATCCGTTGAGCGACACCCCTTCCACTCAGAGGTGCCGGATCACTAGTCCCGACTTTCGTCCCTGCTCGACATGTATGTCTCGCAGTCAAGCTCCCTTGTGCACTTACACTCAACACCTGATTGCCGTCCAGGTTGAGGGAACCTTTGGGCGCCTCCGTTACTTTTTAGGAGGCAACCGCCCCAGTTAAACTACCCACCAGGCACTGTCCCTGAACCGGATATACGGTTCGAGGTTAGAGGCCCAATACGATCAGAGTGGTATTTCAACAACGACTCCACAATCACTGGCGTGACCGCTTCACAGTCTCCCACCTATCCTACACAAACCGTATCGAGCACCAATACCAAGTTGTAGTGAAGGTCCCGGGGTCTTTTCGTCCTGCCGCGCGTAACGAGCATCTTTACTCGTAATGCAATTTCGCCGAGTCTATGGTTGAGACAGTTGAGAAGTCGTTACGCCATTCGTGCAGGTCGGAACTTACCCGACAAGGAATTTCGCTACCTTAGGATGGTTATAGTTACCACCGCCGTTTACTGGGGCTTAAATTCTCCGCTTCACCCTTACGGGTTAACAGGTCCTCTTAACCTTCCAGCACCGGGCAGGCGTCAGTCCGTATACATCGTCTTGCGACTTCGCACGGACCTGTGTTTTTAGTAAACAGTCGCTTCTCACTGGTTTGTGCCACCCCCTCCCGCTGCCCACCGCAAGGGTGTTGACGGTATGGGGGTCCCCCTTCTCCCGAAGTTACGGGGGCATTTTGCCGAGTTCCTTAACCATAGTTCACTCGTACGCCTTGGTATTCTCTACCTGACCACCTGTGTTGGTTTGGGGTACGGGCCGTGTGTGCGCTCGCTAGAGGCTTTTCTCGACAGCATAGGATCACCGAATTCGCCTCACTCGGCTATGCATCACCTCTCAGGATATGTGAACGACGGATTTGCCTATCGTTCTCCCTACAGGCTTGCCCCAGTATTACCACTGACTGGTACGGCTACCTTCCTGCGTCACCCCATCGCTTGACTACTACCACCGAAGGTCCCGCGCAGCCCCAGAATCCGTCACCCCGAAGGGATCAGTGATGCTGGTTTTGGGCGGTTAGTACCGGTGATTCATCAGGGACGCTCACACACGGGTACGGGAATATCAACCCGTTGTCCATCGACTACGCCTGTCGGCCTCGCCTTAGGTCCCGACTCACCCTGGGCGGACTGGCCTGGCCCAGGAACCCTTGGTCTTTCGGCGGGCAAGGTTCTCACTTGCCTTATCGCTACTCATGCCTGCATTCTCACTCCCACACCCTCCACCACTCGATCACTCGGCGGCTTCACCGGATGCAGGACGCTCCCCTACCCAGCACACACAAGGTATGCTGCCGCGGCTTCGGCGGTGTGCTTGAGCCCCGCTACATTATCGGCGCACAATCACTTGACCAGTGAGCTATTACGCACTCTTTCAAGGGTGGCTGCTTCTAAGCCAACCTCCTGGTTGTCTTCGCGACTGCACATCCTTTTCCACTTAGCACACGCTTAGGGGCCTTAGCCGGCGATCTGGGCTGTTTCCCTCTCGACGCACGGAGCTTATCCCCCGCCGTCTCACTGCCGCATTACACCGTGTCGGCATTCGGAGTTTGGCTGACGTCAGTAACCTTGTGAGGCCCATCGGCCATCCAGTAGCTCTACCTCCGACACGAACACTGCGACGCTGCACCTAAATGCATTTCGGGGAGAACCAGCTATCACGGAGTTTGATTGGCCTTTCACCCCTACCCACAACTCATCCCCTCAGTCTTCAACCTAAGTGGGTTCGGGCCTCCACGCGGTCTTACCCGCGCTTCACCCTGGCCATGGGTAGATCACTCCGCTTCGGGTCCAGAACACACCACTACACCACACACTGTTGTGTGGATACGCCCTATTCAGACTCGCTTTCGCTACGGCTACCCCACCCGGGTTAACCTCGCGACATGTCCCTGACTCGCAGGCTCATTCTTCAAAAGGCACGCCATCACCCCACGACAAGTCGAGGGCTCTGACGGATTGTAAGCGCACGGTTTCAGGTACTCTTTCACTCCCCTCCCGGGGTACTTTTCACCATTCCCTCACGGTACTAATCCGCTATCGGTCACTGAGAAGTATTCAGGCTTACCGGGTGGTCCCGGCAGATTCACAGCAGATTCCACGGGCCCGCTGCTACTCGGGGAAAACATTTCACGAAAGCCGTCACGTTTTCAGGTACGGGGCTCTCACCCTCTCCGGCAGGCCATCCCAGACCACTTCACCTAACACAACGGTTGATCACTTTCGCTCCTCTCGGCGGAGAGAAGAAGAAACGCCCCACAACACCGCACACACAACCCCCGCCGGGTATCACATGCACACGGTTTAGCCATCCTCCGCTTTCGCTCGCCACTACTCACGGAATCACTGTTGTTTTCTCTTCCTACGGGTACTGAGATGTTTCACTTCCCCGCGTTCCCCCCCAACGCCTATATATTCAGCGCTGGGTAACACGACATCACTCGTGCTGGGTTTCCCCATTCGGACATCCTCGGATCCACGCTCGGTTGGCAGCTCCCCGAGGCATATCGCAGCCTCCCACGTCCTTCATCGGCTCTCAGTGCCAAGGCATCCACCATGCGCCCTTAAACACTTACAACACAAAACCAAAAAAATGAGTCATCACCCACACACACGCATGTGTGCGGGTATCAGAAAAATTTGCATTACATGCTGACCCCACACAACCCACACAAGAGTTGTCTGCGATCAGATGCTCGCAACCACTATCCACAAATCAAACACCACACCCCACCACCAAAGCAGGGCAACAACAGCACCTCTCACCACACACAGTGGCCAGAGAACCAACGGGCTGTTGTCTCAAAGCCCAATAGTGTGTCCGATGATCTCGCGCCGGCGATCCACCCCCAAAAGGGTGAATCCCGTTCCAGCACTCAACGTTTGTTGAATTGCACCAGACCTGCATCCACTACAGATGACAGGCCATCTTCACGAATCGGCTACGGTCACCGAACCCCCACACGATGTGGGCGGGCCGAGCTCTCGTGGTGCTCCTTAGAAAGGAGGTGATCCAGCCGCACCTTCCGGTACGGCTACCTTGTTACGACTTCGTCCCAATCGCCGATCCCACCTTCGACGGCTCCCTCCACAAGGGTTAGGCCACCGGCTTCGGGTGTTACCGACTTTCATGACGTGACGGGCGGTGTGTACAAGGCCCGGGAACGTATTCACCGCAGCGTTGCTGATCTGCGATTACTAGCGACTCCGACTTCACGGGGTCGAGTTGCAGACCCCGATCCGAACTGAGACCGGCTTTGAAAGGATTCGCTCCACCTCACGGCATCGCAGCCCTTTGTACCGGCCATTGTAGCATGTGTGAAGCCCTGGACATAAGGGGCATGATGACTTGACGTCATCCCCACCTTCCTCCGAGTTGACCCCGGCAGTCTCTCACGAGTCCCCACCATAACGTGCTGGCAACATGAGACAAGGGTTGCGCTCGTTGCGGGACTTAACCCAACATCTCACGACACGAGCTGACGACAGCCATGCACCACCTGCACACAGACCACAAGGGAATACCTATCTCTAGGCACGTCCTGTGCATGTCAAACCCAGGTAAGGTTCTTCGCGTTGCATCGAATTAATCCACATGCTCCGCCGCTTGTGCGGGCCCCCGTCAATTCCTTTGAGTTTTAGCCTTGCGGCCGTACTCCCCAGGCGGGGTACTTAATGCGTTAGCTACGGCACGGATCCCAAGGAAGGAAACCCACACCTAGTACCCACCGTTTACGGCGTGGACTACCAGGGTATCTAATCCTGTTCGCTCCCCACGCTTTCGCTCCTCAGCGTCAGTTACTGCCCAGAGACCCGCCTTCGCCACCGGTATTCCTCCTGATATCTGCGCATTCCACCGCTACACCAGGAATTCCAGTCTCCCCTGCAGTACTCCAGTCTGCCCGTATCGCCCGCACGCCCACAGTTAAGCTGTGAGTTTTCACGAACAACGCGACAAACCACCTACGAGCTCTTTACGCCCAGTAATTCCGGACAACGCTCGGACCCTACGTATTACCGCGGCTGCTGGCACGTAGTTGGCCGGTCCTTCTTCTCCAGGTACCGTCACTTGCGCTTCGTCCCTGGCGAAAGAGGTTTACAACCCGAAGGCCGTCATCCCTCACGCGGCGTCGCTGCATCAGGCTTGCGCCCATTGTGCAATATTCCCCACTGCTGCCTCCCGTAGGAGTCTGGGCCGTATCTCAGTCCCAGTGTGGCCGGTCACCCTCTCAGGCCGGCTACCCGTCGTCGCCTTGGTAGGCCATTACCCCACCAACAAGCTGATAGGCCGCGGGCCCATCCCACACCGCAAAAGCTTTCCACCACAGCACATGAATGCCGTGGTCCTATTCGGTATTAGACCCAGTTTCCCAGGCTTATCCCAAAGTGCAGGGCAGATCACCCACGTGTTACTCACCCGTTCGCCACTCGAGTACCCCGAAGGGCCTTTCCGTTCGACTTGCATGTGTTAAGCACGCCGCCAGCGTTCGTCCTGAGCCAGGATCAAACTCTCCAAACAAAAACCCCCAGGGACAACCCCGGGCAGAATTCGAATCAGAAAAATCCGATCACAAACAACAGACACCACAAACTGGCATCCAAAAAAACGTCATGCCCCCAAACGGGAAAATGCGGACACAACAAAAAACAACAAACAAAAACCACCAAACACACTATTGAGTTCTCAAACAACACCGCCGTTTTCAGGCAACCCTGCCACTGTACTGCATGTGATCAGGGCGGTCAAGCTCCAACCTCAGGTCTTTCGACCGGGGTCATCGGCTTGTGAAGGAAATACTACGTGCTGTCGGCCAGACGCCCAAATCCCCAGCGCAAGAGGCCAAAACGAACGGCGGACCCTAGCTGACGCGCTCGATCTCCGCGCCCAGACTGACAAGATTTTCCACGAACTTCGGATACCCGCGGTCGATGTGAAACACGTCGTGCACCTCGGTGTCACCGTCGGCGACCAAGCCGGCGAGCACCAACCCGGCGCCCGCGCGGATGTCCGACGACCAGACGGGTGCACTCGACAGCTGCGGGATGCCCCGCACCACCGCGTGATGACCGTCGGTGCGAGCATCCGCACCCAGCCGGATCATCTCCTCGACGAAACGGAACCGCGCTTCGAACACGTTCTCCGTGATCATCGATGTGCCGTCCGCGATCGCGGCCAGGCCGATGGCCATCGGCTGGAGGTCGGTCGGAAAACCGGGGAACGGCAACGTCGCGACGTTGACCGCCTTCGGCCGTTCGTACTGCACCACTCGGAAGCCGTCGTCGGACTGCGTCACGGTCGCGCCGGCGTCGTGCAGTTTGTGCAGCACCAACTGCAGGTGCGCGGGGTCGATCCCGGTCACCGAGATGTCCCCACGCGTCATCGCCGCGGCGATCCCCCACGTCGCGGCGACGATCCTGTCGCCGATGACCCGATGCTCCGTGGGATGAAGCCGGTCGACACCGGTGATGGTCAGGGTCGACGACCCGGCGCCGCTCACCTGGGCGCCCATCTGATTGAGCATCGTGCACAGGTCCACGACGTCCGGCTCGCGCGCCGCATTGTGGATCGTGGTCACGCCGTCGGCGAGGACCGCTGCCATGAGAATGTTCTCGGTGGCACCGACCGACGGGAACTCGAGCTGGATCTCGGCTCCATGCAGGTGGTCGGCCTCGGCCACCACACAGCCGTGCTCGATCGTGCATCGCGCACCGAGTAGCCGCAGGCCCGCCTGATGCATGTCCAGGGGGCGGGACCCGATCGCGTCTCCCCCCGGCAGCGCCACTTTCGCCCGCTTGCATCTACCGACCAACGGACCGAGCACGCACACCGACGCGCGGAACTGACGGACCGCGGCGAAGTCGGCGTCGTACTTGGGCTCGTCTGGCGACGTGATGCGGACGACGTCGCCGTCCAGATCGACGGTCGCGCCGAGGCCACGAAGCACCTCGGCCATCAGCGGGACGTCGAGGATGTCTGGACAGTTGGTGATGGTGCTGGTGCCCTCGGCCAGCAAGGACGCGGCCATCAACTTCAAGACGCTGTTCTTGGCGCCTCCGACAGCCACTTCGCCTGCCAACCGACTGCCGCCGGTCACCACGAAACGCTCACCCACGCGGTCAGTGTAAACAGCGGGCTGACCCATGTCAGTCTCCGCGAACCACCCCGGACGCGTCCCGTACGGTTTGGGCATGGCTGTGCATCTGACGCGGATCTACACCCGGACCGGCGACGACGGGACCACAGGCCTCAGTGATTTCAGCCGGGTGTCCAAGAACGACCCGCGGTTGGTGGCGTACGCCGACTGTGACGAGACGAACGCCGCGATCGGCGTCGCGGTCGCTCTGGGGCACCCCGATGAACGCCTTCTCGAGGTACTCCGCCGCATCCAGAACGACCTGTTCGACGCGGGCGCGGACCTGTCCACGCCCGTGGTCGACAACCCGCAGTACCCGCCGCTGCGGATCCAGCAGAGCTACATCGACCGTCTCGAGACATGGTGCGACAAGTTCAACGAGCCCCTGCCAGCGCTCAACTCGTTCGTGTTGCCCGGCGGCACAGGGCTCTCCGCACTTCTGCATGTCGCGCGCACGGTCGCGCGGCGCGCCGAACGATCCGCGTGGCTGGCGGTCGACGCTCACGGCGACTCGATCAGCGTGCTCCCGGCGAAGTACCTGAACAGATTGTCCGACCTGCTGTTCATCCTGTCGCGGGTGGCCAACCCCGATGGCGATGTGCTGTGGCGCCCGGGTGGTCCGGCTCAGTAACTGCGTCGACGCGCTCGGGGTGAAGGTCGCGATTCGACCCACGAGGTGAATGCGGTCAGCGCACCACGATCGAGGGCGATTTCGTATCCCCGGCCACGGTCGGGCACGACGTCACGCAGCTCGAGGACCACGATCTCGTCGGTCATGATGTCGAACTCGTCGCCGCGCGGAGGCCGTCGCGACACGACTTCCAACCCCCGGCGGCTGAGTGTCCGATCGGGCCACCACCGGAGGCTGGAGACTCGATAGAACTGCGCCTCGCCACCGCGATACCGCATCACACCGTGGCGCCAACCGTGGCCGCCGATGGCCGGCACGTCACGCAGGATCGCTGCAGTACCGCCCACCTGGCGTAGCTTCCACAACCGGTAGCTCAGTGCGATGACGGCCAGCAGAAGCACGCTGACCAGCGCGACCATGAACAGCATGGACGCGCTCATCGCCGGTCAGTCCAGCTGGCCGAGGGCGCGCAGCCGCGCCCTGCCCCATGCCGCCGTCCGCTCGTCGTCGGATTCGGAATCCTGCTTGGCGTCGTCGGCGTTGATCTCGTCTTCGAACTGTGCGTTCTCGACCAGGATGCGGACGGTCTCCTCCGTCACCGACAGGAAACCCCCGTCGACGGCGATCCGCAGATCGTCCTCACCGTCCCGCTCGACCCGCACCATCGCATCGTCGACGAGCTGGGCTACGAGCGGAATGTGCCGGGGCAGGATGCCGATCTCACCCGCGGTGGTGCGGGTGAACAGGAAGGACGCCTCGCCCTTCCAGAGTTCACGTTCCACGGCGACGATCTCGACGTTCATCTCCGCCATGTCACACCACCTTCCGTACTGCCGTCAGAGCGCTCATCACAGCTTTGCGCCGAGGCTTTCGGCCTTCTTCGCCAGGTCATCGAGACCACCGATCAGGAAGAACGCCTGCTCGGGCAGGTGATCGAAGTCGCCCTTGGTGAGCTTGTCGAAGGCCTCGATGGTCTCCTTGAGTGGCACCGTCGAGCCCGGCTGACCGGTGAACTGCTCGGCCGCCATCATGTTCTGGCTCAGGAAGCGCTCGATACGACGCGCCCGGTTCACCAGCTGCTTGTCCTCTTCGGCGAGTTCGTCGATACCGAGGATGGCGATGATGTCCTGAAGGTCCTTGTAGCGCTGCAGGATTCGGATGACTTCCTGCGCGACGCGGTAGTGCTCGTCACCGACGACGGCCGGGTCGAGGATCGTCGAGCTCGATGCCAGCGGATCCACGGCCGGGAAGATGCCCTTCGAGAACACCGTACGAGAGAGCTCGGTGGTCGCATCCAGGTGCGCGAAGGTGGTCGCCGGCGCCGGGTCGGTGTAGTCGTCGGCGGGCACGTACACGGCCTGCATCGAGGTGATGGACTTACCGCGGGTCGAGGTGATGCGCTCCTGGAGCTCACCCATCTCGTCGGCCAGAGTCGGCTGGTAGCCCACCGCGGACGGCATACGTCCGAGCAGCGTCGACACCTCGGAACCGGCCTGGGTGAACCGGAAGATGTTGTCGATGAACAGCAGCACATCCTGGCCCTGCTCGTCGCGGAAGTACTCCGCCATGGTCAGCGCCGACAGCGCGACACGCATACGCGTGCCCGGCGGCTCGTCCATCTGACCGAACACCAGCGCGGTGTCCTTGAGCACGTTGGCGTCCTCGAGCTCGACCCACAGGTCGTTGCCCTCGCGGGTGCGCTCACCCACGCCGGCGAACACCGAGGTACCACCGAAGTTGCGGGCGATGCGGTTGATCATCTCCTGGATGAGCACCGTCTTGCCCACGCCGGCACCGCCGAACAGGGCGATCTTTCCGCCGCGCACGTACGGGGTCAGCAGGTCGACGACCTTGAGGCCCGTCTCGAGCATCTCGGTACGAGGCTCGAGCTCGGAGAAGGCCGGCGGCTTGCGGTGGATCGACCAGTGCTCGAAGTCCTTGCCGTAGCCGGGCTCGTCGAGGCAGTCGCCCAGGGCGTTGAACACGTGGCCCTTCACGCCGTCGCCGACGGGCACCGAGATCGAGTTGCCGGTGTCGGTCACCTCGACGCCGCGGACAAGGCCGTCGGTGGGCTGCATCGAAATCGTGCGCACCAGGTTGTCACCGAGGTGCTGCGCGACCTCGAGGGTCAGCGTCTTCGACAGCTCCTTGTAGGAGATCTCGGCGTGCAGCGCGTTGAACAGCTCGGGCACGGAACCGCGGGGGAACTCCACGTCCACCACCGGGCCGGTGATACGAACCACGCGACCGGTGGTCTCCTTGGTGCTTTCCTTGGACTTCTCTTCTGCGGGTGCGCTCATTTTTCTTCGCTTCCTAACCGATGCTGCTGGAGGTCATTTGGCGTCGGCCAGCGCGTTGGCGCCGCCGACGATCTCGCTGATTTCCTGGGTGATCTGTGCCTGCCGCTCGCGGTTGGCCGCCAGGGTGAGGGACTTGATCAGATCGTCGGCGTTGTCGGTGGCCGACTTCATGGCGCGCCGGCGGGAGGCCGACTCCGAGGCAGCCGCCTCGAGCAACGCGGCGTAGACGCGGGTGGCCACGTAGCGCGGCAGCAGCGCGTCGAACAGCGTTTCCGCGTTGGGCTCGAACGTGAACAGGGTGCGGGGGCCGTCGTCGGGACGATCGTCCTCGACGTACTCCACCACCATCGGCGCGATCCGGCGTGCCGCTGCGCTCTGGGAGAGCATCGACTTGAACTCGGTGAACACGATGTGGAGTTCGTCGACGCCGAGCACGCCGTCGGCGCCGGCGTCCTCACCGTCGTCGTCGGCACCGGCCATGAACGCCGACACCAGGGTCTCGGCGATCTCCTTCGCGTTCTCGTACTCGGGACGCTCGGAAAAACCGGTCCAGGACTCGACGACCTCGCGTTGCCGGAAGTTGTAGTAGCCCAGCGCCTTACGCCCGACGACGTAGAGCACAGGCTCCTTGCCCTCGTCACGCAGCAGGGCGAAGAGCTCCTCGGACTGCCGCAGCACGTTGGCGTTGTACGCCCCGCACAGACCGCGGTCCGAGGACACCACCAGCACACCGGCCCGGCGACGGTTCTCCCGCTCGACGAGCAGCGGGTGATCCAGCGCGCTGGCACTCGCCAGCTCGGTCAGCATGTTGGTGATCTCGGTGCTGTAGGGCCGAGCCGCTTCGACTCGGGCCTGCGCCTTCGAGATTCGCGAGGTCGCGATCAGCTCCTGTGCCTTGGTGATCTTCTTGATCGACCCGGCGGAACGGATGCGCCCCCGAAGCTCGCGCAGTGTTGCAGCCATCTAGCTCTCCAGACCCTTTCGGTCCAACGTCGTTGTCGGTCTTACTTCTTGGCCGGCTTGCGAACCTTGACGGACTCTTTCTCGACGTCCTCTTCGTCCATCGCCTCGGTCTTGTCGTCGACCGCGACCGAGCTTCCGTCCGTGGCGGAGAAGCCCTTCTTGAACTCGTTGATGATGTCGCTGACCTTGTCCTGCTCCTCTTCCGGGAACTTCTTGCTCTCCCGGATGCTGTCGAGGATTCCGCTGTGAGAGCCCTTGATGTGCTCCAGCAGTTCGGATTCGAAGCGAGCGACGTCTTCGACGGGAACCGAGTCGAGGTGGCCACCGGTGCCGAGGAAAATCGCGATGACCTGATCCTCGACCGAGTACGGCGTGTACTGCGGCTGCTTGAGCAGCTCGACCAGGCGAGCACCGCGGTCAAGCTGGGCCTTCGAAGCGGCGTCCAGATCCGAGGCGAACGCGGCGAACGACTCGAGCTCGCGGTACTGCGAGAGCTCCAGACGCAGCGAGCCCGCCACCTCTTTCATCGCCTTGATCTGAGCGGCGCCGCCGACGCGCGACACCGACACACCGACGTTGATGGCCGGGCGCACACCCTGGTTGAACAGGTCGGACTCCAGGAAGCACTGGCCGTCGGTGATCGAGATGACGTTGGTGGGGATGAACGCCGAGATGTCGTTGGCCTTGGTCTCGATGATCGGCAGACCGGTCATCGAGCCGCCGCCGAGCTCGTCGGACAACTTCGCGCAGCGCTCCAGCAGCCGCGAGTGCAGGTAGAAGACGTCACCGGGGAACGCTTCGCGACCCGGCGGACGGCGCAGCAGCAGCGAGATCGCGCGGTAGGCGTCGGCCTGCTTCGACAGATCGTCGAACACGATCAGCACGTGCTTGCCGTCGTACATCCAGTGCTGGCCGATGGCCGAACCGGTGTACGGCGCAAGCCATTTGAAGCCAGCGGCGTCGGAGGCGGGGGCCGCGACGATGGTGGTGTACTCCATCGCGCCACCCTCTTCGAGGGCCCGCTTCACCGAGGCGATCGTGGTGCCCTTCTGGCCGATCGCGACGTACACGCAGCGCACCTGCTTGCTCGGGTCGCCGGTCTCCCAGGCTTCGCGCTGGTTGAGGATCGTGTCGACCGCGACCGCTGTCTTACCGGTCTTGCGGTCACCGATGATGAGCTGGCGCTGGCCACGGCCGATCGGGGTCTGGCTGTCGATGGCCTTGATGCCGGTCTGCAGCGGCTCTGACACGCCCTGACGCTGCACCACCGAGGGCGCCTGCAGCTCGAGCGCACGACGGGCGTCGGCCTCGATGTCGCCCTGGCCGTCGATCGGCTGACCCAGCGGGTTGATGACGCGACCGAGGAACTTGTCGCCGACGGGCACCGAGAGCACCTCGCCCGTGCGCTTGACCTGCTGGCCCTCTTCGATCTTCTCGAACTCACCGAGGATCACGGCGCCGACGGTGTGCTCGTCGAGGTTCAGCGCGACACCGAGCACGCCACCGGGGAACTCGAGCAGTTCCTGGGTCATGACCGAGGGCAGGCCTTCGACGTGAGCGATACCGTCGCCCGCGTCGACGACCGTGCCGATCTCTTCACGGTCGGAGTCGGCGGCGAAGGAGGAGACGTAGTCCTCGATCGCGCCCTCGATGTCAGAAGCCGAGATTGTCAACTCTGCCATGGGTTCGTCTTCCTACCTTCGTGTTTCGTTGCTGGGAGTTCTGGGCCGGTCAGTCCGGCAGGCCCGTGCGGGCCGCTGCCAACCGGGAGGAGATGGAGCCGTCGATGACCTCTTCGCCGACGGTGATGAGGAGTCCGCCGAGGATGGCGGGATCGACGTCGAGCTGCACCGACACGTCGGTGCCGTAGATGCGGCTGAGGACTTCGGTCAGACGCGTCCGCTGCGAGTCGCTGATCTCGGTCGCGGCAGTGACCTCCGCAACCGCTTCGCCGCGGCGGGACACCGCCAGCTCGGCGAGATCGGCGACGGCTGCATCGGCGAGCCCACCGCGCAGCAGCCGGACGGTCTGAGCCAGCAGCGCCGCGGTGGTGTCGTTGACTCCCCCGCCGCCCTCGACGACCTTGTTCAGCAGCTCGATCCGCTTGTCGGCGGACACCGTCGGATCGGACAGCAAGCGGTTAAGCCGCGATTCCGCGTCGAGCACTCGGCCCACACGGAACAGCTGCTCTTCGACCTCTTCGCTCTGTTCGTTGCGCTCCGCGCGGACCAGCAGTGCCAGCCGGGCGACGTGCTCGAGGGCGTCGACGAGGTTCCCGTCGGTCGACCAGCGCTGTGCCACAGCGGTTTTGAGCAGATCGACAGACGCCTCGGCGAGCTTGTCGGCGAACAGGCGCTCGACCAAGCGCTCCTTGGCGGCCGGATCGTCGGCGGGCTCGGCGAGATGGGTGTTGAGCGCGTGCTCCTTGGTCAACAGTGTGGCGACCGAGGTGAGCTCGTCGGCCAACGTCGTCAGGCCGTCCGCGTCGGCACCATCGGTGACCGACTCGAACTTCTTGACGACCTCGGCGAGAGCTTCCCGGCTGGCGGCACGCAGATTGAGCGGGGCGCCAGCCTCGAGAACGGCCGGGGACGGTGCCATGTCGTCGAGTTGGTCGAGAAACCGGTCCACCGAAGCGGCCTGCGCATCGTCGTCGGCAAGCTGATCGCGAATGATCTGCTCCGCCTTGTCCACCGACTCCAACCCCAGCTGCTGACGCAGGCCACGGATGGTCTGCTGACGGAGCAGCGAAACCTGTTGGTCGCCTTGCGCTTTGATGCGCTCGGCTTCGGTGCCGGCCTGCTCGCGCAGCTGTTCGGTGATCCGCGACGAATCGGCACGAGCCTCCTCGGTCAGCTTCTCACCGCGGCTCTTGGCCTCTTCGACAGCCTTGGCGTGCTCCGCGTCGGCGTTCTCCAGCTTGTCGGCGGCGGCCTTGCTCTCCATGAGCGCGGCACGCACCGCTTCCTGCTGGGTGTTCATCAGCTTGCGGACCGGCGGGACCACCCATTTGACGATGATCGCCACGATGATCACGAATCCGACCAGCTGTCCGATGAAGGTGGACATCAGCGCCTCTCGCTTGCGGTGCCGTTGACGTCGACGCCGAGGATCCGGCTGGCGAGGGTGGTCGACAGACCGTCGACCGACGACTGCAACTCCTCGTTGGTCGACTCAGCGTTGCGCTCCAGCTCGGCGTTGGCCGACTGCAGCTTCTCCGACACCTCGTTACCTGCCTCGGCCCTGGCCTCGTCGACCGCTTGGCGACCCTCTGCGCGGGCCTCGTCGCGGATCGACGCGGCCTCACTGCGCGCCTTGGCCATGGTCTCTTCGTAATCCGCCTGGGCAGCCGCCGTCAGCTCAGCGGCCTTCCGGTTGTCGGCAGCGGTCTTGGCGAGCATCGCCTCGCGCTCGGCCAACACCTTGCTCACCGGAGGCACCACCCATTTCCAGATCACGCCGAGCACGATCAGGAAGATGAGCAGGACGAAGAAGAAGGTGCCGTTGGGGATCAGGAAGTTACTGGTCCCCCCGCCTCCTTCTTCGGCTGCCAAGACCCGTGCGGTGGTTTCACCCATGACGACGAGTTAGCCGCCGACCGGGGTGGCGAACACGAACAGCGCCATGAAGGCCAGGTTGATGAAGTAGGCCGCCTCGACCAGACCAACGGTGATGAAGAACGGGGTGAACAGCCGACCCTGCGCCTCCGGCTGCCGGGCGATGCCCGAGATCAGGGCGTTACCGGCGATGCCGTCACCGATGCCTGCGCCGATCGCGCCGCCGGCCATGATCAGACCACCGCCGATGAGCGCACCTGCAGCGATAGTGGGATCCATTGCTTATCCTCCTTGATAACTGGCTGTCGGTTGTCGCCAGATTCTGTTGGGTCTTACGGGTACTGCGGTCTCAGTGAGCGGTGGCCGCCGCGCCTTTCTTGGCGTGGTCGGAGTCGTCGTTCTCGTCGTGCTTGGCGTCGTGGTCGCCGTGATCGAGCTCCATCGACTGTCCGAAGTACAGGATCGTCAACAGGGCGAAGATGAATGCCTGGATGAGGCCGATGAAGAGGTCGAACGACTTCCAGATGGCGTTCGGCAGCCACAGAATCCAGGCGGGGAACAGCGCGATCAGGCCGACCATGATGCCGCCGGCGAAGATGTTGCCGAAGAGTCGCAGCGACAGCGAGATCGGCTTGGCGATCTCTTCCACGATGTTGATCGGCGCGAGGAACGCGACGTGACCCTTCGCGACCTTGATGGGGTGGCCGATGACACCCCGGCGCCACACGCCCGCGGCGTGGTAGCAGAGGAAGACGAACAGAGCCAGCGCGAGCACGAAGTTGATGTCCGAGGCAGGCGGCTTGATCAGCTCGGTGGTGACGCCCTCGGCGTCGGTGTACTGCACCGGCAGCACCGACAACCAGTTGGCGAACAGGATGAAGCAGAACAGCGCCACCGCCAGCGGGAGCACGAACGGCGCGATCCGCATCCCGATCGCGCTCTCCACCTGGTTGCGCATCTGGATGGTGATCGCCTCGAAGAACAACTGGACACCGCCGGGCACGCCGGTCGACGTCACCTTGGCGCGCAGGAAGAACGCGAGCGCGATGACGATGATGCCGGCAATTGCGGTCGACAAGACGGTGTCGACGTTGACCGTCAGGCCGAACCACTTCTGTTCGATGTGGTGACCGACCTCGAGGGCGAGAACGCTTTGAGTCATCTACGAATCAGTCCTTGAGCTATCCGTCGGTGGGCGTCGAGGTGTCAGCAGCGGGCGCCGCGGCATCGGCATCACCGGCGCGCAGCTTCTTGAGAACGGGCAGGGAGGTGCTCATCACGAGAACCACCTGGAACAGTGCCAGACCGAACAGCACGCCGAGGCCCATCGGTCGAAAGACGAACGCGATGGTCAGCCCGACGGCGGTGATCGCGAGCAGCCGCGATGCCGAATTGAGCGCCATCTTCTTCTTCAGCGGATGGTCGTCGGCGGTGATCGACTCGACCGCGCGACGGACCAGCAGGGCGTTGGTCAGCCCCAGCGCCATGCCGATCGCGAAGAAGGCACCGAAAAGGGGATATCCGACCAGTGCCGCGGCGACCGTGATGAGGCCGGAGACGACCGCGCAGATCACGAACAGCCGGATCGGCCGGAAAGCCACGGACGGGAACACCAACGGCGCGTCCTGCGCTGGCGTCGTCACTGTGTCACCTCAATCCCACGGTCATATCGTGTGAGCGTCGTCTCGTTGATCCTGTGAGCGTCCGTAGCGTATCGGAGGGCGACGGGCGCGCGGGAATCACCCAAGAGGTAGCTCCTGAATCGGTCGATCTGTCGGTCGTGTGTCCGCCCCGATCGACACCCAGAAATCTGGGAATCGATGGTTCGGAGGCCGGCAACCCGCGAGGTTTTTTCGGGTTCTAACTGAACCCTAACACATGGTGAGAGCCACAAAAGGAGGCCTACTACTTTTTGTCGTATACCTCGTGCGCCGGGGTGTCCACGGCATCCTGACCGTCGGTGTCGCGCCGTCTGAGCAACGGAATCAGCGTCACCACGCCGGCCACCACGATGGCACCCGCCATGACCGCGGCGGTGTACCGCGGGTCGAAGAAGATCGTGCTCGCCGCGCCGAGGGCGACGATGCCGACCCACACGTAGATGAGCAGGACCACCCGTCGGTGCGAGTGCCCGATCTCGAGCAGGCGATGGTGCAGGTGCATCTTGTCCGGGCTGAACGGACTCAGGCCCGCGCGGGTCCTGCGGATGATCGCGAGCAGCATGTCCAGCGCGGGCACGAACATCACCGCGACCACGAGCAGGAACGGCGACAGCAGAGCGAACACGTCGCGCGCGCCGTAGGCCGTCTGCGAGATGGGTCCTGCCGCGGTGGTGGAGGCGGCCGCGAGCATCAACCCGATGAGCATCGAGCCGGAATCCCCCATGAAGATCCGGGCCTTGTGGAAGTTGTGTGGCAGGAAGCCCAGGCACGCCCCGGCCAGCACCACCGAGATCACGGCGGGCGGATAGAACAGCACGTCGCCGCCGTGGTCGTGCAGCAGCCCGACGGAGAAGATGCAGATCGCCGACGCGGTGATCAACCCGAGTCCGGCGGCCAGCCCGTCGAGGCCGTCGACGAAGTTCATCGCGTTGACGATCGCGACGGTCAGCGCGAGCGTGAGAAGGATCGAGGCGACCTGGTCGAGCACGATGGTGCCGACCCCGCCGATCGGGATGTAGAGCACGCTCCACGCCACGCCCATCGTCACCATCACGCTCGCCGCGGTGATCTGGCCCGCGAACTTGGTCAGCGCGTCGAGTCCCCACCGGTCGTCGATCAGCCCGACGACCATGATCAGACCGCCCGCGACGACGACGGCAGGCAAGCCCGAGGAGTACACGAAGCCGCGGGTCAACGCCGGCAGCTGGGAGGCGAGCAGGACGGCGAAGACCACTCCGACGTACATGGCCAGACCGCCCATGCGCGGTACGGGCTGCACGTGCACGTCGCGTTCGCGGGGGTAGGCGACCGCTCCCCAGCGGGTGGCGAGCACCCGCACCCACCCGGTGGCGAGGTAGGTGATGATCGCCGCGGTCAGGCCGACCAGTGCCAGCTCGCGCAGCGGCACTCCCGCCCCGCGGTCGGTCAGCGCCAGCAGCGTGGTCGACATCGTCAGTCCGCCGCGTCAGTCCGTGATCGCGGTCAGTGACGCGGCGTCGACACCGAGCACCCCCGCCACGGCGTCGAGAGAGACCGGGCCCTGCCGCAGGACGCGGGGATGTGCGCCGGTGAGGTCGACGATCGTCGATGCGGCCTGCGCTTCGGCCGGACCGCCGTCGAGGTAGACCTCGACGAGGTCGCCGAGTTGGTCGCGGGCCTGCTGGGCGCTGACGGACGCGGGACGGCCCGAGATGTTCGCGCTCGACACCGCCAGGGGGCCGACCTCGCGGAGCAGTTCGATCGCCACGGGGTGCAGGGGCATGCGCAGCATCACGGTGCCGTTCGCGTCGCCGAGATCCCACTGCAGCGACGGCGCCTGACGCACCACCAGGCTCAACGCTCCGGGCCAGAACGCCCGGATGAGTTCCTTCGCGCTCTGCGGCACGGAGTACACGAGACCGTCGATGGTGTGCCACGAGCCGACCAGCACCGGCACCGGCATGTCGCGGCCCCGGCCCTTGGCCGCGAGCAGCGCTGCCACGGCCGCGCTGTCGAACGCGTCGGCGCCGATTCCGTAGACGGTGTCGGTGGGCATCACCACCAGCCGGCCGCCCTTGAGCGCGCTGATGGCGGACGCGATCCCGATGCCACGCTGTTCGGGGTCGTCGCAGTCGAACATCTCGCTCACGTGAGCCAGCCTCTCACTCGTCGCGCACGGCTGTCACGAAGCGTGGCCGCCCGGTGAGGTCGTGTCGAGCCGTCACGTCGGTGAATCGTCCGGCGCGGATGAACGCGTCGACGGTGCGCGCCGAGGTGGTGTCGTCGTGTTCCACGGCGCAGGAACCACCCGGGCGCAGCAGGCGCGCCGCGACGTCGGCGATGCGGTCGATCACAGCCATCCCGTCCGGGCCTCCGAACAGTGCATGCGACGGATCATACTGCGCCACTTCGGGTTCCAGCTGTGCGCCGACAGGGATGTACGGCGGGTTGGCCACCAGCAGATCGACGGTCCCGTCCAGGTCGGCGAGTACACCGGGTGCGGTGACATCGGCGGACACCACCTCCACCGAGGTGCCCTCGGCGTTACGACGGGTGTAGCGCAGCGCATCGGGCGAGTCGTCGACGGCCACCACCCGGGCGCGGGGACTGCAGCTCGCCAGCGCGAGCGCCAGCGCACCCGAACCGGTGCACAGATCGACGATCACCGGCTCGGCCGGCAGCCGCTGGGCCAGTGCCCATTCCAGGAGCGCCTCGGTCTCCGGACGCGGGACGAACACCCCGGGTCCGACGTGCACCGACACCGGGCCGAGAGCGGCCGTGCCCGTGAGGTGCTGCAGCGGGACGCGCTGAGCCCGGCGGGCGACCAGCACGGCGAACCGCTGCGCGAAGTCGGCGTCGGGAACGGTGAAACCGACCATCCCCCGCTGAGCGCCCGCGACGTGTGCGGCGAGCAGTTCGGCGTCGACCCTGGGCGACCCGACCCCGGCGGCAGCCAACTGGTCCGCGGCGTCGTCGATCAACCGACGCATCGTCGCAGGGCCGCCGGCCACGTTCACGACGCGCTCTGCAGCTTCGCCTGCCGGTCGGCCGCGGCCAGCGCGTCGAACAGGGGGTCGAGCTCGCCGTCAAGGACCTGGTCGAGGTTGTGGGCCTTGAAGTTGATCCGGTGATCGGCGATCCGGTTCTCGGGGAAGTTGTACGTGCGGATGCGCTCGCTGCGGTCCACGGTGCGGATCTGGCTGGCTCGGTCGGCCGACGCATCGGCCTGCGCCTGCTCCTCGGCCAGCGACTGCAGCCGGGCAGCGAGCACCTGCATCGCCCGCGCCTTGTTCTGCAGCTGAGAACGTTCGTTCTGGCATGTCACGACGATGCCGGTGGGCAAGTGGGTGATGCGGACGGCGGAGTCGGTGGTGTTGACGCCCTGGCCGCCCTTGCCCGAGGAGCGGTAGACGTCGATGCGCAGATCGGATTCGTCGATCTGGACCTGCTCCACCTCTTCGGGTTCCGGATACACCAGCACGCCCGCTGCGGAGGTGTGCACTCGGCCTTGCGACTCGGTGACCGGCACGCGTTGCACGCGGTGCACACCGCCTTCGAATTTCATTCGCGCCCACACACCGTCGGCGGAATCGCCCTTGCTACGGATCGAGAGCGTCGCGTCCTTGTAGCCGCCCAGGTCGGAGGCGGTCTCGTCGAGCATCGTCACGGTCCAGCCGTGCCGCTCGGCGTATCGGACGTACATTCGGGCCAGATCCGCGGCGAACAGCGCGGACTCCTCGCCGCCCTCGCCGGACTTGACCTCGAGCACGATGTCGTCGGCGTCGTGGGGGTCGCGCGGCGCCAGCAGGTCGGACAGCGTGGTCTCGAGCCGCTCGACCGTCTCCGTGAGCTCGTCGACCTCCCCGGCGAACGACGGGTCATCGGCGGCGAGCTCCCGGGCGGTCTCCAGGTCACCGCGCGCAGCCTCCAGCTTGCGGTGGGTGGCCACGATCGGCGAGATCTGGGAGAAACGGCGCCCCACCTTGCGGGCCATGGCCGGATCGGCGTGCAACTCGGGTTCGGAGAGGCGCTGCTCGAGTTCGGCGTGCTCCGCCAGGATGGCGTCGACCGCCGTCGCGGTGTCGCTCATCTCGCCTCCGTTCCGAATAGATGTACCCCGCTCATGAAACGGCGCCCGGCCTGCGCAGTGTGCAGCAGATCGGGCGCCGTTCGGTCAGCTATTTGTCGCCGGAAGCCTCGGCAGACTTGGTGCGCTTGCCGTAGCGCTTCTCGAAGCGTGCGACGCGGCCGCCGCTGTCGAGGATCTTCTGCTTACCGGTGTAGAACGGGTGGCACTGCGAGCAGACCTCGACGGTGATGTTGCCGCTCTTCTTCGTGCTGCGGGTGGTGAAGCTGGCACCGCAACCACACAGCACGGTGGTCTCGACATAGTCCGGATGGACGCCTGTTTTCATGGTTTCCTCTTCGATCATGGGCCCCGGGTCGCCCCTCCCGCGTCGGGAGGTATCGGCGTGAACCGGAACCGAGGTGTAGGCACCCGGCCGGAGAGGCCGGAAGGCTGGCCCGAATTATGCCAGGTCAACCGCCAATGGCCTAAACGTGCGGGGTCGGCCCACTATTCCGGCGAGGGGACCGCGGCGTAGGTGCGCCCGTCTCGTCGCCAGATCCGTCGGCCCGCCGGATCGGTGCCCATCGCGACCAGCTCACGCTTGAGCACCTTGTTGGTCGCCGTCGCAGGCAGCTCGTCGGCCACCCAGACGTGGCGCGGCCACGCTTTCGGGGACATGTCGGATTGGGCGGCGAGGAACGCGCCGAACTCCCCGGGCGTCAATGTCGCGCCGTCGGCGAGCACGACCGCGGCCATCACCTGGTCGCCGACCAGCTCGTCGGGAACCGGATAGACCGCGACCTGGCTGATCGCGGGCACGCGACCGAGGATGCGCTCGATGGGCGCCGCGGTCATGTTCTCACCGTCGACGCGCATCCAGTCGGCGGTGCGTCCGGCCAGATAGATCCAGCCGTCGGCGTCGCGGTAGGCGAGGTCGCCCGACCAGAACATGCCGTGTCGCATCCGCTCCTCGGTGGCGTCCTCGTCGTTGTAGTAGCCGGCGAACATCCCCGATCCCTCGGTGTTGACCAGTTCGCCGATCGCGGCGTCGCCGTTGCGTAGGGCGCCGTGCTCGTCGAACTCTGCGACGGCGCATTCGGTGAGCGTCTCGGGGTCGTAGATGGCCACACCCGGGAAGCCCTTCCCGATCGATCCGGGCGGGCAGCCCTCTTCCCGGGTGACCGTGACCGCGTTCTCGGTCGACCCGAAGCCGTCCCAGACCTGACATCCGAAGCGGCGGGCGAACTGGGCGATGTCGCGGTCGCTGGCTTCGTTGCCGAACGCGATGCGCAGCGGATTGTCGCAGTCGTCGGGCCGCTCGGGGCGGGCCAGCAGATACGCCAGTGGCTTGCCGACGTAGTTCATGTACGTGACGCCGTGGCTGCGGACGTCGTCGAGGAAGCGCGTGGCGCTGAACTGCGCGGGCGCCATGGCCGCTCCGGAGTTGAGCGCCACCGACCAGCCGGCGAGCACGCCGTTGCTGTGGAACAGCGGCATCGACAGGTAGCACACGTCGGCGGGGGTGATCTCGAAGCGACCGGCCAGCGCGGCGCCCGCGAGCACGACCATCGCGTGCATCATCTTGACGGCCTTGGGATCGCCGCTGGTGCCGGAGGTGAAGATCAGCATGAAGGTGTCGGTGGCGGCGACTTCCCGGTGCGGCACCAGCGGTGGCGCCTGCGCGGTCAGCTCTTTCCACTCCGCGCCATCGGTCCGCAGCACCCGCACACCGGTTAGGTCCACCTCGTCGAGCAACCCCGCGTGTGCCTCGTCGGTGAGCAGGATCTGCACGTCGGCGCGCCGGATGTCGCGTGCCAGCGCCTCGCCGCGGCGGGTGTCGTTGATGCCGCACAACACGTAGCCGCCCAGACCGGCAGCGGCCAGTGCCGTGAGCATCTCGGGGCTGTTGCCGAGCAGTACGCCGACGTGCAGGGGCCGACTCGGATCAGCCAGACCGATGAGGGCGGCCGCCTGCGTCTCCGCGTCGGCGAGGTGGTCGCGCCAGGTCCAGCGCTGCCCGTCATGGGTCACCGCGAGTCCGTCGTCGTCGCGACGTTCCCGGAGCAGCTGCTGCACGGTCTCGGCCATCGGCCCCGCCCTTCGCAATGGTGAACAGTTTCGGACACCTGTCTACTCGACCGGCCGGCGCAGCGTACCAACGGTGCGGCGACCATTTGCGAAGATAGGGCGGTGAGCGTGGACACCGGGGCAGATTGTGTGACCGACCCGCAGGCGACGCGTGTGGCGCGCGGACGGTCAGTTCGGGATCGTCTCATCGACGCGGCCGAGCAGTGCCTGACGGCGAAAGGTATCCGTGCGACCACCGTGTCGGAGGTCGCCGAGGTGGCCGGGGTCAGCCGGGGCTGGCTCTACCGGCACTTCCCGGACAAGGCCGAGCTGCTCGGGGCGGCGATCGTCCGCCTCAACGAGGCGTTCTGGACCGAGTCGCAGGCCCGACTCGACGCGGTCGAGGGGCTCGACGAACGCATAGCTGTCGGCGTGGCTCTGGCCCGCCGCGAGTCGGAGGCTCCTGGCGCGCTGGTCCTGAAACTGCGCCAGCAGGAGCCGGAAGCCTTCACCGCCTGCGCCGGCCTGGGTGTACGCGGCCTGGTTCCGGAGATCGCGGCCTTCTGGAAGCCCTACCTACAGGCCGCGGTCGAGGCCGGCGAGATCCATCCCGCCACCGACTGCGACGAAGCCGCGGAGTGGATCGCGCGGATCATTGTCAGCCTCGCGACGGTCCCGGGCGAGCAATGCGACCTCGACGACCACGCGTCGGTCCTGCGCCATGCCCGGCGCTACATCGTGGCCGGGTTACGGGCCGAGCCGGCGTCCTGATCTACGCGGCTACGGCCGCCCTTCCGGTCATCTGCATCAGCAGGTCGCGGATCGGCGCGTGGTGCGGGCGCCCCTCCCCCACGTCGAATTCGACATCGGTGGCCACCAGGCGCCCTCCGGCGAGGCGCCGCCGCGCCTGGAACGGGAAACCCATCTGCCAGACCCGATGCGCGGCCGCGACGGCGGCGTCGTCGGGCATCGCACGATCGATACCGAGGGGCACGCACAGGTCCTGACCGTGCACGAGCAGGTCGATCAGCGGCTCCATCACCGACGTGCCCGGCGGATGCCGCCGCGACTCGGCGTCGGTACGCAGCGCCTCGGCGATGCGCACTGGCGGCCGCTGGTCGGCGCGGGCCATGCGGTCGACCACCGCGTTGAACCGGAAGCCGCTGCGCGCGGCCTCGAAAAGAATGCGCGGCGCAGGCAGGGTCGCGTGGGTGAGATGCGCGGCAACGTCGCGGACCGACCACCCGGCACACAGCGACGGTGTCGACCAGCACTCGGGCTCGTCGGCAGCGAGCGCCTCGATCAGGTCGGCGAGTTCGCGGCGCTGGGTGGCGATGTGCTGCCGCGTGGTGTCGTCGTCCATGAAACCTCCCGGTTTAGTCAGGTATCCTGACGACAATAGTCAGATCTTCGTACTAAAGTCAACGACTGTGACCGACGATCCGGGTACGGCGGTACTGATGTTCATCGCGCATCGCGACGTCGAGACGCGCGTGATGGCGGCCCTGGCCGCGGCGGGGGTGACGGATGTGACGGTGGCCCAGTCACGACTCCTCCAGCGCCTGAGCCCGGCCGGCACACGCTTGACCGACCTCGCCGAACAGGCACGTGTCACCAAGCAGACCGCCGGCGCGCTGATCGACCAACTCGAGCGCGCGGGCTACGTCGTCCGCCGACCGGACCCGACCGACGCGCGGGCGCGCCTGGTCACCCTCAGCGACAAGGGCGTCGCGCTCTGCCGTGTGGCCGCCGACGAAGTCGCGGGAATCGAGCGCGAGTGGCGCGAGCACCTCGGGGGGCGGTCCTTCGACGCACTGCGCGCGGCACTGATCTCGCTGCGCGAGATCACCGACCCATCCTGCTGACCGGCCGCCACAATGTCAGGCCCGAGGCCAGCAGGTCGCCCAGCACGGTGGCCAGCGTCTGCAGCTCCGCGCTCGAGTAGCGGACCAGGAAGTCTCGCAGCGCCTCCGATTTCTCGGCATGCATGCGCCGGTGCACACGGTCGAGCAGAACGCCGTCCTCGGTCAGCGTCAGGCGCACTTCCTTGCGATTGCCGGGCACGGCACTGCGGTCCACCAGACCCGCCTCGACCAGCCGCTGCACGTGCTTGGAGACGGTGCCTTTGAGCTGCCCGGTGCGGGCGGAGAGCCCGACGATGTTGGTCGCGCCCTCTCCGATCGCCGCCATCACATGGATCGCCATCGTGGGCATCTGCCGGATGACGCGTTCGAGCCGTTCCGGACACGACGCGACGAGGTAGTCGCGCTCGGCGTCCCGCCCGTCATCCAATTCTGCGAGCGCGACCAGCAGATCTTCGATTCGAGCTACGGCGTCCGCCTTGGTTGCCACGGAAACCATAGTGACATCGATCTGGCTCCGGGATATGGTTTCTGAAGAAACATTATTTCTGGAAACCAAGGAGTCAACCGTGCAAGCTGCCGTCGTCACCGCGTTCGGGCAAGCCCCTCGATACGCGGACATCGCCGATCCGCCCGAGGACGCCGTGACGGGGACGGTGCTCGCCGCGTCGGTGAAGAATCTGGACAGGAGCCTGGTCAGCGGCCGCCACTACGGCAGCAGCGGGCTCACACCGCCGTTCGTGCCGGGCGTCGACGGCGTGGTGGCTCTACCCGATGGCCGCCGGGTCTACAGCCAGTCGACCGGACCGCACGGAATGATGGCCGAGCGCGCCGCCGTCGACCCGTCCCGGATGGTGGAGCTGCCTCTCGAAATCGACGCAGCGCTCGCCGCCGCGATCCCCAACCCGGGCCTGTCGGCCTGGTTCGCGCTCGAATACGCCGCGCAGGTACAGCCCGGGCAGTCCGTGCTCATCCTGGGTGCGACGGGAGTGACCGGCCGGGTCGCCGCGCAATTGGCCAAACATCGCTTCGGAGCGGGACGAGTCGTGGTCGCCGGCCGCAACGAGGAACGGCTGGCCGAGCTGACACGCTCAGGTGCCGACGACGCCCTGGTTCTCGGCGATGATGTGACCGCGCAGGTGGCATCGCGTCACGCCGAGCAGCCGTTCGACGCGGTGCTCGACTACCTGTGGGGTCCGGTGGCCGAGGACACCCTGGCTGCGCTGAGCAACGCGGGGCTGACCGCCACCTATCACCACACGCGCTACGTGCAGATCGGCGCGATGGCAGGGGACCCGATCAGCCTGCCGTCGGCGGTCCTGCGCAGCGCCGGTGTGACCCTGACCGGGGTCGGCTTCGGCAGCGTGCCCGCTGCCGCGCAGGCTCGCGCGAGCAGCGAACTCCTTCCGGAGTTGTTCGCCATGGCCGCCGCGGGTGACATCGACATCGACGTCGAGCGACGACCGCTGGCCGACGTCGAAACGGTCTGGACGACGCCGGCTCCGTCAGGTGCACGCGTGGTGCTGATCCCCTGACGGATCAGTCGTCGCCGTTGCCGCCGGGCGTGTTCTTCGAGACCTGGAGCAGGAACTCGTAGTTGTTCTTGGTCTTGCGCAGCTGGCTCATCAGCAGATCGATGGCCTGATGCGGGTCCAACCCGGAGAGCACGCGACGCAACTTGTGCACGATCGCGAACTCATCGGGAGAGAGCAGCAGCTCGTCCTTACGGGTGCCGGACGGGTTGACGTCCACGGCCGGGAACACCCGGCGCTCGGCGATCTTGCGGTCGAGCTTGAGCTCGGCGTTACCGGTGCCCTTGAACTCCTCGAAGATGACCGTGTCGCCGGTGGACCCGGTCTCGACCATCGCGGTCGCGATGATCGTCAGCGAGCCGCCCTCTTCGATGTTGCGCGCTGCGCCGAGGAAGCGCTTCGGTGGGTACAGCGCGGTCGAGTCGACACCGCCGGAGAGGATGCGGCCCGACGCGGGTGAGGCGTTGTTGTAGGCGCGGCCCAGGCGGGTGATCGAGTCCAGCAGGACCACGACGTCCTTGCCCTGCTCCACCAGGCGCTTGGCGCGCTCGATGGCGAGCTCGGCGGCCTGCGTGTGGTCTGACGGCGGCCGGTCGAAGGTCGAGGCGATGACCTCACCCTTGACCGAGCGCTGCATGTCGGTGACCTCTTCGGGCCGTTCGTCGACGAGCACGACCATCAGGTGGCACTCGGGATTGTTGCGAGTGATCGCGTTGGCGATGTCCTGCATGATCGTGGTCTTACCGGCCTTGGGCGGGGACACGATCAACGCACGCTGGCCCTTGCCGATCGGCATGATCAAGTCGATGACGCGGGTGGTCAGCTTGTCGCCGCTGGTCTCCAAGCGCAGACGCTGGTTCGGGTAGAGCGGCGTGAGCTTGGTGAACTCGGGCCGCTTCCTGGCCTCCTCGACGGGCTTGCCGTTGACGGAGTCCAGCCGCACCAGGGGGTTGAACTTTTGGCGAGCGTTCTGCCCACCGCCGTCACCCTCCTTGGGCACGCGCACCGCGCCGGTGACCGCGTCGCCGCGGCGCAGGCCGTTCTTGCGCACCATGTTCATCGACACGTAGACGTCGTTGGGACCTGCGAGGTAACCCGAGGTGCGGACGAACGCATAGTTGTCGAGGACGTCGAGGATGCCGGCGACCGGCTGGACGACGTCGTCTTCGCGGAGCTCGGTGTCGCGGTCCACGTTGCCGCCGCCACCACCTTCACCACCACGTTCGCGGCGGCGACGGTCACGGAACCGGCGGCCGCGACGGCCCTGCCGGCCGTCGCCGTCATCGTCGTCGTCGTTGCCCTGGTTGCGGTTGTCCTGGTTGCGGTTGTCCTGGTTGCGATTGCCCTGGTTACGGTCGTTCTGCTGGTTCTGATTGCGGTTATCGTTCTGACGATTTCCGCCGTCGTTCTGATTGCGGTTGTCGTTCTGATTGCGGTTGTCGTTCTGACGGTTCCCGCCGTCGTTCTGATTGCGGTTGTCGTTCTGACGGTTGCCGCCCTCGTTCTGACGGGCACCGTCGTTCTGATTGCGGCCGTCACGGTCGGACTTCTCCGCCGCGCCATCCTGGGAGTCCGGCCGGCGCTCCTGCTCAGGTTTGCGCTCCGGGGCCTCGGTGGCCGTCGGCGCAGCCTCGGCGCGCGGAGCGTCCTCGCTGGTGGGCGGCTCAGAAGTCTTGGGTTCGCCGGCCTTGGGTTCGCCCTGCCCGCGGGAGGCGGAACGGCGCTCCCGGCGCTGCGGCGGTGCGGCATCGGCAGGCGCGGAGTTCTCGGCGGCGGGCGCAGCCTCGGCAGATTTGCCGTTGGTGTCTGCGCGGCGCTCGCGAATGGCCGCGATCAGTTCGCCCTTGCGCATCCCGGAAGCGCCCTCGACGCCGATCTCCTTGGCCAGCGTGCGCAACTCGGGCAGCACCATGCTGGTGAGAGCGCCGCGGCGCGCGGGCGCGGCAGGAGCGTCGGTGGTCACGGCCAGCGGCAACGCGCCGTTGTCGGCACTGGAGTCAGCCGTGATGAGGTCCGTATCGGTCACGGATTTCCTTTCTTCCCCCGCTGATCGTGGTCACGCGAGGGGTTTGTGCGCTCAGTCCAAACTGCTGAACGCTGAGGTCACACCGCTGCCACAGCAACGGTGATCCACGGGGTCCGCCGGGATGAGACACAACCGTCGGTCCACGAGTTGAGCACCTGAAAAGTGTGGGTTGTCCTGAGGTCTCTGCAGTCGACGCAGGAAGAGACGCCTGCGATTGCTGGACGAGAGCGAGAATAACCCGCTTCTGGGCCGGAAGCAAGAAACACGGTGATTCATCTGGTGCGTGTGTGACTGGCGCGTTTGCCGCGATCAGGGGCGGGCGGCCACATCCGCGGACCACGTGACACCCTGCCCGACCGGCGTCTTCACCACAGTGAACCCGAGTTCTCGACCCCGCTCCACCGCCTCACGAGGCAGTTCGGCGTTGTGCTCGGCATGAAGACCGAAGGCGAGCACTGCGGGCCCGGCGCCCGACAGCACTGCTGATACGCCACAACGACGCAGCACCTCGAGGTATTCCGCCGACGCAGGCAGCGCCGGCGCGCGTTGCGGCTGGTGCAGCACGTCCTCGGTCGCCGCCATCAGCAGGTCAGGCCGCTCGGTCAGCGCCACCACCAGCAGCGCCGCCCGGCTGACGTTGAAACGGGCGTCGGTGTGGCTGACGTGCTCCGGGAGCAGGATCCGGGTCTCGGCGGTCGACGATCGCACCGCGGGGATCGCGCTGAACAGCACGATGTCCGGATGCAGCCGGATCGGAGCCGCGGCGTAGCGCGGAGCAGTCCCGGCCGCCTCGGTCCACGACACCACCGCGCCACCCAGCACGGCGGCCGACGCGTTGTCGGGGTGCCCCTCGAACTCCGACGACACCTGGACGAGCGCTTCGGTGCACATCGGGCTCGAACCTGCTTGCGCGGCAATGCCATTCGCGACGGCCAGGCCGCCGACCGCCGCAGCTGCCGACGAACCCAGGCCACGAGAGTGGGGAATGCTGTTGCGGCAGCGCACGATCAAGCCCGGCGCCGACACATTCGTTTCCTGCAAACCCCGCTGAATCGCCCGCACCACGAGATGCGTCGCGTCGAGAGGGACCTGCCCCTCCCCTTCACCCTGAACGTCGACGACGAGACCGGAATCCGTTGTCTCGACCGTGATCTCGTCATAGATCCCGAGAGCGACGCCCATGCTGTCGAAGCCGGGGCCGAGGTTGGCGCTCGACGCGGCCACTTTCGCGGTCGCGGTCAAACCCGGAGGCAGGGTGCGGATCACGGACACGTCGGCTCAGACCAGGCCGAGCTTGGCCACGACGGCCACCGGGTCGACGGGAACCGGGATCACGGCGGGCATGCCCTTGAGCGCGGTGTCCGGATCCTTGAGTCCGTTCCCGGTGACGGTGCACACCACGGTGGAACCCTTGGTGACCCAGCCGTCCTCGATGGATTTCAGCAGACCGGCGATGCTGGCCGCCGACGCCGGCTCGACGAACACGCCCTCGGTGCGTGCCACCAGGTGGTAGGCCGCGAGGATCTCCTCGTCGGTGGCCGCGAGGAACTTGCCATCGGACTGCTGCTGAGCCTCGACCGCCTGCGTCCACGACGCAGGCGAGCCGATTCGGATTGCGGTCGCGATGGTCTCGGGATCGCTGACGGGTTCACCGGACACCAGCGGCGCCGCGCCGGCAGCCTGCGTGCCGAGCATGCGGGGCAGGCGCGTAGCGAGGCCGTCGCGGTGGTACTCCGTGTAGCCCTTCCAGTACGCGGTGATGTTTCCAGCGTTGCCGACCGGGAGCGCGTGCACGTCGGGCGCGTCGCCGAGCGCGTCGACGATCTCGAACGCGGCGGTCTTCTGGCCTTCGATGCGGAACGGATTGACCGAGTTGACCAGCGACACCGTCGGGAAGTCGGACGTCAGCTTGCGGGCCAGTTCGAGGCAGTCGTCGAAGTTGCCGTCGATCTGAATGATCTTGGCGCCGTGCATGACTGCTTGCGCGAGCTTGCCCAGCGCGATCTTGCCCTGCGGCACGAGCACCGCGCAGGTGATACCGGCTCGCGCGGCGTAGGCGGCGGCCGAGGCCGACGTGTTGCCGGTCGAGGCGCACAGCACTGCCTGCTGACCGCGTGCAACCGCTTCGGTCACGGCCATCGTCATCCCGCGGTCCTTGAACGAACCCGTGGGGTTGAGGCCCTCCACCTTCAGATGGACGGTGCAGCCGGTGTAGTCGGACAGCCGCGGGGCGGGCAGCAGCGGAGTTCCGCCCTCCCGCAACGTGATCGGCGTCCATGAATCATCGACGGGCAGCCGCTCGCGGTAGGCCTCGATGAGGCCGGGCCAGGGCTGGTGCACGGCGCGGGTGGTGTTCACTCTGCAGTCCCTTCCATCCGCAGCACGCTGTTGATGCTGGATACGACTTCCAGATCAGCAAGTGCGGCAACGGTTTCCGATAGTGCGGCGTCGGTCGCCCGGTGGGTGACCACGACGATGCGGGCGCCACAACGCGTTCCGCCCTCGTCGACCATGCCTTCCTGACGCACCTCGGCGATGCTGACCTCGCGCCTGGAGAACTCAGCGGCGACGGCCGACAACACGCCAGGGCGGTCGGTGACGTTCATGTTGACGTAGTAGCGGGTCGGGATCAGGCCGATCGGCGCCACGGGCAGCTTCGCGTACTTCGACTCTCTCGGGCCGCGACCGCCCTGCACGCGGTTGCGGGCTGCCATCACGACGTCGCCCAGCACGGCCGACGCGGTCGGAGCACCGCCGGCGCCCTGCCCGTAGAACATCAACCGGCCGGCCGCCTCGGCTTCCACGACCACGGCGTTGAAGGCCCCGCTGACCGATGCCAGCGGGTGAGTCAGCGGCACGAGAGCCGGATAGACGCGGGCCGAAACCCGCTGCTGCCCATCGTCATCGGTGAGTCGTTCGCAGATCGCCAACAGCTTGATCGTGCAGCCGAGCGCACGCGCCGACGCGAAGTCGGCGGCGCTGACCTTCGTGATGCCCTCGCGGTACACGTCGTCGGCGGTGACCCGGGTGTGGAAGGCGATGGAGGCGAGGATGGCCGCCTTGGCGGCGGCGTCGAATCCCTCGACGTCGGCGGTGGGGTCGGCTTCGGCGTAGCCGAGCGCGCTGGCGTCGGCCAGGGCGCTGTCATAATCGGCGCCCGTGCTGTCCATCGCGGACAGGATGTAGTTGGTGGTGCCGTTGACGATGCCGGCCACCCGCAGCACCGTGTCGCCTGCCAGCGACTGGGTCAGCGGACGGATGACCGGGATCGCGCCGGCCACGGCGGCCTCGAAATACAGGTCCACGTGGGCGTTCTCGGCGGCTTGGGCGAGCTCGCCTGCGGCGACGGCCATCAGGGCCTTGTTGGCGGTGACGACGGACTTGCCCTGTTCGAGGGCCGAGAGGATGGCCTTGCGTGCCGGTTCCACCGGACCCATCAGTTCGACGACGATGTCGATGTCGTCGCGGGAGACGAGGCCGTCGATGTCGTCGGTGAGCAGGTCCACCGGGACCCCGCGATCGTCGGCGACACGGCGCACGCCGATCCCGCGGACCTCCAACGGCGCGCCGATGCGCGCGGTCAGGTCGGCTGCGCTGCGCTCGATGATGCGCACCACCTCGCTACCGACGTTTCCGTGGCCCAGGACGGCCACCCCGATCGCGTCACTCACCGCGTCACCTCACTTCCAGACTCAACAAGTCATCGACCGTTTCCCGGCGCAGGATCAGGCGGGTCTGCCCGTCGCGCACGGCCACCACGGCCGGTCGGCCGATCAGGTTGTATCGGCTCGACATCGAATAGCAGTATGCGCCGGTGGCTGCCACGCCGAGCAGGTCACCCGGGGTCACGTCGCCGGGCAGCCACGCGTCACGCACCACGATGTCACCGCTTTCGCAGTGTTTCCCGACCACCCGGGAGAGCACCGGGGCCTCGTCGGTGGCGCGCGAGACCAGCCGCACGTCGTATTCGGCCCCATAGAGCGAGGTGCGGATGTTGTCGCTCATCCCGCCGTCGACGCTGACATAGCGGCGCTGCCGGTCCGCCGCGATCGCGACGTCTTTGACGGTGCCGACCTCGTAGACCGTGATGGTGCCCGGCCCGGCGATCGCCCGTCCCGGTTCGACGACGAGCCGGGGCGCGGGCAGCCCGACGGCCGCGGATTCGTTGTCGACGATGGCGCCGATCTTGGCGGCGAGGTCCTCCATCGGCGGCGGATCGTCCGACGGGAGATACGAGATGCCTAGCCCGCCCCCCAGGTCGACGATCGACATCTGCGCGGTCTTGTCGACACCGAATTCGGCAACCACGTCGCGCAGCAACCCGATCACCCGGTGTGCGGCGAGCTCGAATCCCGCGACGTCGAAGATCTGCGAGCCGATGTGGCTGTGCAGGCCGACCAGGCGGAGGTGGTCGGTCTCGAACACTCGCCGCACCGCGGCCATCGCGGCCCCACTGGCCAGCGACAGCCCGAACTTCTGGTCCTCGTGCGCGGTGGAGATGAATTCGTGGGTGTGGGCTTCCACGCCGACGGTGACGCGAATCAGTACGTCCTGCACGACGCCGGCGGCACCGGCGATCGCGTCGAGCCGTTCGATCTCGGTCATCGAGTCGACCACCACGTGCTCGATCCCGGCCTGCACCGCCGCGGTCAGCTCGGCAATCGACTTGTTGTTGCCGTGCAGCGCAATGCGATTGGCCGGGAAGCCGGCGCGCAGGGCGACAGCGAGCTCACCCCCGCTGGCGACGTCGAGGGACAGACCCTCCTCGTCGACCCAGCGGGCAATCTCGGTGCACAGGAACGCCTTCGCCGCATAACGGACATGGTCGCCACCGCCGAAGGCTTCCGCGATCTCCCTGCAGCGAGAACGGAAGTCGTCCTCGTCGACGACGAACACCGGGGTGCCGTACTCGGCGGCGATGTCCGAGACTGACACCCCACCGATGGTCAGGACACCGGAGTCGTCGCGAACAGCGTTGCGCGGCCACACTTTCGGCGCCAACGTAGCGACGTCTGCCGCGGTCTGAGGCCGGGCCGGCGCGCCCGCGTGGTGAATCTCTTCAGCGTGACGGGGCCCGGCCGGGTGGGCGATCACATCCGCTCCGGCGCGCTGACGCCGAGGATGGTCAGGCCGTTGGCGATCACCTGGCGGGTGGCGGCGCAGAGGGCCAGGCGCGCGGCGTTCAGATCGCCGGGCTCCTCGTCGCCCTGGGGCAGCACCCGGCAGGAGTCGTAGAAGCGGTGATAGTCACCGGCGAGGTCCTCGAGGTAGCGCGAGACGCGGTGCGGTTCCCGCAGAGCTGCGGCGGTGGCGAGCACCCGGGGAAACTCGCCGATGTTGCGGATCAGTGTGCCCTCTTTGTCGTGGGTCAGCAGATCCAGGTGCGCCGTGTCGGGCGCGATGCCGAGGTCGGCGGCGTTGCGGGCCAGCGCGGACAGCCGCGCGTGCGCGTATTGCACGTAGTAGACCGGGTTTTCGGCCGAGGCCGACGACCACAGCGCGAGGTCGATGTCGATCGGGGTGTCGACAGAGCTGCGGATCAGCGCGTAGCGCGCGGCGTCCACGCCGATCGCCTCGACGAGGTCGTCGAGGGTGATCACGGTTCCGGCGCGCTTGCTCATCCGGACGGGCTGGCCGTCGCGCACCAGGTTGACCATCTGGCCGATGAGGACCTCGACGGTGTCGGGATCGTCGCCGAGTGCGGCCGCGGCAGCCTTGAGTCGCGCGATGTAGCCGTGGTGGTCGGCACCGAGCATGTAGATGCACAGGTCGAAGCCGCGCTGCCGCTTGTCCAGGAAGTAGGCGAGGTCACCGGCGATGTAGGCCGGGTTCCCGTCACTCTTGATGACGACGCGGTCCTTGTCGTCGCCGTAGTCGGTGGTGCGCAACCAGGTCGCACCATCCTTCTCGTAGATGGAGCCGGTTTCGCGCAGCTTGGCGATGGCCTGGTCGACGCGGCCGGAAGTGTGCATCGAGTCTTCGTGGGTGTAGATGTCGAAGTCGGTGCCGAACTCGTGCAGCGAGGCCTTGATGTGGTCGAACATCAGGTTGACCCCGATGGCGCGGAATGTCTCGCGCATCTGCTCGTCGGGCAGGCTCAGCGCGTCGGGTTCCTTGGCGAGAATCTGCGCGGCGATGTCGCCGATGTAGGCGCCGGCGTAGCCGTCCTCCGGGGTCGGCTCACCCGTGGCGGCGGCGATCAGTGAATTAGTGAACCGGTCGATCTGCGCACCGTGGTCATTGAAGTAGTACTCGCGTACCACCTCGGCGCCCTGGGTGGTCAGCAGCCGGCCCAGCGCGTCACCGACGGCGGCCCAGCGGGTGCCGCCGATGTGGATCGGGCCAGTCGGGTTGGCCGAGACGAACTCGAGATTGACCCTGCGGCCGGCCAGCTCGGCAGACGTTCCGAAGCCGGCGCCCGCGGCGATCACGTCCCCGACCAGCACGTTCTGGGCGGCAGCCTCGATGCGCAGGTTCACGAACCCGGGCCCGGCGACGTCGGCGGCGGCGATGCCAGGCTGTTCGATGAGCGCGGCGGCCAGCCAACCGGCCAGCTCGCGAGGGTTGGCGCCGACCTTTTTGCCGAGTTGCAGGGCCAGGTTGGTGGCGTAGTCGCCGTGCTCGGGGTTGCGGGGGCGTTCCACGGTGACGGTGGCCGGCAGTGCAGAGGTGTCGAGGCCGTGCGCATCGAGCACCGCGGCAGCGGTGCTGCGGAGCAGTTCGGCCAGATCGGCGGGGGTCACGAGGGACCATCCTATGGTCTGGGGCCCTTCTGCCCCGAATCCGTTTCCCCGCGCCGATGCGCTACGCTAGCCACGCCCGATTCGGCGCAGTGTCATCATGCGCCCCCGTAGCTCAGGGGATAGAGCGTCTGCCTCCGGAGCAGAAGGCCGCAGGTTCGAATCCTGCCGGGGGCACCAACACTCGCATCACCGCCCGATGCGCCCGACGTCTGCTCGAGCGAACCTCGACCTAGCCGATGGGCTCGGGCATCGCCTTGGTGCGGTACTGACACGTCGAGGTGAATCCTGTTGCCGGATCTGACAATTCGACTTTCCACGCGTCCGCGAACTGATTCACCTCGGGCAGCATGGTGATGGTGCCCGACAAGAGCACGGTGCCGGGACGGAACAGGCCGCGTTCGCGCAGGACGCCGACCCAGTAGTCGGGATCCAGCAGGTCGGCCATCGTGCCGGACTGGATCAGCGTCTCGTCGGCGCCCACCCAGGCTTTGAGGGTGATCTCGTCGAGCCGGTCGGCGATGTCGCGCAGGCGCCACGCCTTGGTGCCCAGCACGTCGGGGGCTGCGTTCTTGCTCCACGCCACAGAGTGGGTTTCCAGGGTGCGGTCGGTGTGGTCGCACGCTACCGTCAGGAGGACGTCTTCGTCGTCGGTGATCACCAGCGCCCACTCAGCCTCGCCCGAGGTGTGGTCGTGTTGGGTGTGCACGGTGTCGGTCTGCTGTGCCAGGTAGGGCGAGACGGGGTATAGCGCTGGTGTGACGGACGGGGCAGGCACGCCCAGCTCGGCCAGTTCCGCGATGTGCGCGGCCACCTCTTCTTGGTTACGACCTGCGTATCCGGCGTTGAGGACCGTGGTGGGCTCCACCGTCACCGTGGATCCGTCGGGCAGTTCGAACGTCAGCATCGGGCTGGCTCCTTCTCGTAAATTTTGCGTTTCACCGCTTGACCATCGATCCGCATACATGTTGTATACGAACAGTATGGTACGTCACATGGCCGCAGGATGCGCGGCCCGCACACGTAGAGGATTGGATCGATGACGGCCCACGTAGCCGATAAAAAGAGCCTGACCAAGGCTTTCGCCGCCAGTCTCACCGGTACGGCACTCGAGTGGTACGACTTCGCGGTCTACTCCGCCGCCGCCGCACTGGTGTTCCCGGTGGTGTTCTTCCCCGAGAGCGACCCGCTGACGGGCACGCTGCTGGCGTTCTCCACCTACGCCGTCGGCTACGTCGCGCGGCCCATTGGCGGGTTCGTGTTCGGCCGTCTCGGCGACATCATCGGCCGCAAACAGCTTCTGGTGATCACCCTGCTGCTGATCGGTATCACCACCTTCGCCATCGGCCTCATCCCCAGCTACGCCTCGATCGGCATCACCGCGCCCATCCTGCTGGTGGCCATGCGGTTCGCACAGGGCGTCGCCGTCGGGGGCGAATGGGGTGGCGCGGTGCTGCTCTCCAGTGAGTACGGCGATCCGAGACGACGCGGCTTCTGGGCCTCAGCCGCCCAGGTGGGCCCGCCCGCAGGCAACCTGTTGGCCAACGGCGCCCTGGCCGGGTTGACACTGGCCTTCTCCGAGGAGCAGTTCGAGGACTGGGGATGGCGTCTCGCGTTCCTGCTGTCCGCAGTTCTGATCGGTTTCGGGCTGTGGATCCGGCTCAAGTTGGAGGACACCCCGGTGTTCAAGGCGCTGCAGGAAAGCGGCGACCGGCCCGAGGCGCCCATCAAGGACGTCTTCACCACTCAGACCCGACCCCTGATCGCGGCCATCCTGTCGCGCATCGCGCCGGACGTGATGTACGCGCTGTTCACGGTCTTCTCCATCACCTACGGCACGCTGGAGCTCGGCATGGAACGCAGCCAGGTGCTGATCGCCATCCTGATCGGCTCGGCGTTCCAGCTCGGACTCATCCCACTGGCCGGCGCGGTATCCGACCGGTTCAACCGGCGGCTGGTCTACGGCGTGGCCGCCGTCGGCGGGGTGATCTGGACGCTGATCTTCTTCCTGTTGATCGACACCGCCTCGTTCCCTCTGCTGGTGCTCGGCGTGGTGATCGGCTTGGCGTTCCACTCGTTCATGTACGGCCCGCAGGCCGCCTTCGTCACCGAGCAGTTCACGGTGCGGCTGCGCTCCACGGGCGCCTCGCTGGCGTACACCATCGCCGGGGTCTTCGGCGGCGCCATCGCTCCGCTGCTGTTCACCTACCTGTTGGACGCCACCGGCGGCTGGCCCGCGATCTTCGGTTACATCGCGGTGGTGGGAGTGCTCACCGTCATCGGATTGGCGCTTGGCCGCAACCCCGACAGTTCCGAGGAGGAGCACTACCGGGAGATCGCCGAAACCTCTACGCCTGCAACAGGATCTGCAGGGTAATCCGCAGGTGCTCGTCGATGGCGCGGTGAGCCTGGTGCTCGTCGCCGGCGGCCAGCGCGTCGACGATGCCGCGGTGCTCAGAACAGACATCACGGCGACGCTCGTGCCCGTGCAGCAACGCGGTCAGTCCGACGCGCTGCTGCCGGGCACGCAGCCCGGCGTAGGTACGCGACAGCAACTCGCTGCCCGCAGCGTCGACGAGGACCTGGTGGAACCGCGTGTCCAGTTCGATGAACCGCTGCGCGGCACCGTCATCATCGGAGGCGCACAGCTGAGACTGATCGAGCAGCGTGGACTCCATCTGAGCTACCGGCGCCCTGTGGGCACGCAAGCTGGTCGACGCCGCATGGCGCTCCAGCGCCCCGCGCAGATCCATCAACTCGGTGATCTGGCGGCCGGACATCGCGGGCACGAACACCCCCCGCTTGGGCACCATTTCGACAAGCCCCTCGGCCTGCAACGTCAGCAGCGCTTCCCGGACCGGGGTGCGGGACACCCCGATCTGAGTAGCGAGCTGCTGTTCGTTGAGAAACGTTCCCGTTGCGGCAGGCGAGCTGAGCACCTGGTCGCGCAGGTACGCATACGCTCGGTCGCGGCCCGAGAGGGGTTGCATACCGCATGTATACCTCATCGATAGTGAGGATTGGCCCGCTGATCGGTGACGTGTGGCGACGCGTGCCGAGTCATGGACCCGCGCTGCGGATCGACGGGATTTCCTACGCCCACGATGCCAGCGTCTCGCGCGCCAGCCGCGCCAATTCTTTCGTCGCAGGCGAGAGGATCGCCGACTCCTTCTGAATGAGCGCGACCGTGTCGTAGAGCGGCTCCTCCAGCGGCAGAAACCTGACCCCGGGCGGCGCAATCGCGGAGGACGCGACGGCCCTAGACACGATGGTCTCCCCCGCGCCTGCGGCGACGAGATCGAGGGCAGTGTCCACTTGCTCGACCTCGATCACCGGCTCGAGAGCGAGGCCCCGCAGCAGCGCCCGTTCCGCCAGCTGTCGACGAGTGGGATCGCGCCATCCCGCGTGCGCGTCGTAGAGAACGAGCTTCGCCTCCGCCATGTCCTCGATGGACACGGATCCGCGACGCCACGGATACGACGTCGCGAACACCACCTCGTCCCTCAGCAACGGCGTCACCGAGAGATCACTGGTGTCGACGGGCAGGACCACCAGCCCGGCTTCGAGACCACCATCGCGAACCAGGTCGGCGACATCCGCCGAATTCACGCCGATGACGCGCAGGCGCACGTGGGGGTAGCGGGCGTGGAACGACGTCAGCAGGTCAGCCATCGCGTAGTACTTTGCGTTGCGCAACAGGCCGATCGACGCGATTCCACCCTGGAGACCGGTTACCGCCTTCAAGGCCCTGTCGGCGCCGTCGGCCGACGCCAGTGTCTGCTCGGCGAGGGGCAGCAGTTCCTCACCCGGGGCCGTCAGGGTGAGCCGACGCGCACCACGGACGAAAAGCGGTGTGCCGTACTGCTGTTCGATACGACGGATGGTCTCTGACACCGTCGGTTGCGACATGTGCAGCTCCTTGGCGGCAGCGGTGAACGAGCCGCATTGCGCCGCCGTGAGAAACACCCGTAGCTGAATCAGCGACAGCGACATAGTCAAACGCTATATCAGCCCTCAGAATTCACAAGGTTGTCCTCTGATTCAGTCGTTCATACGCTCGACTCACCGTGAGACCGCGACCCAGCGACACAGGAGGACCGCGATGGACACCTCAGAGGAGGACCGACAACTCGGCGAGTTGGGCTACACCCAGAAGCTGAGCCGATCGGTAGGTGGTGTCTCGTCGTTCTTCCTCGGGTTCTCCGTCATCAGCGCCACCACGGCGGTGTTCTCCGGGTTCGGATTCGGACTCAACACCGCCGGGCCGGCGTTCGTGTGGACCTTTCCCCTCGCGGTCGCCGTCTTCTTCGTATGGGCGCTGATCGCCGCCGACCTGGTGGTCAAACTGCCCCTCGCCGGATACGCGTACCAATGGACCAGCCGTCTGGTCAGCCCTCACCTGGGGTGGTTCACCGGTTTTGCGGGGGCTGTGGGGTTCATCAGCGGATTCACCGGCGTCGCGTTCGTGATGGCGGGGTACATCGGCAGCCTTCTCGGCATCGAGATGAGCACGCCCGCGCAGATTTTCACCTCTATCGCTGTCGTGCTGCTGTGCGTGCTGATCAATGTCTACGGCGTGCGGCTCGCCACGATGCTCAACAACATCGGCGTCGCTCTGGAACTGGTCGTGACAGTCGGCGCGACGGCCTTCATCGCCATCGTCGCGTTCTTCGTCTCCGATGAACACCAGGGCATCGAGTTCCTCTTCACCGCCGGCCCCGCAGGAGAATACAGCTCGCCCTACGTGATCGTGTGGCTGACGGCCAGCCTCGGATGCATCTTCGGACTGCTCGGCGTCGAGGCGGCCGCCGACGTCGCGGAGGAGACCAAGAACGCGCGCCGCACGATTCCGCGCACGATGTTCCTCGCCCTGGGGGTGGCCTCGACCATCGAGTTCTTCATGTACATCGTCTTCCTCCTCGTCATCAAAGACCCAGAAGCGCTGTCCGACAGCGCGTCTCCGATCACCGATCTGTTCGCCCAGCAGGTGTCACCGTGGTTCTCAAAGCTGGTCATCGCGTTGGCACTGACGAACATTCTCGTGTGCGTGCTCGCGAGCATGCTCGTCGCGACACGACTGGTGTATGCGCTGGGGCGGGACAACATGCTGCCCGGTTCGCGGTTGCTGCGGCGAGTCTCCGCGACGCACAAGGTGCCGACGAATGCAGTGTGGGCGACGGGGCTCGTCTCGCTCGCGCTGCTGCTGTCGGCGCTCGCGAACGAACAGACCTTCTCCTACATCATCGGCATGTCAGCCCTCGGATTCTTCGCGGTGTACCTGCTCACGACATCGGGACTCATCGTCGCCAACGCGCGTCAGCGGATACCCCAGGGTGTCACGGGGGTCTTCGACCTCGGCCGGATGCGATTGCCGGTGTACGTCCTCGGCTTGGTGGTGTTCGGATCGGTGATGTCGGCGCTGCTGTTCCTCCCCGACTTCCGAGCCAACGCAATCGTGTTCGTGGTGACGATGGGACTGGCCGGCATCTGGTGGCTCACCCCACTGAGAGCACGCATCGCGCGGTCAGACGCCGGGCCCGAGTACGCCCTCGCAACTGCCGAACGGCGAGACTCGACGGCAGCGATGCCCTGACAGCCACACCGAACCACCGTCGAGACCAAGGCCCACATCGGGTCTTGGTCTCGACGCGTTTCCCGACGTCCAGCGACTCCTGGCCATAGCGAAAACCTTTGATAAGCCTCGGAAATCACCGTCTGGTCGCATGGATTCCGAGTGCCTACCGTGAGGTCATGCGTTACTCGACTCCTCTCCTCAACCGCGTACAGGGCAAGTACCGGCACCTCAAACGACCTCTCGTCGACGCTCCCGCCGCGCAGCGCGACCCGGCTGTGATCGACACGGTGACAACCATGCTGCGCGACATCGATGCCCGGGGCCTCGACGCTGTCCGCGACTTCAGCCGGGCGCTCGACCACGACGACCGGGATGATCTCGAACTGTCGGCGCGCCAGGTCTCAGCAAGCGGCGACCGTCTGCCGCGGGGCCTCAGAGAGGCCATCGAGCTCGGCTCGCAGCGCACCCGATCGTTCGCGCGCGAACAACGTTCGCATCTGGTCGGATTCGAGACCGAGCTGTGCCCGGGACTGGTGACGGGAGTCCGCTACGTCCCAGTGGCGCGCGTGGGCGCCTACCTGCCCGCGGGCCGCTTCCCTCTGACCGCATCGGCATTCATGACGGTAGGTGTGGCGAAGGTGGCGGGCGTGTCGACCGTTGTCGCGTGCACACCGCCACAACCCGACGGCAGCGCCAACGACGCAGTCGTCTACGCCGCGCATCTTTCCGGCGTCGACCGCGTCTTCGTCCTCGGGGGTGTGCAAGCTCTGGCGGCCATGGCGTTCGGCCTCCTCGGCGAGCTCCCCGTCGACATGCTCGTGGGCGCGGGCAACGCCTACGTCGCCGAGGCCAAGCGGCAGCTCTTCGGCACGGTGGCAATCGACCTGCTGGCCGGTCCGTCAGAGGTGGCCGTGCTGTCCGACGAGACCGCCGACCCAGAGATGGTCGCCGCAGATCTGCTGGGGCAGGCCGAGCACGGCACGAATTCGCCTGCAGCCCTCGTCACCACATCGGAGCACCACGGCCGAGAGGTGATCGCCGCGGTGGAACGTCAGCTTGAGAGCCTGTCGACCGAGCCGATCGCCGGCCCCGCCTGGCGAGACTTCGGCGTGGTGACGGTCGCCGACGACCGCGAGACCGCCGCACTATTGATGGACGATCTCGCACCGGAGCACCTGGAGGTCATCACCGCCGACGACGGTTGGTATCACGACCGGTTACAGAACTACGGATCGATCTTCCTCGGTCCGTGGAGCACAGTCGCTTACTCCGACAAGGGTATGGCGGGCACCAACCACGTACTGCCGACGGCCGGCGGCGCCAAACACAGCGCCGGACTCTCGGTATCGCGCTACCTCAAGCCGCTGACGTATCAGCGGGTCACCCGGGAGGCGACGCCTGAGGTGGCCAACGCCGTCCAGGTCATCTCCGATTCCGAGGGAATGGCGGCCCACAGCGCCACCGCGACGCGACGTCTGGCCCTTTACGCCGACACCGTGAGAGCGGAGTAGGAGGATGGCTGACATGGAGCAGACTCTGGTCGTCGGTGCCGTTCAGATGGCACCCGTGTTCCTCGACCGCGCGGCGACTCTCGAGAAGGTCGAGCGATACATCGACGAGGCCGGTGAGAGCGGATGCCGTCTGGTCGCTTTCGGCGAAACAGTCGTGCCCGGCTACCCGTTCTGGCTCGGGCGCACCGATGGGGCGAAGTTCAATTCCGACCTGCAACGCGACATTCACTCGCTCTACCTCAAGGAAGCCGTGCAGATCGAGGCCGGCCATCTCGACGGCGTACGCCAGGCCGCCCGGCGCAATGGCACGACAGTCGTGCTCGGTGTCGCGGAGCGGCCCGCCGATCGCGGCGGCCACAGCATCTACTGCTCGGCCGTCACCATCGACGCGGGCGGCGACATCGCCTCGGTGCACCGAAAGCTCACCCCCACCTATGAAGAGCGCTTGAGCTGGGCGAACGGCGACGGCCACGGCCTGGTGACACATGACCTGGCACCGTTCACCCTGGGTTCCCTGAACTGCTGGGAGAACTGGATGCCGTTGTCGCGCACGGCGCTGTACTCCCAGGGTGAAGATCTACACGTCGCCCTGTGGCCCGGCGACGTCTCTGACACCGCCGACATCACCCGATTCATCGCCCTCGAGTCACGGTCCTACATGGTCTCCGTCTCCGGAGTGCTTCGCCGCGAGCACATTCCGGACTTCATGCCTGGTGCCGACATGATGCGCGCGGCGAGCGATGAACAGATCAGCAGTGGAGGAACGTGCATCGCCGCTCCCGACGGGAGCTGGGTCGTCGCGCCGACCGCCGACACCGAGGGCTTGACGGTTGCGACGCTGGATCACGACCAGGTCCGCCGCGAGCGCCAGAACTTCGATCCCGCAGGGCATTACGGCCGCCCGGACGTGACCAGGCTCATCGTCGACCGCCGACGGCAGACCCTCACGACCTTCACTGACTGACCACGTGTCGGCGCCGCCGCACCATGGCGGAGACCGCGACGTAGACCGGTACACACGCCCACACCACCGCCAGTGACAGGCTGAGCCCGAGCGGATAGTCGCGGTCGAGAACAGTGGAGTTGTCGGGTTTGGCGCCCGGTGTGTCGAAGACCGGAACGGCGAGCAGGACTAGGGTGACCGAGCACGTCGCGGCGACGGCGACCGCCGGCCACCAGCGTCGCCCGAGCCAGCGGCGCCCTGTGTAGCCCAGCGCCGCGGTGACCGGAGCGAAAACGAAGTCATGGATCACCACGCCGACAGCAATCCATACCGCGATGCGGATGAGGGCGGTGGTGTTCAGATCCACGAGCAGCCACGCTCCGTAAGCCACGCTGACGAGCCCGGCCGCCACGAGGCCCGCCCGCAGTGCTCTCGTCACAGCTGTCGCCGCTTCTTCCTTCCCGCTCATCAGCCGACCACCTCGAGTCGAGTCAGCCACTTCGTCTGCAAGACGCCGGGTCTCGTGGGCGCGATGAGCCGGCAGGGATACCCGTGATCGAGGTCGAGTTGCTGTCCGTTGAGCTGCAGGGCGATCAGCGTGGCCGAGTCACGGGTGTGCCGCGCGGGCAGAGTGGTGCGCGAGTAGGGGCCCGGGGGTTCAAGCGAGATCATCCGAACGTCGGAGTCCGGCGAGCCACCCACTGTCGCAATGAGATCGGCGAGCACGATCCCGGTCCACTCCGCGTTGACGCTCCATCCCTCGACGCAGGCGATCGGCAACTCGCGGGTCGACTGCGGCATGGCGCGCAGTTCGGCCAGCGAAAAGCTACGCGACGCGCTCGGACCAATGACCGTCAACCGGTAATCCGGCGATCGGGCCGCCCGTGAGACACCGGCTGCGAGCGCGGTTCGGTTGACGGGAACACCCTGCGGGCCATCCCCAGAGCGAGGGGCGAGCACAGAAAGTCGCTTCAGCCACGGCACCGTCTGACCGGCGGTCGCCACAGTCGCGAGCGCGGTGGCCGCGGCCGCGCCGATCAGAACGTTGCGGCGGTTCGGCCCGACGGAGCCGCCGCCGGCGACGTCCGCAGCATCGAGCGGCTCGCCCAATGCGCGTCGGATCACCGGCAGCTTGACGCCGACGTGCACCACAATGGCCCCCAGGGCGACCCAGGCCATCGCGAAATGCGCTGGAGGGAAGAAGAATCCGAAGACATACCACTGTGCGATGTTCAGCAGTCCCGTGCTGAGCTGGAAGATCATCGAGCCGACGAGCACGAGGATGGACAGTCGCTCGAGCTGGCGGGTCAGACCTCCGATCACGGGGCGGGCGAAGAGCTTGGGCCACACCGACCACAGCTTGACCACCAGCGAGGGGATCGCCGCGATTCCACTGATCACGTGCAGCCCCTGGGTGATGCGGTAGAGCCCCACCGGCCGCGTCGGCCACCAGAACCACGGCTGTGGATGCTGCACGAGGTGGCTGATCAATCCCGTCGCCATACACACTGTGACGGCCACCCCGAGCCACACCCCGACGCGGACGGTCACCGCCGTACTGCGGGCGCTGGAGAAGCCCCGCGCATCCGGCTGCACTGGGGCGCTGGTGTCTGAAGACATGTCGTTTCCCACTTTCGCCGCCGACCTGCAGAAGAGCCGGCACCAGACTGAACTGTACTATCCGATACAGTCAATGTACTCTGTAGTACAGAATCTCGTGATCAGCACTACAGGGAGGCTGTCGTGAGGGTGACACCGACGACGGACCGCGGTCGCGCGACCGTGACGCGTGTTCTCGATGCGGCGTGTGATCTCTTCGGCACCAAAGGCGTTCGATCGACGACCTTGGACGAGATCGGCGCGGCGGCGGGCGTCGGGCGCAGTCAGCTCTACCATTTCTTCGTCGACAAGGCCGACCTCGTCGCCGAAGTCGTTGCCTGCCAGGTCGACCGCGTCGTCGGCGAGCTGTCACCGACTCTCGAGTCGATGTCGACAGCGGCAGACGTGCAGGCCTGGTGCGACGATGTCGTCGCCTTTCACGCCGCATCTGAACCGTCGATTCGCTGCCCGATCGGGTCTCTGGTCCACCAACTCGATGACACAGACGTCGCCGCACGGCGCGCGCTGGTGTCTGGCTTCGCACGGTGGGAACAGCTACTGGCGGCTGGACTCCAACGCGTGGCCGACCAGGGCGGTCTGACCGAGAGCTCGAACGCCGACACTCTTGCCTCAGCCCTGCTCGCGGCCTACCAGGGCGGCGTGCTGCTTGCGGGCGCCAGCGGCGAGGTGGCTCCGTTGCGACGCGCTCTCCACGGTGTCACCTCCGCGGCACTTTCCAGCCCCCCGCCACCGGACAGAAGAACAGGAAGGCAGAAGACCGCGGGAAACGTGTTTGGAGGCAATCCGTGAGTGAGATCGAGCACTTCGATGCGGTGGTGATAGGCGGTGGCCCCGGCGGCGTCACCGCAGCTCTCCGTCTGACAAGCCACGGGCTCGCCGTCGCCCTGGTCGAGGATCGATTGGTCGGTGGCGAATGTCATTACTGGGCATGCAATCCCACGAAGACTCTCATCCGACCGATCGAGATTCTCGAACTCGCGAAGGCCGTGCCCGGCGTGCGTGAGGTGCTGGCAAGCCAGACCGTGGATGTGGAAGCGGTCTTTCGTAAGCGGGACGCCGTCATCGACCACCTCGTGGATCGGGACATCGTTGCCGGCCTGAGGGAAGCCGGCATCGACGTGATTCGCGGTCGAGGCCGTCTGGACGGCGACCGCACGGTGGTGGTGAGCGACAACACCGAGCACGAGCGGCGGCTTCACGCCGAGCACGCCGTCATTCTCGCCACCGGGACACGACCCTTCATCCCTGACATCGACGGACTGGCCTCTGCTGCACCGTGGACCAATCGCGAGCTCGCGACGATGACGCGCGTCCCCTCCAGAACCGTCGTCCTCGGAGGCGGAGTCGTGGGCGTGGAAAGCGCGACCATCCTCTCCGGGCTCGGGAGCGAGGTCACCCTGGTGGCTCGTGGCTCGAACCTACTGCGGGGCTCCGAACCCTTCGTCGGCGAGCGTGTTGCGCACGCGCTGAAGGAACGCGGCGTCGACGTCCGCTGCGACACATCGGTGACATCGGTTGCCCGGAGCAACTCCGGCCGTGTCACGGTCGGCACCACCGACTCGCATCTCGAAGCGGACAAAATCCTTGTCGCGACCGGACGTTCGGTCAACACCGGGAACATGGGCCTGGAGACCGTGGGCCTTCGGAACGACGAGTTCGTCGCTGTCGACGATCACCTGACGGCTCTCGGTGTCGACGGTGACTGGCTGTATGCGATCGGGGACACGACAGGTCGTGCGCTTCTCTCGCATCTGTCGCAGTATCACGCCGGCATCGTGGCCGATGTCGTGGCCAGCCGTGCGCGGGGTGTCTCGCTGGACGCCTCAGGTTTGTCCGCACGGGACACCGGCCACCTGCCGCAGATCGTTTTCACCGACCCCCAGGTGGTGGAAGTCGGATACACCGAAGCCGACGCGCGCGCAGCAGGATTCGAGGTCACCACCCGACACGCGACCTACCCTGGTGGACTCGGGGAGCTCCTGATTCTGCGTGACGGCTTCGAAGCCGAGGCGAAGCTGGTGATCGACGCCGAGCGCGACACGCTTCTCGGCGCCACCTTCGTCGGACCGAATGTGGCCGACTTGGTCCACGGGGCGACCGTCGCCGTGGTCGGCGAGGTTCCGCTGTCAGTGCTGCGGCACGTCGTGGCTCCCCATCCCTCGCTGAGCCAGGTCTGGAACCCACTCCTCGTCGGCTGATCGCGCGCCGCCACCCGTACTGGTGATCTCACCGCCGAGCAAGCAGCTCCTCGTACGCCAGTCGCCCACGCGTGAACGTCACCGCGTCGCCGCCTCGGTCGGGGTGGTGACGGGATGCATAGCGCCGCCAGGCGCGGTTCAGTTCAGCCTCGGTATGAACCTCATCGAGCCCGAGTACCGACAGCGGATCACTCGGCGGCGCAGGCAGTTCTGGCACTTTCATCCGTGGCGGCGCGTCCGCGTTCTCGGAGTGCGACGCCGCAAACCCATGGGTTGACTTCTTGCCCGGTGCTTTCTTTCCGGGCGCCTTCTTGCCCGGCGCTTTCTTCGCCGCAGCCTTCTTGCCCGGCATCTTCTTCGCCGCGGCCTTCTTGCCCGGCGCTTTCTTGCCCGGCACTTTCTTGGCCGGCGCCTTCTTCGCCGCAGCTTTCTTCGCCGCAGCTTTCTTCGCCGGCGCCTTCTTGCTAGGAGCCTTCTTGCCCGGCACCTTTTTCGCGGGCACGTTCCCACCACGCCCGACCAACTCGCCCATCGGCTGCTCCTTCACATGTGGGACCGACGGTACCGGCGACGGCTGAAGTCAGCCTGAAGACTGTGCCTGCGCTCGAATCGCTTCGGCACCGCATACGGCGCCTCGTGCTGGGGGAAGTGACCGACACCGTCGAGATCTACGAACACTATCGACGGCGCCTCGGCGACCTCATCGCCAGCCACTTCGATCGCCTGGGTATCAGCTCCGACCTCAGCCCCTACGAGTTCGGCGTCTCGCAGATCGCCCTGTCCCACGGACTGGCGCTCCAACGAGCTGCCAATGGTTCCCTCGACTCAAGCCTGCCCGCCCGCGCGCTCGCCATGTTCATCCGAGGGGCCATCGCCGCATCCTCCGGCCCCCGGTAAGCCCGCGTGTCCACCGATCGGTGGACACCGCACTCCCCCGCCACTCCAGCCGATCGGCGGATGTCCCCGCAGGCTCCACCAAGGCATCGTCATCTGCAGAGCCACAACAGGTTACGACGATGACGGGGAGCCTACGATGACATCAGCCAACAACGGCAGCGGCAGGACGTGGACCGCGATCACCGATTGCTATGCAAGGGCTTTCGGCGTCATCCCGGCCTCCGCGGACCGCGCCGACGTCACCTACCCGAGTCCGAGTCGCGTCGCGGCGTCGTGCAGATCGGCACGGAACTGATCGAGGCTCGCCAGCGTGTACATGCCGTCGATGTGATCGTTGGCCCACAGGCTGTGGATCTTCTTCAGGTCCGATTTGCGCCGGTGCCAGCCGATCCCGTCGATCACCGCGAACACGAACTGGCGCGGGAGCCTCACCTCGGCCATCTCTTCGATCTCGCGCACCGCATCGGTGAGCTTGCTGCCTGTCGAGTCGAAGCCCTTCGCGGCGACGACGATCGACGCGTTGTCGGCGTCGGGCACTATCAGATCGGCCGGCGCCGTGCGCCCCTGGCGCCCCGTGAACCGCGAACGCTGCGTGTGCGGCAGACCCAGATCGACTGCTATCGCCGAGATCTCGTCCTCGATCCGGCGGCCCGACGCCTGTCCTCCTGACGCGGTCGCGCGCGGTCCTGCCCGCGCGATCAACACATCGGCGAGGGTGTAGGTCCGGTTGCGCTGGGTGCGCAGCAGCCGCACCAGATCGAACTGCTCGTCCAGCATCGCGACGAGCTCCGACGGCCGTTTCCGCGCGAGCGTGACAAATCCCGCCGTGCCGAACTCGGTGGTGACCGCAGCCTTGAGCTTCTCCTGCCCGAGCCCGACGGTCAGGCCCAACACGTGCACCAACTGCGGATTGTGCCGCGCCCACCAGGCCAGAGACGCTGCGTCGATGTCGGGCAGGTCTTCCAGGCTGGCCACGGCCTCATTGATCAGTTCGGCTTCGGGCGTGGACGCCGTTGGGTCGACGATCGCGGTCAGCCGGCCCAGCGAGGCGACATAGTCGTCGAAGGGGAGAGCACCACTCATCAGTCGCGCCCGATGAACAGATACTCACTCACGTCTCGCCGGGCGGCCGCCACATGGGTGCCGAAGCTGTATTTGTGGTCGATCGCGATCACCTCGACCGACGGCTTGACCTTGCCCAGCAGGTCTTGAATGCGCGACGCCCCGGGGATCGCATTCGACGAGTAGGACAGCACGATCGCGCCCGCGTCGGCGAAATGCTCGAACGACCGCAGGAGCGCGTCTTCGATCGTGCGCTTGTAGGCGAACGGCGTGAACCGCTTCTCCAGCTTCTTGGTCTTGGTGTTCTCCATGATCGTCATGTCACGCCAGTAGACGGACAGACCCTCGAGAAAGTGGTAGCGCTTGATGTAGTCGTTGTCGTCACTAGGAGGGGCATACGGCGGATCGAGATACACCAGATCCGGTGTGTTGTCCGGGATCTCGAAGACGTCGCCGCGGCGGGCCCGGCTGCGGACTCCGTTGCTGAACACGGTCGCGTTGTAGTCGAGCGCCCGTTCACGGAAGTGTTCGCGCAGCGACAACTTGAGGTCGCGACGCCCGTCGGCGTACTTGGTGCCGTCGGTGAACGTGAACACTCCGCGGGGCTGCTTGCGCGCCGCAGACAGGAGCAGCGCGGAGATCGCCAGATTGCGGCGGTGTCCTGTCAACGTGTCGATGTGCGACCACGCCGAATCGAGGAACCGGCGGTCCTCGGGCGTGAAGTAGAGGCCGTCGAAGGTGCTCTGGATGAAGTCGCGGTCATCGGCCGGCGGCCCGCAGATCGTGTCGATCAGATCCTGGTCGAGTCTGACCGAGGAGTTCTGCACCGTGGCCGCGGCGATGACGGCCGGGAAGTTGAGGAAGTCGTTCGACGTGACTGCGAAGCCCTGCACCTTGAGCAGATAGGAGACCACCCCGGAGCCAGAGAAAGCGTCGACGGCGGTCTCCCCGCCGATCTCGGCGAAGACCCGTTCCAGGTGCGGCAGGAGCCGATACTTCGACCCCATGTAGCGCAGTCGAGGGAAGCGCTGCGCCTTGGCGACGACGTCCGAGGACGTCAGGTTGGATGCGCGCGCCACGGACACAGATTCCCACACATCAGCCCGCTTCTCCGGCACGCTCACCGGCGCATGTTCGCTCACGCGCTGAGGTCGATCGGTTCATTCATCACAGTGCCGGTCACCCTAGAGGCGGCCTCCGACAATCACGTGCCTCGTGAACTGCCGCCGAGTGTCCGCTTATTGACGTAGCACATGGGTGACCACGTCAGAATGCGTGCATTCGGCGCACGATATGCGTCGTGCGGTCAGGAACCCAGCTGGCGATCCAGCGAGGCCACCTGGTCCTTGCCGTACTGCGTCGCGAGGTCGGCGGGCACCGGATCATTGACCGGACCGTCGAACTCCACGTCGACCGCGGCGTTGCCTCGCGTGAACATCAGCACGCCGACCGACTGTGATCCGTTCGGCGACAATCCGGTCGTCCACATCGCGCCGGGAGCGACGTCGACGGGCCCGGGTTGCGGGTTGACGACCACGCTGCCGAGGCCGTCGCGCCAGGCGTTCATCGCATCCGTGGCCGCCTGCGGCGACGACAGCACCAGGATCTTGGTCGTGATGCCGCGGGTGCCGTCGCGGTGGTTGAACACCTGCTCCACGCCCTGTTGACCGCCGGGGTCGAGGACGGGCGGCACGGCCACGTAGGCCGTGGAGTCGGTGGAAACGTTCGGGTCGACGGGCAGGGTGCCGTAATTCGGTGCGGCAGCGGCTGTTCCGAGTCCGATGGTGAGCACGGCCGCCGCAGCGGCCAGTCCCCCGAGGGAGATGGCTGGAAGTTTCATCTGTTTCTCCGCAGTGTTCGAGGGTCGTTGGGTCAGCAGACGTAGCACGCGAATCCGCGCCAGCCGTCGCGCCACGTCCAGCCGGGGCCGCAACCCATCCAGCCGGTGGACCCGTAGCAATCGAGCAGCTGCACTGTCGGACGCTCGGGGACCGGCACAGGAGCCGGGGCGGGAGCGGGGTTGGTGAGCTGTGCCGCGGTGGCGGTCGGCGCCCCCAGTAGTGAGCCGACGATCAAGGCCGAGGCCCCGACTGTCCTCGCGAGTCTGCGCATGCCTAATCCCCTCTTCAGACGAGTTGCGAACACCTGCAGAGATTACGCGTCCATTTGACGTCGCAAGCAATAAAACGCGCGCAGAGATGACCGCAGAAATGACGGCATAAATGACATGGCCCCACTGCGCGAGGGGGCTGCCAACCAAGTGGTTAGTCTGCAGGGAGTCCACCGATGGAGCAGGAGGCCGCCATGCAGCTGGCACTGACACCCGAGGAAGCCTCGTTCCGCGACGAGCTTCGCACCTTCTACCGGACGGAGATCCCCGCCGAGATCCGGGAACGCAGCCGCGCCGGCGCGGAGATCACCAAAGAGGACATCGTCACCACCCACAGGATCCTCAACGACAACGGCCTCGCCGTGCCCAGCTGGCCGGTCGAATGGGGCGGCAAGGACTGGACGCCCACCCAGCACCAGATCTGGTTGGACGAGATGCAGCTGGCATGTGTGCCGGAGCCACTGAACTTCAATGCCAAGATGGTCGGTCCGGTGATCGCCGAGTTCGGCTCGCAGGCGGTCAAGGAGCGGTTCCTGCCGCCGACGGCCGCCCTCGACATCTGGTGGTGCCAGGGCTTTTCCGAGCCAGAAGCGGGGTCTGACCTGGCCTCGCTGCGCACGACGGCGCTGCGCGACGGCGACAGCTACGTGGTCAACGGCCAGAAGACGTGGACCACGCTGGGCCAGTACGCCGACTGGATCTTCTGCCTGGTGCGCACCGATCCGAACGCGCCGAAGAAGCAGGCGGGCATCTCGTTCCTGCTGATCGACCTCGACACCCCCGGCATCACGATGCGGCCGATCAAGCTTATCGACGGCAGCGTCGAGGTGAACGAGGTCTTCTTCGAAGACGTCCGGGTGCCCGTCGAGAACCTCGTCGGCGAGGAGAACCAGGGCTGGTCGTATGCGAAGTTCCTGCTCGGCAACGAGCGCACAGGCATCGCCCAGGTCGCCCGGACGAAGGTGCGCCTCGCGGAGGTCAAGGAGCGCGCGAAAGCCAGCGGCCTGTTCGAGGACCCGCTGTTCGCCGCCCGCTTGGCCGAGGCCGAGAACGACGTGCTCGCACTGGAATTGACGCAGATGCGGGTCGCCTCGGGCTCCAAAGGCGGCAAGCCCAACCCGGCGTCGTCGGTACTGAAGCTGCGGGGCAGCCAACTGCAACAGGTCGCCACCGAACTGCTGATGGAGGTGGCGGGGTCCGACATCCTGCCCTTCGGGAGTGACACCGACATCGCGTCCCCGGAGTGGGCGCAGCACAGTGCACCGCGCTACCTCAACTACCGCAAGACCTCGATCTACGGCGGCAGCAACGAAGTGCAGCGCACCATCATCTCGTCGACCATCCTCGGACTGTAGAGACAAGGCGAACTCATGGACTTCCAGTTCAGCGAAGAACAGACCCTGCTGCGTGACACCACCCGCGAGATGCTTACGCGCGCTTACGATGTCGAGAGCCGCCTCAAGGTCCTCGACACCGACCAAGGCTGGAGCCGCGACGTGTGGGGTCAGCTCGCCGAAACCGGCGTGCTCGGACTCGGTTTCGACGAGGACGCGGGCGGTCAGCTCGAGATCCACGCGGTGCTCGTCGAAGCCGGCCGCCGGCTGGCTCCCGAACCGCTGCTGCACGCAGCCCTCGGCCCGGGTGCGGTGATCGCGGAGGTCGGCAGCGCCGAGCAGCGCGCGCTGCTCGACGAGGTCGCCGCCGGCGAGCGGCTGTTGGCGTTCGCCCACAGCGAGCCCGGCATGCGCCGGCCCACCGCGACGGTCTCCACCACCGCTGCGCGCGCCGGGGACGGCTGGACCGTCAGTGGCACCAAGAATCCGGTGCTGGCCGGTGATTGCGCCGACACCCTGGTGGTGACGGCGGCTCTGCCTGACGGTGGCACCGGGCTGTTCCTGGTCGACGCCGGCGCGGTGTCGCGCAAGCCCTACAAGACCTTCGACGGCCAGCGTGGCGCCGAGATCGATCTCGACGGTGTCGCAGCGGAGCCGCTCGGCGACGCGGTCGACGCGTCCGCCGCGGTCGAGCGCGCCCTGGTGCGGTTCTCGTCAGGTTTGTGCTCCGAGGCCCTCGGGGCGATGGAAGAGGCGTTGCGGTTGACCACCGAATACCTCACTCAGCGCAAGCAATTCGGTGTCACGCTCAGCAAGTTCCAGACACTGACCCAGCGTGCGGCAGACATGTACGTCTCGCTCGAGCTCGCCCGCAGCATGGCGCTGTACGCGGCCATGTCGATCACCGACGGCGACACCAGTCCGACGATCGCCGCACGCGCCAAGGTGCAGATCGGCCGGTCGGGTCGCCACATCGCCCAGGAAGCGATCCAGCTGCACGGCGGCATCGGCGTCACCGCGGAGTATCCGGTGGGCCACTACGCCGCCCGGCTCACCGCCATCGAGCAGACGCTCGGTTCGGCGCAGGACCACCTGCACACGCTGGTGGGCCAGCTCGGCGAGTACGAGGTCGTCACCGTCTAACTCCTGCAGGTCAGCGCTGTATTGCGTAGCCTGCTGCAATGATCGGCCACACCATCGTCAGCGGTGGCGACGCACTGGCGATGCGCATCGCCGAGGAGTTGCGTGGCGCCGGTACCACGGTGACGGTGATCGATCGACCAGATCAGCTCACCGCGGCCGGCGTCGCAACCGCCGCCGCCGTCGTGTGCGCGGGACCTGACGATGCGGACAATCTCGAAATCGCCCTGCTGGCACGCCGTTTGAGCCCCACGGTGCGGGTCGTGGCGCGCCTCGCCAACACCGTGCTGCGGGAGGCGATGGCCGCCGGCAACGGTCCGGGTGCGGTGCTCGACGTGGCCGATCTCGCCGCCCCCTCGGTGGTGGAGCGATGCCTTGCCCGCACCACACACTCGATCGCGGCCGGCGATTTGCGCTTCGTGGTGTCCGGCGAGGCCATGCCCCGCGCAGGTACGCTGCGCGAGATCTACGGAGACCTCGCGCCCGTGGCCGTCGTCCACGGGGACCGACGTCCGACACCGGGGGCTGTGACGGCGTGCCCGGGACGCGATCTGCACGTCGAGGAGGGCGACTGGGTCGCCATGATCGGTACCGCAGGCGAACTCGACGAACCGGACACCACCGCCCGAGCCCACCCGAGGCGTTCCCCGATGACCCGAATAGCGAACGCGGCGCGTGCTTTTCGTGAGGACGTCAACCCCAACTTCTATCGCGCGCTCTCGGTGTCGATGAGCCTGCTCGTCGGATCGACGATCCTGCTCTGGTTCTCCTACAACAAGCCGGGGATGAGCTTCGTCGATGCGCTGTACTTCTCCACCGAGACCATCGCCACCGTGGGTTACGGCGATTTCAGCTTCAGTGATCAACCGACGTGGCTGCGCCTGTTCAGCATCGTGTTGATGTTCGCCGGTATCACCACCACCGCGGTGCTGATGGCGTTCGTCGCCGACCTGCTGCTGTCCCGGCGCCTGGCGTACTCGGCGGGCCGCCGCAAGGTGCGCGAACTGCAGAGCCACATGATCGTCGTGGGCCTGGGGTCGTTCGGCATTCGGGTGGCCACCGATCTCAAGGCCGCCGGCCACGACGTCGCGGTGATCGAACTCAACGACGAGAACCGCTACCTGTCCGCTGCCGCCGACCGGGGCATCCCGGTGATCTTCGGCGACGCCACACTGCCCTCGACCCTGGAAGCGGCGCGCATCGACGAGGCCAGGGCCGTGGCGGTTCTCACCGACGCGGATGTGGTGAACATCGAGACGGCCATCGTCACCCGCGAACACCTCAAGGACCGCACCGCGGTGCCGGTGGTCCTGCGGGTCTTCGATCGCGCGCTCGGCGCCGCGGTGGCGCACCGATTCGGCTTCGACACCGTGCTGTCGACCGTCGAGTTGGCGGCGCCCTGGTTCATCGGAGCGGCACTGGGCCTCACCGTCTTCGGCACGTTCTCGGTCGGCCAGGCGTCGTTCATGGTCGGCGGGGTCCGCGTGGACCCCGGAAGTGAACTCGACGGCATCCGGATGGCGGAGCTCTCGACTCAGACCCGCGTGATCGCGATCGTCGGCGTCGACGGGGCGCGCGAACTGCATCCCCGACGGGAGTCGCAACTGCGCGCGGGCGACACCGCCTACCTGGTCGGCCCCTACCGGGAACTGCTGGCCACGCTGAGCAAGGGGCGCGGACGAACCGGCGTCGACTCGCCGGCCCTCAGCTGAAGTCCGACGCCACCTCAGCCACCTGGCGCAACTGATCCACATCAGTGCTGGTCGGGATCAGATGGATCTCGTCGGTACCGATGTCGGCGAATCCTCCCAGCACACTGCGGAGTTCGTCTTGGGTGCCGGCCCAGCCCGTCGTCGGGGCCATCGCGTCGACGATGTCCGCCGGGATCCAGTTCATGTAGCGCCGCAGGTGGTGATGCACCTGCTCGCGCGGAGCGGTTCCCTCGCCGATCGCGAACCAGAACGAGGTGGCCAGGTGAGGTGCCGGCTTGCCGGCCTCCCGCCACGCAACGCGCGCGACGTCGAACAGCTCGTTCTGCGCGGCGGTGTCCAGATCCAGACTGATGCCCGCCAGACCGGCGGCCCAGCCCGCGGCACTGCGCAGTGTCTTCGGACCCGTTGTGCCGACCAGCAATTCGGGTCCGCCGGCCTGCACGGGCGGTGGCCCGACCGGCAGGGTGGCGTTGGTGATGTTCTCCCCCGCCCACACCCGCTGCATGACGGCGACGCGGTCGGCGAGCTGGCGCATCGTCTGGGTCGCCGGGTCCGCGCCGACGGCGCGGTAGTCCTCGTGCCGTCCCCCGACCCCGATCCCTACCGTCAACCGGCCGTCGCAGAGCAGATCGCCGGTCGCCAGCGCCTTGGCCAGCATGACGGGGTCGTGCAGCTGCGGGATCACCACCGTGGTCACCAGCCGTACCCGCTCCGTCCACGCGGCCAGCGCTCCGAGCAGGGTCAGGCTCTCGGGGTTGTCGAACGCGATCCGCTCACCCCAGCACAGCGAGGAGAACGGCCCGTCGTCGACCAGTCGCGCCCATGCCCGCAGCGTGGCACTGTCCAGGTCGGCTTCCATCACCGGCATCGTCATCCCGATACGCACGTCGCGATTCTGGCATGCCGGGTGTCACGATCTAGGCGGGCTGGCCGTGCAGGTTCTTGGCGGTCGGTGAGGTCTCGACGCTCGCGGGGTCAGCGTAGGTGCCCAGAACCCGGTCGGCGGTGCCGGCGCTGGTGACGGTGAACCAGTAGTGCTCGTTCTTGAAGTGGTGCTGGCGGTGGTTGCGCCACACCGCCCGGAACACGGCGGTTTTCGGCTTGTAGTCGCTGTGCACCAGGTAGTGGCACCACTCGTAACACAACCCCAGCACCGTCAGGAATGTCAGGAACGTCAGGCCCGAGGCCGTGCTCGGAAAGGCCAGTAGCGCGATTGCCACCGACACGGGCAACACCCACAGCAGCGCGGGCCACGGGATGAAGATCAACGCGACGTCGCGCGGATCGACGTGGTGTTCCCGGTGCTTGCGTGCCAGCAGGGAATCGATGCGCAGACCGGCGACGCGGCGGGGCTTCCAGTGCAGGATGCACACGTGCACAACCCATTCGAAGAAGGGGAACACGGCGAGCATCACGACGGGCACGACGGCGTCAGCCCAGCTCCACTCGCCGAGCCGGAGGCGCGCGGTGACCGCGACGGCGAGTGTCGTGCCGATCAACCATGGGGACGGGTGTCGCAGGAATTCGCGTGCGGCGTCACCAAGGGTGAACTGCTTGCGGGTGGGTCGCGTGGGTGCGCTGGTCATTGCTTCTCCTCCAGGTGGGCCAGGGCGGTGAGCAGGGCGGTGGTCGCCGGTTCGAGCAGGTGACGGGCGTGAGTCGCGGCCGCCTCGGGATCTCCGGCGGTCACGGCGCCGGCCAGGGCTCGGTAGTCGTCGATGCGCTCGACCTCGGTTGCCATGACGGCAGCCAGGGCGGGTAGGACGGGTTCGTAGGTGGCGCGCAGTGTGTTGAAGATCAGCCGGAACGCGATCGAGTCGGCGCAGTCGACGACGTGATCCCAGAAGTCGAGCGCATACCGTTGCGCCGCAATGGGATCGGACTCATCGGCCAGGGCGGCCAGAGTCTGGTCGAGGATCTCGCCGGCCTGCTTGCCGCCGCGCTGGGCGGCGAGTTCGGCGACCTTGGGCCCGTTGTGCAGCCGTGTCTCGAGGATGCTGCGCACGACGTCGAGGTCCAGATTCCCGCCGCGGATGAGCAACGTCGGAAGCAGATCGAGCCCCGCGGTGCGCCGGAAGTCCCGCACAGTCGTGGCGTCACCCTGCCGCACCTCGACGAGACCGGCGGCGGCCAGGCGCTTGAGCGCCTCTCGGATCGCCGGACGCGACACGCCGAGCACCTCGGCGAGCCGACGCTCGCTGGGCAGTGCCTCACCGGGTTGCATCTCGCCGCTGAGCACGTCGGCGACGATCTGGTCGAAGACGTCTTCAGGTACCGAACGACGGTTCACGGGGCGCAGCGCCATGCCCCCACCATGCCCCACCATCGGCCAGGCGGTCAAGTGGTCAGACCAATATTTGACGCGAATCGGGGGTTATCCCCCACGGGACTGGCGGGAAAACGCCGTCCCGCCGCCGCGTCGTGATCCCTAGGTTGGTGGACATGACCGCACCAGCTGCCGCGATGATCGAGCCGGCACCCGACATCGCCACCCCACCACCGGCTCCGCGCACCGCAACCATCGGCGTGGTGCCCACGGCGTCGATGATCACCGGCGCCGCGATCGCCACCGTCTGGTTCTGGATTCCGTTGACGCTGTTGATCATCGGCGTCTCATCTATCCCGAGCGTGATCGGCTTCGTGCTCGCCGCCGTGGTGTTCACCTACCTGATGCGCGGAGTCGAGCGGGTCGAACGGGTGCGCAGCGAGGCGGTGTTCGGGATGGGCATCGGCGTCCCGCCGCGCCGGCTCTCCCCGCACACCGGGTTCCAGCGCTGGGCCCACCAGATTCTGCTGGACCTGGGCAGCGCCCGGTTCTGGAAGGCGGTGGCCCACCACTACCTGCGCATGACCTACGACATCCTGGCCACCGGCCTCGCAGCTGCGCTGCTGGTGTTCGCGTTCCTCGCACCGGCCGCCGCGATCGCGATCGGCAACAGTGACGCCGAGGCCGGTCTGTCGTTCCTGCCGACACCGGTGGCGCTGCTGCTCGCGGTGGTGGCACTCGCGGCGGCGGGCGTGCTCCTGGTCTACGCCCCGGCCCTCGACGCCATGATCGACCGCTGGCTGCTGACCCCGTCGCCGACTGCCCACCTGCAATACCAGGTCAGCGCCCTGGCCGATGCGCGGCAGGGCGCGGTCACCTCGGCCCAGACCGAACGCCACCGCATCGAACGCGACCTCCACGATGGCGTGCAACCACGCCTGGTGTCCCTGGCCATGACGATCGGACTCGCCCAGACGAAACTCGACACCGACCTGCCCGCCGCCAGATCGCTGATCGCCGAAGCCCACGACGAGGCGAAAAACGCCCTCGTCGAGCTGCGCAACGTCGTGCGCGGGATCGCGCCGACGATCCTGGCCGACCGCGGTCTCGACGCGGCCCTGTCCGCGGTGGTGCAACGCGCGACGACCTCCGGGGTGCCGACCACGCTGAGCGTGCACCTGCCCCGTCGGCTGCCCGACGAGGTCGAGGCCTGCGCGTACTTCGTCGTCGCCGAGGCTCTGACCAACGTCACCCGGCACGCGGGCGCCGGCCAGGCCGCCGTCACGGTCCGCCTCGAGGAGACCGCCCAGCAGCTCCACGTCACGGTGTTCGACGACGGCCGGGGCGGTGCGCAGATCACCGGCGACGAGAACGCCACCGGACTGCGCGGCCTCGACGAGCGGGTGCGCGCCGCGCGCGGCACGTTCACGGTGTCCAGCCCGGTCACCGGTCCGACCATCATCACCGCGGTGCTGCCATGCGCATCGTGATCGCCGAGGACTCCGCGTTGCTGCGGGCAGGTATCGAACGCATCCTCACCGACGCCGGGCACGACGTAGTGGCCGGGGTACCCGACGCCACGAACCTGCTGCGACTGGTGAACGACACCCGGCCGGATCTCGCGATCCTCGACGTCCGGATGCCGCCCACCTTCACCGACGAAGGCATCCGTGCCGCAGCGCTTCTGCGCAGCCAGAACCCGGAATCGCCGGTGCTGGTCCTCTCGCACTACGTGGAGGAGCGATACGCCGCCGAGCTGATCGCCTCGGACACCCGCGGCTTCGGCTATCTGCTCAAGGACAGGGTGGCCGACGTCCCGGCCTTCCTCGACGCAGTGGCCGTCGTCGGGTCCGGAGGCACCGTGCTCGATCCGGAAGTGGTGTCGCAGATACTCGTTCGCTCACACCGCCGCAACACCCTGGACGCGCTGACCCCGCGCGAACACGAAGTCCTTCAGCTGATGGCCGAGGGCAAGACCAACTCGGCGATCGCCACGGCGCTGCACATGTCGGTCGGTTCGGCCGAGAAGCACATCGCCTCCATCTTCGCCAAGCTCGGCCTGGCTCCCGACGACAGTGGCAACCGGCGCGTGCTCGCCGTCCTGCGTTACCTCGAATCCTGAACGCGTGAAAGGACTCTCCGTCATGACCACACTCGCCACCCCGCCCGCGCCGCCACCTGCCGTGTCTCCCGGAGGCCGCACGGCGATCCGCTCCCTCCTGATCGTCGCCGCGGCGGTCCTCGTCGTCGGGACGGTGGCGTCACTGGGCGTCACCGCCTGGGGCGTCAGCTCGTTCCGGATCGTCGCCGACAGCGCCGCGCTGCCCGCCACGCTGCGCTCGGTGACCATCGACACCGGCTCCGTCCCCGTCGTCGTACGCATCAGCTCCGATCGGGAGGCGACGACCCCGCGCGTCGACATGCGGATGGTCAATTCCGTTCGTGCAGGCTCGGATCCGCTCTCCGTCGCCGCCGACGGTACGTCGGCTCGGGTGACGATCGATGCCGAGCCGTCCGCGCTGCTGAACTGGGGCCGCGCATCGCAGATCACGGTGGTGCTGCCCCCGGATCAGGCCCGCCGCACGACGGTGACCACCCAGCAGGACACCGGTGTGGTGATGCTCGAAGCCGACATCGACCGGCTGGTGGCCCGCACCCGCGACGGCGGGGTCGTCCTGGGCGGCGCCGCGCGCGACGTCGACATCACCGCGCAGAACGGGGACATCGACACCCGCGCCGCGATGTCGGTGTCGGACACTTTCCGGGCCACCACCCAGTCCGGCGACATCGACGTCGAGTTCTCCGCCGCACCGAAGACGCTCGCCGCCACGACCGAGAACGGCGACGTGACGGTTGCTCTGCCGCCGCCCGGACCGTACGTGGTCGACGCGACGACGGGCCAATCCTGGGGCTCCACCGTGGTGCGCGTACCGCAGACCCGTGATCCCCGCGGGGCCGCGTCCACCGTGAGCGTGCGGTCCGAGACCGGCGACGTCACCGTCGACCAGCTGCGCTAGCCGCTGCGGGGTACGTCCTCATGCTGCCCACACTCAGCGACAGTGTCGGCGCTTGATGAGCACACCTCATCATCCGCCGACACTGTCGCTGGGGGTGGGCCGATCCCGTCAGTGGGTCGCGGCTAGTCCGTTGGGCCCGTCAGCTTCTCGATGATCGCGGCGACGGGTGCGGGCTCGGCGAGGCGGAATCCGGTGCCGGCCCAGATGTTGGCGCCGTGCGGATCGCCGGCCCGCACCGCGGCCGCCCGCAGCGGACTCGTCAGATAGTGCACCTGTGGGTACGCCAGCGGCGCCTGCTCGTCGTGGTCGTCGACGAAGCGGTTGCGCAGACCCCGCGCGAAGCGCCCCGAGAATGCCTTCGTGACAACAGCTTCGGTGAACTCAGGACTCACCAGCGCGGCCCTGTGCACCGGCGTGCTCCCGGCTTCGTCGGCCAGCAGGAACGCCGTGCCCAATTGCGCGGCGACCGCCCCGAGGCGCCGGACCCGCGCGACGTCCGCGGCCGTCATCAGGCCGCCCGCCGCGACCACGGGAAGGTCGAGGGCGGTGACGATCTCGGCCAGCAGCTCGTCGAGCGGCTGCTCGGCCGGGCGCGCCTGCGCATCGAAGGTCCCGCGATGCCCGCCCGCGGCGGGTCCCTGGGCCACCAGGACGTCGACGCCGCGGTCCGCTGCTTCCCGGGCCTCGGCCACCGTGGTGACCGTGCCCGCGACGGTGATGCCGGCGCTGCGCAGGCGGGTGATCTCGTCGGCGCTCGGCAACCCGAAGGTGAAGGACGCCAACGCCGGCCGCAGGTCGAGGAGCACGTCGAGCTTGCCCTGCCACGCGTCGTCGTCGATGCGGGGCGCACCCACCGGGACGCCGAACCGCTCGGCATCGGGTGCCAGCTGCGCGGTGTACCGCTCGAGGGCATCGGCACTGCCGGTATCGGGACCGGGCACGAACAGGTTCGCGCCGATGGGCCCGGACGCCGCGCGCATCGCCGCACCGAGCCGGTCGGCGAACGCATCGGCGCTCAGGTAGCCGGCCGCGACGAACCCGAGTCCGCCGGCGTTGGTGCCTGCCGCGGCGAGCTCGGGTGTCGACGGTCCACCCGCCATCGGGGCGATCGACACCGGTGCGGTGAGATCACGAAAATCGAAGACCATCAGTGCTCCTCCGGTCAGGTCACGGCACGCCCGCGCTGCTCTTCCTGCGCGCGGTAATCGTCGGCCAGGCCGCGCACGTGAGCCGGCAGTGCCCCGGCGGCCACGTCGGCCAGGCTGGTGGTCTCGAGGACCGAACGCATGCTCGCGCGCAACGCCCGCCACACATCGGTCAGCGCTGCGGTGGGTCCGCTGTAGGGCAGGTCGCCGAGCCCGATGTCACGAACACTGGCAAGCGGCCCGTCAATGCTGCGCAGCACATCGGCGATGCTGATATCGGTGGCGCACCGGGCGAGTTCGTATCCACCGTCGCGGCCACGGTGACTGCGCACCAATCGGTCGGTGCGCAGATCGGACAGGATGTCGACCAGGAACTGCGAGGGAATGCCCTGCGCCTTGGCCAAGTCCTCGGTCTTGACCAGTGCGCCCTCGTCGGCAGTGGCGAGCTCGACCATCGCCCGGATGGCATACTCCGCCTTCGCCGACATCCGCATGCGCGCAGGCCTACCCGGGGATGTCGGCGGCGGCGGGCACGACGACCGCGAACAGGTCGGCGATCCCGGCCAGGCTCGCAGCCTGGATCGCGGCTGCGGACACGGACTCTGATCCGATCCCGGGCAAGGCGCGGGTCGCCGTCGCCGTGGCAACGACCGTCGGCGCATAGCCGAGGTTGAACGCACCGCGCGCCGTCGAATTCACGCACATGTGCGTCATGAATCCGGCCAGCACGAGATTCTGCTTACCAAGCGAGATGAGCCTGTCCTGAAGCTCGGTCTGCACGAACGAGTTCGGGTAGTTCTTCACCACAACCGGTTCGGTATCCAGGGGAGCCACCCGATCGACGATCGCGCCGGTGTGCCCATTGATGTCGTAGAGCGAGCCGGGGCCGTCGTCGTGCTGGACGTGGATGACGGGAGCGCCCGCCGAACGCGCACGCTCCAGGAGCACCGCCGCCTCGTCGAGCGCGGCCTGCACCCCGTCGAGCTCCAAAACCCCTTCGGTGTAGGTGTTCTGGCAGTCGATCAGTACCAGCACCGATTCGCCGAGAGAAGCAGGCTCGAGCGGCAACCCCGACAGGGCCCGCAGCGTGTTGGGTTCAGCCACGTCCGCAGCCTACCCCCGAGCCGTGACGGCCAGCACTGCGTCGGCCAGCTCGGGCCGGCACACGATGAGGTCGGGCAACTTGGAATCCCGCTGGTTGTAGATCAGCGGTGAGCCGTCGATACGGGAGGTGTGCAACCCCGCCGCACGGGCCACCGCGACCGGCGCCGCCGAATCCCATTCGTACTGCCCGCCGGCGTGCACGTACACGTCAGAGATGCCCTGGACCACCGACGCGACTTTCGCTCCGGCCGAACCCATTTCGACGAGCGTCCCCTGCAGTGCGTCCTTGACCTCCAGCGCGATCGCCGGAGGCCGGGTGCGGGACACCACGATCCTCGGCGCCCCCGGCTGGGCCGGTGGCGCCGGCACCGTGGGTGTGGCCAGTGTGACGCCCTGCGCGGGCAGCGCGACGGCTCCGGCGATGAGTTCACCTGCCTGCCAGAGCGCGACGTGCACCGCCCAGTCGGATCGCCCCGCCTCGGAGAACTCGCGCGTGCCGTCGAGGGGATCGACGATCCACACCCGCTCGGCCGTGAGCCGAACCGGATCGTCGATGCCCTCCTCGGAGAGCACCGCGTCATCGGGGCGTACCGAGGCCAGCGCTTCCATCAGGAAATCGTGGGAACGCTTGTCCCCCGCGGCTTTCCGCTCCGCGGGCTCGGCTTCGGCGAACTCGGCGCGCACATCGAGGAGCAGCGCACCCGCTTCGGTGGCCAGTCGAGCGGCGACCTCGTGATCGGATTCGGTCATGGCTTGCTCTCCAGCAGCTCGATCACCCGGTCGGCCAGTGCGTCGAGGGGTTCGTGCGGTGTCAGCTGCAAGTCGGGATCCTTCGGTCGCTGGTAGGGACTGTCGATTCCGGTGAAGTGGGTGATCTCACCGGCACGGGCCTTGGCGTACAGGCCCTTCGGATCGCGGCGCTCGCAGTCCTCGATCGGGGTGTCCATGAACACCTCGAAGAAGTCCAGACCGGCCGCGGTGGTCACCTGCCGGGCCAGTGCGCGGTGCTCTTCGAGCGGACTGATCGCAGGCACGAGCACCACCTGGCCGGAGTCGGCGAGGATCGCCGCGATGTGGGCGAGCCGACGCTGGTTCTCCGCGCGGTCGTCCATCGAGAAGCCGAGATCGGCGTTGAGCCCGTGCCGCAGGTTGTCCCCGTCGAGAACATAAGCGGGCACGCCCTTTTCGAGCAACTTCTGCTCCACCAGCATGGCCACCGAGGACTTGCCCGAACCCGACAGGCCGGTGAACCACACCGTGCGTCCCTTGGACAGCCGGTCCTCGGACGTGCACAGCGACTGGTGCCGCACCGTATTGGGGCTCGATGTCCGCGCCGTCACGTACGGCAGGATCATGCCCGCCGCGACCGTGCCGTTGGTGTTCGGATCGATCAGGATGAACGAGCCCGTCGCGGCGTTGCGGCTGTACTCGTCGAGCAGCAGCGGCACCTGGCTGCGCAACGACACCCGGCCCAGTTCGTTGAGTTTGAGCGCGGTCGCCGTCTTGTCGCGGTGCAGCGTGTTGACGTCGAGCCGGTAGTCCAGCGCCGTCACCCGCACACGCGTGGTGCGCGTCGTGTGCTTGACCAGGTAGTCGCGACCCGGCTCCAGCGACACCTCGTCGGCCATCCAACACACCGTGGCGTCGAACTCCTGGGTGACGCGCGGCTGGTTGTTGGGCCGGGCGATCAGGTCACCGCGGCTGATGTCGATGTCATCGGCCAGGCTGACCGACACCGCCATCGGCGGGAACGCTTCCTGCACAGGGCCGCCCGGACCCTCGATCGCGGTGATGCGAGAGCTCTTGCCGGTCGGCAACACGACGACCTCGTCACCCGGACGCATGACACCGCTGGCGACCGTGCCCGCATAGCTGCGGTGATCGGCATGCTCATGGGTCTGGGGCCGGATGACGTACTGCACGGGGAACCGGACGTCGACCAGGTTGCGGTCACCGGCGATGTAGACGTCCTCGAGATGACTCAGCAGCGAGGGCCCGTCGTACCAGGGCGTGACATCGGACTTGGTCACGACGTTGTCGCCGTTGAGCGCCGACAGCGGGATCGTCGTCACGTCCTGGACGTCGAGGCGCGCGGCGAATTCGTAGAATTCGTCGCGGATCTCGTCGAATCGTTCCTGACTCCAGCCGACCAGGTCCATCTTGTTGACCGCCAGCACGATGTGCCGGATGCCGAGCAGTGAGGCCAGGAACGCGTGGCGGCGCGACTGCTCGAGCAGGCCGTGGCGGGCGTCGACCAGGACGATCGCCAGCTGCGCGGTCGACACACCGGTGACCATGTTGCGGGTGTACTGGATGTGGCCCGGGGTGTCGGCGATGATGAATTTCCGCTTGGCCGTGGCGAAGTAGCGGTACGCCACGTCGATCGTGATGCCCTGCTCACGCTCGGCGCGCAGGCCGTCGGTCACCAGAGCCAGATCCGTGTAGTCGTTGCCGCGCTCCTTGGAGGTGCGCTCGACCGCGGCGAGCTGGTCCTCCATCACAGCCTTGCTGTCGTAGAGCAACCGGCCGATCAGGGTGGACTTCCCGTCGTCGACCGAACCCGCGGTCGCGATACGCAGGAGCGTCATCGAAGAACCCATCAGAAATACCCCTCGCGCTTGCGATCTTCCATCCCCGCCTCCGAGATGCGGTCGTCGGCGCGGGTGGCGCCCCGCTCGGTGAGCCGTGAGATCGCGGTCTCGGCGATCACCTCGGAAACCGTTGCGGCTGTGGACTCCACGCACCCGGTGCAGGTGACGTCGCCGACGGTGCGGAACCGGACCGTCTTGTCGATCACCTGCTCGTCTTTACGCGGCTGCATGAACTTGTGCACCGCGAGCAGCATGCCGTCACGCTCGAAGACCTTGCGCTCATGGGCGTAGTAGATCGCCGGCAGCGCGATCTTCTCAGCGCCGATGTAGGACCAGATGTCGAATTCGGTCCAGTTCGACAGCGGGAACGCGCGGATGTGCTCACCCTTGCGATGCCGGCCGTTGTAGAGGTTCCACAGCTCGGGCCGCTGGTTCTTCGGGTCCCACTGGCCGAACTCGTCGCGGAAGCTGAACACCCGCTCCTTGGCGCGCGCCTTCTCCTCGTCGCGGCGCGCACCACCGAACGCCGCGTCGAACTTGTTCTCCCGGATGGCCCGCAGCAGCGTGAACGTCTGCATCGGATTGCGGGACGGGATCGTCTCGACCACGCGGCCGGCGTCGATGTCGTCCTGCACCTTGGCCACCACCAGTCGCACGCCCGACTGGGCCACCAACTCGTCGCGCGCCTGCAGCACCTCGTCGAAGTTGTGGCCGGTGTCGACGTGCATCACCGGGAACGGCAACCGCCCGGGCGCGAACGCCTTGAGCGCCAGGTGCAGCATCACGATCGAGTCCTTGCCACCGGAGAACAGCAGCACGGGCCGCTCGAATTCGGCGGCCACCTCCCTGATGATGTGGATGGCTTCGGCCTCCAGCGCACGCAGGTGGCTCAGCTCGTAGCGCCCCGCGTTGACCGCGGTGTCTTCGATCGTCGTCATGGCTTCCCTGGAAAGTTGGTAGATTTGACCGGAATTACGATCATCATCGGGCAATCTAATCGTCGGGCGAGAAGCTGTCAACGGCGGGTTCCGGGCACACGACTGTGGGCCTTGTGCACGCGAAACAGCCGATACGCGTGCACAAGGCCCACAGTCGAGCGTCGAGGTCAGCGCGCCAGGTCGTAGACCATCGTGCCGCCCACGTCCTGCGGGGTGAAGTTCTTCGTCACCCATGCGGTGATCTCCGCCGCGGTACCGCTGTCGCGCCCGGGGCCGCGGTGACCGCCGGCGATGAAGTAGCGGACCTGGCCGTCGTCGACGTACTGCTGGAACTGCGCCAGCGTGGGCGACGGATCGCTACCCATGAACCCGCCGATCGCCATCACCGAAGTGCCGGTGCTGAGCTCCAGGCTGCCCGCCGTCATGGAACCGACAGTGGCCGCGGCCCAACGATTGTCGGTGGCCTTGACCAAGTTCTGCAGCGCGGTGTTGTCCGATGCGCGCTCGGGCCCGCCAGGTCCACCAGGCCCACCGGGCCCACCTGGCCCACCCGGCCCACCGAACCCGCCCGGGCCGCCGAACCCTGCGTGCGCCGCTGCCGGGCCTGCCATCGCGCCCGGGCCGCTGGCCGGATGGGCCGCCGTCTCGATCGCGTAGGCCGCAGGTGCGGCGGCACCGAGGATCAGCGCGGCACCGGCCACCGCCGCGGCGAACCGACCCCACCGCTGCACGCCCGCCACCAGCAGCGCGGCCACCACGAGCAGCCCGATCAGCACCACCCAGCGCAGCCACGGCTGCCACCCGTGCGCACGGCCGAGCAGCACGAACGCCCACACTCCGGTGCCGGCCGACATCACCGCCAGAACTGCCCGCGCCACCCAGGACTGCCGGTCACGCCACAGTTCGACCGTGCAGATGCCCACCAGTGCGGCGACCGCGGGCGCCAACGCCAGCGTGTAATACGGGTGAATGGTGCCGTCCATGAAGCTGAACACGGCGGCCGTCACCAGCATCCAGCCGCCCCACAGCAGCAGGCTGGCCCGCAGCGGCGACGTCCGCGGGGTACGCCGGCTGAACCACAGCAGCGCCACCAGGCCGATCAGCGCCGCAGGCAGCAGCCAGGACACCTCGGCGCCGAACGACGGGCCGAACATCCGCCCGATTCCGGGGCTACCACCGAAGAAGACATGCGCCTCCCCGCCAAAGTCGCCCATGCCGCCGCCGGGTCCGTGACCCCCGCCGGGACCTTCTCCCCGACCGGCGATGCGCTGAATACCGTTGTAGCCCAGCGCAAGCTGCAGTAGAGAGTTGTCGGTCGACCCGCCGATGTAGGGCCGGGAATCGGCGGGCCACAGGTCCACCAGCGCCAGGAACGGGCCGGCCGTCGCGACCATCGCGACCCCACCGGCGACCAACGCGCGGACCCGCGGCCAGAACGCGATCGGTGCAGCGACCAGGAATGCGAGCGCCAGACCGGGCACCACGAGGAACGCCTGCAGCATCTTGGTCAGGAACGCCACGCCCAGCACCACGCCGGTGCCCACGACCCAGCGCGTCCGACCGGTCTCGATGGCTCGCACCATCAGGTAGCCCGCGATGACGAGCAGCAACACCAGCAGCGCGTCGGGATTGTTGTAGCGGAACATCGACGCCGCCACCGGCATGACCGCCAGTGCGGCACCGGCGATCAGACCGGCGCCCGGGCCGCTGACCCGGCGCACCGCGGCGTAGAGCACGCCCACCGATGCGACGCCCATCAGCGCCTGCGGCAGCAGCATCGTGAACGGGCTGAAGCCGAACAACCTGCCGGACAGGGCCATGAACCAGATGGAGACGGGCGGCTTGTCGACGGTGATCGCGTTGCCCGAATCCAGCGAGGCGAACAGCCATGCCTTCCAGCTCTGGGTGCCGGCCTGTGCGGCGGCGGCGTAGAAATCGTTGGCCCAGCCCGCAGAACCCAGGCCCCAGAGGTAGAGCACCGCGGTGGCGGCGAGGAGGGCGGCGAGCGCGAATCGGGGCCAGCGCTGCGCGGGGTCGCGCGGCGGCACGGCCGTGGTGTCGACTGAGGTGTCGGCGGTGAGCGTCATCGAACGGTTCCTTCGGTGGCGGTGCGGCGCGGATGGAACACCCAGCCGCGCAGCAGGACGAAGCGGACCACGGTGGCGAGCAGGTTGGCCGCGATCAGCACGGCGAGCTCGACCAGCCGATGCGGTGCGGCGGAGGTGACGTGCAGGAGGCTCAGCGATCCGCTGGTGATGCCCAGCGCGATGCCGAACACGATGAGGCCCTCGACGTGATGCTGGGCCAGCCGCGACTGACCGCGCACCCCGAAGGTGAACCGTCGGTTGGCCGCGGTATTGCCGATCGCGGTGAGCAGCAGCGCGATCAGGTTGGCCAGCTGCGCACCGACCTCGCCCTGAAGCAGGACGAACAGCGCGATGTAGGCCAGTGTCGATGCGACCCCGATCGTGCCGAATCGCACGACCTGCCGCAGCAGCGACCGCGGTTCCGCCTCTCGGGCCGAACTCAGTTGCGCAGCAATCACGTTGACGGGAATCGCGCCGCTGGCGAAGCCGCGCAGCAGCCGGCCGATGCCCCGCAGATCGGCCGCCGCCGTGGCGACGATGTCGACGCGGCTGTCGGGATCGTCGACCCAGTCGACCGGCACCTCGTGGATGCGCAGTCCGCTGCGTTCGGCAAGGACCAGCAGCTCGGTGTCGAAGAACCAGCCGGTGTCCTCGACGTAGGGCAGCAGTTGCGCCGCGACGTCGGCACGGATCGCCTTGAACCCGCACTGGGCGTCGGAGAATCCGGCCGAGAGCGTCGACTTGAGGATGAAGTTGTAGCAGCGCGAGATGATCTCCCGCTTCGGGCCGCGGGTCACGCGCGCGCCACGCGCCAGCCGGGTGCCGATCGCGAGGTCCGAGTGGCCCGAGATCAGCGGCGCCACCAGGGGGCCGAGCGCAGCCAGGTCGGTCGACAGGTCGACGTCGGTGTACACGAGCACCGCCGCATCGGACGTCGACCACACGTGATGAAGCGCCCGTCCCCGCCCCTTCTCCTCGAGACGCACCACGCGGACTTCGTCCAGTTCGGCGGCCAGCCGCGCAGCGATCTGTGGCGTGTCGTCGGTGCTGGCGTTGTCGGCGATGGTGATGCGCGCCCTGAATGGCACCGCCTCGAGCAGGTAGCGATGCAGCCGGTACACCGATTCGGCCAGGACCGACTGCTCGTTGTAGACGGGTACGACGACGTCGAGGACCGGCGCCCCGCTGACGCGCGCCGTGCGCGCGGCATGGGGCCGACGTTCGACGGGGAGTGGGAAACAACGTGTCTCGGACACGATGTCGGTGTGTGTCATGGAGTCCATGTTCTGCGGTCTATGTGTGCTCATCGTGGGCCGGAGCTATGTGCCGGCTGTGACTCGGTCAGGTCGTAGATGACGGTGCCGTCGACGGTCTGCGCGACGAAGTTCGCGCCCACCCAGTCGCGGATCGCCACCGATTCATTCGATCCGCTGGCGGGGGCGCGGCCCATCGTCATCATCCGGCCTGAGACGAAGTAGTGGATGCGCCCGTTCTCGACGTCGTCGACGAACTGCGCCAGCGTCGGCGACGGGTCGGTGCCGTTGAACCCGCCGATCGCCATCACCGGAGCGCCGATCGCGAGCTGGTAGCCCGCGGCATTGTTGGAGCCGACAACTGCTGCGGCCCACGTGAAGTGGTCGGCATCGGCGGCGAGCAGCCGGGTGAGATCAGGGCGCGGCGTCGGTGAACTCAGCAGGCCGCCACCGGGGAAACCTGGGAAACCCCCGGGGAAGCCGCCCGAGCGCGCCGGACCGACCGACGGGATGGCGCCGGAGTGTGGCGTCGCCGCGGTCACCAGCGTGTAGGCGGCAGGCGCGGCCAGGCAGCACACCACGGCGACCGCCGCGACCGCACGGCTGAGGCGGGGACCCAGCCGCCAGCAGAACAGGATCAGCGCCGCGGCGCCCACGCCCCCGACCACGATCGCGATCCGCAGCCACGGCAACCACTCCGCCGAGCGCGACAGCAGCTGCGCAGCCAGTGCAACGGTCACCACCGTGGTGGCGGCCATTGCGCTGGCCGCCCGCGGATCGCGACGGTGCCGCCACAGCAGGGTTGCGCCGACACCGATGACGGCGGCGATCGCAGGGGCCAGCGCGACGGTGTAGTACGGATGCACGATGCCGTTCATGTAGCTGAACACGACCGCGGTGACGGCGAGCCAACCGCCCCACATCACCAGCGCGGCCCGAGTCGCATCGGTGCGTGGCGCGCGGCGGGTCAGCACCAACCCGGCGACGGTGCAGACGAGTGCGGCGGGCAGGAGCCAGCCGATGTCGGCGCCCATCGAGTAGCCCAACAGCCGACCCCAGCCGACATCGTGGTTGAGGTTGCCCAGGCCGCCGGGCTCGTCGCCGGTGAGCCGTCCGAAACCGTTGTAGCCCAGCATCAATTCGAGGATGCTGTTGTGCTGCGAGCCGCCGATGTAGGGCCGCGCATCGGCGGGCCATAGTTCGGCCAGCGCGATGTACCAGCCCGCCGACACCACGACGGCGCCGGCGGCGGTCCCGAGGTCGAGTGCCCGTCGCCGCAGGGTCGACGGCCCGGCCATCAGATAGGCCGCGGCGAACGCAGGCAGCACCAGCAGCGCCTGCAGCATCTTGGCGAGGAACCCGAATCCCACAGCCGCGCCCGCCGCGACCAACCACCATCGGCTGGCGTCCCTCTCGCAGGCCCGCTGCGTGCAGTAGGCGGCCAGCACCAGCATCAGCACCAGCAGCGCGTCCGGGTTGTTGAACCGGAACATCAGCGCGGCCACCGGCGTCAACGCGAGAATCCAGCCGGCAAGCAGCGCGGCACCCGGGCCGGCGGCGCGGCGCACCGATGCGTAGAGCACGCCGACGGCGGCCACCCCCATGAGCGCCTGGGGCACGAGCATGCTCCACGACGAGAACCCGAAGATCCGGGCCGAGAGGTCCATGATCCACAGCGCGGCGGGTGTCTTGTCGACGGTGATCGCGTTCGCGGCGTCACTCGACCCGAACAGCATCGCGGTCGCGTCGCTGGAGCCGGCCTGGACCGCGGCGGCGTAGAACGAGTTGGCCCACCCCGAGGCGCCGAGGTTCCACAGATACAGCACCGCTGTGCTGAGAAGGAGCACCGCCAGCCCCGGCGAGCAGACGCGAAGTCGCACGAACACGCCGCGAAAAGGCCCAGTTCGCGTCTGCTCGCCCGGGTTGGGCGCAGCCTCGGGCCCCGACGTCAGCACGGTCACCGTTCGATCATCGGCGGCCCCGCTAGGCGCCCGATTGGCCTCCGCTGTGCGTTGACTGTGAATTCACAGGAAGCGTGACCACGAACTCGGTCCGCCCGGGTGCGCTGCGCACCACGATGGTCCCGTCGTGGGCCCGCACCACGGCGGCCACGATCGCAAGTCCGAGACCGGTGCTGCCCCCGCGGCGCGACCGCGACGAATCACCGCGCGCGAAGCGTTCGAACACCTCTGGCTGCAGCGACGCCGGGATGCCGGGACCGTCGTCGACGACGGTGAGCACCACAGTTTCCCCGGGGTCAGCACCGGCCGACGCCAGTGACGTCGTCACCGTGGTGCCGGGCGGCGTGTGGATGCGCGCGTTGGCCAGCAAATTGGCCAGCACCTGGTGCAGTCGCGCCTCATCGCCCGCCACCGCGACTGGTTCGTCGGGCAGGTCGAGCTCCCACTCGTGGTCGGGCCCGGCGACGTGCGCGTCACTGACCGCGTCGACGACCAGCCGGGTCAGGTCGACGGGTTCGCGCTCCAGCGGGCGGCCCGCGTCGAGCCGGGCCAGCAGCAGCATGTCCTCCACCAACCGCGTCATGCGTTCGGTCTCGGACTCCACCCGGTTCATCGCGTGCGCGACGTCATCGGGCAGTTCGGCGTGCCGACGCTGCGCGAGCTCGGTATACCCGCGGATCGCGGCGAGCGGCGTGCGCAGTTCGTGGCTCGCGTCGGCGACGAACTGGCGGATGCGGGTCTCGCTGTCGTGCCGCGCCGACAACGCTCCCGCGATGCGGTCGAGCATCCGGTTCAATGCCGACCCGAGCCGGCCGACTTCGGTGTGCGCGGCGGCCGGATCGACCGACACGATCGGCGTCGGCAGGTTCACCTCGCCGCGATCGAGCTCGAGATCGGCCACCTCGCGGGCCGCCGACGCCACCCGTGACAGCGGCGCCAGTTGCCGCCGGACGATCGCGATGCCCACGAAAGCCGCGGCTATCAGCGCGAGCACAGCGGCCACGCAGAACATGCCGAGCACCCACAGCAGCGTGTCATCGACGACCGACAACGGCAGCCCGGTGACGATGGTCTGATTCCCGCCGCGGCGGTCGTGCAGCCCGATCACGCGGTAGCGGCCCAGCCCGTCCAGAGTGATCGTCCTCGGCACGCGGTCGGGTGGCACCGCCGCCAGCTGGTCGGTAGCGGCCTCGCTGATCGTCGCGCGTCCGCCGTCGGCGGTGATCACCCCGGCATCGGTGCCCCGCCCGGGCGTGACCACGGCGCCGACGGTGCGGGTGGCCTGGCCGGGCGCGTTCAGGAATCCCGGGCCGGGCCCGACCTCGGGGTCGAACCGTCTGCGGTCCTCCCAGCCGGGGGTGCCCGGCGCGAAGACCGGCGGCGGCAGGTCGAAGATGGCCGCCGACCGCCGACCGGCCTCGACGAGTTGCTCGTCGAGCTGATGGGACAGGAAGCGCTGCAGCGCGAACTCGGTGGCGACGCCGATGCCGGCGATGACGACGGCCAGCAGCACCATCTGGGTGACGATCAGCCGAACGCGCAGCGACCAGGTCCGGGGTGCGAGGACACGGCCCCGCGTGGCGGCCTCCCCGTCAGCGCGCGGGCTTGAGGACATACCCGGCGCCGCGGAGCGTGTGGATCATCGGCTCGCGGCCACTGTCGATCTTCTTGCGCAGATAGGAGACGTACAGCTCGACGATGTTCGACCGCCCGCCGAAGTCGTAACTCCACACCCGGTCGAGGATCTGCGCCTTGCTGAGCACGCGCTTGGCGTTGCGCATCATGAACCGCAGCAGCTCGAATTCGGTCGCGGTCAGCGTGATCGGTTCTCCGGCGCGGGTGACCTCATGGCTGTCCTCGTCGAGCACCAGGTCCCCGACCACGATCGTCGCGCCGGCGGCCTCCGTGCTCACCCCGGTGCGGCGCAACAGGGCACGCAACCGCAGCACGACCTCTTCGATGCTGAACGGTTTGGTGACGTAGTCGTCGCCACCGGCTGTCAGCCCGGCGATGCGGTCCTCCACCGAGTCCTTGGCGGTGAGCAGCAGCAGCGGCAGCCCGGGGATCTGCTCGCGCAGGCGGTGCAGAACGTCCAGACCACTCATGTCGGGCAGCATGACGTCGAGCACGACCACGTCGGGCGGGTTGTCGCGCGCCGTCGCGATCGCGGTGGCGCCGTCGCCGGCGGTCGAGATCTCCCACCCTTCGTAGCGCAGCGCCATCGACACCAGCTCAGCCAGCACCGGCTCGTCGTCGACGACGAGCACGTGCACGGGGCTGCCGTCGGCGCGGCGCATCACCACCCGCGCGGCGTCGGTATCGCTGGGAACGCTCACCGGACCATTATGGGCGCCGGTCGTGGGCCCCGGCTGTGCCGAAGCTATGCGCCCGCTGTGAAGCACGTGCACAGCGGGCGCACATGTGCGCGGGTCATCCTGGGGTCATGACTGACTCTGCGGCAGATGTCGAGAAGGCCGCCTTCGATGACGGGGTCTGGACCCAGCACCCGCCGGAGCGACGCCGCTGGGGAGCCCGCCACATCGCGGCCGCGGTGGCCATCGCGGTCGTGATCGGCGGGTTGGGCGGTGCGGCGATTCACGCCGCCCGGGGTAACGCGCCTCACTTCGGCCCGTTCATGAGCGACATGTCGCGTGACGCCGCGCCGGAGGGCCGCCACGTGGGAGGACCCGCGATCTCATAACCTGTGCGCATGCAGTGCCGAGGCGGTCCCGCCGGATGACCCGCTTCCTGGCGCGGCGGCTGCTCAACTACCTGGTACTGCTGGCCCTGGCCTCGTTCCTCGCGTTCACGCTGACCTCCCTGACGTTCCATCCGCTGGACAGCTTGCTCGAGCGCAGTCCGCGCCCTCCGCAGGCGGTCATCGACGCCAAGGCTGCCGAGCTGGGCCTCGATCGACCGATCCCCCTTCGATACGCGCACTGGGTGTCCGGAGCGGTCCGCGGCGACTTCGGTACGACGGTGACGGGCCAACCGGTGACCGACGAGCTGTGGCGTCGCGTCGGGGTGAGCCTGCGGCTGGTCGTCATCGGTTCGGTGCTCGGCACGATCATCGGCGTCGTAGTGGGCGCCTGGGGCGCGGTCCGGCAGTACCGGCTGTCCGACCGCGTGATCACCGTGGTGTCCCTGCTGATCATCAGCGCGCCCACGTTCGTGATCGCCAACCTGCTGATCCTGGCGGCGCTGAAGGTCAATTCGGTGCTCGGGGTGCAATTGTTCGAGTACACCGGGGAGACGTCGACCGATGCGGTCGGCGGTGGCTGGAACCAGTTCGTGGACCGGCTGCAGCACCTCGTGTTGCCGACCGCGACGCTGGCGCTGGGCTCGATCGCCGGTTTCAGCCGCTACCAACGCAATGCGATGCTCGACGTGCTCGGCCAGGACTTCATCCGCACCGCCCGGGCCAAGGGGTTGACGCGGCGCCAGGCGTTGTTCCGGCACGGCTTGCGCACCGCGCTGATCCCGATGGCGACGCTGTTCGCCTATGGCATCAGCGGTCTGGTGACCGGCGCGGTGTTCGTCGAGAAGATCTTCGGCTGGCACGGCATGGGCGAGTGGTTCGTGCAGGGCATCGCCGCCCAGGACACCAACATCGTGGTCGCGTTCACGGTGTTCTCCGGTACGACGATCCTGCTGGGCGGGTTGCTGTCCGACGTCCTCTACGCCGCCCTCGACCCGCGGGTGCGTGCCTCGTGACCGTTCAGGATTCGAGCCAGGATTTCGTGTCGCGCCGAGCGCTGGTGTGGCGCCGGTTCCGCCGCAACCGGCCTGCGATGGTGTCGGTCGTCGTGTTGGTGCTGCTGTTCGTGAGCTGCTGGGCGCTGCCGCCGCTGCTGCCGTATTCGTACACAGACCTGGACTACTACGCGCTGCAGCAGCCGCCGTCGCCTCAGCACTGGTTCGGGACCAACGCGCTCGGTCAGGACCTGCTGGCCCAGACACTGCGCGGTATGCAGAAATCGATGGTGATCGGTGTCTGCGTGGCCGTGATCTCCACGCTCGTGGCCGCCACGGTCGGTGCGGTCGCCGGGTACTTCGGCGGCTGGCGCGACACCGCACTGATGTGGTTCGTCGACCTGCTACTCGTGGTGCCGGGCTTCATCCTGATCGCGATCATCACGCCCAGCACCAGGGGCGCCGGCACCGTGGTGTGGCTCATCGTGCTGCTCGCCGCGTTCAGCTGGATGATCAGCTCCCGCATGGTGCGCGGCCTGACGATGAGCCTTCGCGATCGCGAATTCGTCGCTGCCGCACGCTATATGGGGGTCAGCAACACCCGGATCATCGCCCGCCACATCGTGCCCAATGTGGCGTCGATCCTCATCATCGACACCACCCTGAACGTCGGCGTCGCGATCCTCGCCGAGACCGGCTTGAGCTTCCTCGGTTTCGGCGTGCAGCCCCCCGACGTGTCGCTGGGTACGCTGATCGCCGCAGGCACCGGCTCGGTGACGACGTTCCCGTGGGTGTTCCTGTTCCCCGCCGGCGTGTTGGTGACGATCGTGTTGTGCGCCAACCTCATCGGCGACGGGTTGCGCGACGCTTTGGATCCCGGGGTGCGCCCGGCCCGTTCGAGGGCGCGCCGATGACCCTGCTGCAGGTGCGCGGCCTGACCGTCACGTTCCCCACCGACACCGAACGGGTGGCCGCGGTCCGCGGGCTGGACTACGACGTCGCCTCCGGTGAGGTCGTCGCGCTGGTGGGCGAGTCGGGGGCGGGCAAGTCGGCCGGCGCAATGGCCGCGGTCGGCCTGCTGCCCGAGTACGCCGAGGTGTCGGGCTCGGTGCGGCTGCACGGCACCGAGTTGCTCACCGAATCCGATGCCGAGATGTCGCGCGTGCGCGGCGCGAAGATCGGCACCGTTTTCCAAGACCCGATGTCGTCGCTGACCCCGGTCTACACCGTCGGCGACCAGATCGCCGAGGCGATCCGCATACATCGCCGCGGTGTCTCCCGCCAGGCCGCCCGCGCCCGCGCCGTCGAACTCCTCGAACTGGTCGGCATCGCCCAACCCGCCCGGCGCGCGGCGGCGTTCCCCCACGAACTCTCGGGCGGGGAACGTCAGCGCGTGGTGATCGCCATCGCGATCGCCAACGACCCCGACCTCCTCATCTGCGACGAGCCGACGACCGCGCTCGACGTGACCGTCCAGGCGCAGATCCTCGACGTGCTGCGCACCGCACGCGACGTCACCGGCGCAGGCGTGCTGATCATCACCCACGACCTCGGGGTCGTCGCCGAGTTCGCCGACCGCGCATTGGTCATGTACGCCGGCCGCGCCGTCGAGACCGCGCCGGTCGCCGACCTGTACACCCGTCGCCGGATGCCCTACACCGCAGGACTTCTGGGGTCCGTACCACGGCTGGACGCGCCGCAGGGCGCGCGGCTGGTGCCGATCCCCGGCGCTCCCCCGTCGCTGTCGGCGCTGCCCGCCGGATGCCCGTTCACACCGCGCTGCCCGCTGGCTGTCGACCAGTGCAGCGAGGCCGAGCCGGAACTGACCGCGGTCGGACCCGACCATCAGGTCGCGTGCATCCGCCACGACGAGGTCGCGGGGCGCAGCGCGGCCGACATCTACGGCGTCAGCACGGAACCGCCGCGGTCCGCCGGCGACGCCGACACGCCCGTGGTCGTGTCGGTGCGTGACCTGGTGAAGACGTTCCCGCTGACCAAGGGTGTGGTGCTGCGGCGCCGGGTCGGCGAGGTCCGCGCCGTCGACGGTGTCGACCTGACGGTGCGGCAGGGCCGCACGCTGGGCATCGTCGGCGAGTCCGGCTCTGGCAAATCGACCACCCTGCATCAGGTACTGGGACTGACCGCGCCGCAGCAGGGCAGCATCGAGGTGCTCGGCGCCGACGTCGCCGCGCTGAACCGCCGAGCGCGGCGCGCGTTGCGGGGCGACCTGCAGGTGGTGTTCCAGGATCCGGTCGCCTCCCTGGATCCGCGGCTGCCGGTGTCCGACGTACTCGCAGAACCGTTGCAGGCCAACGGCACTGACAAGAACGTGATCGCACAGCGGGTCGCCGAGTTGCTGGCGCTGGTCGGGTTGCGGCGCGAGGACGCCGCCCGCTACCCGGCCGAGTTCTCCGGCGGACAGAAGCAGCGCATCGGTATCGCCCGGGCGCTGGCGCTGCAGCCGAAGATCCTGGCGCTCGACGAACCCGTCTCAGCCCTGGACGTGTCGATCCAGGCCGGCATCATCAACCTGCTGCTCGACCTGCAGGACCGCTTCGGCTTGGCCTACCTGTTCGTCTCCCACGATCTGTCGGTGGTCAAACACCTCGCCCACGACGTCGCGGTGATGCACCGGGGCCGGATCGTCGAACAGGGCACCAGCGACGACGTGTTCGGGAACCCCCGCGACGAGTACACGCGGCGGTTGCTGGCCGCGGTTCCGCGGCCGCCCGGATAGAGTTTGTCCGCATGACCTCCCGCGTCCTGCTGCGTCTGCTCTGCCTCGGATTCGTCGGCATCCTGGTGCTCACCGGATGCTCGAGTTCCCAGGAGCCGGCCCCGCCGGCCGGCGGCAGCGCCGAGCTGGGCGGCACCGCCGACATCAACCCGCAGGACCCCACCACGTTGCAGCAGGGCGGCAACCTGCGGCTGGCACTGACCGGCTTCCCGGCCACCTTCAACAACCTGCACATCGACGGCAATCTCGGCGAGATCGGCGCGATGTACAAGACGATGCTGCCGCGCGCGTTCTTCATCAAGCCCAACGGTGAGATGACAGTCAACAGCGACTACTTCACCAACGTCGAGCTGACGAGCACCGACCCGCAGGTGGTCACCTACACGATCAACCCGAAGGCAATGTGGAGCAACGGCCGGCCGATCACGTGGGAGGACATCGCCGCCGAGGTGAATGCGACCAGCGGCAAGGACAAGCGCTACCTGTTCGCTTCACCCAACGGCGCCGAGCGCGTCGGCTCGGTCACCAAAGGCGTCGACGACCGGCAGGCCGTGATCACGTTCGCCAAGCACTACGCCGACTGGAAGGGCCTGTTCGCCGGTAACGGCATGCTGTTCCCGAAGGAGATGACGGGCACGCCGGAGGCGTTCAACACGGGCTTCCGGGACGGGCCGCCGCCCACCGCGGGCCCGTTCATCATCACCAACATCGACCGGGGTGCCCAGCGGATCACGTTGGGACGCAACCCGAAATGGTGGGGTACTCCCCCGCTGCTGGATTCGATCAGCTACACCGTGCTCGACGACGCGGCCCGCATCCCGGCACTGCTGAACAACTCGATCGACGCCAGCGGTGTCGCCACGCAAGACGAGCTCAAGACTGCCCGCTCCGCGCCGGGCATCGCGATGCGTCGCGCCCCGTCGGCGCAGTGGTATCACATGACGTTCAACGGGGCGCCCGGCTCGATCCTCGCCGATCCGGCGCTGCGCATGGCCGTCGCCAAGGGCATCGACCGGCAGGCGATCGCCACCGTCGCCCAGAACGGCCTCGTCGACAAACCGGTGCCGCTGAACAACCACATCTACCTGGCGGGCCAGGAGGGCTACCAAGACAACAGCATTCCCTTCGATCCCGAAGCCGCCAAGCGGGAACTCGACGCGTTGGGCTGGCGGCAGAACGGCCAGTTCCGGGAGAAGGACGGCCGACGGCTGACGATCCGCGACGTGTTCTACGACGCCCGCAGTACCGGCCAGATCGGGCAGATCGCGCAGAACAACCTCGCCCAGATCGGCGTGGACCTCCAACTGGTGCCGGCCGCCGGCGGCAAACTGTTCACCGACTTCGTCGTCCCCGGCAACTTCGATATCGTCAATTTCGCCTGGGCCGGTGATGCTTTCGCGCTGTCAAGCCTCACCCAGGCGTACGCGTCGGCGGGTGAGAGCAATTACGGCAAGATCGGCAGCCCCGAGATCGACGCCAAGATCGAGCAGACGCTCTCCGAACTGGACCCGGCCAAGGCCCGCACCCAGGCCAACGAACTGGACAAGATGATCTGGCAGGAGGTGCACAGCCTGCCGCTGTTCCAGGCTCCCGGCAACGTCGCCGTCCGCGCCACGCTGGCCAACTACGGCCCCGCAGGCATCGGCGACCTGAACTACACCGCGATCGGCTTCATGAAGCGGTGATCTTCACGAAGCGGTGATCTTCACGAAGCGGTGATCTTCACGAAGCGGTGACCTGCCGGACCGCCCGCGGCACCACGTCGGGCACCGTGCTCTCGGCCCGGGCCGCCACGCGGATCGCGGCGACCATCAGCCGCACCGTGAGGTTCGCCGGAAGCTTGTCCAATTCTGTTCCGCGCGCGCCCAGCTCGGCGATCTGACCCTTGGCAGCCGCCCGGCACACCTGCAGAGCGGCGTGCTCGCGGGTGTCGAGCATGCTGTGACCGGCGGTGGGCAGGTCGACCAGCACGGCACCGGGAACGAGGTCGGCGACCCGCTGCGCGATCCCGGGCGGCGTGGTGAGGTCTCGGCCGCCGGACAGCACCGCGGTGGGCCAGTGGAATCCCGGCATGGCGGAGACGAGATCGTAGGGCTCTGCCTCGAATTCGACGTCCCCGAGCGCCATCTCACGGAGTGCGACGGCCGGATCGAGCGGCAGGCCGTCGGGCTCAGCGCCGTAGTTCAACTCGCGGTAGGCGATGCGCTCGACGAGGTCGGGCTCGTGCTGATAGGGCGTCTTGCGTTCCAAGAGGTTGCGGGCGCCGAAACCGACGGCCGCCCACAGCCAGTCGTGTCCGGCGAGCAGCAAATCGAGCTGCCGGCAGAGCACCTCTGGGCCGGCCACGCCGTACATGTCGCCGATCAGCTGTACATCCTTGCTCGTCACCACCCCGGCCTGCACCAGCCCGCGGACCTTGGCCGCCAACTCAGCCGTCCCCGGCAGGGTGCCGTCCCACAGCACGCGGCGGGTCTGGGCGCGCACCTCGGCGATGTCGTCGGCTGACAGCAGCGGCGAGTCGAGCACCATGGAGTGCACGCGCTCGGGATGTGACACGCCGAGGCCGGCGGCCAGGTAGGTGCCGTAGGAGGCGCCGTAGACGATCGCCTTGTCGACGTGGGCGTCGTCGAGGACCGCCGCGAGATCGTCGACGACGGCGCGGACCGTCATCGCCTCGGCAGGTAGATCGTGGCCCGCGTCGTCGTGCCGGGAGAGCCCGACACCGCGATGCTCGACCATGATCACGTCCAGTCCGGCGAGCGCGGCCCGCCGGCGAAACGCCCGGTACAGGGCGACCGACGCGGCCCCCGGACCACCCGGGATGATCAGCAGAGGATGTGCCGATTTGCGCCCGCTGCGCACGTAGTAGACGTCGAACTCGCCCGTGCCGAGAGGCCGTCGCACCGGCCGCACGCCAGGAAGCGCGGCCAGCTTGGCGTGCGCACTCCGACGCTTGGCGTTCATCGTCATCGCGATCCATTCTGCCCCCGGGGCAGCGGGTGGGCCACGCGGGCTGGCATCGGTCCGAGGTTCGGTTCGAGCTGATCCAAAGCAGTGGCGCCCGTGTCGCCGGCCGGTAGACATCACCGTCATGACCTCTGTGGACCATCTCACCGCCCTGCTGCCCGGCTCCGACGACTTCGCGGCGCTTCTGCGAGACATCGCCGCCGGGGCCGCCGACCGCGATCGCAACGACGAGAATCCCGTCGAGCAGGTGGCCGCTCTCAAGCGGGCCGGCTTCGGCACGCTGCGGTTACCTGCGTCGTTCGGGGGCCCCGGACTGACTGTCCCGCAACTGTTCTCGACCATCATCGACGTCGCGCGCGCCGACCCGATCGTCGCGCACATCTTCCGGACGCACTTCTGGTTCGTGGAGGAGAGACTGCGCACCTTCCATGACGGCGCCGCAGATGCGCTCTCGGCGGGGTGGCTCTCGAAGGTGGCCCAGGGGAAGACCTTCGGCAACGCATTCAGCGAGAAGGGTGCCCACGCGGTCGGCAGCCTCGTGTTCAACACCCGGCTGCTGCCCGCCGACCAGGGCTACCAGCTCGACGGAGAGAAGTTCTACAGCACCGGCACGCTGTTCTCCGACTACCTGACCGTCACGGCCACCACCGACCACGACTCGGTGGCCACCGTGGTGGTGCCCGCCGACAGGCCCGGTGTGCAGATCATCGACGACTGGGACGGGTTCGGGCAGCGCCGCACCGGCACCGGCACGACGGTGTTCACCGGCGTCGCGGTGTCCGAGGACGAGGTGCTCAGCGACACCCCCTATGACGCCGAGCCGCAACCGACGGTGCAGTACGCCTCGCTACAGCTGTTCATCCACGCGGTGGTGGCCGGGATCCTGGAGTCGGTGGTCGACGACGGCGTCGCGCTGCTGCGCTCACGCGAGCGCAGCTTCAGCCACGCGGTGACCGAGCGGCCCACCGACGACCCGCTGCTGCAGCGCCAGCTCGGCGAGATCGCCAGCACTGCGGCGATCGCCCGGGCGGCCGTGCTGGATGCGGCGGCCGCGATCGGCGCGGCCACCGACTCCTACGGCTCCGACCGCGTGCCCGACGCCGAGCTGGCGACCGAGGCGCAGCTCAAGGTCGCGAAGGTCAAGGTGCACCTCGACGCGGTGGCCCCCGACGCCGCCACCCGCCTCCTCGAGCTCGGCGGGGCCAGCGCGGCGAGCCGCGGCCGCAACCTCGACCGACACTGGCGCAACATCCGCACGATCACGCTGCACAATCCGGTCGGGCTGAAGGCACGCGCGATCGGCCAGAACCTGTTGCACGGCACGGCACTTCCGGCCAACGCCTACTTCTGATCGGGAGCACTCATGACTCGTCAACTTCACCTGGGCGGATTCCAGATCGCGTCCCAGGTCACCCATTCGCACGCCGCATGGCGTCACCCGGCCAGCGACACCCGGTTCACCACGCCGGACTACTACCACCGCATCGGACGCATCCTGGAACGCGGAAAGTTCGACTTCGTGTTCTTCGCCGACCTGCTGGCCGCGCCGGTGCGCTACGGCGACGACATCAGCGAACCGCTGCGCCGCGGCACCCAGGCCACCGCCACGCTGGACCCGTCGATCGTGGCGGCGAGCATCGGGGCCGTCACCTCCAAACTGGGCATCGCGATCACCAAGTCCGCCACCTATTTTCACCCCTACGAGTTGGCGCGCATCTTCGCCAGCCTCGACCACATCACGGCGGGCCGGGTGGCGTGGAACATCGTCACCTCACTCACCCAGAGCGAGGCCCAGAACTTCGGGCACGAGAACCATCTGGGTCACGACGACCGCTACCTACGGGCCGACGAGTTCGTCCGCACCGCGTTGGAGTTGTGGTCGAGTTGGGATCCCGATGCGCTGGTCCTCGACAAGGAGTCCGGGGTGTTCGCCGACCCGGACCGGGTGCGCCGCACCGACCATGTCGGCGAGTACTTCCGCACCCGCGGACCCCTCAACGTGCCGCACTCACCGCAGGGCCGGCCGGTGCTGATCCAGGCGGGGTCGTCGTCGACGGGTCGGGATTTCGCCGCCCGGTGGGCGGAGGCGATCTTCGAGATCGATCCCACTCCGGAGGGCCGGCGCGCCTACTACGACGACATCAAGTCCCGGGCGTCCGACCTGGGCCGCGACCCGGACAAGGTGCTGATCTTCCCCGCGTTCCTGCCGTTCATCGGGGAGACCGAATCGATCGCCAGGGAGAAGCAGGCCTTCCACAACGAATTGGCCGACCCCATATCGGGGTTGATCACGTTGTCGGTGCACACCGATCACGACTTCTCGCGCTACGACCTCGACGCCCCGGTGGAGGACATCGCCGTCACCGGCACGCAGGGGTTGTTCGACACGGCTCGCCGGGTGGCCGACCGCGACAACCTGACGTTGCGCGACATCGGCAAGTGGTACGCCCAGGGTGTCTTGCTGCCACAGTTCGTCGGTACCGCCGCGCAGGTGGCCGATCAGATCGAGGAGTCGTTCCGGGCCGGCGAGGCCGACGGCTTCATGGTGTCGGCGGCCCAGACCCCGGGCACCTTCAACGATTTCGTCGACGCCGTGGTGCCGGAGTTGCAGCGGCGCGGTCTGTTCCGCACCGAATACACCGGCACCACGCTGCGGGATCATCTCGGTCTGGGGCCGGCGAGCTTCGACGCCCCGCACCGGCTGCAGTCTGCGAGCTGACCTACGTCGCTCAGGACGCCAGTTCGATGTGGCGCGCGGTCTGGACTCCGGCGTAGCGCTGCGGGCTGCACGTCAGGATGATCACCTGTCCGTCGCCGGCCACGGCGTCGAACACCTCGGCCATCCGGGTCAGCCGGTCGGGGTCGGTGAAGCCGAGTGCGTCGTCGATCACGACCGGCACGGTGTCGTCCTGGGCAACCAGGGCGGCACCGGCAAGCCGGGCCACGATGCCCAATTGTTCCTTGGCACCGCCGGACAACGAGTCGTACGGCACCGTGCGCCCCGACAGCGTGCGGTGCCCGATGCGCAGGTCACTGTCCACGTCGACTTCGAAGGTGTCGCCGAAGACGATGCGGCCCAACCGCTCCACCTCGCCGCGGAACGGATCGACGTAGCGCGACCGCATCGCGGCGCGGTGCCTGCCCATCACGGTGCGCAGCAGCTCCGCCGCACGCGCCCGGCGCTGCACCCGCGCGTGGTCGGCCGCCGCGTGTTCGCGCTCCGTTTCGGCGGCGTCGAGCCGGCCCTTGCGGCCTTCGGTTCCGAAGACCCACAGCTGGGCGGCGACGTCGCGCAGCGCCTCGACGACCTCGCTGCACCGCGCGACCGCTCCGTCGGCCGCGCTACGCGCCTGGCTGAGGCGCACGCTGACCTCGTCGGGCTGCTGGCCCGCCAGCTCCTGGCCGATGCGGTCGACTCCCGCCTGTGCCGTGGCCGCCGCCTCGGCATGCGACTGCACGGCGAGGGACAGTTCGTCATCGGTCACGGTGGCACGCGCCTGGGCGAGACGATGCTGGGCAGCGGCCAACTCCTCGGCCACGACCGCGAGCTTCTCCGCCAGCCGGGCGGCGCGCAGCTCCCTCTCGGTGAGCAGCGTCGCGGCGGCCTCGGCGACCTTGACGTGAGTGTCGCAGTCGCGCAACGCCTGCTGGTGTGCCGCCGTCGCTTCGACCAATTCCAGCCGCTGAGCCTTCGGGTCGAGTGGGACCTCGACCGGCTCTGCGGGCACGCGCGCCTGAACCGCGGCCAGTCGGGAGCGCAGGATCTCGACGGAGTCGTCGGCGGCGAGCGCCTCCAGCACCGCCGTGATCTGCTTACTGCTTGCGACGAGCTCCTGCCTGCGGGTGCCGAGGGCCCGTGCCGTCTCGAGATCAGGCGCCCCCACCTCACGCAGGGTCGCAGCCAGCGCCTCTTCCGCGCGGTCGAGCGCGGCCCGATGGCCGGCTGCGGTCGCGCCGGCGATCACCCGAACCGAGAGCACCCCGGGCAGGTCGATGCCCGTTGCACCCGATACCGACGTCGTCCACGTCTGTCCCGCGGTCAGCGGCACCGAGGTCCCGTCGATCGCGACGTCGACGTCTGCCGCCGCGACCAGCTCGATGTGAGCCGAGGTCTGCTCGACCGCCGCAGCCGCCCGCTCGACCGCGACCGCGGCCTTCTCGAGGATCGCCATCGATTCCGCGGTCACGCTGATGGCCGCGAGCTCGCGGCGGACGGCATCTGCTTCGAGCTGGTGCCTTTCGTAGGTGGCGATCCGGGCGGTGAGCTTCTCGGCTTCTTCCCGATCGTGCAGCAGTGCAACCGCGGCATGAGCCGCGTCGACGCGCTCTTTGCACTGCTGCAGATCGCTTTTCGCGGTCACAGCCGTGACGTCAGCGGCCGCCCGCATCTCTCGCGCAGTGTCCGCGTCCTCGGCGGCCGACTCGGCGTCGGCGCGCAGACGTGCCACGGCGGCGATGCGGTCGTCGACCTCGGCGCGGGTGCGCCGCCGCTCGGTCAGGGTCGCGAGCGACGCCGCGTGGGTCAACGCCGCGGCCTCTGCGCGGGCCCGTGCCTGCTCCAGCTGCGCTGTCAGCACCGCAACCGCGTCGGCGGCGTGCTGCGCCGCGGCCAATTCTCGTGCACTGACGTCTTTTTGGTGCGTCGCCGTCTCGAGGCCGGCGGTGAGCGTCGCGTGCCGGCGGACCGCCTCGTCGACTTCGGCGATCGCCGCCGCGCAACGGGCCACCTCCGCGTCGGCAGCCTTGAGCCGCGTGATGGCGGCCAGCCACTCCCCGGTCGGCCGGCCGGTGGCGGTGAAGTAGCGGCGGTACTCCTCGTCGATGCGATCGACCAGCAGCGCATCGGCGGGGCCCGCTTCGACGGCGGTGTCGTCGACTTCGCCGGCGACGACGTCGAGGGCACGCGAGAGCGCGTCGCATCCCGAGAGTTCGGTGGCGGACGTGGACGACGCCTGGATCACCCGCTGCGCCTGCCAGAGATCGAGGTCGACCGTCTCGGCGAGAATCGCCCGCACCCGCTCGTGCGCCTCGTCGCCGGTGAGTTGCTCACGCCGCGGCGCGAGGATCGTCAGCTCGGTCTCCGGCTTCTTGTGGAAGCGCTTGCGGTAGACGAATCGATAAGCGCCGGTCGACATTTCCGCCGTGACCTCAGCACCGACGTCGGCGTGGGTGGGCTTGACCTGCTTGACGTCCTTCTTCGTGGAGCGGTCCTTGGCCTCGAGCAGCAGGTCGAGCGCCTCGAGCATCGACGACTTGCCGATCTCGTTCGCGCCGCTGATCACGATGACGCCGCTGTCGGGAAACGTGATGTCGCGGTGGGTGATTCCCCGGTAGTTGGTCAGCGTCAGCCGGTGCAGCTTCACGCCACCCCTCCCTCGGTCAGGCGCAGCAGTAGAGCGAGTGCGGCACGGGCGTCCTCGGCGTCCTCCCCGGACGAGCGCGCCGTGGACACCAGTTCAGCCACCGCGGACGCGGCGAATCCGCCGATGCCCAGATCGTCGAACTCACCGTCGGCGGGCATCACCGCGATGTCGGTGTGGCGATCCCACGGGATCAGCGCGGCGAACAGGCGGGCGTAGCGGTCCAGGCACAGATCGAGGGCCGCCTTGTCGGTGACGGTCAGCGAACCGGTCAGACCATGCCGGATCACCGTGCGCTCCTTGTCGATCATCAGATCGAGGTTGATGTCGAGATCGGCGACGTCGCGGCTGTCGTCGACGCCGCGCCGCAGCGACAGGAAGCGCCACGTACCGACCGGCCGCGGATCGACCCGAACCGGCCGGTGCGCGCTCGCCTCGTCGACGTCGACGACCAGCACATGACCGGGCTTCGGTTCGACGTCGTCGAAGTTGGTGACCTCCGGGGATCCCGAGTACCAGATGCGACCCGACGACCCGACGTCGAGCACAGAGTGCTTGTCCCCCAACGCCACATAGTGCACCGCACCGCGTCCGATCGCACCCTCCAGCGCGGCCAGCGCGATCAACGACGGCCGGTCTTTGTCCGGCACCAGGATGTCGACCGCACCGTGTCCGACGACGATGCGGGTCACCCCGTCGGCGGGCAGCCCGTCGAGCACCTGGGCGACGAGATCGGTGGTGGGGAACTTCGACGACCACGGCGCGGCGACCAGCTCCAGACCCGGCCGCACCTGATGCACGCCGGGGCGGTCGAGCACGATCACGTTGTCGGGGCGCTCGGCGGTGAACAGCGCGCTGGTGTAGACCGACGCCGCATCGAGTGGGTCGTGGTTGCCGGGCAGCAGATAGACCGGCACGCCGATGCCCCGCATGGCTTCCAGCGACTGGCTGACCTCCCGCGGCGCCAACTGGTTGTGTTCGAACACGTCGCCGGCGACCACGACGAACTCGGCGTCGGTCTCGGCCGCCAAGGGCCCCAGCGCGGTGACCGCCGCCCGGCGGGCCGCCGAATAGCGGGGCTGCGCCTCACCGCTGAGGAAGTGCCGGGTCATGCCGAGCTGCCAGTCGGCGGTGTGCAGGAATCGCATGCGGATGACCGTCCTTTCCTCGTGTTCGGCGGGCTCGTGGCGAGTGCATCGGAAGTCTAGGGCGGGCCGCCGACAAGTCCGGGGATGCGCACCGACATGGCCTACGGTTATCTCCCATGAGCGACGGAACGCGCACGCTGGTGCTGATGCGGCACGCCAAATCGGACTATCCCGACGGGGTGTCGGATCACCGGCGACCGTTGGCGCCGCGCGGAGAGCGCGAGGCCGTGTTGGCAGGAGAGTGGATCCGCGACAACGTCGGAACGGTCGACGCGGTGTTGTGCTCGTCGGCGACGCGAACCCGCCAGACCCTGGAGCGCACCGGCATCACCGCGCCGGCAACGTTCGCCGACCGGCTCTACGAGGCCAGCCCGGGCATCGTCATCGAGGAGGTCAACGGCATCACTGATGACGTGGCGACGCTGCTGGTGGTGGGACACGAGCCGGTGATGTCGTCGCTGGCTCTCAGCTTGGCCACCGAGTCGACTGCCAACGGCGATGCCGCGCAGAAGATCTCGGCGAAGTATCCGACGTCGGCGATCGCGGTGCTGCGCGTCGGCGGGTCATGGTCGCAACTGGAGTTGGGCGGCGCGGAGCTGGTCGACTTCCACATCCCGCGCTAGGCGCGGGTGGCGAGGGTGAGCTCCATCAGCTTGATCGCCATGCCACACGCGTCGATACCCGGAGCCTGCGGATTGATCCACCAGCCCACAACGCCGGCGGCATCGCTGGCCACACCGCACGCACCGTTGGGGTCGTTGGGCCGCATCACGAAGGACTGGATGCCGGCGATCGACCTGTTCTCGATCTGATAGTTCAGCTGCTGGGCGGTCTTGCGCTCGTTCTCCAGGTCGCCCTGCTCGTACCAGAACCGCGTGATGTCCACCAGCCCTGCCGGATTGGCCGCCTGCCAGCGGCACACCGCGCCGACGAAGGTGCTCTGGATGTCGAGCGGATCGGCCCCGACCGTCTGCGCCAGGATGTCCTGCGTCAGCACGTCACACTCTTTGAGCAGATTGGGGTACTGGCGCTCGGAATTGTTGTTGCGCGGCACATCGCCAGAGCCCGACTTGGCCGCGGTGCCCTCGACCGTCTGGGTGCATCCGGTCAGCAGCATCAGCGCTGTCACGCCGGCTGCGGCCGCCGCTCTGGATCGCACGCTCATTTGGAGTTCACAATCGATTGGCGGGTGAGTTCCTTGGCGACATCGCAGGGGTCCGGGAACGGCTTGGCCGCGTAGCTGATCGACCACTCGATGAAGTCATCGTCGAAGCCGATGCCGATCTCGCACAGGTTGACTCCCAGGATCGGGTCCTCGTTGGAAGCGATGAACCCGTCGTGGCCCTCGATGTTGATGTCCTCGACGCTGGTGCGCGAGAGCTCCTCGGTCTTGCGCTCGCGGCCGATCGGGCTGCCCCGGAACCAGGTGAACGAGAAGTGCGGTCCGACGATGCTGCCGTTCGTCAGCCACTGACACCCCGCAGAGTTCGTCGCGGTGTTGACCAGGCCCGGGACCTGCGTCTGCTTCTCGATCTCCTGATCGCTGATGCCGGCGCACTGCGGGAAGAACGGGCCGTGTTTGGCGGCCGCGGCCGGCGCGTCGGACGACGGCACCGTCGGCGAGGTCGGCTGGTCGTCGGAACACCCGGCCAGCACCGGAAGCACGGCCGCGGCAGCAACGGCGAGCGCTTTCGCGGGCCGTCGAATTCTGCGGGGGCTGCGGGTCACGCCATGCACTGTAGCGGCAGCCCTTCGGGTGAACCACCGACAGGCCGACTGACCTGCTAATTCACAGTATTCTCAGGTATCTGGCCGCACACGGGCATTCGTCAGAGGGTGTGCGACAGTAGCGGGATGCTCTGGGGCCTGCTCCGCCGGCACACCCGGCCCTACCGGCCGCTCCTCGCCGTGGTCGCCGCCCTTCAGCTCGTCAGCACCCTGGCCACGCTGTATCTCCCGACGGTCAACGCCGCGATCATCGACGACGGCGTGGCCCAGGGGAACCTGCGCCGCATCGTCGAGCTCGGCGGGGTGATGCTCGGGGTGACGGCGCTGCAGGTGGCGTGCGCCGTCGGCGCCGTGTACTTCGGTTCCCGCGCGAGCATGGGCGTGGGCCGCGATCTGCGGTCGGTGATCTTCGGCCACGTCACCGGGTTCTCGGCCGAGCAGACCGCCCGATTCGGGGCGCCGTCGCTGCTGACCCGCACCACCAACGATGTCCAGCAGATCCAGCTGCTCGTGCAGTTGACGGCGACCATGCTCATCACGGCGCCGATCATGTGCATCGGCGGCATCGCGATGGCCGTCCACCAGGATGCGGGCCTGTCGTGGCTGCTGCTGATTAGCGTGCCGGTGCTGGCGCTGGCCAACTACTGGATCGTCTCGCATCTGCTGCCGGTCTTCCGCCGCCTGCAACGCCTGATCGACGGCGTCAACCGGGTGATGCGGGAGCAGCTGACGGGGCTGCGCGTGGTACGCGCCTTCGCGCGGGAACCCTATGAGCGCACCAGATTCGCCGCGGCCAACACGGCGCTCGCCGATGCCGCGCTGGAGGCCGGGCGGTGGCAGGCGGTGATGTTGCCGGTCACCACGCTGGTCATCAACGTCTCAAGCGTGGCGTTGATCTGGTTCGGTGGCCACCGCATCGACGCGGGCCAGATGCAGGTCGGGTCGCTGATCGCGTTCCTGTCGTACTTCATGCAGATCCTCGTCGCCGTGTTGATGGCGACGTTCATCCTCGTGATCATCCCCCGAGCGTCGGCGTGCGCCGAACGCATCACCGAGGTGCTGTCGACCGAGCCGACGATCGTCAGCCCGGCGGAGCCGGTCGTGCTCGAGCGCATCGCCGGCGAGATTCGTTTCGACGGCGCCACGTTCTCCTACGACGGCGCCGACCGCCCGGTCCTGCAGGACATCTCGCTGACCGCCCGCCCGCGGGCGACGACCGCGATCGTCGGCTCGACGGGATCGGGGAAGTCGACGCTGATCTCGTTGGTCTGCCGGCTTTATGACCTGACGGACGGGGCGGTCCTGGTCGACGGTGTCGACGTTCGCGATATGGACATCGAAACACTCTGGGCGGCGGTCGGATTGGTGCCGCAGCGCGGCTACCTGTTCGCGGGCACGATCGCCGACAATCTGCGCTTCGGGAAGTCCGACGCGACCGACGACGAGATGTGGGCAGCGCTGCGGGTCGCGGCCGCCGACGACTTCGTCGCCGCGCACCCCGACGGCCTGGATCAGCGCGTCGCCCAGGGCGGCATGAACTTCTCCGGCGGTCAGCGTCAGCGGTTGGCGATCGCGCGCGCCGTCGTCCGCAACCCGGCCATCTACCTCTTCGACGACGCGTTCTCCGCGCTCGACGTGCACACCGACGCCACGGTCCGTGCGCGGCTGCGCGAAGTCTCTGCCGACGCCACCGTGATCGTGGTCGCCCAACGCATCTCCACGATCGCCGGAGCCGACCACATCGTCGTCGTCGACGACGGCCGGGTGGTCGGCGCCGGCACGCACGACGACCTGATCGCCGAGTGCACGGCCTACCGCGAGTTCGCGGATTCGCAGTCGGTCGGGACGCCGTGAGCGGACCACTGGGCCGCTCGATGCGGATGAACGAACCCCCGCAGGCCCGCTCGCGGGACTTCCGGGCTTCGGCACTGCGACTGCTCAGAAGGCTGACGCCGCAACGGGGTATGACGGTGGCGGTGATGCTGCTGGGTATCGGGGGCATCGCGATCGGTGTCGTCGGACCACGCATCCTGGGCCACGCGACCGATCTGCTGTTCAACGGTGTGGTGGGGCGAGAGCTCCCGGCCGGTCTGACCAAGGAGCAGGCGGTCGACGCCGCGCGCGCACGGGGTGACACCACGTTCGCCGATCTGCTGTCCGGCATGAACGTGGTCCCTGGTCAGGGCGTCGACTTCGCCGCGGTGGCCCGCACGCTGGCACTGGCGCTGGGCCTGTATCTGATTGCGGCGCTGATGGTCTGGCTGCAGGCGCGGCTGCTGAACGTCGTCGTGCAGAAGACCATGGTGGCGTTGCGCGCCGACGTGGAGGACAAGATCCACCGGCTGCCGCTGCGCTACTTCGACACCCGGCAGCGCGGCGAGGTGCTCAGCCGTGTGACCAACGACGTCGACAATCTGGCCCAGTCGCTGTCGATGTCGATCACCCAGCTGCTGACCTCAGTGCTGACCGTGATCGCCGTGCTGGTGATGATGCTGACGATCTCGCCGCTGCTGACGCTGTTCACGGTGGTGACCGTGCCGCTCTCGCTGTGGGTCACCCGGTCGATCGCGCGGCGATCCCGCCGCCTGTTCGTCGCGCAGTGGGCCAACACCGGAAAGCTCAACGCGCACATCGAAGAGACCTACAGCGGCTTCACGGTCGTGTCCACCTATGGCCACCGCGCTGCGGCGCAGCGACAGTTCGCCGAACTCAACGACGACGTCTACCACGCGAGCTTCGGGGCGCAATTCCTCTCCGGCCTGGTCTCGCCCGCGACGATCTTCGTCGGCAACCTCAGTTACGTCGCCGTCGCCGTGGTGGGTGGCATCCAGGTCGCCACCGGACAGATCACTCTCGGCGGCATCCAGGCGTTCATCCAGTACGTGCGGCAGTTCAACCAGCCGCTGACCCAGATCGCCGGCATGTACAACACGCTGCAATCGGGAATCGCCAGCGCCGAGCGGGTTTTCGAGCTGCTGGACGCCGAGGAGGAACCGCAGGCGCCGGACCGGGATCTGCCTCCTGCGAGCTCACGCAGCGGCCGTGTCGAATTCCGTGACGTCCGGTTCGGTTACCGCCCCGAGGCGCCGGTGATCGAGGAGCTGAGCCTCGTCGTCGAGCCGGGCACCACGGTGGCGATCGTCGGCCCGACCGGCGCCGGCAAGACCACGCTGGTGAACCTGCTGATGCGGTTCTACGACGTCGATGCGGGTCAGATCCTGCTCGACGGCGTGGACATCACCACGGTGAGTCGGTCGGCGCTGCGTTCCCGGATCGGCATGGTGCTGCAGGACACCTGGCTGTTCGCCGGCACCGTGTACGAGAACATCGCCTACGGGCGACCCGACGCCGAGCGCGACGAGGTGGTCGAGGCTGCCATCGCGGCTTACGTGGACCGCTTCGTGCACACGCTGCCCGACGGCTACGAGACCCGCATCGCCGACGGCGGCACGAACATCAGTGCCGGTGAACGCCAACTGATCACGATCGCGCGAGCTGTGCTGGCGCGACCCCAGCTGCTCGTCCTCGACGAGGCGACCAGCTCGGTGGACACCCGCACCGAGGTGTTGATCCAGCACGCGATGACGTCACTGCGGCGCGGACGCACCAGTTTCCTGATCGCGCATCGCCTGTCGACGATCCGCGACGCCGACCTGATCCTGGTGATGGATGCGGGCCGCATCGTCGAGCGGGGCACCCACGACGAGCTGATGGCTCGTCGTGGGGCCTACTGGGCGATGATCCAGGCCTAGTCGGTAGGGGTGACCTGCGGGCCTTGGGCGCGCAGGTCGTCGACCTCACGCATCGCGTCTCGCAGCTTGCCGAGCCACTCGTCGGTGTGCTCGGCGACCAGACGCACCGACCATGCCAGCGCGTCCGAGCGCGACCGCGCCACTCCGGCGTCGACGAGGGTGTCGAGCACCTGGCGTTCCGCCTGACGCAGCCGGGTCATCACCGGAACTGCCATGTGGGTGAACAGGATTCGTTCGTCGCCGACTGTCACACCCCACGAGACCTTGCGTGCGTAGCGCGCTTCGGCTTCGTCGGCGATGTGCATGCGTTCGGTGCGGGTCTGCTCGCGGAACCGCGCGGCTCGCCCGGAGGCGCGGGCCTCGCTTTCGGGTTCGTCGCCGTCGGCGTCGGGAAGTGCTCCGATGACGGTGATCTCCTCGCGGTCGACGATGACCTCCGGGTCACCGGCGAACCACTCCTCGGGCAGTCGGCCGGCGAACCATTCGGCGGCGTCGCGAGCGTCGGGCTGATCGGCCTGCTGCCAGCCGCCCGAGCGGCCGGCTCTCTTGTGGGGATGGTGTCTCATGATTACATGATTACACCGTTGCAGAGCCGAGGGAACGGGGTTCACCGTCGGCGAACGGCACTAGGGTGAGGCGCATGAGCGCACCCGGACCAGGCACATGGCAGCCAGACCCCGAGGGTCGCTTTGACTATCGGTGGCATGACGGGCAGCAGTGGACCGACCAGGTGTCCGCCGGCGGTCAGGTGATGCGCGCGCCACTCGGCCAACAACCTCCCGGCCAGCAGCCGCCTCAGGCTCAGGTGCAGTCACAGGCCCAGGCGCAGCCCCTTGGGGACGGCGGTTTCGCCGGTATCAGCGGCGATCTCGTCGACGGACGGTTCAGCGAAAAAGAAGCCAAGGCGATCGGCAACCAGAACGCCAAGCTGCTGCGGGTCCGTCTCGGTGAGCCGTTCATGGCACGGCAAGGCTCGATGGTCGCCTATCAGGGCAACGTCGACTTCTCGTTCGAAGGCGGCGGCGCCTCCCGCTTCATCAAGAAGGCGCTGACCGGCGAAGGCCTGCCGCTGATGCGCTGCGCCGGCCAGGGCGACGTCTTCCTCGCCGAGCGCGCCTACGACGTCCATCTGCTGAACCTGACGAACTCGGGCCTGTCCATCAGCGGCAAGAACGTGCTGGCGTTCTCGTCGAACCTCGACTGGAACATCGAACGGGTCAAGGGCGGCAGCATCGCCACCGGCGGACTGTTCAACACGACTCTGCGGGGTACCGGGTGGGTCGCCCTGACCACCGACGGACCGCCGGTGGTGCTCAACGCCGCCGAAGCGCCCACGTTCGCCGACACCAATGCCGTCGTCGCCTGGTCGGCCAACCTGCAGACCCAGCTCAAGACGAGCTTCAAGGCCGGCGCGCTGATCGGCCGGGGCTCCGGCGAGGCGGTGCAGGTCTCGTTCTACGGCAATGGATTCGTGATCGTGCAGCCGTCCGAAGGCGTGCAGATCACCACCGCGCAGTAGGTCTCAGAGCTCCAGCATCACCGTCACGGGGCCGTCGTTGACGAGCTCGACGGCCATGTCGGCGCCGAAGGCTCCGGTCTGCACCGACGCGCCGAGCGTCCGTAGTGCGTCGCAGAACGCGTCGACCAGCGGCTCGGCGACCGCGCCGGGAGCCGCCGCATTCCACGTCGGCCGGCGCCCCTTGGTGGTGTTGCCGTACAGCGTGAACTGACTGACCACCAGGATGGGTGCACCGATGTCGGCCGCGGCTTTCTCGTCGTCGAGAATCCTCAGCTGCCAAGCCTTTTCGGCGAGCCGGGTGGCTTTCGCGACGTCGTCGTCGTGCGTGACCCCGACCAGGGCGAGCAGCCCCTGCGTGGCGGGCGCGATCTCACCGACGGTCTCGCCGGCGACGGTGACCCGCGCCGAGGTCACCCGCTGCACGAGCACCCGCATCTAGAGCGATCCGAGGATCTGCTTCATCGTCGCGATCTCGCGCTGCTGGGTGTCGATGATGGTCTGCGCGAGCTGCTTGGCATCTGCCGCTTCTCCGGTATCCAGCTCGGTCTGCGCCATCCGCACCGCGCCTTCGTGGTGGGCGATCATGCCGGTGAGGAACTGGCGTGCCGCGTCGACGCCTTGCGCCTGCCGCAGCTGGTCGAGCTGCTGGTCGCTCATCATGCCCATGCTGGACATGTCGTGGCCCTCGTGGTTCATCGGCATGGCATTCCAGGAGGTGAGCCACTGCTTCATCGTCGCGATCTCTGGACCCTGGGCAGCCTTGATCTGGTTCGCGAGCTCGACCACGCGAGGATCGATGCCCTGCTTGCCCAGGATGATGTCGCTCATCACGATGGCCTGCTCGTGATGGGGCACCATGCCTGCGGCGAACGACACGTCCGCGGCGTTGTGACCGGCGGCCGGATCGGCGCTCTGCGTCATCGATCCGTGGTCATGACCGTCACCGTGCTCCGCCGCGCTACTCGTGGCGCCGGCACTCTCCTGGCCGCCACTCGTACATCCACTGAGCAGCACCACCAGCGCGCTTCCCGCAGCTGCCACCGCAGCCGCAGCCTTGCCCGTGGACCCCGTCGTGAAAAAGGACACCGTTGTCGCTCCTGTCGTCAGCTTTTGATACCCTAGGGGGGTATGGTACACATGGGAGGTGGGCGTGTCACACCGCCCCGGAGAGGATTCGCATGACGACCACCACGATCTCTGTCGAGGGTATGACGTGCGCCGGGTGCGCCTCCTCTGTGCGTGCCGAACTGTCGCAGCTGCCCGGCGTGGACGACGTCGGCATCGACCTTGCCGGTGGCACGGTCACCATCTCCAGCAGCCGTCCCGTCGACTCCGACGCTGTGCGCGCCGCCGTCGAAGAGGCCGGCTACCAGCTGGCGAGCTGATCCCGTGCCGGCGGCAACATCACCGGCGACGTCGCTGGAGCTGTCGATCGACGGCATGACCTGCGCGTCGTGCGCGGCGCGCGTGGAGAAGAAGCTGAACAAGCTCGACGGCGTCGCCGCGACGGTCAACTTCGCGACCGAGAAGGCGCGCGTCACCTACGACGGACACGTCACCACCGACCAACTCCTCGCGGCGGTGGAAGCCGCGGGTTATCACGCGTCACTCCCCCAGCAGACGCCCACCGAACAGACGACGGAAGATCCCGCCGCCGCGCTGCGTCGCCGCCTGCTGATCTGCGTCGCGCTGTCGGTTCCGGTGATCGCGCTGGCGATGGTGCCGGCCTGGCAGTTCACGTACTGGCAGTGGCTCTCGCTGACGCTGGCGGCGCCGGTGGTGGTCTGGGGCGGCTGGCCGTTCCACGTCGCGGCGTGGACGAACCTTCGGCACCGCGCCGCGACGATGGACACGCTGATCTCGATCGGCACACTCTCAGCATTCGGGTGGTCGATCTACGCGCTGTTCTGGGGTCACGCGGGGATGCCGGGGATGACCCATCCGTTCGAGCTGACGATCGGGCGCACCGACGGCGCCGGCAACATCTACCTCGAAGCCGCGGCGGGGGTCACCACCTTCTTGCTCGCGGGCCGCTATCTGGAGGCCAGGGCCAAACGGCAGGCGGGTGCGGCGCTGCGCGCTCTGCTCGACATGGGCGCCAAAGACGTGTCGGTGCGCAGAGACGGTGCCGAACGACGCATCCCGGTCGACGAGCTGCGCGCCGGCGACGAGTTCGTGGTGCGGCCCGGGGAGAAGATCGCCGCGGACGGTGTTGTGCTGGAAGGCGATTCCGCTGTCGACGCGTCGATGCTGACCGGCGAATCGGTCCCGGTGGACGTTCATCCCGGTGACGACGTGGTCGGGGCGACGGTCAACGTCGACGGGCTGCTGGTGGTGCGGGCGCGGCGGGTAGGCGCCGACACGCAGCTGGCGCAGATGGCCCGCCTGGTCGAGAACGCGCAGAACGGAAAGGCGTCTGCGCAGCGGCTGGCCGACCGCATCTCAGCGGTGTTCGTACCCGTCGTGATCGGATTGGCCGTTGCGACACTGGGGTTCTGGCTGATCATCGGAGCCCCGGCGGCGGCCGCCTTCACCGCCGCGGTGTCGGTGCTGATCATCGCGTGCCCGTGTGCGCTGGGTCTGGCAACGCCGACGGCGCTGATGGTCGGTACCGGACGTGGCGCGCAGCTGGGCATCTTGATCAAGGGCCCGGAGGTACTTGAGTCGACGCGGCGGGTGGACACCGTCATCGTCGACAAGACCGGGACCGTGACGACGGGGACCATGACGATGACGGGTGTCGTCGCCGTGGAGGCCGAGCAACCGGACGAGGTGCTGCGAGTCGCCGGAGCCGTCGAAGCCGCGTCGGAGCATCCGATTGCACGTGCGATCACCGCAGGCGCCCGTGACAAGCTGGGACGACTGCCCGAGGTGACGTCCTTCGAGAATGTGCGTGGCCTCGGCGTGCGGGGCGTCGTCGACGATCGCAGCGTGCTGCTCGGCCGGCCCCGACTGTTCGACGAGCAGGGCTTCGAGGTTGCCACCGATGTTCGCGCTGCGCTACACCAGGCGGAGACCGAAGGCCACACCGCGGTCGTGGTGGGCTGGGACGGACGGGCGCGCGGAGTGGTGACTGTCGCCGACACGGTGAAAGACACGTCTGCTGAGGCGATTTTGTTGCTCAAGGAGCTCGGCCTGACGCCGATCATGGTGACCGGCGACAACGACGCTGTCGCGCGCGCCGTGGCCGCGGAGGTCGGCATCGAGCAGGTGATCGCCGGTGTTCTGCCGCAGGAGAAGGTCGACACCGTCACCCGGCTGCAGCGCGAGGGCAGAGTCGTCGCGATGGTGGGCGACGGCGTCAACGACGCAGCCGCACTGGCGCAGGCCGATCTCGGCCTCGCGATGGGCAGCGGCACCGATGTCGCGATCGAGGCGAGCGATCTGACGTTGGTGCGTGACGACCTGCGGGCCGTGCCCGACGCAATTCGCCTGTCCCGCCGGACGCTGAGCATCATCAAGGGCAACCTGTTCTGGGCGTTCGCCTACAACGTCGCGGCCCTGCCGCTCGCAGCGGCGGGTCTGCTGAATCCGATGATCGCCGGGGCAGCAATGGCTTTCAGCTCGGTGTTCGTGGTGACCAACAGCTTGCGGCTGCGGGGATTCACTCCAGCGCGATGATCACGGACCCTGGTCGTCTTCGGGCAAGAGGTGGCGTTCGGGGTGGTGGTAGCCGTTCGTGCGGCGCTGGCCGGTATCGAGATCGGGCGGCGGCAGCCACTCGACCTGGCCCTTGCTGTTGATGCGGGTGGTCCAGCCGGTCTGTTCGACCATCCGATTGTCGGGCCCGCAGGCGAGGGTGAGGTTGGTGATGTCGGTGGCGCCGCCGGTCTTCCAGGCGTCGATGTGGTGGACCTGGGTCCAGTAGCCGGGCACCGTGCAGCCGGGACCGGTGCAGCCGCGGGCTACAGAGTGCAGCATGATCCGCTGCGCCGGGCTCGCGAGGCGCTTGCTGCGGCCCAGATACAGCGGCTCATTGGTGTGGCGGTCGAACACCGCCAAGTAGTGGTGAGCATGGGCGGCCATCCGGATCAGATCAGCCATCGGCAACAGGCTGCCGCCGCCGGTGACCGCCACCCCCGCACCCGTCTCCAACTCCTGCAGCGTCGTCGACACGATCACCGTCACAGGTAACCCGTTGTGAGAGCCCAACTCACCCGAGCTCAACGCCATCCGCCCGACCGCCAGCCACGCATCATGGTTGCGCTGCGCCACACTCCGGGAATCAGATCGCGCTTGCTCGGGGGCGGGTTCGCCCTCGACACAGGGCTTTTCGTCGTCGGGATTGCACATCCCCGGTGCCGCCAGCTTGGCTTGGATGGCCTCATAGCTGGCTCGGGCTTCAGGGGTGAGCCACCCGGTCAACCGGCTCATTCCGTCGGCCTGCTGGGCACCCAGATTGATGCCGCGGCGGCGTGCCCGGTCGGCGTCGGTGGGTTCGGGACCGTCCTGGTCGATCATCGCCGCCAACCGATCCGCAGCTTTCTTCAAGTCTTCCGGGGTCAGTCCGCCACCGAGAGAGGCGAGTTGCCGGTCAGCGGCAGCGCGGGTGTCGACATCGACCCACATCGGCAACTTGTCGTGAAACTTCGCGATCACCGCAACGTGCTCGGCATCCAACGCCCCACAAGCCTGCGCCTCGGCGGTCGCCTCCCACACCGGCGCCAACGGCTCCCCGGTCAGGGCCTGCCGCGGCCCCAACGCCGCAGCATCGGCCAGGCGGCGTTTCGCGTCCTTCTCCGATACCCGCAGTGTGGTGGTCAGCACCTTCTTCCACGAGGCTTCCCCGAGGCGGCGCGGCTCCGTCTCACTGGTCAGCCGGGCCAGGATGTGATGCTCCAACGCGGGCACCGACCGCACGAACGACGTCACCTCGGCCATCAGCGCCACCAGCTCGCGATGCGACAGGGAGTCGGAGGCGTCCTGCAGGATCGCCAACTGACCCCGCATCACCTCGACCGCGCCGGCAACCACATCCACATATCGAACACTAGTTCGACACACCGACAAGTTTGGGGTCAGTCGCCACCCGGTTCGGCCCGCCGTGCACGGAAGAGTTTGACGTCGGACTTGATGCCTTTGAGGCGTCTCGCCCCCGCGAAGGACCACGTGAACGTGTCGTCGTCGCCGATCGCCTCGCGGGCACTCTCGGCCACCAGGACCGACCCCGGCCGTGCTGCACCCGTGACGCGCGCCGCGAGATTCACCGAGCTCCCGAACCAGTCCCCTTCGCGGCTCACGGCCATCCCGGTGGCCAGCCCGACGCGCAGTCGCGGGAAGTCCTCGTCCTCGTCGGTCGCGTCGACGAGGCGGAGCACCGCCTCCAGCAGCGGCACCGGTTCGGGACTGACGAGCATCACCTCGTCACCGATGGTCTTGATGAAGCGGACCGGCGCGACCGCGACCTCACGTGTCATGTCGGCCAGCCGCTGCGCCAATCGCTCGAGATCCTCGGGCGGCAGCGCCTCACCGAGGCTGGTGAAGCCGACCAGATCCGCGAACGCGATCGTGACCTCCCGCGCACCCGGAAGGTGTTGCCCCTCCGCACGTTCGGTCGCGTTGACCGCCTGCGTTTCGATCGCATGCCGCAACTGCAGCAGCAGCACATCCTGGATCATCGGCCCGAGCAGAGGCGCCAGCTCGGCGACGAGCTTCTCCGATGCCTTGGCGATCTCCAATTCCGTTGCCGCCGGCCGTAACACGGCCGCCAACGCGGCATAGCGCATCGCTTCGGCGGCCCGCGCGACCCCGTCCCCGAGCAACCGCGTGATCTGCACCAGCTCGTCGGGATCGATGCCCGCGGCCAGGAAGTCGCGGGTGAACTTGGCCGCCTCCGCGTCGGCGCGCAGCAGCACCGCCGCATCCGGATCCTCGATGCGCGGCAAGCCCATCGCCCGCTGAATCCGCTCGAACAGCGCGAGATCGACGTCGTGCTTCTCGGCCGCCTCCCGCGCCGACACGTAGACACCGTCGTCGCCGATCACCCTTCGCGACGCGAGCAACAACGGCGACGAGCTGACACGGATCTGCTCGACGCTCACCCCACGCTCCAACAGCCACGGAATCAGCTCGGCCCGCTCGGTGCGCGCATCGCCCTCGAGCCCGTCGAGCAGCCCGGATGCCTCCACATCGACGTCATCGGCCACGGGCTCAACCTACCGTGCGCTACACAGGAACCATGGAGTCGCCGCTCGTGCACAGCTTCGCACCGCTCGCCGGCGACCGCGCGGAGGTGCTGATCCTCGGCAACATGCCCGGCGTCGTGTCACTGAACCAGCACCGGTACTACGCCAATCCGCGCAACGCGTTCTGGCCAATCATGGCCGCGCTGTTCGGATTCGACGCCGCAGCACCGTACGACGAGCGTGTCCATCGGCTCACCGACGCCGGGGTGGCCGTCTGGGATGTGCTGGCCGCGTGCCGCCGCCCCGGCAGCCTCGACGCGGCAGTCGAGCCGGCCAGCATGGTGGCCAACGACTTCGACACGTTCTTCGCCGCACATCCGGGCATCGAGCGCGTGTACTTCAACGGCGCGGCCGCAGCGAAGAACTACCAGCGTCTCGTCCGCGGGTCGCATCCGGTGCGCACCATGCGGCTACCGTCGACCAGTCCCGCCCACACCGCACCGTTCGCGGTGAAGCTGGCCGCGTGGCGCCAGCTCACCGAGTGACGGAAGCGGCTACCGTGAGCTAGATGTCCTGCGTTTTCTGCGCCATCGTCGCCGGCGAGGCCCCGGCCATCACGATCCACGAGGACGACGACCACCTGGCGATCCTCGACATCCGGCCGTTCACCCGCGGTCACACGCTGGTGATACCGAAACGGCACACCGTCGACCTGACCGACACCCCGCCCGCCACCGTGGCCTCGATGATGCGGCTGGGCCAGCGCATCGCCAAGGCGGCGAGAGCGTCCGGGCTGCACGCCGACGGCAACAACATCGCGATCAACGACGGCAAGGCTGCCTTCCAGACGGTGTTCCACATCCACCTGCACGTGGTGCCACGCCGCGACGGCGACAAGCTCTCGTTCGCCAAGGGCATGCTGGTGCGCCGGGACGCCGACAGGGAGCAGACGGGACGTTTGCTGCGCGAGGCACTGGCGCAGATCGACACCGCCGAGTTGGATTGAGCAGATGAACATCGCCCAGTGGGTCGAGCAGAACATCGGTGTCCGGTTGCTGATGCTGCACGACTCCCTCTACAAGAGCACGAATGGTCGCATCGGCCACCGCATTCCGCTGCCCGGTGTCCCGCCGAGCCTGCTTCTGCACACCGTCGGCGCCAAGACCGGTCAGAAGCGCACCAACACGCTCTCGTACTTCCCCGACAGCGGCCACTACTACGTCGTCGCCTCCAAGGGCGGTGATCCGCGCGCACCCGGCTGGTACCACAACCTCAAGGCCAACCCGGACATCGAGATCAACATCGGGCCACGGAGATTGGCGGTCACCGCGACGCCGGTGCTCGCCGACGACCCCGACTATCCCCGGCTGTGGGAGCTGGTGAACCGAGACAACAGCAACCGATACAACGGCTACCAGCGCCGCACGAGCCGCAAGATCCCGCTGGTCCGGCTCACCCCGAAGGGCTAGAACAGCTCTATGGCGAGCAGTTCCAATGTGGCGTCGCGCGCCGGGGATGTCGCCGGGTCCACTCCGCGGTGGGCGGAGGCGACCGGATGGATCATCACCTCGTCGACGTCGAATTCGGCCGCCAGCTCGCGGACCTGCTCGGCCGCCTCCGACGGGTTACCGACCACGGCCTGACGCAGGCCGTGGTCGATGACCGATTGAGCCCGCGGACCCATGTCCAATGCTTCCGCGTCCTCGACCAGGTCGACGGCCGCGAGCGGGGCGCCGGTACGCAGCCGTGCCATCATCTGGAGATTCGGCAGCACCAATCGCAGTGCCTCGTCGCGGGTTTCGGCGACCACCGCGTTGACGGTGAGGAATGTGACGGGCTCGGGCGTCAGCTCGCTGGGCCGGAATTCGTCACGATAGGTCTGCAGCGCCTCCGCGGTGCCCTGCCCGGAGAAGTGGTGGGCGAACACATAGGGCAGGCCCTTGGCCGCCGCCAGATGCGCCGAGTACATCGACGAGCCGAGCAGCCACAGCCTCGGCTCCGACGCGGCGGCCGGCGTGGCCTTGAGGATGTAGTTGTCCCGCATCAGATCGCGTGGCAGCGCGACGCGGACTCCTTTGCGACCCATCAGCGCGACGACGTCGTCGAGGTACTCGGGGAACGCCTCGATGTCGCGGTCGTCGCGGCCGGCCGCGCCGCGCAGCGCCATCGAGGTGACCGGGTCCGAGCCGGGCGCGCGGCCGATACCCAGGTCGATGCGGCCCGGGTGGGCGGCCTCGAGCAACGCGAACTGCTCGGCCACCGCCAGCGGCGCGTGGTTGGGCAGCATCACCCCGCCCGAGCCCAGTCGCAGCGCCGAGGTGTGCGCCGCCAGGTGGGCGAGCAGGACGGGCGGGCTGGTGGCCGCGACCGACGGCATGTTGTGGTGCTCGGCCACCCAGTACCGGGTGTAGCCGAGGCGGTCGGCGGTCTGGGCCAGGCGCGTCGTCGCGGCCAGCGCATCCGAGGTGGTCTGGTCGGAGCGCACGGGAACGAGGTCGAGAACAGAAAGACGCATTGAACGTGCAACGCGTCAGCGCCGCGCGACGTTCCCTCCCGCGCGATTTCGGCGTGATGATCGTCGGTCAGCGACGGCAATCACGCCGAAATCGCGCGGGCACGGGTGAAGATGTCGTCCATCATCGCCGGGGTCAACCGGCCGGTGAAGGTGTTCTGCTGACTGGGGTGATAGCAGCCCATCAGCACGACCTCGCCCTGCGGGGTGTCCAGCGGCGCGGTCACGCCGTGACCGAACGCCGGCGCCGGCGTACCGACCGTGCCGCCCGCGCGACGGATCATCGCCAGCGCCGCCTGCCACGCGAACCCGCCGAGCGCGACGATCACCCGGACGTGGGGGCCGACCAGGCGCCACTCGGCATCCAGCCACGGCGCGCAGGTGCTGCGCTCGGCCGGCGTGGGCTTGTTGCCCGGCGGCGCGCACCGCACCGCAGCCGCGACACGAACGTTGTTGAGCGACAACCCGTCTCCGCTGTCGATGGCCACCGGCTGATTGGCCAGGCCGGTGCGGTGCAGCGATCCGAACAGGAAGTCACCCGACCGGTCGCCGGTGAAGACCCGCCCCGTGCGGTTCGCGCCGTTGGCGGCGGGGGCGAGCCCGACGATCAGGATGGCCGGCCGCGGTGAGCCGAACCCGGGCGCGGGCCTCCCCCAATACGGCTCGTCGGCGAACGACTTCCGCTTGACCACCGCCACGTCCTCGCGCCACGCGACCAGACGCGGGCACGCCCGGCACACCGACACCTCGGCATCCACCTGCTCCACCGTCGCAGCTGCCGACGCGAGCGCAGCCACCTCGGCCGGTGACCCGGCCACCGGCGTGCGAGCCGTCGCCGGGTCACCCGGCCATCCCGAGCCCGGGAGCACCGGCGAGGAGAACAGGCCGCCCGCGCGGGGGTGCGGCAACCTCACCGGTCGACCAGTTCGTTACCAGAAAGCACGGTTCATCGTTACCACGAAACACCGCCCACCTCACCGGTGTGGCGGACGCGACGGCTCACCATGGATCGCCTGGGAACCCGAGCGAGGTGGGGAGAATCATGCGACGAGCGACAGCGGCCGTCATCGGTCTGTGCGTTGTGGTGACGGGCTGCGGCGCGACCGTCAGCAACGCCGAATCGCCCGTACCCACCAGGACCATGATCCCGCGTCCGCTCACCGAGCGGGAACTCCCCAAGCTGCTGCTGACCCCCGAACAGGTGGCGCAGGCGATGGGGTCACCGCCGATGACCGTCACCGAAGCGCAGTCGGCGATGTCCGACAACAGCGCGATCATGGCGCCCCCCGAATGCCTCGCGCTCGACGGCGCCGCCGAGGCGGCCGTCTACTCGGCCAGCGGCTTCACCGCCGAACGAGACCAGAGCCTCAACGACGGCGACGCGTTCAAGCACTACTCCAAGCAGGCCGTGATCCTGTTCCCGTACCTCGAGAAGGCCACCGCGTTCTTCGACGCATCGGTCCAGCAGTGGCCCGCCTGCCACCAGTACACGCACACCCAGAGCGGAACGCAGTGGAGCGTCGGTGAGATCCGCAACGCCGACCACGTTCTGAGCACGGTGTCGACCCTGAACGAAGCGGCGGCGCCGGGCTGGGGATGCGGACGGGCGCTGGCCCAGGCCAACAACGTGATCGTCGACGTCAACACCTGCAGTGCGAATCCGGCCGACACCGCGGTCAAGATCGCCCAGCAGATCGCCGCCAACGTCGCGGCGACGTGGTAGCCGTCGACAGGCTTGCTAACCTGCGGCGATGAGCCGGCGCGGGCCCCTGCTGCTGATCCTGTTCGCCGCGTTGATGGCGGGCGCCGGAAACGGCATCTCGATGGTCGCGTTCCCCTGGCTGGTGCTGCAGCGCACCGGCTCTGCGCTGGACGCGTCGGTGGTCGCGATGGCCGGGACACTGCCGCTGCTGGCCGCGACGCTGATCGCCGGCGCCGCTGTGGACTTCCTGGGCCGCCGCCGCGTGTCGATGATCTCCGACGCGCTGTCCGCGCTGTCGGTGGCGGCGGTTCCGGTGATCGCGCTGCTCTTCGGCGCGGACGCGATCAACGTCGCGGTGCTGGCCGGATTGGCAGCGCTCGGAGCGCTTTTCGATCCCGCCGGGATGACGGCGCGCGAGACCATGCTGCCCGAGGCCGCCCAGCGCGCCGGCTGGACTCTCGATCACGCCAACTCGTTCTACGAGGCGGTGTTCAACCTGGCCTACATCGTCGGGCCTGGTATCGGCGGTTTACTGATCGCCACCCTCGGCGGGATCAACACGATGTGGGTGACCGCGGGAGCCTTCGTGCTGTCGATCGTCGCGATCGCGGTATTGCGCCTCGAAGGCGCGGGGACTCCGGAACCGTCCGCACGCGCCGGCGGGGTGTGGGCCGGCATCGTCGAGGGATTGCGGTTCGTGTGGCGCCACCGGGTGCTGCGCACGCTGGCGTTCGTCGACCTCACCGCGACGGGGCTCTACATGCCGATGGAAAGCGTGCTGTTCCCGAAGTACTTCACCGACCGCAACGAGCCCGCGCAGCTCGGGTGGGTGTTGATGGCGCTCAGTATCGGCGGGCTCGTCGGGGCCTTGGGCTACGCGGTGCTGTCCCGGTTCACCCGGCGCCGCACCGTGATGATGACCGCGGTGCTGACGCTCGGGGTGGCGATGACGATCATCGCGTTCCTGCCGCCGCTGCCGCTGATCCTCGTGTTGTGCGCGGTCGTGGGTTTCGTCTACGGCCCGATCGCACCGATCTACAACTACGTCATGCAGACCCAGGCCCCGCCACATCTGCGGGGTCGCGTGGTGGGCGTGATGGGGTCGTTGGCCTACGCCGCCGGCCCGCTCGGTCTCGTCGTCGCCGGGCCGCTGGCCGATGCGGCTGGACTGCACGCGACGTTCCTGGCGCTGTCGCTGCCGATGTTGGCGCTCGGCGTGGCCACGGTGTTCCTGTCCGCACTGCGCGAGCTCGATCGCGGACCGCAGGCGGGACAAAGCTCGTAGCATCGATCGGGTGGCTTCCGATGTGCTCGACGAACTGACCGCCGCGCTGCCCGAGGGCACCGTCGTCACCGATCCCGACGTCGTGGCGTCGTATCGGCAGGACCGCGCCGCCGATCCGAACGCAGGCACTCCGATGGCCGTGGTACGGCCGCGCCGCACCGATGAGGTGCAGACAGTGCTGCGCTGGGCCAGCACGCACCGGATCGCCGTCGTCCCCCGCGGCATGGGCACCGGATTGTCCGGCGGGGCAACCGCTCTCGACGGTGGCATCGTGCTGTCGACCGAGAAGATGCGGGACATCTCGATCGACCCGGTCACGCGCACGGCCGTCGTCCAACCCGGTCTGCTGAACGCCGAGGTCAAGAAGGCCGTCGCGGAACACGGACTGTGGTACCCGCCCGACCCGTCGTCCTACGAGATCTGCAGCATCGGCGGGAACATCGCCACCAACGCCGGCGGCCTGTGTTGCGTCAAGTACGGCGTCACCACCGATTACGTCCTCGGCATGCAGGTGGTGCTGGCCGACGGAACCGCGGTGCGACTCGGCGGTCCCCGCTTGAAAGACGTTGCGGGACTGTCGTTGACGAAGCTCTTCGTCGGCAGCGAGGGCACCCTCGGCGTGGTCACCGAGGTGACACTGAAGCTGCTGCCCGCCCAGCACGGCGCCTGCACCGTGGTGGCGTCCTTCGATTCCGTCGAGGCGGCCGCGCGCGCCGTCGTCACGATCACCGGCAAGATCCGCCCCTCCATGCTCGAGTTCATGGACGCCGTGGCGATCAACGCCGTCGAGGACAAACTCCGGATGGGCCTGGACCGCAACGCCGCCGCGATGATGGTCGCCGCCAGCGACGACCGCGGGCCCGCGGGTGCACGCGATGCCGAGTACATGGCCGAGGTGTTCACCGAACACGGTGCCACAGAGGTGTTCTCGACGTCCGACCCCGAGGAGGGTGAGGCCTTCGTTGCCGCCCGGCGGTTCGCGATCCCGGCGGTCGAGGCCCGGGGGTCGCTGCTGCTCGAAGACGTCGGCGTGCCGCTTCCCGCCCTGGCCGATCTGGTCGGCGGGGTCGAGAAGATCGCCGCCAACCACGATCTGATGATCTCCGTGATCGCCCACGCCGGCGACGGCAACACCCACCCGCTGATCGTCTTCGACCCCCGCCGACGCGGCGATGGAACAGCGCGCGCAGCAGGCGTTCGGCGAGATCATGGATCTCGCCGTCTCGCTGGGCGGCACGATCACCGGCGAGCACGGCGTGGGCCGACTCAAGCGGCCGTGGCTGGCGGGCCAGCTCGGTCCCGAGGTGATGGAGCTCAATCGACGGATCAAATCCGCGCTCGACCCCGACGGCATCCTCAATCCCGGAGCCGCGTTCTGACGAACCAGGCATAACAAGAGTTACATCACCCTGGCTATGCAAAACATCTTCTGAGCGAACGCTGTGTAGCCGATCCGCGCCCGTGGTGTCGCAACTACATAAGAGTAGTGATATATATAGCCGGTGCCTGACCGCGCCGCTCCCGCCGCTGTCGACAGCATCGGTTCTCTCGTCGACCATGCCGCCGACCTCCTCGTCCGTCACCTCACCGACCGAGCCGACATGACCGCGTCCGCCGGCTTCGTGATGAACCGACTGCATCGCGAAGGCCCGACCCGGCTCACCACGCTCGCCGCCAAAGAGGGCGTCAGTCAGCCGTCGATGACGCAGCTGATCCAGCGACTCGAACGCCGCGGCCTGGTGGCCAAGGTCGCCGATCCCGGCGATGGCCGCGCCGCGCTGATCGGGGTCACCGACGACGGGCTCGCGCTGATGGAACAGCGGGCGACCGCACGACGTGAACGACTCGGCACGCTGCTCGACACACTCGGCGACGAGGAGCGAGATGCGCTGGCCCTGGCCGCCCGCGTCGCGCTACCTGTCCTGCAGGCGCTCGCGACCTCTGCCGACGACACCCTGGGCGCCGCGACAGAGGAACGGGGACTGGCATGAGGCACATCCGGAGAGGGCTGAAGAAGGTGTGGATTCCGCTGGTGCTGATCGTGGTGCTGTCCGTGTCCGCCCTGGTCGTTTCCCGCCTGCACCGCCAGTTCGCATCCACCGATCTCAACGCCAACGCAGGGGCCGGCATCGAGATCGTGCAGTTCAACCCAAAGGTCATGGTCTACGAGGTGTGGGGTGCACCCGGCTCGACCGCCCAGATCAGCTACTTCGATCCCGACGCCAACGTGCACACGGTGACCGCGCCGCTGCCCTGGACCGTGTCGCTGTCGACGACACTGCCGACGGTCAGCGCGAATCTGATGGCCCGCGCTGACGCCGACTCGATCGGCTGCCGCGTCACCGTCAACGGCACCGTGCGCGACGAACGTCAGGCCGACGGTGTCGACGCCCAGACCTACTGCCTGGTGAAGTCCGCATGAGCGCCCACGGCAAACGGTTCGCGCACCGCCCGGAGAAGCACGCCAAGGGACACCCCGTGGCGCACGCGCTGCGCATCCTGTCCGTCCCGGTCATCCTGGCCTGGATCGCCTTCGCCGTGGTGGTCAACGTCGTCGCCCCGCAGCTCGAAGTCGTCGGCGAAGAACACTCCGCTCCGATGACGCCGAACGACGCGCCGTCGGTGCAGGCCATGAAGGAGATGGGAGCGAACTTCACGGAGTTCGACTCCAACAGCACCGTCATGGTGATCGTCGAGGGCCAGGAACCGCTCGGACCGGACGCCCACAAGTACTACGACGAGATCATCACCAAGCTGCGGAAAGACCCGCAACACATCCAGCACATCCAGGACTTCTGGGGCGACACCCTGACCGCGGCCGGCGCCCAGAGCTCCGACGGCAAGGCCGCCTACGTGATGCTGAATCTGGCCGGCGAGCAAGGACAGACGCTGTCCAACACCGGTGTCGAGCACGTCCGCGAGGCCATCGCCGACACCCCGGCACCGCCCGGCGTGCAGGCTTACGTCGCCGGCCCGGCCGCACTCACCGACGACATGCACGTCATCGGCAACGCCAGCCTCGGTCAGATCACCGCCTATACGCTGCTCGCGATCTTCTTCATGCTGCTGGTCGTGTACCGGTCGCTCGTCACGACGCTGGTGCAGCTCTTCCTCACCGCCATCGGGCTCCTGACCGCCCGCGGCGTGGTGTCGGTGCTCGCTGACAACGGCGCCTTTGGTCTGACCACCTTCGCGGGCAACATCCTCACGATGCTCGCGATCGCCGCAGCCACCGACTACGGCATCTTCATCTTCGGCCGCTATCGCGAGGCGCGCAGCGCGGGTGAAGACCGGGAAACGGCCTACCACACCACGTTCCGCTCGGTGACGCCGGTGATCATCGGTTCCGGGCTGACGATCGCCGGCGCCACCTACTGCCTGTCCTTCGCGCGGCTGCCCTACTTCTCGACCATGGGAGAGCCGGTGGCGATCGGCATGGTCGTCGTCGTCGCGTCCGCGGTCACACTGGGGCCCGCAGTTCTGTTCCTGGGCAGCAAGATCGGCCTCTTCGAGTCGAAACGCGATGCACGCAGCCGGTTCTGGCGCCGCGTCGGCACCGCGGTGGTGCGCTGGCCCGGCCCGATCCTGGTGGCCAGCGCCTTCATCGTGCTCATCGGACTGGTCGCAATCCCCGGCTACAAGCCCGCCTACAACGACCGCTACTACCTGCCCGACAACGCGAAGGTCAACATCGGATACGCCGCCGCCGACCGGCATTTCACCCCGGCGCGGATGAACCCCGACATCATCATGGTCGAAGCCGACCACGACATGCGTAACCCCGGTGACATGCTCGTGCTGAACGCGATCGGCCGCAACGTGATGCAAGCGCGCGGCATCGCGATGGTGCAGAGCATCACCCGGCCGCTGGGTATCCCCATCCAGCACAGCTCGATTCCGTTCCAGACCAGCGTGTCCGGCCAGGTACAGAATCAGAACCTGCCGTTCCAGCGCGCTCAACTGGACGACATGAAGAAGATGGCGGAGGCCACCGAGGCCAACATCGACATCATGGAGAAGCAGTATCAGCTCTCGCTCAAACAGACTCAGCTGACTCAGGATTCGGCGGCAAAGTCCAAGGAGCTGCTGCAGATCACCGAGCAGGTCCGCGACAACATCGCCAATTTCGACGACCAGTTCCGGCCGCTGCGCAACTATTTCTACTGGGAACCGCACTGCTACGACATCCCGATGTGCGCGGCGATCAGGTCGCTGTTCGACTCGCTCGACGGCATCAACGAGCTGACCGACGCGCAGGGCGCGGTGCAGGGCAACACCGACCAGCTCGCCGATCTGGCCCCGCAACTGACCGCGCTGCTGCCGCAGACCATCGCGACGATGAAGCAGACGCTGGCACTGACGTGGGCGTCGTACAACTCCCAGAAGACGCTGCTCGATCAGATGGGCGCGATGAACGACACCGCGCTGGCGATGGGCGCGGCGTTCGACACCGCGAAGAACGACGATCTGTTCTTCCTGCCTCCAGAAGCGTTCAGTAATCCGGACTTCGAGCGCGGGCTGAAGATGTTCATGTCCCCCGACGGGAAATCGGCACGCATGTTCATCACCCACCAGAGCGATCCCGCGACGGTGGAGGGCATTTCGCGCGTCGATGACGAGCGTGAGGCCGCGCAGAACGCGATCAAGATGACCTCGCTGTCGAACGCGAAGATCCTCATCGGCGGGACCGCGGCCACCTACAAGGACATGGCAGACGGGGCGAAGTACGACCTGCTGATCGCCGTGGTCTCGGCGCTCACGCTGATCTTCATGATCATGCTGATCCTGACCCGCAGCGTGGTGGCGGCGGCAACGATCGTCGGAACCGCGGCCAGTTCGATCGCCGCATCGTTCGGCATCTCCGTGCTGATCTGGCAGGACCTGCTCGGCATCCAGGTGCACTGGCTGGTGATGCTGATGTCGGTCATCATCCTGCTGGCCGTCGGCGCGGACTACAACCTGCTGCTGGTGCACCGCTTCCGCGAGGAGATCCACGCCGGGCTCAAGACCGGCATCATCCGGTCGATGGCCGGCACCGGCGGGGTCGTCACCTCGGCGGGCCTGGTGTTCGCCGCGACGATGGCCGCGATGCTCGGCAGCAGCCTGACGGTGTTGGCTCAGATGGGCTCGACGATCGCGATCGGCCTACTGGTGGACACGCTGGTGGTGCGGTCGTTCTTGATGCCGTCCATCGCGACACTGCTGGGTAGGTGGTTCTGGTGGCCGCAGGTGGTATACCCGCGCGGTGACAATCACTTCCTGCCTCCGGCACCGCCGGCCCGGGACGCCGACACTGCGCCGGTGCCGGTCGGAGGCTGAGTCGCTCCCGTCCCGCGTGGCAACACGGTGATCAGGAGTCACACGGTTAACATCACGCCGTGTCCGATCTGCCCGACGCCCGGCGCACCCGGGCGGTGTCCCGCCGCGACGCGCTGCGCTTCGCCGCTGCCGCAGGCGCAGGCGTCGCTGGTCTCGGTGCGGCTGCCTTCGGAGCGCCCACAGCATCGGCGGCCGCACCCACGCTGATCGATTTCGCGGCCGCGCAGATTCCGGCGGAGGCCATCCGCGCCGCCGGTCACTCCGGCGTCGTCAACTACGTGTCGCTGTCACGTCCCGGATCGAACTTCGGCGCCAAGCCGATCACGCTGCCGTACGCGCGTTCGCTGAACGCCCAGGGCCTCGTCATCGTCAGCAACTATCAATACGGAAAGCCCGGCGGGACAGCGCCGTCCGACTTCACCCGCGGGTTCGCCGGCGGGGTCGCGGACGCCAAAACTGGCTGGGGTCTGCACACCGCCGCCGGTGGCGGGCGCAGCGCACCGATCTTCTTCACGATCGACGAGGACATCAGCCGCGACACCTGGAACACCGTTGCGCTGCCGTGGTTTCGGGGCATCAACTCGGTGATCGGCGTGCAGCGCACGGGCATCTACGGGGGCATCGACGCGTGCCAGTGGGCGATCGCCGACGGCGTCGTCGGAGCGTCCAGCGTGCCCGGTTACCGGTGGGCGTGGCAGACCAAGGCGTGGTCGGGGAACAAGATCCATCCGCAGGCCGTGCTCTATCAGCGCATCGTGGACACCGCGTCGAACCCGGGCCCGTTGGTCGGCGGGATGCGCGTGGACGTCAACGACGTGATGGCCCGCGACGTCGGGCAGTGGAACCTGCATCAGTGAGCGGTTCGACGCTCTGACTGCACCTCTATCGGATGCTGTAGCCGAGATTGCCTCCAGGGTTGCCGCAACGACCCTGAACGCAATGTCGTCTGCAGCATCGAGAAACGGGGCGTCCGACGCGCTGATGTGCAGCTTCCGCCAACCGGTGTGATGACCGGGGGACGTAAGGCTGCGGGCGCCCGCTGCAGCATGACCGCGCAACGCACTCCGGCTCGATCGTCAAGACGCGTGACTACTGCTCTTCGTGCGCGTGTGGCGGGGCACTACTGCAATTCCGGAGATGTCTGGGGCAGTCCTGCGTGTCGCCTGCACCGTGAACAGTCTTGCTCGGAGGGCCGGAAACCGCTGATGGGAGCGCTAGACAAGCCGGGTATCGGAAGTATCGCCTGGTCGAGCTGCGCACGCGTGGAAAAGTGCAGTAGTCGAAGTGGGGCGGTGCGGTCAGGGATTGCCCACATACTCGACCCTGATCTGTCGCGCTGCTCAAGTGCGCGCGGCGAAGGTGAAGGAGTTTGCGGGTATGGCGGGTCATCGCGGTCGTGACGGTCGTCGGGGTGCAGCGCTGCGGTGGGCTGGCGGGGTGATCGCTGCGGGGTCCCTGTCGCTGGCGGGCCCAGCGGCGACCGCGGCGGCGGCTCCGGGCAGCGAGGCCGCGGCGCCCGAGCCGCGCGGTGCGATGTCGTGCGCGCCGGTCGGAGATCTGGGGTGCACAGCAGTGGAGCCCTGGTTCGGCGCGGCCGGCGCAGCACCGTCTCCGACGCGGTTGCACGCGGCGGCGGCTGTGCGCCCGGAACGGTGCGGGCTGGTGTGCAACGGCGCAGATGGCACCGAAGCCGATCCAGACGGGCAGCGCGGCGGGTTGTTGTTCGGCAACGGCGGCAACGGCTTCGACAGCTTCGCCGCCGGTGTGGCGGGCGGAAACGGCGGCGCAGCAGGACTTTTGGGCGGGAACGGAGGGCGGGGTGGCCGCGGCGGGCTGGGTGCTGCCGGTGGCGACGGTGGCCGGGGCGGGCTGTTCGGCACGGGCGGTGACGGTGGTCGTGGCGGTGACGGGATCGCAGGAACCGCCGGGATCAACGGCACCAACGGCGCCGACGGGCAGCGAGGCGTCGATGGCACGCCCGGCGCCACCGGCGCCACCGGTGAAGCCGGAACCAACGGCGTCGACGGCACAACCGGAACCCCCGGTGTACGCGGCACCGACGTCGTCGGCGTCAACCCCGCCCGACCCACGCCCACCGGCCCCGCGGGCACCCCCGGCGCCGACGGGACCAGCGGCGGTGACGGCGGCGCTGGCGGCCAGGGAAACCCCGGCGGGCCCGGTGGGCGCGGCGGCGACTCGCAAAACGGCGGCAATGGCGGCGCGGGCGGTGACGGAGTGGCCGGGGCTGACGGCGGTGCCGGCGGCACCGGCGGCACCGCTTCGAACTTCGGCGGTAACGGTGGACCCGGTGGCTCGGGCGGCGAAGGCGCGACCGGCGGCAACGGCGGCGACGGCGGACCGGGCCGCGCTGGCGGTGACGGTGGACCGGGCGGGACCGGCGGCATCAACGGCGGGACCGGCGGCAACGGTGGGAACGGCGGCCAGGAAGGGCGCTTCCCGTTTGGAGCCGGCGGCTCCGGGGGCACCGGTGGTGTCGGGGCCGCGGGGCCAACCGCCGGCGACGGCACCGACGGCGGACCAGGCAGTGACGGCACCAACGGCACCAACGGCGCAGCCGGCGGCGCGGGCGGCAACGGCACAGATGGCAGCCGCGGCGGCGCCGGAGTGTCGGGCACCGACGGCGCCGCCGGAACCGCCGGGTTGGCGGCCGGTCACGGCGGCCGCGGCGGTGCGGGCGGCCTGTTCGGTCGCGGCGGCGCCGGCGGCAGTGGCGGCACTGGAGGTGACGGCGGCGCGGGCGGAGACGGCGGCGCCGGCGGCAATGGCGGCAGTGGCGGGGTCGGCGGGGACGCCGGTGACGGCGGTACCGGCGGAGCGGGCGGTGACGCCGGGAACGGCGGGGTCGGCGGGGTCGGCGGTGACGGCGGTGACTCCACCGGCGCGCCCGGCGGTCAGGGCGGCAACGGCGGCGATACCGATTACGACGGTCGAAACGTCGGCGGTGGCGGTGCCGGCGGGGCGGGAGGTCCTGGCGGTACCCCCGGACGCGGCGGCGCCGGCGGTACCGGGGGTTCCGCGGGCGCAGCCGGGGCCGGCGGTACCGGCGGTGATCCCGGCCAGGCCGGTCGCGGCGCAGCCGGTGGGACCGGAGGCACCGGCGGAGCTGCCGGCCGGGGCGGCGACGGCGGCGTCGGCGGCACGGCCGGCGCAGGCGGCCGCGGTGGCCTGTTCGGCCGAGGCGCCGACGGCGCCAACGGTTCTGACGGGAGACGGGGCAGCGACGGCGCCACCGGTGCAGACGGCGCGGACGGCGCGACCGGAAACGACGGCGCCACGGGACGGACCGGTGCCGAGGGTGCAGACGGCGCCACCGGCACCACCGGACGCGACGGCGCTACAGGAAGTACCGGCACCGCTAAACAGGGCCCTCAGGGCCAGGCAGGCAACCCCGGCAAGGTCAGGAGCAGACCCACAACGTGACGCTTGCGATGCTGTCCCCGGCATCGCCCAAGGTAGGCGGTTGCCTGGGGGCTGCATAGCCAGCACGGCACATCCCGAATCCGGAACCTACACACGGTGGTGCGTTGACACCGGCTCGCTCATGTCCTATGAATGAGACATGTCGCCTGTTTTGTCTCATGGTTCTCCGGTGGCGTTCCGACTGCCGAGCGCGGTCACATGGCCGGACCCGTGGCCGATGTACCGCGCGCTGCGCGACCACGATCCCGTCCACCACGTCGTGCCCGCCGACCGTCCCGAGCACGACTACTACGTGCTCTCCCGGCACGCCGACATCTGGTCCGCTGCGCGCGACCATCAGACGTTCTCCTCGGCCCAGGGCCTGACCGTCAACTACGGCGAACTCGAGATGATCGGCCTGGCCGACAATCCGCCGATGGTCATGCAGGATCCCCCGACCCACACCGAGTTCCGCAAGCTGGTGTCGAGGGGATTCACGCCGCGCCAGGTCGAGGCGATCGAGCTGACGGTGCGCCAGTTCGTCATCGAACGCATCGAGGGGTTGCGTTCGCGCGGCGGCGGCGACATCGTCGGCGACCTGTTCAAACCCCTACCGTCGATGGTGGTCGCTCATTACCTCGGCGTGCCTGAGGCCGACCGCGGCAAGTTCGACGGCTGGACCGAGGCGATCGTCGCCGCCAACACCACCGACGGCGGGATCGGCGGCGCGCTGGACACTCTCGGCGACGCGCTCGGCGAGATGATGACGTACTTCACCGCGCTGATCGAACGTCGCCGCGTCGACCCCGGTGACGACACCGTCTCTCACCTCGTCGCCGCCGGGATCGGTGCAGACGGCGACATCGCCGGCGTGCTCTCGGTTCTCGCGTTCACGTTCACGATGGTCACCGGCGGCAACGACACCACCACCGGCATGCTCGGCGGCTCGGTGCAGCTGCTCCACCGACGCCCCGACCAGCGCCGGCTCCTCGTCGACGACCCCGATCTCATCCCCGGCGCCGTCGACGAATTCCTGCGGCTCACCTCGCCGGTGCAGGGCCTGGCCCGCACCACCACCCGCGACGTCACGATCGGCGACCGCACGATCCCCGCGGGCCGCAAGGTGCTGTTCCTCTACGGTTCGGCCAACCGCGACGAACGCGAATACGGTGATGACGCAAGCGAACTCGACGTCACCCGCAACCCTCGCAACATCCTCACGTTCAGCCACGGCGCGCACTTCTGCCTGGGTTCGGCCGCGGCGCGGATGCAGTCCCGCATCGCGCTGACCGAACTCCTGGCCCGCATCCCCGACTTCGACGTCGACGAAGCCGGGATCGTCTGGGCCGGTGGCAGTTACGTGCGCAGGCCGCTGACGATGCCGATCACGGTGAGCCGGTGAGTGGCAGGGACTGGCTCGGCGCGCACCGCACCGAAGTCGCCGCCGAACGCATCCTGGACGCAGCCGAAACCCTGTTCGCCGACACGCCCGCCGCGACCGTCGGAATGAATGACATCGCCGCGGCAGCAGGCTGTTCGAGAGCCACGCTGTACCGCTACTTCGAGAATCGCGACGCGCTCCATACCGCGTACGTCCACCGGGAGACCCACCGGCTCTACCGCGAACTGACCGACCGGCTCACCTCGATCACCGACCCGCAGGAGCGGCTCGTGCAGGGCATGCTCGGCTGCCTGCACATGGTTCGAGACAACCCAGCACTGGCCTCCTGGTTCACCGCTGCCGAGCGCCCGCTCGGCGGCGAGATGGCCGAGCAGTCACCGGTGATCGCCGCGCTGGCCGAGACGTTCGTCGGGTCGCTGGGTGCCGGCGAGCGCGTCGATCAGCGCGCGCGCTGGCTGGTGCGGATCCTGACGTCTCTTCTGATGTTCCCCGGCCGTGACGACGCCGACGAAGCCGCCATGCTCGCCGAATTCGTCGTCCCGCAGATCGTTGCGGTCACACCCGGGTGAACCGGTGCAGCAGCCACGCCAGAGGCACTGTCAGCACCATCGTCCCGAGGAAGAGCAGCCACACCGACCCGTTGTAGATCGGGTACTGCAGCACCTCGACCATCACCAGTTCCATGGTCACGAGGTGGATCAGGAAGATCTCGTAGGAGATCTCACCCAGGAAGACCATCGGCCTGCTCGCCATGAGCTTCGCGTATGCACCGGTGTTCCCCAACACCAGCGGAGCCACCACCAACGTGGCGATCACCGCGTAGAACGCGCTCTTGGCCAACGCTTCCCACAGGAGAGCGGGGGACGTCGTCGGCTCTCCCCCGATCGGTGTGGACACGATGAGGTAGCTGATGATCACGACGGGCAGGCAGGCCAGCGCGTACGCGCGAACCCGCATCGCCGCCAGCACCGCGAGCACCATGCCGCCCACGAACCATGACAGATATCCCGGCAGCCACAGCCGCGCGCCGTCGGGCAGAAAAGATGTCTTGTGCACCAACGTTAACCACGCCGGGGACAACGCAGCCAGCGCAGTCAGACCGGCGAGCAGCAGCCACGGCCGCCAGCGCCGGCGACACAGCACGACCAGCAGGAGATAGGCCATCAGCGGCAGCGCGACATAGAACGCCGCTTCGACGGCGAGACTCCACATCTGCGTGAGGCCCTGGTGCAGAAACGAATACAGATAGTTGTCGGTGTAGATCTGGGTCAGGGTCAGGTTGCGCACCAGCCCCTCCCAGGTGTGGCCGGGATTGGGACCGGCCGTGCGGAAGTGGTAGACGAGGTAGGCCGCGAGGACCGTGACCACATAGGCGGGCATGATGCGACGAACCCGGTGCCATGCATAGCGTTTCACCGACGGCGCGGCCGAACCTGCCGCGCACGCGCTCACCCACGGGCTGAACAACAGGAAGCCCGACAGCACGAAGAAGATCGGCACCCCGATCTCCATGCGGGAGAACAGCAGGCCGACGTAGCCCTGCCCGTAGTGGCCGGTGGTGTAGGCCGCATGCGTCAGCACCACGAGAAGTGCTGCCACGGCTCGGATACCGGTCAGCGAGTCGACCCGGCCGGTGGCCGTGACGGATTCCAGCCCGCCCTGCGCCTCGGTGTCTCGTGACAGCGTCATGGGGCGCTAGTGCGACTTGCGGCGCGCCTTTGGCCCGCGATCGGGTTCCAGATGGATCAGCTGGCCCTGGATCTTGGTGTTCTCCAGCTTCTTCAGCGTCTCCCGCGACAGGTTGGCCGGCAGCTCCACCAGTGAGTAGTCCAGCTTGATCGCGATGTGGCCGAAATCGCTGCGGTGCAGGCCGCCCTCGTTGGCGATGGCGCCGACGATCGCACCCGGCATGGCTTTGTGCTTCTTGCCGACCGCGATGCGGTAGGTGGCCAGGTCGCTGCGGCGCTCCCGCTGCTTGCGCGGACCGCGATCGTCACGGTCGGGACGATCGGCGCGGTCCTTCTTCTCGCGGCGCTTCTCCGGCGGCGGTTCGGTCATCAGGAACGCTTCACCGTCGCGGCTCTGCAGTGCCAGCGCGGCGGCGATGTCGGCCATCGGCACGTCGTGGTCGCGCTCGTAGTTCTCGATCAGCGTGCGGAACAACTCGATGCCCGGCGCGGCGAGCGCCTCGGTGATCGAATCGCGGAACTTCTGGACCCGACGCTCGTTGACGTCCTCGACCGACGGCAGCTCGATCTCGACCAGCTTCTGGCGCGTCACCCGCTCGATGGCACCCAGAAGGTGGCGTTCGCGCGGCGTGACGAACAGCAGCGCTGTCCCGGAGCGTCCGGCCCGGCCGGTACGACCGATGCGGTGCACGTAGGACTCCGGGTCGTGCGGGATGTCGAAGTTCACGACGTGGGAGATGCGCTCGACGTCCAGGCCGCGGGCGGCGACGTCGGTGGCGACCAGGATGTCGATCGACCCGTCCTTGAGCGCGTTGATCGTGCGTTCACGCACCGCCTGCGGGATGTCGCCGTTGATCGCCGCCGCGGCGAACCCGCGGGCCTTGAGCTTCTCGGCCACCTCCTCGGTGGCCTGCTTGGTGCGGACGAACACGATCATCGCGTCGCCCTGCTCGGTCTCGAGCAGCCGGGTCAGCGCGTCCATCTTGCGCGGATACGAGACCTGGATGTAGCGCTGGGTGATGTTCTCGGCGGTCTGGGTCTTCGACTTGACCGTGACCTCGACCGGGTCGTGCAGGTACTTGGCGGTGATCTTCTTGATCGCCGGCGGCATGGTCGCCGAGAACAGCGCGACCTGCTTGTACTCGGGCGTGTCGGCGAGGATGCGTTCGACGTCCTCGGCGAACCCCATCTGCAGCATCTCGTCGGCCTCGTCGAGCACCATGTAGTCGAGGTGGCTGACGTCGAGCGTGCCCTTCTCGAGATGGTCGATCACGCGGCCAGGCGTGCCGACGACGATCTGGGCGCCTCGCTTGAGGCCGGCCAGCTGGGGCCCGTAGGAGCTGCCGCCGTACACCGGCAGCACGTTGACGTTCAGATGGGCGCCGTACCGGCTGAACGCCTCGGCCACCTGCAGCGCGAGCTCACGGGTCGGCGCCAGCACCAGGGCCTGGGTGGCGCGGCTGGAGGTGTCGATCTTGCTCAGGATCGGGATGGCGAACGCGGCGGTCTTGCCCGTGCCGGTCTGCGCCAGCCCGACGACGTCGGAACCCGCCAGCATCGCGGGGATCGTCGCAGCCTGGATCGGCGAGGGCGACTCGTAACCGACGTCGCTGACCGCCTGCAGCACCGAGGGGTGGATCTGCAGGTCGGCGAAGGTCGTATCGCCTGGCAGATCCGTGCTGGCGGGGGTCGCTTCCGAGGAGGTCATCGTGGTGGCAGTCTAGTGCCCTTTTCGCCCCCGTCCTGCCGCGCGCCTCGTGGCAGGTGTCGCGGCGGTGCCGGTACGGTCGCCTGTTGTGAAGTGGGCAGCAGTGATGGGTGCCGCAGCCCTCGTCCTCGCGGGCTGCGGCTCAGGCGACTCGACCGCGTCGAAGACGCCGGGTCCGACGGCATCGGCGGCCCCCTCGGCCGCACCCGCGCCGACCGTGACTCCGGCCGGGCCGCCGCCGGGACCCGCGCCCGCCGCCGACCCGTGCGCCACCGACCTCGCCGCCCCCGAGATCGCCAGGGCGGTGTCGGAGCTCCCCCGCGACCCGCGCAGCAAGCAGTCCTGGAGCCCCGAACCGGTGGCAGGCAACTACAACGAGTGCGCGCAACTGTCGGCGGTGATCGTCAAGGCGAACACCAACTCGCAGAATCCCAACACCCGCGCCGTGCTGTTCCACCGCGGCAAGTTCATCCCCACCGGCGTGCCCGACACCTACGGCTTCAACGGTCTCGACAGCGCAGGCACCACCGGTGACACGGTCGCGCTGAAGTACTCCGGCGGCATGCCCGGGCTGGACAGCATCGTGAAGTTCCGCTGGAACGGCAGCGGAGTCGAACTGATCGGCAACACGCCCCGCTGAGGGGTGCGCGAAGGCTCCGCGGCGGCGTGAGGCGTCGGTGGGCTGTCCTACAGTGGCGGCGTGTTCGTCATCGACGGCCGGGTGGTCTACAGCGCCTCGGATCTCGCCGCGGCCGCCCGCTGCGAGTACGCGCTGCTGCGCTCGTTCGACGTCAAACTCGGCCGTAGCGCGGCGGTCGCCGGCGATGACGAGATGCTCGCGCGCACATCGGAATTGGGCGACGAGCACGAGCGCAGGCACCTCGATGCTCTGCGCGCCGAGGCCGACATCACCGTCATCGGGCGGCCCGACTACACGCTGGCGGGGCTGACCGCGGCGACCGAGCAGACGCTTCGGGCGATCGAGCGGCAGGCGCCGGTGATCTACCAGGCCGCGATGTTCGACGGCCGGTTCGTCGGGTTCGCCGACTTCCTCCTGCTCGAGCAGTCCGACCATGGGCCGCGCTATCGCCTGCGCGACACGAAGCTCGCGCGTTCGGTGAAGGTCGAGGCCCTGCTGCAGCTGGCCGCCTACGTCGACACGCTCGCGGCGGCCGGTGTGCCCGTCGCACCCGAGGTCGATCTCGTCCTCGGCGACGGCGCGACGGTCAGCTACCCCGTCGACGAGCTGCTGCCGGTGTACCGACCCCGCCGCGCCGCCCTGCAGCACCTGCTCGACCGGCACGAGGCCGGCGGCCTCCCGGTGACGTGGGAGGACGAGTCGGTGCGCGCCTGTTTCCGCTGCGCCGACTGCGAGGAGCAGGTCCGCGCCCACGATGATCTGCTGCTGGTCGCGGGCATGCGGGTCAGCCAGCGCGCCCGGCTGCTCGACGCCGGCATCACGACCGTGCGCCAGCTCGCCGCCCACGAGGGCGCCGTGCCCGACCTGGCCCCCCGCGCCGTCGGCGCGCTGACCGGCCAGGCCCGCCTGCAGCTCGCTGACCGGGTCGACGGCAAGCCGCCCTACCGCGTCGTGGATCCGCAGCCGCTGATGGTGCTGCCCGACGCCGACAAGGGTGACCTCTTCTTCGACTTCGAGGGCGATCCGCTGTGGACCGTCGACGGCCACGAATGGGGACTGGAATACCTGTGGGGTGTGCTGACCGTCGGCGACGAGTTCTCGCCGTTGTGGGCACACACCCGCGCCGAGGAACGCGCGGCGCTGGTCGCGTTCCTCGACATGGTGCGTAAGCGGCGCCGCCGCTACCCCCGCATGCACATCTACCACTACGCGGCCTACGAGAAGAGCACGCTGCTGCGGCTGGCCGGCCGCTACGGCGTCGGCGAGCGCGACGTCGACGAGCTGCTCCGCGAAGGCGTGCTGGTCGATCTGTATCCGTTGGTGCGCAAGAGCATTCGGGTCGGCACCGAGAACTACAGCATCAAGAGCCTGGAACCGCTGTACATGGGCAACGAGTTGCGCGACGGTGAGGTCACCACGGCCACCGCGTCGATCACCGAATACGCCCGCTACTGCGAACTGCGGGACGCCGGCCACGACGACGACGCCGCGACGGTGCTCAAGGAGATCGAGGAGTACAACCGCTACGACTGCCGCTCGACGCGGCGCCTGCGCGACTGGCTCGTCGCGCGCGCCATCGAAGCCGGGGTCCCGCCCCGCGGTCCCATGCCGGTCGAGGGCCCCGCGGCACAGGCTGTCGAGCCGGACGCGGTCGAACGGCGGCTGCTCAAGTTCGCCGGCGACGGCGTGGAGCTGCGGACACCTGAGCAGACGGCCGTCGCGATGATCGCTGCCGCCACGGGTTTTCACCAGCGCGAGGACAAGCCGTTCTGGTGGGGACATTTCGATCGGGTGAACAATCCCGTCGAGGAGTGGGCCGATGCCAGCGGGGTGTTCCTCGTCGACGACCATGCCATCGTCGAGGACTGGCACCAGCCGCCACGGGCCCGGAAGCCGCAGCGCCGCATCGTTCTTCGCGGTGAGATCGCCAACGGTGACCTGGACCGCGACATGTACGCGCTCTACGACCCGCCCGCACCGGCCGGCCTGACCGACGACCCCGACCGGCGCGGTTTCGCCACCGTCTCGGTGGTCGAGTGTGACAACGTCGACGCCCCCAGCGAGGTGACGGTCATCGAGCGGCAGCCGAAGGACGGCGACGTGTTCAGCCAGGTGCCGTTCGCGCTCACGCCGGGTCCGCCGATCAGCACCCGGCCGCTGGCCGAGTCGATCGCCGCGACCGCCGCCGACGTCGCCGGTGCGCTGCCGCGGCTGCGTCCGGCAGCGATGACCGACCTGCTGCTGCGGCGGGCACCACGCACCCACAGCGGCGCCGCGCTCCCCGATTCCGGGGACGTCGTCGACGACATCACGGCCGCGCTGCTCGACCTCGACGCCTCCTACCTGGCCGTGCACGGCCCGCCCGGCACCGGCAAGACGCACACCGCCGCCCAGGTCATCGCCCGGTTGGTCAACGACCACGGCTGGCGGATCGGCGTGGTCGCCCAGGCACACGCGGTCGTGGAGAACCTCTTCGCCGGGATTCTCGCGGCCGGGGTCGACGGCACGCGGGTAGGCAAGAAGAAGTCCGCGGGTGCACCGTGGCAGGACGTCGACGAGAAGGACTACCCGGCGTTCGTCGCCGACCACGAGGGGTGCGTGATCGGCGGTACCGCATGGGACTTCGCCAACGACCGTCGTGTCCCCGCCGGCTCGCTGGACCTGCTCGTCGTGGAGGAAGCCGGCCAGTTCAGCCTCGCCAACACGATCGCGGTGGCCCGCTCGGCACGCAACCTCCTGCTGCTCGGCGATCCGCAGCAGCTGCCGCAGGTCAGCCAGGGCACCCACCCGGAGCCGGTCGACGGCTCGGCGCTGGCGTGGCTGGTCGACGGTCACCACACCCTGCCGCCCGAACGCGGATACTTCCTGCACTGCTCCTACCGGATGCACCCGCAGGTGTGCCGCGGCGTGTCACGCCTGTCCTACGACAACCGGTTGCAGTCCCACGAGCCGGTGACCGCCGCGCGCCGGCTCGCAGGCGTCGCACCCGGCATCCGGACCTTGGCCGTCGAGCACCACGGCAACGTCACCGACAGCCCCGAGGAAGCCGCGGCCATCGTCGCCGCGATCCGCGACCTGCTCGGGGTGGACTGGACCGACGAGGACGGCACCCGCCCGCTCAGCCAGAACGACGTGCTCGTCGTCACCCCGTACAACGCGCAGGTCGTGCAGGTCCGCAGCCACCTGGACGCGGCCGGGTTCGCCGACGTCCGGGTCGGCACGGTCGACAAGTTCCAGGGTCAACAGGCGCCGGTGGTGTTCGTGTCGATGACGGCGTCCTCGATCGACGAGGTACCCCGCGGAATCGCGTTCCTGCTCAACAGGAATCGGCTCAACGTGGCGATCAGCCGGGCGAAGTACCTCGCGGTGGTCGTGCGCTCACCGCAGCTCACCGAGTACCTGCCCGGCACGCCCGACCGCCTCGTCGAATTGGGCGCGTTCCTGTCGCTCTCGTCGTGTGATACACCGGGCCCATGACCGAAGCGCTGACCGAACAGCTCGCGGCGATCGTCGGCGCCTCGCAGGTGAGCACCGACGTCGACGTGCTGAGCGGCCGCAGCACCGATTACACCGGGCGCTACCGGGGCCGAGCCGCGGTGTTGGTGCGGCCCGGTTCCGCCGACGAGGTCGCCGCGGTGCTGACCGCATGCCGCGACGCGGGGGTGAGCGTGACGGTGCAGGGCGGTCGGACGTCACTGGTGGCGGGCACCGTGCCCGAGCATGACGACGTGCTGTTGTCGACGGAGCGGCTGCGCGAGATCGACGAGGTCGACACCGTGGAGCGACGCGTCCACGTCGGTGCCGGAGTGACGCTGGCCGAGGTGCAGCGGGCCGCGACGGCCGCCGGCCTGATCTTCGGCGTGGATCTGGCCGCCCGCGATTCGGCGACCGTCGGCGGGATGGCGTCGACCAACGCCGGGGGCTTGCGCACCGTCAGCTACGGCAACATGGGCGAACAGGTGCTCGGTCTGAACGTGGTGCTGCCCGACGGGTCGATCGTGCACCGGCACAGCCAGGTGCGCAGCGACAACACCGGCTACGACCTGGCGTCGCTGTTCGTCGGCGCCGAAGGGACTCTGGGCGTCATCACCGGCCTGGACCTGCGGCTGCACCCCACCCCCCGCCACCGCGTGACCGCGGTCTGCGGGTTCGCCGACCTGGACGCACTGTTGGCGACCGCGCGGGTGTTCCGGGACGCCGACGGCATCGCGGCGCTCGAGCTCATCGACGCCCGGGCCAGCGCGCTCACCGCCGAGCACGTCGGCGTCGCGGCCCCTGTCGCGGGTGACTGGTTGTTGCTCATCGAGTTGGCCGGCGACTCCGACCTCACCGAACGACTGGCCGACGCCCTGGACAACGCCGACCTGAGCGGCGAGCCCGCGGTCGGTGTCGACGCCAGCGCCCAGCAGCGGCTCTGGCAGGTCCGTGAGGCGGTCGCCGACGTGCTCGGCGTCTACGGTCCACCGCTGAAATTCGATGTCTCGCTGCCACTCTCGTCGATCACACCGTTCGCGGCCGAGGCGGTCGCGCTGATCGCCGACCATGCGCCCGACGCGATCCCGGTGTTGTTCGGACATGTCGGCGAGGGCAATCTGCACCTCAACATCGTGCGGTGCGCGCTCACCGGCGAACCCGAGCACGCCCTCTACACCGCGATGATGGCGCTGATCGCGCGCCACGACGGCAACGTCAGCTCCGAGCACGGCGTCGGAACCCGCAAACGCGACTACGTTGCGATGTCGCGCACCGAGGCTGACATCGCGGCAATGCGGGCGGTGAAGGCCGCCTTCGACCCCACCGGGTATCTGAACCCCGCGGTGCTGTTCAGCTGAGCGGCACGCGTCACGTAGCGTGGCGGCGGTGACGAGCATCGAGGCCGACTACCTGGTGATCGGCGCGGGCGCGATGGGGATGGCGTTCGTGGACACGATGCTCACCGAAACCGATGCCACGATCGTGCTCGTCGACGAGAACCACCAGCCCGGCGGGCACTGGAACTGGGTGTATCCGTTCGTGCGGCTGCACCAGCCCTCGGCCTACTACGGCGTGAACTCTCTCGCGCTGGGCAACGAGGACTGGATCGACGACTCAGGTCCCAACGAAGGCTTCTTCGAGCTGGCGACCGGTCATCAGGTGTGCGCCTACTACGACCAGGTGATGCGCCACCAGATGCTGCCCACGGGCCGGCTGTCGTACTTCCCGTCCTCGCACTACCTGGGCGACAACAGGTTTCGCACCCTCGACGGGACCGAGCATCAGGTGACGGTGCGCCGCCGGGTCGTCGACGCGACCTATCTGCTGACCGTGGTGCAGTCCATGCGTTCGGCGCCGTTCTCGGTGGCCGACGGCATCGACGTCGTCACCCCCAACGACCTGCCCCGCCGCGCCGCGGGACGCGAGCACTACACGATCGTCGGCGGCGGCAAGACCGGCATGGACTGCTGCCTGTGGCTGATGCGCTCCGGCGTTCGGCCCGAGAAGCTGCGGTGGATCATGCCGCGCGACTCGTGGCTGCTGAACCGGGCGAACATCCAGCCGGGCGACCAGTTCGTCAAGACCATGCGGGAGTCGATCGCCTCCCGGATGGCGGCGATCGCCGAGGCCACCTCTGTCGACGATCTGCTGATCCGGCTCGAGGCCGACGCGACCCTGTTCCGGCTCGACCCCGCCATCACCCCGACGATGTACCACTGCGCGATCGTGTCCGAGGGCGAGCTCGAACAGCTGCGCCTGATCAACGACGTGGTGCGGCTCGGTCACCTCGAGCGCGCCGAACACGATCGAATCGTGTTGCGCGACGGCGAGATCGAGACCTCCGCCCCGTCGCTGTACGTGGACTGCACGACGCAAGGACTGCCGCGCCCGCCATCGGTTCCGGTGTTCGACGGGGCTCGGATGACACTGCAGAGCGTGCGCGGGTGCCAGCAGGTGTTCAGTTCGGCGTTCATCGCGCACGTGGAGGCCGCCTACGGCGACGACGACGTCCGCAACGACCTGTGCGCCCCGATCCCGCATCCCGATGCGCCGGTGGACTGGTTGCGAATTCTGCTGTCCGACAACACCGCTCAGGCGAGATGGCTGCAGGATCCCGAATTGATGGACTGGCTCAAGGTCTCTCGGCTCAACGTGCTGCGCGACCTCTTCCCCGATTTCGGTGAGAAGGTCCGGGTGCGTGACCGCGCGTTCAGCGCGCTGACCACGGCGCTGACCACGACCAACGCACAGCTGGGTGCGCTGATGGAGCGCGGCTAACCCCGCGCGTGCCGGCCGCCGCTGCTGTCGGTCACCCGCTCCAGCACGTCGGTGTCGGGCTCGCGGGGCTCCCAGTCGACGACGTACTCGACGTAGTCGTCGTCGTCGACCCAGTCATCGTCGGCGTGGTCGGTGTCGGCGCGGGTCTCGTTATCGGCCGGCGGCGCCAGGCGCCGCGCCACCCCGCCCGTCAGGAAGAGAGCGGCGACCACGCCGAAGAGCGCGATGAACGCCGGCAGCAGCATCGCCTGCGACATCGCCGCCGAGAACGGGGCGTGCAGGAAGCCCGGAAGCTGCCCGACGCCGCCCTCTGACGCACCCGCACCACCGGCCGCGCCCGGCATCTCCGCCGACAACCGGGACGCCAGGAACGCGGCCATGCCCGCACTGCCCAGCACCGAGCCGACCTGGCGGGTGGTGTTGTACACCCCGGAGCCGGCACCAGCCACATGCGGAGGAAGGTTGCGCGTCGCCGTCGCGGCCAGCGGCGACCAGATGAACGCCATTCCCACGCCCATCAGCGTCAGCGGCACCACCAGCCGCCAGATCGGCGTCGTCGGAGTCATGTCGAACGACAACCAGGTCAGCGCGATGGCCAGCACGGAGAACCCGAACCCGATCACCGGGCGGGGATGAGCGCGATCCACGATCTTGCCGACCATCGGCGCCAGCACACCCGTCGCCACCGCCATCGGTGCGGTCAGCAGCGCCGCGCGCGTCGGCGTCAGACCGCACACCGCCTGCGCATAGAACATCAGCGGCAGGATCATCGACGTCGCGACGAAACCCATCGTCGCGATGCCGAGATTCGACATCGAGAAATCACGGTCACCGAAGATCGACAGCGGGATCAGCGGCTCGCCACGGGTGACCGACTGCCACATCACGAACACGGCCATCACCGCGACCCCCACCCCGATGGCCGCCCAGATCCACGGCGCCCAGGCGTGGGCCTGCCCCTCCTGCAGACCGAACACGATCAGGAACAGGCCCACGGCCGACAGCGCCACACCCAGCACGTCGATGCCTTTGCTCTGCGTGGGCAGCACAGGCACCAGCCGCAGCGCCAGCACCAGACCGAGCACCCCCACGGGCACGTTGACGAAGAAGATCCATTGCCAGCCCAGGTGATCGACCAGCACGCCACCGGCCAGCGGACCCACCAGCGTGGCCACCCCCGCCGTCGCGCCCCACACGCTCATCGCGACACCTCGCCGCTCGGCGGGGAACGTCCGGGTGATCACCGACAGGGTCTGCGGAGTCAGCAGCGCAGCACCCACACCCTGAAGGACCCGAGCCGCGATGAGCATCCCGATGGTGTCGGCCAGCCCACACCACAGCGAGGCCAGCGTGAACACCGACAGGCCCACCAGGTAGACGTTGCGCGGCCCGTAGCGATCACCGAGGCGACCGGACACGAGCAGCGGCACCGCGTACGCCAACAGGTAGGCGCTGGTGACCCAGATCACGGCGTCGTATCCGACACCGAGGGCGGACATGATCGCGGGATTGGCGACGGCGACGATCGTCGCGTCGACCAGGATCATGAAGAAGCCCACGAGGAGCGCCCAGAGCGCGTGCCAGGGGTTCGCCGCTCGCGCGCGTGGCGTCACGAAATCGAGCATGGTGGAAGACATTCAGCCATCTCAGGTGTGGAAACGGTTCGCGCCGACGCTACGGATCGGCACGTGTCACGACAAGTCGGGCGCGGGCGCCCGGTGCGCACCGGTCGACAACAGCGCGACCAGAGCGACCACCACGCCGGTGGCCATCACCCCGGCCATCGCCAGTTCGTCGTTGCCGAGCACACCGACCAGCGGCGCAACGGCAGCTCCCAGGCCGAACTGGAAGGCGCCGAGCAGCGCGGCGGCTGTGCCCGAGGCATCCGGATGCCGGGTGAGCGCCACCGCGGGTGCGTTCGGGATCACCAAACCCATCGCCGCCAGGATCGCCCACACCGGCACGACGAAGCCGACCAGCCCGCCCACGTGCGCCGCCGCCAGCGCGACGAACACCACACCGAACACCGACGCCGCGGTCAGCGCCCACACCATGATCTGCTGCGGGGAGAACCGGCGCAGCAGCACGACGTTGAACTGGGTCGACCCGATCAGCGCGATCGCACCCGCCCCGAACACCAGCGCGAACGCCGTCTGGTCGATACCGTAGCGACCCTGCAGGACGAACGAGGCACCCGCGATGTAGGCGAAGAGACCGGACATGCCCAGTGCGGCCACCACGACCAGGATCACGAAGCGGGTGTCGCGCAGCAATTCGATGTAGGTACGGGCGATACCGCCGACTCTCAGGGGCCGGCGGTGCGCCACCGGCAGCGTCTCGGGAAGAGCCAGCACAGCCATCACCAGCAGCGCGGCGGCGATGACTACCAGAGCGGCGAACACCCAGTGCCAGGACGCGTGGAGCAGCACAGCCGCACCCAACGACGGCGCGAGCACCGGCGCCACGCCGAGGACCAGCATCAGCCGCGACATCACGGTCGCGGCGACGTTGTCCTTGTACAGATCGCCCACCACGGCGAGCGCGACCACCATGCCTGCGGCGGCTCCCACACCCTGCAGACCGCGGGCGATGCCCAGGACCGCGATGTTGGGGGCGAACAGGCACAGCAGTGACGCCAACATGTGCAGCACGATCCCGCCGATCAGCGGCTTGCGGCGGCCGAGCGAATCCGAGAGCGGGCCGATGATCAGCTGGCCCAGCGCGAGGCCGGCCAGTGTGCCCGTCAGCGTCAGCTGCGCCACCGAGGAGGAGACGGTCAGCTCGTCGGCGATGCTGGGGAGCGCCGGCAGGTACATGTCGATGGTCAGCGGACCGAGTGCGACCAGCAGGCCCAGCACGACGATCATGCGCAGGCGGCTGGGAGCTGTCGCGACATCGGCGGCCGGTTCGGGAGCCACTCCACGGGTGGTGTCGAGCGGCGTCAGGTCCACATCAGGGGATACTGCCATGCACATGGTTAGCGTCGCTTCCCAATAAATCCTTCCCCTCACGGCGAACAGTGACCGCCGTCACCTTCCGGCACCCTCGCCGAGTCGTCATTCGTTTTCTGGGTGTCAACAGGGCTTAACCTGGGAACAAGTCCACTCGACGAGAGGCCGTTCGATGAGTGCATGGTTACGGGCGAAGAGCAAAGAGCCCGCGCTACACGAGGACGACCCCAGCGCTGCCGCCAAGGCGCTGAGTCAGATCATCGAGCGCGGCGCGCGGGTCCAGGGACCGGCGGTGCGCGCCTACGTCGGCCGACTGCGGGAGAGCAACCCGGGGGCGAGCCCCGCCGAGATCATCACCAAGCTGGAGAAGCACTACATGGCCGCGGTGATGGCCAGCGGCGCGGCGGTCGGCTCCGCGGCCGCCTTCCCCGGCATCGGCACTCTGGTCGCGATGTCCGCGGTGGCCGGGGAGACCGTGGTGTTCCTGGAGGCCACCGCGGTGTTCGTGCTGGCGGTCGCCGAAGTGCACGGCGTGCCCGCCGAGGAGCGCGAGCGGCGGCGCGCGCTCGTTCTGGCCGTGCTCGTCGGCGACGACAGCAAGGGCGCGATCGCCGACCTGCTCGGTCGCGGGCGCACCAGCGGGGGTTGGCTGTCCGACGGAGCCGCGGCCCTGCCGCTGCCCGCCGTGTCGCAACTGAACAACCGGCTGCTGAAGTACTTCGTCAAGCGCTACACCCTCAAGAGGGGCGCGATGATGTTCGGCAAGATGCTGCCCGTCGGCATCGGCGCCGTCGTCGGTGGTGTCGGCAACCGGATGATGGCGAAGAAGATCGTCCAGAACGCCCGCGACGCCTTCGGCGCTCCGCCGCCGCGCTGGCCGTCGCAGCTGCATCTGCTGCCTGCACCGCCCTCCTGAGGCGGCACACGTGTGTTCGCTGACGTGTTCAGAATGACCACAACGACCCATACACACGTTGCCTGGTCCCCCCGGTCGCTGAAGCGCTAGCCTTGATGCGGCGGAATTGCGGGTGACCGCACACCGGGTTCATTAAGGGGTGGCCGGCTGCCGCGGAGCACTGGCCGGAAACGAAGAATTGAGGCGAACAGCAGCCGTGAATTCACCTTCACCATTCGGTCAGAACGAGTGGTTGGTCGAAGAGATGTACCGCAAATTCCGCGAGGATCCCTCGTCGGTGGACCCGAGTTGGCACGAGTTCCTCGTCGACTACTCCCCCGAGCCCACCACCGACGCCACCCGCCAGTGCCCCGGCGCGCGCAAACGGTTCATCGGCGCGTTCGTCGGGTCCGATGAGCCCGCCCGAACCCGCCAAGGCGCCGCCGCCGAAGGCCAACGGCGCCGCCCCGGCGAAGCCGGCCCCACCCAAGGACAAACCCGCCGAAAAGCCCGCCGAGAAGGCTCCTGACAAGAAGGAACCGGCGGCCAAAGCCCCCGAGAAGGCGCCGGAGAAGAAAGCGCCGGCGCCCAAGGCCCCAGCGGCCGCCTCAGGAACCAAGGACGATGGCGGCGACGAGACGCAGGTGCTGCGCGGCGCCGCCGCGGCCGTCGTCAAGAACATGTCGGCGTCGCTGGAAGTACCGACCGCCACCAGCGTGCGGGCCATCCCGGCCAAGGCGATGATCGACAACCGCATCGTCATCAACAACCACCTCAAACGCACTCGCGGCGGCAAGATCTCGTTCACCCACCTGCTCGGCTACGCGATCGTGCAGGCGGTCAAGAAGTTCCCGAACATGAACCGGCACTTCGCCGAGGTCGACGGGAAGCCCACCGCAGTCACCCCCGCGCACACCAACCTGGGCCTGGCTATCGACCTGGTGGGCAAGAACGGGGGGCGGCAACTGGTCGTCGCATCAATCAAGAACTGCGATGCGATGAGCTTCGGTCAGTTCATCGCCGCCTACGAAGACATCGTGCGCCGCGCGCGCGACGGCAAGCTGACCGCCGAAGACTTTGCCGGCGTGACGATTTCGCTCACCAACCCGGGCACCATCGGCACCGTGCACTCCGTGCCGCGGCTCATGCAGGGCCAGGGCGCGATCGTCGGCGCCGGCGCGATGGAGTACCCGGCCGAGTTCCAGGGCGCCAGCTCCGAACGCATCAACGAAGTCGGCGTCGGCAAACTCATGACGCTCACCTCCACCTACGACCACCGCATCATCCAGGGTGCGGAGTCCGGTGACTTCCTGCGTACCATCCATCAGCTGCTGCTCGACGACGAGTTCTACGACGAGATCTTCCGCGAGCTCGGCATCCCCTACGAGCCGGTGCGCTGGCGCATCGACAACCCGGACTCGATCGAGGACAAGAACGCCGGGTCATCGAACTGATCGCGGCCTACCGCAACCGCGGCCACCTGATGGCCGACATCGACCCGCTGCGCCTGGACAACACCCGCTTCCGCAGCCACCCCGACCTCGACGTCAACACCCACGGGTTGACGCTGTGGGATCTCGACCGCGAGTTCAAAGTCAACGGGTTCGCCGGGCAGACGCACAAGAAGCTGCGCGACGTCCTCGGCCTGCTGCGCGACGCGTACTGCCGCCACGTCGGCGTCGAGTACACGCACATCCTCGAACCCGAGCAGCAGCAGTGGCTGCAGGACCGCATCGAGATCAAGCACGAGAAGCCGACGGTCGCAGAGCAGAAGTACATCCTCTCCAAGCTCAACGCAGCCGAAGCCTTCGAGACGTTCCTGCAGACCAAATACGTTGGGCAGAAACGCTTCTCACTCGAGGGCGCGGAGACCGTCATCCCGATGATGGACGCCGCGATCGACCAGGCCGCCGAACACGGCCTGCACGAGGTCGTCATCGGCATGCCCCACCGCGGCCGGCTCAATGTGCTCGCCAACATCGTCGGCAAGCCGTACAGCCAGATCTTCACCGAGTTCGAGGGCAACCTGAACCCGTCGCAGGCGCACGGCTCCGGCGACGTCAAGTACCACCTGGGCGCCACCGGCACCTACATCCAGATGTTCGGCGACAACGACATCGCGGTCTCGCTGGTCGCCAACCCCAGCCACCTCGAGGCCGTCGACCCGGTGCTCGAGGGCATCGTGCGCGCCAAGCAGGACATGCTCGACACCGGCGAAGAGACCAACGGCAGCAACGACTTCACCGTCGTGCCGATGATGCTGCACGGTGACGCCGCGTTCGCCGGGCAGGGCGTGGTCGCCGAGACGCTGAACCTGGCGCTGCTGCGCGGGTACCGCACCGGCGGCACGATCCACATCATCGTCAACAACCAGATCGGTTTCACCACATCGCCGTTCGACTCACGGTCGTCGGAGTACTGCACCGACGTGGCGAAGATGATCGGCGCCCCGATCTTCCACGTCAACGGCGACGACCCCGAGGCCGCGGTGTGGGTTGCCAAGCTGGCCATGGACTTCCGGCAGAAGTTCAAGAAGGACGTCGTCATCGACATGCTGTGCTACCGCCGCCGCGGGCACAACGAGGGCGACGACCCGTCGATGACACAGCCCAACATGTACGACGTCATCGACACCAAGCGCGGAGTCCGCAAGACCTACACCGAGGCGCTGATCGGCCGCGGCGACATCTCGATGAAAGAGGCCGAGGACGCGCTGCGCGATTACCAGGGCCAACTCGAACGGGTCTTCAACGAGGTCCGCGAACTCGAGAAGCACGCTGTCGAACCAGCCACTCGGTGGAATCCGACCAGATGGTGCCTGCGGGTATGAAGACCGCGGTCGACAAGTCGCTGCTGCAGCGGATCGGCGACGCGCACCTGGCCTTCGGCGAGGATTTCAACGTGCACCCGCGCGTCAAGCCGGTGTTGGAGAAGCGCCGCGAGATGGCCTACGAGGGCAAGGTCGACTGGGGCGTTCGCCGAGCTGATGGCGCTGGGCACGTTCCTGGCCGAGGGCAAGACGATTCGCATGACCGGCCAGGACACCCGTCGCGGCACGTTCACCCAGCGGCACTCGGTGATCATCGACCGCAAGACGGGCAAGGAGTTCACCCCGCTGGACCTGCTGACCGTCGACTCCGACGGCAACCCGACCGGCGGCCGGTTCATGGTCTACGACTCGGCGCTCTCGGAGTACGCCGCGGTCGGCTT
>NZ_JAQIIY010000009.1:0-257581 GCF_036946525.1 Mycobacterium kyogaense | reverse complement strand
TGCCGCACCGACGCCCAGTTCGACGCCTACCGTGCCCAGCCGATGACCGACTACAGCCCCGGCGGGGTCGCCCAGATCGAAGGCGTACTACGCGATTTCGCCGGCCAGTGCCTGTCGGCCATGGGCGCCGACTACCTGGCCAACATCGGTACCGCCGCCGCGGTCCGCGACATGGACGCCGTCCGCGAAGCTCTCGGCGACGCGCAGATCAACTACCTCGGCTTCTCCTACGGCACCGAACTCGGCGCCCTCTACGCCAGCCGCTACCCCGACCGGGTGCGCGCCATGGTGCTCGACGGCGCGGTGGACCCGAGCCTCGATCCGATCACCGAGAGCGTCAACCAGATGGCCGGCTTCCAACGCGCCTTCGACCGCTACGCCGCCGACTGCATGACCGACGCCGACTGCCCGCTGGGCACCGATCCGGCGCAGGCCGTGGCCCGCTACCACCAGCTGATCGATCCGCTGGCCGCACGGCCGGCAGCCACATCGGATCCGCGCGGGCTGAGCTATCAGGACGCGTTCACCGGCACCGTCTCCGGCCTGTACTCGCCCCGCTACTGGCCCTACATCACCAGCGGCCTGCTCGGCCTCGAGCGCGGCACCGACCCCGTCGACCTGCTCTTGCTCGCCGACGACTACCAGCAGCGGGACCGCAGCGGGCACTACAGCAACAGGCAGGACGCGTTCACGGCGATCCGATGCCTGGACTCCGTGTATCCCACCGACCCGGCCGCCTGGGCCGACGCGGACCGGCGCATCCGCGCCGCCGCCCCGTTCTCGTCCTATGGACAGTTCACCGGGTTCGCGCCGCGCAACACGTGTGCGCTGTGGCCGGTGCCGCCCACGCCGGTCGCCGGCCCGGCCACCTCGCCCGGGCCGGGCAAGGTCGTCGTCGTGTCCACCACGGGTGACCCCGCCACCCCGTATCAGGCCGGGGTCGACCTCGCCCGGCAGATGGGCGCCGCCCTGGTCACCTTCGAGGGCAGCCAGCACACCGTCGTCTTCAACGGCGACCAGTGCGTCGACACGACCGTCGTCGACTTCCTGACGGGGTTGAAGCCACCGGCCGCCGGTTTGCGGTGCTAGCCGCGTCGTAACACGGAATTAACAGGCGGAAATTAGGCTTCGGTCATGGATCGGCAGAAGGAATTCGTGCTGCGCACGCTGGAAGAACGCGATATCCGCTTCGTCCGGCTGTGGTTCACCGACGTGCTCGGATACCTGAAGTCGGTTCGCGATCGCGCCCGCGGAGGTTGGAAGGGCGCCTTCGAGGAGGGCATCGGCTTCGACGGCTCGTCGATCGAAGGCTTCGCCCGCGTCTCCGAGGCCGACATGGTCCGCGCGGCCCGACCCCCTCCACGTTCCAGGTCCTGCCGTGGACCTCCAGCGCCGGAGAACACCACTCGGCGCGCATGTTCTGCGACATCACGATGCCCGACGGATCACCGTCCTGGGCGGACTCCCGGCACGTGCTGCGCCGCCAGCTGTCCAAGGCAAGCGATCTCGGGTTCTCCTGCTACGTGCACCCCGAGATCGAGTTCTTCCTCCTCAAGCCCGGCCCCGACGACGGCACGCCGCCGATTCCCGCGGACAACGGCGGCTACTTCGACCAGGCCGTGCACGACTCGGCGCCGAACTTCCGCCGGCACGCGATCGACGCCCTCGAGCAGATGGGCATCTCAGTCGAGTTCAGCCACCACGAGGGCGCACCCGGCCAGCAGGAGATCGACCTGCGCTACGCCGACGCGCTGTCGATGGCCGACAACGTCATGACGTTCCGCTACGTCGTCAAAGAGGTCGCCCTCGGGGACGGCGTGCGGGCCTCGTTCATGCCCAAGCCGTTCGCCGAACACCCGGGCTCGGCCATGCACACCCACATGAGCCTGTTCGAAGGTGACAACAACGCTTTCCACAGCCCCGACGATCCGCTGCAGCTCTCCGAGGTCGGAAAGTCGTTCATCGCAGGCATTCTCGAGCATGCGCAGGAGATCAGCGCCGTCACCAACCAGTGGGTGAACTCCTACAAGCGGCTGGTGCACGGCGGCGAGGCGCCGACGGCGGCGTCGTGGGGTGCGGCGAACCGCTCGGCACTGGTGCGGGTGCCGATGTACACCCCCGCACAAGGCGTCGTCGCGCCGCGTCGAGGGTGCGCAGCCCCGATTCGGCCTGCAACCCCTACCTGGCGTTCGCCGTGCTGCTGGCCGCCGGCCTGCGCGGCATCGAGAAGAACTACGTGCTGGGCCCGCAGGCCGAGGACAACGTCTGGAGCCTGACGCCCGAGGAACGCCGGGCGATGGGATACAAGGAGCTGCCCGGCAGCCTCGGTGTCGCGCTGACGGAGATGGAGAACTCCGAACTGGTCGCCGAGGCGCTGGGGGAGCACGTGTTCGACTTCTTCCTGCGTAACAAGCGCGCCGAGTGGGAGAACTACCGCAGCACCGTCACGCCGTTCGAGCTGAAGAACTACCTGTCGCTCTAACTGCGAACGGGCCGGACTAGATTCACCGGTTATGGCCAAACCCGCGACGCAGCGTCCCAAGCTGCCCGGAGTCGGCCGTCTCGGGCTCGTCGAGAAGACCGCCCAAGCAGATCTGGATCGGCTCGGCTGGAACACCGACGCCCACGTCGAGCTGCTCTGGTCGCTCTCCCGCGCCCCCGACGCCGACAGCGCGCTGCGCACGGTGATCCGGCTCTGCGAGGCGCTCGGCCAAGACTGGGCCGAACTCGATGCCGCACTCCTGACCGACAAGGCTCTGCGGGGCCGGTTGTTCGCCGTGCTCGGTTCCTCACTGGCCCTGGGCGACCATCTGGTGGCCAACCCGCAGTCCTGGCGCCTGTTGAAGGGGCGGGTGCGCCTGCCGGCCGTTCGCGAGCTGGCGCGAATGTTCGAAGATGTGGCCGAAAAGGTCAGCGGCGCAACGGCTGCCGCGCCCGCGCTGCGCACCCTCTACCGAGACCGGCTGCTCGTCCTGGCTGCCCTCGACGTGGCACCGACCGTGGAGAACGAACCGGTGCTGCCGTTCACCGTCGTCGCCGAACACCTGTCGGACCTCGCCGACGCGGCGCTGCAGGCGGCGCTGACCGTCACGACCCGCTCGGTGTGCGAGAACGATCCGCCCGCGCTCGCGGTGATCGCGATGGGCAAGTGCGGCGCACAGGAATTGAACTACGTCAGCGACGTCGACGTCATCTTCGTCACCGACGACGGCTCGCACAGCCGGTTGGCGCTGGCCACCCGCATCGCCGGAGAGATGATGCGATTGGCATCGGACGCCTTCTTCGAAGTCGACGCGGCGCTGCGTCCCGAAGGTAAACAGGGTCCGCTGGTGCGCACCCTGGATTCCCATGTCGCCTACTACGAGCGGTGGGCCAAGACCTGGGAGTTCCAGGCGCTGCTCAAAGCGCGGCCCGCCGCAGGGGATGCCGAGCTCGGCCGCCGCTACGTCGAGGCCCTGATGCCGATGGTGTGGACCGCCAGCGAGCGTGAGGACTTCGTGCCCGACGTGCAGGCCATGCGTCGACGCGTCGTGGAGCTGGTCCCCGCGGGCGTGCGCTCGCGCGAACTGAAGCTCGGCACCGGCGGTCTGCGCGACGTCGAATTCGCCGTGCAGCTCCTGCAATTGGTGCACGGACGGCATGACGAGTCGCTGCACGTGGCGTCCACGGTGAACGCGTTGGCCGCCCTCGGCGACGGCGGTTACATCGGCAGGGACGACGCAGCCAACATGACGGCGTCCTACGAGTTCCTCCGCCTCCTCGAACACCGTCTGCAGCTGCAACGCCTCAAGCGCACCCATCTGCTGCCCGAGGACGACGACGACGAGGCGATGCGGTGGCTGGCGCGTGCGGCACACGTCCGCCCTGACGGGCGCCATGACGCGCTCGGGGTGCTGCGGGAGGAACTGAAGCGGCAGAGCCACCGGGTGTCTCGGCTGCACGCGAAACTCTTCTACCAGCCACTGCTGGAATCTGTCGGCGAGACAGCGCTCGGAATCTCTGAGGTCATGAGCACCGAGTCGGCCGAAAGGCAGCTCGCCGCACTGGGTTACGAGGGTCCGCAGAGTGCGCTGACGCACCTGGCGGCCTTGACCAGCAGCGGTGGCCGGCGGGGCCGGGTGCAGCAGGTGCTGCTGCCGACCCTGCTGGACTGGCTCTCCGACACCCCCGACCCCGACGCCGGCCTGCTCAACTACCGCCGACTCAGCGACCAGCTGGCCGACCAGCGGTGGTATCTGGCGACGCTGCGCGACGAGGGCGCGGTGGCCAAGCGCTTGATGCATGTCCTCGGCACGTCGGCGTACGTGCCGGAGCTGCTCATGCGTGCACCCGAGGTGATCCAGCTCTACGCCGACGGGCCCGACGGGCCGAAGCTGTGCGACGTCGACACCGACGGTGTGGCCCGCTCCCTGGTCGCCTCGGCCGCGCGGCACAGCGACCCGATCCGCGCGATCGCCGCCGCGCGCTCCCTGCGTCGTCGTGAACTGGCCCGCATCGCGTCGGCCGATCTGCTCGGCATGCTCGACGTCACCGAGGTGTGCGCGCAGCTGACGTCGATGTGGGTGGCGGTGCTGCAGGCCGCCCTCGACGCGGTGATCCGGGCGAACACCCCTGCGCAGGGGGCGCCGGCGCGCATCGCGGTGATCGGCATGGGCCGCCTCGGCGGGCGGGAACTCGGCTACGGCTCGGACGCCGACGTCATGTTCGTGTGCGAACCGCACGCCGGTGTCGAGGAATCGGTCGCGGTGAAGTGGTCGGTGACGGTCGCAGAACAGGTCCGCGCCCGGCTCGGCACCCCGGGAGCCGACCCGCCGCTGGAGGTCGATGCCAACCTGCGTCCCGAGGGCCGGCAGGGGCCGCTGGTGCGCACGCTCGCGTCCTACGAGGCCTACTACTCGCAGTGGGCGCAGGCGTGGGAGATCCAGGCACTGCTGCGGGCGCACCGTGTGGCCGGCGACCTCGAGCTGGGGGAGCGCTTCCTGCTGATGATCGACAAGACCCGGTATCCCGCGGGTGGGGTGTCGATCGAGGCGGTGCAGGAGATCCGCCGCATCAAGGCACGCGTGGACGCCGAGCGGCTGCCCCGCGGCGCGGACCCGAACACCAACACCAAGCTCGGCCGCGGCGGGCTCGCCGACATCGAGTGGACGGTGCAGCTGCTGCAGCTGCGGTTCGCACACAAGATCCCCGCGCTGCACACGACCTCGACGCTGGACACGCTGAACGCGATCGGCGCCGCCGAGCTGATCGCCGAAGGCGACATCGAACTGCTGCGCGATGCGTGGCTGACCGCGACCCGGGCCCGCAACGCATTGGTGCTGGTCCGCGGTAAGCCGACCGATCAGCTGCCGGGGCCGGGCAAGCTCTTGAACGCCGTCGCGGTGGCGGCCGGCTGGCCCGAAGGCGACGGCGGTGAGTTCCTCGACAACTACCTGCGTGTCACCCGGCGCGCGAAAGCCGTGGTGCGCAAAGTGTTCGGGGGTTAGCGCAGCGACGCTTGCCATTCCCGTGCAGCCCGGCCGCTGGACAGCCGTCCAGCAGTGCTAAGAAACATAGATGGACTTCACGTTCGACACGATCAGCGCGGAGGAATACGAAGAGCACCGGCGGCGGTTCGACCCGCTCACCGATGCGCTACGCGCTCTCATCGACGTGGGCATCCACACCGACGTCGACGACTCCACGGTCCTGCTCGCCCTCGAACACCTCGAACAGGCTCACGGCCTGCTCGAGCAACGGCTGCGCACCCGGCGAGCGACGCTGCGCCACGCCGACACCGGACGTGCCGTCGTCTGGGGTAATCCCGCCGTCGGGCTCCGCAACGCCATCGCCCCGCCCATGGAGGTCCACCGCGAAGGCGACGGCAGCTATTGGAGCGAGTTCACGCTGGGGCCCGTCTACGAAGGGCCGCCGGGGTGGGTGCACGGCGGCGTCTGCGCGCTTCTGCTCGACCACCTCCTCGGAGAGGTCGCCAGCCAGGGCCTGAACCTGCCGAAGTACACCGGCACGATCAGCCTCCGGTACCTGCGCGGCACCCCGCTGGGGCCGTTGCGGGCCGAAGGGTTCGTCGAACGCATCGAGGGCGCGAAGACCTTCGCCCGCGGCTACCTCAAAGACGCCGACGGGGCGACCGTCGAGGCCGAGGGCGTGTTCATCCTGCCCGCGTGGGCCCGAGACGCCGGCTGATCCCCGCGTGAAAACCTACGTGTCGATCGCCTTCCAGGACACCCGCGAGGCCATCGAGGTCGCCCGCGCCGCAGACGAACTCGGCTACGACGGCATCGGCATTCCCGATCATGTCGTCAACCTCGAGACCCTGCAGACGCCCTATCCCTACACCGAGGACGGCAGCCGCCGCTGGCAGCCCTTCACCGACTGGCCGGACCCCTGGGTGATGATCGGCGCCATCGCGTTGCAGACCGCCCGCCTGCGCTTCGTCACCACCGTCTACCTGCCCGCGATGCGGGACCCGTACTCGGCGGCCAAAGCGATCGGCACCGCGGCCGTGCTGGCCGACGGCCGACTCGAGCTGGGCATCGGAGTGGGTTGGTGCCGTGAGGAATTCGAGCTGCTCGGCCAGCAGTTCGAACGGCGCGGCAGACGCACCGACGAAATGCTCGCGCTGATGAAGGCGCTCTGGGCACCTGGCTGGACCGAGCACTCCGGTGAGTTCTACACCGCGCCGCGCATGGAGATGGAACCCACGCCGCCGCCGATTCCGATCTACGTCGGCGGACTGTCCGACATCGCGCTGCGCCGGGCAGCCCGTCACGACGGCTGGATCGGCGATCTGATCACCACCGACCACGCCCTCGAACGGATAGCCACCCTGCGCCGCATACGGGCCGAAAGTGGCTCGGACATGGCCGGTTTCGAGGTCATCACCCCGCTCAGTGACGCCTACCTGCCCGAGCACTACGCGCGGGCCGAGGCGGGCGGCGTCACCGGCATCATCACGATGCCGTGGATGTTCTACAGCGGTCCGGACGCCACGCTCGAGCAGAAGATCGACGGTATGCGCCGCTTCCGCGCGGACATGGGGCTACAGGACTGACACCGTCGTCGTCGGAACGATCGTGACCCGCACCGTGATGTCCGACGTGCCCCCGTGCCCGTCGTTGACAGTGACGACGAACGCGTCCCGCTTGTCCGACAACGGCGCTTTCGGTGCACCGGCCGCCGCGCGTGCCGCGTCAGTTGGCACATATGTGAATCCGCCGGCGCTGGTGACGACCACGCTTCCCTTGTCGGTCACGGTGGTGCCCCCGTAGGTCAGCAGATCGCCGTCGGCATCCTTGGCGGTGACCTGCCCGCTCACCAGTCCCGTCGCCGCGTCGGTGTCGGCGGTGTAGGACAGCTGCGACGGCGCCCTGTTGGCGGACGGCTTGATCGAGACCGTCACCGGGACCGCCAACGTGCCTCCGAATCCGTCAGATGCCGTGACGACGAACGTGTCCACCTTGTCCTGCTCGGTGGCGTTGTCCGCACCGGCCTGGTGGCGCGCCGCATCATTGGGGGTGTAGGTGAACGTGCCGTCGGCATTGACGACGACGCTGCCCTTGGACGTCAGCCCGGTTCCGCTGTAGGACAACGGATCCTGATCTGGGTCGGTCGCTGTCACGGTCCCGGTGACCTTGCCGGAGAACACATTCGGAGTGCCCGCGGTGAACGTACCGTCGACGGGAGCCTGATTGTCCCCGCCCAGCGGGGCGATCCCGACCCGAACGGTCAGTGTGGTGGTGCCGCCGTGGCCGTCGTCGATGGTGACCCGGAAGCTGTCGATCTTGGCGCCCCTCGGCGCGAACGGCCGACTCGCAGCAGCGCGTGCGGCGTCGGAGGGGGTGTAGACGAACGTGCCGTCTTCGGCGATCGAGACCGTGCCCTTGCGGGTCTTGGACACCGCCTTGTAGGTCAACGGGTCCCCGTCGGCGTCCACGGCGGTGACCGCGCCGGTGACCACACCGGTGTTCGGGTTGGTGAAGACGTCCTTGACCGACGCCGATGTCGGCGCCACGTTGGCGGGCTTGACCGTCACGGTCACAAGGGTTTTGGTGATGCCGCCGTGCTCATCGGTGACCGTGACGACGAAGCTGTCCTGCTTGTCGAGCTGTGAGGCGTTGTCTGCGGAAGCCGCGTGGCGGGCCGCCGCCGACGGTGTGTAGGTGAAGCGGCCGCGCTCGTCGATCACCACGGTGCCGCCCTTGTTGGTGTCGCCGACCTCGTAGGTCAGCGGGTCACCGTTGGGGTCTTTCGCGATGACCACGCCGGTCACTTTGTCGCTGAACGGCGATGTCCTGGTGCGCACCTTGACGTCGGGGTCGACGTTGTCGGGTTTGATCGGCACCGCGAGCGTCACCATGGTCACGCCGCCGTAGCCATCGGTCACCGTCACGTCGAACGTGTCGGTCTTGTCCGCCTCGGTCGCGTCGGCAGCTGCAGCGGCATGCCGTGCCGCGGCGGTCGGCAGGTACGAGATGTGGCCGACCTCGTCGATGGTGAGGGTGCCTCCCTTGGCCGTCGGCGACAGCGAGTACGTGTAGGCGTCCCCGTCGAAGTCGCGCACCCGGACCGATACCCGGACCTCGCCGTCGCCGAACGGCGACAGGCGCGGCCTCGACACCGAGACGACGGGGGCGGCGTTCGCCGGCGCGACGTCGACGGTGATCGGCACGGTGGTGACCTCGCCGGCCCCGTCGGTGACCGTGAGCACCAAGCTGTCGGACTTGAGTGCGGGGTCCGCGCCCACCGCGGCGGCAGCGTGGCGGGCCTGCTTGGTGGGGTTGTAGGTGAACGACACCGTGTCGCCGCTGACCGAGACGACGACCGTGCCCTTGCCGGGCCCGCTGGCCACCGCCGTCTTGGCGTCGGGCACGACGACCGTCCCGTCGACCTCGCCGGTCTCGTCGGGCGGGTTGACGACCGGCTGCTCCGCGACGATGTCGGACCGCAGGGCGGCCATGGTGACGTGCTCGGTCTGTCCGAGTTGACGCCGCGCGGCCGCGGCGAGCAGCCACATCGCCGGCGACGCCACCGGCGCCACGGGGGCGTCCTTCGGTGTCAGGACCGAGGACAGCAGGTCGCTGAGTCGGACTCGGGTGGTCGCGGTGGCCCGCTCTGCGGTGTCGGGTGCCGGGGCGACGACGTCGACGGGTACGACGTGCACCTCCGCCGCCGGGGCGACGACCTTCGCCGGCGCAGACGCCACCGCTGGCGCGGACTCGGACGCGTCGTCGGCGTCGGGCGTGCGTACGCGTGTGCGCTCGACCTTCGGGATCTTGACGGGTGCGTCCTCGCGGACGGTGCGCAGCGGACGGTGCCGAGACGGCTTGTCGGCTGTTTCTGTGTCGCTCTTGGTGTCGCCCTCGGTGTCGTCTTTCCCGGCCCTCTGGGCTTTACGACTGTTCCGAGTGGGCTTGTCTGCGCTCGTGCTGCCGGTGCCAGATGCCGCCGTGGAGTCGGTGCTCGCGCTCACCGACGGCGTGCTGTCACTCGATTCGTCGGCCCAGGCAACGCCCGGGGTTGCGCCGATGCCGATACCGATTCCGAGCGCGAACGCCAGCGCGCCGATCCTGCCGATGTACCTCGAAGACCCCACAGTGAATTCCCCCCGACAATTGCCAACGTGGTCAATATCGGGTCATCCTAAGGACCTCAGCAACGAAATAACCTAGCGTTCAGCGAATCTTTTCTGCGTGTCTGCAAACCCGGACGCCACTAGCGTTCGCTAGCAGCACCTGGCCGGGAGCAAAGCCGACGTCAGCGCCGCGCGGCCAGTGTGCCCCGTCGTCGCCCGTCGATCGACCAGGCGCCGGCGCCGGTCGTTGCCAACAACAGGAACGCGAAGCACAGAACCACTGCCAGCTCGCCGCCGTTGCCGCCCATCTGGGGATCGAACGGCCAGAAGCTCGCCGGCGCGCCGCTGAAGATCGCCCAGTGCTGCCAGAAGTAGGCCACCGCCATCTCGCCCGAGGCGATGAACGCGGCGATCCGGGTGAGGAAGCCGACGGTGATCAGCGCGCCGAGGACGATCTCGAGGATTCCGGCGAACCAGAACGGCCACGTGCCGGCGGGAACGGCCGTGCCCAGCGGCCAGCCGAACACCTTCATGGTGCCGTGCAGCAGCAGAACCACGCCGATCACGATGCGGAAGATGCTCAGGACGGAGGAGGAGTACGCCGACAGGCGGGCGTCGAGTCGTTGCGTCATACGAGCAGACTAACGGTGCGGACCGCGGTCCGGATAGCGGACCGGGGGATGGCCCTGCATCGAGGCGTGCGAACGGAACGGGCGGGTGGGCGGCTCGACCACCGGCGGCGCCGCCAACGCACGCATCCGCGTGGTCTGCACGTCCGAGACCGGTGGCCGTGGAGGTGAGCCCAATTTGATCGGGCGTGTTTCCGTCCGCGGGGACTGACGCTCGAGCAGCACGCTGCGGGCGAGGCGGTCCAGCGCCCCCTGGACCTGCAGGCGATCAGGACGGCCCTCGAACTCGGGCGACTGGGCCAACATGTCGGTGATCCACGACGCGATCACGTCGCGCGCGTGGTTCACCTCCGCCGCGCCCGCCGCGGTCAGCGAATACGCATCCCCCACGTGGGTCGCGAAACCCTCGGTGACCAGGCGATTGAAGGTCGGCTCGAGGATCTGCGGAGGCACCCGCCGCTCCTCGGCGATGTCCTCCAGGTGCGCCGCGCCCGTGGCGGCGGCGTACCGGTACACCTGCATGGTCGCCCACAGCCGCGGCACGTCCAGGCGGCTGCGCGCGGCCCGGGCTACCGCATCGAGATCCACGCCGTTGCTGCGCTGCAGCAACCGGCCGACCGCCACCTCGAGCAGCTTCTCCGGCGTCGCCGTCGTCGGCATACCGAAGCCCTCGCCCATGTCGGTGCTGCCGGCCGCCGCGGCGTCGCGCAGCGGCACCTGCTTGAGGAACAACGCCAGCACCAGGCCCACCACAGCGAACGGCGCCGCGAACAAGAACACGCGGCTCAGCGAATCCGCGTACGCGTCGATGATCGGTGCTGCGATCTCCTGCGGTAGCCGATGCAACGCCTGCGGAGAGGTCGCTGCCTCCGGGGGCGCCCCGCTACTCGCCATCGCCGCGGGCAGCCGGTCGTCGAGGAAGTTGGCGAACAACGATCCGAAGATCGCCGCGCCGAACGAGCTGCCGATCGTGCGGAAGAACGTGACCCCGGATGTGGCGACGCCGAGGTCGGTGAAGTCGACCGTGTTCTGCACCACCAACACCAGCACCTGCATGCTCAACCCGATGCCCGCGCCCAGCACGAGGAGATACAGCGACTCCACGAGCGTCGACGTGTCGGCGTCCATGCGGGACAGCAGCACGAAGCCCAGCGCCATGATCGCCGTGCCCGCGATCGGGAAGATCTTGTAGCGGCCCGTGCGGCCCACGATCACGCCGCTGCTCAGCGACGTGACCAGCAGGCCCAGCACCATCGGCAGCGTCCGCAGCCCCGACTCCGTCGCCGATACCCCGTCGACGAACTGCATGAACGTCGGCAGGAACGTCAGCGCGCCCAGCATCGCGAATCCCACCACGAACGACAGCACGCAGCACACCGTGAACACCGAATTGCCGAACAGCCGGATCGGCAGTATCGGCTCTGTCGCGCGGCGTTCGACGAAGACGAACGCGACCAGAACCGCCACCGACACCACGAACAACCCGATGATGGTCACCGACCCCCACGGGTAGGTGGTGCCGCCCCAGCTGGTCGCCAGCGTCAGCCCGGCGGCCCCGAGGCCGACCAGCACGATGCCGGCATAGTCGAGCACCGGCCGCGCGGTGCGCGCGAGTTCGGGAATCGCGACCGCCGCGATGCCCAGCACGACCACCGCCACCGGAACGTTGATCCAGAACGCCCAGCGCCAGCTCAGGTGGTCGGTGAACAGCCCACCGAGCAGCGGGCCGATGACCGTCGTGACACCGAAGACCGCACCCAGGGCGCCCTGATAGCGGCCGCGTTCGCGCAGCGGGATGACTTCGCCGATGACGGCGACCGCGGTCACCGTGATCGCACCGCCGCCCAGACCCTGCAGCGCCCGCGAGGCGACGAGCATGCCCATCGACTGTGCCAACCCGCACAGCACCGATCCGACGAGGAACAGCAGCACCGCGACCTGGAAGATCCTCTTGCGTCCGAAGATGTCGCCGAGTTTGCCGACCACCGCGGTGACGATCGTCGAGGCCAGCAGATAGCTGGTGACGACCCAGGCCTGGTGGCCGGCGCCGCCGAGATCGGCGACGACGGTCGGGAGAGCGGTGGCGACGATCGTCTGGTCGAGCGCGGCCAGCAACATGCCGAGGACGACCGCGGTGAACACGAGATTGCGTGCGCGAACGTCCATCTGCTCGGGAGGACTCGCGTTCTCGACTACAGCTGCCACCGCACGTTTCTACCCGCAGCGGCTTCGGTCGACACCAGATCGGGCTGTGAGGATGATCAGTGCAGCGTGCTGGCGAGCGCGTCGAGCGTTTCCTCGGAGGTGTGGCGAGGCCTCCAGCCCAGCGCGGATTTCGCTTTCTCGGTGTCCATCACGACCGAGGTTCGCCCCGCGTGCAGCCACTCCAGCGCTGACGGCACGAACGGCAGTGCAGAGAGCACCTCCGAAGTGACGACCGCCGCCGCCCGGGGCACCTTGATCGGCAACGCCCCGAAAGCGTCGCCGACCTGCGACATCGACACCACGCCGTCGCCGGCGATGTTGTAGGCGCCGGGTGGGGCGGTCTGGGTGGTGACAGCCAGTGCGATCGCGGATGCGACGTCGTCGTGATGGACGAGCTGCAACGGCGTGCCGGGATCGGGGAACGGTCGCAGCACCGGCAGGGCCGCCGAGATGCGTCGCACCGGCCCGGGCAGCTTGTTCCACGGCATCGCGTCGGCCAGGGCGGGCGCCTTCGGTCCGGCGACGATGCACGGCCGCAGCACGTAGACCTCGAGATCAGAGCCCGCTGTGATCTCCGCCAGCGCATCTTCGCAGGCGGCCTTCTGCTCGGAGTAGTAGTGCTCGGCGGACCCGCGCGGCGCGACGTCCTCGGTGATCGGCACCGGGTTGTCGGAGTGATAGCCGTACGCGGCGACCGAGGACGTGTAGACCAGCCGGCGGGGACGGGCGGCGGCGACGGTCGCCTCGAACACGTTGCGGGTGCCGGCCAGATTCACCCGTGCACTCTCGGTGCGGGTGCCCATGATGATGAAGGCGAGGTGGACGACGACGTCCACGTCGGCGACGAGTGCGTCGACCGCGTCGCGGTCGAGGATGTCACCCTGCCGATAGGTCGTCTTCGTCCAGTGCTCGGCCTCGGGATCGAACGGACGACGGGCCATGCCGACGATGGCCTCGACGTCGGGGTCGTCCTCCAGCGCGGCAATCGCCGCCTTGCCGATCTCCCCGGTGGGTCCCGTCACGCCGACGCGCACAGTCATGCCGGGCAGATTGCCGCTGCATCAGGGTTCGAAACCGTATCGGCAGTCATGACGACAATGGATGCCATGTCCCGAGAACTGTCGCTGGCCCTGGTCCAGCACGACGCCGCGAAGACCGTCGACGACTTCGGCCGTGACCTGCGCCTGCTGACGCGCCAGTATCCGGCCACGTCGCTGTTCGTGTTTCCCGAGCAGCATCTGCTCGGTGACTGGGATCCATGGGACCCGGCCAGCACGGAAAGCCACGCCGAACCGCTCGACGGACCGCTGTGCCGCGCGGTCGGCGAGCTCGCCGGCGAGCTCGGTGTGTGGGTGGTCCCCGGAAGCATCCTGGAGCGGTCCGACGACGGCCGCATCCACAACACGATGGTGGTGTTCGCGCCGACCGGCGAGCTGGTGGCGGCCTATCGCAAAGCCTTCCCATGGCGCCCTGTCGAAACCACCGAGCCGGGCCGCGAATTCGTCACCGTGCCGATTGAGCAGTGCACCATCGGGCTGACGGTCTGCTACGACGCGTGGTTTCCCGAAGTGTCGCGCCAACTGGCCTGGATGGGGGCCGAACTACTGCTCAACGTCGTGCTGACCCCGACTGCGGACCGCGCGCAGGAGGTGGTGCTGGTGCAGGCCAACGCGATCGTGAACCAGGTGTTCGTCGGGAGTGTGAACGCGGCGTCCCCGCGCGGGCAGGGGCGCAGCCTGCTGGTCGACCCCCAGGGGCGCATCCTCGCCGCGGCGGTGGGCGCCGAGCCGACCGTGCTCGCCGCGACCATCGACCTCGACGAGGTGGCGCGGACGCGGCAGTTCGGTACGGCAGGGGTGACGCGGCGGCCGTGGTCGCCGTTCACCGAGACCGACCAGCCGATCGAGCTGCCGGTCTACGACGGCAGGATCGACCCGACGACGTGGACGCCGAGATGAGAAACGCCCGCCCGGTGGGTACCGGGCGGGCGTCCTCGTGGAGTCTGCCGACTTAGACGTCGCGTCGGCGGAGCCGACTTACACGTCGTAGTACAGCGAGAACTCGTACGGATGAGGACGGATCTGGATCGGCATGATCTCGTTCTCACGCTTGAACGAGATCCACGTCTCGATCAGGTCCTCGGTGAACACGCCGCCCTCGGTGAGGTACTCGTGGTCCTCCTCGAGCTTGTCGATCACCGCCGCCAGCGACGTGGGCGCCTGCGGGATGTTGGCGGCCTCCTCTGGCGGAAGCTCGTAGAGGTCCTTGTCGACCGGCGACAGCGGCTCGATCTTCTTCTTGATGCCGTCGATACCGGCCATCAGCATCGCCGCGAACGCCAGGTACGGGTTGCCCGAGCTGTCCGGGCAACGGAACTCGAGGCGCTTGGCCTTCGGGTTGTTGCCGGTGATCGGGATACGCACGCACGCCGAGCGGTTGCGCTGGCTGTACACCAGGTTGATCGGCGCCTCGTAGCCCGGCACCAGACGCTTGTAGGAGTTCACCGTCGGGTTGGTGAACGCCAGCAGCGACGGCGCGTGGTGCAGGATGCCGCCGATGTAGTGGCGCGCCATGTCCGACAGCCCGGCGTAGCCCGACTCGTCGTGGAACAGCGGCTTGCCGTCCTTCCACAGCGACTGGTGGGCGTGCATGCCGGAACCGTTGTCACCGAACAGCGGCTTGGGCATGAACGTCACGGTCTTGCCGTTGGCCCACGCGGTGTTCTTGATGATGTATTTGAACAGCAGCACGTCATCGGCCGCGTGCAGCAGCGTGTTGAACTTGTAGTTGATCTCGGCCTGGCCGGCGGTGCCGACCTCGTGGTGACCGCGCTCGAGGGTGAACCCGGCGTTGATCAGGTTGGTCGACATCTCGTCGCGCAGGTCCACGTAGTGGTCGTACGGTGCGACGGGGAAGTAGCCGCCCTTGGGACGGACCTTGTAGCCGCGGTTGGGGGAGCCGTCGGCCTCGAACGGCTCGCCGCTGTTCCACCAGCCCGATTCCGAATCCACCTCGTAGAAGGTGCCGTTCATCTTCGAGTCGAAGCTGACCGAGTCGAAGATGTAGAACTCTGCCTCGGCGCCGAAGTAGCAGGTGTCGGCGATGCCGGTGCTGGCCAGGTAGTTCTCCGCCTTGCGGGCGACGTTGCGCGGATCGCGCGAGTAGGCCTCACGGGTGAACGGATCGTGGACGAAGAAGTTGAGGTTCAGCGTCTTGGCGGCGCGGAACGGGTCGATGCGTGCGGTGGCGGGGTCGGGCAGCAGCATCATGTCCGACTCGTGGATGGACTGGAAGCCGCGCACCGACGAGCCGTCGAACGCGAGACCGTCCTCGAACACGCTCTCGTCGAACGCCGAGGCCGGGATCGAGAAGTGCTGGACGACGCCGGGCAGATCGCAGAACCGAATGTCGACGTACTCGACGTTCTCGTCCTTGATCAGCTTGAAGATGTCGTCTGAGGTCGTTTCTGCCACTGAGTGCTCTCCTTCACTTGGGTAACCCGCTGGTGACGCTATGGACGCGATGTTGCACGGTCGTCAACCGCATGTTGCGTGGACGTTACGCATGCGGCCCGGACTGCCTGTGCCGGGGCGACACTATCCTGGCGGTATGGCACGCACGTCCGGTTCCGGTCTCGGCTCGTGGCTGTCCGGACCGGGTACGCCCGAGCCCGGCACCTACCCCGGCGAGCGGCTGGGCCTGCCCAAAAGCGGACCCGGATCGATCGCCCGCTTCGGCCGCCGCATCGCCGCACTGTTGGTGGACTGGTTGATGGCCCTGGGCCTGGCAGCGCTCGTCGCATCGCTGGACCTGATAAGTCTTCCGATCCAGACCACGCAGTTGATCGTGTGGTTCGTGCTCGGCGTGGCCTCGGTGCGGTTCTTCGGGTTCTCGCCCGGCCAGCTGGCGCTCGGACTGAAGGTGGTGCCGGTCGACGCCCGGCTGCACGTCGGCACGGGACGCGCGCTCAGCCGTGGCGTCCTGATCGCCCTGGTGATCCCGGCGTTGTTCACCGACTCCGACCTACGTGGCCTGCACGATCTGGCGACCAAGACCGCGGTGGTGAAGCGCTAAGCCTGGTGGACGATCGTGCCGTTCATCATCGTCGTCGTCACGGTCGCGGCGTGGATGTCATGGGGATCGATTTCGAAGATGTTGCGATCCAACACGATCAGATCCGCGAGCTTGCCCGTCTCCACTGAACCCACCTTGTCCTCGAGCCGGATCTGGTACGCCGCGCCGAGCGTGTTCGCGTGCACCGCCTCCGCGACCGTGAGTTTCTCCTCGGCAGGGGCGAGCACCGGGGCGCTCGCATCGCCGATCAGCTGCCGGGTGACGCCGATCTGGATGGAATCCAGCGGCTTGTAGGTGGAGAAGTATCCGGCTGCCGGCCAATCGGTGCCCAGCGAGATGCGGCCACCCGACTGCAGCACGGCCTGCGGCCGATAGAGCAGATCCTTGCGGGGCGCGCCGTAGCGGGCGCCCATGTTCTCGATCGTGTCGGGGTCTGCCGACATCCAGTTCGCCGAGAACTGCGCGGTCACCCCGAGCTGCGCGAAACGCGGAGCGTCGCTGTCCTCGACGTAGACCAGGTGAGCGACGGTGTGCCGACGGTCGCGCGGCGGGTTGGCCGCGATCGCACGCTCGATGGCGTCGAGACCGACGCGCGCCGTGCGCTCACCGCAGGCATGGATGTGGACGTCGAACCCGGCCGCGTCGACGTCGCCGACCAGTTTTTGCCACTGCTGTTCGGTGAAGGGCGATGCGCCGGTCGAGTCCGGCTTGTCGGCGTACGGCTCGATCAACCAGGCGGTGTATCCACCCTGAGTGCCGTCACCGATGATCTTCACGACACCCACGGTCACCAGGTCACTGGACACCTCGTCACGAACCGCGGTGAACCGTTCGACCGTGCCGTCGATCGGTAGAGCCCGCACCGAGTACGAGGCGACCACCCGGAACGGCAGCTGGCCGCTTTGCTCGATGTCGGTGTACAGCCGCAGGATCGCGGCCTGGTCGTCGCCTATCGGCGGGACCCCCGCGTCGAAGACCGAGGTGATGCCCGCCGCCGACGCCTTCGGCAACCAGCCCCTCACCAGGGTCCCCATCGTCTCCGGGGAGATCGGCTCCACGGCGTTGACGAGGCCGAGGACGGCGTTGACCTCGAGCACGTATCCGGTGGGCTCGCCGTTCACGTCGCGGGCGTAATAACTGAACCCGGGGACCGGATCCGGGGTGTCACGACTCACGCCGGCCAGCTCGAGAGCCTTGCTGTTTGCCCACAGGCTGTGCCCGTCGATCGCGAAGAAGAAGCCGGGACGATCGGGCAGCACCCGGTCCAGGTCGGCGCGGGTGGGTCCCTCAGATCCGAACATGTCCACCCGCCACCCGAATCCACGGACGGCCCCCTCGGGGTTGGCTTTGGCGTACGCGGCGATCGCGTCGAGGGCATCCTGGCGCGTCGGCACCTGCAGGTCGACGCCCGAGGTCAGGAAGGCCCCGAGGAACGGATGGGTGTGCCCTTCGACGAATCCGGGCATCAGCAGCTTGCCGCCCAGATCGATGACCGTGGTGTCCGGCCCGGCGAGCGCTTTCGCGCCCGCGCTGTCCCCGACGTAGCTGATGGTCGTGCCGGTGACCGCGACCGCCTCGGCCCACGGTCGGGCGGACGCGCCGGTGTACACGCGGCCGGTGTGGAACACGGTGTCGGGCGCGCGCTCGGCGCCCGCGGTCGTGCTGGCCGGCGCCACCGGTGCCTGGGAGCTCGTCCCGCACGCGGTCGCCACCACGCCCGTCGTCACAGCGGCCGTCGTCACCGCGGCAGCGCGTAGAACGGAGCGGCGTGTCAGCTGGACCCTCGGTAGGGACCCCGAGCCGTCCCGGCCGAAAGCCGCGAAATGCGGCGCCCACTCACACGCAGTGCACATGGCCCGTCCCCCCTTGGGCTCGACGGCCCGCAGCAAATGATGTCTGGCCGGAAGGGGTGTGGCAAGTGTGGCGCGCGGGACGTCAGCGCCGGCGCACGGTGCGCTGCACGCCGCGCATCTTGGCCTGCGCCGGAAGCGGCCCCTTCGGCATCGCGGCCGGGCCGATCTTGGAGCCCAGAGCCGCCAGCTTCGACTCCAGCGAGTCCATCTGCTTGACCGTGATGTTGGCCGGCAACCGGGTCAGATGACGCTCGAGCTTCGACAGCGGCACCTCACCCTCGCCGTTGCCGATGATCACGTCGTAGATCGGGACGTCACCCACGAGACGGGCCGTGCGCTTCTTCTCCTGCGCCAGCAGCGGCTTGAGCCGGTTCGGCGATCCCTCGGCCACGAAGATCACGCCGGGCCTGCCGATCACCCGGTGGACGGCGTCGAAATGGCCTGTCGCCGCGACCCCGGGGGTGACCCGCCACTTTCCGCGCAGATTGTCCAACGCCCACGCCGCGGCGCCGGTCTGCCCTTCGGCCTTGCGGTACACCGACTTCTGCGCGCGACGGCCGAAGATGATGAAGGCGACCAGCGCGCCCAGCACGATGCCCAGCGGGATGAGCATGAACATCGTGAAACCGCCGCCCGCAAACAGGCCGGCGGCCACGGACGCCGCCACGATCAGGACGAACGCACCGATCATGTACGGCAGTAGCCGCTTGTCCTCTTTGCGCTGGATCTGGAACGCCTGCCACAGCTGGCCCCGCCGCTGCTTGGACGCGGCCTTGCGGGCGGCCTTCGCCTCGGCCTTCGCCGCTTTGACCTCTGCCGAGTTACGCGATTTCGCCATACGGGCAAGGATATCTATGACGAGGGCGTCGGTTGCGCGGACCGCGACGCGATTGTCTGCGCGTACAGCTTTCCGGCCCGGTACGACGAGCGCACCAGGGGTCCGGCCAGCACCCCGGGGAAGCCGAGCTCGGTCGCGAACTGCTGATGCTCCACGAACTCGTCGGGATGCACCCACCGCTCCACCGGATGGTGGCGAGCCGACGGCCGCAGGTACTGCGTGATCGTGACGATGTCACAGCCCGCGTCGTACAGGTCGCGCAGCGCGGCGCGCACCTCCTCCGGCGTCTCACCCATGCCGAGGATCAGGTTGCTCTTGGTCACCAGGCCGTCCGCGCGGGCCATCGTCAGCACCGACAGACTGCGCTCGTAGCGGAACGCCGGCCGGATCCGCTTGAAGATCCGCGGCACCGTCTCGACGTTGTGCGCCAACACTTCTGGACGCGTCTCGAACACCTGCGCCAGCTGATCGGGGTCGGCGTTGAAGTCGGGGATGAGCAGTTCGACGCCGGTGTTCGGGTTGAGCGCCTTGATCTGGCGGACCGTCTCGGCGTAGAGCCACGCGCCGCCGTCGGGCAGATCGTCGCGCGCCACCCCCGTCACCGTCGAGTAGCGCAGCCCCATCGCCTGCACGCTCTCGGCCACGCGGCGCGGCTCGTCGCGATCCGGCTCGGCGGGCTTGCCGGTGTCGATCTGGCAGAAGTCGCAGCGACGGGTGCACTGCTCGCCGCCGATCAGGAACGTCGCCTCGCGGTCTTCCCAGCATTCGAAGATGTTGGGGCAGCCCGCTTCTTCGCACACCGTGTGCAGACCTTCGCGACGGACCAGCGATTTCAGCTCCGTGTACTCCGGGCCCATCTTTGCGCGGGTCTTGATCCATGGCGGTTTGCGCTCGATCGGCGTCTGCGCGTTGCGCACCTCGAGCCGGAGCAGCTTGCGGTTACCGGGATCGACACTCACTGCATCGATGCTACTGCGTGCCCGGCCACGGGGAGACGACCGTCGAGCACGTCACACACGGCGTCGGCCACGGGGGAGAGGACGTCGTCGACGGTGACGCGACGGCCGAGTTCGGCGGTCAGCGACGTGACACCGGCGTCGGAGATCCCGCACGGCACGATCGAGGCGTACGCGCCCAGGTCGCAGTCGCAGTTCAGCGCGAAACCGTGCTGGGTCACCCCGCGCGCCACCCGGATGCCGATCGCCGCGATCTTGCGTTCCGGACGGTGTCCGTCGGCGGCGAGCCACACGCCGGAGCGGCTGTCGACGCGACCGGCCGACAGTCCGAACCCGGCGCACACGGTGATCAACGCCTCCTCGAGGCGGCGCACGAAATTCACGACGTCCATCGGCTCGGCGAGCCCGACGATCGGATACCCGACGAGCTGACCGGGCCCGTGCCAGGTGATCTTGCCGCCACGGTCGGTTTGTCGATGACGGGCGTGCCGTCGGCCGGGCGTTCCTCGGGCAGCGTGCGGCGGCCCGCCGTGTAGACCGAGGGATGCTGCAGCAGAAGCAGCTCGTCCGGGCTCCCGGCCACGCGCTCCGCCACGATCTCGCGCTGCAGGTCCCACGCCGCCTGGTAGTCCACCGTGCCCAGCCGGCGCACCACGACTCCCGCGCTGCTCGACCGGATCGACGCCATGGCACCGACGTTACTCACGGCTGCCAGCGGTGGCGAACCTCAACGCTTCACCGATCGTGTTGTGGTGGAACCGGAAGCCGGCGTCCTCGAGTGCGGCCGGGATCGCACGCTGGCCGCCCAACACACCCTCGTCGGCGAACTCGCCGAGGACAGTGCGTAACGCGAACCCGGGCACCACGAACGGCGTCGGCCGATTCACGGTGCGGCCCAGCGCGGTGGTGAACTCCGCGTTGGTGACTGGGGCTGGCCCCGTGAAGTTCACCGGCCCCGCCAGCTCGTCGTGGCTGATCGCGAACAGCAGAGCGCGGATCTGGTCCTCCAGGCTGATCCACGACATGTACTGGCGTCCGTTGCCCAGCCGTGCACCCAGGCCGAGTGAGAACAACGGGCGGATGCGGCCGAGCATGCCACCCGAGGGCGACATCACCAGGCCCGTCCGGGGCAGGACGACGCGCACTCCCTCCCGGGCCGCGACCATCGTCGCCGCCTCCCAGTCCACGGTGAGTCGAGCCAGGAACGTCCGACCGGGAGCGGCGGTCTCGTCGACGGGCCGAGAGCCGGTGTCGCCGTAGTAGCCGACCGCGCTGGCGTTGACCAGCACCGGCACCCCGGCCTCCACGACGGCGCGGGAGAGCACCTCGGTGGGGCCGATGCGGCTGTCGCGCAGGCTCTGCTTGAACGCGCCCGACCACCGCTTCTCACCGACGTTGACACCGCACATGTTCACCACGGCAGACACGCCGTCCAGGGCGTTCGCGTCGAACTCCCCGGTGTCGGGGTTCCAGTACACCTCGTCGGCGTTCGACGGCGCGCGTCGCACGATGCGGATCACCCGGTGATCTGCCGAGCGCAGCGCATACACCAGCGCCGTCCCGATCACACCGGATGAACCCGCAATCGCGATGACCGAATCCGGGAGCAGAGACACCGTCGTCTACAACCCCAGGTCGGCCTCGAAAGCACCTTCTTCGAGACGCCGTTTGATCGTGGTGACGAATCGGCCGGCGTCGGCGCCGTCGATGAGGCGGTGATCGTAGGTCAGCGGCAGGTAGCTCACCGAGCGCACACCGATCGACTCGTTGCCGAACTCGTCGACGATCACGCGCGGCCGCTTGACGATCGCGCCCGTGCCCAGCATCGCCGCCTGCGGCGGCACCAGGATCGGGGTGTCGAACAGCGCGCCCTGGCTGCCGATGTTGGTGATCGTGAACGTGCCACCGGAGAGCTCGTCGGGCTTGAGATCGCCCGAGCGGGCCCGCGCGGCGATGTCGGCGATGGCCCGTGCCAGCCCACCCAGCGACAGGTCCCCGGCGTTCTTGATCACCGGCGAGAGCAGGCCCTGATCGGTGTCCACCGCGAAGCCGAGATGCTCGGCGTCGTAGTAGGTGATCTCCTTGGAGTCCTCGTTGTAGCTCGCGTTGACGTTCGGGTGCAGCTTGAGTGCGTCGATGACCGCCCGCGCGATGAACGGCAGGTAGGTCAGGTTGACGCCCTCGCGCTCGCTGAAGCCGGCCTTCGCCTTGGCCCGCAGCGACACGATCTTCGTCATGTCGACTTCGTGCACCTGGGTGAGCTGCGCGGTGGTCTGCAGCGACTCCCGAGTCTTCTTCGCGGTGATCTGCCGGATCCGGTTGGCCTTTTGCTTGGTGCCGCGCAGATGTGCCAGCGCGCCCTCGGGTGCCGGTGCCGGCGCGGACGTCTTGCCCGGGGCCTCGGCTGCCGGGGCCGGCTTCGACTCCTCGGCCGGCTTCTTGGCTGCCTCCGCCGCCGCCAGCACGTCCTGCTTACGGATGCGGCCGCCGACGCCGGTGCCCTTCACCGACGACAGGTCGACGCTGTGCTCGTTGGCCAGCTTGCGCACCAGCGGGGTCACGTAGGGACCCGAATCACCGGACGACGAGTCTGCTGCCGGCTCGGGCTCCTTCTTGGGTTCGGGTTTGGATTCCTTCTTCGGCTCCGGCTTGGGTTCGGGCTTGGATTCCTGCTTCGGCTCTTTCTTGGGCTCCGGTTCGGGCTCGGGCTCCGGCTCCGGTTCGGGCTCGGGCTCCGGTTCGGGCTCCGGCTCGGGCTCGGGCTCCGGCTCGGGCTCAGGCTCGGGTTCGCTGTCGGCCTCGCTGGCGTCGCCGATCTTGGCGAGCTCTCCGCCGACCTCGACGGTGTCGTCTTCCTCAGCCGTGATGGACAGCAGCGTGCCGGCGACCGGAGACGGGATCTCGGTGTCGACCTTGTCGGTGGAGACCTCGACGAGCGGCTCGTCGACCTCCACGCTGTCGCCGACCTCTTTGAGCCAGCGCGTCACGGTGCCCTCGGTCACCGACTCGCCGAGCTCCGGCATCAGCACGGGTGTGGACTTGCCCGATCCGCCCGACGACTTCTTGGGCTCGGGCTTGTCCTCAGGCTCGTCGGCGGGCTCCTCGGCCGGCGCCTCGGCCTCGGGCTCGTCGGCCTCGGGCTCCTCGGCCGGCTCCTCGTCGGAGCTGTCGCTGTCGTCACTACCGCTGTCGTCGGACTCGTCCGCGTCGCCGATCACGGCCAGCTCGCCGCCGACCTCGACGGTGTCGTCCTCCTGGGCGACGATCTTCTTCAACACCCCGGACGCGGGGGACGGGATCTCGGTGTCGACCTTGTCCGTCGACACCTCCAACAGCGGCTCGTCCTCCTCGACCGTGTCACCCTCCTGCTTCAGCCAGCGGGTGACAGTCCCTTCGGTAACGCTCTCTCCGAGTGCGGGCATCTGGACGGAGATGGCCATAGTGTCGTGGCTCCCTTGCACGGTCGTTCGTGGTCGATTTCACGGTCTCGAGGTGTCGTTCCCCATCCTGTCACGTCCGATGCGACGTTTCGCCGCAGACGCGTGCACCGACCGCTCTGGCACTATCGAAAGCGAGGGGTGCGGCCGTGGGAAGGAGCGACCCCAGGTGGGATTGTTCGACGCGCTGAAGAGCCGACGTCGTGGTGCTCGTGCCGGCACCGACCCGGCAGCCGATCTGCGCTACCTGCAGCAATGGGTCGCCGAGCACACCGGCGTCGAGGCGTTCATAGAACCCAAGACAACCGTGACCGACGTGACCGTGGTGCTGGTGGCCGCCGACGGTGAATGGACCCGACGCCGCGCAGGCGGCTACGCGGGCGCGCGCAAGCTGTCCGACCGGTTGAAGATCCCCGTCTACGACGTGCAGAAGGTCGGCTACCCGCAGCGCATGCGCGACTACGACGAGCGTCGCCGCATCGAGCGCAAACGCGCCGCCCGCGAGGAGTTGGACCGCTAGTAGCGTGCGGCTCGTGAACACCGACGAGCCGACCATCGTGGCGGTCCACGCCCACCCCGACTCGCCCCGCCTCTGGGATGGCATGGCAGCGCTGCTGGACGGTGCGCGCGTCCTGCACACCGACACGGCCGGCCTGGCCGCTGCCCTCGCCGCGCAGCGTCCCGTCCACGTCGTCGCGCACGGGCGCGCAGTGGCCGCGGTCTGGGACGCCCTGGCACGACCCGGTGCCGCGGTGGCGTCGGTGACGGTCTCGGAGCGGGGTCGGCGACGGTTCGAACGGCGCCCCACGGGGCCAGCGCGTCGCGTCGACGTCCCCGTCCAACTGATCGCTCCCGCCGGGGGCGCCGACGATCTCACCGCGACGGTGCCGCGCCTGTGGCGGCGTGAGGTCGCCACCGGGCAGCCCGCCCCGGACACCCACCCCGAGCTGTTCGCCCGCGCGGTGCGCCAGTTAGTCGAACACCTCGACGGCGCCCCCGCGGCCCGGGAGTTGAGGCGCGCCGAGGTGCGGCGGTCGCGGCGGCCGTTCGACGACACGCTGGTCTCCGTCACCGGCGCAGGCAGCGGCATCGGCCGCGAGACCGCGCTGGCATTCGCCCGCGACGGTGCCGAGCTGATCATCAGCGACGTGGATGCCGACGGACTGGCCGAAACCGCCCGCCGGCTCACCGAGGCCGGCGCGACCGCGCACCACTACCTCGTCGACGTGGCGGACGCAGCAGCCGTCGAAGCGTTCGCCGACGAGGTCTGCGGCGAGCACGGAGTGCCCGACATCGTGATCAACAACGCCGGCGTCGGGCATGCCGGCTACTTCCTCGACACCCCCGCCGAGGAGTTCGATCGCGTGCTCGACATCAACTTCGGCGGCGTCGTCAACGGCTGTCGCTCCTTCGGACGGCGGCTCGTCGAACGGGGCACCGGCGGACACATCGTCAACATCGCCTCGATGGCGTCCTACACCCCGGTCAACATGATGAACGCCTACTGCACGTCCAAGGCCGCGGTATTCATGTTCTCCGATTGCCTTCGCGCAGAGCTGGATTCAGCCGGCATCGGGGTCACCACCATCTGCCCGGGAGTGATCGGCACCAACATCGTCGACACCACCCGCTTCTCGCTGCCCGACTCACGTCGCGGAGAGACCGAGGCGCTGCGGGCGCGCGCCCGGCGCGGCTTCTCGCTGCGCCGCTACGGGCCCGACAAGGTGGCCCGCGCGATCGTCGCCGCCGTCCGCAAGAACAAGGCCGTCGAGCCGGTCACGCTCGAAGCTCGCGCGGTGTACGCGATCGCCCACGCCGCACCGCCGGCCATGCGCAGCGCCGCCCGCGGCGGCAACTTCGTCTGAGGCTCGCTGCTCAGCCGTTGAGAGCTCAGCCGTTGACCGCTCAGCCGTTTACTGCGATGTCCTCGAGGACCGCGAACATCGTCCGCGTCGGCACACCGGTACCGCCCTTGGGCGTGTAACCCCACGGCCCGCCCGAGTTGTAGGCCGGCACGGCGACGTCGATGTGCGCCCAGGCCACGCCGTCGGCGACGAACTCCCGCAGATACGTGCCGGCCACCAGCATTCCGGCGTTGCGCGACGCGCTCACGTTCGCCAGATCCGCCACCGTCGACTTGAGGTCGTCCTTCAACTCCTCGGGAAGTGGCATCGCCCAACCGTTCTCGCCCACCGACTGAGAGATCTCGGCAACCCGGTCGCGGAACTCGTCGCTACCCATCACCCCGGGCGTGCGTGCACCGAGCGCGACCATCTGCGCCCCGGTCAGCGTCGACGTCTCGATCAGGTAGTCGGGCTCGTCCTCGCAGGCGCGCACGATCGCGTCGGCCAGGATCAGCCGGCCCTCGGCGTCGGTGTTGAGCACCTCGACCGTGATGCCGCCGTACTGGGTCAACACGTCGCCGGGCCGCTGCGCGGTGCCCGACGGCATGTTCTCGGCCATCGGCACCGTCGCGATCACGTCGATCGGCAGGCGCAGGCGGGCAGCCAGCACCACGGTCGCGATCACCGCGGCCGCGCCACCCATGTCGGAGGTCATGTGATGCATATTGGCTGCCGGCTTGATCGAGATACCGCCGGTGTCGAACGTGATGCCCTTGCCGACCAGGGCCACAGTCTTGGCCTTGCGGCCCTTACCGCCGCGATGCGCCAGGCGCACCAGCCGCGGCAGCCGGGATGAGCCCTTGCCCACGCCGATGATGCCGCCGTACCCGCCCTTGGTCAGCGCCTTGTCGTCGAGCACCTCCACCTCGAGACCGGCATCCTCGCCCAAAGCCCTTGCGCGCTTGGCGAATTCGTCAGGGAAAAGGTGGCTCGGGGGAGTGTTGACGAAATCGCGGGCCGTGTTGACGGCCGTCGCGATGGCCTCGCCGCGTGCGGCAGCCTCCTTGGTGGCCGACTTGGTGTCCGCGGCCAGCGCCGTGATCGTGCGCAGGCCGGCGTCTTTCGGCGCGGTCTTGTCGCTGCGGAACTCTGAGAAGCGGTAGGAACCCAGGATCAGACCTTCGACGGCGGCTTCGGTGTCCAGCACCGACAGCGTGGTCAGCACCGACTCCACGCCGGTGAGCGAGCGCGCGGCCGCACCGGCGGCTCGCCGGATCGTCTCGGCCGGGTACTCGTCGCGGCTCTTGCCCAGTCCGACGGCGAGCACACTGCCCACGGGCAACGACGCCACCGGAATGCGGGTCACCTGTTCTGCTCCGCCCTTGGCGCCGAGTGCGGCCAGGCCGGCCTCGATCTCGGCGACTGCGCCGGAGTCCAGGTGCTGGGTGGCGACGAGCTTGGCCACCGGCTCATCCCCGACGCTCACGACCGGCACTATCAGCACCGACGAGGTGACCTTGCGCTTGGGCAGCGCGCTGGCGACGGTGACGGCGGGGGACTGGTAACCGACTGGGGTGCTCACGGGCATTCACCCTAGCCACTGCCTACTAATGTGGTTCGGCGTGAGTGACACACCGTTGACCGGCCCCCTCGAAGACCGGCACCGCGAGCTCGGAGCCACCTTCGCCGAATTCGGGGGCTGGCTCATGCCGGTGTCCTACACAGGCACCGTCGCCGAGCACACCGCCACCCGCACGACGGTCGGCCTGTTCGACGTCAGCCACCTCGGCAAGGCGCTGGTCACCGGCCCGGGCGCGGCCTCCTACGTCAACGCCGCCTTCACCAACGACCTCGGCCGCATCGGCCCGGGCAAGGCGCAGTACACGCTGTGCTGCACCGACGACGGCGGGGTGATCGACGATCTGATCGCCTACTACGTCTCCGACGAAGAGATCTTCCTCGTGCCCAATGCCGCCAACACCGCCGACGTCGTCGCCGCGCTGATCGAGCGCGCACCGGCCGGGGTGACGGTCACCGACGAGCACCGGTCGCGCGCCGTGCTCGCCGTGCAGGGGCCCCGCTCGGGCGACGTGGTCGGCGGCCTCGGGCTGCCGACCGACATGGACTACATGGGGTACGCCGACGCGGTGTTCGACGGCGTCGACGTTCGGGTGTGCCGCACCGGCTACACCGGTGAGCACGGCTACGAGCTGCTGCCGACATGGGATCAGGCCGGGGTGGTCTTCGACGCGCTGGTCGAGAAGGTGCGGGCCGCGGGCGGTGAGCTCGCCGGGCTCGGTGCTCGCGACACGCTACGCACCGAGATGGGTTATCCGCTGCACGGCCACGAACTCTCGCGCGACATCTCGCCGCTGCAGGCGCGCTGCGGGTGGGCGGTCGGCTGGAAGAAAGACGCCTTCTGGGGGCGTGATGCCTTGCTCGCAGAAAAGGACGCGGGGCCGCGGCGCACGCTGCGCGGCCTGCGCGCCGTCGGCCGCGGCGTGCTGCGCGGCGAGCTGACCGTGCTCGACGGCGACACCCCCGTCGGCGTCACCACGTCCGGAACGTTCTCTCCCACACTCAAAGTCGGCATCGCGCTGGCGCTGATCGACACCGCCGCCGGCGTCGCCGACGGCGCCCGGGTGACGGTGGACGTGCGGGGCCGCGCGGTCGAGTGTGAGGTGGTCAAACCCCCGTTCGTGGACACCCGCACGCGATAAATCTCTTTCCAGGCGGTTATACAATCGCCTGCATGACTGAAGGCCTCTCGTTCACCGTCGATCGCACCGCGAATCCGGCGAGTGACGAGGTACGGGCCCAGGTGCTCGCCAACCCCGGCTTCGGGAAGTACTTCACCGATCACATGGTGTCGGTCGACTACACGGCCGACCGCGGTTGGCACGACGCCCGGGTGCTGCCCTACGGGCCCATCGCGATCGACCCCTCGGCGGTCGTCCTGCACTACGCGCAGGAGATCTTCGAAGGGCTCAAGGCCTACCGCTGGAACGACGGCTCCATCGTCTCGTTCCGGCCGGAAGCCAACGCGGCACGGCTGCAGACCTCGGCGCGCCGGCTCGCGATCCCCGAGCTGCCCAGCGAGGTGTTCCTCGAGTCGCTGCGTCAGCTCATCGCGGTGGACGGGCAGTGGGTCCCGCCGGCCGGGGGTGAGGAGTCGCTCTACCTGCGGCCGTTCGTCATCGCGACCGAACCGGGTCTGGGCGTGCGCCCCGCCGACCAGTATCGCTACCTGGTCATCGGTTCACCGGCCGGCGCGTACTTCCCGCGAGGCATCAAGCCCGTCAGCGTGTGGCTGTCCCACGAGTACGTGCGTGCCTCGCCGGGTGGCACCGGCGCGGCGAAGTTCGGCGGCAACTACGCGGCATCGCTGCTCGCGCAGGCCGAGGCCGCCGATCACGGGTGCGACCAGGTGGTGTGGCTCGACGCGATCGAGCGCCGTTACGTCGAGGAGATGGGCGGGATGAACCTGTTCTTCGTCTTCGGCAGCGGGGGCACCGCGCGGCTGGTCACCCCCGAGCTGTCGGGTTCGCTGCTGCCCGGTATCACGCGGGACTCGTTGCTGCAGTTGGCCACTGACGCCGGCTTCGCGGTCGAGGAGCGCAAGATCGATGTCGACGAGTGGCAGAAGAAGGCCGCCGCCGGCGAGATCACCGAGGTGTTCGCCTGCGGTACCGCCGCCGTCATCACCCCGGTCTCCCACGTCAAGCACAGCGACGGCGAATTCACGATCGCCGACGGGGAACCCGGTGAGATCACGATGGCGCTGCGCGACACGCTCACCGGTATCCAGCGCGGCACCTTCGCCGACACCCACGGCTGGATGACGCGACTGGGCTAGCGGATCGCCAGCCCTACCGCGGCGATCGTGGTGGTCACCTCGACGGCGGCGCCCAGCACGTCGCCGGTGATCCCGCCGAAGCGGCGCACGCAGTGCGCCACCAGCCCCGTCGCGGCGGCCACCGCAAGGATCACCACGAGCGGACCCTGCCAGAGGGTGCCGCAGACCGGCGCGGCGGCCGCTGCGGTGCACGCCACCCAGCCCCAGCCCAGCCAGGCCGGCTGCGTCCCCGCGACCGCGCCGCCCAGCATGCTGCCCGGTGCCGCGGGCACGCCGCGCCGGCACGCCAGCACCGCCGCGACGCGTCCCGCCGCGACCGCGATCACCACGGCTGCCCAGCCTGCCTGCGCGAATGCGAGCGCCTGGATCAGGATCGTCGTCGCCACGGCGGCCACCCCGAACGGGCCTGCCGTGCCTTCCCGCATCACGGCGAGCGCGCGGTCAGGCGGGCCGTAGCAGCCCAGCGCGTCGGTGGTGTCGGCGAGGCCGTCGATGTGCAGGCCGCGGGTCGCCAGCAGCAGTGTCGCCACCACCAGAGCACCCGCCAGGGGACTGCCCGCGCCGAACGCCCAGAATCCCGCCGCCAGCACCGCCGCGGCCACCCCGCCCAACGCCGCGCCGGCGACGGGCAGCGCGGTGATGACCCCCCTGCCGACGAGGCCCGTGCGCGCCGCCGGGACCGGCAGGATCGTCGCGAACGCGAAAGCGCCTGCCAGTGAACGGATCACGGTCAGCCCTCGGAGATCCCGGCCTCTTCGAACGTGGCCATCGATGCGAGCGTCGCGACTGCGGCACGCAGCACCGGCAACGCCACCAGAGCGCCCGAGCCCTCGCCGAGGCGCATCCCGAGATCGATGATCGGGGTCAGCCCCAACTCCGTGAGTGCCATACCGTGCGCCGGCTCGGTGGAGCGGTGCCCGGCCTGCCACCACAGCTTGGCGCCGGGCGCCAGCCGCTCGGCCGCCAGGGCCGCCGCGGTCACCACGACACCGTCGAGCAGCACCGGGGTGCGCCGGAGCGCGGCCTGGGCGCAGAAACCCGTCATCGCCGCGAGATCGGCGCCGCCGCAGATGCGCAGCAGCGCAATCGGATCCGCGGACAGCCGTTTGGTGCGGTAGAGCGCGTCGCGGATCGCGGCGGTCTTGCGCGCCCAGCCGGCGTCGTCGACCCCGGTGCCCCGGCCGACCACGGCGACCGGTTCGGCCCCGGTCAGGGCGGCCACCAATGTGGTGGCCGGCGTCGTGTTGCCGATGCCCATGTCGCCTGCGATCAGCAGGTCCGCGCCGGCGTCGACCTCCTCGTCGGCGATGCGACGGCCGGCCTCGATGGCAGCGACGACCTCGTCGGGGCTCAGTGCGTCCTCCACGGCGATGTTGCCGCTCGAGCGGCGCACTTTGTGCGCGCCGACAGCGGGTGACAACGGCTCGTCGGTGTCGACTGCGATGTCGACGACGCGCACGCCCGCGTCGGCGAGGGCGGCGAGTACGTTGACCGCGGCGCCACCCGCGGCGAAGTTCGCCATCATCGCCGCGGTGACCTCGGCCGGATAGGCGGACACCCCCGCCGCGGTGACGCCGTGGTCACCGGCGAACACCACCACCCGGGCCCGCTCGAATTGCTGTGGTGGGCAACTGCTTTGGCACGAGGCGACCCAGACGGAGAGGTCCTCGAGGCGGCCCAGTGCCCCAGTGGGTTTGGTCAATTGCGCCTGCCGGGCCCGCGCGGCGGCAGCCGCGTCGGGATCCGGGGCCGCGATCTCAGGGAAGTAGGACACCGACGGCGTCAGTCGATTTTCGTACCGCGCTCGACCTGCGGGCGCGGCGCGCGCATCCGTCGGAGTTGCGACGCGCGGCTGGCGGCGTAGAAGCCGAGCTTCCATCCGGATTCGGTGTTGCCGGGGAACTTCTGGTCCACCAGCCGGTTCGCCCGGCGGCCCAGGAAGAAGCCGTCGACGACCATGATCAGGACCAGCACCAGCATCGCCGGGGAGATCAGCTGCTGCACCTGCACCGACGGCACCGCCAGCATGACCAGGATGAGTCCCAGCGCCGACGGCATGAAAAGACCGAGGATGTTGCGCCGGGAGTCGACCAGATCGCGCACGTAGCGGCGCACCGGGCCTTTGTCGCGGGGCAGCAGGTAGGCGTCGTCGCCGGCCATCATCTTCTCGCGGCGCTCCGACATGGAGGCGCGGCGCTCGAGCTTCTCGGCTTTGCGCTCCTCGCGTGAGAGCTTCGGGCCGCGCAGCTTCTTGCGGCGCCGGCGAGCCTCGGCGCTGGTCATCGGAGCCGGCGCGACCGGCCCCCGGCGACGGCTCGCGTCGTTGCGTTTCGGTGTGGGCTTGCCTTTGGGCGCCGTCGTCACGCGCCCACTCGGCGCGGCCTGGGCGACTGTGTCGTCGGCGGAGGTCGAACCCGGCCGATCATCCCCGGAGTCGTCGTTCTTACGGCCCAGCAGTTTCACACGTGCCAGGTTACTTCGCGCGGGTCCGAACGACGCAGCCCGCCGTGCAGCACCCTCGGCCGCGACTTAATCTGCCGGGATGAACCGGACGATGACCCGGACCGTCCTGATCGCGCCGGACTCCTTCGGCGACAGCCTGACCGCTGTCGCCGCGGCCCGCGCCATCGCGACCGGATGGGGCAGCGCACGGCCAGACGATCAGCTCATCCAAGCGCCGCAGTCCGACGGCGGGCCCGGCTTCGTCGATGTGCTGGCCAGCCGGCTGGGTGAGCGCCGCACCGCGCGGGTCAGCGGACCACTGGACGTCGACGTCGACGCCGACTGGGTGTTCGACCCGGGCCCGCCGGCCACCGCCTACATCGAATGCGCGCAGGCGTGTGGACTGGCGCTGCTCGGCGGCGCACCCACGGTCCGCACCGCCGTCGACGCCCACACCCGCGGGGTCGGAGCATTGGTCGCCGCCGCGCTGGACGCGGGGGCGCGCCGGATCGTCGTCGGGCTCGGCGGCAGCGGCAGCACCGACGGCGGACGCGGCATGATCGAGGCGCTCGGCGGGCTGACCGCCGCGCGAGACCTGCTGGCCGGGATCGACCTCATCGCCGCCAGTGACGTCGAACACCCGCTGCTCGGAACCCGCGGCGCCGCCGCGGTGTTCGGGCCCCAGAAAGGCGCCGATCCGGCCACGGTCGACGCACTCGAGGAGCGGCTGACGGCGTGGGCACAGCAGCTCGACGAGACCGCCGGCCGAGCGGTCCGCGACGAGCCGGGAGCGGGTGCGGCCGGCGGCCTGGGCGCGGCACTGCTCGCGCTCGGGGCGCGGCGCGAATCCGGGGCGGCGATCATCGCCGAGCACACCGGCCTGGCCGCCGATCTCGACGCCGCGGACCTCGTCATCACCGGTGAGGGTCGCTTCGACGACCAATCGCTGCACGGCAAGGTGGTCAGCGCGCTGGCCGCGGGAGCGGGTCGACGGGGCGTGCCGGTGCTCGTCATCGCAGGTCAGGTCACACTGTCGGAGGAGGAGCGCAGCGCCGCGGGCATCGCGGCAGCCCACTCGATCGCCGAGCACGCCGGCTCGGTGCGCCGAGCCATCGACGAGGCGGCCGAGCAGCTCACCAACCTCGCCGCCGCGGTCGCCGCCGCATGGACATAGGTGGGGAATAGGGTTGGACCGCGGGAATACCGTTCGAACGAGGTACCGTTGAGCACGTGGGGTCACGGCGTTGTTGGCCTCACCCACGAACATCCACACAGGAGTATTCATGACTGTTCAGGACGAGTCGGCAGTGCAGGCAGGACAGGCCACCGACGCCCAACACGGCGTGATCCTGACGGAGGCCGCGGCGAGCAAGGCGAAAGCGCTGCTCGACCAGGAGGGGCGCGACGACCTGGCGCTGCGGATCGCGGTGCAGCCGGGCGGCTGCGCGGGCCTGCGCTACAACCTGTTCTTCGACGACCGCGCCCTCGACGGTGACCTCACCGTCGAGTTCGGCGGGGTCAACCTCACCGTGGACCGGATGAGCGCCCCCTACGTGCAGGGTGCCAGCATCGACTTCGTCGACACGATCGAGAAGCAGGGGTTCACCATCGACAACCCCAACGCCACCGGCTCGTGCGCCTGCGGCGACTCCTTCAACTGAGCTAGTACTGGCCTGCCGTGCGCGGCAGGTAGGAGCACACCAGCACGTCGTTGTCGACCGAGACCAGCTGAGCGATCGCCTGCTCGTCGGCATCGGCGGGCCGGGTGCTCGACGAGCGACTCTCCGGTGTCACCTTCATCGTGAACAGCACCTGGGCCTGCGTCGGCGACGACAGCACCATTTTGTCGATCGACGTCACCTGGGCGCTGCTGTACTGCTTGCGGAACGCGTCGCTGGACAGGCTCGCCAACGCGAGATCCGAGCGGCGTTCCTTCACTGCGTCGAACAACCCGCACAGGCTGTGGCGCGCCACCGTCTCCGCATCGCCGCCCGACAGTGCGTCGAGATAGTTCTGGATCGCTGCGCGCGCCGACGACTCGGTCAGTGCGCCGCCGGGGGAGCTGTCACCGTCACCGCGGGTGAGAGCCACCGCGGTCACGACGCCGGCCACCGCGAGCACCGCGACGACAGCCGCCACGATCGCCACCCAGCGCCGCTTGCGCGGAGGGTAGGGCACCGGCGGCGGCAGCGCGCCCGGATAGGCGGCGGCGAAGCCCGAATCGGGGTAGGGCTGGGGCTGAGCCTGGGGGTGCGGCTGGCCGTAACCTCCGGGGTAGTCCTGCGGTCCTGCTGGTCCGGCTCCGTAGTGGGGCGGGTAGGGACCAGTCATACATGAGCTCCCGGGCAGGTCGGTGGATTGCGTCGGTGGATTGTGTTGCCTCTACAGTGGCCCAGTAGGGGCACTCATAGGCAGGTTAGCGCACGTGCGCAGGCTGCTCCGGTCGGCGAAGACTCCGCCGACGAGACCCAGCTAGGGTGTCTGACGACTTCACGAAGGGTGTAGCTGCGTGACCATTGCCGTGACCGGATCGATCGCCACCGATCATCTGATGCGCTTTCCCGGCCGCTTCTCCGAGCAATTGCTGGCCGATCATCTGCAGAAGGTGTCGCTGAGCTTCCTCGTCGACGATCTGGTGATGCACCGGGGCGGCGTCGCCGGGAACATGGCCTTCGCGATGGGCGTGCTGGGTGGCCGGCCGACGCTGATCGGCGCGGTCGGCGCCGACTTCGACGACTACCGCGAGTGGCTGACCGGGGCGGGCGTCAACTGCGATGCCGTGCTGGTGTCGGAATCCGCGTACACCGCGCGTTTCGTCTGCACCACCGACGAGGACATGGCGCAGATCGCCTCGTTCTATCCCGGCGCCATGTCGGAGTCCCGCAACATCAAGCTCGCTGACGTCGTATCCCGCACCGGCACACCGGATCTGGTGATCATCGGGGCCAACGATCCCGAGGCGATGTTCCTCTACACCGAGGAGTGTCGATCCCTCGGGCTGGCGTTCGCGGCCGATCCGAGCCAGCAGCTGGCGCGCCTGTCCGGCGACGAGATCCGCCGGCTGATCGACGGCGCGACCTATTTGTTCACCAACGACTACGAATGGGATCTGCTGCTGCAGAAGTCCGGCTGGTCGGAGGCCGAGGTGATGCAGCAGATCGAGCTGCGGGTCACCACGCTGGGCGAGAAGGGTGTCGACCTGGTCGGCCGGGACGGCACGTTCGTGCACGTCGACGTCGTGCCGGAGCGCCGCCGCGAGGACCCGACGGGCATCGGCGACGCGTTCCGCGCGGGATTCCTCACCGGCCGCGATGCGGGGTTGTCCCTGGAGCGGGCCGCGCAGCTGGCCTCGCTCGTCGCGACGCTGGTACTCGAGGCGCCCGGCCCGCAGGAGTGGACGTGGGACCGCGAGGACGCGATCGCGCGGCTGACCGATGCCTTCGGCGACGACGCGGGCCGCGAGATCGCCCAGGCGCTCGCCTAGAGCTGGACGGGGTAGGTCGGCTCGCTGATCGTCGGCGTCACGCTGTTCTCGATGAAGATCGCGTGCCACAGCAGGAAGATCAGCACCGTCCACAGCCGGCGGCTGTGATCGGCCCCGCCCGTGCGGTGCTCGTCGAGCATCGCCCGCACCGCCGCCAGGTCGATCAGCTCGCCAGCGCCAGAGGCCGCGATCATCTGGTACGCCCAGTCCAGCAGCTCGCCGGCCCGCAGCCAGTGCCGGATGGGCACCGGGAAGCCCAGCTTCGGGCGGTGCAGCACGTGCGCGGGGATGACCGGCTCCAGCGCCCTGCGCAGCGCGTACTTCGTCGTCGACCGGGTGATCTTCTGCTCGTACGGCAACCGGGACGCGACCGCGAACACCTCCGGGTCCAGGAACGGCACCCGCAGCTCCAGTGAGTTCGCCATCGTCATCTTGTCGGCCTTGACCAGGATGTCGCCCCGCAGCCAGGTGAACAGGTCGATGTGCTGCATCCGCGCGACCGGATCCCAGCCAGCCGACTGCGCGTACACCGGGGCTGTCACGTCGGTGTGCGTCCACTCGGGGCGGAACCGGGCCAGCACTGCCCGCAGCTGCGCGTCGGAGAAGCTGCGCGCATTGCCGTAATAGCGCTCTTCGAGAGTCAGCGACCCGCGGTGCAGCAGACTCTTGCCCCGCATGCCCTCGGGCAGCGGGCCGGCCATCCGACCCACCGACTTGCGCAGGCCGCTCGGCAGGTAGTCGAACGGCTTCAGCGACAACGGTTCCCGATAGATCGTGTAACCGCCGAACAGTTCGTCGGCGCCCTCACCCGAGAGCACCACCTTGACGTGCTTGCGCGCTTCGCGGGCGATGAAGAACAACGGCACCAGGGCGGGGTCGGCAACCGGCTCGTCGAGGTACCAGACGATCTCGGGCAGCGCGTCGACGAACTCGGCCTGGCTCACCACCTTCGTCACGTGCCGGGCGCCGATCGCCTCGGCCGAGGCGACCGCGACATCGACCTCGGAGAAGCCGGCACGCTCGAAGCCCGTGGTGAACGTGATCAGCCGCGGGTTGTGCCGCATCGCCAGCGCCGCGATGGCCGTGGAATCGATGCCACCCGACAGGAACGCCCCGACCGTGACGTCGGCACGCATGTGCTTGGCCACGGAGTCCTCCAGCACCGCGGTGATCTCGTCGTAGCGGGCCTGCTCGGCGCCGGCGGCAAAAGGTACCGGCGCGAACCGCGGGGTGAAGTAGCGCGTCACCTCGGGCGCGGCGCCCGGCCGCACCCGCGCGTAGCTGCCCGACTCGAGCCGGCGGATGCCAAGCTGCAGCGTCTCGGGCTCCGGCACGTACTGAAGCACGGTGTAGTGCTGCACGGCCCGCTCGTCGATGCTCAGATCGATGTCCAGGTCTCCGGCGATGTCGAGCAGGCACTTCTTCTCACTGCCGACGGCGGTGCCGCCCGGCCCGGTGGCCATGTAGAGCGGCTTGATGCCGAACGGATCGCGGGCGCAGAACAGCTCCTCGGTGACGGTGTCCCACAGCGCGAACGCGAACATGCCGCGCAACCGGTTCAGCGCCTCGGCACCCCAGTAGTGGAAGGCAGCGACGATGGCCTCGCCGTCGCCGTCGGTGTGGAAGACCGCGCCGTGCTCGGCGCGCAACGCCTCCCGCAGTTCGAGGTAGTTGTAGATCTCGCCGTTGAACACCAGCGCATAGCGCTGCGGCGCCTCCGGCGGCCCCCAGCGCAACGGCTGGTGGCTGTGGGCGATGTCGATGATCGAGAGACGGTTGAACCCCAGCACCACGCGGTCGTCGTTCCAGGTTCCCGGCTCGTCGGGGCCGCGATGGCGCATCAGGTGGCTGGCGCCGGAGACAGCCTCGACGAGGTGGGGAGAGACCTCATGGGCAGGATCGGTCACCAAAGCCAGCAGTCCGCACACGGCGTCAGTATGTCTGATCTCCCGCGCGCTCTCGGACCGGCGTGTGTGGGCACTTCCTGACATTGGCCCGGTCGCATGGAACTGCTCGGGAAGCGTGGTCTACGCTGCGTAGTATTCAATGCAGCCGTCTGACCGTCCGGCGGTCGATCGACTTGGTAGGAGGCGCCAACGTGCCCGCTCGCGGCCTGAAGTTGGTGGCATTGTCCCTGCTCCTGGGGGGGACGACGGTCCTGCTCAGTGGGTGCAGCTGGTCTGATGCTCTCGCCCTGGGATGGCCCAAGGGCATCACCCCGGAAGCTCACCTGAACCGGGAACTGTGGATCGGTTCCATGATCGCCGCGCTCGTCGTCGGCGCGATCGTCTACGTGATGCTGTTCTGGACCGTCGCGTTCCACCGCAAGAAGAAGGGCGAGCAGGAACTGCCCCGCCAGTTCGGCTACAACATGCCCCTCGAACTGGCGCTGACGGTCACCCCGTTCCTCATCATCTCGGTGCTCTTCTACTTCACCGTCGTCGTGCAGGAGAAGATGCTGCACAAAGACCCCAATCCCGAGGTCGTCGTCGACGTCACCGCGTTCCAGTGGAACTGGAAATTCGGCTACCAGAAGATCGATTTCGGGGACGGCACCTTCACCTATGACGGCGTCGACAACGCCCGCAAAGAGGCGATGACGTCCAAGCCGGAGGGCACCTACGAAAACGGTGAGGAGCGCGTCGGCGCGATCCGCGGCCTCAACCCGGAGGACCGCACCTACCTGAACTTCGACAAGGTCGAGACACTGGGCTCCTCGGAGGAGATCCCGGTGCTGGTGGTGCCGGCCGGCAAGCGCATCGAGTTCCAGATCGCCTCGGCCGACGTGATCCACGGCTTCTGGGTGCCGGAGTTCCTGTTCAAGCGCGACGTGCTGCCGGACCCCAAGGCGAACAACTCCGACAACATCTTCCAGGTCAGCGAGATCACCCAGACGGGTGCCTTCGTGGGCCGCTGCACCGAGATGTGCGGCACCTACCACTCGATGATGAACTTCGAGTTGCGCGTCGTGGAGCCCAACGACTTCAAGGCCTACATGGATCAGCGCATCGCCGGCAAGACCAACGCCGAGGCGCTGCAGGCGATCAACCAGTCGCCGGTCGCGACCACCACCAAGCCGTTCGACACGCGCCGCGGTGAGCAGGCGCCCCAGGCGAGCAGGTAGGACAGCACATGCATATCGAAGCCCGGTTGTTCGAGTTCCTCACGGCGTTCTTCGCGCTGGCGACCGTCGTGTACGCGGTGCTCACCGCCCTGTTCGCCACCGGCGGCGTGGAGTGGGCCGGTACCACGGCACTGGCCCTGACCACGGGCCTGACGCTGATCACGGGCACCTTCTTCCGCTTCGTCGCCCGGCGGCTCGACACCCGCCCCGAGGACTACGAGGACGCCGAAATCGCCGACGGCGCCGGCGAACTGGGCTTCTACAGCCCGCACAGCTGGTGGCCGGTCATGATCGCGCTGTCGGCCTCGGTGACCGCCGTCGGCATGGCTCTGTGGCTGCCGTGGCTCATCGTCGCAGGCGTCTGCTTCGTGCTCACCACGGTGTCCGGGCTGGTCTTCGAGTACCACACCGGGCCTGAGAAGCACTGACCGCCGGCGTCTGTCGGCGGAGCAGTCCTGGGCAAGGTCACAATCCGGCATGAGTTGGCGGCGACGGTCTTCCTGCCCCTCGCCGCGGCGTCGGTCTTGGGTAACGTTGCCGGCGCACCGCGAGTCGCCGTAGGCGTTGACCGGCGTCCGAGAAGCTGGCTGAGAAGGATTGACGCACATGAGCGGGCCTAGAGGCGACGAGCCGGGCGACCGGTCTCCAGCCGACGAACCGACGCAGGAGGTCTCGGGTCTCACCCCGGACAGTGACGGGGGTGCTCCGGGCACCGACGCCACCGACCACTACTCGCGGGCGTACTCTGCGCCGGAGTCCGAACAATTCGTCCCGCCGGCGTACGTTCCCGCGGAATCGTCGCCCTATGACTACGACAGCTACGACGCGTCGGCGGAGGCCGGGGAGACCCCCGATCCGCCCAGGTGGCCCTGGGTCGTCGGCGTCGTCGCGATCATCGCCGCCATCGCGCTGGTGGTGTCGGTGTCGGTCCTGGTGACGCGCACCGACACGGACAACCTCGCGACGCCGGAGACCACCACCAGCGCCCCGCCGCCCGTGCAGGACGAGATCACCACCACGACGCCGCCACCCCCGCCGCCGCCTCCGCCGACCACCGAGGAACCGCCGCCTCCGCCGCCGGAGACCGTGACGGTCACCGAACCGCCGCCGCCACCTCCCAGTACCGAGGCGCCGCCTCCGCCGCCCCCGCCGACCACGACGGAGGCGCCGCCCCCGCCGCCCACGACGACGCGGTCAGGCCCACGCCAGGTCACCTACTCCGTGACGGGCACCAAGGCGCCGGGCGACATCATCACCGTGACCTACACCGATGCCTCCGGCCGCAGCCGCACCCAACGCAACGTCTACATCCCGTGGTCGCTGACCGTCACCCCGATCTCACAGTCCGAGGTGGGCTCTGTGCAAGCGTCCAGCCTGTTCCTGGTCAGCCGGTTGAACTGCTCGATCACCACCAGCGACGGCACGGTGTTGTCCTCGAACACCAACAACACCGCCCAGACCAATTGCTAGCCGGTATGACGACACCCACTGGCTCGTACACCCCGGACCGCACGGACCGCATCCTGCTGGGCGGCTGCGCGGCCGCATGGCTCGCCGCGTTGGGAGCCGGCGTCGCCGCGACGGTGGCGCTGGTCGATCTCGCCAGTGGCCGCACCGCACCGACGGGTGACTCAGGGACACCCTGGTTTCTCTACGTCGTGATCGGCGTGTCCGCCGCGGTGATCCTCGCCGCTGTCCCGCTGCTGCTGCGGGCCCGCCGCGACGCGCGCGGCGACCAGGAAGCCCACGAGCCTCACGGGTCGAAGGCGCGTCCGACAGCCCCGGCCGGCGGGCAGGGGAGTGCACCGCCGCGGGCCACCGAGGCTCCGACGGAGAAGATCCGCGCCGTCGCCCCGGCCGCCCTCGCCCCCAGCACAGCTTCCTCGCCGCTTGCCGAACAGCTCACGCTGCGCTGCGCTGCCTCGATCGGCTGCGCGATGGGCGTCGCCTACGTGCTGATCGGGACCGCGACCTACCTGATGGCCGTGGACAGCGACGTGGCGTCCTGGGTGTTCTACGGCGCCGCCGGCGTCGTCACGGCCGCGATGATCGGTCTCCCGGTGTACTTCCTGCGCGAGCTGCGCAGCCACAGCGACGCCTGACCCCCTGCACAAAACAATCCGCCCCGGCCGGAGCCGGGGCGGATTGTCGTCGCTGTTTGATGTTGTTGCGCTCTGATCAGTGATGACCGTTGTCGGCCGACCCGTTGGAGTGGCCGTTCGACGATCCGTGGCCGTTCGATCCGTGGCCGTTCGAGCCGTGACCGTTCGACCCGTTGTGTCCGACGCGCTCGCGCAGAGCCGTGAGCGCCCGATGTTCGGCCGCGTGGGTTGCCTCGGCGAGCGCTTCGCGCTCGGACGCGGGATCTGCGCTGATGAAGCTGCCCGAGCCGGGAGCACCGGCCGAACCGAGCTTGTTCATCCGCTTCGGCAGTGCCGCGCCCTGGTACTCGAGCGGGATGGCGTGGCCGTGCTCGTCGACCGGACCCAGCGGCTGGTGCAGCTCGATGTAGGCACCGTGCGGCAGCCGCTTGATGATGCCCGTCTCGATACCGTGCTCGAGCACCGCGCGGTCGCTGCGCTGCAAGGCCACCGCCCAGCGGTAGGCGATGTAGTACACGATCGCCGGCAGCACCACCATGCCGATGCGGCCGATCCACGTCGTCGCGTTCAGCGAGATGTGGAACTTCAGCGCGATGATGTCGTTCATGCAGGCAAAGGTCAGCACGATGTACAGCGCGATCGCCGCCGAACCGATCGCTGTACGCGTCGGTGCGTCACGCGGGCGCTGCAACAGGTTGTGGTGGGCGTCGTCGCCGGAGAACTTCTTCTCCAGGAACGGGTAGGCGATCAGCAGCATGAACACCAGGCCCATGCCGACCGCCACCCACACACCCTGCGGGATGGTGTGGCCGAAGGGGTAGAACTCCCAGGCCGGCCAGAGACGGATGAGCCCGTCGGTCCACATCATGTAGAAGTCGGGCTGGCTGCCCGCCGAGACCTGGGACGGCTTGTACGGTCCCAGCACCCAGATCGGGTTGATCTGCAGCAGACCACCCATCAGGCCGAGGATGCCGACGGTGACGGCGAAGAACGCGCCGGACTTCACCGCGAACACCGGCATGACGCGCACGCCGACGACGTTGGTCTCGGTGCGCCCGGGGCCGGGGAACTGGGTGTGCTTCTGGAACCAGACCAGCGCGAGGTGCACACCGATCAGGGCCAGGATGATGCCCGGGATCAGCAGGATGTGCAACGCGTAGAGGCGGGGGATCAGGATCTCACCCGGGAAGTCACCGCCGAACAGCGCCCAGTGCATCCAGGTACCGACAACGGGGATGCCCATCGTGATACCGGACAGTGCGGCGCGGATGCCGGTACCCGAGAGCAGGTCGTCGGGCAGCGAGTAACCGAAGAAGCCCTCGAACATCGCCAGGATCAGCAGCAGCGAGCCGATCACCCAGTTGGCTTCACGCGGCCGGCGGAACGCGCCGGTGAAGAAGATGCGTGCCAGGTGGACCATGATCGAGGCGGCGAAGAGCAGCGCCGCCCAGTGGTGTACCTGCCGGACGAACAGGCCGCCGCGGATCTCGAAGCTGATGTCGAGCGCGGTCTCGTAGGCCCGGGACATCCCGACGCCGCGCAGCGGCTGGTACACGCCGTCGTAGGTGACGTGTGCCATGGACGGATCGAAGAACAGCGTGAGCCACACACCGGTGAGCAGCAGCACGATGAAGCTGTACATCGCGATCTCACCGAGCAGGAACGACCAGTGGGTCGGGAACACTTTGTTGAGCTGGCGGCGCACCGCAGCCGACGGGTGGTATCGCGAGTCGATCGCTTCGCCCTGCTTGGCGGCGATCTCGGCCATGTTGGGTCGTGGGCTCATGACTTGCGCTCCCAGAATGCCGGTCCGACGGGTTCGATGAAATCACCGTTAGCTACAAGGTAGCCCTCTTGATCGATGGTGATCGGAAGCTGCGCCAACGCGCGGGCCGCCGGCCCGAAAATGGGCCGTGCGAAGTGCAGCGCGTCGAACTGCGACTGATGGCACGGGCACAGAATCCGGTAGGTCTGCTGCTCGTACAGCGATGACGGGCAACCCAGGTGCGAGCACACCTTGGTGTAGGCGAACAGCTCGCCGAAGTTGAAGCTCTCCTGGCCCTGCCGCTTGACCACACGCGACATGTCGCCGGGCCGGATACGGATGAGCATGACCGGGTTGCGCACGCCCATCGCGATCTCGAACAGGTGATGCTCGGACTCGACGGTGGTGCCGTCGCCGTCGGATTCGCGCCACGGGAACACGGTCTCCATGCCGCCGGCGTCGATGTCCTCCGGGCGCATCTTGACGAACGGCGACTCACCTGGCTGACCGGTCGCGCGCGCCAGGTAGATGGTCTCGCCGGTGTAGCGGGGCGTCCACCCCGACGTCCACAGGACGGCCTTCATGCCCTCGGCCGTCGGCACGACGGGCTTCCACGGGTTCTTGATCAAACCACCGATGAAGGCCACGGCGGTGCCGAGCCCGAACGCACCGAATCCGATGCCGAGGGAGAGCCCGATCAGCTTGCGCCGCTTGAGCGTCGAGCCGTCCAGCGCGTCCCCGAGGTTCGCGGCGACGGTGCGGCGGTGCAGTTCGGGGGAGGCGCCGTCGTGGCGCTCCTGAATCGAGATCTCCTCGGGGATGAACTTCTTCTGGAAGAGCACCGCGCCGACGCCGATCGAGAGGACCGACAGGCCGAACGTCAGGCCGTACAACGGCGTCGTCAGCGCGTACAGCCACTCGCCCTCGGAACCGAACGGCTTGTACTCCCACGGCCAGAACAAGAAGATCAGCAGCAGCGCAAGACCCGAGAACCCGGCGAACAGAAGCCAGTACGCGACGGTGCGCTCGGCGCGCTTCTCGGCCTTGGTGCCGGGGACAGGCCAGCGCGGCTCCTTGTAGACGATCTCGACGCCGTCGAGCTTGCCGCCGAGTGCGAGCAGCTCCTCCTGGGACATCTCGGCGAGCTGCGCGTCGGTGGGCTGACCCGCTTCGCCCTGCTGGCCGGGCGAATCGGTGCCCTTGCCGATGTTCTCGTGGGTGCCGGTGGCGTCGCTCATGCCCGTGCTCCGATCCAGAGGGCGGCCGCGATGATGGCCACCATGCCGATGATCCACGCGACCATGCCCTCGGAGGTGGGCCCGAAGCCACCCAGCCCGAGACCACCGGGCGTCGGCGTCTCGGCCGCTTCCTTCACGTAGGCGACGATGTCGCGCTTCTCTTCAGGGGACAGCTGACGGTCCGAGAACTTCGGCATGTTCTGCGGGCCGGTCAGCATCGCGGTGTAGACCTGTGCCGGCACCGCGGCGGCCTCACCCAGATCGGGCGCGTACTTGCCCGATGACAGGGCGCCGCCCTTGCCGGTGAAGTTGTGGCAGGAGGCGCAGTTCAACCGGAACAGGTCGCCACCGCGGGCGACGTCGTTGCCGATCAGCGACTGCGAGGCGATCGCGCCGTTCTCGTCGCGCGGGACGACGGGGCCGCCGCCGTTGGCCTGAACGTAGGCGCCCAGCGCGTCGATCTGCGCCTCGTCGAAGGCGGGGTCCTTGCGCATGGCCTGAGCCTCGCCGCGCATCGCGGGCATACGGCCGGTGGACACCTGGAAGTACACGGCGGCCTCGCCGACACCGATGAGGCTCGGGCCGCGGTCGGCCACGCCCTGCAGGTTCGCGCCGTGGCAGGACACGCACGACGTCTCGTAGAGCTGTTGGCCGGTGCGCAGCATCGCCGAGGCCGACTCGTCGGCGACAGCCACCTGCGGCGTCGGCGTGAACGTGGCCGCCAGGCCGCCGGCCACTGCCAGTCCGATCAGCAGCAACAGTGCCGCCGAGACGCGCCGGCGCAACCGGCGCTTGGACTTGCTTGTCATCGAACCCCTTCTTTTCTGCGGGCTGCCCGGCGTGGTCGTCGAATCCGTCATCGGACGAAGTAGATGACGGCGAACAGGGCGATCCAGACGATGTCGACGAAGTGCCAGTAGTACGAGACCACGATCGCGGCGGTGGCCTGCGCCGGAGTGAACTTGCTCATCCGGGTGCGCAGCAGCAGGAGGATGAAGGCCACCAGACCGCCGATGACGTGCAGGCCGTGGAAGCCGGTGGCCAGGTAGAAGACGGTGCCGTAGGCGCTGCCGGGGATGGTCGTGCCCTCGTGCACCAGGTGGTAGTACTCGTAGCCCTGGCCGGCGACGAAGAAGGCGCCCATCGCGAACGTCAGCAGGTACCAGCGGCGGAGGCCGAACACGTCGCCGCGCTCGGCGGCGAAGACGCCCATCTGGCAGGTGAACGACGAGGCGATCAGCACCAGCGTCACCGGCACGGCGAGGTAGAGGTTCAGCTCGGTCGGGTGCGGCGGCCAGTCACCGCCGGCCTGGGCGCGGGCCGTGAAGTACATCGCAAACAGGCCAGCAAAGAACATCAACTCGCTGGAAAGCCACACGATGGTGCCAACACTGACCATGTTCGGACGGTTCAGCGAATGCACACGCGACGTGATGGCGGTTCCCGAAGTACCTACAGCGCTCGTCACAGGTGCAAGTATGACGCTTTGTAGTTGTCTAACTCCACCCGGGTCGAGCAATTCGTCATAATCGCGTCGTGACTCCTGCTCCCGCTCAGCATGACTCGTCTGTGGCCGCTCCGACGTGGTCGGTGATCCTCGGTCGGCTGACCACCGATCAGTCGCTTCTGCCGGGGCAGGCGGCCTGGGCGATGGACGAGATCATGACCGGCGCCGCCACGCCGGCGCAGATCGCCGCCTTCGGCGTGTCGATGAAGATGAAGCGACCCACCTCCGCCGAGGTGGGCGAGCTCGCCGACATCATGCTCAAGCACGCCCACCGCGTGCCGACGGAGACGATCGGCACCGACACCGTCGACGTCGTCGGCACCGGCGGAGACGGCGCGAACACCGTCAACCTGTCGACGATGGCCTCGATTGTGGTGGCCGCCGCCGGAGTCAAGGTGGTCAAGCACGGCAATCGCGCGGCGACATCGCTGTCCGGCGGCGCGGACACGCTCGAGGCCCTCGGGGTGCGGATCGACCTGGGACCCGACGAGGTCGCGCGCTGCGTCGCCGAGGTGGGTATCGGGTTCGCGTTCGCTCCGCAGTTCCACCCGTCCTACCGGCATGCCGGGGTCGCCCGACGCGAGATCGGCGTCCCGACGGTGTTCAACCTGCTGGGACCGCTGACCAACCCGGCCGCGCCGCGCGCCGGGTTGATCGGCTGTGCGTGGGCGGAGCTGGCCGAGGTGATGGCCGAGGTGTTCGCCACCCGCGGCTCCAGCGTGCTGGTGGTGCACGGCGACGACGGTCTCGACGAGCTGACCACGACCACGACGAGCACCATCTGGCGGGTGCAGGCGGGCACCGTGGACCGGCTGCGGTTCGACCCGGCTGCGTTCGGGTTCGCGCGGGCGCACATCTCCGAGCTGGTCGGCGGGGACGCCGAGACCAACGCCGCCGAGGCCCGCGCGGTGCTGGGCGGGGCGAGCGGGCCGGTACGCGACGCCGTGCTGCTCAACGCTGCCGGTGCGCTGGTGTCCCACGCCGGCCTATCCAGCGACGCCAAGTGGGTCCCGGCGTGGGAGTCCGGGCTCGCCCGCGCCAAGGAGGCGATCGACTCCGGGGCGGCCGAACAGCTGCTCGCGCGTTGGGCTCGGTTCACCCAGGAGATCTGAGGCATCGAAAAGCCCGGGGAACTGCGCGGGGAACTGTTCGGCCAGCTGCTCGGCGGCGACCCGGGCCGAGCGTGCCGAGGCCGCCCAGCCGGCCCAGCGTCCGGCGGCGGCGATCGGCGAGCAGTAGCCGGCCTCGGATTCGGAGCTGGATTCGGAGCCGGTACGCACGATCCGCACACCAGGGTGGGCCAGCCAGCGCGCGACGAGCGCGATCTCCTCGACCAGCGCGCCCCCGTGCGGGGCCGCACTGGGCAGCACGGTCTGGGCGGCCGCGCAGAGGGCCTCGACCACCGGCATCGGCGGCACTCCGCGAGGTGCCACGCCGGCGGCAGCCAGCTGCCCGTGCCGGATCACGGCCAGATGCCACCCACGCTCACCGTCGGGTCGTGCCGCGATCAGTTCGCCGATCACCGACAGCGCGCGCAGCCGCTGGCCGCGCCAGAGCACGTCGATGGCCGCTGACGCCCGGTCTCGCATCCGGGCCGCGGTCTCGTAGCGGTGCCTCTGCGCGAGGTCGTCGATGTGGGCCAGCATGTGGCCGAACGCCTCGCCGCTGTGGCCCCCGATCAGCGCGTGGGCTGCGTCGACCGCGGCGGCGTAATCCCCGGCGCTCGCGCCGCGCCCGGCGGGGCAGGGGGAGACCTCGACGTCGGGACACGCGGGCCCGTGTGTGGCGCTGCGGGCGAGCCGCTTGGTGCAGGTCCGGATGCCGGTGAACCGGGCGATCAGTGCGGCGGCGTCGAGGGCGTCGGCGCGGGCACGGAAAGGACCGATCGCGGTGTCCGTGCGGGGGCTGCGTACCGCGGAGAAGCGGGGGAACGCCTCGTCGGTCAGCGCCACCCACCACCAGCGGTGTGGGAACTTCGAGCGGCGGTTGTACGGGGGTGCGTGGGCGGCCAGCAGACGCAGTTCGCGCACGCCGGCTTCGAGATCGTGGGCGCATTCGACGTGGTCGACGCCGGTGGCCAACGACGCCATCTCCTTCATCCGCGTGCGCGGGTCCGCCCCGGTGAAGTACTGATTGACCCGGCGCCGCAGGTCCTTGGCGGTGCCGACGTAGAGCACCTCGTTCGACGGTCCGCGGAACAGGTACACCCCGGGGGCGTGCGGCACCGACGTGGCCAGGCGGCGGTTGCGGCGCTGGGCCGGGGTCACGTCGGGCAGGTAGGACCGCAGCTCGGTGTAGGTCTGGATGCCCTGGTTGCCGACCCGCTCCATCAGGCCGTGCAGCACGTCGACCGTGGCCCGGGCATCGGCGAGCGCGCGGTGGTTGGGTGTGGTGCCGGCTCCGAACAGCTGCGCGAGTGCCGAGAGGCGAACGCTGGGCGCCTCGTCACGGGTCAGGACCCGACGTGCCAGCCGCACCGTGCACAGCACCGGCGGTCTCGGCCACGGGATGTGGTTGCGTTCGGCGGCGGCGCGCAGGAACCCGACGTCGAAGCCGGCGTTGTGGGCGACCAGCACCGCGCCGCGCGCGAACTCCAGGAACGCAGGCAGCACCGCCTCGATGCGCGGCGCGTCGTAGACCATCGCGGTGGTGATGCCGGTCAGCGCGACGATCTGCGGCGGGATGGCCCGGCCCGGGTCGACCAGGGTGGCGAACTCGCCGAGGATCTCGCCACCGCGGACCTTGACCGCGCCGATCTCGGTGATCTGGTCGTGGTGGTCGCCGCTGGACCGCCCCCCTGTGGTCTCGAGGTCGACGACGACGAAGGTGGTCTCGCGCAGCGTCAGGTCGGCCGCCGGATCGACGTCGGCGAAGCTGAGCTGACCCATGCGCTGACCGTAGGACGGCGGGCCGACATGTCGCCGACAGCCACGCGGGAGCCGGTCGCTCTCACTTGTCGGTCGCTCTCACTTGTCGGACGCTCTCACTTGTCGGACGCTGTCGATACCGTGCCCCTGACTGCGACGGAGAGGACAAGGCCATGGGTTACGACCAGCCACGACAGGATGAGGACACCGGCGATTCCGGCGCCGATACTGGCGCCGATTCCACAACGCTGACCATCGATTGCGACGACTGCGCGGTGCGGGGACCGGGGTGCCAAGACTGCGTCGTCAGTGTGTTGCTCGGAATTCCCGAAACTTTGCTGGTGGATGAGCAGCGTGCCCTGGAAGTCCTCGCCGATGTGGGCCTGGCGCCGCGATTGAGGCTCGTTCCGCTGCACCGGCACGGCACACCGGGAGTTGCCTGACGCCGCTTCGCGTCACCGGCGTCCCATCCTTCACAGGAGTAACTGTTAAATTTGCGTCTCCTGTTGGACAAGGCCGATGCCGTTTCGTAACCTGTCTGAGACCTAAGAGAGTTCAAGACGGCTCGTACGCCAGTTGAAGGACGCATAAATCTTGACGCTCGACCGCGCGCATCGGAGCACCAGCCGTTTCTGGCGACCCGCAATCAGTGCCCTGGCCTCGGTGGCGGTCGTGGGCGCCCTCGCTGTGGGTATCGGCCACGCCGACCCGGCGAGTGACGCGCTGACCAAACTCAACGAGTTGTCGCGCCAGGCCGAGCAGACGACGGAGGCCATGCACTCCGCGCAGCTCGATCTGAACAAGAAGCTGGAGATCCAGCAGGCCGCAGAAGTCAAGCACGCCAACGACGTTGCGGCTGTGGACTCGGCCAAGGCGCAGCTGGCCGACTTCCAGCGCAAGGTCGACGATCTGGCCGCCGCCCAGTACATGGGAGGGCGGCCCTCTGGTTTCCAGGCGATGCTCACCGCGTCCTCGCCGCAGGGCCTCATCGACCAGCTCTCGATCCAGCGCGTGATGGCTCACGAGATGTCGGCGCAGATGTCGCGCTACCTCGAGGTGGGCAAGCAGGCCCAGGACGCCGAGAAGGCATCCGCGGTGTCCGCCTCTGAGGCCAAGACCGCCGCCGAACAGGCCGCCGCCGTGCGCGCCGACCTGCAGTCCAAGCAGAGCCAGCTGCAGGTCCAGATCGCCGTCGTCAAGTCTCAGTACGACGTGCTGACCCCGCCTCAGCGCGAGGCGCTCGCCGCCATGCCCCCGGCCCCGCCCGTCCCGCCCGCTGCGGCGCCACCTGCCCCGCCCGCCCCCGGTCAGGACCCGGCGGTGCTCGCCGCTCCGCCCGCGCCGCCGTTGCCAGGAGTGATCCCGCCCGGCGATGTCGCCCCCGCCCGGATCCCCCGAAGCGACCACCGTGATCCAGGCTGCCCTGAGCCGGATCGGCTCGCCGTACTCCTGGGGCGCTGCCGGTCCGAGCGCCTTCGACTGCTCGGGTCTGGTGATGTGGTCCTTCCAGCAGGCGGGCATCTCGCTGCCACACTCCAGCCAGGCGCTGGCGGCAGGCGGCCAGCCCGTGTCGCGCGACCAGATGCAGCCCGGTGATCTCGTCACCTACTACTCCGATGCCTCACACGTCGGCATCTACATCGGTGACGGCATGATGGTGCATGCGTCCACCTACGGCACGCCGGTGCGAGTCGCTCCGGTGGACAATGCGCCGATCTACAACGTCCGCCGCTACTGATCGGGCCCGCTCGCGGCACCGTCTCGCGGCGCTGCTGGGTGCTGAAGCTCTCTGCGCCGTCCTGGTGATCGGCGGCGCCTATCCCACGGCGCCCACACCGCCCGCTCTGGCGGCTCCGTCGGCATCGGTGGCCTCGGGTGAGCCGACAGCGGATTCGCCCGAGTTGCGCACCCTCACCACCCCGGACGGTCGCAGGGCCCAGCTGATCGACCTCGGCGGCGGCGCGGCGCCGCTGCTCGACCGGATCGCTGCCGAGCTTCCTGCGGCCGAAGGGGCCGTCACCGCGTTCTGGGGTCCACAGTGGCCGAAGGACATCCCGATCGTCGTGGCCGGCTCGCCGGAGCAGTTCGCCGCTCTCGCCGGCGCGGGCCCGGACACCGCCGCCACCACCACCGCCGAACGCATCACGTTCTCCCCGGCGGCCACCGCCATGGATGCCGGCGATCTGCGAATCGTGCTGCGCCATGAGCTCTTTCACTACGCTGCGCGCTCCGGCACGGCCGCTGACGCGCCGGTGTGGCTCACCGAGGGGGTCGCTGACTACGTCGGCCGACCGGCGCCGAGCGGCCGCATCGACGCGCCGACGCGGCTACCCACCGACGCGGAGCTGAGCACCCCGGGCCCCGGCCGGTCGCAGGCCTACGACCGGGCCTGGTCGTTCGCCACGTTCGTCGCGCAGACCTACGGACCGCACCGACTGCGCGAGCTCTACGTCGCGGCGTGCGGCCCCGGCCATCCGGACGCCGCCACCGCGGTGCGCACGGTGCTCGGGATCGACCTGCCCTCATGAGCCGGGTCCTGCTCGTCACCAACGACTATCCGCCGCGTCGCGGAGGCATCCAGTCCTACCTGGAGGCGCTCGTCGACCATCTCGTCGGATCGCCCGGCTCCTCGGTGGAGGCCCTGACGGTGTACGCCCCGACGTGGAAGGGTGCCGAGGATTACGACGCGGTGGCCGCCGCGTCGGGATATCAGGTGGTGCGCCATCCGACGACGCTGATGCTGCCCGAGCCCAGCGTCGCGTGGCGCATGCGCCGCCTCATCTCCGAGCACGACATCGACACCGTCTGGTTCGGCGCGGCCGCACCGCTCGCGCTGCTGGCACCGCTGGCGCGCGCCGCCGGTGCGCGCCGCGTCATCGCCAGCACCCACGGGCACGAGGTCGGCTGGTCGATGCTTCCGTTGGCGCGAACAGCCTTGCGGCGCATAGGGAACGACACCGACGTGGTGACCTACATCAGCGCCTACACCCGGCGCAGGTTCGCCTCGGCGTTCGGTCGCGACGCCGCGCTCGAGCACGTGCCGCCCGGTGTCGACATCGACCGGTTCGCTCCCAACGAGGTGGCTCGCGCCGAACTGCGCGCCCGCTACCACCTCGGTGATCGGCCGGTGGTGGTGTGTGTCTCGCGGCTGGTGCCGCGCAAGGGTCAGGACATGCTGATCCGTGCCCTGCCGTCGATCAGGGACCGGGTGGCCGGCGCCGCGCTGGTGGTCGTCGGCGGCGGGCCGTACCGCACGTCGCTGCAACGGTTGGCCCACGGCTTCGGAGTGGCCGAACACGTGGTGTTCACCGGTGGGGTGCCATCAGAGGAACTGCCCGACCACCATGCGATGGCCGACGTGTTCGCGATGCCGTGCCGCACCCGCGGCGCCGGGCTGGACGTCGAGGGCCTGGGCATCGTGTACCTGGAGGCGTCGGCGACCGGCGTGCCGGTGGTGGCAGGCCGCTCGGGTGGCGCGCCGGAGACGGTGGTCGACGGCGAGACCGGGTTGGTCGTCGACGGCTGGGACGTCGGCGCGATCGCGGCGGCGGTCGGTGATCTGCTCGCCGACCGGACCCGTGCGGCGGCAATGGGTGCAGCCGGACGCACGTGGGCCGTCGAGAACTGGCAGTGGCAGATGCAGGCGGCGCGGCTGGCCCGGTTGCTCTAGTAGAGCGCTTCGATTTCCGCGGCGAACTTCTCGGCGACGACCTTGCGCTTTACCTTCAGCGTCGGGGTGAGCTCACCCGTCTCGACGGTGAAGTCCACCGGCAGGATGCGGAACTTGCGGATCGCCTCGGCCTTGGACACCGCCTGGTTGGCCTTCTTCACCGCAGCGTCGATCTCCGCAGTCAGGTCGGGATCGTCGGCCAGCTCGCCCACCGATGCGCCGGCCGGCTTGCCGTGACTCTGCTTCCACCCTTCGAACGCTTCGGGATCGATCGCGATCAGGGCCGCGATGAACGGCTTCGCATCGCCGACGGCCATCGCCTGGCTGATCAGGGGGTGCGCGCGCAGCTGATCCTCGAGCACCGCGGGCGCGACGTTCTTGCCGCCCGCGGTGACGATGATCTCCTTCTTGCGGCCCACGATCGAGAGGAACCCGTCACTGTCGACGCTGCCGAGATCTCCGGTGTGGAACCACCCGTCGACGATCGCCTCGGCCGTCGCAGTCTCGTTGCGCCAGTATCCGTCGAACACCACACCGCCGCGCACGAGCAGCTCGCCGTCGTCGGCGATCGCCATGCTGTTGCCGGGCAACAACTTTCCGACGGTGCCGACCTTGAGCTGGCCGATCCTGTTGGCGGTGATCGCCGCGCTGGTCTCGGTGAGGCCGTAGCCCTCGTAGATGGTCAGGCCGATCCCGCGGTAGAAGTGGCCGAGCCGCGCGCCCAGCGGTGCGCCACCGGAGATCGATGCGGTGCAGTCCCCGCCCATGGCCGCCCGCAGTTTGCCGTAGACCAGACGATCGAACAATGCGTGCTTGGCGCGCAGCAGCAGGCCTGCACCACCGGTGTCCTGCGCCGTGCTCCACTCGATCGCGGTCTCGGCGGCGCGGGTGAAGATGGCCCCCTTGCCGCTCTCGCGGGCATTGAGTTCGGCTGTGTTGTACACCTTTTCGAACACGCGGGGGACCGACACGATGACCGTTGGTTTGAACAGGCCGAACATCGGCACCAGATTCTTGATGTCGCTGGTGTAGCCGACGGTGACGCCGTTGGCGAAGGCGGTCATCGACAGGGCCCGGGCGAGCACGTGTGCCAGCGGCAGGAACACGAGCAGCCGACCGCCCTTGCGCAGCAGGCTTGGGAAGCACGTGGTGGCGCCGCGGCTCTCGAAGAGCAGGTTGGCGTGGGTGAGCTGGCATCCCTTGGGCCGACCGGTGGTCCCCGAGGTGTAGATCAGCGTGGCGGGATCGCTGGAGACGATGGCGTCGCGGCGGCGATCGACCTCCGCGGCATCGGTGGCCGCGCCCGCGTCGCCCAACTGATCGAGAGCGGACGGCGCGGCGTCGATGGTGAAGACCTTGCGGAGGTCGGGAAGGCCGTCCTGCAGCTCTTTGACCGTCTGGGCGTGCGCGTCGGTCTCCACGAAGGCCAGCACCGCGCCGGAATCCTGGAGGACCCACTGCACCTGGTCCGCCGACGACGTCTCGTAGATGGGCACTGTCACCGCGCCGATCGACAGGATCGCGTAGTCGAGGATCACCCACTCGTAGCGGGTGGCCGACAGCACCGCCACCCGATCCCCGGGCTGTACGCCTTCGGCGATCAAACCCCGTGCCGCAGAACGGATCTGCTCCGCCGCCCGTCGGCACGTCACATCCGTCCACCGGCCGTCGACCAGTCGCTGGAAGATCACGTGGTCGGGGTCGGTGGTTTCGTGCTCGTAGACCACAGCCGCCACGTTGTCGTGTTCGCCGACCGTGAACGATGCCGGTTCGGTGTACTCCCGCACGATGAATGCCCTCTCGCTTGACATGCCGCTATGCCGTGTACAGAGTAGTCGGCCCGACTGGGGCGGCACCGGAGCGTGTGTGAAGGTGGACAGTCATGAACAGCATCCAGATCGCGGACGAGACGTTCGTCGCCGCGGATCCCGCGGCGGTGGGTGCCGCTGTCGCCGACCCGGCGAGCTGGTCCCGCTGGTTTCCGGATCTGCGGCTCACCGTGGTCGAGGACCGCGGCGAGCTGGGCCAGCGCTGGACGGTGACGGGCGCCCTGACGGGTTCCATGGAAATCTGGTTGGAGAAGGTGCTCGACGGGGTGGTGCTGCACTACTTCATGCACGCCGAGCCGTCGGGCGCTGCGGCCCACGAGTTGGCGAAGATGAACCTCGCGAAGATGAATCATCAGCGGCGCGTGGCAGGCAAGGCGATGGCGTTCGAAGTGAAACAGACGCTCGAGGCGGGCCGCCCTGTCGGCGTGTCGCGGTTGGCCTGAGCGATACCGGCTATACCAGGCGCCGGGAGGGTAGATTCGCCGCCAACGGCGGGGGATGTGCAGCTCGGCTCAGCACCGGAAGGACTGGAGAAGGCTTCAGTGGCGGACAAGACGGCTCAGACGATCTACATCGACGCCGACCCCTCGACGGTCATGGACGTCATCGCCGACATCGGTTCCTATCCCGACTGGGTGGCCGAGTACAAAGAGGCTGAGGTCCTCGAGGCCGATGACGAGGGTTATCCGCTGGTGGCCCGGTTGGTGCTCGACGCCGCGGTGCTCAAGGACGCGATGGTGCTGGCTTACACGTGGCCGGCCGATCATGCGTCGGTGACGTGGTCGCTGGTGTCGAGCACGCTGCTCAAGTCGCTCGAAGGTGCATACCGGTTGGCGCCGAAGGGATCCGGGACCGACGTCACCTATGAACTGTCCGTCGATCTGATGATCCCGATGATCGGTCTGCTCAAGCGCAAGGCCGAACGCAGGCTGACCGACACCGCGTTGAAAGATCTGAAGAAACGAGTCGAGGCTGACTGAGGGCACGGACGCCACCCCGCCGTCCGGGACGACGCGGATCAGCCTGTTCGTCGGCAAGGGTGGCGTGGGGAAGTCGACGCTCGCGACGGCGACAGCTGTGCGCGCGGCGCGCTCCGGGCTGCGCGTGCTCATCGTGTCGACCGATCAGGCGCATTCCACCGGTGACGTGCTCGGGGTGACGATCACGCCGACGGGCGAGCGTGCTCCGACCCGTGTGCTGGCTGAGCTCGACACCGCGGCCGGCGGCGGAGGGTCGCTGGACGCGCTGGCATTGGACACGCTGGCGCTGCTGGCGGCGCACTGGCGTGAGACGGCGGTGCTCCTCGCCGGGCGTTTCCCCGAATCGGACATCAGTGACCTTGCGCCAGAGGAACTTTCGGCTCTGCCGGGGGTGCAGGAGGTGCTCGGGCTGCACGAGGTCGCCGAGATGGCCGACTCGGGGAGCTGGGATCTGGTCGTCGTCGACTGCGCCTCGACCGCCGATGCGATGCGCATGCTCACCCTGCCCGCCACGTTCGGGCTGTACTTGGAGCGGGCGTGGCCCCGACATCGCCGTCTTTCCACGTTCGACGATCCCCGGTCGGTGGCCGTGGTGGAGCTGCTCGAGCGCATCGGGGGCGGCACCGACAGGCTCGGCACCATGTTGACCGACTCGGCGCGCGTCAGTGCTCACCTCGTGATGACTCCGGAGCGGGTGGTGGCCGCGGAGGCGGCACGCACGCTGGGTTCGCTGGCGCTGATGGGGGTGCAGGTCGCCGAGCTGATCGTCAATCAGGTTCTGGTGCAGGATGATTCGTTCGAGTATCGCAATCTTCCCGAGCATCCCGCCTTCGACTGGTACGCCGAACGGATCGGGGAGCAGCGGGCGGTGCTCGACGACCTGGACCGGGTGATCGGCGACGTCGCGCTGGTGCTGGTGCCGCACCTGGCCGGGGAACCGATCGGACCCAAGGCGCTCGGCGAGTTGCTCGACAATGCCCGCAGGCGCGACGGCTCGCCTCCGCCGGGCCCGTTGCGTCCGATCGTCGACCGGGAGTCCGGCAGCGGTGTGGAGGCGGTGTACCGGCTGCGGGTGGATCTGCCTCAGGTCGACTCGTCGTCGTTGTCGTTGGGTAGGGTCGATGAAGACCTGATCATCGGTGTCGGCGGGATGCGCCGCCGCGTGCGGCTGGCCTCGGTGCTCAGACGATGCATCGTCGTCGACGCCCAACTCCGCGGCACCGAGCTGACGGTGCGTTTCCGACCCAATCCGGAGGTGTGGCCAGCATGAGCGGCACTCACCCTGATCCGGGCCCGGAATTGAGGGCACTCGCCCAGACGATCCTCGACCGGCTGGAGCCCGCGATCCGACTGGCCGCCGCGCGGGCGGCCAGCGCCCCCGACAACCCCGGCCGCTGCCAGCAGGTGTGGTGCCCGGTCTGTGCGCTCGCGGCGCTGGTGTCCGGGGAGCAGCACCCCCTGCTCTCGGTGGTCGCCGAACACAGTGTCTCGCTGCTGACCATGGTCCGCGCGATCGTCAACGATCAGACCGGTCACGCTGCGGGGACAGCGGCGCCTGCCGCCGCGCCCGAGTCCGCGCCGCCGCCGGACGGCGTTCCGCAGGGCCCCCCGCCGCCCGGCCGGTATCAGCACATCCCGGTCACGGTCGAGGAGTAGGCCTGCGCTGTGGTCGCCGGCACATGGCGTGGGTAAAGTTGGCGCAGAGCGTCGCGGTCGGGTGAACTGGAGGGTCCATGTGGTACTGGCTGTTCAAGTTCGTCTTCATGGGGCCGTTGCTGACCATGCTGGGCCGGCCCAAAGTCGAAGGCTTGGAGCATGTTCCGGCCAACGGCGCGGTGATCCTCGCCAGTAACCATCTGGCAGTCGCGGACAGTTTCTATCTGCCGCTGGTGGTGAACCGGCGTATCACGTTCCTGGCCAAGGCCGAGTACTTCACCGGGACCGGGCTCAAGGGCTGGTTCACCCGCTGGTTCTACACCGTGGCCGGGCAGGTGCCGATCGACCGCACCGACGCCGACAGTGCGCAGAGCGCGCTGACCACCGCCCAGCGCATCGTGAGCCAGGGCAAACTCCTGGGCATGTATCCGGAGGGCACGCGCTCGCCGGACGGCAGGCTCTACAAGGGCAAGACGGGTCTGGCCCGCCTCGCGCTCGAGACCCAGGTCCCCGTGATCCCGGTCGCGATGATCGGCACCGACGTCGTCAATCCGCCCGGCAGCAAGATGTGGCGCTTCGGCCGGGTGACGGTCCGGTTCGGCGCCCCGATGGACTTCTCCCGCTTCGAGGGCCTTGCCGGTAATCGCTTCATCGAGCGTGCCGTCATCGATGAGGTCATGTACGAGCTCATGCAGTTGTCCGGCCAGGAGTACGTCGACCTCTACGCGGCCGACATCAAAGAGGGAAAAGGTGAGGCGGCCAAGCCGCCGACCCGCTTCCCGGAGGCCGCCGCCGGCTAGATCGGTGTCTCACCACACCCAGTGAGAAGCCGTGGCTGCGATCGGCGTCAGATCACAGCCCGGAATGCGCTTCCGCGGCCAGTGGGCTGGTGGCCGCCCGGCTGCGCGGCGGCCCGGCCGTGACGGTCCCGGCGACGACGATCGTCGCCAGCGCCCACCACAGATAGGACGAACCGGCGAGCTGGCGCCACAGCGACGCGGTGGTCTCGCGATGCTCGGGCAGCAGCGTGATCGGTGTCCACACCATCAACGCCAACCCCACCACGAACACCGCCGCCAGGCCGACGTGCCGCAACCGGGCTGCGAGCACGGCCGTCGTCACCATCACCGGCAGCGTCCACACCCAGTGGTGCGACCACGACACCGGCGACACCACCAGGCCGAACATCGCCACGCACATCAACGCAAGCACCGGCTGCCCGGCGCGCAATGCCCGTCGCACCGCCCACACCGTCAGCGCCAGCACCGCGAAGCACAGCACCGTCCACACCACGAAGCGCACGTCTTCGCCGAGCCCGAGCCGGGCCAGCGCGCCCGCAATGTTCTGGTTGGTGTTCAGCGTCGCGGTGCCGATCCGGTCGGTGTTGCGCACGGTCTCGGTCCAGTACTCCCACGAGTCACGCCACGCGAACGCGAAGCCCAGCAGCGTCGCCCCCGCGGTCGAGGCCACGGTCACGAGCAGCGCTCGGGTGTCCCGGCGCAGCAGGAAGTACAGCAGGAACACCGCGGGGGTGAGCTTCAGCGCGATCGCCAGGCCCAGTAGCAACCCTCGGGGCCACGGTGTGCGACGCGGCACGCAATCGGCGATCACCAGCGTCATCAGCACGACGTTGATCTGGCCGAAGTCGAAGTTGGCGCGGATGGGCTCCAGGTAGACCACCGCGGGCGCGACGATCGCGGCGGCGAGAAAGCAACGCCGCAGCCACGCCGGCTGACTGGTGATCTGCGTAGTCGGCCACACGTCGAAGCGGGTCAGCACGATCACCGTCGACACCAGCAGCAGGATCAGCGTGGTCACGGTGATCGCGACGCTGGCCGCCTCCAGGCTCAGCATCGCGAACGGCGAGAACACGACCGCGGCCAGCGGCGGATAGGTGAAGGGCAGGTCGATGCCGCCGCGGGTGTGGAACATCGCCCCGTCGGCGTAGAGGGGCGCACCGTCGAGCCAGGCCCGTCCGCCCATGCGGTAGACGTCGATGTCGATCCGGTAGGGGACGTGGCCCAGCAGCCGCCACCCAACCCCGACCAGCGCGATCGCCGCCAGCAGGCAGAACAGCCGCCAGGCCAGCGCCGGCACCCAACCCGCCCGCAACGTCCTCATGTCGCCGACCAGACTATCGGTGCCCACCGCCGCACCGGCGCGACCCCGGGCCGCGACACGCGCAGGTCGACGGGACTTTTGGCGTACGTTCTCCACGTGCATCCGACGCTGGACTTCGACTTCGGGCTACCCGACGGCATTCCGTACTCGCGGTTGCCGCTGGTGTGTTGCCTGGTCGCGTTCATCCTGACGTTCTTCGTGACCCGCACGATCGTGCGGTACATCCGTAGCCACGCCGACAGCGATGCGCCCCGCAAATGGTGGCAGCCGCGCAACATCTCCGGCGGCGGCGGTCTGCACATCCACCACGTGGTGATCGGTGTGATCCTGGTCATGGTCTCCGGCGTCGCAATGGTCACGCTGGCGGTCGACGGGGGAGTACCCGAGTTCACGGCCGCCTCGATCGTCTTCGGGATCGGCGCGGCACTGGTGCTCGACGAGTTCGCGCTGATCCTGCACCTGTCGGACGTCTACTGGTCCGAAGACGGCCGGGCGTCGGTCGACGCGGTGTTCGTCGCCGTCGCGGTGGCGGGCCTGCTGATTCTCGGTTTCAATCCGTTGTCGTTCTTCGACGTGACGATCTGGCGCGACGATCAGACCGTCGCCGCGCGCGCGATCGTGATCGGCTCGGCGGTGGTCACGTTGCTGCTCGCGGTGATCGTGCTGATGAAGGGGAAGGTGTGGACGGGCTTGGTCGGCATGTTCATCACCCCGCTGCTGCTGGTCGGCGCGCTCCGGCTGTCCCGCCCGCACGCGCCGTGGGCGCGGTGGCGCTACACGAACCGGCCACGCAAGATGCACCGCGCGCTCGAGCGGGAACGCTGGCTGCGCCGGCCGGTCATCCAGGCCAAGCTGTGGCTGCAGGATGCGATCTCGGGCATGCCGAAGTTCCCCGACGACGCCAAGGTCGATCAGGAACTCGACCGCGAGATCCACGCCGCACCGGCGCCCAGCAGGGACGTCGCGTGATGCGGTACTTCTACGACACCGAGTTCATCGACAACGGGCGCACGATCGAGCTGATCTCGATCGGCGTCGCCGCCGAGGACGGTCGCGAGTACTACGCGATCTCCACCGAGTTCGACCCCGAGCGCGCCGGCCGGTGGGTGCGCAAGAACGTGCTGCCCAAGCTCCCGTCCCCGGCGTCGAAGCTGTGGCGGTCCCGGCGTCAGATCCGCTCGGAGCTGGAGGACTTCTTCGGCGTCGACGGTGACGAACCGATCGAGCTGTGGGCCTGGGTGGGCGCCTACGACCACGTGGTGCTGTGTCAGCTGTGGGGTCCGATGACGGATCTGCCGCCGGCGATGCCGCGGTTCACCCGCGAGTTGCGTCAGTACTGGGAGGACGCCGGCAGCCCGCGGATGCCGCCGCGGCCGCGCGACGCCCACGACGCACTGGTCGACGCGAAGCACAACCTGGTCCGGTACCGGCTGATCACCGACGAAAAGCGGTTTTGACCCGCCGTTACCATGGGTGGGTGAACTGGACCGTCGACGTACCCATCGACCAGCTGCCTGCGCTGCCTCCGCTGCCCGAGGATCTGCGTGCGCGCCTGGACGCGGCCCTGGCCCGCGAGGCGCTGCAGCAGCCGAGCTGGGACGCCGGGCAGGCCGCCGCGATGCGCAAAGTGCTGGAGAGTGTGCCCCCGGTGACCGTGCCGTCGGAGGTCGAGAAGCTCAAGGCCCAGCTGGCCGACGTGGCGCGCGGCAAGGCGTTCCTGCTGCAGGGCGGCGACTGCGCCGAGACGTTCGTCGACAACACCGAGCCGCACATCCGGGCCAACATCCGCACGCTGCTGCAGATGGCGGTGGTGCTGACCTACGGCGCGAGCATGCCGGTGGTCAAGGTGGCCCGTATCGCCGGCCAGTACGCCAAGCCGCGCTCGTCGGACACCGACGCGCTGGGTCTGCGGTCCTACCGCGGTGACATGGTCAACGGGTTCGCCCCCGATGCCGCGGTCCGCGAACATGATCCGTCGCGGCTGGTGCGGGCGTACGCCAATGCGAGCGCCGCGATGAATCTGGTGCGGGCGCTGACCTCGTCGGGGATGGCCTCCTTGCACCACGTTCACGAGTGGAATCGCGAGTTCGTCCGCACGTCGCCCGCCGGCGCGCGCTACGAGGCGCTGGCCGGTGAGATCGACCGCGGGTTGCGGTTCATGAGTGCCTGCCGGGTGGACGACCGCAACCTCGACACCGCCGAGATCTTCGCCAGCCACGAGGCGCTGGTGCTCGACTACGAGCGCGCGATGCTGCGGATGGACATCGAGTCGGCGACCGGCCCGAAGCTCTACGACCTGTCCGCGCACTACGTGTGGATCGGTGAGCGCACGCGGGCCCTCGACGGCGCCCACATCGCGTTCGCCGAGGTGATCGCGAACCCGATCGGTATCAAGATCGGGCCTTCGACGTCGCCCGAGCTGGCCGTCGAATACGTCGAGCGGCTGGATCCGAACAACGAGCCGGGCCGGTTGACCCTGGTCAGCCGCATGGGCAACCACAAGGTCCGCGACACGCTGCCGGCGATCATCGAGAAGGTGGAGGCGTCGGGGCATCAGGTGATCTGGCAGTGCGACCCGATGCACGGCAACACCCACGAGTCCTCGACCGGATACAAGACCCGCCACTTCGATCGCATCGTCGACGAGGTGCAGGGCTTCTTCGAGGTGCACCACGCGCTGGGCACGCACCCAGGCGGCATCCACGTCGAGATCACCGGAGAGAACGTCACCGAGTGTCTCGGTGGTGCGCAGGACATTTCGGACACTGACTTGGCGGGCCGCTACGAGACGGCGTGCGATCCGCGACTGAACACGCAGCAGTCTCTGGAGCTGGCGTTCTTGGTCGCGGAGATGCTGCGGGACTAGAGCAGGTTGGGCAGGTTGGTGCCGAGCGTCCAGGCGCCGGCGCCGGCCAGCCCCGCCAGCGTGAGCACCGCGATCACCCAGAACAGCAGCACTCGCCGGGCCCGTTGGCGGGCCCAGTAGAACTCCTCGAGGTCGATCCCGGCGAATCGCCCTGTCAGCGGCCGGTATTCGTCGTCGTCCGGTTCCTGTTCCACAGGCTCGACTGCGGGCGCCTCGTCGCGCTCCATGACCCGGGTGTGCCGTGGGCTCGCGAGGTTCGTCGTCGGCGCGTCGTCGACGGATGCCGACTGGTGCATCGCGGAGTTGCGCGGCGCAGGGACCGTGAACCGGGGTAGTCCCAGTTGTGTCGCGATGACGTCGAGTTCCTCGCCCATCTCGGCGGCGTCGGCGAATCGGCCCGCCGGGTCACGTGTCGTGGCGCACGCCACGAGCTCGTCGAATTGCCGTGGCACACCGGCGATTCGGCTGCTCGGCGGTGGGACGTCGTGGTCCAGTCGCTGGTAGGCCACCGCGAGCGGATTGTCCCCGGTGAACGGTGTGCTGCCGGTGAGCAATTCGTAGACGAGCACACCGGCGGCGTACACGTCGCCGCGGGCGTCGGTGTCGCCGGCGGACACCTGTTCGGGCGCGAGATACGCAGCGGTGCCCAGGATCACGCTCGTCGAGGTGATCTTGGCTTCGGCCAGCGCCCGCACGAGGCCGAAGTCGGCGATCTTGACCTCGCCGTCGTCGCTGATGAGCACGTTCTCCGGTTTGACGTCGCGATGCACGAGTCCGGCGCGGTGGGCCGCAGCCAGGCCGGACAGCACAGGGCGCAGCACCGCGGCCACCGCATGTGGCGGCATCGGGCCACGCTCGCGCAGCAGTTCGCGCAGCGTGCCGCCGTCGACGAGTTCCATCGCCAGGTACGGGGGTTCGCCACCCCGGGCGCCGCCGCCCTGGTCGTACACCGCGACCAGGCCGGGGTCCTTCAGCCGCGCCACCGCGCGGGCTTCACGCTGAAACCGGGTGAGGAAGTGTTCGTCGCCGGCGTAGCGGCTGTCCATCACCTTCAACGCGACCGGGCGGTCCAACCGCAGGTCGACTCCGCGATACACCGCGGACATGCCGCCGGTGGCGATCAGCGCGCCGACTCGGTAGCGCCCGTCCAGCACTGCGCCGGTCAGCCCGCCGGTCGGCTGGAAGGTTTCCATCGGACTCATGGTACGAGCCGCGACGCCGCCGACCCGCCAAGCGGGCATCGCCAGGTGCCCCGAACACAGGGACAGTGGGCCTAGACTCTGTGCGATGAGCAGCATTCCGACTGCCGAGGATGTGTTGTCACCCGACGAGGACGTCTACGACCTGCCCACGGTCGCGCGCCTGTTGAAGGTTCCGGTGAGCAAGGTGCACCAGCATCTGCGGGAGGGTCACCTGGTGGCCGTGCGCCGCGGGCGCGACGTGGTGGTCCCGACGGCCTTCTTCGACGACAAGGGTCACGTGGTCAAGCCGTTGCCGGGGTTGCTCTCGGTGCTGCACGACGGCGGCTACCACGCCACCGAGATCGTGCGGTGGCTGTTCACCCCGGACCCGTCACTGACGATCCGGCGTGACGGCGAGACCGAGGGGCTGGCTAATGCGCGCCCGGTGGACGCGCTGCATTCGCATCAGGCTCGAGAGGTGGTTCGCCGGGCGCAGGCGATGGCGTACTGAGCCCTGCCGGTGCGCGGTGCAGCCAGTACCACGCGCCCACCGCGCAGGCCGTCGCGAGCGCGACATGGAACCACGAGTACATGCCGTGGGCCCCGTCGGGCCGCCAGATCACCGTGATCCACGTCGAGAAGCCTGCGATCAGCGCGATCGCCCGCGGCGACTGGGCCAGTGCCGCCATCACCGCGAGCGGCCAGGTGTAGTACCAGGGCAGCGCCGCTGGGACGAACAGCACCACGATCACCATCAGCGTGGCGATACCCATCAGGTTGTCGCGGTCGGTGCGGCGGTAGCGCCACCACAGCACGGGTGCCGAGATGGCGATGATCCCGATCCCGATGATGCGCAAGATGTCCAGCACGGCATAGAAATTGACGGGGATCACGAGACCGACGACAGCGTTGGCGAAGTTCGCGATGGCCGTGGGGATGGTCAGCCAGTTGATGATCTTCACCGAGCCCGCGAGCGCGGTCAGCCAGCCCAGGCCCACGCCGGCGGCCAGCGAGAGCACGGCGAACACGGCCGCGAACACCACCACGGCTGAGGCGGTGGCGACCAGGAAGGCCTTGACGGCCGAGAAACCGCGCCGCTGCTGCAGGGCACGCGCCCACACCCACACCATGAACGGAAGGGCCAGGCCCGCGGTGGCTTTCACCGCGACGGCGACCCCGATGAGCGTCACACCGGCCACGCACCGACCGCCGAAGCACAGCGCGATCCCGGCCATCATCAGGCCGACCATGAGCATCTCGTTGTGCACGCCGCCCATCAATTGGATGATCACCAGCGGGTTGAGCACGCAGATCCACAGTGCGGCTGCCGTGTTGGCGCCGACGTGGCGGGCCACCCGCGGGACCGCCCAGATGAGGAGGGCGAGGCCGGGCAGCATGCACAGCCGCAGCAGCATCGTGCCGGCGACGACGTCGTTGCCCACGAGCAGTGTGACGAACTTGGCGACGAGGATGAAGGCGGGCCCGTACGGTGCCGTCGTCGTGGTCCAGATCGGACTGACGTTGTCCAGCAACGAGTTCGGATTGTCGATCGGACCGACGAGGTAGGGGTCGAACCCGTCGCGCAGCAGCGCGCCCTGCGCGAGGTAGGAGTAGGTGTCGCGGCTGAACAGCGGCACGCTCAGCAGCAGCGGAGCCAACCAGAAGCCGGTGGTGACCACCATTGTGTAGTGCGTTGCGGTCCGGGCGATCACGTCCCGGCCGAGCCACAGCCAGGCCAGGAGCATGAGCGCGACGCCGCTCCACAGCAGCAGTGACGAGAACACCAGGCCGTGGCCGAATCGCAACCAGGACAGGTGCATCGACTCGAGGACGGGGTCGTGCAGCCGGGTGCTGCCGGCGCCGAGACCGCCGGCGGTGACCAGCAGCGCCCCGAGTGCGCCGATCCAGGCGGGCTTGGCTGCCGGCGACGCCGCGAAGTGGCGGAACCGCTGCAGCGGAGGTGCGGGGGAGAGCGTGGGTGTCGTCATGCCTACGCGGTGCGGTTCGCGGCCAATCTGGCGAGCCCGATCAACCCCGCGCGCGCGTGCGCGTCGATGGGTGCGGAGTCGAGAATGCCGATGGCCGTTGCGGTCATGGTCTCGATGCGATTCTCGACGGCGGCCAGCGCGCCGACGGATTCGATCAGGGCGCGCAGTTCGGTGACCGCGTCGTCGGACAGATCGGTGCCGATGGAGGTGCGCAACAGTTTGGCGGCGACCGGGTCCCGCTCCTCGGCCAGCGCGATGGCCTCGGCCAGCAGCACCGTGCGCTTGCCGGAGCGCAGGTCGTCTCCGGACGGTTTCCCGGTGACCGCCGGATCGCCGAACACGCCGAGCACGTCGTCGCGCAGCTGGAACGCGATCCCGAGACCGGTGCCCACCTCGTGGAAGGCGTCCTGGATCTCGGGGCGGTCCGCGGCGGCCGCGGCGCCGAACTGCAGCGGACGCGAGATGGTGTAGGAGGCCGTCTTGTAGGTGTTGACGGTCAATGCCGCGGCCACTGTGTCGGCGCCGCTGGCCTCGTTGACGATGTCGAGGTACTGCCCGCCGAGCACCTCGGTCCTGATCGCGGCCCACACCCGCTGGACCCGGGCTCGTGCGTCGGCCTCGATGGGCGCCGTGGTGACGATGTCGTCGGCCCACACCAGGGACAGGTCGCCGAGCAGGATCGCTGCCGACAGCCCGAACTGCTCGGGGGAGCCGTGCCAGCGTTGGTCGCGGTGCCGGTCGGAGAAGATCCGGTGCACGGTGGGCAGTCCGCGTCGGGTCGCCGACGCGTCGATCACGTCGTCGTGTACCAGTGCGCACGCGTGCAGGAGTTCCAGCGCGGAGAACAGGCGCAGCACGCCGGCGTCGGGTTCGGTGCCGGCGACGGCGCGCCACCCCCAGTACGCGAACGCCGGGCGCAGCCGCTTGCCGCCGCGCAGCACGAATTCTTCGAGGGCCTCGGTCAGGACCGCGTAGTCGGCGCCGATGTAGGCCGCGTCGCGACGCCGCTCCTGCAGGTAGCCGCGAAGCTGTTCGGTGACGGCCGCGGCCAGCTCGACGGCCGACGGTGCCGCAGTGTCGTTGGCATCAGCATGCACGCTCAGCGGGCGCCCCTTTCTCGCGATCGTCTCGAGTGCTCAGCGTAGAGCCTGCGACCGGTCGATGGTCGCCGCGGCGTCTAGCGGGGCTGTTCCTCGGGTTGCCCGGGTCGTGGCGAGCGGTCCCGGCTGTTGTAGGCGAGTGCGCCGATGATTCCGGCGACGATCACCGAGGCGACGCCGAGCCAGATCGCGGCGCCGGTGAACGAGCGCGCGCTGGGATCGGTGTAGCGGGCCTGGGCGTTCATCGTGCTGACGACGCCGGGCCGCAGTTTCCACTCGACGACTTCGGAGGACACCTGGTCGCCGTTGGTGGAGGTGACCTCGCCGGGGAAGGACACCGACAGCGACACGTCGGCTTCCGGGTCGCTGAGCGAGGTCAGGTCCGCGCGGCCTTCGAGGATGACGAGGTCGCCGGCGCGGCGAAGCGAGATGTCGACGCCGGCGGCGTCGCGGTTCATGCCGGCCAGCTGGGGGAGTTCGGCGAACGTCAGGTCGGAGAAGACGGCCTGGGAGCCCACGTAGTCGTCGCGGTCGTAGTCCGACACCGCGACCTTCTGCGCGAACGGCAGGTTGTTGAGCAGTTGCGGACCTCTGTCGCTGTCGTCGCGCGGTTTGGCCGCGGCGACGATCTGACCGGACACCCGGTCGTCGGGGGAGACCGTCAGCGATGTGCGCACCCGGACGCACCCGATCAGCGAGGGTGCCAGCACCAGCAGCACGAGAACCATCGAGAGGACACGCCTGGAGGTCCGGTGGCGGTTACGCACCCGGTCATCGTGCCAGACGGCCGCCGGGATCAGGGCTCAGAGCGGCAGAGCGCGACCGAGGATCGCGAACGCCCTCGGATCTCCCGAGAAGTGGTAGCCACGGATGACGTCGCCGAAGCCGAGCCGGCGGTAGAGCCGCCAGGCCCGGTTCGCCTCGCCGTTGATCTCGGGCGTCGACAGCAGCACGTGGTCCTCGTGGCGTTGTTCCAGCAGTCGGCGGATCAGCGCCTCGCCGAGCCCACGACCCTGGGCCTTCGGCAGGATGTGCAGCTCGGTCAGCTCGAAATAGCTGGTCATCAGCGTCGCGATGCGTGCGGAGTCGGCTCCGCTGCGGCGCAGCCCGGCGACGACCTGCTGTTGCCACCACTGGTCGGGCGCGCCGCAGTAGCCATAGGCCACGCCGAGCATGGGGGCATCTGCCAGACCTGTCTCGCCGCCGGAGTCGTCGCTCGTCTGGACCGCGGCCACCGCCTTCCACCCGTGTCGACGGGTGTGCTCGACCCACATCGAGGCCCGCTGCTCCTCGGTGCCGCGGGGATAGTGCATGGCGTCGACGTAGATGGACAGGGCGTCGCCGAGACGGCGTTGCATATCGGCGGGCGACAGCTCGATCAGATGCGTCGCCAAGTATCTGCCTTTCCCTGCGTGGACCCGGTGGCCGCCACCATTATCGGACGGATCGCAGCGAACCATGACGCGCGTCGTCCGTCGACAGTCCCTCGTCATAGAATCAGGGACCGAAGTAGGTGGTACGGCTCAGATTCTGCTCGTATCATTGACGTTGCGTGCCCGTCCACACGGGCACACCCTGATGTTTGAACGACTGAGACGCCCCCACGGCAAGAGGGAGGGACGAATGCCACTCTCCGATCATGAGCAGCGCATGCTCGATCAGATCGAGAGCGCGCTCTATGCCGAGGACCCCAAGTTCGCATCGAGCGTTCGTGGCGGGACCTTGAGGGCGCCGTCGACGCGGCGCCGCCTGCAGGGCGCCGCACTGTTCGTGGTCGGTCTCGCGATGCTGGTGTCGGGTGTGGCGTTCAAGGCGACGATGATCGGCAGTTTCCCGATCCTGTCGGTGATCGGGTTCATCGTGATGTTCGGCGGTGTCGTGTTCGCGATCACCGGACCACGGGTCGGCGCCGCGGGCGAGCGTCCGGCTGCCGAGGGTGGCCCGGTGAATCGGCAGAAACGGGCCAAGGGTGGTGGCGGCTCGTTCACCAGCCGGATGGAAGACCGCTTCCGCCGCCGTTTCGACGAGTAGCACTCCGCGCATGTAAGGGGCAGCCCGCCAGGGCTGCCCCTCTTTTTTGCCCCACCACCCCCCACTGCGCCCCTTCGCGTCTTTTTCGAGGACACTGAGCTGCGCTTTCGCGTGCCGGCGGGGCGTTCGCCCTGTCGGCCGAATCTCCCGTGAATTCGTCCCGACCTGGTACGAGTGGGGACGCGCGCGACATGTCGGCCGCGGTTCGGCGCAAAGTGGGGGATTGTGGGGTAAAGTGGCGGACAACGGAGCGACCGGGGTTCCGCCAGGGCGAGATCTGAGCGAGGTGGCGAGATGTTCTTCGGCACCTACACGCCCAAGCTCGATGACAAGGGGCGACTGACGTTGCCCGCCAAGTTCCGCGACGCACTGGCAGGAGGGTTGATGGTCACCAAGAGTCAAGATCACAGCCTGGCTGTCTATCCGCGGGCGGAGTTCGAGGAGATGGTCACCGAGATCTCCGGCCGGGCCAAGCGGGGCAATCCGCAGGCACGCGCGTACCTGCGCAACCTGGCCGCCAGCACCGACGAGCAGTATCCGGACGCCCAGGGCCGGATCACGCTCTCCACCGATCACCGCCGCTACGCGAACCTCAGCAAGGAGTGCGTGGTCATCGGCTCGATCGACTTCCTCGAGATCTGGGACGCCCAGGCATGGCAGGACTACCAGGAACTTCACGAAGAGAACTTCTCCGCGGCCAGCGATGAAGCACTCGGCGACATCATTTGACCTGGCCCCGCAGGCCCTTGCGGCGCGGCCTCTGCCCGAACCGGCCCTGACGTACTTCCCCGACGTCAGGTCCGTGCTCTCGGACAGGGACCTCGCCGCAGGGGCCGCCCCGATCGCTGAGGGTGCCGCGATGACCGACGAGCCGCACGTTCCGGTTCTGCTCGACCGCTGCGTCGAGCTCCTCGCGCCGGCGTTGACCCGGCGCGGCGCCGACGGCGCCGGTGCGACGCTCGTCGACGCCACCCTCGGCGCCGGAGGGCACACCGAACGATTCCTGACGGACTTCCCCGCGCTGCATGTGATCGGACTGGATCGCGACCCCCAGGCGCTGCGCATCGCCGGCGAGCGGCTCGCCCCGTTCGGTGACCGGTTCACCGCGGTGCGCACCCGCTACGACGGGTTCGAGCTGACGCAGGTCGATGCATTCCTGTTCGACCTCGGGGTGTCCTCGATGCAGCTCGATCAGCCCGAGCGCGGGTTCTCCTACTCGACCGACGCGCCGCTGGACATGCGGATGGATTCCGAGGCGCCGCTGACGGCCGCCGACATCCTCAACACCTACGAGGAGAAGCAGATCGCGCGGATTCTGCGTGAGTACGGCGAGGAGAAGTTCGCGGGGCGCATCGCCGCTCACATCGTGCGCCGCCGCGCCGTCACCCCGTTCACGACGACCGGTGAACTGGTCGAGCTGCTCTACCAGGCAATCCCGGCACCGGCCCGCCGCACCGGCGGGCACCCCGGCAAGCGAACGTTCCAGGCGCTGCGCATCGCGGTCAACGCGGAGCTCGACGCGCTGCGGTTGGCCATCCCGAAAGCGTTGCGCGCGCTACGGTCCGGCGGACGCATCGCGGTGATGGCCTATCAGTCCCTGGAGGACCGCATCGTCAAGGGTGAGTTCGCCGCGGCGACGGCGTCACGGACACCCGCCGGTCTGCCGGTCGAATTGCCCGGCCACGGACCAGAATTCGTCGCGCTGACCCGCGGCGCGGAACGCGCGAGTGCGCAGGAGATCGATCGCAATCCCAGAAGCGCTCCGGTTCGGCTGCGCGCGTTGGAAAAAGTTGGGGGGCAGTAACACTCATGAAGACCCAGAGAACAGCCAAGGCGGGCCCGAAAACGAGCAAGGCCGACGAGGCCCGTACGTCCTCCCGCGGCGCGGGCACGGCCAAGAAGGCCGGACGCCGCCCGGTCCGCGATGCCGGGCGCGCGCCCGTCGACGCGTCTCCGCGCGCACGTGCCGGGGAGCGGGAGCCGCGGCGACGCGCCGACCGGAGCAGGCCCGCACCGAGCACCACGCCGATCAAGCGGCTGACCGACACTCCGGCGCGTCCGAAGACCGCGAGCCAGGCCAAGGCTCGCGCGAAGGCGCGGAAGGCCAAGGCGCCCAAGGTCGTCCGGCCACCGCTGAAGCAACGGATCCTGGTCCGTCTCGACTCGATCGATCTGAACCCGCGCCGCCTCGTCGCCCGGGTTCCGTTCGTCGTCCTTGTCATCGGCTGCCTGGGATTGGGTCTGGGTGTCACGCTGTGGCTCTCGACCGACGCCGCCGAGCGGTCCTATCAGTTGGGCCATGCGCGCCAGGTCAATCAGGCTCTGCTGCAACAGAAGGAAGCCCTGGAACGCGATGTGCTGCAGGCGCAGGCCGCGCCCGCGCTGGCCGAGGCCGCCCGCAATCTGGGGATGATCCCGTCGCGCGATACCGCCCATCTGGTGCAGGACGCCTCGGGCAACTGGGTCGTCGTCGGCACTCCCAAGCCTGCCGAGGGTGTGCCGCCGCCCCCGCTGAACGCGCCGCTGCCCGAACCCGCTCCGCCCGCGCCGCCTGCCCCGCGCGTCGTAACGCCATCTGAGGTCCCGGTCCGGCTACCGTCGCAGATCATGCCCCTCACTGCGCCGCTACCCGGCCAGGCGCCGCTGCTCCCGGGTCAGGTACCGCCGCTTCCCGCTGCTGCGCCCGGCGCCCCCCAGTCGTCGGAGGTGCCTCATGCGGTCTCCGGTGCGCTGCCCGGGCCGATCCCGGCGCCGGCCGATCCTGCCGTCCCCGCACAGCCCGCCGCGCCCGTCGACCTCACCGCACCGGTGCCGGGCCCGCCGGCATGAGTCGCAAGGCGCAGCCCGCGCGCCGAACGACGCGCGCGGCCGGTGCCGAACGCTCGGCGCGGTCGCGCCGGGTGCGCCAGCCCAGCCAGACTGCCAGCGGGCTGCGTAGCGCGTCCTTCGTCTTCCGGCACCGCACCGGCAACGCGGTGATCTTCCTGCTGCTCGTGCTCGCCGCCGCCCAGCTGTTCACGCTGCAGGTGCCCAAGGCCGACGGGTTGCGCGCCGAGGCCGCGGGCCAGCTCAAGGTCACCGACATCGACGCCGCGCTGCGCGGCTCGATCGTGGACCGCAACAGCGACAAACTGGCTTTCACCATCGAGGCCCGCGCGCTGACGTTCCAGCCGCAGCGGGTGCGCAAGCAGCTGCAGGAGGCCTACGACAAGGCCGCCGAGAACGCCAAAGCCGCGGCCGAGGACGGCGCCACCGACGGTGGGGTGGCCGTGCCGCAACCCGACGCGCGTCTGCGGCAGATCGCCGATGGCGTCGCGAAGCGGTTGGGCAACAAACCCGACAGCGCCACGGTGCTCAAGAAGCTGCGCAGCAACGAGACGTTCGTGTACCTGGCCCGCGCGGTCGATCCCGCGATCGCCGACGCGATCACCACCGACTTCCCCGAGGTCGGTGCCGAGCGGCAGGACCTGCGGCAGTATCCGGGCGGGTCGCTGGCGGCCAACGTCGTCGGCGGCATCGACTGGGACGGCCACGGCCTGCTCGGCCTGGAGGACTCGATGGACTCCGTGCTCGCCGGCACCGACGGCTCGGTCACCTACGACCGCGGTTCCGACGGCGTCATGATCCCGGGCAGCCTGCGCAACCGCCACGACGCGGTGAACGGGTCGACGGTGATGCTCACCCTCGACGACGACATCCAGTTCTACGTCCAGCAGCAGGTCCAGATGGCCAAGGAGGCCTCTGGGGCCAAGAACGTCTCCGCCGTCGTACTCGACGCCAAAACCGGTGAGGTGCTGGCGATGTCGAACGACAACACGTTCAACCCCTCTCAGGACATCAGCAAGCAGTCCACCCGGGAACTGGGCAATCTGTCGGTCTCCTCGCCGTTCGAGCCGGGGTCGGTCAACAAGATCATCACCGCCGCGTCGGTCATCGAGAACCATCTGTCCACTCCGGACGAGGTCCTGCAGGTTCCCGGTTCGATCGACATGGGCGGCGTCACGGTCCGCGACGCGTGGAACCACGGGGTGATGCCGTACACCACCACCGGCGTGTTCGGGAAGTCGTCGAACGTCGGCACGCTCATGCTGGCGCAGCGGGTCGGTCCGCAGAAATACGCCGAGATGCTGCGCAAGTTCGGGCTCGGTCAGCGCACCGGCGTCGGCCTGCCGGGTGAGAGTGCGGGTCTGGTTCCGCCCATCGATCAGTGGTCGGGCAGCACGTTCTCCAATCTTCCGATCGGACAGGGTCTTTCGATGACCCTGTTGCAGATGTCGGGCATCTACCAGACCATCGCCAACGACGGTGTGCGGATTCCGCCGCGGATCCTGAAGGCGACGATCGCCGCGGACGGCACCCGCACCGACGAACCCCAGCCCGAGGGTGTCCGGGTGGTGTCCCCGGAGACGGCGCGCACGGTCCGCAACATGTTCCGCGCGGTGGTGCAGCGCGACCCGATGGGCATCCAGCAGGGCACCGGTCCCGCGGCGGCGGTCGAGGGCTACCAGATCGCGGGCAAGACGGGCACCGCGCAGCAGATCAACCCGGCCTGCGGCTGCTACTACGACGACGTCTACTGGATCACGTTCGCGGGCATGGCCCCCGCCGACGACCCCCGCTACGTGGTGGGCGTGATGATGGATGCGCCGCACCGCGCGGCTGACGGCTCGCCCGGTTCTTCCGCCGCGCCGCTGTTCCACAACATCGCGTCGTGGCTGCTGCAGCGGGAGAACGTGCCGCTGTCCAAGGATCCCGGTGCGCCCCTGACCCTTCAGGCGGGGTGACGCTCGCGGGCGGGCACGGGCCGGATACGGGGCTGGGTACTGTGGCATGGCCATGAATCTGCGCCCCAACCATCCCGCTGGCCTTCCGCTCGGGGAAGTGGCCCGTCTCATCTCCGCGGTGCACGCCGAGGTGGAGCCGCTCCCGCAGGTGCGCCTGACGGGTGTGACGCTGCGGGGCCAGGACGCGCAGCAGGGTGACCTGTTCGCGGCGTTGCCGGGCGCGCGGTCCCACGGGGCTCGGTATGCCGCCGACGCGGTGTCGCGCGGTGCGGTGGCGGTGCTGACCGATCACGACGGGCTCGCGGAGCTGTCTGCCGCCGGCGGTGTCGGGGTGCCGGTGTTGCTGCACGCCGAACCGCGCACCGTGCTGGGTACCGCGGCGGCCGCCGTCTATGGGCATCCGTCGGCGCGTCTGCGGGTCATCGGCGTCACCGGTACCTCGGGCAAGACCACCACCACCTATCTCATCGAGGCCGGGCTGCGTGCGGCCGAGCGGGTGGCCGGGCTGATCGGCACCGTCGGCGTGCGCATCGACGGTCGCGACGAGGCCGGGGGCTTGACCACCCCCGAGGCACCCGACCTGCAGGCGCTGTTCGCGGTCATGCTCGAGCGCGGCGTGGACACCGTGGTGATGGAGGTGTCCAGCCACGCGTTGACGCTGGGCCGGGTGGACGGCACGGAGTTCGCCGTCGGCGGTTTCACCAACCTGTCGCGCGACCACCTCGATTTCCATCCCACGATGGAGGACTACTTCGAGGCGAAGGCAAGGCTTTTCGATCCTGCCTCGCCGACGCACGCCGCCGAGTCGGTGATCTGCGTCGACGACGAGTGGGGCCGCGCGATGGCGCGCCGCGCCGACACCGCGGTCACGGTCGCCGTCGAGGGCACCGCCGATTGGGCGGTCGAGCAGATCCGCTCCGAGGGTGACGGCATCCAGGATTTCGTCGTCGTCGACCCCGCCGGGGTGCACCACGGGATCGAGATCGGCCTGCCCGGCCGCTACAACGTCGCCAATGCCGCGCTGGCGCTCGCGCTGCTCGACGCGGTGGGGGTGTCGCCGGAGCAGGCGGTGCCCGGTCTGCGCGCGGCGACGGTGCCGGGGCGGCTGGAGAAGGTCGACCGCGGACAACCGTTCCTGGCGGTCGTCGACTACGCCCACAAACCGGGCGCTCTCACAGCGGTGCTGAAGACGCTGCGCAGCCAGTGCACCGGCCGGCTCGCCGTCGTGTTCGGTGCGGGCGGCAACCGGGACGCGGGCAAGCGGGGCCCGATGGGGCAGGTCGCCGCCGAGCTGGCCGACCTGGTGGTGGTCACCGACGACAATCCCCGCGACGAGGAGCCCGCAGACATCCGGGCCGCGATCGTGTCCGCGGCGCGGGGTGCCCGTGCTGAGGTCGTGGAGATCGGCGAGCGTCGCGCCGCGATCGACCATGCGGTCGCGTGGGCTCGGGAGGGCGATGTGGTGCTGATCGCCGGCAAGGGTCACGAGAGCGGCCAGACCAGCCGGGGTGTCACCCGGCCGTTCGACGATCGTGTCGAGCTCGGCGCGGCGCTCGACGCGCTGACCGCGGGGACGGAGAGCCGATGATCGAGCTGTCGCTGGCCCAGATCGCCGACATCGTGGGGGGCCGGCTCGCCGATGTCACCGCCGAGGAGGCGGCCGCCCTGCGTGTCACCGGGACCGTCGAGTTCGACTCGCGCGCGATCGGTCCGGGCAGCCTGTTCCTCGCGCTGCCGGGTGCGCGCTCGGACGGTCACGATTTCGCCGCGGCGGCCGTCGACTCCGGCGCGGTGGGTGTGCTCGCCGCCCGGCCGGTCGGCGTGCCTGCGGTCGTGGTGGATCCGGTCGCCGCCGAGGACGGTGCGGCCAGTGTGCTCGAACACGACTCCGACGGCTCGGGTGCGGCGGTGCTGGCCGCGCTGGCGAAACTGGCCGCCGCGGTGGCCGCCGAACTGGCGGCGGGCGGCCTGACGATCATCGGGATCACCGGGTCCTCGGGCAAGACCTCCACCAAGGATCTGATCGCCGCGGTCCTCGCGCCGCTGGGCGAGGTGATCGCGCCGCCGGGATCGTTCAACAACGAGCTGGGACATCCGTGGACGGTGCTGCGGGCGACGCCCGACACCGACTTCCTCGTGCTGGAGATGTCGGCGCGGCATCGCGGCAACATCGCCGCACTCGCCCGGATCGCCCGGCCGTCGATCGCTGTGGTGTTGAACGTCGGCACCGCCCACCTCGGCGAGTTCGGTTCGCGGGAAGCCATTGCCGAGACGAAATCCGAACTGCCGCAATCAGTTCCAGCGTCCGGCGTGGTGATCCTCAACGCCGACGATTCTGTGGTGGCGAAGATGTCCGAGGTGACCGAGGCGCGCGTCGTGCGCGTCGGCCGGTCGGGCTCGGCCACCTCCGGGATGGACGTGTGGGCCGACGACGTGAGCCTCGACGCGTTGGCGCGTCCGCAGTTCACGCTGCACACCGCCGACGGGGAGATCGAGGTCTCGCTGTCGGTGCACGGTGATCATCAGGTGTCCAACGCGCTGTGCGCGGCCGCAGTGGCGCGCGAGTGCGGCGCCTCACTGGCGCAGATCGCCGACGCCCTGGCCGGGGCCGGGCCGGTGTCGCGGCAACGGATGGCCGTCACCACCCGCAGCGACGGCGTGACGATCGTCAACGACGCCTACAACGCCAACCCCGACTCCATGAGCGCCGGCCTGAAGGCACTGGCGTGGATGGGTCGCGAGGGCCGCACCTGGGCGGTGCTCGGCGAGATGGGCGAACTCGGCGAGGACTCGATTACCGAGCACGACCGCATCGGTCGGCTCGCCGTGCGCTTAGATGTCTCTCGACTCGTCGTCGTCGGAACCGGGAGGCCTATGAGCGCCATGCTGAACGGTGCCGTGATGGAGGGCTCCTGGGGATCCGAGGCCACACCGGTCGCCGACGCCGATGCCGCGCTGGATCTGTTGCGCGCGGAGCTGCAGCCCGGTGACGTGGTGCTGGTGAAGGCGTCCAACGCCGCCGGGCTGGGTGCCGTCGCCGACGCTCTGATCGCCGAGGGCGGCGCATGAGGCAGATCCTGATCGCGGTCGGGATCGCCCTGGCGGTGTCGATCCTGCTCACCCCGGTGCTGATCCGGCTGTTCACCCGGCAGGGTTTCGGCCACGAGATCCGTGAGGACGGCCCACCCAGCCACGCCAAGAAGCGGGGCACCCCGTCGATGGGTGGCGTGGCGATCGTCGCCGGCATCTGGGCCAGCTACTTCGGCACGCACCTGGTCGGAGTGGTGATCGACGGCAAGGGCCCGTCGGCCTCAGGTCTGCTCGTGCTGGGCCTGGCCACCGCGCTCGGCGTCGTCGGGTTCACCGACGACCTGATCAAGCTGCGCCGCGCCCGCAACCTCGGGCTGAACAAGACCGCCAAGACGGTCGGCATCCTCGTCGCTGCCGTGCTGTTCGGCGTGCTGGCGCTGCAGTTCCGCAACGCCGACGGGCTCACCCCTGGCAGCGCGGAGCTGTCCTACGTACGCGAGATCGCGACCGTCACGCTGGCGCCGGCGATCTTCGTGCTGTTCTGCGTGGTGGTGGTCAGCGCCTGGTCCAACGCGGTGAACTTCACCGACGGCCTGGACGGGCTCGCCGCCGGCGCGATGGCGATGGTGTGCGCCGCGTATGTGCTGATCACGTTCTGGCAGTTCCGCAACGCGTGCGCCACCAGCCCCGGTCTGGGCTGCTACAACGTGCGCGATCCGCTGGATCTCGCGATCATCGCCGCGGCCACCGCGGGCGCCTGCATCGGCTTCCTGTGGTGGAACGCCGCGCCGGCCAAGATCTTCATGGGTGACACAGGGTCGCTCGCGTTGGGCGGCGTCATCGCTGGCCTGTCGGTGACCAGCCGCACCGAGATGCTCGCCGTGGTGCTGGGTGCGCTGTTCGTCGCCGAGGTCACCTCGGTCGTGGTGCAGATCATGGCGTTCCGCACCACCGGCCGCCGGGTGTTCCGGATGGCGCCGTTCCATCACCATTTCGAGTTGGTGGGCTGGGCGGAGACCACGGTGATCATCCGGTTCTGGCTGCTGACCGCGATCGCGTGCGGGCTCGGGGTGGCGCTGTTCTACAGCGAGTGGCTGACGACCGTCGGTGCGTGATGTGACCGACGTGATCGCACCCGGCGCCGCGGTTCTGGTCGTCGGCGCCGGGATCACCGGTCGGGCGGTGCTGGCGGCGCTGACCCCCTTGGGCGCGCGGGCCACCCTCACCGACGACAGCCCGTCGGCACTGACGGCCTACGCCCAGCAGGGCGGCGCGGTGATCGACCCGGCCGGCGCCGCCGCGACGATCGCCGGATTCGATCTCGTCGTGGTCAGCCCGGGAATCCCTCCCGACGCCGCGGTGCCCACCGCCGCCGCGGCGGCCGGTGTGCCGGTGTGGGGGGATGTGGAGCTGGCCTGGCGGCTGGACCGGGCCGGGCACTACGGGCCGCCGAAGACGTGGCTTGTGGTGACCGGGACCAACGGTAAGACCACGACGACGTCGATGCTGCACGCGATGCTGTGCGCAGACGGCCGGCGCTCGGCGCTGTGCGGCAACATCGGCGAGCCGGTGCTGGCCGTGCTGGATCAGCCGGTCGACGTGCTGGCCGTGGAGCTTTCCAGCTTCCAGCTGCACTGGGCGCCGTCGGTGCGACCGGACGCCGGTGCGGTGCTCAACGTGGCCGAGGATCACCTGGACTGGCACGGCTCGCTGGATGCCTACGCCCACGACAAGGCCCGTGCGCTGACCGGACCGATCGCCGTCGGCGGCGTGGACGATGCGATCGCGGCGTCGCTGCTGGCCGAGTGCGCCGCGGCGACCCGGGTCGGATTCCGGCTCGGCGAGCCGGCGGCGGGTGAGCTGGGCGTGCGTGGCGATCAGCTGGTCGACAACGCCTTCGCCGACGGTCTGGCGCTGGTCGAGACCGCGCGGATTCCGGTCGCCGGTCCCGTGGGTGTGCTCAACGCGCTGGGGGCCGCGGCGCTGGCACGCGCGGTCGGGGTGCCCGCCGCCGCGGTGGCGCAGGCAATCGACACGTTCGCGGTCGGCCGGCATCGCGCCGAGGTGGTCGCGGCGGCCGACGGGGTCACCTACGTCGACGATTCGAAGGCGACCAATCCGCACGCCGCCCGCGCCTCGATCAGTGCCTTCCCTCGCGTGGTGTGGGTGGCCGGCGGGCTGCTCAAAGGTGCCTCGGTCGACGATCTGCTGGTGGCGGTCGCGAATCGCCTGGTCGGAGTGGTTCTGCTGGGCCGCGACCGCGCGGTGGTGGCGCAGGCGCTGGCACGACACGCACCGGATGTCCCCGTTGTCGAGGTGCTGACGGGGGAGGATTCTGGGGTGGTTGAGAAAGCTGTGACAGGTGTGACTCACGCTCGGGCGGGGGACGGTCCGGTGGCCGACGCCGTCATGGCCGCCGTCGTCGACGCCGCACGCGGTCTCGCCGGACCCGGCGACACGGTGCTGCTGGCGCCGGCAGGCGCCTCCTTCGACCAGTTCCGCAGCTACGGCCACCGGGGCGACACGTTCGCCGCGGCCGTGCGCGCCGCGATCCGGTAGCGGGTCACCCATGAGCGCGATCCTCGCCCGGCTGCGCCACCGGCGCGCCAACCCCGCGGCCGATGACGCGGGGACCTCCCTGCCGGCGCTGACCTCGTCGTCGTCCAAGGCGACCCCGCACGACTCAAGCGGCGTCGCGCCGGCGCCGCGCACCCGCGTCGGGGCCTGGCTGGACCGGCCGATGACGTCCTTTCACCTGATCATCGCCGTCACCGCCCTGCTCATCACGATGGGCCTGACCATGGTGCTGTCGGCCTCGGGCGTCTACTCCTACGACATGGACGGCTCGCCGTGGGCGGTCTTCGGCAAGCAGGTGCTGTGGACGGCGATCGGTCTGCTCGCGTTCTACATCGCGATGCGGATGCCGGTGGCGTTGATGCGGCGCTTCGCGTTCAGCAGCTTCGCGTTCACCATCGTGCTGCTGGTGCTGGTCCTCATCCCCGGGATCGGCAAGGAGGCCAACGGTTCGCGCGGCTGGTTCGTGATCGCGGGCTTCTCCATGCAGCCGTCGGAGCTGGCCAAGATCGCGATGGCCGTGTGGGGCGCGCACCTGCTGGCAGCCCGCCGCATGGAGCAGGCCTCTCTCAAGGAGATGCTGGTGCCGCTGGTGCCCGCCGCGGTGATCGCGCTGGCGCTGGTGGTGGCTCAGCCCGACCTCGGTCAGACGGTGTCGATGGGCGTGATCCTGCTCGGCCTGCTCTGGTACGCCGGCCTTCCGCTGCGGGTGTTCCTCACCTCGCTGGGCGCAGTGGTCGTCTCGGGCGCGATCCTCGCCGTGTCGGCCGGCTACCGGTCGGCGCGTGTGCAGGCGTGGCTGAACCCGGGCGCCGACGCACAGGGCATGGGCTATCAGTCCCGGCAGGCTCGCTTCGCGCTGGCCAACGGCGGCGTCTTCGGTGACGGCCTGGGCCAGGGCACCGCGAAGTGGAACTACCTGCCCAACGCCCACAACGACTTCATCTTCGCGATCATCGGCGAGGAACTCGGCTTCATCGGGGCCGCCGGCCTGCTGTGCCTGTTCGGGCTCTTCGCCTACACCGGTATGCGCATCGCCCGGCGCTCAGCCGATCCGTTCCTGCGGCTGCTCACCGCGACGGCCACGCTGTGGGTGCTCTCGCAGGTGTTCATCAATGTCGGCTACGTCGTCGGGCTGCTCCCCGTCACCGGACTGCAGCTGCCGCTGATCTCCGCCGGCGGCACGTCGACGGCCACCACGTTGTTGATGATCGGCATCATGGCCAACGCCGCCCGACACGAACCGCAGGCGGTCGCCGCGCTGAGGGCCGGCCGCGACGACCGGGTCAACCGGCTGCTGCGACTTCCGCTGCCCGCCCCGTACTCGCCGACCCGCGCCGAGGCGGTGCGTGACCGGCTCAAGACCCGTTCGACCCGCGCCGGCAACAAGGCCGCCAAGCCCAGCCCGACGCCCGCGAAAACCGCGCGGTCGCGAACGGCGAAGCGCCCGGTGCGCTCGGCCACCCCGCCCGTCGGTTATGGTGCTGGCCAGCGAAATCAGGGCCGGCGGGCCCGCACACTGGAAGGTCAACGTCACGGGTGAGCGGTATCTCGGTCGTTCTCGCTGGCGGGGGCACGGCCGGTCACGTCGAGCCGGCGATGGCCGTCGCCGATGCGCTCGCCGCCCTCGACGCGACGGTGCGGATCACCGCATTGGGCACGGCCCGTGGCCTCGAGACTCGGCTGGTTCCCGCGCGCGGTTATCGCCTCGAGCTGATCACCCCGGTGCCGCTGCCCCGTAAACCCTCGGCAGACCTGGCACGGCTGCCGCTGCGGGTGCGTCAGGCGGTGCGCCAGACCCGGGCGATCTTCGACGATGTCGCGGCCGACGTCGTCATCGGCTTCGGCGGGTACGTCGCGGTGCCCGCCTATCTCGCGGCCCGCAACATGCGCCCGGGCCGGCGCGTTCCGGTCGTCGTCCACGAGGCCAACGCCAGCGCCGGCTGGGCGAACCGGGTCGGGGTTCGGTCGGCGGCCCGCATCCTCGCCGCGGTGCCCGACCCGGGACTGGGCCCCGTCGAGGTCGTCGGCGTGCCTGTCCGTGATGCCATCACCTCGCTGGACCGCGCCGCGCTACGCGCCGAGGCGCGTGCGTTCTTCGGCTTTTCCGACGACGACACGGTCCTGCTGGTCTTCGGCGGCTCGCAGGGCGCCCAGTCGTTGAACCGCGCGGTCGCCGGGGCCGCGGAAGCCCTTGCCCGGCAAGGCATTGCGGTGCTGCACGCGCACGGCCCGAAGAACACGCTGGATCTGCGCTCTCCGGCGCCCGGCGACCCGCCGTACGTCGCGGTCCCGTACCTGGACCGCATGGATCTCGCCTATGCCGCCGCCGATCTGGCGATCTGCCGCTCCGGGGCGATGACCGTCGCCGAAGTGAGCGCGGTCGGCCTGCCCGCGGTGTACGTGCCGCTGCCGATCGGCAACGGAGAGCAGCGGCTCAACGCGCTACCGGTGGTGACCGCGGGGGGCGGGCTGCTGGTCGAGGATCGTGAGCTCACCCCCGACCTCGTCGCGACGACGGTGGCCGGTCTGCTGACCGATCGGGCCCGGTTGTCGGCGATGACGTCGGCGGCGAAGCTGGCCGGTCATCCGGACGCGGCACGACGCGTGGCCGAGGTGGCTCTCGAGGTGGCCCGGGCACGCAGCGGGCGGCGGCCATGAGCTCCGAGCAGCTACCCCCGGAGTTGGCGCGGGTGCACATGGTCGGCATCGGCGGGGCCGGAATGTCCGGTATCGCAAGGATTCTGATCGATCGCGGAGGTCTGGTGTCCGGATCGGACGCCAAGGAGTCGCGTGCGGTGGTGGCGCTGCGGGCGCGTGGGGCGCAGGTACGCATCGGTCACGACGCGTCGGCGCTGGACATGCTGCCCGGCGGTCCGTCGGCGGTGGTGACCACGCACGCCGCGATCCCGAAGACCAACCCGGAGCTGGTCGAGGCGCGCCGGCGTGGCATTCCGATCATCCTGCGGCCCGCCGTGCTGGCCGAGCTGATGGTCGGGGACACCACGCTGATGGTGACCGGCACGGCCGGTAAGACCACGACGACCTCGATGCTGATCGTGGCGTTGCAGCACTGCGGATTCGACCCGTCGTTCGCCGTCGGCGGGGACCTCGGCGAGCCCGGCACCAACGCCCACCACGGCAGCGGCGCGTTCTTCGTCGCCGAGGCCGACGAGAGCGACGGCTCGCTGGTGCAGTACCGGCCCGACATCGCGGTGGTCACCAACATCGAGGCCGACCATCTCGACTTCTTCGGTTCCGAAGAGGCCTATGTCGCGGTGTTCGACGCCTTCGCCGAGCGGCTGCGCCCCGGCGGGGCGGTGGTGGTCTGTACCGACGATCCCGGTGCGGCAGCGTTCGCCGAACGGACTGCGGCGCTGGGCATTCGGGTGCTGCGCTACGGCACAGGGCCTGCGGCCGGTGACGGCCTGGCCGGCGCGCTGGTGGACTGGCGGCAACGCGGTACGGGCGCGATCGCGACGGTGTCGCTGGCGGGGGAGGGCGAGCCGCGCACCATGCGGTTGGCCGTGCCGGGCCGGCACATGGCGCTCAACGCGCTGGCCGCACTGCTCGCCGCCACCCAGGTGGGTGCCCCGGTGGAGGGCGTCCTCGAGGCACTGGCCGAATTCGAAGGCGTGCGTAGGCGTTTCGAGTTGGTGGGCACGGCAGCCGGGGTGCGTGTCTTCGACGACTACGCCCACCATCCGACCAAGGTCACAGCCGCGCTCACCGCGGTGCGCGCGCTCGTGGACGAGGTGGGGGGCCGTTCGGTGGTGGTGTTCCAGCCCCACTTGTATTCGCGCACAGCCACATTCGCCCGCGAATTCGGCGAGGCACTGAGCCTGGCCGACGAGGTGTTCGTGCTCGACGTGTATGCGGCCAGGGAGCAACCCCTGGCCGGTGTCAGCGGCGCGACGATCGCCGAACACGTCACCGTGCCGGTGCGGTATCTGCCCGATTTCTCCACCGTCGCATCGACGGTGGCGGCGGCCGCCCAGCCCGGCGACGTGGTGGTGACCATGGGCGCGGGCGATGTGACGTTGCTGGGTAACGAGATCCTGGCCGCGCTGCGATGAGCGAGCCGCCTGACCGCGACGCCGACGTGCCCGACGCGACGGCCGCACCGGAACCGACCGACACACCCGAAGCCGCAGACACACCCGACACCCCGGAGGCCGCCGACGTCGAGGGGCCGCGCCGCCGCGCCCGGCGCGAGCGGGAGGAGCGGCGCGCCGCGCAGGCACGGGCCACCGCCATCGAGGAGGCCCGCCGCGAGGCCAAACGGCGCACGCTCGGGGCACCGCCGGCCGATTCGGCGACGTTGGGGCGGGGCACGGTGCGCGGCCTCAAGCTGCTGTTGTGGACCGCGGTCGTCGCCGTCGTCGTGGTCGGCATCGGCCTGCTGCTGTATTTCACGCCGATCATGTCGGCACGCACCATCGTCGTCGTCGGGTTGGGCGCGGTGACGCAGGACGAGGTGGTCGCGGTGGCAGGGGTGCCGCCCGGCACGCCGCTGCTGCAGGTCGACACCGATGCGGTGGCCGAGAAGGTCGCGGAGATCCGCAGGGTCGCCAGCGCCCGGGTCCAGCGGGAGTATCCGTCGACGCTGCGGATCACCGTGGTCGAGCGGGTGCCGGTCGTCGTCCGCGACTATCCCGACGGTGTGCACTTGTTCGACAAGGACGGCGTGGACTTCGCGACCGGCCCGCCGCCGCCGGGCATCCCGTATCTGGACGTCGAGAACCCCGGACCCGACGATCCGGCCACCAAGGCCGCGCTCGAGGTCGTGACCTCGCTGCGGCCGGAGGTCGCCTCGCAGGTGGGCCGGGTGTCGGCGCCGTCGGTCGCGGCCATCACGTTGACGTTGATCGACGGGCGCACCGTCGTGTGGGGGACCACCGATCGCACCGAGGAGAAGGCGCTCAAGCTCGGCGCGCTGCTCACCCAGCCCGGGAAGACCTACGACGTGTCGTCGCCGGACCTGCCGACCGTCAAGTGACGCATGGCGACGATCGATGTCCAGGGCTGCCGACTGCACTACGACAGCTATGGGGCCGGTGCGCCGATCGTGCTGGTGCACGGCACCGGCACCGACACGTCGACGTGGGAGCCGGTGATCGACCTGCTGGCCGACCGGCATCGCGTCGTGACGTACGACCGGCGTGGTTATGGTCGCTCCTTGCATCGTCCGGTGCGCGACCTCCGCGTTCACCGCGATGATCTCCAGGCCGTCCTCGCCCGGGTCTGTGACGAGCCGGCCCACGTGGTCGGTTGGAGCGCCGGGGGGTGCGTGGCGATGGCATTGGCGGCACAGACCCCGATCCGGAGCACGCACATGCGGTCTCTGTGCGTCGTCGAACCGCCGTTCCACAGCGTCAGGCTCATGGACCGTTCGGTGTTCTCGATGACCGTGCGGCTGAAGATGAAGCAACTCGCAGGCGACCGGGTGGGCGCGGGCGAGGTGTTCTTCCGGTCCGTCTACGTGCGGCGCTCGGGCGGGAACGCCTATGACGAGATCGAGGAGCGTGCCCGTGAGCGGATGCGCGCCAACGTCGAACCGGTGCTGGGTGAGTTCGTCCCGTCGTGGTTCGGCGTGTCGGCTGATTTCGTCTCCACGAAAGCTGTGGCGACGTCCGCTGTTCCGATGACCTGGGTGCGTGGCGATCAGAGCCCGCGGTGGCTCGAGCGGACGTACGAACGCTTCGCGCGGCGCCGGCCCGATCTGCGGTCGGTGGTGGTCGCCGGCGCGGGTCATCTCCTCCACGTCGAGAACCCGACGGGTTTCGTGGCGGCGGTCAGCTCTCCGCCCCGCTAGCAGTGCCGACACACCGCGCAATATTTGTCGCGTCGCTTCGGCGCGCCTGCAGGGCACTTGTGCATTGCGGCCCTACCGTTCTGCATGTACGGAACAACTTGACATAACTCTAAGCCTCTAGTTGAGATTGAGGGTTTGTCGCAGCGGTTATCCGTGTCAGGACAGGCAACCAGGGCAGGAAAGGGCGATGCGATGACCCCCCCGCATAACTACCTCGCTGTGATCAAGGTGGTCGGCATCGGCGGTGGCGGCGTCAACGCCGTCAACCGGATGATCGAGCAGGGTCTCAAAGGCGTCGAGTTCATTGCGATCAACACCGACGCGCAGGCGTTGTTGATGAGCGATGCCGACGTCAAACTCGACGTGGGGCGCGATTCGACCCGCGGCCTCGGCGCGGGCGCCGACCCCGAGGTGGGCCGCAAGGCCGCCGAGGACGCCAAGGACGACATCGAGGAGCTGTTGCGCGGCGCCGACATGGTGTTCGTCACCGCCGGCGAGGGCGGCGGCACCGGCACTGGCGGTGCGCCTGTGGTGGCGTCGATCGCCCGCAAGCTGGGCGCGCTGACCGTCGGCGTGGTGACGCGCCCGTTCTCGTTCGAGGGCAAGCGGCGCAGCAACCAGGCCGCCGATGGCATCCAGGCGTTGCGAGAGAGCTGCGACACCCTCATCGTGATCCCCAACGACCGCCTGCTCCAGATGGGTGACGCCGCGGTCTCCCTGATGGACGCCTTCCGTAGTGCCGACGAGGTGCTGCTCAACGGTGTTCAGGGCATCACCGACCTGATCACCACCCCCGGCCTGATCAACGTCGACTTCGCCGACGTCAAGGGCGTCATGAGCTCCGCGGGCACCGCGTTGATGGGCATCGGTTCGGCCCGCGGCGACGGTCGTGCGCTCAAGGCCGCCGAGATCGCGATCAACTCGCCGCTGCTCGAGGCGTCGATGGAAGGTGCTCAGGGCGTGCTGCTCTCGGTCGCCGGCGGTAGTGACCTGGGTCTGTTCGAGATCAACGAGGCCGCCTCGCTGGTGCAGGAGGCTGCCCATCCTGACGCCAACATCATCTTCGGCACCGTCATCGACGACTCGCTGGGCGACGAGGTGCGCGTGACCGTGATCGCTGCCGGCTTCGACGCCGCGGGTCCGGGTCGTAAGCCCGTGACCGGTGAAGCGACGGCCGCGGCCGCTGCGCAGCCGATCGCACCGGGCAAGGCGGGCCGTGTCGGTTCGTCGCTGTTCGAGTCGGCCGATCCGGCAAGTGTGCCCGCCGCCCACACCAACGGCGCCACGGTGCGCATCGGCGGCGGTGATGACGGCATCTCCGACGACGATGTCGACGTGCCGCCGTTCATGCGCCACTGACCCGCCGCACTTCGCACGTGATGTTCCGGGTGCGCCGTGTCACCACGACCCGCGCCGGTGGGGTGTCGAAAGCTCCCTTCGCGACCTTCAACCTCGGTGACCACGTCGGCGACGATCCGGCGGCGGTCGCGGCCAACCGGCGTCGGCTCGCCACGGCCACCGGTCTCGGAACCGATGGCGTGGTGTGGATGAACCAGACCCACAGCACCCGGGTCGCGGTGGTGGATCACGGCGGCGAGACCGTCGACGACGCCGACGGATTGGTGACGACGACGCCGTCGCTCGGTCTTGCGGTGGTGACCGCCGACTGTGTGCCGGTGCTGCTGGCCGACGCCCGGCACGGCGTGATCGGCGCAGTGCATGCCGGCCGGGTTGGCGCCGCCGGCGGGATCGTGCCGCGCGCGGTGGAGGTCATGGTCGACGCCGGCGCGCGGGTCGAGGACATCTCGGTGCTGCTGGGCCCCGCGGTCAGCGGACCCAACTACGAGGTCCCCGCCGAGATGGCCGACGACGTGGAGCGTGCGCTGCCGGGCAGCCGTACCCGCACCCGACGCGGCACGCCCGGGCTGGATCTGCGCGCCGGGATCGCGCGGCAGCTGCACGGCCTCGGTGTCACCGCGATCGACGTGGACCCGCGGTGCACCTATGCCGACCCGAACCTGTTCAGCCATCGCCGCGGCGCGCCGACCGGCCGGTTGGCGTCGCTGATCTGGCTGGAGCCGGCGCCATGACTGCGGATCGCGAGCAGGAGCTGCACGACAACCTCACGCAGCTGCGTGACCGGCTCGCCCGCGCGGCCGAGGCGGCGGGCCGTGAACCCGACGAGATCGAACTGCTCCCGGTCACCAAGTTCTTCCCGGCCTCCGACATCGCCACGCTGTATCGCCTGGGCTGCCGGTCCTTCGGTGAATCACGCGATCAGGAGGCCACCCGCAAGATCGACGAGCTGTCCGAGCTTGCGGGAGACGTCCGCTGGCACATGATCGGCCGCATCCAGCGCAACAAGGCCCGCTCGATCGGCACCTGGGCCTATGCGGCGCATTCCGTCGACAGCCCCAAAGTGGTTGCGGCGCTGGCTCGCTCGGCAGAAGAGGCGCTGCAGAGTGAGGCCCGCAGCGCGCCGCTACGGGTGTTCGTGCAGGTCAGCCTCGACGGAGACGAGAGCCGGGGCGGCGTCGACGTCGACGCGGCGCAGCGGCTCGACGCGCTGTGCGCCGCCGTCGACGAGGCGCCGGCGCTGACACTGGTCGGCCTGATGGCGATCCCGCCGGTCGGCGCGGATGCCGACGCGGCGTTCACGCGGCTCGCGCAGGAACGCGAGCGGGTGCAGCAGTGGTGCGGACGCCCGCTCGAGCTGTCAGCGGGCATGTCCGGTGACCTCGAAGCGGCGGTGCGACACGGATCGACGTGTGTGCGTGTCGGTACCGCGCTCTTGGGCGCCCGACCGCTAACGTCACCACCAGAAGTCACACTAGTCACACCTTCATCACAGACAACACTTTCCGGGCATCGGTCATCACCGCACGAGGGGTCCTCACAATGAGCACACTGCACAAGGTCAAGGCCTACTTCGGTATGGCCCCCATGGACGATTACGAGGACGACTACTACGAGGACGACGAGCGCGGTCCCGCCCGCAGCTACCGCCGCCCCCGTGAGGACCGCTTCGAGGACGAGGGTTACTCGCGCGGCTACGACGACCTGCCCGAGGGTCGGCGCCGCGAGTACGACGAGCCCGCTGCCTACCGGGTTGGTATGCCTGGCGGCGTGCCCGGCGGCTTCGATGACGGCCGGTTCGACCCCCGGATGCGTTCGCCGCGTGAATTCGACCGCACCCCACCGCGTTTCGGCGCGATGCGGGGATCGACTCGAGGTGCGCTGGCCATGGATCCCCGTGGCATGGCCGAATTGTTCGAAGCGGGCAGCCCGCTGGCGAAGATCACCACCCTGCGGCCCAAGGACTACAGCGAGGCGCGCACCATCGGTGAGCGCTTCCGCGACGGCACCCCGGTGATCATGGATCTGGTCTCGATGGACAACGCCGACGCCAAGCGGCTGGTCGACTTCGCCGCGGGCCTGGCCTTCGCGCTGCGCGGCTCGTTCGACAAGGTGGCCACGAAGGTGTTCCTGCTGTCGCCGGCCGACGTGGACGTCACCGCCGAGCAGCGTCGCCGGATCGCCGAGGCCGGTTTCTACGCTTACCAGTAGGCTGGTGGAACCGGTGCGGTCTCGCGCCGGTTTCCCCGTCACATCTGCTGGGAGTGAGGTCACCTTCCGTTGGGGCTCTTCTTCGAGATCCTGGGATTCGCGCTGTTCGTCTTCTGGCTGCTGCTGATCGCGAGGGTCGTGGTCGAGTTCATCCGCTCGTTCAGCCGGGACTGGCACCCGCGCGGCGCGACTGTGGTGGTCCTCGAGGTGATCATGACGTTGACGGACCCGCCGGTGAAGCTGTTGCGGCGCATCATCCCGCAACTGACCATCGGGGCGGTGCGCTTCGACCTGTCCATCATGGTGCTGCTGCTTGCGGCGTTCATCGGCATGCAGCTGGCCTTCGGCGCGGCGGTCTGACACCGGTCCAGAGCAGGGCGTTTGTGGACTCCGGCCCTGGAGCGGGCAGGATGGCGGTGCGGTGGCACCCGGTCGTCCAGGTGGAGATTCGATGTATTTATCGCCCTCGACTGCAACCGCAGGGTCTGGTGTGACAGGATGGACGCCAGTTACCTTCAAGCCAGGCTTTACACTGTGAGATCGTTTTGACGATCCAGACTCAAGGGGGCAGACGATGCCGCTCACTCCTGCCGACGTGCACAACGTTGCCTTCAGCAAGCCACCCATCGGCAAGCGCGGCTACAACGAGGACGAGGTCGATGCGTTCCTCGACCTCGTCGAGAACGAGCTGTCCCGCCTGATCGAAGAGAACACCGACCTGCGCCAACGGGTCGCCGAGCTCGATTCCGAGCTCGCCTCGGCGCACTCCGGTGGCTCAGCCGCCGCCGCTCAGCCGACCCAGACCCTGCCGGTGTACGAGCCGGAGCCCGAGCCCGAGCCGGCACCGCAGCCCGCGTACGAAGCACCCGCGGCGCAGCAGTCCGCGCCTGCCCCCGAGGACCAGCACCTGCGGGCAGCGAAGATCCTCAGCCTGGCCCAGGACACCGCGGATCGCCTGACCAACGGCGCCAAGTCCGAGTCCGAGAAGATGCTCTCCGATGCCCGCGCGCAGGCCGACTCGATGGTGGCCGAGGCGCGGCAGACCGCCGAGACCACGATCACCGAGGCGCGCCAGCGGGCCGACGCGATGCTCGCCGATGCGCAGAGCCGCTCGGAGGCGCAGCTGCGGCAGGCCCAGGAGAAGGCCGACGCATTGCAAGCCGATGCCGAGCGCAAGCACTCCGAGATCATGGGCACGATCAACCAGCAGCGCACCGTGCTCGAGGGCCGGTTGGAGCAGCTCCGCACGTTCGAACGTGAATACCGCACCCGTCTGAAGACCTACCTCGAATCGCAGCTCGAGGAGCTCGGTCAGCGCGGTTCGGCCGCTCCGGTGGACTCCGGCGCCAACAGCGACGGCGGATTCAACCAGTTCAATCGAGGTAACAACTAGCCTCGCAGTCCATGCTCATCGTTGCGCTCGTCCTCGCCGTCATCGGCCTCGCGGCCCTCGTGCTGGCCGTCGTCACCAGCAATGCACTGATCGCTTGGGTCTGCATCGCGGCCAGCCTGATCGGCGTGATCCTGCTCATCGTCGATGCGCTGCGCGATCGTGCGAAGGGGTCGGCCGACGAGGCGGCCGGTGAGGACGACGCCGGTGACGCCGCCGACGAGCCCGTCGAGGACTACCCGGACGAGGCGCCTGTCGCGTCCGAGGACCCCGTCGCCGAGGACGACTATCCCGACGAAGAACACGTCCCTGCCGCCGAGCGGTCCGACGAGGGTCCGACCAGGCCCTGAATTGCGTTAATCCGCAACCTTTTTCGTCGTAGAGGTGGACGGGGAGGTGGCCAGAGCCTCGCGGACTTCGTCGTCGGTCAACTGGTGGAAGTCGGCGTAGCCATGTCCCACCGCGCGGAAGTCGGCAGGCACGATCGAGCACACCACGTCATCGGCCACTGACGCCAGAGCGCGGCACACCGAACGTGGTCCCACGGGGACGCCCACGATCACGCGAGCAGCACCGAGTCCGCGCACGGAGCGGACCGCGGCCGTCATGCTGGCTCCGGTGGCGAGGCCGTCGTCGACCACGATCACGGTGCGGCCGGCGATGTCGAGCGGTGCACGGTCACCCCGGTAGGCGCGTTCGCGCCGGTGCAGTTCGGCGGTCTCGCGCGTCGTGGCGTCGCGTACGTCGGCGTCGCTCAATCCGAGGCTGTCGATCACGTCGTCGTTCAGCACGACGGCGCCGCCGGTGGCGACTGCCCCCATGGCGAGCTCCGGCCACCGCGGTGTGCCGAGCTTGCGTACCAGGCAGACGTCGAACGGCACCCGCAGCGTTGCCGCGACTTCCCGGCCGACAGGCACCCCGCCCCGTGCCAGTCCGAGCACCGTGGTGTCCGGCCGGTCGCGGTAACGGACGAGGTCCCGCGCGAGCACCTCGCCGGCCTCGCGGCGGTCACGGAAGGGGCGCTCGGCACTGGTCATGTCACACCTCGGTGCGTGAAGTATGGCTTCTGGGTACCCCGTCCCGCGGCGAAGTGGGGCAATCCGGCCCCTACGTGGTGACGAATGACTGATCGACGACGGGAGAGTCATGGGCATCGACTACGACAGCGTGGTGGAGCACCCGCTGCGGGACGTGTGGAAGTGGCACACACGACCGGGTGCGATGCGGCGGCTCGTGCCGCCGTGGCAGCCGATGACCGTGATCACCGAAGCGCAGTCTCTGGCCGACGGCGTGGCGATTCTGGGCCTGCCGGGCGGGCTGCGCTGGGTGGCCCGCCATCAACCCGATGCCTACGTCGACGGGCACCGATTCCTCGACGAACTCTCGTCCGACGGTGTGACGTCGTGGCCGCCGCGCCTGGCCGGGCCGTGGCGGCACACCCACACTTTCGACGAGCACGGGTCCGGCACCCGGATCAACGATCACGTCGAGGCGGCGGTGCCCGCAGCGCTGCTACGTCCGACGTTCGCCTACCGGCACCGGCAGCTCATCGGTGATCTCGCGGCTCACCAGCGCGCTGAGATGGCTGGTGCCCGGCCGCTAGTCGTCGCGGTCACCGGTGCTTCGGGTCTCGTGGGCGCTGCGCTGTGCGCGTTCCTCACCACCGGCGGGCACCGCGTCATCCGGCTCGTGCGGCGGGCAGGAGGGAACGACACAGCGAACGCCGACGAGCGGCACTGGGATCCGGCGGCCCCTGCTGCGGATCTCCTGCGCGGTGTGGACGCCGTCGTCCATCTTGCCGGCGAGTCGATCGCCGGCCGCTTCACCGATGCTCATCGAAAAGCCATCCGCGACAGTCGAATCGAGCCCACCCGCCGGCTCGCTGAAGCAGCCGCCGCGACGGAGGACGGCCCCTCGACCTTCGTCTCTGCATCGGCCATCGGCTACTACGGCTATGACCGTGGCGATGTCACGCTGACCGAGGACGGTTCACGTGGCGACGGGTTCCTCGCCGACGTGGTGACCGACTGGGAGGCTGCGACCGCGCCCGCCACCGACGGTGGGCTGCGCGTCGTCCTGGTGCGCACCGGGATCGTGCAGGCCGCTGCGGGCGGCACGCTGAAGCTGCTGCGCCCGCTGTTCGCGGCGGGTCTGGGCGGGCGGGTCGGCGACGGCAAGCAGTGGCTGTCGTGGATCGGGTTGGACGACCTGGTCGACGTCTACCATCGTGCGCTCTACGACACGGAACTCCAGGGTCCCGTCAACGCGGTGGCCCCGGAGCCTGTGCGCAACACGGAGTACACCAAAGAGCTTGCGCGCGTGCTGCATCGGCCTGCGCTGCTTCCGGTGCCGAGTCTCGGCCCCCGTGTGCTGCTCGGCGCGCAGGGTGCCCGTGAACTCGCCGAGGCCAGCCAGCGCGTGCTACCGACCAAGCTGTTGGCGGCCGGGCATCCATTCCGCCACACCCACGTCGCCGAGGCGCTGGCCCATCAGCTGGGGCGGGACGTACCCACCACGTGAGTGACGAACCCGGACACCAGCGTCCGGATTCGCTCCGCGACGTCACCGGCGAGATCGGCTGTGCGGGTGAGTAACTGGTCGTGATCGAGGCCGGCCGCCGCGACGTCGCCGTCGCGATCGTCGGCAAGCCACGCGCTCAGCAGGTCGGTGTCGATCTCCGGGTGGAATTGCAGGCCCAGTGCGCGGCCCAGGAGAAAGGCCTGCGAGGCGTTCGGGGTTCTGGCGAGTTCCGTGGCGCCTGGGGGCAGCGTCCACCGGTCGAAATGCCACTGGAACCACGGCCCGCCGGGCACGATGTCGGGGCGTTCGCTGAGTACGTCGTACCAGCCGATCTCCGGCCGTGGTGAGCGCGCCACCGAGCCTCCGAAGGTCTGGGCGAGCAGTTGTCCGCCGAAGCAGACACCCAGCAGCGCGACCCCGGCGTCGGCGGCCTCGCGCAGCAGCGCCATCTCGGCGCCGACCCAGGTGTCCCGCAGGGCGGGGTCGTACACCGGCCATCGCGCCCCCAGGGGGGCGATGACGTCGTATCGGGTCGGGTCGGGGAACGTCACCTCGACCGCGGGGGAGTCCACCCGGTCGGGCGGCACGACCTCGAAGTGGTCGACGTCGAATCCGTGATCGGCAAAAGCCTCACCGAGCAGTGCCTCGGTGGCCATGTGTTCGTTGCGCAGGAACAGGACCTTGGGTGCCACGCCCGTCATTATCTGCTGCGCTGGGTCCGGGGGCTCACCGGGCCAGTCGATACCGCCGTTCGGGCCGGCCCACGCCGTACTGCAGACGCAGTTCCACCGTGCCGGCGCTCAGGTAGTGCTCCAGGTAGCGGCGCGCGCTGACTCGCGAAATGCCGACCAGGTCAGCACATTCGGCTGCGGAGACCTCGCCCGCGTCGCGCACCGCGGCGAGCACCAGCTCGCCGGTCTCGGCGCCGAGACCTTTGGGCAGCACCTTCGCGGCCGCGGGCACCGCCGGGCCGCCGAACAGCGAATCGATCAACGACTGGTCGACGCCGCCCGCCTTTTCCAGTGCGTCGGCGCGCGCGGCGTAGGCCACCAGCTTGGTCTGCAGCTGGTCGAATTCGAAGGGCTTGATCAGATAGTCGGCGGCGCCGCCATCCAACGCACCGCTGACAGTGTCGAGTTCACGTGCCGCGGTGATCATGATGACCCCCACTCTGTCGCCGTCCGCGCGTAACCGCTGAAGCACCTCGAGTCCGGTCATGTCGGGCAGGTAGACGTCGAGCAGGATCAGGTCGGGGTGGAGTTCTTGCGCGGCGCTCAACGCCTCGCCGCCGGTGCGGGCCACGCCGACGACGCGGAAGCCGTCGACCCGGTCCACGAAGCGGCGGTGGATCTCGGCGACCATGAAATCGTCGTCGACGACCAGCACGTCACGCATCGGTGCGCACCGCCTGCAGGCGCACGGTGAACTCGGCGCCGCCGTCGGGCACGTCAGTCACTCCGACGCTTCCGCCGTGCGCGGCGGTGACCAAACGTACCAAGGCCAAACCGATCCCGCGTCCGCCGGGCACATCCGGCTTGGACGTGACCCCGCGGGCGAAGATCGTCTCCCGAAGGTGTTCGGGCACGCCGGGTCCGGTGTCGCGCACGATGATCTCCAGTCCGTCGCTGTCGTCGATCTCCACCGTCACAACGGGTTCCGGTGCTCCCACCGATACGTCGACGGCATTGTCGATCAGGTTGCCCAACAGGGTGATCACGTCGGTGGCCAAGGCGGGGTCCAGCGGTGCCAGATGAGAATCCGCCGCCAGCGAGAGGGCGACCCCGCTCTCGGCCGCCAGCGATGTCTTGGCGATCAACAGCGCGGCCACCGCGGGGTCGGAAATGCGTTGTGTGACCGCATCGCTGATCTCTGCCCGACGCCGTGTCAGCGTGCCGACCAGGTCGCGCACGGCGTCGTACTCGCCGAGCTGGACCAGCCCGGAGATCGTGTGCAGTTGGTTGGCGAACTCGTGCGTCTGCGCCCGCAGGGTGTCGGTGACACTCTTGTGGGAGGACAGCTGGCCCTGCAGCGCAGCGAGTTCCGTGCTGTCGCGCATCGTGGTGACGGTACCGATCCGCTCGCCGCCGCTGGTGGCGGCACGGCGGCTCAGCGCCAACACCCGGGTCCTGGTCGCGATCACGGTGTCCTGTGTGTCGTTCTCGGCGGATCGGGCTGAGGCGCCCGGGATCAGCAGCGCCACCACCGCGGGGTCGATCCCCACCTCGTCGACCCGCTTGCCGACTGCATCGGCACCCACCCCGAGCAGCTCCTGGGCGCTGTCGTTGAGCACGGTGATCTCGCCGTCGTTGTTGACTGCGATCACGCCCTCTCGAATGCTGTGCAGCAATGCTTCTCGGTGGTCGGCGAGGCTGGCGATCTCCGTCACCTCCAGACCGCGGGTGTGCCGCTTGATCCGGCGGGACAGTAGATAAGACGCGACGAGGCCGAGGGCGGCTCCGAGGCCGAGGTAGATCAACAGCCGCTCGCCCGCGCCGGAGAGCAGCGCCCACACCGACGGATATCCCTCGCTGACCGAGGCGATGGCGAGGACGTCACCGTCGGGGGAGAGTATCGGCACCTGGCCGACCAGGCTGTGCGTGCCGGCGATGTCCGCGTCGCCGTACCAGGCCCTGCCTTCGTCGGCACGGCTCGGTCCGAGGTCCACCCGAGCCCCGATCCGCGACGGATCCGAGGACACCCACACGGTGCCGTCCGGGGCGAGGATCTCGGCCAGGCTGGCCCCTGACAGCGCGACCGCCCGGTCGACCTCCGGGGCCAGGATGCGACCGGCGAAGGGATCGGCGGGCGCGCGTTCGATGCGTTCCCGCACGATGGGCGTCGAGGCCATGTTCTCGGCCACTGCGATCATCCGTGTCCCGCGCGCCTCCCGGAACTCACTGGTCGACTGGGCCACCGAGACCGCCCCGACAGCGATCAGCACGACCGCGACCACCATCAGCTGGAACGCCAGGAACTGGGCGGCCAGGCTGCGGGCGAGCGGGATGTTCTTAATGACCAGAATTTCCTTTGCGTTCTTATGCGTGACCTGAGTCACTGTCGGGGTCCAGTATTGCTGAGCATCACAATCGACTGACGGAGGACGACATGTTCGCATCGGGCCGGCGTACGCCGGTCGCCGGCATCGTCCTCGCCATGATCGCCGCACTGCTGCTCTCAGCGTGCGGTGTGACTCGCGGCGAGGACACCGGGCTGCACCGGTTACGCATGATGGTGCCGAACAGCCCTGGCGGCGGGTACGACCTGACCGCGCGCACCGCGGTCAAGGTGATGGAGGACGACAAGATCACCGGCCGCGTCGAGGTCTTCAACGTGATCGGCGCGGGCGGCACCGTCGCGATGGCCCGGCTGATCAACGAAAAGGGCAACGGCGACCTGATGATGATGATGGGCCTCGGCGTGGTGGGCGCGACGTTCACCAACGGCTCGAAGGCCCGTGCCTCCAACGCGACCGCGCTGGCCAAGATGGTGGAGGAGCAGGAGGGCATCCTGGTTCCGGCGTCCTCGCCGTTCAAGACCGTCGCCGATTTCGTCGCGGCGTGGAAGGCCGACCCGGCCAAGGTCACCGTCGGCGGCGGCTCTAACCCGGGCGGTCCCGACCACCTGTTCCCGATGGAGACCGCCAAGGCGGCGGGTGTTGATCCGACGAAGGTCAACTACGTGTCCTACGACGGTGGTGGTGATCTGCTGACGGCGTTGCTGGGCAACAAGATCGCCGCGGGCACCTCGGGTCTCGGCGAGTACGTCGACCAGATCGAATCCGGCCAGGTGCGGGTGCTCGCCGTGTCGGGTGACGAGCGGGTCGAGGGCGTCGACGCGCCGACGCTCAAGGAGGCGGGTATCGACCTGACCTTCACCAACTGGCGCGGAGTGCTTGCGCCGCCGGGGATTTCCGACGAGGACCGGGACGCGATGATCAAGGTGCTCGAAGAGATGCACGCCACCGACGCCTGGAAAGAGGCGCTGGTGAAGAACGGATGGACCGACGCCTTCATGACGGGGCAACCGTTCGAGGACTTCCTCGAGGAGCAGGACCGACGGGTGGAGACGACGTTGACGGATCTGGGGCTGGTATGAGCGACATCGAGCGGACTGAGCAGCCCACGGACGCGCCGGCCCGGCCGGACTACGCGCAGTACGTCGTCTGCGCAGTGATGGTGGTCGTCGGTGCATTCCTCGTCTTCAACGGCGTGACGATGCCCGGCGGCTACGCCAAGGTCGATCCCGTTGGGCCGCGGCTGTTCCCGATCGCCATCGGTATCGGCCTGCTGGTGATGGCGGTCGTGTTGGCCGTCGCGATTCCCCGCGGGTCCCGCGGTGAGGCCGATGCGGGCGAGGACATCGACCCGGACATGCCCAGCGACTGGCGCACGGTCGGCCTGCTCGTGGGGATGTTCATCCTGCTGATCGTGCTCGTGCAGCCGCTCGGGTGGGCGATCGCCGGGGGACTGTTCTTCGCCGGGTGCGCCACCGTGCTCGGCAGCAAGCATTACGTGCGCAACATCGCGATCGGTGCCGTGCTATCGGTCGCCAGCTTCTACGCGTTCTACTCCGGGCTCGGAATCCCGCTGCCCGCAGGCGTTCTGGATGGGATTCTGTAAATGGGAAACTTCGACTGGCTCCTTCAGGGCTTCGCCGAGGCCGCCACCCCGATGAACCTGCTGTACGCCGTGATCGGCGTGCTGCTGGGCACCGCGGTCGGCGTGCTGCCGGGCATCGGGCCCGCCATGACGGTGGCGCTGTTGCTGCCGATCACCTACAACGTCAGCCCCAGTGCGGCGTTCATCATGTTCGCCGGCATCTTCTACGGAGGCATGTACGGCGGCTCCACCACCTCGATCCTGTTGAACACCCCGGGCGAGTCGTCGTCGGTGATCACCGCGATCGAGGGCAACAAGATGGCGAAAGCGGGGCGGGCGGCGCAAGCCCTTGCCACAGCAGCGATCGGATCGTTCGTCGCGGGGTCGATCGGTACCGCGCTGCTGGCCGCGTTCGCACCGGCGATCTCGCGCTTCGCCGTCACGCTCGGCGCGCCGTCGTACCTCGCGATCATGCTGTTCGCGCTCGTCGCCGTCACCGCGGTGCTCGGATCGTCGAAGATGCGCGGGTTGATCTCGCTGCTGCTGGGCCTGGCGATCGGCATCGTGGGCATCGACTCGCTGACCGGACAGCCGCGCGCCACGTTCGGCATCCCGCTGCTCGCCGACGGCATCGACATCGTCGTGATCGCGGTCGCGGTGTTCGCCCTCGGTGAGGCGCTGTGGGTGGCCGCGCATCTGCGCCGCCGCCCGGCCGATGTCATCCCGGTGGGACGTCCGTGGATGAGCAAGCAGGACTGGGGCCGCTCGTGGAAGCCGTGGCTGCGCGGCACCGCGTTCGGGTTCCCGTTCGGTGCACTGCCCGCCGGTGGTGCCGAGCTGCCGACGTTCCTGAGCTACATCACCGAGAAGAAGCTGTCGAAGCATCCCGAGGAATTCGGCAAGGGCGCCATCGAAGGCGTCGCCGGGCCGGAGGCGGCCAACAACGCCTCGGCTGCAGGCACATTGGTGCCGATGCTGTCTCTCGGTCTGCCCACCAACGCTACCGCCGCGGTCATGCTGACGGCGTTCGTGTCCTACGGCATCCAGCCGGGACCGACGCTGTTCGAGAAGGAACCGCTGCTGATCTGGACGCTGATCGCCAGCCTGTTCATCGGCAACTTTCTGCTGCTGGTCCTGAATCTGCCGTTGGCGCCGCTGTGGGCCAAGCTGCTGCGCACCCCGCGGCCCTACCTGTATGCGGGCATCCTGTTCTTCGCCACGCTCGGCGCGTTCGCGGTCAACCTGCAGCCGTTGGATCTGGTTCTGCTGCTGGTCTTCGGGCTGATGGGTCTGATGATGCGGCGCTTCGGACTTCCCGTGCTACCGCTGATCATCGGGGTGATCCTCGGCCCGCGCATCGAACGGCAACTGCGGCAGAGCCTGCAGCTCGGCGGCGGCGACTGGGGCAACCTGTTCACCGAGCCGGTCGCGATCGTCACCTACATCCTGATGGCCTTGCTGCTGTTGGCACCGCTGGTGCTGCGGTTGATGAACCGCAGTGAGGAGTCGCTGCTGGTGGTCGAGGACGACAAGGATCAGAAGGAAAAGGCGGGCCAGCTGTGACGATCGTCGTGGGGTACACCGCAGACCAGTTCGGCCAGGCCGCGCTCGAGCACGGCATCTCGGAGGCGAAGCTGCGCAACACCGATCTGTTCGTGATCAATGCGACATCCGGTGAGTCGTATGTGGATTCGCGCTTCGCCGGCGAAGCGGAAGTGCACGATGTCGAGGCCCGGCTGCAGGAGTGCGGAGTCGCCTACCAGCTGACCCAGCCCGTCGGTGTCGACGCCGCCGACGAGCTGCTGACCGCGATGGACCGCGACGACGCGCAACTGCTCGTCGTGGGCATCCGGCACCGCAGCCCGGTCGGCAAGCTCCTGCTGGGCAGCGTCGCGCAGAAGTTGATCCTGGAGTGCCCCAAGCCGGTGTTGGCGGTCAAGCCTCCCGAGGCGTGATTCGTTAGAACGCTGGGATCGACTCGCGCAGATAGTGCTCCGCCCAGGGCGCGTTGCGTTTTCGCTCGGCGTCGACGCGTTGTCGGCGCGCGTGCATGCGGGTGATCCGCCGCTTCGACATGGCGAGGCCGGCCCTCTGTTTCGGGGGCGGGGTGCCGCGCGCGAGGACCGGTGCGGTGGGTTCGGACAGTTCGGGGAACAGCAATCGGCTGCCCGGGTAGCTCGTCGAGGTTTGGCCGTCGGGGTCGGTGAACACGATCGTCCCGTCGGGGTGCTGCACGGTCGACCAGCCTGGCCAGAAGGTTTTCAGCAGGTGATGGTGACGGCAGTATCCCGCCAGGTTCGACGCGCACGTCGGTCCCCAGGGATACGGGATCGTGTGATCAAGGTCGTCGATCGGCCGGGTGCAGCCGGGGTGACGGCAGGTCAGGTCTCGTCCTCGCACGAAGTCGGCCAACGCTTGCGAGGGTCGGTAGCGCGGTTCCGCTGCGGCCTGGCCCGGATGGATCAGCGTCATGCTCCTGGCGTGCGTTGCGAGTTGAGCGACGACGGCCCCGGGCAGCACCGGACCGCCGATGACGATGCCGGGCGATGCCGAACTGAACTCGCCGGGGCTTGCGCTCAGCTCGGTGGCGAGCTGTGCGATGGTGTACTCGCGCAACGGTTGTGACAGAAGCGGCGGCCGGTCGCCCGTCAGGGCCCGCCGCTGTGTCGTGAGATCGCCCGTTGGTGGCTCGGCTGTTTCGGCCGCGGGCTCGGGGTCTGCCCGCACCCCGGTGCCCGCGTCGCCGACAGCGTCCTCACGGGCGATGACATGGATGACGACCCCGCCGACGGGAGGTCTGGCGGCCGCGTCGCAATCAGATTCCTCGCACATGCACGGCAACCGGTCCCAGCCGAAGCCCATCGCCCCCAGCGCTGCTGCTCGGCGCTGATCCAGCGTTCGTGGATCCCGCTCGCACACTGTGCGGGCCAGCAGGTCGGCTCGCCGGTCGAACGCCGCACCGTCGGTGGCGTTGACGGTCGCGTCCACATGGGCGACTCCCGTGGCGCCGTCGGTGTGCACGGTAACTCCCGTCGTGCGCACCACATCCTCGGCCCGGCGCACCGCATACGGGTCGTGGCGCAGCACGAGGGCGTCGATGTCGGCGTCGGTCTGACTCAGCGACTTCGCGCCCCAATCGCGCAGCTGCGCAGCCAGTTCGGCGTCGATCGCCCGCAGCGCGGCAGGGTCCTGCACCAGCGCGGTCCGTTGGCAGATGGTGCGCACCAGCAGGTAGGTGATCAACCCCTCGGCGAAGACCGCAGCGACTTCGGGGAGCCGATCCCGCAGGACGACTGCGTTGGTCAGCAGGGCGTTGACCATTCCGCTGGTCAGCGCCTGCGCCGCACCGATCTGTGCACACACCGAGGACCAGTTGTCGCAACGCCACTGCTCCCGTTCGGCCGATCCCGATGCTGCGTGGGCCTGCTCGAGCAGATCGGCCATCGCCGACAGTCGCGCGGCGCAGGCCGCGTTCTCGACCCGCGCATACGCTCGCACCCGCTGACCAGGGGTGGTGGAGCCGCTGACGAATCGGTCGAACATACTGTCGAATCTATTGGCGCACCCTGCACTCCGCCACCGCGTCAGCTGCCACCTGTGGATGACGCCGATCCTGTGGACAAGTCAGTCTCGCAGCGTGATTCGTGTCGGACCCCTGTGGTAGCGCGCTACAGCGTGACCCGGATCGCGCCGTCGGTCACCTGCGCCGGATAGCTGCGGACCGCGAGATCGGCACCGGAGGTCTCCGTACCCGTGGACAAATCGAACGCGTACCCGTGCAGCGGGCACACCACGACGCAGTCGTCGGTCAGCCCGTCGGCGAGCGGACCACCCTTGTGCGGACACACCGCGTCGAGCGCGCGCACGGAATCGTCGCGCAGCCGGAAGACTGCCAGCTGGCGTCCCTCGACCGCGAACGTGCGTCCCTCACCGACGGGTATCTCGTCGACCCTGCCGACCTCGTGAGCGCTCACCTCACCGGCACCTGGGGGAGCGGCAGCAGCGGCAGCGAGGTGCGGAACTGCCCGTTGGTCTGCGGCTCTCGACCGTCGAGCCACGGATCCCGGTACGCGGCAACCGACTTCTGCATCCGCTCGTCCAACCCTGCGGCCGATCCCTCGGCGTCCTCGACCACCACCGCACGAATGTGCTCGATTCCCAGCCGCGGCACCCACTTGTAGGTGCGTTCCAGCCAGTTCGCGCTCTCCCGGTAGTACTGCAGGAACCGGCCCGTCAGCGTCATCACCTCGTCGGCGGAGTCCACCCTCGCCAGCAGGTCGCCCTTGCGGATGTGCGCCCCGGCCGCGCCACCGACGTAGATCTCCCAGCGGCCGCCGTCGACCGCGACGACACCGAGGTCCTTGCACAGCGCCTCCGCGCAGTTGCGTGGGCACCCCGTGACGGCCAGCTTCATCTTCGCCGGGCTGGCCAGCCCCTGGTATCGCTCTTCGATCGCGATACCCAACGCCGTGGAGTCGCCCACCCCGTAGCGGCAGAAGTCGCTACCCACACAGGTTTTCACCGTCCGGAAGCTCTTGCCGTAGGCGTAGCCGGACGGCATGTCCAGATCTGCCCACACCGCGGGAAGGTCCTCTTTGCGGATGCCCAGCAGATCGATCCGCTGACCACCGGTGCACTTGATCATCGGAATGTCGTATTTGTCGGCGACGTCGGCGATCTTGCGCAGCTGGGCCGCGCTGGTCACGCCACCCTTCATCTGCGGCACCACCGAGAACGTGCCGTCCCGCTGGATGTTGGCGTGCACGCGATCGTTGATGAATCGGGCGTCACGTTCGTCGACGAACTCGTCGGCCCACATCATCTCCAGCAGCGACGCGAGCGCCATCTTCGAGCCGGCATCGGGTTTGCCGTCGGGAGCCAGCGCGGCGAACACCGATGAGACCGAATGTAATTGGAGTTCACGGATGTGACGCATCAGCGTCGGCTTGTCGTAGGGGATGGCGGGGACATACCAGGACGCCGACGGGTCCTCGGTGACCGCACCGCCGGCCGCCCACTCCACCACCTGGCAGACCAGCTCCTTGCAGGAACCACACCCCTTACCCGCCTTGGTCTTCGCCATCACGCCCGCCACCGACGTCGTACCGTCCTGCACACATGCCGCCAGCGCGCCCTTGGACACGCCGTTGCAGTTGCACACCTGGGCGTCGTCGGCCAGTTCGGCGATGCCGACGCCGACCTCGGGGGTGCCGATGTCGAACATCAGCGCCACCCGCTCGTCGGGCAGCGGCAGCCCGCTGTCGAACGCCTGGGTCAGGAACGACACCTTGGACACATCGCCGACCAGCGTGGCGCCCACCAGTTTTCCGTCCCGGATCACCACGGTCTTGTACACACCGTGCTTGGGTTCGCTGTACTGCACGAACTCGTCGTCGGGATGCTCGGGCGCCTTGACACCCATCGCGGCGACGTCGACCCCCGCAACCTTGAGCTTCGTCGCCACGCGTGAGCCGTGGTAAGCGGCGGTGACGTCCGCACCGGTGAGGTGATCGGCCAGCACCCGCGCCTGCTCCCACAGGGGCGCGACCAGACCGTAGACCTGGCCGCGATGCTGGGCGCACTCACCGACGACGTAGACGTCGTCGTCGTCGACAGAACGCATGTGGTCGTCGGTGACGATCGCACGTTCCACCGTGAGGCCGGCCCGTTGTGCCAGGCCGACATTCGGCCGGATACCGGCCGCGATCACCAACATGTCGCAGTCCAACTGCGAGCCGTCGGCGAAGCGGATGCCCGTCAGCCGGCCGTCGGTCACCAGGACCTCGCTGGTGCGCTTGTCGGTGTGCACCCCGATGCCCAGCGATTCGACCGACGCGCGCAGGATCGCCCCGGCGGGGTCGTCGAGTTGCGCGTTCATCAGTGTCGGGCCGGCATGCACGACATCCACTGCGAGGCCGCGGTTCTGCAGGCCGCGCGCGGCTTCCAGACCCAGCAGCCCGCCCCCGACGACGACGGCCTTGGTGCGGTGCGCCGCTTCGGCGATCATCGTCGCGGTGTCATCGAGCGTGCGGAAGCCGAACACGCCGTCGGCCAGCGTCTTGTTGTCGGCCCACAGACCGGCCATCGGCGGGAAGAACGAGCGACTCCCGGTCGCGAGAATGAGTTTGTCGTAGTGCAGGGTGGTGCCGTCGTCGGCGTGCACGAGGTGGGCGAACGTGTCCAGCCGGACCACGCGCACCCCGGCGCGCAGCTCGATGTCGTTGTCGGCGTACCAGTCCAGCGCGTTGAGGTAGATGTCGGTCGGATCGTCGGCACCGGCCAGCACGTTCGACAGCAGGATGCGGTTGTAGTTGCCGTACGGCTCGTCGCCGAAGACGGTTATCTGGAGCTGCTCACCGCCGCCGCGGGCGAGGATCTCCTCGAGCGCGCGGATGCCGGCCATCCCGTTGCCGACGACGACGAGGCGCTGCGCCACCGTCTACACCTCGACCAGACCGAGATCGACGATGACGGTTCCCGCCACCCCGTCGGGCGCAGCCACGTACAGCTCCAGCACGGTGTCGGCGAGCAGGTCCTCGACCACCCGCAGCGCAACATGGGTGGCGCCCTTGGCGGCGATCGGGAAGTGCCGCATCGGCGCGCCGTCCCGATAGAGCACGACGCTGATCATCTCGTCGGTCGAATTGCCGCCGCGGAAGTACACGGGCTGCGCGATGGCGCCCGCGGGCACCACGTACCGCAACGAGGCGTCTACGGGCAGGGGCGCGTCATAGCCGCCTCCGGCGAAGGCGAAAGCGCCTTGCAGGAATTGCGGACTGCTTCCGTCGGACATGGAAGTGAAGCTAAGAGCCCCGTGTTTCCGTACGGTTTCGGCGATGCTGCGCCCGTGGATACCCCCGCTCACATCGCCACCGCCTCACGGTGAGCCGGCAGGCGATGTGAGGGTGAGTTTTCATCTGTGTCATCGAGGTGCAACGGGTCGGGAATGACCTGGGCTTTCACTGATGGCCATGGCAACCACGACAGCGGGCAAGCGCGACATCGAGCACTGGGATCCCGAAGACACCGAGGCCTGGGAGGCCGGCGGCAAGGACGTCGCGCGCCGCAATCTGATCTGGTCGGTGATCGCCGAACACGTCGGCTTCTCCGTGTGGTCGATCTGGTCGGTGATGGTGCTGTTCATGCCGCAGAACGTCTACGGCATCGACGCGGCAGGCAAGTTCTACCTCGTCGCGGTGCCGACGCTGGTGGGTGCGTTCATGCGCATCCCCTACACGATCGCCCCGGCCCGGTTCGGCGGACGGAACTGGACGATCGTCAGCGCGCTGCTGCTGCTCATCCCGACCCTGCTGACGCTGTACTTCATGAAGAATCCGGCGTCCTACACCACCTATCTGGTGGTCGCCGCCTTCGCAGGGCTCGGCGGCGGGAACTTCGCCTCCTCGATGACCAACATCAACGCGTTCTACCCGCAGCGGCTCAAAGGCTGGGCGCTCGGGCTCAACGCCGGCGGCGGCAACATCGGCGTGCCGGTCATCCAGCTCATCGGCCTCCTGGTGATCGCGACCGCGGGAAACACGCGGCCCGAGATCGTCTGTGCGGTCTACCTGGTGGCGATCAGCGCTGCCGCGCTGGGTGCGGCGTTGAAGATGGACAATCTGCGCAACCAGAAGTCGAATCTCGGCGCACTGGTGGAGGCCCTGCGCTTCAAGCACTCCTGGGTGATGAGCTTCCTCTACATCGGTACCTTCGGCTCGTTCATCGGCTTCTCGTTCGCCTTCGGCCAGGTGCTGCAGATCAACTACCTCGCCGGCGGCGACAGCCCCGCTCAGGCGTCACTGCACGCCGCCCAGATCGCCTTCCTGGGACCGCTTCTCGGCTCGATCGCCCGTCCGTTCGGGGGCAAGCTCGCCGACCGTATCGGCGGCGGCAAGATCACGCTCTACACCTTCGTGGCGATGATGTTCGCCGCCGGCATCCTGATCGTCGCCGGGACTCTGGACGACGCGCAGGCCGGCGCCGCCACCGGCGGCCAGATGACGGGCTATCTCGCCGGATTCATCCTGCTGTTCGTCCTGTCGGGCATCGGCAACGGTTCGACCTACAAGATGATCCCGTCGATCTTCGAGGCCAAGGCGCAGGGTCGTGACGATCTGGACCGCGAGCAGAAGGCCGCGTGGTCACGGGCGATGTCGGGCGCGCTGATCGGATTCGCCGGTGCCGTCGGCGCATTGGGTGGCGTGTTCATCAACATCGTGCTGCGGGCGTCCTATGTCGGCGACGCGAAGTCGGCGACGAACGCGTTCTGGGTGTTCGGCCTGTTCTACGTGGTCTGCGCCATCGTGACCTGGGTCGTGTTCCTGCGTCTCGGCAACAACCGCGACCGCACCGGCGAGCACCTCGGACGTCCGGCCACACCGGTCGTCGCCGGATAACATGCCGCGCACCGCCTGTTCGTATTGCGGTGTCGGGTGCGGGATCTCGATACAGACCCGCCCCGACGCCGCGACCGGCGCACCCGTCATCGCGACGGTGTCCGGGGACACCCTGCACCCGACGAACGCCGGTCGGTTGTGCACCAAGGGGGCGACGCATGCGGAGATGATGGCCGCCACCGAGGGCCGCCTGACGACGGCGTTGATGCGGCCCGCGCGCGGAGCCGACCCGGTCGCGCTCGACGTCGACGACGCGCTCGCCGAAGCGGGCCGGCGGCTGCGCGCGATCGTCGACGAGCACGGCCCCGATGCGGTGGCGATCTACGTCTCGGGGCAGATGTCGATCGAATCGCAATACCTGGCAACGAAACTCGCCAAGGGTTACCTGCGTACAGTGCACCTGGAATCCAACTCACGCTTGTGCATGGCCAGTGCCGGAGTCGGCTACAAACAGTCGCTGGGTGCCGACGGGCCGCCGGGGTCATATCACGACTTCGATTGCACCGACCTGTTCTTCGTGATCGGGTCCAACATGGCCGACTGCCACCCGATTCTGTTCCTGCGGATGGCCGATCGCCTCAAGGCCGGTGCGAAACTCATCGTCGTCGACCCTCGGCGGACCACCACCGCGGACAAGGCCGACCTGTACCTGCAGATCCGGCCGGGCACGGATCTCGCCCTGCTCAACGGGATTCTGCATCTGCTCGTCGTCGATGGGGCGATCGACGAGCAGTTCATCGCCGAGCACACCGAGGGCTGGGAGGCGATGCCCGCCTTCCTCGCCGACTATCCACCGGATCGCGTCGCCGAGATCACCGGGCTCTCCGAGGCGGACATCCGCACCGCGGCGACGATGATCGCCGATGCGGGGGAGTGGATGACGTGCTGGACGATGGGTCTGAACCAGAGCACCCACGGCACCGCCAACACCACCGCGATCTGCAACCTGCATCTGGCCACCGGCGCGATCTGCCGTTCCGGCAGCGGGCCGATGTCGCTAACCGGGCAGCCCAACGCCATGGGCGGGCGCGAGATGGGCTACATGGGTCCGGGTCTGCCGGGGCAGCGTGCCGTGCTCTCCGCGCGGGATCGCGCGTTCGTCGAGGAGCAGTGGGGCCTGGAGCCGGAGACCATCCGGACCGACGTCGGGCCGGGCACCGTCGAGATGTTCCGCAGGATGGCCGACGGGCAGATCAAGGCCGTCTGGATCATCTGCACCAATCCCGTTGCGAGCGTGGCGAACCGATCGACGGTGCTGGCGGGACTGGAGGCTGCCGAGCTGGTGATCGCGCAGGACGCGTACGCCGAGACGGCCACCACCCGCCACGCCGACATCGTGCTGCCCGCCACCATGTGGGCCGAAGCGGACGCGGTGATGGTCAACTCGGACCGCACGATGACACTGCTGGCGCAGGCGATTCCGCCGCTGGGGGAGGCGCGCCCGGACTGGGAGCTCATCTGCGGGGTCGCCCGCCACCTCGGCTTCGGTGACGATTTCGACTACAAGTCCAGCGAAGAGATCTTCGACGAGATCCGGCGGTTCTCCAACCCGGACACCGGATATGACCTCCGTGGCATCACCTACGAGCGGCTACGCGACGCCCCGGTGCAGTGGCCATGCCCACCGGAGGACAGCGCCGGCGGATCGCCGGACCGCAACCCGGTCCGTTACCTCAATGACGGTGTCTCGCAGACCCTGTTCGTCGACACCGACGGTCACCGCCCACGTCTGGCGTTCCCCACGCCGTCGCGGCGTGCCGTGTTCCATCCGCGGCCGCACGTCGACGCCGCGGAACGTCCCGATGACGACTATCCCGTCGTCTTGAACACCGGTCGCCTGCAACATCAGTGGCACACGATGACCAAAACCGGCAGGGTCGCCAAACTCGCCAAGCTCAACCCCAAGCCGTTCATCGAGATCCACCCCGACGACGCCGAGGTCGCGCAGATCGCGAACGGGAGCGCGGTCGAGGTTGTCTCCCGGCGGGGCCGTGCGGTGCTGCCCGCGGTCGTGACCGATCGCGTCAGGCCGGGGAACACGTGGGTGCCGTTCCACTGGAACGACGAGCACGGTGAGGATCTGACCGTGAACGCGCTGACCAACGACGCGGTCGACCCCGCGTCGCTGCAGCCGGAATTCAAAATCTGTGCGGTGCGGCTGGCGCCTCTGCCGGCGCCCGATATGGCCGAACACGAGAAGTTCTATGTCCAAGGATTTCTCGCCGGCATCGAGCAGGGCCGACCGGGCGTCCCGGTGCTGCCCGCCGACGCTCCGCTGAGCATGCAGACTCGACTGTTCGTCGAGGGCATGCTGGCGGGCCGCTACTCCCGCGCCCCCGAGACAACCGGAGCGCCGGTGCCCGACGGGCCGTTGGTGCTGTGGGCGTCGCAGACCGGTAATGCCGAGGAGTTCGCGGAACAGGTCAGTCGACGGTTGGGCGGCGCGCGGCTGGCGGCGATGGACGACATCGAGGTTGCGGAGCTCGCCGACGCGGGTGAGGTGGTCATCGTCACCAGTACGTTCGGCGACGGCGGTCCACCGGACAACGGAGCCGCCTTCTGGGAACGGTTGGCCGGCGCGGACGCGCCCGCACTCGATGGGCTGCGCTATTCGGTTCTCGGTCTCGGTGATCGCTCCTACGGCAACTTCTGTGGTCACGCCAAATCTCTGGATGCGCGGCTGACAGCGCTGGGCGCCGCCAGGATGCTCGATCGTGCCGACTGCGAGGTTCACGACGCGGCGCCGATGACCCGGTGGGCGGATGCGGTCGTCGAGACGTTGACCGGTGAGGCGCCCACCGGCGTTGTCGCAGCACCCGATCCGGTCGTCTTCACGCGCGCGAATCCGGTCGATGCGCCGCTGTGCCGCAACCTGGCGCTCACACCGTCCGATGCGGCAAAAGAGGTGCGGCAGTTCGGGTTCGACATCAGCGCCCACGACGTCTCCTACGCTGCAGGGGACTCGCTGGGTGTGTACGTGCGGAATTCTGCCGGCACCGTCGAGACGTGGCTGCGGGCAACAGGATTCAGCGGCGACGAAGACACGGTGGTCGACGGCGAGTCGATGCCGTTGAGAGAGGCGCTGACTGCTCACTACGACGTGAGCAAGGTGACTGCCGACCTGGTCTCGTTCGTCGCCGAGCATGCCCGGGACGCGGCATCGTTGCGGCGGCTGCGCAGTGATCGACGCGCGTGGGATCGATGGCTGGGCGGTCGCAACGCACTCGATCTGGTGACGGACTTCGGGGTGCGCGCCGATCTCGAGTTGTGGCAGGAGGTGCTGGTGCGGTTGACCCCGCGGCAGTATTCGATCTCCTCCAGTCCGCTGGTCAGTCCGCACGAGGTGCAGTTGACCGTGTCGGTGGTGCGCTATCGCAACCCTGCTGGGGAGTTGCGCGGCGGGGTCGGGTCGACGTACCTGGCCGAACTGCTCGAGGGCACACCGGTGCCGGTGTTCCTGCAACGATCTCCCCATTTCCGGCCGCCGGCGGACCCGACCACACCGATGATCATGGTCGGCCCGGGTACAGGCGTCGCGCCGTTCCGCGCGTTCCTCCAGGACCGCCGAGCCCGCGGCCACACTGGGCCGAACTGGCTGTTCTTCGGTGATCAGCACCGGGCGCAGAACTTTTACTACCGAGAAGACCTGCAGGACATGGTTTCTGACGGATTTCTCAACCGGCTCGATCTGGCGTTCTCCCGTGATCAGGCTCAGAGGATCTATGTGCAGCACAAGATGCTGGACTACGGCGCCGACGTGTGGCGATGGTTGGAGGACGGCGCGCACGTCTACGTGTGCGGGGATGCGACGCGCATGGCCAAGGACGTCGACGACGCACTCACCGCGATCATCCGTGCTCACGGCGGGATGAACGACGAAGCCGCGCGAGCGTACAAGCGGGAGCTGGTCGCCGACAAGCGCTACGTGCGCGACGTGTACTGAGTGGGGTCAGCCGGCTGGCAGGATCGCGAGCGTGGCGCTCGACCGATCCAAACCCACCGTGACACTGTGCCGTGGGTGCTGCTGCGGTACGTCGAAGAAGCACCCGGACAACGACCACGAGGCACAAGTCAGCTCGCTGCGGGCTCTGCTGCACGACGTCGCCGACCTCAGGCTGTCCGATTGCCTCGGACCGTGTGAGCGTTCGAACGTCCTGGTGGTCACACCGTCGGTGGACGGGCATCGGCGCGGCGGGCGCTCGACCTGGCTCGGATACGTCTTCGACGAGACTGCGGGATCGGCCATCGCGGAGTGGCTTCGCGACGGCGGGCCAGGCGTGACCGAATTCCCGCGGAGCCTCCGGCGGTACCGCTTCACCAGGCCGAGAAAGCGACGCTGAAATCTGTCGGTGGTCGCACGTAGCTCGAATCATGGTTGGGTGGGGGCGGCGGTGCGCCATCCAACGCCCGGAGGTGTGGGCTGTCAGCTCACCTCAAACTGTCGAGCCGGGTGTTCAGCATTTTCGCGAGGCGATCTGTTTGCCGGTCGTCAAAACCTATCTCGCCACATCTACCCGGCCATGCAGTTGCGACGTCGACCATGGCATCGATCATGTTTTTCGTCGCCCGCTCGCGTATTCCAAGTCGTTCGCCCGCCTCGATGAAGTTGGCGCGCGTAAGGCGGTTCGCTCGTCCGTACAGGTTGAGCGCCATAGGGTCGTTCCACCCGGCGTACGGCTGCGTGCAGAGCAGGTCATAGGCGGGAGTCGGCTGCCACAATCCGTCCGGGTTGAAGATCGACATGTTCTTGCCGTGCAGGTCCCCGTTCCCGATCAGCCAGCTGAAGACAACAACTTTCAGCAACTCGATCAGCGCTACCGCTCGCGACCCGCCTCCGCGCCCGCAGGCATCGGCGAGTTTTGTCAACGCGGTCTCCGTCTTGATGCGGTACTTCGACGCCGGATACAGGTTGGCGACTTGGCACGCATCTTCTTGCGGAATTCGTCTAGTCCCAACGCGGTCAAATCGATTCACCAGTAAGGCGCTGCGCCCCTGCGCATCGTGTAGCAACGTCGTCTGAGCGGCTCGCAGTCCGCATGCCGATGCCATCCGCATGAAGAAGTGCTCGTTTTCGACGAGGAGCGGGAAGCCGGTGGGGTTCAGCTTGAGTATTGCGGGGCCTGCGCGAGTGTGAGCCGGAGTCGACATCATGCCAGCACTGACTTTGGGTTGCACTCCTGTCAAACCGACAGGGTCGGCCTCGATAGAACCCGTCAGCTTCACAAAGACTGCATGAAAGTCGTTGTCTCGCTCCGGTTCGAATAGCGGCAGCGGCAGGAGGGGAGCTGCGCCGGCGGGGAACACTCGAATGTTGCCGATGGTGTCGGCGCCGATCGCGAGCAGCAGCGTCAGATGGTCATCCGCCGATGTCTTTGTTGACGAGGTGACGACGCCAAGCCGAACACCCTCCGGCAAGAGTCCGGCGAAAAACGGTGGAACGGCCCCTCCTGCGGTTACTACCGGATACTCGCCAGACCGCAGTAGTGACCAGGAAACCGATTGATCTCGTACACCCCCTTTACCAGGTTCATCCGCTACATAATCGAAGCTGACGGCATCTCCATGTTCGCGGGTCAGGTGGGCGGCTAGTACCTCGCCGATGTACACGTCGGCTTCGGTGACCTCGCGAAGGTCGAGGCCGATCCGGTCGGTCATTCGGGCGCCGAGCTCACATCGAGGCGCAGGCCAAGGACGTTGGCGATCTCCAGGACCGAACCGATCTTGGTTGCACCGGTGCCCGCTTCCAAGGTTTGGACGCTGTAGCGCGATACCCCGGCTAGGTCGGCCAGCGTCTCTTGAGTGAGCTGCAGCGCTAATCTTCGCTCAACGAAGGCTCGGCTTATGCCTGCTAATTCAGGCGTAAGGTCCTCGCGTTGCGGATTTGTCCGTCGTGGGCGTGCCATGACCCTCCTTATGCCTGATAAATCATGCATAACACAGAATCGCCCTTTAGGGTGGCGTCGTCAAGCTGTTATGCCTGATTTTTCACACATAAGCCGCCTCCGCAGCTGAAGGAGGGCTGCGAGGTCGGAGTAAAAGAAGAACAGATGTCAGCGAGCATCGAAAATCCGCTCCAGCCGAGGCCGGAGGGGATTTTGTGGATACCGCCAATAAAGTGTGTCCGAGGGGGGACTTGAACCCCCACGCCCGTTAATAGGGCACTAGCACCTCAAGCTAGCGCGTCTGCCATTCCGCCACTCGGACCGTTCGAAGGCAGCTTAGGTTAACGGATCGGTGGGCTCGGACCCAAACCGGGAGCGGGTGGTAGGAAAGGGGGCGTGAGCGGTCCCCTGACACCTAGCGACGAGGTCGTCGACCTCGTCAGTTCCCTGATCCGCTTCGACACCTCGAACACCGGTGAACTCGCCACCACCAAGGGAGAGGCCGACTGCGCCCGCTGGGTCGCCGCCCAGCTCGAAGAGGTGGGCTACACCTGCGAGTACGTGGAGGCCGGCGCGCCTGGCCGGGCCAATGTGTTCGCCCGCCTCGAAGGCGCGGATCGCTCACGCGGCGCCCTGATGCTGCACGGGCACCTCGACGTCGTGCCCGCCGAGGCGTCCGACTGGAGCGTGCACCCCTTTTCCGGCGCCGTCGAGGACGGATACGTCTGGGGCCGCGGGGCGGTCGACATGAAGGACATGGTCGGCATGATCATCGCGGTCGCCCGGCACTTCAAGCGCGCTGGCATCACCCCGCCCCGCGACCTGGTGTTCGCGTTCGTCTCCGACGAGGAGGCCGGCGGCAACTACGGCTGCAAATGGCTGGTGGAGAATCGCCCCGACCTGTTCGACGGCGTCACCGAGGCCGTCGGGGAGGTCGGCGGTTTCTCGCTGACCGTGCCTCGCCGCGACGGCGGTGACCGGCGCCTCTACCTCGTCGAAACCGCCGAGAAGGCGATGATGTGGATGCGGCTGACCGCCCGCGGCCGCGCCGGGCACGGGTCGATGGTGCACGACGACAACGCCGTCACCGCTGTCGCCGAAGCCGTCGCCAAACTCGGCCGCCACCAGTTCCCGATCGTGCTGACCGAATCGGTGGAGCAGTTCCTCGCCGCGGTCAGTGAGGAGACCGGCTACACCTTCGACGCCACCTCGCCCGACATCGAGGGCGCGGTCGCCAAGCTCGGCGGCATCGCCCGCATCGTCGGCGCCACACTGCGCGACACCGCGAACCCGACGATGCTCAAGGCCGGTTACAAGGCCAATGTCATCCCCGCCACTGCCGAGGCCATGGTCGACTGCCGCGTTTTGCCCGGCCGGCTCGCCGCGTTCGAGAAGGAGATCGACGAGATCATCGGCCCCGACGTCAAGCGCGAATGGGTCACCGAACTTCCCTCGTACGAAACACCTTTCGACGGTGAGCTGTTGGAGGCGATGAACGCTGCCATCCTGGCTGCCGATCCAGAGGCGCGAACCGTGCCCTACATGCTCTCCGGCGGCACTGACGCCAAACACTTCGCCCGCTTGGGTATTCGCTGCTTCGGGTTCGCGCCGCTGCGCCTACCGCCCGAGTTGGACTTCGCCGCGTTGTTCCACGGCGTCGACGAACGGGTACCCGTGGACGCGTTGACCTTCGGCGCGCAGGTGCTCGAACACTTCCTCCTGAACAGCTGACACTCGAAAGGACTCATCCGCCATGGCTTTTGACTACGATCCCTACTCCTTCCTCCCTGATCTGCCCGGCTTCACGCTCACCTCGCAGTCCTTCGAGGACGGCGACACCTGGGGAAACGATCAGGTAAGCGGGATCATGGGCGCCGGCGGTGACGATGTGTCGCCCCAGCTGAGCTGGTCAGGCTTCCCGGAGGAGACCCGCAGCTTCGCGGTCACGGTCTACGACCCCGACGCCCCGACCGGCTCGGGGTTCTGGCACTGGGCGGTGTTCAACCTGCCCGCCACGGTCACCGACCTGCCCGCCGGTGTCGGCGACGGCAGCAGCCAGGGCTTCCCCGGGGATGCGGTCACGCTGTCCAACGACGCCGGACTCAAGCGGTTCGTCGGGGCAGCCCCGCCGCCCGGACACGGACCGCACCGCTACATCGTCGCCGTGCACGCTGTCGACGTCGAAAAGCTCGACGTGCCCGCCGATGCCACGCCGGCCTACCTGGGCTTCAATCTGTTCAGCCACGCGATCGCCCGCGCGCTCATCACAGGGACCTACGAGAACAAGGGCTAAGCCCCCGCACCTCGTGACGCCGAGCCCACGGCCTCGCTGAGGCTGCTGAAACCGTTGCGGCGCAAGTGTTCTGCGATCCCGCGGTTGATCGATGCAGCCCACGAGCCGCCGCCGTAGATGAAGCCGGTGTAGCCCTGCAGCAAGGAGGCGCCGGCGGTGATGCGCTCCCACGCGTCGTCGGCGGTCTCGATCCCGCCGACGCTGATCAGCACCGAGGAATCTCCGACCCGCCGGTACAGCCGTCGCAGCACCTCCAGGGAGCGGCGCGCCACCGGCGGTCCGGAGACGCCTCCGGCGCCGAGTTCCGCCACCCCGGGCGTGCGCAGGCCGTCGCGCGAGATCGTGGTGTTCGTTGCGACGATCCCGGCCAGTCCGCAGGCGACGGCGAGGTCGGCGACGGCGTCGACGTCGTCGTCGGCCAGGTCGGGTGCGATTTTGACGAGCACCGGCGTCGACGTCGCTGCGACGACCGCGTTCAGGATCGGGCGCAGCGACTCGACCGACTGGAGGTCGCGCAGCCCGGGAGTGTTCGGCGAGCTGACGTTGACCACCAGGTAGGCGCACAGCGGCCCGAGCAGACGGGCGCAGTCCGCGTAGTCGTCCACCGCGTCCTCGGGCGCTGTCGTCTTGTTCTTGCCGATGTTCACCCCGATGGGTACGTCGGGGTTGGCCCGCGCCAGCGTGCGCACCAGTGCCGACGCGCCGTGGTTGTTGAAGCCCATGCGGTTGAGCAGCGCGCGGTCTTCCGGCAACCGGAACAGTCGAGGGGCCGGATTGCCGGGCTGCGGTCGCGGTGTCACGGTGCCGACCTCGGCGTGCCCGAAACCCAGCGCTCCCCATGTCTGTGCGCCCAGGCCGTCCTTGTCGAACCCTGCGGCCAACCCGAGCGGGGCGGGGAACTGCACCCCGAACACCGTGCTGGCGACTATGGGATCGTGGTCAGAGTATTTGCGCGCCAACGCATGTCGTGAAAAAGCGGGGGTGGTGGCGCCGCGCAGGGCGGCGAAGGCGACGTGGTGGATCCGTTCGGGCGGAATCAGGAACATCGCGCGCCGCAGCGCTGCGTACATCACAGTGCCGGCAGATCGGGACCCTGCGTGGCGTCGCCACGCTTCTTACGGCGCAACAGCACCCGCCGGCTGCCGTCGGTGTAGAGCCGCACGCGGGTCAGCTCCCATCCGCGGTACTCCGCCTCGATCGACAGGCGCACCGACGCGCTCACCCGGGTCACGTCGGGAGGCAGACGCAACGGAATCCACTCGTACTCGCCCGGATCGTCGGCGACGGCCTGACGCCACGCCGCAGGCATGCGTCCCCGCGAACCAGTGCTCATCGCTGCCCTCGGCTCTTCGCGCAAGCGCTCATCGTGACGCCCCCGGGATCACTTGCACACCACCACGATCACCGGACACCACGTACAGGGTGTCCGACGCATCGTCGAAAGCCAGCGTGTTCGGTTGCTGCACGGTTCGATATCGCACCTTCTCGACAGGGATCCCGGTCGCCAGATCGTATCCAACGACCGTGTTGGTCGCCGTCTGGGCAACCCAGGCGAGTCCGGTTTTCTTCCCGCCTGACGCGGTCAACCCGTAGGGCGCATCCGGTACCGGATAGCGCTGGCGCAGCATCAGCGGATCGACCCCGTAGACCAGGAGTTCGCCGCCGCGGGTGTCGGCCACCAGGACCCGACCGTTGGGGTCGGCGACCATCGTGGTGGCGCCGTCGCCGGCGCGCAGTGCCAGATCGGCGCTCGTGCCTTCGGGGTTCAAGCTGGTCACCGACGTCTGCCCGCGGTCGAGGACCACCGCGGTGTCGCCCTGGGTCACGATGTCGTCCACCCGGGCGAAGATCTTCAGCGACGCGGCGACCTCGTTGTCCAATGACAGGGTGTAGACGGTGCCGCCGGCGTCACCGAGCACCATCCGGCCGTCGCCGCGCCGCGCGATCGCGGTGAACTCCGCGTCCTCATGCCCAGCGATCGGCACCCGGGAAACCGCCCGTGTCCTGATGTCGACCAGCGAGTAGCCCCCGCGCAGGGCCACCGCCACGCGCCCCGGCCCGTCGGCGGACATCGCCGTGGCGCCACCGGGAAGTGGAATCGGGGTCGGCACACCATCTGCGCCGACGACCGTCACCACGGCGCGATCCGGTGCGTCCGCGCTGAGCACGACCAGCGCGCGAGTGGCTGGATCGACGAGCGCCGCGAACGCGCCGGCAGGGGCCGGCAGCACTCTGCCTGCAGGTGCCGCGGTCACCGGCGGCGACTCGGCGGCGCGGGCCGGTGAGATGGTCGGCGGAGGGGCATCCGCCTTGTGCGAGGAACACCCCGCGACCAGCAGGATTGCCAGCGTCACCACACCGCGCCTAAACGGCAGGCGAACTCTGTTTGAACGGCGCTGCAATGGGTAGCTCTCCGTCGTGCGTTCAGATCTTGATCGAACAGCCAGTGTAGGCGCCGGGAAAACCGCGGCCGGAAAGGCCTTTCGGCCCTATCCGGACGGTGCGAGCGGCCGGGCGAGCGTATGGTACAGACCATGACGCTGGCCATGGACCGCGACGCGAGCCTTCACGGCTTCGTGCTCGAGGACATCATCACCGGTGTACATGCGAGCGGCTACGGCCAGGTGGGGGACGGACGCACCTTCTCGTTCCACCTCGAGCGCCTCTGGCTCGTCGTCGAGGTGTACCGGCCGCGCCTGCGCGGCCCGGTCCCGTCGAACGAGGACATCGTCGCCATGGCGACCCGCAAGCTCACCGACATCGACCTGACGGATGAGCGGAGCATGGCCGCGGCGGTGCGCGACGCCGTAGCCGGAGCGCGTCCGGTGGCACGGAACGGACGCTGACGCCGCGCCACGGTACGGTCTTCGACGTGACTGACGTCCCCGCCATGTCGTGGCCTCAGGTCGTGGTTCTCTCCGTTCTCCAAGGCCTCACCGAGTTCCTGCCGGTGTCGTCGTCGGGGCATCTCGCGATCGCCTCGCGCATCTTCTTCGATTACGACGCCGGTGCGTCGTTCACCGCGGTCAGCCAGCTGGGCACCGAGGCGGCCGTGCTCCTGTATTTCGCGAAAGACATCGGGCGGATCATCAAGGCCTGGTTCAACGGCCTCTTCGTTTCCGCCCATCGCAATGCCGACTACTGGCTCGGCTGGTGGGTGATTATTGGCACCCTGCCGATCGGCATCATCGGCCTGCTGTTCAAGGACCAGATCCGCACCGGCGCGCGCAACCTGTGGCTGGTGGCGACCGCACTGATCGTGTTCTCCGCCGTGATCGCCGCGGCCGAGTACTACGGCAGGCAGACCCGCCGGGTGGAACAGCTCACGTGGCGCGACAGCGTCATCGTCGGCTTCGCCCAGTGCCTGGCGCTCGTACCGGGGGTGTCCCGCTCGGGAGCCACGATCAGCGCCGGGTTGTTCCTCGGGATGGATCGTGAGCTCGCGGCCCGCTTCGGCTTTCTGCTCGCGATCCCCGCGGTGTTCGCCTCGGGGCTGTTCTCGCTGCCCGACGCGTTCGCTCCGGTGAGCGAGGGAATGAGCGCTACCGGCCCGCAGTTGCTGGTCTCGGTGCTGATCGCCTTCGTGGTCGGTTTCGCGGCGGTGGCCTGGTTCCTCCGATTCCTCGTGCGCCACAGCATGTATTGGTTCGTCGGCTACCGGGTCGCGCTCGGCACGGTGGTGCTGATCCTCCTCGGCACCGGAGTGGTTGCGGCGACATGACCGTTCTCCTGCTGCGGCACGGACGCTCGACGTCGAACACCGCCCACACGTTGGCCGGCCGCTCCGAGGGGGTGGACCTCGACGACCGCGGTCGCGAGCAGGCCCAGGCGCTCGTCGAGCGGCTCGGCTCGTTGCCGATCCGGGCCATCGTGCGCTCGCCGCTACTGCGCTGCGAACGCACCGTCGAGCCGCTGGCCGCCGCGCTGGGCCTCGAACCGGTCGTCGACGAGCGGATCGTCGAGGTCGACTACGGGTCGTGGACCGGCCGCACGATCGGCGAGCTGGTGAAAGAACCGCTGTGGGCGGTCGTGCAACAGCAGCCCAGTGCCGCGGTTTTTCCCGACGGTGAGGGCCTCGCGACCGTGCAGGCACGCTCGGTGGCCGCTGTCCGCGAACACGATCGCCGACTGGCCGAGCAGCACGGGGCCGACGTCCTGTGGATCGCCTGCACCCACGGCGACGTCATCAAGTCGGTGCTCGCCGACGCGCTCGGCACGCACCTCGACAGCTTTCAGCGCATCAACGCCGACCCTGCGTCGGTCAGCGTCATCCGCTACACACCGATGCGGCCGTTCGTGATCCACGTCAACCACACCGGGTCGGCGCTGAACTCCGCGCTCACGGCCCCGCCGGCACCGGAGAAAACCGACGGGGAGGCAGCCGAGGTCCCCAGTGGTGACGCTGTGGTCGGCGGTTCAACCGGATGAGCTGCGCACGGTATTTTGGACTTAACCATGTCCCGTGAAATCCACGTCTTCCGCACACCCGACCGTTTCGTGGCCGGGACCGTCGGTGAGCCCGGGAACCGGACGTTCTACCTGCAGGCCGTGCACGACACCCGCGTGATCTCGGTGATGTTGGAGAAGCAGCAGGTGGCCGTGTTGGCTGAACGGATCGCGGCGCTGCTGCTGGAGATCAATCGCCGCTTCGGGACACCGATTCCGCCGGACACCGGGGAGGTCGACGATCTGAGCCCGCTCGTGACGCCGGTCGACGCCGAATTCCGGGTGGGGACGATGGGACTGGGCTGGGACTCGGAAGCGCAGACCGTCGTCGTGGAGTTACTCGCCGTCTCCGACACCGAATTCGACGCATCGGTCGTCCTCGACGACGCGGAGGACGGGCCCGATGCGGTGCGGGTCTTCCTGACCCCCGAATCCGCGCGTCAGTTCGCGACCCGGTCCAATCGGGTCATCTCGGCGGGGCGACCTCCCTGCCCCCTGTGCGACGAACCACTGGACCCCGAGGGCCACATCTGCGTCCGCACCAACGGCTACCGGCGCGGCGAGCTCGCCGGGTCCGACGATGACGACGACGCCTGAGGTCCTCGACCGCGGTGAACTGAGTGTCCTCGGACGCATCCGCTCCGCGAGCAACGCGACCTTCCTTTGCGAGGCGACGCTGGCCGACCAGGTCGTCCACTGCGTCTACAAGCCCGTGCGCGGTGAGGCGCCGCTGTGGGACTTCCCCGACGGCACCCTGGCCGGCCGTGAGGCGTCGTCGTATCTGATCTCCGAGGCGTTGGGCTGGAACCTGGTGCCGCACACCATCGTTCGTGACGGTCCGGCAGGCCCGGGCATGGTGCAGCGGTGGGTGGACCAGCCCGGAGACGCTGTTGCGGGCAACGACGAGACCGACGAGACCGCCGAGCCGGCCGGTCCCGATCTGATCGACCTCGTGCCCGCGGGCAAGGTGCCGCCCGGCTTCCTGCCGATCCTGCAGGCCTACGACTACGCCGGCGACGAGGTGACACTGGTGCACGCCGACGACGACCGGCTGCGCCGGCTCGCGGTGTTCGACGTGCTGATCAACAACGCCGACCGCAAGGGCGGCCACGTGCTCAGCGGCGTCGACGGCCGCGTCTACGGAGTCGACCACGGCGTCACGCTGCACACCGAGGACAAGTTGCGCACCGTGCTGTGGGGGTGGGCGGGCAAGCCGGTCGATGATCAGATGCTGACCGACATCGAGGCGCTCGGCGATGCCCTGCGGGCCGACCTCGGAGCGGAGCTGTGCTGCCACATCACCCCGCGGGAGGTCGCTGCGCTGCGCGCCAGAGTGGTTGCGTTGCTTCGTAATCCGGTGATGCCGACACCTGACCGGCGCCGTCCGATCCCGTGGCCGGCGTTCTGACGTGGTCTACTGATCCGGTGGAGCAGACCGACGCAGCGCTGGCCGCGACCGTGGCCGCCGAGGCCGGTGAGCTGCTGCTGTCGATGCGCACGCAGTTCGGGTTCTACGACCCCTACGAACTCGGCGACGCCGGCGACATGCAGGCCAACACGCTCATCCTCGACCGGTTGCGCCGCGCCCGCCCCGGCGACGCGGTGCTCTCCGAAGAGGCCGCCGACGACGTCTCCCGCGTCCACGCCGACCGGGTGTGGATCGTCGACCCCGTCGACGGCACCCACGAGTACTCGATGCCCGGCCGGGCGGACTGGGCCGTCCACATCGCGCTCTGGCAACGCACACACGAGGGCGGGGGAGCGATCACCGATGCCGCGGTCGCCCTCCCCGCCCGCGGCGAGGTGTACCGGACCGACACCGTCGCGCCGCCGCCACCCCGCGCCGACGGCCCCATCCGCATCACCGCCAGCTCCAGCCGGCCCCCGGCAGTGTTGTGGCGCATGCGCGACGAACTCGACATCGCGCTGGTGCGCATCGGCTCGGCGGGCGCCAAGGCGATGGCCGTGGTGCGCGGCGACGTCGACGCCTACATCCACGCCGGCGGGCAGTGGGAATGGGACTCCGCCGCACCCGCCGGCGTGCTGTGGGCCGCGGGCCTGCACGCCACCCGGCTCGACGGCTCCCCGCTCGTCTACAACCGCCGCGATCCGTACCTGCCCGACCTGCTGATGTGCCGTCCCGAAGTGGCCGAACCGCTGCTGAACGTCATTCACTCAGTCCCTCGACGGTGACCCCCGACGGCCGCGGCGCGGGAATGAATCGGCCCGCGGCGTTGTCGCACACCCTGATGTCTAGAGTCGATGCCATGCAATCGTGGTCGGCGCCGAGTGTTCCGGTGCTCGCAGGTCGGGGTCCGCAGCTGCGGCTCTACGACAGCGCCGACCGTCAGGTGCGTCCGGTCAGCGCGGGTGCCACGGCGACCATGTACGTCTGCGGGATCACCCCCTACGACGCCACCCATCTGGGTCATGCCGCCACCTATCTGACATTCGATCTGGTGCACCGCGTATGGCTCGACAGCGGGCACGACGTGCACTACGTGCAGAACATCACCGACGTGGACGACCCGCTGTTCGAGCGCGCCGAGCGTGACGGCATCGGGTGGCGCGAGCTCGCCGACCGCGAAATCGACCTGTTCCGTGAAGACATGGCCGCGATGCGCGTGGTGCCGCCCCGCGAGTACGTCGCCGCCACCGACGCGATCAACGAGGTCGTCGAGGTCACCGAGAAACTCCTGGCTTCCGGCGCGGCCTACATCGTCGACGACGCGCAGTACCCCGACGTCTACTTCCGGGCCGATGCGACCGTCCAGTTCGGCTACGAGTCAGGCTACGACCGCGACACGATGCTGACGCTGTTCGCCGAACGCGGCGGCGACCCAGACCGATCCGGTAAGGCCGACCCGCTCGACGCCCTGCTGTGGCGGGCGGAGCGCCCCGGGGAACCCAGTTGGCCATCGCCGTTCGGGCCGGGGCGGCCGGGCTGGCATGTCGAGTGCGCGGCGATCGCGCTGACCCGGATCGGCACCGGACTCGACATCCAGGGCGGCGGAAGCGATTTGATCTTTCCCCATCACGAGTTCTCCGCCGCTCACGCCGAATGTGTCACGGGGGAGCGGAGATTCGCCCGCCACTACGTGCACGCCGGCATGATCGGCTGGGACGGCCACAAGATGAGCAAGAGCCGCGGCAACCTGGTGCTGGTGTCCCGGCTGCGCCGCGACGGCGTCGACCCCGCCGCGATCAGGCTCGGCCTGTTCGCCGGTCACTACCGGGACGACCGGTACTGGAGCCCCGCGGTCCTGGAAGAGGCGCAGCAGCGTCTGCACCGGTGGCGCAGCGCGACCGCACTGGCCGAGGCGCCGGACGCCGCAGATGTCGTCGCCCGGGTCCGCCAGTACCTCGCCGACGATCTCGACACCCCCAAAGCCATTGCTGCGCTGGATGGTTGGACCACTGATGCGCTGACCTACGGCGGCCATGACGGCACCGCCGGGCAGACGGTCGCGACCGCGGTCGACGCCCTGCTGGGGATCGCGCTCTGACCCTCGTGGGATAGGTTGCCGCCATGGCATCGGTGGCAGGGAAGACGGCGTTCATCACAGGCGGAGCCCGGGGTATCGGCGCTGAGGTCGCGCGCCGACTGCACGCCCGAGGCGCGAACCTCGTACTGACCGACCTCGACGACGGTCCGCTGGCGGCGTTGGCCGGCGAACTGGGCGGCACGCGCGTGCACACCGTGATCGCCGACGTCCGGAGCCTGCCGGCGATGGAGTCCGCAGCCGCCGAGGCGATCGAGACGTTCGGCGCCATCGACATCGTGGTGGCCAACGCCGGCATCTCATCCTACGGCTCGGTGCTGCAGGTCGATCCGGAGGCGTTCCGCACGCTGATGGACGTCAACGTGACCGGTGTGTTCCACACGGTGCGCGCGACACTGCCCGCGGTGATCGACCGCCGCGGCTACGTGCTGATCGTGTCGTCGCTCGCCGCCTACGCGGCCGCGCCCGGTCTGGCGCCTTACAACGCGTCCAAGGCCGCCGTGGAGCACTTCGCCAACGCGCTGCGGCTCGAGGTGGCCTACCGGGGCGTCGACGTCGGCTCGGCCCACATGTCGTGGATCGACACCCCGATGGTGCAGGACGCCAAGAAGGACCTGTCGACGTTTCAGGAGATGGTGAGCAAGCTGCCCTATCCGCTGAGCACGACGACCTCGGTCGAGGCGTGCGGGAAGGCGTTCGTCGCCGGCATCGAGAGGCGCAAACGCCGGGTCAACTGCCCCGGCTGGGTCGGGGCGATCCGGCTGTTCAAGCCGCTGCTGTCCACGCCGCTGGGCGAAGCGCCGGTCCGCGGATTCGTGCCCGACCTGTTACCGCGGATGGATGCCCAGGTCGCGGCGCTCAGCCGCTCCCGAGCAGGAGAGAACGGATCGTGAGTCGAGCCGATCTGGTCCTGTCCGGCGGCGGGGTGAAGGGGATCGCGCTCGCCGGGGCCGTCGCGGCGCTGGTCGACGCCGGCTACACACCGGAGCGGGTCTCGGGCACCTCGGCCGGTGCGCTGGTGGGCGCCGCGGCTGCCCAGCGCGGCGATCTGAACCCGGCGATGCTGAGCGACCTCGCGATGAGCATCGACTACCGGCGGTTCCTGGACCCGGGCCCGATCGAACGCATTCCCGTTCTCGGACCGGTGACCGGCCTGGTCAGCGGCGACGGGATCTACCGCGGGCAGGCGCTGCACCGATGGGTGGAGGAACAGCTTGCCCGGTTCGGCGTCAGGACGTTCGCCGACCTGGCGCTCGACGATCCGTCACTGCCACCTGACCAGCGTTACCGACTGGTGGTGACGGTCGCCGATGTCACGCGCGGCCTGCTGGTGCGCCTGCCGTGGGACTACCGGCGCGTCTACGGCCTCGACCCCGACCAGCAGTCGGTGGCCGACGCGGTGCGCGCCTCGACGGCCATCCCGTTCTTCTACCGGCCCGCGACCCTGACCGGTGCCGACGGGACAACGTCGACGCTCGTCGACGGCGGGCTGCTGTCCAACTTCCCGATCGACTCCCTCGACCGCACCGACGGGGAGCAGCCCCGCTGGCCGACGTTCGGCGTGACGCTGCTGCCCACCCTTCCCGCCGAGAACGAGCAGGTGATCCCTGCGCTGCGGCCGCTGCACCTGTTCGGCGGACCGACTCTGCTCGAACAGGTGGTCACGACGATCCTGGTCGGGCGCGATCAGGCCTACCTGGATCAGCCGTGGGTCAGCGCGCGATCAATCCGCATCGACACCAGCGACGTCGGGGTCTTGGATTTCAGCCTGTCGCAGCCGCAGAAGACGGCGCTCTACGACGACGGTGTGCGGGCCGGTGAGGCTTTCCTCAGGACGTGGAACTGGCAGGAGTACCTGACGCGCTTCCGATAGCGCTCAGCGCCCTCGCCTGCGCAGGTAGCGCTCGAACTCGGCCGCCAGCGCGTCGCCGTCGATCTTGCCCAGCGCCTCGTTCATGTCCACCTCGGCGTCGCCGCGCTCCTCGAGGGACTGCACGTACTCGGCGATCTCGTCGTCCTCGGCGGTCATCTCGCTGACCGCCTGCTCCCACTCCTCGGCCTGGGCCGGCAGGTCGGCCAGCGGCACCTCGATGTCGAGGACGTCCTCGACGCGACGCAGCAGCGCCACCGTCGCCTTCGGGTTGGGGGGCTGCGACACGTAGTGCGGCACCGCCGCCCAGAACGTCACCGCGGGGATGCCAGCCTGGACGCAGGCGTCCTGGAACACTCCTGCAATGCCGGTCGGCCCCTCGTAGCGGGTCTCCTCCAGGCCGAACGTCTTCGCCGAATCCGAGGAGTATGCCGCCCCCGACACCGGCACGGGTCGGGTGTGGGGAGTGTCGGCGAGCAGCGCGCCCAGGATCACGACCGTCTGAACGTTGAGCTTGTCGGCGATCGCCAGCAGTTCGGCGCAGAACGTGCGCCAGCGCATGTTCGGCTCCACGCCGTGCATCAGCACGATGTCGCGATCGGCCCCCGGCGGTCGGCAGTGCGAAATCCGCATCGACGGCCACACCAGCTCGCGGGTCACCCCGTCGACCTGCCGGATCACCGGCCGGTTGACCTGGTAGTCGTAATAGGACTCGTCGTCGATCTCGACGATCGTGTCCGCCTCCCAGATCGCGTCGAGATGCTCCACAGCATCACTGGCCGCGTCACCCGCGTCGTTCCAGCCTTCGAAGGCCGCGACGACGATCGTGTCGCGCAGGTCAGGCAGGTCAGGTCGCTTGGGACCGCCGAAATCCGGGTGGGTCACCAATTCAGCCTAAGCCCTCCGGGGGCTAGATGACGGGCATCGACCCGCCCCCGGTGCGGCATCGGGGGCCTCCGACGAAATAGGCTCGCCAGCACACGGGTTGATCCCCAGCAGGCGACCCCCGACAGGCGTCCTGAAGTCGGTTGTGCAACGACGTAGACTCGTCCAGGTCGAGAGGCGTTGCAACGGGTCCGGTCGTTTCCGCCGGTATCCGCCACGCTCGGCAGAGTCAAGGACGCCTTCCGTCATGGAAGGAGTGCACGTGACTGCTGCGACAGCAACCGAGTTCACGCCGAACGTCCGCCCGGACTGCACTGAAGAACTGCGGGCCGCGCTGCGCCAACGCATCCTGGTGATCGACGGTGCGATGGGCACGGCGATCCAGCGGGACCGCCCCGACGAGGAGGGCTACCGCGGCGACCGGTTCACCGAATGGCCGACCGCGCTGCAGGGCAACAACGACCTCCTGACGTTGACTCAGCCGCAGATCATCGAGGGCATCCACCGGGAGTACCTGGAGGCGGGCGCCGACATCCTCGAGACCAACACGTTCAACGCGAACGGGGTCTCACTCGCCGACTACGACATGGCCGATTTCAGCTACGAGCTGAACTACGAAGGCGCTGCGCTGGCCCGCAAGGCGGCTGATGAATTCAGCACCCCCGACAAGCCGCGCTACGTCGCCGGCGCGATCGGACCGACGACGCGGACCGCGTCGATCTCCCCGGACGTCAACGACCCGGGGGCCCGCAACGTCTCCTACGACCAGCTGGTGGCCGCCTACCTCGAAGCCGCCAACGGCCTGGTCGACGGCGGCAGCGATCTGCTGATCATCGAGACGATCTTCGACTCGCTGAACGCCAAGGCGGCGGTGTTCGCCGTGGAGACCCTGTTCGACCAGCGAGGCCGCCGCTGGCCGCTGATCATCTCCGGAACCATCACCGACGCCTCCGGCCGGACCCTGTCCGGTCAGGTCACCGAGGCGTTCTGGAATGCGATCCGGCACGCCCGCCCGCTCGCCGTGGGGTTGAACTGCGCGCTGGGCGCACCCGAGATGAGGCCTTACATCGCCGAGGTCGCGCGCATCGCCGACACGTTCGTCTCCTGCTACCCCAACGCCGGTCTGCCCAACGCGTTCGGCGAGTACGACGAATCACCCGAACGGCAGGCCTCCTACATCGCCGAGTTCGCGGAAGCGGGCCTGGTGAACCTCGTCGGGGGATGCTGCGGCACCGCGCCGCCGCACATCGCCGAGATCGCCAAGGTGGTCGACGGCAAGGCGCCGCGGACGCTGCCCGAGATCCCCGTCGCGACCCGGTTGTCGGGCCTGGAGCCGCTGAACATCACCGCCGACTCTCTGTTCGTCAACATCGGTGAGCGCACCAACATCACCGGCTCTGCCCGGTTCCGCAACCTGATCAAGGCCGAGGACTACGACAGCGCACTGTCGGTGGCGTTGCAGCAGGTCGAGGTCGGTGCGCAGGTCATCGATATCAACATGGACGAAGGCATGATCGACGGCGTCGCCGCGATGGATCGCTTCACCAAGCTCATCGCGGCCGAACCCGACATCAGCCGCGTGCCGGTGATGATCGACTCCTCGAAGTGGGACGTCATCGAGGCGGGCCTGAAGAACGTCCAGGGCAAGCCGATCGTGAACTCGATCTCGCTCAAGGAGGGCGAGGAGAAGTTCGTCCGCGAAGCCCAGCTCTGCCGAAAGTACGGCGCTGCCGTGGTCGTGATGGCCTTCGACGAGCAGGGTCAGGCAGACAACCTGGAGCGCCGCAAGGAGATCTGCGGGCGGGCCTACCGAATCCTGACCGAGGAGGTGGGCTTCCCGGCCGAGGACATCATCTTCGACCCGAACTGCTTCGCGCTCGCCACCGGCATCGAGGAGCACGCGACCTACGGCATCGACTTCATCGAGGCGTGCGCCTGGATCAAGGAGAACCTGCCGGGCGTGCACATCTCCGGTGGTATCTCGAACGTGTCGTTCTCGTTCCGCGGCAACAACCCGGTGCGCGAGGCGATCCACGCGGTGTTCCTGTTCCATGCCATCAAGGCCGGCCTGGACATGGGCATCGTCAATGCCGGCGCGCTGGTGCCCTACGACTCGATCGACCCCGAGCTGCGGGACCGCATCGAGGACGTCGTGTTGAACCGGCGTGAGGACGCCGCGGAGCGGCTGCTGGAGATCGCCGAGCGGTTCAACAAGACCGACAAGACCGAAGAGGTCGGCGCCGCCGAATGGCGCTCCCTGCCGGTGCGCGAGCGCATCACCCACGCGCTGGTCAAGGGAATCGACGCGCACGTCGACGACGACACCGAGGAGCTGCGGGCCGAGATCGCTGAGGCCGGTGGCCGGCCGATCGAGGTCATCGAGGGTCCGTTGATGGACGGCATGAACGTCGTCGGAGACCTGTTCGGCTCCGGCAAGATGTTCCTGCCCCAGGTGGTGAAGTCCGCGCGCGTGATGAAAAAGGCCGTCGCGTACCTGCTTCCGTTCATCGAGGCGGAGAAGGCAGAGTCCGCGACCAAGACCAAAGACACCAACGGCACGATCATCATGGCGACGGTCAAGGGCGACGTCCACGACATCGGCAAGAACATCGTCGGAGTTGTGCTGCAGTGCAACAACTACGAGGTCATCGACCTCGGTGTGATGGTGCCTGCGGCCAAGATCTTGGAGGCCGCGAAGGAACACGACGCCGACATCATCGGGTTGTCGGGGCTGATCACGCCGTCGTTGGACGAGATGGTCAACTTCGCGGTCGAGATGGAGCGGGAAGGCCTGGAGATCCCACTGCTGATCGGCGGGGCCACCACGTCGCGGGCGCACACGGCCGTCAAGGTCGCGCCGCGTCGGTCCGGTCCCGTGGTGTGGGTGAAGGACGCGTCGCGCTCCGTGCCGGTGGCGGCCGCGCTGCTCGACGAGCGGCAGCGGCCGGCCCTGCTCGAGGCCACCGCCAAGGACTACGCCTCACTGCGCGAGCGCCACGCCCAGAAGAACGAGCGGCCGATGCTGACGCTGGAGAAGGCGCGCGCCAACCGGACGCCGATCGACTGGGACGGCTACACCCCGCCGGTGCCTGTTCAAGGAACGGGAGTACGCGAGTTCCTCGACTACGACCTGTCGGAACTGCGCGAGTACATCGACTGGCAGCCGTTCTTCAACGCGTGGGAGATGAAGGGCCGGTTCCCCGACATCCTGAACAACCCGGCCTCGGGTGAGGCGGCCCGCAAGCTGTACGAGGACGCCCAGGAGATGCTCGACGTCGCGATCAAGGAGAAGTGGCTGACGGCCAACGGGGTCATCGGCTTCTTCCCCGCGAACGCCGTCGGTGACGACGTCGAGGTCTACACCGACGACAGCCGCACCGAGGTGTTGACCACGCTGCGTAACCTGCGCCAGCAGGGCGAGCACCGCGACGGTGTCCCGAACCGGAGCCTCGGCGATTTCATCGCGCCGAAGGACACCGGGTTGGCCGATCACGTCGGCGCGTTCGCGGTGACGGCCGGGCTGGGCAGCGGCGACAAGATCGCCGAGTTCAAGAAAGCCAACGACGACTACAGCGCGATCCTGCTGGAGTCGCTGGCCGACCGGCTGGCCGAGGCGTTCGCCGAGCGCATGCATCAGCGGGTGCGCCAGGAGTTCTGGGGCTACCAGCCCGACGAACAGCTCGCCAACGAGGAGTTGATCGGGGAGAAGTACGTCGGAATCCGTCCTGCACCAGGCTATCCCGCGTGCCCGGAGCACACGGAGAAGGTGACGCTGTTCGATCTGCTCGACGTGACCAAGCGGACGGGGATCGAGCTGACCGAGTCGATGGCGATGTGGCCCGGGGCGGCGGTCAGCGGTTGGTACTTCTCGCATCCGCAGTCGCAGTACTTCGTGATCGGGAGACTGGCCCAGGACCAGGTCGCCGACTACGCCCGGCGCAAGGGGTGGACGCTGGCCGAGGCCGAGCGGTGGCTCGCACCGAATCTGGGCTACAACCCGGAGGACTGACGAGGTGGCGAAAGAGTTCGCGCGACTCGACGAGTCGCTGCGGGAGTTCATCGCCGCCCAGGCGATGTTCTTCGTGGCGACAGCGCCGTCGTCGGGAGGTCGGATCAACCTGTCGCCCAAGGGGTATCGGGACACCTTCGCGATCCTCGACGATCACACGGTCGCCTACCTCGACCTGTTCGGCAGCGGCGCGGAGACCATCGCCCATCTGCGCGACAACGGCCGGATCACCGTCATGTTCTGCTCGTTCACCCGCCAGTCGCGCATCCTGCGGCTCTACGGCACGGGCCGGGTCGTCCGCCCGGATGACGCCGAGTTCGCCCGCGTCACCGCGTGTTTCGACGGGAAGCATCCGGGACTTCGGGCGGCCATCGTCATCGACGTCGAACGCATCGCCGACGCGTGCGGGTTCGCGGTGCCGTACTACGACCTCGTCGACGAGCGGCCGGTGCTCGACGATTACCACGCGACGGTCAGCGCGGAGAAGTTCGCGCGGCGCATCGCCGGGGACAACGGGCGCAGCATCGACGGACTCCCGGCGCTGGAACCCGACCACCCGCTGCCGGATCAACCGTCGTAGACGGGCTACCGGGGTGGCGGTGCGGGGGTGCGCCCGTGTCGCCGGGGCCCCACTCGATCACCGCGGTCATCGCCTCGGCGCGCTGCGGGATGTGTGGCGGCGTGACCGATTGCACGACGGTCATCGCTGTCATGAGTCTCTGGATCTGGTCGGACATACGGGCCTCTTTTCTCGCGCTCGCCGGGTGGTCGACTCGACTCTGGTCGCGTCGACGGCGGGAGGGACCCTGGAAAACCCGTAGTCTGCGTGCGCTGCCGTCGCGGCGGTGTGATCGTCGCCTCGGTGCGGGTCGCAGATTGGCTCGCGGCAGCGCGCCCGTGACACAATCGTCGGGTGGAAGCGGTGCTGTGGGACATGGACGGCACGCTCGTCGACTCCGAAAAGCTCTGGGACGTCTCACTGTCTGCCCTCTACGAATCGTTTGGCGGGCAGATGACTCGTGAGACCCGCACCGCGCTGGTCGGGGCCTCGGCGGAGGAGACGATGGTCACGGTGTACGCCGAGCTGGGTCTCGATCCCGACCCGCAGGCGATGGCCGAGTCGATCCGCTGGTTGCACAGCTACACCGGGGAGCTGTTCGACCGAGGCTTGCCGTGGTGCGACGGCGCCCGGGAGATGCTCGATTCGCTTGTCGCAGCCGACGTTCCGATGGCGCTGGTGACCAACACCCAGCGTGCGTTGACCGAGCGAGCGCTCAACAGCATTGGTAGACACTACTTTTCGGTGACTGTCTGTGCCGACGAGGTCGCCAGCGGTAAACCGGAACCCGACCCGTACCTGCGCGCAGCCGAGTTGCTGCAGTTGCGGCCCGCCGAATGCTTGGCGGTGGAGGATTCGGTCACCGGTGCCGCGGCCGCGGAGAAGGCCGGCTGCGCAGTGTTGGTGGTTCCCAACGACGTCCCCGTCCCTGGGGGGCTCCGGCGCAGGCACGCCGATTCGCTGACCGGGCTCGGTGCCGCCGACCTGCGACGCATCTTCTCCGAGATCGATCGCGAGCTACGCAGCGCATAAACCCCCGCACTTGTGGGAATGCACCCGACCGCCAGTCACGAGTGATTGAATGTGACAGGTATCACGCAATGGCGCGGAAGGGTGTCTGATGGCCGGTCACGGTGGTCCAGTCGGGGATGGCCCCGAGATCTTCGCCCAGGATGAGGACTTCTCCTCGGGCAAAACTGCGATCCGCATCGCGTCGGTCGCTGCGCTCGGCGGGTTGCTCTTCGGCTACGACAGCGCGGTGATCAACGGAGCGGTCGACTCCATCCAGGAAGACTTCGGTATCGGCAACGCCGAGCTGGGTTTCGCGGTGGCCTCGGCGCTGCTCGGCGCCGCCGCCGGCGCGATGACGGCAGGCCGTATCGCCGACAAGATCGGCCGCATCGCGGTGATGAAGATCGCCGCGGTCCTGTTCCTCATCAGCGCCTTCGGCACCGGTTTCGCGCACGAGGTGTGGACGGTGGTGCTGTTCCGGATCGTCGGCGGCGTCGGCGTGGGTGTCGCCTCGGTGATCGCGCCGGCCTACATCGCCGAGACCTCCCCGCCCGGTATCCGCGGGCGGCTCGGCTCGCTGCAGCAGCTGGCCATCGTGTCGGGCATCTTCGCCTCGTTCGCGATCAACTATCTGCTGCAGTGGCTCGCCGGTGGTCCCAACGAGCCGCTGTGGCTGGGCCTCGACGCCTGGCGGTGGATGTTCCTGGCGATGGCCGTGCCTGCGGTGGTATACGGTCTGCTCGCGTTCACCATCCCCGAGTCACCGCGCTACCTCGTTGCCTCGCACAAGATCCCGGAGGCGCGACGGGTGCTGACGCGGTTGCTGGGGCAGAAGAACCTCGAGATCACGATCAGCCGCATCCAGGAGACCCTGGAACGCGAGGACAAGCCGTCCTGGCGCGACATGAAGAAGCCGACCGGCGGGATCTACGGCATCGTCTGGGTGGGCCTGGGGCTGTCGATCTTCCAGCAGTTCGTCGGCATCAACGTGATCTTCTACTACAGCAACGTGCTGTGGCAGGCCGTCGGCTTCAGCGCTGACGACTCCGCGATCTTCACCGTGATCACCTCGGTGATCAACGTGCTGACCACGCTGATCGCGATCGCGCTGATCGACAAGATCGGCCGCAAGCCGCTGCTGCTGATCGGATCGACGGGCATGGCGGTCACGCTGGTCACGATGGCGGTGATCTTCGGTCAGGCGACGCTCAACCCGGACGGGACGCCCAGCCTGCCCGGCGCATCCGGGACGATCGCGCTGATCGCGGCCAACCTCTTCGTGGTCGCGTTCGGTATGTCGTGGGGGCCGGTGGTGTGGGTGCTGCTCGGCGAGATGTTCCCCAACCGCATCCGCGCCGCAGCGCTCGGCCTGGCGGCCGCAGGACAGTGGGCGGCGAACTGGTTGATCACCGTCACCTTCCCCGGATTGCGGGAGCACCTCGGCCTGGCCTACGGCTTCTACGGCCTGTGCGCGGTGCTGTCGGGTCTGTTCGTCTGGCGTTGGGTGATGGAGACCAAGGGCGTGTCGCTGGAGGACATGCACGGCGAGATCCTGCAGCAGGACAAGACCGCCGCCGGCTAGGGCTGCGGGGCGCCGACGGTCCGTGCGATTTGCAGCGCCGGTTCGGCGAGCGATGTCAGCGAGGTGGCGGGCGACGGAAAGACATCGACCTGGCAGACTCCGGCAAGAGCGGTGACACGGCCCAAGTAGCCGAGCGTGAACACATACTCACCGTCGGCTGATGCCGCCAGCTCGGACGCATCGTCTCCTGGAATCGTCTCGGTTGCAATCATGTCTCGGATGTCGGCGGCTTTCTGCGCTGCATCGCTGACTGTTCCGACGTAGACGGCGACCGAACGGTCCTCTCCTGTGCGGGACGAGCTCCATCTGAAGACGGTTCGCTCCCAGGGAGCTCCCGCCTCGAAGACCGACGGGTTTATGGCCGTCAACGAGGAGACGTTGAGGACCGGTTCGAGGATCTGCTCGATGAGCTTGCCGCGCTCAGAGTGGTCGTTCACGAAAGAGCCTCCTGCGTCCGGTCAGATCGGAGTCGATGTGGGGTAAGCGGTGATGATCTTGCCGTCCGACGCGGATACCAACACGCGGCAGGTGAATGAATAAACTGCGCCGTCTTCCGTGATCCGGAAAATGTTGCGTTGAACCATGAATGTGTCGTTCTTCGAGTTGTAGACGGTTTTTTCGGGATCTGAGAGAGTCGCGCCGATTGAGTAGTCAGCAAGGTAGCGCCAATTGCCTGTACCGGGGAAGCGCTCCGCCGCGACGTTCGACCAGTCCTGGCCGTGCCGGTTGACAATGTGATAAAAGCCGTATTTTTCGTTGCCGCAGTGGAGGACTGAGTCACCACCCGGCATCGCGCTGACCCCGTCGACCAACGGAGCGCGATGAAACGTCCGCACGACCTTGTCGGGGTCGCCGCCACCCAGGGGGCATGCGCCCCAAACGCGCGGACTATACGGCGGCATAGGCACTTTGGGCGGCGCAGGTTCCTTCGTGGGACCTTGCGGAAAGGGAAGTTGGCCGAAGCCTGCCGTGAACGTGTTCAGTTTCGACGCGACCGTCTGATCAATCGCGGCCAGATGCAGAGACCCCGCCCTGATCTCCGCGGCGAAGACCTGGGCCCGCAAGTCGCGAATGAGCCGTTGTGGCTTGGACGCAGTCGTCAATGTATCGCGGACCGACAGGTCCTCCGAGACGTGAAATCCGGCCCACGTGGCGTTGCCGATCGATGTCATCGCCTGCCGCTTTGCTGCCAGCAGGTCATCAGCACCACGATCGGCAACTGCTGCCGCTGTGGTGAGTCGATCGGCTAAGCCCGCGACCTGCACGCGATCGCGATCGGTGCGTAGCGACGCGGCGTCGGCGGCCGATCCAATCCATTCGGTTCCGCCGGGTCGGACAATCGCTGAGTTCACCGCTGTGAAGCCGTCCTGCCAGTTCCGCGCGGTCGATCTCCAGGCCGAGGCGGCGGCGCTGAGATGGTCGACATCCCAGGACTCGATATCGGTTCGTGTCAGTACGGGGAGTCGTGTGGGCAAGGCGTCGCCGGGCATCACTACAGACTTGCTTCGATCTGTCCGCCGGAGTCGATGTCGGATCGGGAGTACATTTTCGCCGCCTCTGCCGCGGCCCTTGCAGTCGACTTGATCCGTTCAGCGAGGTTACCGGCGAGGCGCTCGGTCGCGTCGTGAAGTTGCGCCACCGCCGTTGACGTCGCCTGCTTCGGCAACATCGGCGGAGTCGGGCAGCGGTGCACACCGACGTCCTTGGCGTGCTCGCCGCACAGAGCCGCGAATGCGCGCAATCCATCCGGATCGCAGCTCACGGTTGCCGCCACTAAAAGATTGTCGCACTGCTCGCGACCGGCCGATCGCGGCTTTTGCTGCCCGACGTGACAGAATCGGCCAACGTGAAGACCTTCGACGCCCTGTTCGCCGAGCTCAGCGAGCGGGCCCGCACGCGGCCCGCAGGCAGCGGCACCGTCGCCGCGCTGGACGCCGGCGTGCACGGCATCGCCAAGAAGATCCTCGAGGAAGCCGGCGAGGTGTGGCTGGCCGCCGAGCACGAGAGCGACGACGCGCTGGCCGAGGAGATCAGCCAGCTCCTCTACTGGACGCAGGTTCTGATGCTCTCGCGCAGCCTCACCCTCGACGACGTCTACGGGAAGCTCTGATGCTCAGAGTCGCCGTCCCCAACAAGGGCGCGCTGAGCGAGTCGGCGTCGGAGATCCTCTCCGAAGCCGGCTACCGCCGCCGCACCGATCCCAAGGACCTCACCGTCGTCGACCCGGCCAACAACGTCGAGTTCTTCTTCCTTCGACCCAAGGACATCGCGATCTACGTAGGTTCCGGGCAGCTCGACCTCGGCATCACCGGCCGCGACCTGGCCGCCGACGCCGACGCCCCGGTGCAGGAGCGCCTGGCGCTCGGTTTCGGCGCCTCCACCTTCCGCTACGCCGCGCCCGCCGGCCGCGACTGGCAGATCTCGGATCTGGCGGGCAAACGCATCGCGACCGCGTACCCGAACCTGGTCCGAAAAGATCTGGCCGACAGGGGGATCGAAGCCACCGTCATCCGCCTCGACGGTGCCGTGGAGATCTCCATCCAGCTCGGAGTGGCCGACATCATCGCCGACATCGTGGGATCGGGGCGCACGCTGGGGCTGCACAACCTGGTGGCCTTCGGCGAATCGCTCTGCGATTCCGAGGCGATCCTGATCGAGCGGGCCGATTCCGCGCCGAATCCGGCGCGCGACCAACTGGCCGCCCGCGTCCAGGGCGTCGTGTTCGGCCAGCAATATCTGATGCTCGACTACGACTGTCCCCGTACGGTTCTCGATCGTGCCACCGAGGTGACGCCCGGCCTCGAATCGCCGACCATCGCGCCGCTGGCCGATCCCGCCTGGGTCGCGGTCCGTGCGCTGGTGCCGCGCCGCGACGTCAACGCGATCATGGACGAACTCGCCGCCATCGGCGCCAAAGCGATCCTGGCATCGGACATCCGGTTCTGTCGCTTCTAGCGTGTTAGCGTCGCGGTGTCCAACGACGGAGGTCGCAGATGACGCAGGTCCTTGTTCTCGTACTCGCGCTGTTGATCGGGGTGATCGCGGGCCTGCGCGCCATGACCGCCCCGGCCGTCGTCGCCTGGGGTGCACTCCTCGGCTGGATCGGCGTCGACGGCAAGTGGTCGGAGTGGGTGGCCCACCCCATCACCGTCGCCGTGCTGACGATCCTGCTGGTCGTCGAACTCATCACCGATCAACTGCCCAAGACGCCTAGCCGAAAAGTGCCGCCGCAGTTCATCGCCCGGCTGATCTCCGGCGGCTTCGCCGGTGCGGTCATCGGCAGCGCGTCCTTCCACACCTTCATCGGGACAGGGGCAGGCATGATCGGCGCCGTCCTCGGCACCCTGGCCGGTGCGGAGCTCCGCAGTCGCGTCGCCGCGTCCCGCGGCGGCAATGATCGCCCCGGCGCCTTCGGCGAGGACGCACTCGCCGTGATCGGCGGTCTCGTGGTGGCGTTCCTCGTCAGTCTGATGGCGGCATGACACAGAAGTTCGACGCGATCATCGTCGGCGCGGGACAGGCCGGTCCGCCGCTGGCCGGCCGGCTCACCGCCGCGGGCCAGAAGGTCGCTGTCATCGAACGCAAACACGTCGGCGGAACCTGCGTCAACACCGGATGCATCCCCACCAAGACGCTCGTCGCCAGCGCACACGCCGCCCACATCGCCCGGCGCAGCGCCGACTTCGGCATCGGGACCGGTGAGGTCACCGTCGACATGGCCGCGGTCAAGGCCCGCAAGGATCGCATCAGCGTCGGCGACCGTGAGGGCCTCGAATCCTGGCTGGACGGTATGGATGGCGCCACGCTGATCCGTGGCCACGCGCGCTTCGAGGATCCGCACACCCTGCGCGTCGGCGACCAGCTGCTCGAGGCGGATCGCATCTTCCTCAACGTCGGTGGTCGCGCGGTCGCACCGGACATGCCCGGACTGGCCGACATCGACTACCTGACCAACGTCGGCATCCTCGAACTCGAGACCGTGCCCGAGCATCTGGTCGTCATCGGCGGCAGCTACATCGCGCTGGAGTTCGCCCAGATGTTCCGGCGCTTCGGCGCCGAGGTCACCGTCGTCGAGAAGGGTCCGCGCCTGACCTCGCGTGAGGACGAGGACGTCTCAACGGCCATCCGGGAGATCCTCGAAGGCGAGGGCGTTCGAGTCGTCACCGGGGCCGACGGCATCTCGTTTGCCAAGCAGGACAACGGATCTGACAGGTTCACCGTCACGCCGCGGGCCGGAGCCGATCCGATCGCAGGATCGCACCTGTTGGTGGCGGTCGGGCGGCAGCCCAACACCGATGACCTCGGACTGGAGGCCGCCGGCGTCGAGACCGACAAGCGGGGTTACATCACCGTCGACGACCAGCTACGCACCAGCGTCGACCACATCTGGGCGATGGGGGACTGCAACGGCCGCGGCGCGTTCACCCACACGTCGTACAACGATTTCGAGATCGTCGCCGCGAACCTGCTCGACGACGACCCGCGCCGGGTCAGCGACCGCGTCGCGACCTACGCGCTCTACATCGACCCGCCGCTCGGTCGCGCCGGCATGAGTGTTGACGAGGTGCGCCGTTCGGGACGCAAGGCACTGGTGGGCAAGCGGCCCATGACGCGCGTCGGACGAGCCGTGGAGAAGGGCGAGACGCAGGGCTTCATGAAGGTCGTCGTCGACGCGGAGACCGATCAGATCCTCGGTGCGGCGATCCTCGGCGTCGGCGGCGACGAGGTCATTCAGGACATCCTCGACGTGATGACAGCGAAGCTGCCCTACACCGCGATTTCGCGCACCATGCACATCCACCCGACGGTCAGTGAATTGGTGCCGACGATGTTGCAGGAGCTGACCCCGCTGGACTGAGCCCCCTTGACTGTGGCATGAGTCATAGTAATATGACCAGTGGTCATATCAAGCCTGGGAGGCGCGATGCCCACGGTCACCTGGTCCCGTCTCGGCGGTGAACGCCGGGCCGCGGTGGTGGCCGCGGCCGAGTCCGAGTTCGCCGCGCACGGCTTCTCCGGCGGCAGCCTCAACGTCATCGCCCGGCGCGCGGGGGTCGCGAAAGGCAGCCTCTTCCAGTACTTCGCCGACAAACGCGACCTGTACGCCCACATCACCGACGTCGGTAGCCAGCGCGTGCGGACCTACATGGAAGACCAGATTCGCGACCTCGACCCGACCCGGCCGTTCTTCGACTTCCTCACCGACCTGCTCGACGTATGGGTGGCCTACTTCGCCGAGCATCCCCGGGAGCGGGCACTGCACGCCGCGGCCAGCTTCGAGGTCGACACCGACGCCCGGGTCAGCATCCGGGCGGTCGTCCACCGCCATTACCTGGAGGTGCTACGGCCGCTGGTGTACAGCGCGCGTGAGCGGGGCGACCTACGTCCCGACGCCGACCTCGATGCGCTGTTGTCGCTGCTGCTCATGCTGTTGCCGCACCTCGCACTCGCGCCCTATGTGCGCGGCATGGACCCGCTGCTCGGTCTCGACGAACTGTCGCCGGACCAGCCGGCGCTGGTCGTCCGCCGCTACGTCGCGGTGCTCGCCGCCGCTTTCGGATCCCACGCGCCCGGCGCACCTCAGAGCCCGCAAACCGTCACCACTGGAGGAGAACACTCATGAACAGGACACGATCAGACTCACTGGCCGCGGGCGGCCTCAACTGGGACAGCTTGCCGCTCAAGCTTTTTGCCGGGGGCAACGCAAAGTTCTGGAACCCCGCCGACATCGACTTCTCGCGCGACCGCGCCGACTGGGAGGCCCTGACCGACCTGGAGCGCGAATGGGCCACCCGGCTGTGCGCGCAGTTCATCGCCGGTGAGGAAGCCGTCACCCAGGACATCCAGCCGTTCATGGCGGCGATGCGCGCCGAGGGCCGCCTCGGTGACGAGATGTACCTGACGCAGTTCGCATTCGAGGAGGCCAAGCACACGCAGGTGTTCCGGCTCTGGCTCGATGCCGTCGGGGTCACCGACGACATGCAGGTCTTCCTCGACGACCTGCCGACCTACCGCACGATCTTCTACGAAGAGCTGCCCGCCTCACTCGACGCGTTGGTCTCCGATCCGTCGCCGGCCGCGCAGGTGCGGGCCTCGGCGACCTACAACCATGTCATCGAGGGCATGATGGCGTTGACCGGATACTATGCGTGGCACCGCATTTGCGTCGACCACAACATCCTTCCCGGGATGCAGGAACTGGTCCGCAGGATCGGTGACGACGAACGGCGGCACATGGCCTGGGGTACCTTCACCTGCCGGCGCCACGTCGCGGCCGACGACAGCAACTGGGCGGTGTTCGAGAGCCGGATGAACGAGCTGATCCCGTTGGCGCTCAAGAACACCGACGACGCCTACGATCTGTACGACGAGATCCCGTTCGGCCTGCAGAAGGACGAGTTCCAGGCCTACGCCGCCGACAAGGGGATGCGCCGCTTCGGCACCATCAGCAGCGCGCGGGGGCGCCCGCTGGGTGAGATCGACGTGGACTACTCGCCGCTGCAACTCGAGGACACCTTCGCCGACGAAGACGCCAAGGCTCTGGCGACCTCTGCGTGAGAGGCCCGTCTAGAGATCGTCGGAGAAGTCCGCGGTGATCCAGCGGTCGGGCCGGATCAAGAACAGCACGCTGTGGGTGTCCTCCATGGACGTGGCAAAGGCGCGGCCGCCCTCGTCGCCGAGGTAGCGGATCGCGATGGTCTCCGCGACGTCCCGCGGTGTCGGGTCGACGGTGTCGACCACCGTGCCCTCAACGGTGACGTATTGGTACGGCGGCTCTTCGCGCTGCACCACCAGCGTGACGGCACCGGCTTCGCGGATCAGCCGCGCCTTGCGCGACGAAGCCCCGGTGGTGATGCGGATGATGCCGTCGACGTAGTCGTACCAGATCGGAACGCTGGCTGGAGGCCGGCTATCCGACGTCGCCACCGACAGCACGCCGACGTGCAGATCCGTGAGGAACTGCTGCCGCTCTTCGTCCGAGAAAGCCTTCATGTCGAGGCGCAACAGTGCCGCAGATCACTGTTATTCCCGGGCGGCTACTGGCGCTGCACGAGGAGCGTCTGCGCGCAGGTGCCGATGAACCCGCCGCGATCGAAGATCTCTGCGGTGGTGACCCCGACGCCGTCGGGGCCGATCGACGCCCGCGCGCGCAGCCCGAAGTCATGACCCTCGGGAAGTCGATGCAGGTGTACGACGGTGTCGGTGTTCATGAACGCGAACCGCGCGGGATCGAGGACCGCGCCGGCACCGTTCGCGCAGTCCACCACCATCGCCAAGCGCTGCAGTGCCGTCGTCGGCTCCGAATCGACCAGCGGCACAAGGGGAGTCATCCATGCAGCGAAGGCCTCGTCGGGTGCGGTGCGCTGCCAGCGCCACTCGACCGTCTCCAGGTAGCCCTCTGCGTCGTGCCAGGCGTGGATGGTGTCCACGGGATCGCCCTCGATCATCGGCGGGTACCGGTCCTGCGCCGCGTCCGCCGTCTCTGTGGTCGCGAGCAGCCAGGCGGTGACCCGGGCCACGGTCCGGGAGTTGCCGCCTGCGCGGTCGACCACCATCTCCGCGACCATCAGGGCGATGCGGGCGCCCGGTCGGTCCACCCACGCCCGCACCTTCACCTGCGTAACCGGGATGGCGCCGAGGATGTCGAGCGTGAGGCGTCCGACCCGCATCCCGGTGCCGTCGGCGAGGCGCTCGACCGCGCGGGTGAGCAGGGCAAGCGGTGGCGAGCCGTGCTGAATCTGCGGACCCCAGTTGCTGCGGGTGCCGTCGGTCGAGTCGAACACCTCGAACTCGCCGTCAACGCCCACGGAGCGGAACAGGCAGTCGATCACGCGGCCGTCCCGGGGGCGCGCAGCACCGCGTCGGGATTCCCGTCATCCGGGATCTGCGGCCAGCCCGGGTAGGGGGGCGGGGTGCCGCCGAACGCCGGGCAGAGCGACTGGTAGGCGCACCAGTTGCACAGACGCGACGGGTTAGGGCGGAAATCGCCTGTGGTGCCTGCAGATTGGATCGCGGTCCAGATTGCTATCAGCGTTTTCTCGAACCTCAGCAGTTCGTCGAGTTCGGGGCTGTAGTCGAGCACCTGGCCGTCGGCGAGATAGATCAGGCGCAATCGGGTGGGTTGCACGCCGCGGGAGCGAAGGAGCGCCACCGCGTAGAACTTCATCTGGAACATCGCCTTGAACTCGGCGAGTGCCCGAGCCGCGGGCGGCGCCTTCCCGGTCTTGTAGTCGACGACCCGCACCTCGCCGGTGGGCGCGACGTCGATGCGGTCGATGAAACCGCGCAGGAGCGTGCCGTCGGCCAGCTCGACCTCGACGCGCTGTTCACATGCCTGCGGGTCGAACCGCGTCGGGTCCTCCAACCGGTAGTAGCCCGCCAGCAGGGTCCGCGCCTCCTCGAGCAGGACGGTGCGCATCTCGGGACCGATGTCGGCGGCCAGTGCCGGTTTCTCGGCGAGCAGGCGCTCCCACGCCGGGGACGCCAGGGCCAGTGCCGCCTCCGGGAGCCGCTCGGCGGCGGGCAGCAGATACAACTGCTCCAATGCGGCGTGCACCACCGAACCGCGGACCTGCGCGGCCGAGGACGGCTCGGGCAGACGATCGATCGCGCGGAACCGGTACAGCAGCGGGCACTGCTTGAAATCGCTGGCCCGCGATGGGGACAACGCCGGCCGGCGTCTCTCCCGATCGGGCTGCTCGTCCACGTCACCCACCCTAGAACCGCCCGCCGACAGATCGGGGCAACCCGGCCGTAGTCGGCGACGCCGGTGCTGGCAGGCTGGTCAGCTGTGCGCAGAACCGGTCCGTTCGACGTGGGTGACCGCGTGCAGCTCACCGACGCCAAGGGCAGGCGCTACACGATGGTGCTCAAGCCCGGCGGGGAGTTCCACACCCATCGCGGCATCATCTCGCTCGACCAGGTCATCGGACTACCCGAGGGCAGCGTCGTGCGCTCCACCAACGGCGACCAGTTCCTGGTGTTGCGCCCGCTGCTCGTCGACTACGTCATGTCGATGCCGCGGGGCGCGCAGGTGGTCTACCCGAAGGACGCCGCGCAGATCGTGCACGAGGGCGACATCTTCCCCGGCGCACGGGTGCTCGAGGCAGGTGCGGGGTCGGGTGCGCTGACGTGCTCCCTCCTGCGCGCGGTCGGACCCGAGGGCAGCGTCACGTCCTACGAGTTGCGCGAGGATCACGCCGAGCACGCGCTGCGCAACGTGACGACGTTTTTCGGTGCAGCCCCGGACAATTGGCAGCTGGTCACCGCCGATCTGGTCGACTACGACGGCCCGGAGGTCGACCGGGTGGTGCTGGACATGCTGGCGCCGTGGGAGGTGCTCGGCCGCGTCGGGGAGGTGCTCGTCGCGGGCGGTGTGCTGATGATCTACGTCGCCACCGTCACCCAGCTGTCCAAGACGGTCGAGGCGCTACGCGAGCAGCAGTGCTGGACCGAACCGCGCGCCTGGGAGAGCATGCAGCGCGGCTGGCACGTCGTGGGTCTGGCCGTGCGGCCCGAACACACGATGCGCGGGCACACCGCGTTCCTGATCAGCGCGCGCAAACTCGCACCCGGTGCGATCGCACCGATTCCGTTGCGCAAGAAGCGCCCGACGGTCTAGCGCTTCACTCGTCGTCGCTGCGCCGCAGGCTCCGGCGGACCGAGAGCAACTCGACCTCCGGACGTGCCGCGACCAGACGCTCGGCGGCATCGAGCACGCTCACCACGTGAGCTCGGTCGCCGGCCACGAGCGCGATCCCTACGGCCGCGCGGCGGTGCAGATCCTGGGCGCCGGTCTCGGCGGCCGACACCGAGAAACGGCGGGCCAGCTCGGCGACCAGTGGTCGCACCACCGATCGCTTCTGCTTCAACGAATGCACGTCACCGAGGAGCAGGTCGAACTCCAGCCAGCCGATCCACATGCTCACCGAGGTGGCGAGGGTGGGGGTGGCGGCGGAGGCGGTGTCGAGGGAGGGGGAGCGGCGGGCGCGTCCAGAGCCAGCAGCTGGTCGGCGGTCTGACGCGTCAGCTGCCACGAGCCGGCCTCGGGCGCGAACTGCATCGGGTACACGAACTCAGAACCCGGCGGGTTGGCCAGCGTGATCGTCACGGTCGCGATCACGTCACCGGTACCGTTCTGCGCCCAGCCGAGGTCGCGGGCGTCGAATGTCAGCGGCAGAGCGCCGTTGTCGCGCAGCGCAGCCGCGAAGCGATCCAGGCCGGCGGCCTCGCCCGGGGTGCCGTTTTCGATCAGCGAGATCTTGGCATCGCCGGGGACGGCGGGATCGGACAGCCGGGCCAGGACGTCGGTCAGAGCGGACGGCTGCGGCAGCGGCGGGCCGCCCGGCGCCGGGGGAGCAGGGGCGGGGATGCCTGCCGTCGGCGTGGGCGAGGTCTCGACTGTCGTCGCCGCCGGAGGGGCCGGCGCCGGGGCGCACCCACCCAACGCGAACGCCGCCACAATCGTGGCGGCGCCGCGGTGAAGAGGGTGACGCACCGGCGTCATCGATCGGTAAGGATCACTGTCTGCCCAGGATCAGCCGAGCATCCCGGCGAGGGTGAACAGCGACGACTGCGACAGCTGCCAGCCGGTGGGGCTGGGGCCCTGCACGAAGCTCAGCGGCATGGTCCGGCTCTCGCCGGTCGGCAAGGTGGCGGTGACGTTGGCCGTCGCGACATTGCCGTTGACGTCGACGTCGGCGACGGTCGCCGTCAGCGGCAGGTAGCCCTTCGCCACAGCGCTGTTGTACTTCGCGGAGACGCCGATTCCACCGATGCGGCCCAGGTCCTGCACGTAGGCCTGCTTGCCGGCGAAGGATCCTCCGGAGCCGAGGACGTTGACGGTCTGCTGCAGCGGACCGGCCAGATCCGGCGCCGGCGCGAGCGGCGCATTGACCACGACCGGGTTGGCGGAGGCCACGCCCGCGCCGACTGCAATCGAGGTCACACCCACGGCCGCGGCGCCAGCGAGTGCGGCTGCTGCGGTCCCAGCGGTCACGCTGGTAAAGAGGGATTTGAGGGTCACGACGGTCCTTCCGTTCGGACGAACTGATGTACAGAGGCTAACAGTGTTGCTGGTGTGTCGAATTCCTAGAGCACACACAATGGCTGAATCGCCGGTAGCGTTGAAGTTGTTACCGCACCAACTCCCGGTGTGGGAAAGGAGCTCAATATGAGTGAGACCGAGCATTCCGGAACATCCCCCGAGAGAAGGCTGTCCGCCGAGGACGCTGCCGAGTTGGAGCAGCTCCGTCGGGAAGCCGCAATTCTGCGCGAACAGCTAGACGGTGCGGTGGGCCCGCAGAGCAGCGCCCGGGCGGCGCGCGACGTCCACCAGTTGGAAGCACGGATCGATTCACTGGCCGCCCGCAACGCCAAGCTGATGGACACCCTCAAAGAGGCCCGCCAGCAGTTGCTGGCACTGCGCGAGGAGGTCGACCGGCTCGGTCAGCCGCCCAGCGGCTACGGCGTTCTGCTGGGGGTCCAGGACGATGACACCGTCGACGTCTTCACCTCCGGTCGCAAGATGCGCCTAACGTGCTCCCCGAACATCGACACGAAGGTGCTCAAGAAGGGCCAGACCGTTCGCCTGAACGAGGCGCTGACGGTGGTCGAGGCGGGCCACTACGAATCGGTCGGCGAGATCAGCACGCTGCGCGAGATCCTGTCCGACGGTCACCGCGCTCTCGTCGTCGGTCACGCCGACGAAGAGCGCATCGTGTGGCTGGCCGAGCCGCTCGTCGCCGCCGAGCACCTGCCCGACGTCGAGGACCCGAGCCTCGGCGACGATCAGCCTCGCCGGCTTCGTCCCGGGGATTCGCTGCTGGTCGACACCAAGGCCGGTTACGCCTTCGAACGCATCCCCAAGGCCGAGGTCGAGGACCTGGTGCTCGAAGAGGTGCCGGACGTCAGCTATCACGACATCGGCGGTCTGACGCGCCAGATCGAGCAGATCCGCGACGCCGTCGAGTTGCCGTTCCTGCACAAGGATCTCTACCGCGAGTACTCACTGCGGCCCCCGAAGGGTGTTCTGCTCTACGGTCCTCCCGGCTGCGGTAAGACGCTCATCGCGAAGGCGGTGGCCAACTCGCTGGCCAAGAAGATGGCCGAGGTGCGTGGCGACGACGCCCGGGAGGCGAAGTCGTACTTCCTCAACATCAAGGGTCCCGAGCTGCTCAACAAGTTCGTCGGCGAGACCGAGCGGCACATCCGCCTGATCTTCCAGCGGGCGCGAGAGAAGGCATCCGAGGGGACGCCGGTGATCGTGTTCTTCGACGAGATGGACTCGATCTTCCGCACCCGAGGCACCGGAGTGAGTTCCGATGTGGAGACCACCGTGGTGCCGCAGCTGCTCAGCGAGATCGACGGTGTCGAGGGCCTGGAGAACGTCATCGTGATCGGCGCCTCCAACCGTGAGGACATGATCGATCCGGCGATCCTGCGGCCCGGCCGACTGGACGTCAAGATCAAGATCGAGCGGCCCGACGCCGAGGCGGCGCAGGACATCTTCAGCAAGTACCTCACCGAGCACCTGCCGATCCACGCCGACGATCTCTCCGAGTTCACCGGCGATCGCCGGCTGACCATCAAGGCGATGATCGAGAAGGTCGTCGAGCGGATGTACGCCGAGATCGACGACAACCGGTTCCTGGAGGTCACCTACGCCAACGGTGACAAGGAAGTCATGTACTTCAAGGACTTCAACTCCGGCGCCATGATCCAGAACGTCGTGGACCGGGCGAAGAAGAACGCGATCAAGTCCGTGTTGGAGACCGGTCAGCCGGGTCTGCGCATTCAGCATCTGCTGGACTCGATCGTCGACGAGTTCGCCGAGAACGAGGACCTGCCGAACACCACGAATCCCGATGACTGGGCTCGTATCTCGGGCAAGAAGGGCGAGCGGATCGTCTACATCCGCACGCTGGTCACCGGGAAGTCGTCGAGTGCCAGCCGGGCCATCGACACCGAGAGCAACCTCGGGCAGTACCTCTAGCTCAGCAGCGAGTAACTGTTGGTCAGGCCGTCCTGGAGCACCTGGGCGGCCTGACTGCTCGTGTCGAGACGCAGTTCGGTTTCTAGGGTGCGGGTGCGGTATGCCCAGCCCACGGGGAGCGTCAGCCGAGTGGCCAGGTGCGGCAGGTCGTCGTAGGCCAGCGAGGAGTCGACGATCTGGCTCCATGTCTGCATCACCCATCCCCTGCCGTCGGGGTCGACGAGCTCGAACACCGGTGCGCCCGCGTCGAACACGAACACCGCGTTGCGCGCCACCGTGTTCGGTAGGTACGGGGCGGGGTTCATCGACGACAGCGTGACCGTCGCCTGGCGGTACATGTCCAGCCCGCCGAAGGTGACGATCTCGCGATCCTCGCCCATGTCCTTCTCGATGGCGTCCATCAGCCAGTAGCGCGGCCCGTTCAGCAGGGCCGCCAGCGCGCCGTGCTCGGTGGCCAGCGCCTGGGCATCGAGCCGGCTCCACAGCTCCGGCGGGCAGTCGTTGAGCGGATAGGTGTTGTACACGGTCGCCTGCGGACCCTCGGGACCGGCGCTGACCAGCAGCACCTCGCCGTAGCGCTTGCCCCGCAATCCGGTGTTCGTCACGGGCTCGACTCCTCTCGGTGCATCGCCAGATAGCTGTCGCGGCCGGCCAGGCTGACCGCGACGTCGGAGATCAGGGGTTCGAAGAAGCGCTGGCGGTAGAGCGGGTCGACGCTGGTGCTGACGGTGAAGTACAGCCCGGAGAGCACGGCGACGAACAGCGACATGTGCACGACCGTCTGCGGTATCGGCACGTGCACGCCGAACCACGTTCCGTCACAGGGCGGCACGCCGACCGGGCAACTCTGTTCGCCCGACCACAGCACGATCACGTCCGGGGGGACGGTGACGAAACCCAGCGCGAGGAAGAACACGAACAGGCCGGTGGTGAACAACACCACCTGGATCGCCTGGGCGACCACCATCACGGCGACCACGTTGACCTGTTCGGGCCGCGACAGCGGAGTCGGGGTCCCGGGGGAGAGCCCTGCCAGCGGGGTGTCGGCGAGCAGTGCGGCGGGATCGGACTGCCGGGTCCTGTCCTGACGCAGCGCGCTGACCTCGTCGCGGATCGTGGCCACCATGAACGCCAGAGCCACCGCAGCGAGGAATCCGACCGTCTGCCACAGCCTTTCGCGAGTCATGCGGGCCGACAGCTGCCAGAGTTCGCCGGTGAAGTACACCACGACGGTGAGCATCAGCAGCGGCAGCGCCCGGCTCATCAACGTGCCGAGCGCACCGACCTGCTCGGTCGCGAAACGGAAGGCCCACAGCGCGATCGAGCCCAGGCCGATGTAGGTCAGCCAGATCGTCAGCAACGTCACCGCCAGGAAGACCGGCACCTCCGCCGCTGCTGCGGCCGACCATCCGGAGACCACGACGGGCATCGCCAGGACGAAGATCCCCATCACCGCCAGGGCGGTGGTCCTGCGGCCCATCCGTGCGGCGGTGGTGGAGCGCTGGTGCAGGACCTCCAGCGCGAACGGTGCGGCCGCCAACACGAGTGCGATGCCGGCCAGCCGCACCAGGATTCCGACGTCGGTGTTGTCGCTGGTCCACTCGGCCAGCAGAAGGACGGTCGCTGTCACTGCGCCGACACCGGCCACCGCCGGCGCCGAGCGGGCGATCAGCGCGCGGGAGCGGACCCGGCGCGTCAGCACCAGCGGCAGCCCGCGATGCAGGAACCACTCGTGGATCCGCCGGGTCGCGGCGGCCGGCCGACTCACACTGCCCCGCCGGGAGTCACCGTCGCCGTGCGATAGCGGTCGCGGGCGACGAGCGTCAGCAGCAAATCCTCGATCGACGGGTCGATGAACTGCCGGCGGTACTCCTTGTCGGTGACCGCACGCGCCGCCAAGTACATGAACGTCAGGGCGGTCAGGAACATCGTGAGCTGGATAAGTGCCTCGGGGATCGGCAGTGTCATGCCCAGCAGCTGGCCATCGCCCGGGCTGCCGCCGGTCAGGGCGTCCAGCAACTCGGGGCTGATCAGGATCAACCCGAGGACACCGAACAGCGCACCCGTCACCACGGCCACCGTCAGCACCTGGATGATCTGCGAAAGGGCGAGTACGAAAACGACATTCGTCCGTTCCGGCCGCGACAGCGGTACGCGCCGCGGCCGATCGGGCATGGTCTCGAACGGGGTGCCGACGAGCATCTGCGCGTGCTCGGGCCGCTTGGCCTCCGGCGTCAGAATGGGGCGGACGAGGCCGAGGGTGCTGGACACCAGAAACGCCGCGGCCACGGCGAAGAGGAACAGCAGCGCCAGCCACAACCTGCCCCGGCCCACCGTCGATGCCATCGTCCATACCGGACCGTTGAAGAAGACCAGCACCGTCAACAGCATCACCGGCAGCGCCCGCAGCAGCAGGCTGCCCACCGACGCCAGATTGCGCAGCGTCACGGCGGCGGCCCAGCCGAGCACCGACCCCAGCCCTGTCGCGGTGCCCAGCAGGATCAACCCGATCACGATGCCCTCGGCCACGACGTCGGCGACGATCCGCGCGCTCGGTCCACCGAACACGGCCGCCAGACCCGCCACCACCACCGAGGCCGCCGACACCGCCTCACGCCGCCGACGGTGGGCGATCCGCGAGACCAGGCGGCCCACGCTCACGGCCGCTGGCGCCACCAACACCACGATCACGAGGACGAACCACTCCGTGCGGGTCGGGGTGCCGTCGATGTCGATCGTGTGCTTGCCCGTCACCGCGACGATCACGATCGAGAACGCCATGCTCACGCCGAACGCGGCCAGCGCCGGCGCCGAGCGGGCCCACACCCCGCGCACCAGCGTGCCGGGCCGCAGCACCGCGGGCAGGCCTCGGCGCAGGAACCACGCTTCTGCGGCCGAGCGCAGGTCGGCGTCGTCGGATGGGGTGATCATGATCGTGCTCATTGCACCATGCCGCCCAGCTCATCGACGGTATTCCGGACCGGGCAGCTGCGAGCCGATCATGGCGCACCTCTAGGCTGGTCGCTATGCAACGGATCATCGGAACGGAGGTCGAGTACGGCATCTCCTCGCCGTCCGATCCGACCGCGAATCCGATCTTGACGTCCACCCAGGCGGTCCTGGCCTACGCCGCGGCGGCCGGCCTCCAGCGAGCCAAGCGCACGCGCTGGGATTACGAGGTGGAATCCCCACTGCGTGACGCGCGGGGCTTCGACCTGAGCCGCTCGTCCGGGCCGCCGCCCGTCGTCGACGCCGACGAGGTGGGCGCGGCCAACATGATCCTCACCAACGGCGCCCGGCTCTACGTCGACCATGCCCACCCGGAGTACTCCGCACCGGAGTGCACCGACCCGATGGACGCGGTCATCTGGGACAAGGCCGGGGAGCGCGTCATGGAGGCCGCGGCCCGCCACGTCGCGAGTGTGCCCGGCGCGGCGAAACTGCAGCTCTACAAGAACAACGTGGACGGCAAGGGTGCCTCGTACGGCTCTCACGAGAACTACCTCATGTCGCGGCAGACGCCGTTCTCGTCGGTCATCGCCGGCCTGACCCCGTTCCTGGTGTCCCGTCAGGTGGTCACCGGCAGCGGTCGCGTCGGGGTCGGACCGTCCGGCGACGAGCCGGGCTTCCAGCTGTCCCAGCGTTCGGACTACATCGAGGTCGAGGTCGGCCTCGAGACGACGCTCAAGCGCGGCATCATCAACACCCGCGACGAACCCCACGCCGACGCCGACAAGTACCGGCGCCTGCACGTGATCATCGGTGACGCGAACCTGGCCGAGACGTCGACCTACCTGAAGGTCGGCACCACCTCGCTCGTGCTCGACGTCATCGAGGAGGGTGCGCAGGTCGGCATCGATCTGAGCGACCTCGCGCTCGCCCGTCCGGTGCATGCCGTGCACGTGCTCTCCCGGGATCCGTCCCTGCGGGCGACGGTGGCGTTGGCCGACGGACGCGAGCTGACCGGCCTTGCGCTGCAGCGCATCTACCTCGATCGGGTGGCCAAGCTCGTCGACAGCCGTGACCCCGACCCACGCGCCAACCACGTTCTCGAGACGTGGGCCCACGTGCTGGATCTGCTCGAGCGGGACCCGATGGAGTGCGCCGACCTGCTGGACTGGCCGGCCAAGCTGCGGCTGCTCGAGGGTTTCCGCAATCGGGAGAACTTGAGCTGGAACGCCCCCCGGCTGCATCTGGTGGACCTGCAGTACTCGGATGTGCGGCTGGACAAGGGCCTCTACAACCGGCTGGTGGCCCGCGGCTCGATGCAGCGGCTGGTCACCGAGCAGCAGGTGCTCGACGCCGTGGACAACCCGCCCACCGACACCCGGGCGTACTTCCGCGGAGAGTGCCTGCGCCGCTTCGGCGCCGACATCGCGGCGGCCAGCTGGGATTCGGTGATCTTCGATCTCGGCGGTGACTCGTTGGTGCGCATCCCGACCCTCGAGCCGCTGCGAGGCAGCAAATCCCACGTCGGTGCGTTGCTGGACTCGGTCGACAGCGCGGCCGAGCTCGTCGAGCAACTCACGACCTGATCGGGCTATCCCCGGCAATCCGGCGGCTGACCGGTAGTGTGAAGGAACGGCGGGTAGCGACATCTTCGAATGTCACGCCTGGAGTGAGAGACGCAGGAGGCAGCGATGGCGCAGGAGCAGACCAAGCGCGGCGGCGGAGGCGGCGAGGACGACGACCTCACCGGCAGCACGGCTGCCGGCCAGGAGCGCCGCGAGAAGCTGACCGAGGAAACCGACGATCTGCTCGACGAGATCGACGACGTCCTGGAAGAGAACGCAGAAGACTTCGTGCGTGCGTACGTGCAGAAGGGTGGACAGTGACCTGGCCGCATCGCGATCAGTCCTCTGCCCACCCGTTACCGGGAGCCTTTGACGCCTTGCCCGCAGGCCTGTCGCACGGCGGTGTGAATCCGTCGTCGTTCTCCGATTTCCTGCGTCATCAGGCACCTCATCTGCTCCCGGGCGCCGGCGGATCGGTGCCGACCGCCCTGCCGACCGACGTCGTGCCGCACGGCACCACGATCGTGGCGCTGAAGTTCCCGGGTGGAGTTCTGATGGCCGGGGATCGCCGCGCCACTCAGGGCAACATGATCGCCAGCCGTGACGTGCAGAAGGTGTACATCACCGACGACTACACGGTCACCGGCATCGCGGGCACCGCCGCCATCGCGGTCGAGTTCGCCCGCCTCTACGCCGTCGAGCTCGAGCACTACGAGAAGCTCGAGGGCGTCCCGCTGACGTTCCCGGGCAAAGTGAACCGGCTCGCGACCATGGTGCGCGGCAACCTGGGAGCCGCATTGCAGGGCTTCATCGCGCTGCCGCTGCTCGCCGGTTACGACCTCGACGACCCGAATCCGGAGGCGGCAGGGCGCATCGTGTCGTTCGACGCCGCCGGCGGCCACAACCTCGAAGAAGAGGGCTACCAGTCCGTCGGCTCGGGCTCGATCTTCGCCAAGTCGTCGATGAAGAAGTTGTACGTCCGGGTGCGCGACGCCGACTCGGCGCTGCGGGTGGCCATCGAGGCGCTCTACGACGCCGCCGACGACGATTCGGCCACCGGTGGTCCGGACCTGGTGCGGGGCATCTACCCGACCGCGGTGGTCATCACCGCCGACGGCGCGGTCGAGGTGGCCGAGCAGCAGATCGCGGGGCTGGCCCGCGAGATCATCGACAGTCGTTCGCGGGCAGACACTTTCGGGCCCGACGCCGAGAGCGCCGGAGGTGAGCAGCTGTGAGCTTCCCCTATTTCATCTCACCCGAGCAGGCGATGCGGGAGCGGTCCGAGCTCGCCCGCAAAGGAATCTCCCGCGGCCGCAGCGTGATCGCGCTCGCCTACGCCGACGGTGTGCTGTTCGTCGCCGAGAACCCGTCGCGCTCGCTGCAGAAGGTCAGCGAACTCTACGACCGCGTCGGCTTCGCCGCCGTCGGCCGGTTCAACGAGTTCAACAATCTGCGCAGCGGTGGTATCCGATTCGCCGACACGCAGGGCTACGCCTACTCCCGCCGCGACGTCACCGGGCGCCAGCTGGCCAACGTGTACGCCCAGACGCTGGGCACCATCTTCACCGAGCAGGCCAAGCCCTACGAGGTGGAGCTGTGCGTGGCCGAGGTGGCCCACTACGGCGAGACCAAGCCGCCCGAGCTGTACCGGATCACCTACGACGGGTCGATCGCCGACGAGCCGCACTTCGTGGTGATGGGTGGGACGACCGAGCCGATCTCGACCGCGCTGACCGAGTCGTATTCGGAGAACCTGAGTCTCGGTGAAGCCGTGTCGACCGCGGTGACCGCGTTGGGCGCCGGCGGCAACGGCAGTGAGCCGCGCGTCCTCGGTCCGGGCACCTTGGAGGTCGCGGTGCTCGACGCCAACCGGCCGCGGCGGGCATTCCGCCGCATCACCGGAACCGCGCTCGAGGCGCTGTTGCCGTCGACCACGTCCGCAGCCGAGCAGACTGCGGCCGAGAACACCGAAGGCTGACTCTCCTCTTCTGACGCATCTCCTCACCTGCGTGGGTGACGGTCCCGCCCGTTCCTGACGAACCACCGCGCGCACGGTGCCCCGACTGGGTAGTGTCCCCGCTGGCGACGTCGAGACACCAGGCGAGGAGGCCGACGCGGGCATGGACGGTCAACCTGACCTCTGTATCGGTGGTGCCTGGCGGCACGCCTCCGACGGTGGCACACGAGAGATCGTCAACCCAGCCGACGGCAGCGTCGCCGCCGTGGTCGACGAAGCCACCTCCGATGACGCGCTCGCCGCGGTGGCGGCGGCCCGCGCCACCTTCGACGAAGGAACGTGGAGTGCCACCACGGCATCCGAGCGTTCCGAGTTGCTGCACCGCATCGCCGAACTGCTTCAGCGTGACAAGGAAGACCTCGCGCTGCTGGAAACACGCGACACCGGAAAGACATTGGCGGAGAGTCGTATCGACATCGACGACGTCACGTCGGTGTTCCGCTACTATGCGCGCCTGATCGGCGTCGAAGCCGACACGCTCGTCGACGTCGGAAACCCTGCGGTGATCAGCCGGGTGGTGGCCGAGCCCATCGGCGTGTGTGTGCTCATCGCGCCGTGGAACTATCCGCTGCTGCAGATGTCGTGGAAGGTGGCCCCGGCGCTGGCGGCGGGATGCACGATGGTCGCCAAACCCAGTGAAGTCACGCCGCTGAGCACCATCGCGTTCGTTCATCTGCTCGACGAAGCGGGCGTGCCACCCGGTGTGGTGAACCTGCTGCAGGGCAGCGGCGCGACGTTGGGCGCTGCGCTCACCGACAATCCGGACGTCGACTTCATCTCGTTCACCGGCGGCCTGTCGACCGGGTGCACGATCGCCGCGACGGCCGCCAAGCACGTCACCAAGGTGGCGCTGGAGCTCGGTGGAAAGAACCCCCACATCGTCTTCGCCGACGTCCGTGACAGCGGCGACTGGGATGCCGCCGTCGACCACGTCCTCACCGGGGTGTTCCTGCACTCCGGACAGGTGTGCTCGGCGGGCACCCGGGTCATCCTCGAAGACTCCATCGCCGACGACTTCGTGGCCTCGCTGGCCGAGCGGACAGCCACGATCCGTGTCGGCAACGGGCTCGACCCGGCGAGTGAGACCGGGCCGCTGGTCTCCGAACAGCATCGCGCCAAGGTCGAAAGCTATGTGGCGCTCGGTGTTTCCGAGGGGGCGACGCTGGTGTGCGGTGGTGAGCGGCCCGCCGACCCGGCGTTGGCGGACGGTTACTTCTACCTGCCCACGATCTTTGACCACTGCGACCGGTCGATGCGCATCGTCACCGAGGAGACGTTCGGACCGATCCTCACCGTCGAACGATTCACGACCGAGGACGAGGCGATCGCGCTGGGCAACGACACGCGCTACGGGCTCGCCGCCGGTGTCCGCACCTCGGACTCGGCGCGGGGCGAACGGGTGGTGCGTGCCCTGCGGCACGGCACCGTGTGGCTCAACGACTTCGGTTACTACACCGCCGCCGCGGAGTGGGGCGGCTTCGGTGCGTCGGGTAACGGGCGCGAACTCGGACCCTCCGGGTTGGCTGAATACCAAGAGCTCAAACACATCTGGCACAACACGGCCCCCGCTGCCGCGGGTTGGTTCACACACTGAGGGCAGTCCCGGAGTAGAAGGGCAACACGCATGGTGATCAAAGATCCTCACCACGACAGCGGCATGGAGGATTTCGGCTACAAAGAGTCCCTGGACCGCAGCATCGGCAAGTTCGCCAGCTTCGCGGCCGGGGTCAGCTACATCTCGATCCTCACCGGCACTTTCCAGCTGTTCTACTTCGGATACTCCAGCGCAGGACCCGCGTACCTGTGGTCATGGCCCATCGTGTTCGTCGGGCAGATGGCCGTCGCGCTGTGCTTCATGGAGCTCGCGGCGAAGTACCCGGTCGCCGGGTCGGTCTACAACTGGAGCAAGAAACTGGCCAGCCGGATCGTGGGGTGGACATCGGGCTGGCTGATGCTCACCGCGTCCATCGTGACGATCTCGGCGGTGGCGCTGGCTTATCAGCTCAACCTGCCGAGGCTGTGGAGCGGATTCCAGATCATCGGCGACGGCACCGGCGAATACGATTACGCCGCCAATGCGGTGCTGCTGGGCACGATCCTCATCGCGTTCACCACGCTGGTCAACGCCCTGGGCGTGCGGTTGATGGCGATGATCAACAGCGCCGGCGTGTTCATCGAGCTGATCGCAGCCGTGCTGATCGCTGTGCTGTTGGCCGTCAACATCGAGCGTGGGCCCGATATCTTCTTTTCCACCAACGGATACGGCGCCGGAGAGTCGATGGGTTATCTGGGTGCGTTCCTGGTCGCATCGCTGGCGTCGGGGTATGTGATGTACGGCTTCGACACGGCGTCCTCGCTCGGTGAGGAGACCGTGGAGCCGCGCCGCACCGCACCCAAGGCGATCCTGCGGGCCATCCTGGCCTCGTTCGTGATCGGCGGCGCCATCCTGGTGTTCGCGGTGATGGCCGCGCCGAACCTCGAGGACCCGAAGCTGGGGGAGAGCTCCGGCGGGCTGCAGTACATCGTCGAATCGGTGATGTGGGGACCGCTGGGCAAGATCTTCCTCGTCTGCATCGTGGTGGCGGTGACGGTGTGCACGCTGGCCGTGCACACGGCGGCGATCCGGCTCACGTTCGCGATGGCGCGCGACAACGCGCTGCCTTTCGGTGAGCGGTTGGCCACGGTGCACCCCAAGACCCAGACGCCGATCGTCCCCGCGGTCACGATCGGGGTGATCTCGGTGATCATCCTGGTGATCAACATCGAGCAACCCAAGATCTTCACGGTGCTGACCTCGATCGCGATCATCATGATCTACCTGGCTTACCTGATGGTGACCGGTCCGCTGCTCAAGAAGCGGCTGCAGGGGCAGTGGCCGCCCGCGGATCTCAAAGAGGGTGGCTATTTCACGATGGGCCGCTGGGGTCTGCCGGTCAACATCGTCGCGGTGGTCTGGGGTGTCGGCATGGCGCTGAACCTCGCCTGGCCGCGCGCCGCCGTGTACGGCGAGCCCTGGTACAACACCTGGGGTGCCTTCGTGTACATCGGCGTCATCCTCGGCGCCGGGTTGCTGTGGTATGCCGTCAAGGGCCGCAACCACATCGGCACGCTCGAGTCGCATGCCGCGGCCACCGTCGCGGAGGCCCGCACCGATGGCTGAGACGGGCGTGTTCGACTACGTCATCGCCGGTGGCGGCACGGCGGGCTGTGTGCTCGCCGCCCCGGTTGTCCGAGGACCCCGACGTCACGGTGTGCCTGATCGAAGCAGGCCCGTCGGATGTCGACGATGACAAGATCCTGGTGCTGGCGGACTGGATGCACCTGCTGGACTCCGGGTACGACTGGGACTACCCGGTCGAACCGCAGGAGCGAGGCAACTCGTTCATGCGGCACGCGCGCGGGAAGGTGCTCGGCGGGTGTTCGTCGCACAACTCCTGTATCGCCTTCCATCCGCCGGCAGAGGCGCTCGACGAGTGGGCGGCCATGGGCGCGACGGGCTGGAGTGCCGCCGAGGTGCGCCCGCTGGTCGAGCGGCTCACCAAGACCGTGACGCTGCGTGATGTTCCGCCCGACGATCCCTGCGGCACAGCTGTTCTCGAGGCTGCCGCGTTGGCCGGACTGCCCACGGTGTCGTTCAACCGCGGACAGACCGTGCGCAACGGCGCAGGCTGGTTCCAGATCAACGCCGGTGAAGACGGCATCCGCAATTCCACGTCGCACGCGTTCCTGCACCCCATCCTGGGCACGCGCAAGAACCTGGAGCTCCGGACCGACACGTGGGTGTCGGAGATCCTGTTCGACGACGCCCTGCGTGCCACCGGGGTTCGGTACCAGCGGCCGGATCTGACCGGTTACGACACCGTCGCGGCCCGCCGCGAGGTGATCGTCACCGCCGGCGCGATCGACACCCCGAAGTTGTTGATGCTCTCCGGAATCGGACCCACCGCGCATCTGCGGGAGATCGGCATCGACGTCCGGGTCGACTCGCCGGGCGTGGGCGCCAACCTCGACGACCACGTCGAGGGCCTGGTGTTCTGGGAGGGCCGCCCAGCCGATGGTGACCACCTCGACACAGTGGTGGGAGATCGGGCTGTTCACCACGATCGACGAGGGTGTCAGTCAGCCCGACATGATGATGCATTACGGCAGCGTGCCGTTCGACATGAACACGCTGCGCCGCGGGTATCCCACCACCGACAACGGATTCTGCTTGACGCCCAACGTGACTCAGGGCCACTCACGCGGCACGGTGCGGCTGCGCACTCGCGATTTCCGCGACCGTCCCCGTGTGGACCCCCGCTATTTCACCGATCCGGACGGCTACGACGACAGGATCATGCTCGCGGGTGTGAAGCTGGCCCGTCGGATCGCCGAACAGTCGCCGTTGGCACCCTGGATCGCGCGTGAGCTCGCGCCGGGACCCGAGGCCACCACCGATGACGAGCTCCTCGACTACATCCACCAGTGCCACAACACCGTGTACCACCCGGCCGCGACCGCGCGGATGGGTGCGCTGACGGACCCCATGGCGGTGCTGGATCCGCAGCTGCGGGTCAAGGGCGTGACGGGCCTGCGGGTGGTCGACGCCTCGGCGATGCCGAAACTGCCTGCGGTGAACCCGAACATCACGGTGATGACGATGGCGGAGAAGTGTGCCGATCTCATCCGAGCGGGCTGACCCGGCCGGGCTGGCCGAGTTCCTGGCCGCACACACGCCGTTCCAGGCCGCGACCGACGACGAGCTGACCGCGCTCGCCGAGGGCGCCGCGGTCGAGACGTTCCCGGCCGACGTCGTGGTGGCCGATTACGCATCGCGCGTGCCCGACGCGGTGTGGATGGTCCGTGACGGCCTGGTCACCCTCCGTGGCAGCGGGGACGGCGTGGTGATCGACGACGTCGGCCCGGGCGAGATCTTCGGCTACCTGCCCCTGCTCAGCGGCGCCGGAATGGACTTCCAGGCAAGAACATCCGCGCCGAGCACGCTGATCCGGCTGCCGGGTGCCCTGGTGCAGCAGCAGTTCGCCAAACCGTCCGGCCTGGCTTTCCTCGCCGCCTCGGGGTGGAATCGGGCCGCCGAGCGGGCGACCATCGCGCCGGCCACCGATGCCCGGCCGGTGTCCGAGCTGGTGCACGGCGACGTCCTGCTGGTCCAGCCGGACGAGACCGTGCGTGACGTGGTGGTCAAGATGACCGGTCACCACGTGTCGTATGCCCTGATCCGCCTCCCTCGCGAATCAGGAGACGCGAGTTTGGGCATCTTCACCGACCGTGATCTGCGCACTCGGGTGGTGGCCGCCGGGCGGTCGGTGGACGTGGCCATCGCGTCGGTGATGAGTGCACCGGCCCGTACGGTCACCGCTGATCTGACTGCCGACAGCGTGTTGATGGAGATGCTGGAGTGCGGGCTGCGGCACATGCCGGTGCTGACGCCGCGCGGAGAGGTGCTCGGCGTCCTCGAGGACGCCGATCTGCTGGCGGCCTCGGCGCGACAGAGTTTCTTGCTGCGCCGCTCGATCGCTGCAGCCGATGACGCCGCCCAGTTGCGCGAGGTGGGCCGGCAGGTCACCGGCACGGCTGTCGATCTGTTCCGCAATGGCACGAAGGCGGTCGCGACGAGCGCGATCCTGTCGGTCGTCGTCGACAGCCTGGTGCGCCGTGCTCTGGAAATCGTTGTGACGCAAGCGGGGAGCCCGCCACCGGACGGATTCGCCTGGCTCACGCTCGGCAGCGTCGCGCGCCGTGAAGCGATGCCGTCCTCTGACGTCGACAGTGCGGTGTCATGGCAAGACGGTCTCGGTGAGCGCGCCGACCGGTTCCGGCAGATCGCCGCCGACGTCCACGAGCTGCTCGCGCAAGCCGGCTTGCCGACCGATCGCAACGGGGCCACCGCCGACAAGCCGAAATTTTCACGCTCCCAGTCGGAGTGGCGCACCGCCGCGCAGGGTTGGCTGGCCGAGCCGCTCCAGGGCCGGGGGTTGATGTTCTCCTCGCTGCTGATCGACGGGCGCGTGGTGTGGGGCGATCCTGGACTGCACACCGTGCCGTCGGCGTATCACCGCATCCGCGAGCAGTACCCGGAGGCGTTGCGTCTGCAGCTGCTCGACGCCCTCTCGGGCCGGATGCGGACCCGCTCGCTGCGAGACGTGCTGTCCCGGCGCGGAGGCACGTTCGACCTCAAGAACCACGCGGTGACGCCGATCGTGAACCTCGCGCGGTGGGGCGGCCTGGTCGCCGGGGTCACGTCGGCCTCGACCCCGACCCGGCTCGCCGCCGCCGCGCAGGCCGGCGCGCTGACCGAGCGAGACGCCCGCACGCTGACCGAGGTGTTCACGATGCTGCAGCGCATGCGGATGGCGCATCAGGTCGAGCAGATCACCGCGGGACGCCCGCCCGGAGACATCGTCGCGTCGTCGGAGCTCTCCCCATTGGATCGCAGCCAGCTCGGTGACGGGTTGCGTGAGATCGCCGCCGTGCGACGGCGTGTCGGCACCGTCGGGATGTCCGGGTTGTGAGGGTTCAGGTCCAGTACAGCGCGCGGGCGGTGGGCAGAGTCGCGGCGATCTCACTGTCGAACCACGAATGCAGTTGCGCCATGGTCTCTTTCGGATAGACGTACTTGGCCGCGCCGAACTTGCCGAACTTGCGGGTGCGCACGGACTCGTCCATCTCCAGTTTCGTGCGCGGATACCACGACGTCAGCACCTCCTTGCTGGCGGCGGTGAAGCGGTGGGTGATGCATTCGACGGTCAGATCGAGCTCGGGAAAGCCTGCGGTCGCCTCAGCCACTGACTGCAGCAGCGCGCCGTAGGAGTTCCGCCAGTCGGGGATCGGCATGATCGGAGCGATGGTGAGGCCCACCGGATAGCCCGCCGCGGCGAGCTGGGCCAGCGCCGCCACGCGGCGCGGCAGGCGGGCCGTGCCACCCTCGAAGCGCCCCGCGACCTCTTCGGCGTTGACCGACACCCGCACCCTGGTGCGTCCCCGGTGGGGCAGAGCGAGAAGCGGCGCGACGTCGTCGTACTTCGTCGTGAAGCGCAGGCCCACCGGCGCGGCCCAGTCGTGGGTGCCGACGTGGCTGATCGCGGCCGACAGCGAACCGGTGACGTGCTCGAGCGCCAACGGGTCGGTGTAGCAGGACGCCTCGAAGGTGGTGCCTTCGCCGGCGCGAGCCGAGGCCGACGTGACGGTGCCGCGGCCCACGTGGTCGTCCATCCCGGCCAGGATCTCGGGCAGGTTGGCGTACACCCGCGTGATCGGCGGCCCGCTCAGCGATCCGGCGAGATAGCAGTACTGACAGTGCCCGGGGCAACCCTCGGCGAGGTCCATCCGCCAGTCCGCGCTGGGCGGGATCGGCTGCATCCGGCGTTTCGACGGCGGCGCCACGACCACGGCCAGCGTGCGTTTGGCCGCTGCGTACGTGGTTCGTTCGTCGGCACCGCGCAGCGACGGCAGCCGGTCGCCGGCGAGCACGTCGATCGCCGGCACGCCGGCGGCTTCGCACCGTCGGATGATCTCGGCGCCATGCGGTAGCTCTGCGGCCGAGCGGGTGACCAGGACGCGCTGCGGAGTCCACAGCACTGGGGAGGGGGTGATCGTCATCGCTTGGGTAGCAACAGGATTGATCTTGTCCTGATTCCGGGGGTGTCAGTCGATGCGTGCGTGCTGCCAGGTCTCGGCGTCTCCGGTGATCACCGCCAGGATCGTGCGCCAGGAGTCCGAGGGCCGGTTCAGCATGCCGCTGTGGGCGCCGAACCCGGCCACGAAGCCGCCGTCGTCGTACCGACCGGTGGCCAGCGGGATCACTCCGGCCATCTCGTCGGGGTCGGCGCCGTGCGGGCCGCCCGGAATGCCCTGGACCGCCTCGATGAAGTCTCCGGGCGCGGTCATCGAGAACCGTACGACGTCGGGGTTGCGGTTGTGCCACTCCGACGCGTCGTCGACGCCGACCCCGGCGCCCGCCGCGGCGAGGAACAGCGTGCGATCCGAGGTCATCCCCATCGTCTCGGCGGTGCCGACGATCGAGCCCCCGTAGGAGTGGCCGATGACCGTCACAGGCACGCCCGGGCCGACGGTGCGCTCGACGTCTTCGCTGAACGCGACCAGGCGCGGCGCCAGGTCCAGCGCCTTGTCGGGATCGGCCGCGTCGAGCAGGACCGCCAGTGGATTGTGGACCTGCGGGAACGGGCCACCCAGATACGTGATCATGGCGACCTCACCCTCAGAACCCGCCACGAAGCGACGGGCCGTCGCGACGTTGGCCGCCGAACCCTCCATCGTGGTGTTGACGCCGGGCACCAGGACAGCGACACCACGCGCGGAGGCCAGGTCGCCGTGCAGCTCGATCAGTGACGCGCGGGCCGGATCGAAACCGAGGATCTGGCGCCTGACGCGGCCACCGGCCTGATTCGGATCGTCCACCTCGGCGAGCAATTCCCGATAGAGCGACAGCCGACGCCGCGAGCCGTCGTCGTCGCCCGACTCGGCGAGGATCGCTTCCGCGATGTTGATCCGGTTCGCCGCGACCCGCAGCGCCCAGGGCACGCCGTCGGTGTTACCGACCTGCCGGGGGAACTCGGCCACCAAGCGATCGCGCTGCTGTGTCGTCATCGCCGCGATCTGGGCCGCGATCGCATCCTGCCCCATCCTGGGCCACGCACTCACGACGTCGGTCGGCACAGTCGCGGGCGGACCGGTCGTGTCGTCGGTGCCGAGCGCGCTGGTGATGTCGGCGGCCGCGTCCTCGTCGGCGGTGGCCAATCGCCCGAGAGCAGCGGTGATCTGATCCTGCACCTCTGCGGCGCGCACGGCGAGGATCTGCGCGAGCGTCGCGGCATCCCCGCCGGTCAGCAACACGAGCAGCGGGTCTGCCTCACCGGTCGGGGCCACCGAACCGTCGTCGGCGACGGTGAATCCGTCGCGGCGGGCAGTCGCCACGATGTCCAGCAGATCGGCTCTGGCCGAAGCGATCTGGTGGCCACCGTCGCTTGCGGCCACCGACGCCGCGACCAACGCCCGCGCCCGGGCGGAGGCTGCGGCAGCGAGTTCGCGGGCCCGCTTGCCCGCGGCGTCGGCGGCGTGGCCCGCCCAGTGGTCGCGGCTGGACTCGATCAGTGCGGCGACGTCGTCGGCGGCGTCGTCGACGCGGCGTGCGGTCGCATCCCAGTGCTGCGCAAGTTCGGTGAGTGCCTCCGGCCGCCACGTCCGAGCCTGCGTGACCGTGGGCAGCGTCACCCGCCCAGCCGGTCGCCGCTGTCACGGTCCGCCCGCTCGAACCCCTCGGCTGATCGTCGGGCCGCCAGCGACCATCCCCGCAGTCCCGCGACCATGTCGTCGAATTCGTCGACGAGCGCCGCGGCGTCCGTCACCTCGGCGACCGCCGAGCCGGGCAGCGCGCCCACATCCAGTGCGGGGCACCGCAGCGCCTCGATGTCGTCGGCGATCGCGGCGATGCGGTCGGCGAGCTGCACCAGGCGTTGAACGTCCACTCGGGTGATTTCCCCCATGGCTCATGCTGGCACCCGCACACGTGCGTCCCAGGAGTTATCCACAGGCGTCTTGGGCGTGGGCGCCCACGCGTGCGCCGACCAGCTTGTAGTCTCGATGAGGTGCAGCGACGGATCATGGGCATCGAGACCGAATTCGGCGTGACCTGCACCTTTCACGGGCATCGCCGGCTCAGCCCGGACGAAGTCGCCCGCTACCTGTTCCGGCGGGTGGTGTCGTGGGGCCGCAGCAGCAACGTCTTCCTCCGCAACGGCGCACGCCTGTATCTGGACGTGGGCAGTCACCCCGAATACGCGACGGCCGAGTGTGACAACCTAACGCAGCTGGTCACCCACGACCGGGCCGGGGAGCGCGTCCTCGAGGACCTGCTGATCGACGCCGAACAGCGCCTGGCCGACGAGGGCATCGGCGGCGACATCTACCTGTTCAAGAACAACACCGACTCGGCAGGCAACTCCTACGGGTGCCACGAGAACTACCTGATCGTGCGGGCCGGGGAGTTCTCCCGGATCTCGGATGTGCTGCTGCCGTTCCTCGTGACGCGTCAGCTGATCTGCGGGGCCGGCAAGGTGCTGCAGACCCCCAAGGCGGCGACGTTCTGTCTGTCGCAGCGTGCCGAGCACATCTGGGAGGGCGTCTCGAGCGCCACCACCCGCTCGCGCCCCATCATCAACACCCGCGACGAGCCGCACGCCGACGCCGAGAAGTACCGGCGTCTGCACGTCATCGTCGGTGACTCCAACATGTGCGAAGCCACCACGATGCTCAAGGTGGGCTCGGCGTCGCTGGTGCTGGAGATGATCGAGGCCGGCGTCGCGTTCCGGGACTTCTCACTGGACAACCCCATTCGGGCGATCCGCGAGGTCAGCCACGACCTGACCGGCCGCCGTCCCGTCCGGCTGGCCGGCGGCAGGCAGGCCAGCGCGCTCGACATCCAGCGCGAGTACTACGCGCGCGCCGTGGAATACCTGCAGACCCGCGAACCCAACACCCAGATCGAGCAGGTCGTCGATCTGTGGGGTCGCCAGCTCGACGCCGTGGAGAGCCAGGACTTCGCGAAAGTCGACACCGAGATCGACTGGGTGATCAAACGCAAGCTGTTTCAGCGCTACCAGGATCGCTACGACATGGATCTCTCCGATGCCAAGATCAGCCAGCTCGATCTCGCCTACCACGACATCAAGCGCGGCCGCGGCGTGTTCGACCTGCTGCAGCGCAAGGGCCTGGCCACCCGGATCACCACCGACGAGGAGATCGAGGCTGCGGTCAACACCCCACCGCAGACCACCCGGGCCAAACTGCGTGGCGAATTCATCAGTGCCGCACAGGAAGCCGGCCGCGACTTCACCGTCGACTGGGTGCACCTCAAGCTCAACGATCAGGCGCAGCGCACGGTGCTGTGCAAGGACCCGTTCCGGTCGGTGGACGAAAGGGTCAAGAGGCTCATCGCGTCTATGTGAGCTGGTGCACCGAGACCGCGTAGTCACCGCCGTTGAATGGTGCCCGCTCCCATGTCGCCCACCGGTGCGCCAGCGTCAGACCTGCTGAGGTCGCGATGTCGTCGTAGCGCTGCAGCGTCAATCGGCCCGCGAGGAGCTGGAAACCCGCCACGAGCAGTCCGCCGGGGCTGAGCCGGTCCGCCAGCTGCGCGACGACCGCGGGCTCGGTTCCCTGGTCGAGGAAGATCATCACGTTGCCCGCCGCCACGACCAGGTCGAAGTCCTCGGGCACCGCCGTCGCGGTGTCGACGAGGTCGGCCTGCACCCACCGCAGATCGGCGGCCTTGTCCCGGGCGACCGTCAGCATCGCGGGATCGGCATCGACGCCGACCACCGAGAACCCGCGGGCGGCGAGCTCGATGGCGACGCGCCCGGTGCCGCAGCCGGCGTCGAGGACCCGGGTGCCGCCCGAGTCGCGCAGCAGTGCCTCCACCAGGTCGGCTTCACCGTGGACGCTGCGGCCGGCCGCTTTCAGCCGCTCCCAGCGGGCGTCGTAGTCGGTGCCGCGGGGCCGGTCGGAGGACTGCCAGCGGCTGCTCACCGCCTCATGCTGCCATGGCGCGCCGCGACAGCCGTCCGAGCCCACCGCCGATTCGTCCTAAGCTCTACGCCGTGGGGATTTCGAAAGTCGAACGGTTGATGAACCTCGTCATCGCGCTGCTCTCGACGCGCACGTTCATCACCGCCGACCGGATCCGCGACACCGTGTACGGCTACTCCGACGGATCCAGCGACGAAGCGTTCTCCCGGATGTTCGAGCGCGACAAGAACGAACTGCGCGACCTCGGCATCCCGCTGGAGACCGGCCGCGTGTCGTCGACCGACCCCACCGAGGGCTACCGGATCAACCGCGAGGCCTACGCGCTGCCCGCCGTCGAGCTCACCGCCGACGAGGCCGCCGCCGTCGCGGTGGCCACCCAGCTGTGGGAGTCACCCGAACTGATCACCGCAACCCAGAGCGCCCTGCTGAAACTGCGCGCCGCCGGAGTCGACGTCGATGCGCCCGACGGTGACGTGACGATCACGTCGACCGCGGCGCTGCCTGGGTTGCGCGGCTCGGAGGACGTGTTGGGAATCCTGTTGTCCGCCATCGATTCCGGGCGTGCGGTGCAGTTCCCACACCGGCCTTCACGCAGCGAGCCGTACACGACCCGCACCGTCGAGCCGTGGGGTGTCGTCACCGACCGGGGCCGCTGGTATCTGGTCGGCCACGACCGCGACCGCGACGCCGTGCGGACGTTCCGGCTCTCCCGCATCGGCGCCGACGTGACGCCAATCGGCGAGCCCGGTGCGGTGGTGCGCCCCCCGGACGTCAATCTGCGGGAGATCGTCGCGCGGGTGGTCGGCGACTGGCCCGGCGCTGGGCAGGCCCGCGTCTGGGTCGCCGACGGGCGAGCGACCGCGCTGCGCCGCCAGGCCACCGTGGTCGGCGCGAAGACGCTGGGCGGGCGGCTGGGGCAGGAGATCACCGTGGACGTCGGCATGTTCGACCGGCTCGCCCGCGAGGTCGCCAGCTACGGCGCCGACGCCGTGGTGCTCGAACCGGCGTCCCTGCGCGAGGACGTCATCGCGCGCCTGCAGGCTCAGGCCGGCGTCGAGAAGGTGCAGGCATGACCGCGCTGAGCACCCGGTTGGTCCGGCTGCTGAACATGGTGCCCTACTTCCAGGCCAACCCGAAGATCACCTACGACGAGGCCGCCGCCGACCTCGGGGTGAGTGTCAAACAGCTGCGCGACGACCTCAATCAGCTGTGGATGTGCGGCCTGCCCGGCTACGGGCCCGGCGATCTGATCGACTTCGAGTTCTCCGGAGACACCATCGAGGTGACCTTCACCGCGGGCATCGACCATCCGCTGCGGCTCACCTCGCCCGAGGCCACCGGAATCCTGGTGGCCCTGCGTGCGCTGGTCGACGTGCCGGGCATGGTCGATCCGGAAGCCGCGCGCAGCGCGATCGCCAAGATCGAATCCGCGGCGGGCAGCGCCTCGGCCGACGGCGCCGCGGTCGACGAGCCGGCGCCGGCGGAGAGCGAGGCCGCCGCGGCGGTGCGCACCGCGGTGCGCGGCGACCGGGCCCTGGCGATCGAGTACTACTCGGCCTCCCACGACATGCTCTCGGCCAGGGTCGTGGATCCGATCCGCGTGGTGCTGGTCGCCGACCACAGCTACCTCGAGGCATGGTGCCGCACCGCGGAGGCCGTCAGGCTGTTCCGCTTCGACCGGATCGTCGACGCCCGGGTACTCGACGAACCGTCGATGCCGCCGCCCCCGGCGGTCGAAGCCGGCCCCGACACGTCGCTGTTCGACCCGGACACCGCGGACCCGTCGCTGCCGACCGCGACGCTGCGCGTGGACCGGTCGGCGTCGTGGATGTTCGACTATTACCCGCTGCGGGTGTTGAACGAATATGCCGACGGATCGTGCAACGCCGCGATGACCTACGCCTCCGACGACTGGATGGCCCGGTTCGTGCTCGGTTTCGGGTCGGCGGTCCGTGTTCTCGAGCCGCAACCGCTCGCCGAGCGGGTGCGACAGGCGGCCGTCGCCGCGCTCGACGCCTATCGGGTGGGCCCCGACGGCGGGTAGACTCGGCCGCAACGTCTGGAGGTAACCAAATTGGGTGGTCTACAACCCTGGCACTGGATCATCGTCATCGCCGTGTTCGTGCTGCTCTTCGGTGCCAAGAAGCTGCCGGACGCAGCCCGCTCGCTGGGTAAGTCGATGCGTATCTTCAAGTCCGAGATCAAGGAGATGCAGGCCGACGGCAAGTCGGACCAGCCCACCCAGATCTCCTCGGAGCGTGTGTCGGACGCCGAGCGGCCTGTCGGGCACACCGAGCCGTCGTCGGACAAGCGCCCCGCCTGAATCGCCACCTCGACACGACGCGGGAGATAACCGCGTCGTGATCGGAGTGCCTGTCGACAGGTAGCCCACGTCGTCGTGCAGATCCCCGGACTCTTCAAGAAGCTCGATCCCCGCCGGCGTCGGTCGCGGGTCAACCCCGACGGCACGATGTCGTTGGTCGATCACCTCACCGAGCTGCGTAGCCGTCTGCTCATTTCGGTTCTCGCGGTGCTGCTCACCACCATCCTGGGCTTCATCTGGTACAGCCACGGCGCGTTCGGGCTGCCCAGCCTCGGTGACTGGCTACGCGGCCCCTACTGTTCACTTCCGGCGTCGGCCCGCGCCACGATCGCCCCCGACGGCGAGTGCCGGCTGCTGGCCACGGCGCCGTTCGACCAGTTCATGCTGCGGCTGAAGGTGGGCTTGACCGCGGGTCTGGTGATGGCCTGCCCGGTCTGGCTGTACCAGGTGTGGGCGTTCATCACCCCGGGCCTCTACAGCCGGGAGCGCCGGTTCGCGGTCGCCTTCGTCACGATGGGGGCGGCGCTGTTCATCACCGGCGCCGTACTGGCCTACGTGGTGCTGTCGAAGGCGCTGGGATTCCTGCTGACAGTCGGTAGCGACGTCCAGGTGACGGCCCTGTCCGGCGACCAGTACTTCGGCTTCCTGATCAACCTGCTGCTGGTGTTCGGCATCAGCTTCGAGTTCCCGCTGCTGATCGTCATGCTGAACCTGGTCGGGGTGCTGACCTACGTGCGACTGCAGGCGTGGCGGCGTGGGCTGATCATGGGCCTGTTCGTCTTCGCAGCGTTCGCCACACCCGGCTCCGACCCGTTCTCGATGTTGGCGTTGGCGCTGGCGCTCACCGTGCTGTTGGAGGTGGCGATCCAGATCGCGCGCATCAACGACCGCCGCAAGGCGCGTCGCGCCCTCGACACCGTCAGCGACGACGAGGCCGCCCCGATCGGCGCAGCCGAACCCGTCGACGCGCCGTCACCGGTGCCGGCACCGTCGCGGCTGTCGATCGACGACGATGCAACCTGAGGCGCCGTCTGAGGCGCCCTCGGACTCCGTCGCCGCGTTCACCGAACTCCTCCCGTTTGCGCTGGACGGTTTTCAGCGCCGCGCATGCGACGCCCTCGCCCAAGGCCACGGGGTGCTGGTGTGCGCGCCCACCGGTGCGGGCAAGACGGTCGTCGGCGAGTTCGCCGTGCACCTCGCGCTCGCGGCAGGCCGAAAGTGCTTCTACACCACGCCGATCAAGGCCTTGAGCAACCAGAAACACAACGATCTGGTGCGCCGCTACGGCCCGGAGCGCATCGGCCTGCTGACCGGCGACCAGAACATCAACGGCGACGCCGACGTGGTCGTGATGACCACCGAAGTTCTGCGCAACATGCTCTACGCCGATTCGCCTGCCCTGCAGGGACTTTCGCACGTCGTGATGGACGAGGTGCACTTCCTGGCCGACCGGATGCGTGGTGCGGTGTGGGAGGAGGTGATCCTGCACCTGCCCGACGACGTGCGGCTGGTCAGCCTGTCGGCGACGGTGAGCAACGCCGAGGAGTTCGGCGGCTGGATCCAGACCGTGCGTGGCGACACGACGGTCGTGGTCGACGAGCACCGGCCGGTGCCGCTGTGGCAGCACGTCATGGTCGGCAAGCGCCTGATGGATCTGTTCGACTACCGGGCCTCGGGCAGCAAGGTCGCTCACGGCGACCTGCTGGTCGCCCCGGAGTTGTTGCGCCACATCGCTCATCGCCGCGAAGCCGACCGGCTCGCCGACTGGCAGCCCAGGGGCCGCGGCGGCCGGGGAGGGCAGAGTGGCCGTCCCACGATCTACCGGACGCCCGGCCGCGCCGACGTCATCACCGTGCTCGAGCAGCGTGACCTGCTACCCGCGATCACGTTCATCTTCTCCCGGGCCGGCTGCGATGCCGCCGTCAAGCAGTGCCTGCGCTCGTCACTGCGGCTCACCAGCGGCTCCGAACGGGCGCGAATCGCCGAGATCGTCGACCGCCGCACCGCGGACCTCGACGACTCGGACCTGATCGTGCTCGACTTCCACGAGTGGCGTGAAGGCCTGCTCCGTGGCCTGGCGGCCCACCACGCGGGCATGCTGCCGGTGTTCCGGCACACGGTCGAGGAGCTGTTCACCGCAGGCCTGGTCAAGGCGGTCTTCGCCACGGAGACTTTGGCGCTGGGCATCAACATGCCGGCCCGCACCGTGGTGCTGGAGCGGCTGGTCAAGTTCAACGGGGAGCAGCACATGCCGCTCACCCCGGGCGAGTACACCCAGCTGACAGGCCGGGCGGGCCGGCGCGGCATCGACGTCGAGGGCCACGCGGTGGTGCTGTGGAACCCCGACGTCGACCCGGCAGAGGTGGCCGGGCTGGCGTCGACGCGAACCTTCCCGCTGCGCAGCTCGTTCGCCCCGACCTACAACATGACCATCAACCTGGTGCACCAGATGGGCCCCGAGCAGGCGCATCAGCTGCTCGAGCGGTCGTTCGCGCAGTATCAGGCAGACCGGTCGGTGGTGGGGCTGGTGCGCGGCGTCGAACGGGCGGAGAAGATGCTCGACCAGCTCGCCGCCGAGTTCGGCGGTCGGGAGGCACCGATTCTCGACTACGCCCGGCTACGCGCCCAGATCGGCGAACGGGAACGCGCGCAGTCGCGGGCATCCCGACTGCAGCGCAGGCAGGCCGCCAACGATGCGCTGACCGCGTTGCGTCGCGGCGACATCATCACGATCACCCATGGCCGGCGCGGCGGGTTGGCTGTCGTGCTCGAACCCGCCCGCGACGACGACGATCCCCGCCCGCTGGTCCTGACCGAGACCCGGTGGGCGGGCCGGATCTCCTCGGCCGACTACTCGGGAGCGATCGGGCCGATGGGCCGCATGACGCTGCCCAAACGCGTCGAGCACCGAAACCCCCGCGCTCGCCGCGATCTGGCCTCGGCGCTGACATCTGCTGCGGAAGGGCTGAACGTCCCGTCGGAGCGCCGACGCCGCAGCGGTCCATCCGCCGAGCCTGATGTCGATCCCGAGTTGGTCGCGTTGCGGGATCGGATGCGAGCCCATCGGGCGCATCAGCTGCCCGACCGGGAGGAGAAGGCGCGCCAGGCCGAGCGCTACCTGAAGATGGAGCGCGACAACGAGGCGCTGCGCCGCAAGATCGCGACCGCGACGAACTCGCTGGCACACACCTTCGACCGGATCGTCGTGCTGCTCACCGAGCGCGGCTACGTCACAGGGGACGGGGAGACCCGTTCCGTCACCGCGGACGGTCGCCTGCTGGCCCGCATCTACAGCGAGTCCGATCTTCTGGTCGCCGAGTGTCTGCGCACCGGGGTGTGGGACGACCTCGACGCCGCGGAGCTCGCGGCAGCCCTGTCGTCGGTGCTCTACGAATCGCGGCGCGACGGCCACGGGCCGACCGACGGTTCCGACGTGCCGACGGGCCGGCTGCGGCGCGCGCTGAACCGGACGCGCCGGCTGTGGACCGAGCTGCGGTCCGACGAGGCGCGGCACCGACTCCCGCCGAGCCGTGAACCCGACGACGGTTTCGTCGCCGCCGTGTACCGGTGGGCCAGTACGGGGGATCTCGCTTCGGCGCTGGCCGCCAGTGACCCCGGCACGGGTGTCACGATGCCGGCGGGTGATTTCGTCCGATGGTGCCGGCAGGTGCTCGATCTCGCCGATCAGGTCCGCACCACCGCGCCGTCGCAGGCGCTGCGGGCCACCGCGAAACGCGCCATCAACGACGTTCGGCGCGGCGTCGTCGCCGTTGATGCCGGGTAGTGTGTGGCCAGCTACACCGCCACAGCCGCGCACGACCGAGGAGAGAAATGAGCGGACCGCAGGGATCTGATCCGAACCAGCAGTGGCCGGGTCATCAGCCTGAGTCTGGCGCGGAGCATCAGCCGTCCAGCGAGACGGCCGCCAACCAGGGTTGGCAGCCGACGTCCGGGTCGCAACAGCCGCAGGCGCCGGACCAGCAGTCCTGGCAGCCGCCGGCGTACACGCCGCAGCAGTACCCGCAGTACCAGCAGCCGACGGCGCCGCCCACCTATCCGCCGCAGCAGTACCCGCCGACGGAGCAGTACGGGACCAGTCCCACCGGGTACCCGCCGCCGGGACAGTACGGCCAGCCCGGCGCCTATGGTCAGCAGCCCCAGTACGGGCAGCCCGGCGCCTACGGCCAGCAGCCGGGGCAGCCCGGTCAGTACGGCCAACCAGGCCAACCCGGTCAGTACGGGCAGTACCCGAACTATCAGGCCCCGGGCGGCGAAGAGGGCTCCAAGAAGTCGATGGCCGTCATCGGGACCATCGTCGGCCTGCTTGCCGCAGTCATCGTCGCGGTCGTCCTGGTCCTCGGGTTCTGGAAGCCCGGCTTCTTCGTCACGACCAAGCTCGACGTCAACGCCGCGCAGACCGGCGTACAGCAGATCCTCACCGATCAGACCAACGGATACGGCGCCAAGAACGTCAACAACGTCAAGTGCAACAACGGGGTCAGTCCGACGGTGAAGAAGGGTGACACCTTCAACTGCGAGGTCAGCATCGACGGCACCAAGCGCCAGGTGACGGTGACCTTCCAGGACGACAAGGGCACCTACGAGGTCGGCCGGCCCAAGTAGTTCGTCAGGGCAGCCCGTCGAGAGCCTTCTGCAGGCGCCCGACCGAGGACGACACGCCGTAGCGTTCGGCGAGTTCGGCGACTGTGCGTGGGTGTTCGGCGGCCAGCGGCAGCGTGTCGTCAGCGGTCGAGAACTGCACCGGCGCATCGGTCGCCACGCGTACCACGGGCTCGGCTGAGGCCAGGTAATCGGCCGCCGTGCGGAGCTTGGCCCGTTGGGCTTTGGGCAGCGCGGATTTCGGGTCCTCGATCGCGGCGCGCAGGTGCGCCAGCGAGCCGTACTTCGTGATCAGCGTCGAGGCGGTCTTCTCGCCGATGCCCGCGACACCGGGCAGGCCGTCGGACGGGTCGCCGCGCAGCAGGGCGAGTTCGGCGTAGGCCGGTCCCGCGCGATCGATCGGCACGCCGTAGGTCTCGGCCACTTCGCCGGGTCCGAACTTCGTGGCCTTGGCCAGGCCGCGGCCCAGGTAGAGGACACGCACCGGGGTCGGCTCGTCGCGGACGACCTGCAACAGGTCGCGATCGCCGCTGACGACGACGACGGGGTCGCGGGTCTCCTGACTCGCCAGCGTGCCGAGCACGTCGTCGGCCTCGTGTTCGGGCGCGCCCGCGGTCGCGATGCCGAACGCGTCCAGAATCTCCATGATCATGTCGACCTGCGGGGTCAGCTCGTCGGGCACTTCCTCGACGTCGGGCTCGTCGCCGGGGTTCTCCTCGACCACCCGGTGGGCCTTGTACGACGGCACCCGGTCGACCCGCCATTGCGGGCGCCAGTCGTCGTCGCGGCACACGACCAGACGGCGGGGCTGTTCGCGGGTGATGACGGTGGCGACGGCGTCGAGGAAGCCGCGCAGCGCGTTGACCGGGCGGCCGTCGGGTGCGGTGATCGACGACGGCACACCGAAATACGAGCGGAACCACATGCTCGCGCCGTCGAGGAGCACCAGGGGAGCAGTCACCCCGCCATCCTGCCAGTCCCGTTTCCCCGGCGAACAGACGCGAACTCGCGCACTAACCTGGGCGGTATGAGTGCAGCGTCCCGATTCAGCTCCGACGTGTACGCCCACCGCCTGAGCGCCGCGGCCCGCGCCACCGCGGACGCCGGGCTGGCCGGTCTGGTCATCACCCCCGGCTACGACCTGCGCTATCTGGTGGGCTCACGCGCGCAGACCTTCGAGCGGCTGACGGCACTGGTGCTGTCAGCAGACGGCGCAGCCACGATCGTGGTGCCGCGCATGGAGCTGGCCTCGCTGAAGGAGTCGGCGGTGCCCGACCTCGACGTCACGGTGCGCGACTGGGTCGACGGCGACGACCCCTACGCGCTGGTCGCCGACGCGCTCGGCGGTGGCCCGGTCAGCGTCGCGGTGACCGATGCGATGCCGGCGCTGCATCTTCTGCCGCTGGCCGGTGTGCTCGGCGCGGTGCCCGTGCTCGCCACCGACGTGCTGCGCACATTGCGCATGGTCAAAGATCCCGCCGAGGTCGACGCGCTCAACAAGGCCGGAGCTGCGATCGACCGGGTGCACGCCCGCGTACCGGAGTTCCTGGCGCCGGGCCGCACCGAAGCTGACGTCGCCGCCGATATCGCGGAAGCCATTGTGGCCGAAGGGCATTCAGAAGCCGCGTTCATCATCGTCGGCTCCGGCCCGCACGGCGCCGATCCGCACCACGAGTGCTCGGACCGCGAACTGCAGGCCGGCGACATCGTGGTCGTCGACATCGGCGGACCGTACGAGCCGGGCTACAACTCCGACTCCACGCGCACGTACAGCATCGGCGAGCCCGACCCCGAGGTGGCCCGCCGCTACGCGGTGCTGCAGCGCGCCCAGCAGGCGGCGGTGGCGGCCGTTCGCCCCGGCGTTACCGCCGAACAGGTCGACGCCGCGGCCCGCGACGTGCTGGCCGCCGAGGGGCTTGCCGAGTACTTCGTGCACCGCACCGGGCACGGTATCGGCCTGTCGGTGCACGAGGAGCCCTACATCGTCGCGGGCAACGACCTGCCGCTGCTGGAGGGGATGGCCTTCTCCGTCGAGCCCGGCATCTACTTCCCCGGCCAGTGGGGCGCGCGCATCGAGGACATCGTGATCGTCACCGCCGACGGCGCGATGTCGGTGAATAACCGGCCCCACGACCTCGTCGTGGTGCCGGTGGGCGGCTAGCTGTCGCCGCGGTCGAGCAGGCCCGACGAGCCGAGCACCCGCTCGACGCGGACCTCGATGACCACCCGCTTGGGGTTCGGGCGCGGCGTGCGATAGCGCTGCGCGTAGCGCCGTTCGGCGTCGCGCACCTTGTCGGCCTCGGTGTAGACCGTCGACGAGCCCTCCAGCGAGAGCCAGCGCGCGCCGTCGACCTGGCTGAGCACCGCGACGCCGCGCTGATCGGCGTTGACAGCCTTCTGCGAGCCGCCGGTGGTGATGACGCGGGCGATGTGCGTGGTGGGGTCAAACGTGAACCCGACGGCGACCACGTGCGGAGACTGATCGGCCCGCAGCGTCGTGAGCATCGCCAGATGCCGCTCGGTCAGGAATGCGATCGCGTCTGTGGTCAGTCGCGTGGTTGCCTTGCCCATCGGGGTCCACGCTAGCGCAGGACATAATCGCAGCCATGAAAGACAGCGCCGACACGGCGGAGACCGGGGTGGTCGTGGTGTTCGGCGGCCGCAGCGAGATCGGAGTGGAGGTGGCGCGGCGGTTGGCCCGCGGCACGACGGTCGTGCTGGCGGCGCGCCGCCCCGACGATCTCGAGGCCGAGACGGCGGCGCTGCTCGATGCGGGTGCGCGCGCAGTGCACACGGTGGCCTTCGACGCCGACGACCTCGGCTCCCACCGCGACGTCGTCGCCGGCATCGTGGCGCGCCACGGTGCGATCGGCACCGCCGTGCTGGCGTTCGGCATCCTCGGCAACCAGGCCCGGGCCGAACAGGATGCCGCGCACGCCGCGGCGATCGTGCACACCGACTACGTCGCCCAGGTCAGCCTTCTGACGGTGCTCGCCGAGACGATGCGGGCCGAAGGCCGGGGGACGCTGGTCGCGTTCTCGTCGGTCGCCGGGGTGCGGGCGCGGCGGGCGAACTACGTCTACGGGTCGGCCAAGGCCGGGCTCGACGCGTTCTGCAGCGGGTTGACCGACGCGCTGCACGGCACCCGTGTGCAGCTGCTGCTGGTGCGGCCGGGCTTCGTGATCGGCCGGATGACCGAGGGCATGGCGCCCGCGCCGCTGTCCAGTACTCCGGCGCAGGTCGCTGATGCCACCGTGGCCGCGCTGCGGCGCGGGCGCAGCGTTGTCTGGGTGCCCGGCACGCTCGTCGCGCTCGCGGCGGCGTTCCGCGTCACGCCGCGCGCGGTGTGGCGGAGGTTGCCCAGATGATGAGCGCTCGCGCGAAGAACTCACAGGCCATGATCGTCGTCGTCGGGATCGGCGCCGACGGGATGGCCGGGCTCGCCCCGCCGGCCCGCGCCGAATTGGCAAGAGCCACGGTCATTCACGGCTCGCAACGGCAGCTGGCGTTGCTCGATGACAGCGTGCGCGCCGTACGGCGGCCATGGCCCAGCCCGCTGCTGCCCGCGATCGACACCCTGCTCGACGGCACGGACGGCGACGTCCATGTCATCGCCAGCGGCGATCCGCTGCTGCACGGCATCGGCAGCACCCTGATCCGCGCTCACGGCGCCGACCGGGTCGCGATCCTGCCGCACGTGTCGTCGGTGACGCTGGCGTGCTCCCGTGTCGGGTGGCCGGTGCAGGACACCGAGGTGATCAGCCTGGTCACCGCGGAACCCGTCAGCGCGATCCGCCGCGGCGGCCAGGCCGTGGTGCTGTCGCGGGACCGGACCAGCCCCGTCGAGCTGGCGCGGCTGCTGACCGCAACGGGCCGTGGCGATTCAGAGGTCACGATCCTCGAACAACTCGGCGGCCCGAAGGAGCTGCGGCGCTCCTCGACGGCGAGGGAGTGGGTCGCCCGCCCGCCGGGTGACGTCGACGACCTCAACGTCATCGCGGTGCGGTACCTGCCTGACGAACGGGTGTCCGCGGTGCTGCCCGACGATCTGCTGTCCCACGACGGGCAGCTGACCAAGCAGGCGATGCGGGCGGTCACGCTGGCCGCGCTGGCGCCGCGGCCGGGGGAACTGCTGTGGGACGTCGGCGCGGGATCGGGAAGCGTCGCGATCGAATGGTGTCGCGCCGGATCACATTGTCGGGCCGTGGCATTCGAGCGTGACGACGAACGGCGCCGTCGAATCGTCGACAACGCGCGAACGTTCGGTGTGGCGCTGGACATCCGGGGGAGAGCCCCGGAGGAGTTGGCGCAGGCGCCGACGCCCGCGGCGATCTTCGTCGGCGGCGGCGTCACGGCGCCCGGGTTGCTCGACACGTGCTGGGAGCGACTGCCTGCCGGTGGTCGGCTCGTCGCCAACGTGGTCACCGCCGAGTCGGAAGCCGTTCTCGTGCAATGGTATTCGCGCCACGGCGGGACGCTGGCGAAGTATCAGCACTATCGCGGCGAGCCGGTCGGTGCGTTCACCGGCTGGCGTCCCGCGATGCCGGTCACACAGTGGTCGGTGACGAAGCCTGATACGACCTGATCAACTCGATGGTGCCGAGTTCGCGCACCGCCCGGCAGCCCCGGCTCAGCATGGCCAGGATCATCTCGTCCCCGCGGTCGGTCGAGGTCGAGAACGCGAACCCCAGCGCCGTCAGGAACGGTGCCTGCAGGGCGCCGAGACGGTAATCTTGCCAACACGTCTCGAGCTCGTAGTCGGTGACGCCGTGCCCGCACAGAGCTGCGTGGTAGCGGCGCACCAGGTCGCGTTCGACCGCGGCCCTGGTCTCCGGCAGCAGGCTGGTCGCGGTGAAGTACGCGAGGTCGCGGGCGGGCAGTCCGAGCCCCACGGTCTGCCAGTCCACCACGGTGACCCTTGTGCGGTCGGGGTCGAACAGGAGGTTGTCGAGCCGGTAATCGCCGTGCAGCAGTGAGAAGCGCCCCGGCTCGGCCGACAACCACGGTGTCACCAGGTTCATCGACGTCGTCAGCGTCTCACGGTCGGCATCGCTGATCCGCTCGCCGAGGCGGTCCAGGGTGATGGTGGCCGCCATCGCCGACACCTCGCCCATCCCGGCGGCCGCGGCGTCGTCGCCGGGTTTGGGCATGATGATCGAGGTCAGCTCGTACCAGCGCCGCTGACACCAGCTCGGCCCCTGCAGGCCGGCCAGCGCGTCGACGGCCAGTGCTGCTTCCTCCGGTGTGCACCCGGCGAGCTGGTCGCCCTGTTCGGCGGGTGCCATGTCGGCCAGCACCAGAACAAAATCTGTTCCGTCCGAAGAGATCTCGCTGTACAGACACTCCGGCACCGGCACCTCGACGTCGGCACTGACCGCGGCGTAGAACTCGACCTCCGACTTGTAACCGAGCGCCACCCGCTCACGCACCGCGTCGTCCTGCGCGGGCAGCTTGACCGCGAAAGTCGCGGGCAGGCCCGTCGGTTCGGTGTAGGTAGCTCTCACCCGGTAGGTGGCGCCCGTCTGCCCGGTGCCGATCGGCGTCACCGTGGCGGCGGTGACGGCGGTACCCAGCGTCGAGCCCAACCACGTCGCCGTGATGTCGGCGGGCGTGCGGGGAATGGTCACGGGCGCGCCTTCCGTCAGTGCGAGGGATAGTTCCGTGGGGTGAAGACCCGGTCGGTGCCCGGTTCTGCCGAATACCACTGGGTCTGTGAGGACCCGACGATGAGCAAGCACCGCATGTCGACGTCGGCGGGATCGAGGTCGGCCAGGCGCACCACCCGCACCGACTCGGTGGGCCCGGCGACGTCGCGGCCGATCACGACCGGGGTGCCGGCATCGCGATGCTCCAGCAGCAAGTCGCGCATCGCACCGACCTGCCAGGTGCGCGTCTTCGACGCAGGGTTGTAGATGGCGAGCACCATGTCAGCGCGTGCGGCCGCCTCGAGGCGCGCCGCGATGACGTCCCACGGCTTGAGGCGGTCGGACAGCGAGATCACGGCGTAGTCGTGTCCGAGCGGGGCGCCGACCCGGCTCGCCACCGCCTGCGCGGCCGTCATCGCCGGAATCACCCGCACATCGACGCCGGGCCACTGTTTGGCCTCTTCCAGTACCGCGGTGGCCATCGCGAACACCCCGGGGTCCCCGGAGGAGACCACGGCGACCGCGTGGCCCTGTTCGGCCAGCGAGCAGGCCAGGCGGGCCCGGGCCGGTTCGTCGGTGTTGTCGCTGGGGTGCCGGCGCTGGCCCTCGCGCACCCCGACGCGGTCCAGATACGGTCCGTAGCCGATGAGGTCGGTGGCCGCGGCCAGCTCGCGCCGGCTCTGCGGGGTCATCCAGGCCGTGGCGCCGGGTCCGAGCCCGACGACGGCGACCGATCCGGTGGCCGACCCAGAGTCGGCGCCTGCGGTGTCCGGGGCCGGCATCGGCCCGGGCAGCATGGTCAACGCGAAGTAGGGGACCGACCCGTCCTCGACGTCGGCGGCAGGCAGCACCCGCTGGCGCGCGGTGCTGGCCCGTTCCACGTAGTAGGTGTCCTGGAGCCGGCCGGCAGCCGAAAGCGCTTGCCGCACTGCGGGATAGGAACGGCCGAGCTTCATGATGATGGCCGCGTCGGTGTCGGCGAGGCGACGTTCGAGCTCGGCAGGCGCCATGGTGCCCGGGAGGATGGTCAGCACCTGGTCGCCCTGGACCAGTGGCGTCGACACTGCCGCCGATGCGGCACTGACCGACGTCACTCCCGGGACGATCACCGCGTCGAAGCGTTGCGTGAGCCGGGTGTGCATGTGCATGTAGGAGCTGTAGAACAGCGGATCGCCCTCGGCGAGCAGCGCGACGTCGCGCCCGGCGTCGAGGTGGGCCGCGATGCGCGCGGCAGCCTCGCGGTAGAAATCCTCCATCGCCCCCGCGTAGCCGCCGGGGTGTTCGGAGGTCTCGGTGGTGACCGGGTAGACGAGGTGCTCCTCGATCTGGCCGGCGCGCAGGTAGGGCTCGGCGATGCCGCGAGCGATGCTGCGGCCGTGGCGCGCGCTGTGGTAGGCCACCACGTCGGCGGCGCCGATCACCCGTGCCGCCTTGACCGTCACCAGTTCGGGGTCACCCGGCCCCAGGCCGACTCCCCACAGCGTGCCGCGCCCGCTCATTCGACCGTCGTCGCTATCGCGTTGACTGCGGCGGCGGCCATCGCGCTGCCGCCGCGGCGGCCGGTGACCACGAGATAGGACATGCCTCGCGGATCGTCGATGAGCTCCTGCTTCGACTGCGCGGATCCGACGAAGCCCACCGGGCCGCCCAGCACCGCGGCCGGCGGTGCGACGCCCGCGTCGACGAGCTCGAGGAGCCGGAACAGGGCGGTGGGGGCGTTGCCGATCGCCATCACGGCGCCGGGCAGCCGCTCGGCCCACAGGTCGATCGCCGCCGCTGAACGAGTGGTGGCGTGCTGGGCCGCGAACGCCGGTGCGCGCTCGTCGGCGACCAGCGAGACCACCTCGTTGTCGGCGGGCAGCCGGGAGCGGGTGATGCCGGCGGCGACCATCGACGAGTCGCACAGGATCGGGGCACCAGCGGCGAGCGCCTCGTAGGCCCGGACGACGACGTCGGGGCTGTAGGCGACGTGATCGGGCACGTCGGTCTGACCGCAGGTATGGATCAGCCGAACCACGACCCGGGCGACGTCGGCGGGGAAGGAGGACAGGTCGGACTCGGCACGGATCGTCGCGAACGACTGCCGGTAGATCTCCCCGGCATCGCGGATGTAGTCGAGCACCCGATCACCCTACGGGTGGGGCTGCCGCGGCTGGTAGCCATCTCCGGTGGCGATCAGCACGTCCGCGTCGACGGGGCTGCCGCACGCCCGCTCACAACCCACGAAGTGGCGGTGCCGGGCTAGGTCGCCTTCACGGAGGAGAGCTGCAGCGTCGGCCCGGACGTCGGCGAGCGCGTGGGCGCATCCCGGCCGGCCTGTGCATGCCGACACGGCCAGCCACGGCAAGGCCTCGTCGAACACGAACCCCAGCGGCGCGAGGACCCGCAGCGCCGCGTCGGCCACGCCGTCGTCGAGATCGGCGATCAGTACCGATCGCCACGGCGTGATGACCAGGGGTGCCTGGACCGCGGCGAGGTAGCGGGCCCATTCTGCGTCGAGCACGCCCAGTGGCACGGCGGCGCCGAGTGCGATCCGGCCGTCGTCCTGGGTGATCCAGCCGACCGGCGGGCGGGTGCGCACCGGCCACGTCCCCCCGGCCGTCGCCGACGGCGCCAGGTCGCCCAGGACGGCATCGGGCGTCGCCAATTCCTTGATCCTCCAGGCTTTTCCGCGCACTTCGACGAACCGGCGGGCAATGCTCAGCAGTGTGTCGACCGCCTCGTCGGCGGAGACCCGCACCCCGGTGTCGGTGCCGGACAGCACGACCGCGACGGTCTTCTCGTCGACAGCACACACGGCGGCGTCGGCACCCAGGCCGGCGATGTCACCGCGGCCGTCGTCGAGACCGAACAGGAAACGGCCCGGCAGATCGGCAAGCGTCGGGTCCCGCTGCAACGCGTCGTCGAGCGCGCGCACCTGCGCGCGCACGTCGAGCAGCCCGCCCTGGCGGCCCGACAGCGGGGACGCCACGATGTTGCGGATCTTCTCGCGGTCCGGCGACGGCAGCAGTCCGGCCTCCGCGAGGCGCCGGGCGAGTTCGTCCGCATCGCGGATGCCGCGGATCTGCAGGTTGCCCCGAGAGGTCAGCTCCAGCGCCGGCGCGGCCAGATCGAGCGCCGCGATGGCGATCGCCTCCATCTGCTCGGCGGTGAGCATTCCCGCGGGCAGCCGGATGCGGGCCAGGTCGCCGTCAGCGGCGCGGTGGGTCTGCAGCGCGCCGGGACAGGCGTCGGTGTCCCGGGTTCTGGCCATCTGACCACGGTACGTGGCCGGATACGGCGGCGCGCTCAGCTGGCCAGGCGGACCGGGACGACGATGTCGGAGTAGCCCGAGGCGTCGCCGGTGATCACGCGGCTGCGCTGCCCGTGCACGTCGACCGGGATGTCGCCGGCCAGCGTGACGCGACTCAGTCGCCGGAACTGGTTGTCGTAGTCGGCGACGGCGTAGTGCTGAGTGGCACGGTTGTCCCAGACGGCGAGATCGCCGAGCTCCCAGTTCCAGCGCACCGTGTGCTCGAGTTTGGTGATGCGGGTCTGGAACAGGTCGAACAGCGCCGCGGATTCCGTGCGTCCGAGGCCCACGAACCCTTTGACGAAGTTGCCCAGTAGCAGGACGCGCCTGCCCGTCTCGGGGTGAATCCGCACCACCGGGTGTTCGGTCTCGTAGTAGTCGGAGACGAACTCTTCCCGGTACTGACGTTCGGTGTCCGCCAACGCCTCTCGACGGCCGTCGATGTCGCGGGCGTAGTCATAGGTGTTGGTGTGCACTGCCCACAGGTTCTCGGCCAGGGCGCGCAGCGGCTCGGGCAGCTGGTCGTAGCCGGCCTCGGTCGACGCCCAGGTGGTGGTCCCGCCGTAGGGCGGCAGGGTGACCGCGCGCAGCAGGGACGCCTTGGGGATGCGGTCGACGAACGTGACGTCGGTGTGCCAGCTGTTGGCTTTGTCGTAGCGCGAATCGATGGGCAGCACCGCCCGGCCGCGCGACGTCACGGTCGGGTGCGCGATGGTCGGCGTGCCGAGGGAGCGGGCGAACGCCAGCTGGCCGTCGTCGTCGAGATCGTGCTGGTTCCGGAAGAAGATCACCTTGTGTTCGAGCAGCGCGTCGTTGATCTGCGCTGCGGTGGCAGCGTCCACGCCCCTGGCCAGATCGACGCCTTCGATACGCGCGCCGATCACCGCACCCAGCTTGACCACTCGAACCATCGAGCCACCTCCTCGCAGTCTTCTCGTCGCGACTGTGCTCTGTGACCGCGCTGCTCGCCCAGGGTTTGGTTCACCGAGAACCGAACTCGGGCCGTTTCGCCCGATAAGAGATCGGGTAAGGCAGCACGACGGGCGCACGGTGCGTCAGCAAAGATGCGCGGAATCGGGGGAGCTGTGGGAGTAAAGCGGTGACCTCGAACTCATCGGTGTGGGGGTATGTCTCCACGCACTACGAGCAGCTGATGTTCGACTCGTATCAGCACGTCAGCGCCGTCGTGCAGAGCGTCCTGATCGCGACCGTCATCGGCGTGGCGGTCGGAGTGCTGACCTATCGCAATTCGCTGGCGGCAAATCTCGCGACGACGACGTCGAGCGTGATCCTGACCGTGCCCGCATTCGCTCTGCTGGGCCTGCTGATCCCGCTGTTCGGGCTCGGGGTGATCCCCAGCGTCGCAGCGCTGGTGCTGTATTCGCTGCTGCCGATCGTCCGCAACACGATCGTCGGCCTCAACTCCGTGGACCCGGCGCTGACCGATGCGGCGCGGGGTATCGGCATGAGCCGGCTGGGCACGCTGACGCGCGTGGAACTGCGGCTCGTCTGGCCGGCCATTCTGTCGGCCATGCGGTTGAGCACCCAGATGTCGATGGGTGTGCTCGCGATCGCGGCCTACGTCAAGGGGCCCGGCCTGGGCAACCTGATCTTCGCCGGACTGGCCCGCGTGGGCAGCCCGACCGCGCTGCCGATGGCCCTGACCGCCACGCTGCTGATCGTGATCCTCGCGCTCGCGCTCGACGCCCTGCTCGTCCTGCTCGGGCGACTGACCACATCGAAAGGTGTTCGATGACAACCGATGTCACCGGGGTTCGCATCGAACTCGACCACGTCTCCAAGGTCTATCCCGGCGCGCAACAGCCCGCCGTCGACGACGTCTCGCTCGACATCCCTGCCGGGGAGATCGTCGTGTTCGTCGGCCCGTCGGGGTGCGGCAAGACCACCACGATGCGCATGATCAACCGGCTCAGCGAACCGACGTCCGGCCGCATCCTCATCGGTGACGACGACGCGCTGTCGATCAAACCGACGGAGCTGCGTCGCTCGATCGGCTACGCGATCCAGCAGGCAGGTCTGTTCCCGCACATGACGATTCGGCAGAACGTCGCACTCGTGCCTGGCCTGCTCAAATGGGACCGTCAGCGCATCACCGACCGGGTCGACGAACTGCTCGACCTCGTCGGCCTCGATCCGGGTCAGTACGCCGACCGCTACCCGCGTCAGTTGTCCGGCGGGCAGCAGCAACGAGTCGGCGTCGCCCGCGCACTGGCCGCCGATCCGCCGGTGCTGCTGATGGACGAGCCGTTCGGCGCCGTGGACCCGATCACGCGCAGCACGTTGCAGGACGAATTGCTGCGGCTGCAGGACGAATTGCACAAGACCATCGTGTTCGTCACGCACGACTTCGGGGAGGCGGTCAAGCTCGGCGACCGGATCGCTGTGCTCGGCCAGCAGTCCGCCGTACTGCAGTACGACACCCCGCAGAACATCCTGGCCAGCCCGGCCGACGACACCGTGGCCGGCTTCGTCGGCTCCGGGGCGTCACTACGCCAGCTGGGGCTGCTGCGCGTCAAAGACGTTGCGCTGGAATCGCGTCCGTCGGTGCGCTACGACGACACCGTCGATCAGGTTCGTGCCACCATCGCCGCGAGCGACTACGACTGGGCGGTGGTGCTCGACGGTCGCGAGCGACCGGTCAGCTGGGTACGCGCCAACCGGTTGCGGCATGCCGGTGCGCTCGCCGACGCCGCGGAGCACCTCGACGTGGTCAGCACCCAGGCCACCCTGGAGGACGCGCTCGAAGCGATCCTGGCCGAGCAGCACGCATCGGCCGTCGTTACCGGCCCAGGTGGCCGGTACGAGGGAGTGGTCACCCTCGACACACTGATCGACACCATCACGCGGCTGCGCCGCGATGCCGAAGACGCCGCCGAAGACGCCGAGGACACCGAGACCGCCGAGGCCGGCCCCTCGTGACCACCACCGAGACCGCCCAGAGCGCCCCGGGCGGCGCACCGGCACGCACCGCCGCCGAGCGGCTGCGGTTGTACATCCAGCCCGTGCTGGTGTTGATCGTCGCGGCGGCCGTGGTGTTCTGGGCCTTCGATCGCGATCTGACCGCTACCCAGCGGGAGAACATCAATCCCGCCAGCGTCGCGACGCTGATCTGGCAGCACCTGCTGATCACCGCCGCGGTCACCGCCATCGTCGTGCTGATCGGTGTTCCGCTGGGTGTCCTGGTCACCCGGCCGGGGGCGAAACTGTTGCGGCCGTTGGTCATCGGTGTCGCCAACATCGGTCAGGCGGCCCCCGCGATCGGATTGCTGGTGCTGCTGTTCCTGCTGACCGCACGCACCGGCTTCTGGATCGGTGTGCTGCCGATCGCGCTGTATTCGCTGCTCCCGGTGCTGTCGAGCACGATCCTCGGAATCGATCGGGTCGACCGAGCCCTGATCGACGCCGGTCTCGGGCAGGGCATGTCGCGCGCCGCCCTGCTGGCGCGTGTCGAACTGCCGCTCGCGGTGCCGTTCATCCTCGCCGGGTTGCGGACCTCGCTGGTGCTGGCGGTCGGCACGGCCACGCTGTCGTTCCTCGTCAACGCCGGCGGCCTGGGCATCCTCATCGACACCGGTTACAAGCTGCAGGACAACGTCACGCTGATCCTGGGCAGCGTGCTCGCCGTGTGCCTGGCACTGCTGGTGGACTGGCTGGGCGGGCTCGCCGAGTTCTACGTCGGCCCCAAGGGTCTGCGATGAACGGCCGTCGGCGCCTGGCCGCGCTCGCCGCCGTCGTCATGGTGGTGACGACCGCGTGCGGGCTGGGGTCAGGCAGCGCGGTACCGCTGCAGGTCGGCCCGGGCTCCATCAAGCCCACGCCGGGTCTGGAGGGCGTGCAGATCACCGTCGGCTCTAAGGAGTACACCGAGCAGGTCATCCTCGGCTACATCCTGGAATACACCCTGGCGGCGGCAGGGGCGCAGGTGCGCGACCTGACGGGCATCGTGGGCAGCCGAAGCACCCGCGGCGCACAGCTGTCCGGCCAGGTCGACGTCGCCTACGAGTTCACCGGCAACGCGTGGATCAACTACCTGGGTCACGAGAAGCCGCTGCCCGACACCCGCAAGCAGTACGAGGCGGTGCGCGACGAGGACCTCGCCCGCAACGACATGGTCTGGCTCGAGCCGGGGCCGATGGACGACACGTATGCGCTGGCCGCCAGCACCCGCACCGTGGAGCGCACCGGGGTGCGGACGCTGTCGGACTACGCGGCGCTGGTCAAGCGCGATCCGGCCGCGGCGCGCACCTGCGTCGACACCGAGTTCCGCGCCCGTCAGGACGGATTCCCGGGCATGGCAATGGCTTACGGCTTCGACCCGGCCCGCGCGAACACGCCGATCCTGCAGGTCGGGATCATCTATCAGGCCACAGCCGACGGTACGCAGTGCGACTTCGGTGAGGTGTTCACCACCGACGGCCGCATCGTCGCCCTCGACCTCACCGTGCTGACCGACGACAAGCAGTTCTTCGCCCACTACAACCCGTCGGTGACCATGAAGCGGAGCTTCTTCGAGGCTCACCCGGAGATCGCGGACGTGACGGCACCGGTCACCGCGGCGATCACCAACGAGGTCATCACCGAGCTGAACAAGCAGGTCGACGTGGACGGTCGGGACCCCAGTGTGGTTGCGCGCGACTGGATGGTGTCGCGGGGGTTCGTGACCGCGGGCTGACCTAGAACGTGATCCCCATCACACAGTTCCGACGATAGTTCCGTGCCGCACCTTTCCCCCTGAGAACCCGGTACCGGCGGTACCGTCTCGCCACATGAAGACCTTGTGACCAGCAGGGTCGTGGACAAGGAACCCCGTCGTGGGAAAGGAACATGATGTTCGCACTCATCGCATTCACCGCCGTCGTCGCCGGACTCGTCGTCGTCGCGGGCACGCCCTATCGGCAGACCTGGTACAGCCGCTGGAACCGCTGATCGGTCAGGTCAGCGACGGCCGGTAGGTCCCGAAGCTCCAGATGTTGCCGTGCGGATCGCGGGCGCCGAACTCGTGGGAACCGTAATCCTGATCGGTGAGCGCCTGGATGATCTCCGCACCGGCGGTGACCGCCCGGTCGTGCAGAGCGTCGACCTCGGCCGCGGAGTCGACGACGACGTACAGGGCGACCGGGCCGGGCAGCGAGAAAGTTCCGTTGCACTCGGCGTCGTCGACCATCACCACGCCAGTGCCGATCCTGACCTCGGCGTGCTGCAGCGGCAGTTCGGGGTCAGGCGGAACGATCAGTATCGGGGTCGCGCCGAAGGCCTCCGTCAGCCATTCGATGGCCTTGCGGGGCTGGGGGAACGGAACGATGGGCACGGCTCCGGATACGGGTTCTGGTGTCGTCATGCCCCGAACGGTAGAGGCGGCCGGGCCGCCTGGTCTTGGACGGAATTGACCCCGGCGCGCAGCGCGGCAGGGGTGAGACCCGAGAGCTCGCGGACATCGCGGCACAGGTGCGCCTGATCGAAGTAGCCGCAGTCGACGGCGATCGCGGACAGCTCGGTACCGGCCCGCAGGAGTTCGAGCGCCCGCTCGAAACGCACGATCCGCGCGACCGTCTTCGGCGGCAATCCGATCGCGTCGCGATACCGCGTGATCAGCCTGCGATGACTCCAGCCGAGTTCCTCGGCCAGCGGCCCGATCGCGGTACGGCCGCCGCTGGCTGCGATGCGTCCCAATGACCAGGCCACCCCCGGGTCGATCGCGGGCGCGTCGTCCAGCCGGCGTAGCAGCATCGCGTCGACCAGGGCGAAGCGGTCCTCCCACCGGTGCGCTTCACCAATGCGCTGGACGAGGTCGGTCGCGCCGCGGCCGAGTACGGCCTCGACCGGCACGCAGCGGTTGGCAAGCTCCGACAGCGGCAGGCCGAGGATGCGGCGCGCACCCAACGGGGTGAGGTCGATCTGCAGGCAGTGCGCGGAGCCGCCGTGTCCCACGAGCACCGGCGCATCGGTGAGACCCGCCACGAACGACTGCAGCCTCAGCGGCGCGTCCTGCTGGTGCGCGACCGTCCAGCCGGCGTCGAGATCGATGATGATCGGCACGAACGTGCAGGCCACCTCGCGGAACGTGACCGGATCGACGCCGCGCTCGCAGAACCCCTCGTAGCGCAGCACCACACCGCGCAGCGACGGGTCCGGGGTGCCGACGGCCATGCCCGAGGTCCCCTCAGTCACAGAGATCACCGTAGTCCGGTACGAATGGGGGGTGACGACCGTTCTGCTGCTGTCCACGTCGGACACCGATCTGATCACCGCCCGCGCATGTGGGGCGCGCTATCGGTGGGCCAATCCGTCCCGGCTGGTCGACGGTGAGCTCGAGGAGCTCCTGGCCGCGGCCGATGCCGTCGTGGTCCGCATCCTCGGTGGCTACCGGGCCTGGGAGGACGGTATCGACGCGGTCGTCGCGAGCGGGGTGCCGGCCGTCGTGGTCAGCGGTGAGCAGGCGCCCGACGCCGACCTGATGAATCGCTCGACGACGCCGGCGGGCGTCGCGCTGCAGGCCCACGTCTATCTCGCGCAGGGCGGCGTCGACAACCTCGCGAACCTGCACGCGTTCCTCTCCGACACACTGCTGATGACGGGGTTCGGCTTCGCCGAGCCCACGAGCACCCCGGCCTGGGGTGTCCTGGACCGGCCCGCCGGACGATCCGACGGACCCGTCGTCGCCGTGCTCTTCTATCGGGCTCAGCAGCTGGCGGGAAACACCGCCTACATCGAGGCGCTGTGCGACGCGATCGACGCCGCGGGGGGAGTGCCGCTTCCGGTGTTCTGCGCCTCGCTGCGCACGCCCGAGCCCGAGCTGATCGAGCTGCTCGGCACCGCCGACGCGATGATCACCACGGTGCTCGCGGCCGGTGGCGCGACACCCGCTGCAGTGACAGCCGGTGGGGCCGACGACGCGTGGAACGTGGCTCACCTTGCCGCGCTTGACGTTCCGATCCTGCAGGGCCTGTGCCTGACGTCGTCGCGCGCCCAGTGGGAGGCCAACGACGACGGGATGTCACCGCTCGACGTCGCCACCCAGGTCGCCGTTCCCGAGTTCGACGGCCGGATCATCACGGTTCCGTTCTCGTTCAAGGAGATCGACGACGAGGGGCTCATCACCTACGTCGCCGATCCCGAAAGGTGCGCCCGGGTGGCAGGATTGGCGGTACGCCACGCCCGGCTGCGGTCGGTCCCCGCTGCCGACAAACGGGTCGGCCTCGTCTTCTCCGCCTACCCCACCAAGCACGCCCGCATCGGCAACGCGGTGGGTCTGGACACCCCCGCCAGCGCGATCGCTCTGCTGCGCGCCATGCGCGACGTCGGCTACGACGTCGGCGAGGTCCCCGGCCTCGACGCGGGCGACGGGGACGCGCTCATCCATGCACTCATCGAACGCGGTGGCCAGGATCCGAACTGGCTCACCGAGACTCAGCTCGCCGGCAACCCGATCCGGGTGTCTGCCGAGGACTATCGGGCCTGGTTCGCCACGCTGCCCGGCGAGCTTGCCGACGCGGTGGTCGAGCACTGGGGACCGCCGCCGGGAGAACTGTTCGTCGACCGCACTCACAATCCTGACGGTGACATCGTCATCGCCGCCATGCAATGCGGCAACGTCGTGATCATCGTCCAGCCGCCCCGCGGTTTCGGCGAGAACCCCGTTGCGATCTACCACGACCCCGACCTGCCGCCCAGCCACCACTACCTCGCGGCGTACCGGTGGCTCGATGGCGCGTTCGGCAACAGCTTTCACGCCGACGTCGTGGTGCACCTGGGCAAGCACGGCAACCTGGAGTGGCTGCCGGGCAAGACGTTGGGCATGTCGTCGTCCTGCGGCACCGACGCCGCGCTGGGCGACCTGCCCCTGGTCTACCCGTTCCTGGTCAACGATCCGGGGGAGGGCACCCAGGCCAAACGCCGCGCCCACGCGACGCTGATCGACCATCTGATCCCGCCGATGGCACGCGCCGAAACCTACGGCGACATCGCGCGTCTGGAGCAGCTCCTCGACGAGCACTCCACGATCTCCGCGCTCGACCCGGGCAAGCTCCCCGCGATCCGCCAGCAGATCTGGACGCTGATGCGGGCCGCCAAGATGGATCACGACCTCGGGCTCGAGGACCGGCCCGACGAAGACTCCTTCGACGACATGCTGCTGCACGTCGACGGATGGCTCTGCGAGATCAAGGACGTACAGATCCGCGACGGCCTGCACATCCTCGGGCAACGACCCGTCGACGAGAGCGAACTCGACCTCGTGCTGGCGATCCTGCGAGCCCGCCAGCTGTTCGGCGGAGAGCAGACGGTTCCCGGTCTGCGCCAGGCCCTCGGACTGGCCGAGGACGGCCACGACGACCGGACCGCCGTCGACGAGGCCGAGGCCAGAGCGCGCGAACTCGTTGCGGCGCTGCAGGACAGCGGCTGGAACGCCGATGTCGTCGATTCGCTGACCGACAACTCCGATGTCGCCGCGATCCTGCGGTTCGCAGCCACCGAGGTGGTGCCGAGACTGCGGCAGACAGCCGGCGAGATCGACCAGGTGCTGCGCGCGCTGGACGGCCATTTCATCCCGTCGGGTCCGTCCGGATCACCATTGCGCGGACTGGTCAACGTGCTGCCGACCGGACGCAACTTCTATTCCGTGGACCCCAAGGCCGTGCCGTCCCGGCTGGCCTGGGAAACCGGTGTGGCCATGGCGGATTCGCTGCTCGAGCGGTACCGGACCGATCACGGACGCTGGCCGGAATCGGTCGGGCTATCGGTATGGGGCACCTCCGCCATGCGCACCGCCGGTGACGACATCGCCGAGGTGCTCGCACTGCTCGGAGTACGCCCGATCTGGGACGACGCGTCACGGCGCGTGGTCGACCTCGAAGCCATCCCGCTGGAGGAGCTGGGCCGCCCGCGCATCGACGTTACCGTGCGGATCTCGGGCTTTTTCCGCGACGCCTTCCCGCACGTGGTCGCGATGCTCGACGACGCGGTCCGGTTGGTCGCGTCACTGGAGGAGTCCGACGAGGACAATCTGGTACGCGCGCATGCGCAGGTCGACCTGGCCGAGCACGGCGACGAACGGCGAGCGACGACAAGAATTTTCGGCTCCAAGCCGGGCACATACGGGGCCGGCCTGCTGCAACTGATCGACAGCCGCAACTGGCGCGACGACGCCGACCTGGCCGAGGTCTACACCGCGTGGGGCGGCTTCGCCTACGGCCGTGGGCTCGACGGCGCAGCCGCTACGGACGACATGAACCGCGCTTATCGTCGAATTGCCGTGGCCGCGAAGAACACCGACACCCGTGAGCACGACATCGCCGACTCCGACGACTACTTCCAGTATCACGGCGGCATGGTCGCCACGGTGCGTGCGCTGACCGGTACCGCGCCGGCGGCCTACATCGGGGACAACACGCGCCCCGACTCTGTGCGCACCCGCACGCTGTCGGAAGAGACCACCCGCGTCTTCCGGGCCCGGGTCGTCAATCCGCGCTGGATGACCGCGATGCGCCGGCACGGCTACAAGGGTGCGTTCGAGATGGCCGCCACCGTCGACTACCTGTTCGGCTACGACGCCACGGCGGGAGTGATGGCCGATTGGATGTACGAGCAGCTGTCGGCGAGCTACGTGCTCGACGAGGAGAACCGCAAGTTCATGAACGAGTCCAATCCGTGGGCACTACACGGGATGGCCGAACGTCTCCTGGAGGCGGCAGGGCGCGGCATGTGGTCGGCGCCCGAGCAGGCGACTCTCGACGGACTGCGGCAGGTGCTGCTGGAGACCGAAGGCGATCTCGAGGGCTGATCCCGCTACATTTGTGCCATGCCCGTGACGTTCGCCGAGGTCGCCAAGTCCGAGTACATCCTGCTCACCACATTCACCAAGGACGGCAGGCCCAAGCCGACCGCCATCTGGGCGGCACCCGCGGGAGACAAGCTCATCGCCATCACCCAGGAGAAGTCGTGGAAGGTCAAGCGCATCCGCAATACCTCCCGGGTGACGATCGCGCCGTGTGACCGAGGCGGCAAACCCAAGGGCGAGGCGGTGGAAGCCACCGCGCGGATTCTCGACAAGTCCGCCAATGCTGCGACCTACGACGCTCTCGGCAAGCGCTACGGCCTGCTGGGCAAGGCGTTCAACTTCTTCTCCAAGTTGCGCGGCGGCATGGACAAGAACGTCACCATCGAGTTGGAAGCGAGCTGACCCATGGCCCCCAGATTCGACGATGTCTATCGCGAGAAGTACCTGCTGCTGACCACATTCACCAAGGACGGCAAGCCGAAGCCGACCCCGGTCTGGGGAGTTCCCGAGGGCGACAAACTCCTGATCATCACTGACGACGGGTCGTGGAAGACCAAGCGGATCAACAACACTCCGCGGGTGACGATCCAGAAATGCGGCGTCCTCGGCAAGGTCAAGGGTGAGCCCGTCGAGGGTGTCGCGCGGATGCTGCCCAAATCCGAGACGCGCAGGGTCTTCAACCTCATCATCAAGCGCTACTGGAACCACGCCTGGTACTTCATTCCCCAGGCGCTCCTGCGCGGCGGTATCGACAAGGTGCACGCCGCCATCGAGGTGACCGCACCTCCTGCGGGCAGCTAGGAACCGAACGCACGCCTCGGACGTTGACCGGACATGGCGATGAGGCTCTTCGCGCTCTACGTAGTGGTCGAGATGGCCGTGCTGATTGCGCTGACCGCGACGATCGGTTTCGGTTGGACAATGCTGGCCGTCACGGCCACGTTCCTGCTGGGCCTCGCTCTGGCCGGCTCCCAGCTGCGCCGCCACCTGCGGCGCCTCCAGACCGGGCTCACCGCTGACAACGCCGCCGGGGTGGTCACCGACAGCGCTCTGGTGGCTCTGGGTACCGTCCTCGTCGTGATTCCCGGCATCGCCAGCACCGTCGTCGGCGCGCTTCTTCTCCTTCCTCCGACGCGTGCGATCGCACGTCCCGTCGTCACCGCGATGGCCGCCCGCCGGGCCCCGCTGATCGTCGGCGCCGGCACCGCCTCGGGGTTCGGCGCGCAAAGGTTCGCCTACCGGCCCGCGCGCGGCGACTACACGGGTGGCGACTACATCGACGGCGAAGTCATCGACATCGTGGATGGGCCTGTCGATGCGCCTGTCGATGCGAGCCCCGAGCCCCGGACCGAACCCCGCCGTCTGCCGGAGTGAACGCCACCCGCCTCCTGATCGGTGGGCGCATCCACAGCCCCGCCATGCCTGAGGCCACGGCGATGGCCGTCCGCGACGGTGTGATCGCCTGGCTCGGTAGCGACGGCGTCGGCCGGGAACAGTTCCCCGACGCGGAGATCGTCGACCTCGCCGGCGGGTTCGTCGCACCGGCATTCGTCGACAGCCATGTGCACGTCACGGCCACCGGTCTGAGTCTGACCGGCCTCGACCTGCGGGCGGCGACGTCTCGCCGGCACTGCGTCGATCTGCTCGCCGCCTATGCCCGCGCCCATCCCGACGGGGTCCTGTGGGCGCACGGATGGGACGAATCGGGGTGGCCCGAGTCGACGCCGCCGACCGTCGAGGAGGTGGACGCCGCGGTGGGATCGGACCGCCCGGCCTATCTGGCTCGGGTGGACGTGCATTCCGCGGTGGCTTCCACGGCGCTGCAGCGCGCCGCGGGAGTGTCGGGCCAGGCGCCGCTGACCGCCGACGCACACCACCGCGTGCGCCGGGTGGCCCGCGAACACCTGAGCGCGATTCAGCGCGACGACGCCCGCCGGGCCACCCTCGACCTGGCAGCGTCGCGCGGCATCGTCGCCGTCCACGAATGCGCCGGACCGGACATCGGCGGTCTCGACGACTGGCGGGAGCTGCGCGCGCTGGAGCACGGGGTGGACGTGGTCGGCTACTGGGGCGAGGCGATCGATTCCGCCGACGCCGCCCGGGCTCTGATCGCCGAGACGGGTGCGCAGGGCTTGGCCGGCGACCTGTTCGTCGACGGTGCTCTCGGCTCGCGTACGGCCTGGCTGACCGAGCCGTACGCCGACGCACCGCCAGGGTGTACAGCACCGCACGGCAACGCGTATCTGACTGTCGACGCGATCACCGCACACCTGATGGCCTGCACGGAAGCCGGCATCACGGCCGGCTTCCACGTCATCGGCGACGCCGCTGTCACCGCGGTCGTCCACGCCCTGGGCGCCGTCGTCGACGCGCTCGGCAGCGTGGCCGTCGCCCGCTGCGGGCACCGCCTCGAACACCTGGAGATGGTCACCGACGAGCAGGCCGCGCAGCTCGGCCGCTGGGGTGTGATCGCCAGTATGCAGCCCGTCTTCGACGCGCTCTGGGGCGGTCCGCGCGGCATGTATGCCCAGCGTGTCGGGGCCGCCCGGGCCTCCGCGATGAACAATTTCGCGCTGTTAGCATCCCAAGGCGTGCCCCTCGCTTTCGGCTCCGACGCCCCGGTGACCGAGATGGACCCGTGGTCGGCGGTGCGCGCAGCCACCGCGCATCAGACGCCCGGCAGCGCCGTGTCGGCCCGCGCCGCTTTCGCGGCCGCCACTCGGGGAGCCTGGCGGGCAGGCGGCGCCCGCGACGGTGTGACGGGCACCCTCGTGCCGGGTGCACCTGCCTCCTACGCCGTGTGGGACGCCGACGATTTCGACGTCAGCGCCCCGTCAGACGCGGTACAACGCTGGTCCACCGATCCGCGTTCTCGGGTCCCCGTGTTGCCCCGCCTCGACGACGGTGCGCCACGATGCCGGCAGACGGTGCATCGGGGCGCGATCCTCCATGGCTGAGGCCACCGAACGCGAACCTGAAGCCGAACCCGTCACCACCGATCCGCCGTCACGCCGAGCGCGGATCCGCGGTGTCGTGCTGAATCGGGCCGTGCTGAACCGATTGCCGCAGTTGACCGTTGCGCTACTCGCCGGACTGATGCTGTGCCTGAGTTTTCCGCCATTCGGCTGGTGGCTCGCCGCCATCGCCGCGTTCGCCGGGCTGGCCTGGGTGCTGACCACGCCGTCGGTCACCGTCAAGGGCGGTTTCCGCTACGGGCTGCTGTTCGGCCTGGCGTTCTACATCCCTCTGCTGCCCTGGATCAGCGGGCTGGTGGGGCCGGTCCCGTGGCTGGCGCTCAGTGCGCTGGAGGCGTTGTTCCCGGCGCTGTTCGGCGCCGTCGCGGTCGTGGTTCGCCGGGTGCCCGGCTGGCCGCTGTGGTTCGCCGGCCTGTGGTCTGCGCAGGAGTGGCTGAAGTCGACGGTGCCGTTCGGCGGCTTCCCCTGGGGTGTCGTCGGCTACTCGCAGGCGCAGAGCCCGGCGCTGCCGCTGGCCTATTTCGGAGGCGCCCCGCTGGTGTCCTTCGGTGTCGTCCTGGTCGGTTTCGGTCTCGCGGCGATCACCATCGAGGTGATCAGGTGGTGGCGCAGCGACCACGCCGCGCGCACCGCGAAGCCGCCGGCGGTCGTGGTGTCGGGTCTGTGCGTGGCGGTCGTGCTGCTGACCGCGGCTCTGGCGTGGCCGCACGTCCGCAAGTCCGGCGCCAGCGTCGGCGACGAACCACCGGTCACCGTCGCCGTGGTGCAAGGCAACGTGCCCCGGCTGGGGCTCGAGTTCAACGCCCAGCGGCGTGCCGTGCTCGACAACCACGTCAACGAGACGATGCGCCTCGCCGGCGAGGTACGGGCGGGCCGGGCACCGCAGCCCATGGTGGTGATCTGGCCGGAGAACTCCTCGGACATCGATCCGTTGGCCAACGCCGATGCCGCCAAGGAGATCTCGGCGGCGGCCGCGGCGATCCGGGCCCCGATCCTGGTGGGCGGCGTGCTCGCCGCGCCCGGCTACCGCCGCGACAACCCGGTGTCGACCAACTCGGTGATCGTGTGGAACCCCGACACCGGGCCCGCCGACCGCCACGACAAGCAGATCATCCAGCCGTTCGGTGAGTACCTGCCGTGGCGCAGCTTCTTCAGCAAGCTCTCGTCGTACGCCGACCGGGCAGGTTACTTCGTGCCGGGACACGGCGACGGCGTGGTGCGGGCGGCCGGAATACCGATCGGCGTCACCACCTGCTGGGAAGTGATCTTCGACCGTGCCGCGCGCGAGGCCGTCCGCAGCGGCGCGCAGATGCTCGCCGTCCCCAGCAACAACGCGACCTTCGACGAGGCGATGAGCGAACAGCAGCTCGCGTTCGCCCGGCTGCGCGCGGTCGAACACGATCGCTACGTCGTCGTCTCCGGGACGGTCGGCATCAGTGCGGTGATATCGCCGGCAGGCCGCGAGCTCGCGCGCACCCAGTTCTTCGAGCCTGCGTACCTGGATCAACAGATCCGGCTGCGTACCTCGCTCACCCCGGCGACCCGGTTCGGTCCCTACATCGAGGCAGTGCTGGTGGCCGTCGGCGTTGCAGGACTTCTGGCGGCGATGCTGCACAATAGTTTCTTCGCGGGCCGCGTGGCGGCCCTGAGAACGAAGCGTCGGAGATCGACGACCGAGAACGGCAAAGGAGCCTCATGAGCGTCCCCGGTAGCGCCGGTGGCCAGGAAGCCGGGGCGAAACCCAGCGCACGCACCCTCGTGATCATCCCGACCTACAACGAGCGCGACAACCTGCTCAAGATCGTCGGCCGGGTCACCGAGTCAGCGCCGCAGGTCCACGTGTTGATCGTCGACGACGGCAGCCCCGACGGCACCGGCGCGCTGGCCGACGAGCTCTCGCTGGCCGATCCCGACCGCGTCCACGTCATGCACCGCAGCTCCAAGGACGGCCTCGGCGCCGCGTATCTCGCGGGCTTCGCCTGGGGGCTGAGCAGGCAGTACACCGTGCTGGTGGAGATGGACGCCGACGGTAGTCACGCCCCCGAGCAGCTGTACCGGCTGCTCGACGCGGTCGACGGCGGCGCCGATCTGGCGATCGGGTCGCGCTACGTCGGCGGCGGTGAGGTGCGGAACTGGCCGCGCCGCCGTCTGGTCCTGTCCAAGACCGCCAACGGCTACTCCCGCATCCTGCTGGGCGTCGACATCCACGACATCACCGCCGGATACCGGGCGTACCGTCGCGAGGTTCTCGAGAAGATCGACCTGGGCGCCGTCGATTCCAAGGGCTACGGATTCCAGGTGGATCTGACGTGGCGGTCCATCAACGCCGGGTTCACGGTCGTCGAGGTGCCGATCACGTTCACCGAACGCGAGCACGGGGTGTCGAAGATGGATGGTTCGACGATCCGCGAAGCCATCCTCAAAGTCGCACAGTGGGGCATCCGGGCCCGGCTGGACCGGGCCCGCGGCATCGCCCGCTAATAGGCCTGCTGAACTGGCCCGCTGATCAGCCGCGGCGGCGGGTCTTGATGATCTCGAGGCGCTCCTTCAGCAGCTCCTCGAGCTCTTCGACCGAGCGCCGCTCCAGCAGCATGTCCCAGTGGGTGCGCGGCGGCTTGACCTTCTTGGGCTCGGGCACATCACCTTCGATGAGCGTGCCCTCCATGCCGTTACGGCACAGCCAGGTACCGGGGATCTCGGCGTCGTCGGCGAACGGAACGTCGAATTCCTCGCCGTTGTCGGTGCGGTAGCGCGCGACCTGACGCGGCGCCAAGTCGTGATTGCGGTCCGTCTCGTAGCTCACAGCTCCGAGGCGGCTGCCCCTCAAGACGCGATCAGCCATCGTCAACTCCTCTTCAGCGCAGGTTGTCCGGGGTATTCAACGCGGATCTGTCCAACGGAGTTCCCGACTCGGCCCCTGATGATACCGGGATCCGAGTATCTCCCGGTTTAGAGTCGGCCCGTGACCGCCTCTCCCGACCGGCTGGCTCCCCCTCGCAGATCCCGCACACGCCCCCAGATGTGCCGGTGGTGTGGGCGCGAAGTCGCCGATGCCGGGATGGGCAGACGGCGCCAGTACTGCCGCCAATCGTGCCGGCAGCGGGCCTACGAGCAGCGTGCCCTGGTCAAGGGGTCGGCGGTGGCCGAGGATGCCGTGGTGCTGAGCGCCGAGGAGGCCTCGGTGCTGTCCGACAGGGTCTATCAGGTGCGCTGCGCTGCAGAGGACATGGCGACCGCGCTCGACGAGGGCGCCGAGGCGAGTGAACTCCGTGAGTTGTGCGACGCGGTGATGCAGGCCGCGCGCGCCGCCGACGGGTGGCGCTGACCCCACAGCTCTTTCCGTCACGCGGATTCGAACGCTTCAGGGGAGAACCGGCCGGGCGTAGCGTCGCCTGACCGTGACCAGTCTCGCTGACCTGGGCGTGCCGTCGGCCGCCGCAGCCCCGCGCGTCAGCCTCCGGCGTAGGTGGATGCTCATCCGCCTCGCTTCGCCGTTCCTACTGCTGGCCCTCTGGCAGATCGGCAGCGCAGCAGGGCTCATACCCCAGGACGTGCTGCCCGCACCCTCGCTGATCGCCGAAGCAGGGGTCGAGCTGATCAGAACGGGCCAGCTCGCGGATGCCCTGGCCGTGTCGGGTGTCAGAGTCATCCAGGGCCTGCTGGTGGGGGGCACGGTCGGCATCGCGCTCGGCATCGCTGTCGGTCTGTCGAAGTGGTTCGAAGTCACCATCGACCCGCCGATGCAGATGGTCCGTGCGCTGCCGCACCTCGGCTTGATCCCGCTGTTCATCGTGTGGTTCGGCATCGGGGAGTTGCCCAAGGTGCTTCTCGTCGCGCTCGGCGTGAGTTTTCCGTTGTACCTCAACACCTTCTCGGCCATCCGCCAGGTCGACCCCAAACTGCTCGAGACCGCGCAGGTGCTCGGCTTCTCGTTGTGGCAGAAGCTGCGCACCATCATCGTGCCCAGCGCTGCGCCACAGGTTCTCGTCGGTCTGCGGCAGTCGCTGGCGATCGCTTGGCTGACCCTGATCGTGGCCGAGCAGATCAACGCGGACAAAGGAATCGGATTCCTCATCATGAACGCGCGCGACTTCCTGCGGATCGACATCATCATCTTCGGTCTCATCGTCTACGCACTTCTGGGCATCGGCACCGACGCCGTGGTCCGCGCACTCGAGAACAGGGCAGCGAGGTACCGGACATGACCCTCACCTCCGACGCATCCAGCCGAGTGGTTGCACAGCGCGCCGACAGTGCAGGCGAGCTGCGCGGCGTGAACAAGTGGTACGGCGCCCGCCACGTACTGACCGACCTCTCGGTCCGCGTCGGCCGCGGCGAGATCGTCGCCCTGATCGGCCGCAGCGGATCAGGCAAGTCGACCGTCCTGCGTGTGCTCGCGGGATTGTCGACCGACCACACCGGTGAACGAGTGGTGGCCGGTGCGCCGGCCGTGGCGTTTCAGGAACCGCGGTTGTTCCCGTGGCGCGACGTTCGCAGCAATGTCGCCTACGGCCTGACCCGCGCGCGGTTGTCGAAGGCAGAGGCGCAGACCCGCGCCGAACAGGCGCTGGCCGACGTCGGCTTGGCCGATCGCGCGTCTGCGTGGCCGTCGACGCTTTCCGGCGGGCAGGCGCAGCGGGTTTCGCTCGCCCGCGCTCTGGTCGCCGAGCCGCAACTGCTGCTCCTCGACGAACCGTTCGGGGCGCTGGACGCGCTGACCCGGCTCTCGATGCGTGCCTTACTGCTCGATCTGTGGCGCCGCCACAGCTTTGGCGTTCTCCTGGTGACCCACGATGTCGACGAGGCCGTCGCGTTGGCTGATCGGGTTCTGGTGCTCGAGGACGGAGCGATCGCGCACACCCTCGACATTCCGGACCCGCGGCACGCGCCCGGAGAAGGCCATACCGACCGTTACCGCGCCGAGCTTCTCGACACGCTCGGCGTGCAGTCCTGACCATCGTCGACGAGGGGGCCATCATGTCCAGGGTTGTTGCAGTGATCGTCGCGGTCAGTCTGCTGTTGGCGGGTTGCGTATCGCGCCAAGACGTTTCGGGCGCCCAGAAGCCTCCCGAGCAGGTACCGCTGTCGGATCTGGGAGATCTGACCTTGCAGATCGGCGACCAGAAGGGTGGCACCGAGTCGCTGCTGCGCGCCGCAGGCGCGCTCGACGGTCTGCCCTATCGGATCGCGTTCTCGACGTTCACGTCCGGCCCGCCGCAGATCGAGGCCGCGACAGCGGGCAAGATCGACTTCGCGATCACCGGCAACACCCCGCCGATCTTCGGTGCCGCATCAGGCGCCAAGGTCAAGGTGGTCTCCGCCTACGACGGCGGCGGTACCGGCGATCAGATTCTCGTGCAACGGGATTCGCCGATCACCTCGATCGCAGATCTGCGAGGCAAGAAGATCGCCGTCGGAAAAGGTAGCTCCGCGCACGGCCACATCCTCGCCCAATTGAAGAACGCGGGACTGACCCCGGACGACGTCGCACTGATCTTCCTCCAACCGGCCGACGCGTTGTCGGCGTTCAGTCAGCGCCAGGCCGACGCGTGGGCGATCTGGGATCCGTACACGGCGCAGACTGCTGCGCAGCTGCCGGTGCGCTCCATCGGGCAGGCGAAAGACGTCACCAACGGCTACTGGTTCGGGGTGGCCTCGGACCAGGCGCTGGCTGACCCGAAGCGCAACACCGCGCTGGCCGACATGCTGGTCCGGTTCGAGAAGGCCGCGCGGTGGGCCCAGGAGAACCGCGAGCAGTGGGCCGACAGTTACGCCAAGGCGGTCGGGCTGAGCCCCGAGGTGGCCACGGTCTCACAGTCTCGCAGCCTGCGGTTGCCGACCGAGCTGGACGACGATGTGGTGGCTTCCGAACAGAAGATCGCCGACCTGTTCGCCCAATCGGGCCAAATCGCCTCTCCGGCACCAGATATCAACACGTGGGTGGATCGCCGATTCAACGACGTACTCCGTCCGCTGTTCGTCTCGACCAATTAGGAATCCATGCCCTCCGCGAAGTTCTTCTGGTTTCTGCCCACCAACGGAGACAGCCGCTCCATCGTCGGAGCCTCGCATGCGTCGTCGCACCACACCGTGCCCGCCGGGTACCGGCCGCCCACTCGGCGCTACCTCGCCGAGGTCGCACGGGCGGCCGACCGGCTCGGCTTCGAAGGCGTGCTCACCCCGACCGGAACCTGGTGCGAGGACGCCTGGCTCACCGCATCGGCGCTGCTCGCCGAGACCGAACGTCTGAAGTTCCTCGTGGCGTTCCGTCCCGGTCTGGTGCCGCCCACGCTGGCCGCGCAGCAGACGGCGACCCTTCAGCGGTACTCCGAGGGTCGGGTGCTGCTCAACATCGTCAGCGGCGGAGACGATCGGGAGCAGCGCCGCTTCGGCGACTGGCTCGACCATGACCAGCGTTACGCGCGCACCGGGGAGTTCCTGCACATCGTGACGTCGATCTGGCGCCAGGAGCACCTGGATTTCACGGGCGCCCACTACGAGGTCGCCGACGCGCGGGTGTCCGCACCGCCGGATCCGTTGCCCCAGATCTATTTCGGCGGCTCGTCGGCGGCGGCGCTGCCGATCGCGGCCGAGTACGTCGACGTCTATCTCACGTGGGGCGAACCGCCGAAGGACGCGGCGGCCAAGATCGCGCGGGTGCGGGCGCTGGCCGAAGAACGCGGACGCCAGGTGCGATTCGGCATTCGCCTGCACACGATCAGCCGCGACACCTCGGAGGCGGCGTGGGCGGTCGCTGACGACCTGCTTTCGCAGCTGAGCCCCGAACAGATCGAAAATGCCACCGCGCTGCATGCTCGATCGGAGTCCGAGGGGCAGCGTCGGATGACAGCGTTGCACGGCGGACGCATCGACCAGCTCGAGATCTACCCCAATCTGTGGGCGGGCGTTGGTCTGGTGCGTGGGGGCGCTGGTACAGCGCTGGTCGGCTCACACGAGGAGGTGGCTGATCTGATTCTCGAGTACCACTCCTTGGGTTTCGACGAGTTCATCCTGTCGGGCTACCCGCATCTGGAAGAGGCGTACTGGTTTGCCGAGGGCGTGCTGCCGATCCTGAAACGCAAAGGAGTCGCCTGACCGGTCGGTTGCGGCGAAAATCTGGTATCTCTTGCGGCGTGGACGAATGGTTCGAGCGCAGCCCGTTTGTCGGGTTCGTCCCGTGGATCATCTACTGGGTGGTGGCTGACGGCCCGAGCACCTGGCTGTTCGGTGCGATCAGTGCGGTGCTGGCGACGGTCATCCTGGGTGTCTCGGCCGGCTTCGCCGGGGTGCGCATGCTCGACGTCGTCACCGTCGTGTTCTTCACCGGAGTGACCGTGGTGGGTCTGATCATCGGCGCCGAGGACCGCGACTGGATGGACACCTACGCCACGACGCTGTCGAGCGGGGTACTCGCGGCGATGACCCTCGCTTCGCTGGCGTTCGAGCCGTTCACCGCCCAGTACGCGCCGTCGTCGGCGCCTCGACAGGACTGGGAGCAGGCCGCGTTCCGCCGCACCAACCAGGTGCTGACCCTCATGTGGGCGCTGGTGTTCGCGCTGATCGCCGTACTCGGCTACCTCGCGGCCACCGCACCGGCGACGGTGCACCTCACCAAGGCGGTGATCCCGGTCGTGGTGATCGTAGGGGCGGTGGGCATGACCCAGGCCTATCCAGGCCGAGCCCGTGACAAGGCGCGACCGCAGAACTAGGGATCAGCAGCGGAACGCCGTTCCGACTCCGGCCGGTGGGGTCACCGGCTGGAGGCAGCCGAACGGGAGGACGCCGTCGGCGCTGATCCGCACCGCCGAGCGGTGGGCATAGTTCACGCAGTACAGCCCGGCATCGTCGCTGCGGCAGCGGGTGTCACCGAAGCTCAGGGCATGGCCGCTGGGCAATTCCGGCCCCGACCCGGCGACGAACGGCCCCGGGTCCCCGCGCAGCGCTCCGACGCGTACCTCGACACCCGGGAAGTCCACCCACCCCGGCTTCCACACTCCCTCGGCGTCCGGCGGCGGAGGCGGCGGGTCACTCAGGTCCAGCAGACAGGTCAGGCCGTCCGATGTGGTCATGCACTGGGTGGTGCCCGACGGTGCCCCCGATGGTGCGGTGAAGGCGACGTCGTCACCGAGACGGGTCGTGACTCCGTCGCGGAGCGCGACGTGGAAGGTGGCGGCGTCGGCAGGTACTCCCGCCTCGATGAACGCGATGACCTGGTCGATCGCGGCGCCATCGGCCGGCGCGGCCGCGGCTGGTGTGGTCGACGGCGCGGCAGCGGTGCTGGTGGTGGCCGAGGGCCGGGCCGCGTTCTGCGATTCCGACGCCGGCTGGCCGTCGGTCGATTGCGCGCAACCAGCGACCAGGATCGCCACCGTGAGCACTCCGGCCATGCGCATTCCGCCAGGCTAGCCGCCCGACACGGCACGGTCGGCGCGGCAGGCCGGGCCCGCAGCCGCTACCGTCGGAAGGATGCACGAGCACACCGTGCGGGTCAGAACCGCATCCGGGGTCGTCGAGGGGTTCACCCGCGACGGCGTTCACCGTTGGCGGTCGATCCCGTACGCCAAGCCCCCCGTGGGTCCGCTGCGCTTCCGCGCGCCCGTCCCGGTCCAACCGTGGTCAGGGGTGCGGCACTGTCACGGATTCGGGCCATGTGCACCGCAGCAGCGCATGTACACGCTCCTGCGGCCGGGCAAGTACCAACCGATGAGCGAGGACTGTCTGACGCTCAACGTGGTGGCTCCTGCCGAGCCGCACGCCGGGTCCGACAGCGGGCCGCTCCCGGTGATGGTGTTCATCCACGGCGGCGGGTATCTGCTCGGGAGTTCGGCGACTCCGATCTACGACGGTGCCTCGCTGGCGCGGCGTGGGTGCGTGTACGTGTCGGTGAACTACCGGCTTGGTGCGCTGGGTTGCCTGGAGTTGTCCTCGCTGTCCACGCCTGAGCATCCGATCGACGACAACCTCTTCCTGCGTGATCTGGTGATGGCGTTGCGGTGGGTGAAGGAGAACGCCGCGGCGTTCGGTGGCGATCCGGACAACGTGACGATCTTCGGCGAGAGCGCGGGCGCCCATGCGGTGGCGACGCTGCTCGCCACCCCCGACGCCGGCGGGCTGTTCGCCCGGGCGATCGCGCAGAGCCCCAGCAGCGGCATGACCCGCGGAGCCGAGGTAGCCGAGCAGTACGCCGGGCGGTTCGCCAGGCTCTTGGGAGCCACGGAGTCCGATGCCGCGGAGGTGCTGATGCGCACTCGGCCAGCGGATCTGGTGACGGCGTTGGAAGCGCTGATCATCGAGGGACAGCGAGAGATGCTGGGCGCCTTCGCAATCGGGCCCACGTATGACACCGAGTACCTGCCTGCCAATCCGGCCGAGGCGATGGCCGACGGGACGGCGCACCGCGTCCCGCTGATCGTGGGAACCAACGCCGACGAAGGCAAACTGTTCACACCGTTTCCTGAAGCTGTTGCCGACAACGGAGACGGCCATCGAGCGCCTGTTCTCACAGGCCGAACCCGGTGTGCGCGAACGGATTCTGGCCGCCTATCCGGGCTACCCGAAACCGCAGGCCTGCGTGCGGCTTGGCGGTGATTTCATCTTCGCCTCTGCGATGTGGCAGATCGCCGAGGCGCACAGCCGACACGCGCCGACGTACGTGTACCGCTACGACTATGCGACGCGTGCCCTGCACCTGTCGGGGCTGGGCGCCACGCACGCGATGGAGTTGCTCGCGGTCTTCGACGTCTATCGGTCCCGGTACGGCAAGCTGCTGGCCGCCGGCCTCGACGCACGTGTGGCAGGAAAGGTCAGCGACGACATCCAGAAGCGGTGGCTGGGCTTCGCTTCAGGCGGGATACCGGGCGGTGACTGGCCGCAGTACGACCACGACGAGCGCGCGGTGATGGTGCTCGACAGGCGGCGCCGGGTCGAGCACGATCCGCACTCGGAGCGGCGCGAGGTGTGGAAGACGTTCGAGTTCGCCCAATAGCGTGCTGACCGCTGCGCGGTGTGGTTGCGTGAACGGGTGCCTGATGCGCTCCCGACACCTGCCGACCACCCGCTCGACCCGCTCGACGAGGCCGAATTCCGCACGATCGCGGCGTTATTGCAGCGCGAACACGGCGTGCAGGCGGCCCCGTCGGGGGACCACAGGGGGTGGCGGTTCGCCTCGATCGAGCTGATCGAACCGTCCAAGGCCGAGCTCGCCGACTTCGACGCCGACGGGCGGCGACCCGTTCGCCGCGCGTCGGTGGTGTGCTTCGACCGCAGCGTGAACGCCACCTACAAGAGCGTGGTCTCGCTGACCGACGACCGTGTCGAGTCGTTCGAGCACATCCCCGGCGTGCAGGCCAACTTCACCGTCGACGAATTCGCCGAGTGCGACCGACTCCTGCGCAGCCACCCCGACGTCATCGCTGCTTTGCGAGGCCGTGGCGTCACCGACATCGACCTCGTGTTCTTCGACACCTGGACCTACGGTGACGCGGTGGCCCCGCCGGAGTACCGCGACCGGCGCATCGGCTGGTCGGACAGCTGGGTCAAGGGCGCGCCCGGCGCCAACCCGTATGCGCGGCTGCTCAGCGGTCTGCACTGCGTGATCGACCTCAACGCGATGGAGTTGTTGCGCATCGAGGACGTCGGGCCGTTCTCGCCCTCCGGCGGCGCGACGCCCCCGGAGGTGATGGGGGAGTACGTCCCTCGGCACATCCCGGACCGGATCCTCGGCCGCACCCGCCGGGAACCGTTGAAGCCGCTGCACATCACCCAGCCCGAGGGGCCGTCGTTCTCCGTCGACGGCAATCTGGTGACGTGGCAGAACTGGTCGCTCCGTGTGGGTTTCAACCACCGGGAGGGCATGACGCTGCACACGATCCGATACCGGGACGGGGACCGTGACCGGTCGGTCGCCCACCGGATGTCGTTCGCCGAGATGGTGGTGCCCTATCGCGATCCGTCGCCGGATCACTACCGGCGCACGGCTTTCGACATCGGGGAGTGGGGCCTGGGCTTCATGACGACGTCGTTGGAGCTCGGCTGTGACTGTCTGGGGGAGATTCGCTACCTCGATGCCGTGCTGCACGACAGCGCCGGTGAGCCCTACCGCATCACCAATGCGATCTGCCTGCACGAAGAGGACAACGCCGTGCTGTGGAAGCACGTCGACCACGACATCGGCGCCGAGGTGCGCCGGATGCGGCGGCTGACGCTCTCGTTCCACGTGACCGTCGCCAACTACGAGTACCTCGTCTACTGGCGTCTCTACCAGGACGGCAACATCGAATGCGAGGTCCGCGCGACCGGCATCATGGTGACCACGCCGCTGCCCCCCGGTGCGCCCAGTCCCAACGGCACGATCGTCGACGAACGCACGTATGCGCCCTTCCACCAACACTTCCTGGTGGCGCGCCTCGACATGGACGTCGACGGCACGGACAACACGGTCGTGATGAGCGAGTCCGCGGCAGAACCGATCGGTCCCGACAATCCCTACGGCTTGTCGGTGGTGACGCGCAACGTCCCGTTGCGCACCGAGAAAGAGGCCCGCCAGGACGTCGACTTCGGCACGCAGCGCGCGTGGAAGGTGGTGAACCCCAACGTGGTCACCGGGATCGGTGCCCACCCGGCCTACAAGCTGGTGCCCAGCGGGGCCATTCCGCCGATGTTCGACCCCGCCTCGCCGGTACTGCAGCGCGCCGGGGTGATCGCCCACACCCTCTGGGTCACCCCGAACCGACCCGACGAGCGTTGGCCCGCAGGCGAATTCGTCAACCAATCGGTCCGCGACACGGGGCTCACGCAGTGGACGGCGGCTGACCGTCCGATCGAGAACACCGACGTGGTGCTCTGGTACGTGTTCGGTATCCACCACATCACCCGGCCCGAAGACTGGCCGGTGATGCCCGCCGACGTCGTCTCGTTCTGGCTCAAGCCCTTCGGCTTCTTCGACCGCAACCCCGCGCTCGACGTCATCGACACGCCGCCGCAGGCGTGTCACACGTCGAGCACCAGCGCGCACCACTAGCGCAGCGTGATCGCCAAATCCGCCGCACTGTTCGTCCTCGCTGCGGTCCTCGAGATCGGTGGGGCGTGGCTGGTGTGGCAAGGAGTTCGCGAGCACCGCGGCTGGCTGTGGATGGGTGCCGGGGTGATCGCCCTAGGCGCTTACGGATTCGTCGCCGCGTTCCAGCCCGACGCCCATTTCGGCAGGGTGCTCGCCGCCTACGGTGGCGTGTTCATCGCCGGCTCACTGCTGTGGGGGATGGCGCTGGACGGCTTCCGCCCGGATCGGTGGGACGTGGCCGGTGCCTTGATCGCTCTGCTCGGCGTGGCGCTCATCATGTACGGCCCGCGCTGAGCACTCACCCGAGATGGGCGCTCCCGTCGTCGAGGTCGTCGCGGCGCAGCCCCATGGGCGTGCCCGCAGGCACGTCGCCGGCCGCGATCACGGCGCGGGTGATCGGGGTCAGGGCACCGAACAGCGTCTCGACCTCGTCGTCGCCGAGCGCGTCGAGAGCGGGCAGGGCGAGCGCATCGGTCCTGTCCTCGATGTGCTGTTTCAACGCGCGGCCCTCGTCGGTGATGGCGCCGGCGGAGTCGAGCAGTCCGCGCTGGCGCAACGCATCACTGTGTTCTGCCCACTGCGTGTCGTCGTAGTCGCGGCTGCGCTTGATCATCTGCTCGGGCACCCGGCCGGCGGCGGCGTGCAGCACGTTGCATTCGCGGCCACACAGACCTTCGGCGGTGAGCACGGCGACGTGACCGTCGCCGCGATGCTCCCGCAGAAGGGTGGCTGCGTGCCACAGGCGTGGCAGCGGGTCACTCGGCCACGACAGCGACCGGTTGGCCGCATACAGCACGCGACCGTCGACGCCGGCACCTGCTGCCGCACGAGCGGCCAGCTCGGACGCGGCGTGCGCATCGGCGTCGGTGACACCGCAGCGGCGCAGCGCCGCCACCGCACCGTCCTCACGGGCGCGCAGGGCCGCTGCCGGTGGAGCCACATCCCACGCGGCGGGCAGTGCTGTGGCGACCCGATCGGCGGTGAAGTTGTAGAACGCCGCGGTGACCACGTCGGACGGGACGATGCCCAGCGGTGCGGACCGGGCGGCGAAGTAGCCCATCCAGAAGCCGCGGTAGCCGAGTCCGTCGAGAGCTGCGCGGGCTTCCGGCGCGAAGTAGGTGACGGCGTGGACGGGTTCGATCCGGTCGAAGAATCGGCGTGCCAGCGTGATCGGGCGAGAGCGGTTCTGCACCCTCGCAGTCAATCACCCCGCAGGCGCAGGTCTGCTAACGTCCCCGTGGGTCGGGGGTGACAGGCAAACAGATGGCCAAGCTGATCGGAGTGTTCGCCGGGCTGGTTCTCGGCTGCTACGTTCTGCCGGCCTGCAGCTCGCCGGTCAGTTCCGACGCCGTCCCCGCCGTGGCGCCCGACGATTTGCAGGCCGACATCGCTGCGCGACTGGCGAAGGCAGGGCAGACGCCGGAGTCGGTGGTCTGCAAGGACCCACTGGTCGGCGAAGTAGGGCAGTCCGCGCGATGCGACGTCGTGCTGAGTCCGACGAACAGTTTCGAACCGATTGTCACCGTCACCGACATCGACGGCGCCTCGATCGAGTACGAGATGATCCCGGCGCTCTCGCAACCTCAACTCGAACGTGCTGTGGCGCGGCTGGTGTCGAGCACGCCCGACACGGTGGCGTGCCTCTCGGGACTGCCCGGCCGTGCCGGTGCGGTCGCGCAGTGCGATGTCTCGGCAGGCGGTGCTCCGGTGCGTCGCACGGCGACGGTCACCGGCGTCACGGGGTTGACGATGACCTTCGACCTGCTGCCTCTGCTCACCAAGGAGGAATTGGAGTCGTCGCTGCTCGACGAGCTCACCGGCAGGGTGAACAGGAGACCGGACTCCGCGGTGTGCGGTGGCGGCTTGGAGGGCCGGGTCGGTGACACCGTCGACTGCACGGTGGTCTCGGGTGCGGAGCGGGCGGAGCTGACGCTCACGGTGACCGCCGTGGACGGCACCAAGATCGATTACACCTACGCGCCGCGGCGCTGATGTCAGTCGTCGGCGGCAACCGCCGACGCCGCCTCGTCGATGATCGCCCGCATCGCGTTCTCCGCGGCATCTGCCTCGCCCAGTCGGACCGCACGGGCCACCTCGTCGTGCAACGCGATCGCCGCCGGGTTGGGCGTGTCAGGCATCATGCCGTGATGAGTGCGGCCTGCCAGTACCTCGGCGACCACGTCGTAGAGGGCGCGAAACATCTCGTTGCCGCTGGCCTCCAGGAGCGTTCGATGAAAGACCTTGTCGGCCAACAGATACGACTCGAGATCCCCGGATCGTCCGTGCATCACCATGTCGGAGACGGCGGCGGCCATGATGCGGCACTGGTGCGGATCTGCGCGCTGCGCGGCCAGTGCGGCGGCTGCGGGTTCGAATCCGCGCCGCAGTTCGGACAGTGAGGCGAGTTGCCGGGCGCGGTCGTCGGAGTCCAGGCGCCACCGAATCAGTCGGGGGTCGAAGACGTTCCACGAGGCGGCCGGCTGGATCGTGATGCCGACGCGGCGTCGGGAGGCCACCATGCCCATGGATTCGAGGACCCGGATGGCCTCCCGGGCGACGCTGCGCGACACCTGGTAGCTGACACAGACGCCGTCCAGGTTCAGGACGTCTCCGGCGGCGTGGGTGCCGGACACGATGGCTGTACCGAGCGCGCTCAGCACGCTGCCATGGAGGGCTGCGGATGGCGTCTCGGTCACGCAATCATCCTGTCATACGCTTCAGTCGCTTCGAATAATCAGATAGATATCGGCATCTACTTGCAATCGTATGCCTATTAAGGCATGGTGTGTGACGGCAAGCACAGCAGGGTAGCCGGGCGCGGTAGTCGGCCGGGGCAGGAGGATCAGGTGGCGTCACCCGTGGTGGTCATGGGCGTGTCGGGGTCGGGCAAATCGACCGTGGGTGCCGCACTGGCGCAGCGGCTGAGAGTGCCGTTCGCCGACGCGGACGACTTTCATCCCGCCGCCAACATCGCCAAGATGACGGCCGGCCATCCCCTCGATGACGACGATCGGTATCCCTGGCTCGAAGCGATCGGCGACTGGCTGGCGCAACGCTGCGAGGACGGCGGGGTGATGAGCTGCTCCGCGCTCAAGCGCAGCTACCGGGACCAGTTGCGCCGGCACTGCCCGGGTGTGCTGTTCCTGCACCTGAGCGGCACGCCGGACGTCATCGCCAGGCGGCAGGCGAGCCGGCCCGGGCACTTCATGCCCGCATCACTGTTGGCCTCGCAGTTCGCGACCCTCGAGCCGCTGGACGCCGACGAGCCGGGCACCACCATCGACGTCGACCAGAGTATCGACGCGATCATCGACACATATTGCACGACAACAGCTTCGACGATCGAACAGGAGAAGTGATGATCTCGTCACCCACGTCATCGGCGGTACTGACCGTCCTCGCGGCGGACACCGAGCTACCGGAACCGGTGGCATCGGGCTGGCAGCTGGTGCTGGCGGCGTTGGCCGGTATCGCACTGATCGTCGTGCTCATCACCGTGGCGAAGCTCCACCCGTTCCTGTCCTTGATCTTCGGCGCGCTGACCGTCGGGATCGTCGCCGGCATGAACACCGGCGACGTCCTCGAGTCGTTCTCCGACGGATTCGGCACCACGGCGGCCGGCGTCGGCATCCTGATCGCGCTCGGCGCGATGTTCGCCAAGCTGCTCGCCGATTCGGGCGGCGCCGACGAGATCGTCGACACGATCGTGGGCCGCGCCTCACCACGCGCGCTGCCGTGGGCGATGGCCGTCGTCGGCGCGATCATCGGTCTCCCGATGTTCTTCGAGATCGGCGTCGTGCTGCTGATGCCCGTCATCTATCTCGTAGCCAAGCGCTCGGGTCTGTCGTTGATCACCATCGGAATCCCCGCTCTGGCAGGGCTTTCCGCGATGCACGGGCTCGTCCCGCCGCATCCCGGACCGCTCACCGCGATCGACCTGCTCGGAGCCGACCTCGGCGTCACGCTCGCCCTGGGTGTGGCCGTGGCGATTCCCACCGTCATCGTCGCGGGTCCGCTGTTCGGCAAGCTGGCCGGTCGCTGGGTCGTCATCGACATCCCGGACCGCTTCAACGCTGACGACGTCCGTGGCGGCGGCGATGGAAACGGCGGCACCGGCATCGCGGAATCCGGTGGAGCCGCCGGTGGCCTGCAGACGGTCGCTCAGCGCACCCGACCGAGCTTCGGCATCACGATCTTCTCGGTGCTGTTGCCGGTCGCGTTGATGATGGGCAAGGCACTGGTCGACATCTTCATCGACGACGAGAACAACGTGCTGCGACAGACTTTCGACATCCTGGGCCGGCCGCTCATGGCGCTGCTGATCGCCGTGATCGTCGGGATCTTCACGCTCGGCCGCGGCGCCGCGATGACGCGCGACCAGATCGTGAAGTGCGTCGAATCGTCGCTGCCGCCCGTCGCGGGCATCATCCTCATCGTCGCCGCGGGTGGCGGATTCAAACAGCTACTCGTCGACACCGGCATCGGCACGCTGTTGGCCGACTGGGCCAAGGGTGCCAATGTCTCGGTGATCCTGCTGGCCTGGACGCTTGCGGTGCTGATCCGTCTCGCCACGGGCTCTGCCACGGTCGCCACGATCACCGCGTCGTCGTTGATGCTGGGTCTGGTCGAGGGCTTGAGCACCGGCGAGGTGTCGCTGGTGGTGCTCGCCATCGGCGCCGGGTCGCTGTTCTTCTCCCACGTCAACGACGCCGGCTTCTGGCTGATCAAGGAGTTCTTCGGGATGAGCGTCGGACAGACCATCAAGAGCTGGTCGGTGATGGAGACCGTGCTGTCGGTGACCGGTCTGATCCTGGTGCTGCTGCTCGGACTCGTCATCTGAGTCCAGCTGTCAGGGGGCCTTCAGCACCTGGGTTCCGCCGGCGAGCTCGTCGTGCTTGCCCTGCTTGGTGGGGCTGCTGTTGATCGTCACGGCAATGACGACGATCGCCACCACACCGAGCAGACCGCCGATGAACGGGATGATCGGCAGCAACGTCCACGAGTTGCGGATCGCCGATTGTGCGGCAGTGGGTTTGGGCGCACCGCCGGGACCGTGCACGCTCAGGCCCAGCAGCTTCTTGCCCGGGGTCCAGCCCTGCGTCACCTCGAACGCCACGTAGTACGCGAAGCTCAGCGCGCCGGTGAACAGGCCGGTGATCCAGACGTTCGATGTCGCACCGATCGCGAACACGATGATGCTGCCGACGATGCCGACGATCAGACCATCGATGAACCGGGCGGCGAAGCGCACGCCGACACCGCCGGGCTGGGCGCCGCCGCCGGGCGGCGGGTACGACCCGGGGTAGCCGTATTGGCCGGACTGCGGGGGATAGTCGCTGGTCATCAGGGAGCTCCTCGTGGCGGCGGCTGGGCTGCGAGCTCACCGTACCCAGCAGCAAGCTCCCGCGAAAGGGCTTCGCGGGGGCTGCTCCTCGGCGCTGGGGTCAGCGCAGCTGCTTGCGGCGCTTCTTGACCTCGGAACCGGCGGTGTCGGCCAGTTCTGCAGCCCGCTCGCGCGCGACATCGGCCGAGCGCAGTGCTCGCTCGCGCGCGGCGTCGGCCAGCTCGGGTGCACGGTCACGTGCCGCGTCGGCGAAATCCTCGCCGCGCTTGCGTGCCAGCACCGCCCACTCGCCGCCGCGTTCCCGCGCGACCTCGGCCAGTTCACCGCCACGTTCGCGAGCCACCTCGGCAAGCTCACCGCCACGTTCGCGAGCCACCTCGGCGAACTCGCCACCGCGCTCTCGGGCGATGTGGGCCAGCTCGCGACCGCGCTCAGCGCCCACCTGCAGACCGTGGCCCAGCTTGTCGGCGAACTCGCTGTCGGCCAGAGAACCACCCGCGGCCGCGCCGACCGGAAGCGCGGCGCTCACCGCCTCGGCGGCCTTGCGCGCCGCGCGACGACCCCGCCAGCCGAGCGACGGCCGTCCTTCGGTGTCGACCGCGGCGATGATGAGCCCGCCGATGAGGCTGATGTCGGTGACGAATGCGCGCCGCTCGTCGGCCTTGCGCTGCGGATCGGTCTCGTTCCAGAAGTTGTGTCCGCCCAGGGATCCCGGCACCACGGTCAGCGCCAGCGCCGCCGAGGCGAACCGCGGGAGCTTCCCCGTCGCCAGCAGCAGACCGCCGCCGATCTGGACGGCGGCGTTGATCCGGGCCACCGTCTCGGCATCCGACGGCAGGTTGGTGCTGACCGGATCGGGGAGCTTGCTGAGCCCGTCGAGAGTGTTCTGGGTGGACTGGGCTGCGGGTTTGGGACTCCGCAGGGCCTCGACCCCGCGGGAGATGAACACGGCGGACAGCATTGGGCGCGCGACGCGACGGATCAACATGCCGGACATGTTCCCACGCGATTCGGCGACCAAACCCGACCGGGTGACCTACCGGGGTAGCTTCGCAGGCGTGCCACTCGTCGCGGGAATCGACTCGTCCACCCAGTCGTGCAAAGTGCTGATCTGTAGTGCCGAAACCGGCCGCACCGTTCGGTCGGCGGCCAGTGCTCACCCGGGCGGCACCGAGGTGGCGCCGGCGCACTGGTGGGACGCGCTGAAGGCGACGATCGACGAACTGGGCGGTGTCGACGACGTCGCTGCTATCTCCGTCGGCGCGCAGCAGCACGGCATGGTCTGCCTCGACGACTCGGGGACCGTGGTCCGCGATGCGTTGCTGTGGAACGACACCCGTTCCGCCGGTTCGGCGGACGATCTGGTCGACGAACTCGGTGGCCCGCAGAAGTGGGCACAGCGCACGGGTGTCGTGCCCGTCGCCGCCATCACGGCCACGAAGCTGCGGTGGCTGGCCGACCACGAACCCGAGCACGCCGATGCCACCGCTGCGGTCTGCCTGCCACACGACTGGCTGACGTGGCGGCTGTCCGGCTCCACCGACATCGGCGATCTGACCACGGATCGCAGCGACGCCAGCGGGACCGGATACTTCTCGGCAGCGACGAATTGCTATGACGTGGATCTGCTCGAGTTGGCGATGCGGGGGCGACGCCCGGCACTGCCGACCGTCGTCGACCCCGCCGGTTCGGCGCTGCAGACCGCACACGGCGCGCTCCTGGGGGCCGGCGCGGGGGACAACGCGGCGGCGGCTCTCGGTCTGGGCGCCGGTCCGGGGGACTGTGTGGTGTCTCTGGGCACCTCGGGGGTGGTCAGCGCCGTCGGTGCGACGGCACCCTGTGACCCCGAAGGTATCGTCGCGGGGTTCGCCGATGCGACAGGACGTCAGCTGCCCCTGGTCTGCACCCTCAACGGGGCACCTGTGCTCGCCGCGGTGGCGCGCATGCTCGGCGTCGACTTCGACGAGTTCGACAGGCTCGCCCTCAGCGCCGCCGTGGGCGCCGACGGCTTGACACTGGTGCCCTATCTGGACGGGGAACGCTCACCCAATCTGCCCGACGCCGCCGGCGCACTGCACGGCATCACCACGCGAAACCTGAACTCCGCCAACATCGCTCGAGCCTCCGTCGAGGGCCTGCTGGCATCCATGGCTTACTGCATCGACAAGATCCGCGCACACGGCGTCGCGGTCGACCGCATCATCTTGATCGGCGGTGGGGCACGCTCCGCGGCGGTCAGAGCGGTGGCGCCCGCCGTTCTCGGGGCACCTGTCCATGTCCCGGCGCCGGCCGAGTACGTCGCGCTCGGCGCGGCGCGGCAGGCGGCCTGGGCGCTGGCGGGCGGAGAGAATCCGCCGCAGTGGTCGCTGGTTGACACCACCGTCCACGAGGCGGATCCCACTCCGGAGGTGCTCGACCGCTACCGCATGGCCGAGCGGCTGACCTTCCGCTGACCCTCAGGCGGGATGTGCGGCCTCGGGTCGCGGCCACATCGGGCGCGGCAGCGGTTCACCCGCCGGCGGTCGCACGGCGTCCAGCACCGCCCGCAGCGGCGGCCAGTCGGCGCGCCCGATCCTGGTGACGGCGTAGGCGGTGAGGACGACGTCGGGTCCGGTGAGGGGCAACACCGTCACCCCGTCCGCGGTGGGGCGCTCGATCGGTAAGAGTCCCACCCCATAGCCCGCGGTGATGAGCTCTTCCACCAGATCCAGGCTGTCGATCTGATGGGCGATCCGCGGGGTGAAGCCGGACAGCGATGCCAGTGTGCGCACCGCGTCCTCGTCGGCGGTGTTGCGGGAGTTCACGATCCACGTGTGCTCGGCGTAGTCCCGAAGAGTGGTCATGGTGCGCGCGGTGCCACTCGGCACCCCCAGGCCCCAGCGGATCGACCAGAGCGGCACTGTTTCCAGCAGCGCCCCCGGCGAGGCCGGCGCCAGGTTGTAGTCGTAGGTGAGCGCCAGGTCCAGGTCATCGGCCGTGAGCAGCCGAAACGCCTCCACCGGTTCGTACTCGCTGATGATGAAGTCCACCTGGGGCAGGCGTTCCCGAAATGCCGCGGCGATCGGCAGTAGCGACACCCGGATTCCGGTGGCGAACCCGCCGACGCGGACCGTGCCGGCCGGGTCGGCGCCTGCGTCCAGGTCCAGTCGTGCGCGATCCACCGCGGCGAGGATGGTCACCGCGTGATCGGCCAGGCGCCGTCCCGCCGGGGTGAGCCGCACTCGTCGGCCCTGCGGCTCGATCAGTTGCGCTCCCGTTTCGCGGGTCAGGGCGGCAATCTGCGCCGACACGGTCGAGGTGGTGAGGTGGTACTCGTCGGCCACCGCTCGCATCGAACCGAGCCGCGACAGTGCGAGCAGGAGCTGGAGTCGACGGAAGTCCACGCCTGCGATTGTGCTCCTGCACGTAGGGTTGGTTCGTGGACACGCTGCTCGGCATCGACATGGGAACCGGAAGCACCAAGGGAGTTCTCGTCGACAGCTCGGGCATCGTGCTCGCCACGGAGACCATCACGCACGGGATGGATCTTCCGCGGCCGGGGTGGGCCGAGTTCGACGCCGAGGCGGTGTGGTGGCGTGAGGTGTGCGCGATCAGCAAGGCGCTCATGGCCCACCAACCGGCCAGCGCTTCCCTGGCGGGCGTGTGTGTCAGCGGTGTGGGCCCCTGCCTGGTGCTCTGCGACGCCGATCTGCGCCCGCTACGTCCGGCGATCCTCTACGGCATCGATACCCGTGCGCACGCCGAAATCGAATCATTGACAGCGGAATTGGGCGAGGACAGGATCCTCGAGAGGGCAGGCACGCTGCTGTCCAGTCAAGCGGTCGGGCCCAAGATCGAATGGGTACGCAACCACGAGCCGCATGTGTTCGACGCCGCCGCGGGCTGGTACGGCTCCAACTCCTTCATCGCAGCGAAGCTCACCGGCGAATACGTGATGGACCACCACACCGCAAGCCAGTGCGACCCGCTCTACGCCACCCGCGATTTCGAGTGGAACCGGGAGTGGGCCGAGCGCATCTGCGGACCGTTGCCGCTGCCGTCTCTGGTGTGGCCCAGCGATGTCGTCGGACACGTCAGCGCCGCGGCCGCCCGCGAGACCGGGCTGCCGGCAGGCGTTCCGGTCGCCGCGGGCACTGTCGACGCATACTCGGAGGCGTTCTCGGTCGGTGTGCGGCGTCCCGGGGATCAGATGCTGATGTACGGCTCGACGATGTTCCTCGTTCAGGTGATCGACGAGTACCACAGCGATCCCACATTGTGGACCACTGCGGGGGTGGAGCCCCGCACGCTGTCGCTCGCTGCCGGGACGTCGACCGCCGGCACGATGATCAACTGGCTGCAATCGCTTACGGGCAAGCCTTCTTTCGAGGAGCTGACCGCTGAGGCGCTGGCCGTGCCCGCGGGCAGCGAGGGCCTGCTGATGCTGCCGTACCTGGCGGGTGAGCGCACCCCGGTGTTCGATGCGAAGGCCCGCGGTGTGCTCGCAGGGCTCACACTGCGGCACGGACGCGGGCACCTTTTCCGGGCGGCCTACGAGGGCATCGCCTTCGGCATCCGGCAGATCCTGGACCGGTTCGACGACGCCCACGAGGCGAGTCGCACCGTCGCGGTCGGCGGCGGCCTGAAGAGCCCGGTGTGGGCGCAGGCGGTCAGCGATGTCACCGGTCGCTCGCAGCTGGTTCCCGAGCAGGCCATCGGAGCCAGCTACGGTGACGCGCTGCTGGCCGGTATCGGGGTGGGGTTGGTTCCGCCCGAGACGGATTGGGCCACGATCGACCGCGAGATCACGCCCGACCCGCGCAACCGAGCCCGCTACGAGGAGCTGTTCGCCACGTGGGCGCAGCTGTATCCCGCCACCCGGGAACAGGTGCACCGGCTGGCGGCGTCGGACTCCGACTGAGCCGGCTCAGCCCATCGTGTAGCCGCCGTCGACGGGAAGGTCGACGCCGTTGATCATGCTCGCGGCATCGGAGCACAGCCACACCACCGCGTCGGACACTTCGTGGGGAACGGCGAAGCGGCCCAGCGGAATTCGGGCGATCATCGGCGCCGCCTTGGCTTCCTCACCCCACACCCGTTGGCCCATCTCGGTCAGCACCACGGTGGGGCACACCGAATTCGCGCGGATGCCGTGCGGACCCAACTCGCGGGCGAGGACCTTGGTCGCCATCACCAGGCCGGCCTTGGAGGCGCAGTAGGCGTAGTGCTCCGGCAGCGGGGCCAGCGCCGCCGCGGAGGCGACGGTGACGATGGCGCCACCGGTGCCCTGCTCCACCATGAGCGCGCCGACCTGGGCTGCCAGGAGTGCAGGGGCCCGAAGATTCACCGCGAGCGTGGCGTCGAAGTTCTCCGCGGTGGTGGCCACCACCGATTCGGGCAGCGAGATGCCGGCGTTGTTGACCAGGATGTCGAGACCGCCGAAGGCTTCGGAAGCGGTGCGGCTCAACGCCGTTGGACCCTCCGGGACGGACAGGTCGGTCACCGCGGTGCGGACTTCGACGCCGTACTCGTCACCGAGGGCCTGCCGCGCCTGTGCCAGTTCGGCCTCGTCGCGTCCGCTCAGCACCAGGTGGGCGCCCGCGGCCGCGAACGCACGGGCGATGTCGGCGCCGATGCCCTTGGTGGCACCGGTGATCAGCGCGCGTTTGCCGTCCAGCCGCATCACCCCGGAGTATCTCTGCTCGGCGGTGGTGGTCACGAAACCTCCTGTGCTACCTGCTTGTCGGTGGGGTCATCGGTGGCCGCCAGCAGCGCTTCGGCGGTGCCCGGATCGGTGACGAGTCGGTTGAAGTAGCCGCCCCGGGCGCCGGCGGTGATGGATTCGACCTTGTCCCTTCCGATCGCCACCGCGATGGTGACGGGGATGTGGCGCAGCGTCTCCAATTCCAGCGCGATGAGCCGTTCTGCGCCGTCGAAGTCGACGGGTGTGCCGTTGCGGTCGTAGAAGCGTGAGCACACGTCACCGACGGCGGCGCGCAGGGACGTCGAACCGGTCGGCACGAACTGGGGGATGTCCGACCGGATGAGCGGCGGTGCGCCGACACCCATCAGCGCGCACCGGGCATGCGGCCACTGGTGCAGCACGCGCTGGATGCTCGGATCCTCGAGCAGGGAGTCATACAGCGCCGGACCCGGAAGTGCCGGTGCGAACAGGTAGTTGGCACGACCGCCGACGCGATTGGCGACAAGCCGCGTGATCTCGTTGGTCTGGTACCACTCGTAGGGTTGGTCGTTGCCGCCGACGGTGGGGGTCACCACCACGCCGGGCAGTGAGGTGAGTTCGTGCTGGGCCAGCTCGTAGACCGTGCGGCCGGACGACACCAGGAGCACGTCGCCCGGGAGCAAACCCGCTTCGGCGAGCGCCCGCGCAGTCGCGGGTGCGATTACCCGGCCCATGATGTCGACGACGCTGCGTCCTGGGCCAGGCGCTGGTAGCGGCGGCGACAGGTAGACCGTGTTCAGGTTCAGGGCCCGGGCCACCCGGTCGGCGAGCTCGCCTGTGCGGGCGTCCTCGGGTGCGATCACCTCGATGCGCACGATGCCCTGGCGTTTCGCCTCGGCGAGCAGCCTGCTCACCGTCGCTCGGCTGGTGCCCAGCTGCTCGGCGATCTCGGCCTGGGTGGCCTCGTCCTCGTAGTAGAGCCGTGCCGCGGTGTAGAGCAGGGTGGCCGGGAAATGGCTGCTCTCCGGCTCGGGCGCGGCACCATCCGACTTCGCCGACGAGGTGGCGGGCGCGGACGGCCGAGGCATGGGCAAAGTATGACACCGAACGTCTGCTCTGGAAAGAAGTTCATTGAACAGATGTTCTGGACAGATGTGCACCAGCTTCGCTACTGTGACTCCGAACACAAAGGGAGGAACCCGCGATGGCTGCTCAGATCCCCGAAAAAATGCAGGCTGTGGTCTGCCACGGGCCCAACGACTACCGACTGGAGGAGGTGGCCGTTCCCCAACGCGGCCCCGGCGAAGCCCTTGTCAAAGTCGAAGCGGTCGGAATCTGCGCCAGCGACCTGAAGTGCTACCACGGCGCCGCGAAGTTCTGGGGCGACGAGAATCGTCCCGCGTGGGCGGAGACCATGGTGATCCCCGGGCACGAATTCGTCGGGCGCGTCGTCGATCTCGACGATGAGGCCGCCTCCCGGTGGGGCATCGCCGTAGGCGACCGGGTGGTCTCCGAGCAGATCGTGCCGTGCTGGGAATGCCGGTTCTGCAAGCGCGGCCAGTACCACATGTGCCAGCCGCATGACCTGTACGGCTTCAAGCGCCGCACCCCGGGAGCGATGGCCAGCTACATGGTGTATCCCGCGGAAGCGTTGGTGCACAAGGTCTCTGCCGATGTCGAGCCCCACCACGCCGCCTTCGCCGAACCGCTGTCGTGCTCACTGCACGCGGTGGAACGCGCACAGATCCTGTTCGAAGACGTCGTGGTCGTCGCCGGCTGCGGGCCCATCGGCCTCGGCATGGTCGCCGGCGCGCGTGCCAAGAACCCGATACATGTCATCGCGCTCGACATGGCGCCCGAGAAGCTCGAGCTCGCCAAGCTGTGCGGCGCCGACATCACGATCAACATCGCCGAACAGGACGCCGTGGAGATCGTCAAGGAGCTGACCGACGGCTACGGTGCCGACGTGTACCTGGAGGGCACCGGCCATCCCTCGGCGGTTCCGCAGGGGCTCAACCTGTTACGCAAGCTCGGCCGGTACGTCGAGTACGGCGTGTTCGGCAGCGACGTGACCGTCGACTGGAGCATCATCAGCGACGACAAGGAACTCGACGTCCTCGGTGCACACCTGGGCCCGTACTGCTGGCCCGCGGCCATCAAGATGATCGAGTCCGGTGTCCTCCCGATGGACCGGATCTGCACCCACCAGCTGCCACTGACCGAGTTCCAGCAGGGGCTCGACCTCGTCGCCAGCGGCAAGGAATCGGTCAAGGTCTCCCTCATCCCCGCCTGAGGCTCGGGACACCAAGAACCCCAGAAAAAGGACCCCGATGAGTCTGTTCTCGAATCCCCCCATGGGACAGCAGTTCTCGCGCCGCAAGATGCTGACGGCGCTGGGTGTGGCGGGCGCCGCGGCGGCCAGCGTGCCGATGCTGAGTTCGTGCGGCGTCGGCGGCAAGGCCAGCATGCCCAACGGCGCCGATGCGGTGACCGGTGGCTTCGACTGGCGCAAGGCGGCCGGCTCGACCATCAACATCCTGCAGACCCCGCACCCGTACCAGCTGTCCTACCAGCCTCTGCTCAAGGAGTTCACCGAGCTGACGGGAATCAACGTCAACGTCGACCTGGTGCCCGAGGCGGACTACTTCACCAAGCTGAACACCGAATTGGCCGGCGGCTCAGGCAAACACGACGCGTTCATGCTCGGCGCGTACTTCATCTGGCAGTACGGCCCGCCGGGGTGGATCGAGGACCTCAACCCCTGGCTGTCCAACACTGCGGCCACCAACGCCGAGTACGACTTCGAGGACATCTTCGACGGGCTGCGTACCTCCACCCGGTGGGACTTCCAGTTGGGTCAGCCGTTGGGCACCGGCGGACAGTGGGCGATCCCATGGGGATTCGAGAACAACGTCGTCGCCTACAACAAGCGGGTGTTCGACGAGAAGGGCATCACCCGGCTGCCCGACAATCTCGACGACTTCATCCAGCTGGCCATCGATCTGACCGACCGCTCCCAGAACCGCTACGGCATCTCCACCCGCGGGTCCAAGTCCTGGGCCACCATCCACCCGGGCTTCATGACGCAGTACTCCCGCGAAGGTGCCGTCGACTACACCTGGAACGGTTCGGAACTCATCGCCGAGATGGACAGCGACAAGGCCATCGACTTCACGAAAAAGTGGATCGCCATGCAGCACGAGGCCGGTCCGACGTCGTGGACCACCTACGACTATCCCAACGCCACCGGCGATCTCGGCGACGGCAAGGCGATGATGGTCTACGACGCCGACAGCGCCACCTACCCGAAGAACAAGCCGGGAGCCAGTAAGGAAGCCGGCAACATCGCGTGGTACGCGGGGCCGGCCGGCCCGGACGGCAACTACAAGACCAACCTGTGGACCTGGAGCTGGGCGATGAGCGCGAACTCGCGCAACAAGTTGCCGGCGTGGTTGTTCATCCAGTGGGCGACGGGCAAGGAGTCGATGAACAAGGCCGTCGAGGGCGGGACCTACGCGGACCCGGTCCGAAAGTCGGTGTTCGACACGACGTTCAAGCGGGTCGCCGCCGACCAGTTCGGCTATCTCGAGGCCTTCGAGACGGTCATCGGCCAGTCCAAGATCCAGTTCACGCCGCAGAAGAAGTTCTTCGACACGACCCAGAACTGGGCGGTGGCACTGCAGGACATCTACGGCGGTGAGGACGCCGCGTCGCGGTTGCGCAGCCTCGCCAAGACAAACACGTCCAAGGTCAACCTCTAGGAGCTCTGGCATCGATGACGACTCAGACATCCAAGGCGCCTGCCGCGTCGCCGCGGCCCGATTCGTCGGCCGGCGCGCGCAAGCTCCCCGAGGTGCCGACCTGGCGGCGCAAGTTACGGCCCTATCTGCTGTCGATCCCCGCCCTGGTGATCGTCATCGGCATCCTGTACCCGTTCTTCGTCGGCGCGTACTACGCGTTCCTCAACTACGCCGCCGTGAACCCCGATCCGCACTTCGTGTGGTTCGACAACTTCGCCTCGGTCCTCGGAGACCAAGTGTTCTGGCAGAGCGTCAAGGTCACCGTGATCTTCGCCATCGCCGCGACGGCGATCGAGACGGTGCTCGGGGTCGGGCTCGCTCTGCTGCTCAACCGGTCCAGCATCATCGGCAAGATCTTCGAGAAGGTGCTGATCCTGCCGCTGATGATCGCCCCGGTGATCGCGGGCGTGATCTGGAAGCTGATGTTCAACCCGCAGTTCGGCATCCTCAATCACGTTCTCGGCCTGGGTAACACGTTCGACTGGCTGTCGGCGAACAACGCCCTGTTCTCGGTGATCCTGGTCGACGTGTGGATCTTCACGCCGTTCGTGGCGATCCTGGTGCTCGCGGGCATCCGCTCGCTGCCCAAGGAGCCCTTCGAGGCGTCCGACGTCGACGGCGCCAACTGGTTCTACATGTTCCGCAAGCTGATGCTGCCGATGCTGTGGCCCTACATCCTGGTCGCCGTGATCTTCCGGTTCATGGACAACCTCAAGGTGTTCGACCACATCTTCGTGCTGACTGCGGGCGGCCCCGGCGTGGCCACCCGCACCCTGCAGATCGGCGCCTTCGAGGACTCGATCATCAACCTGGACTACTCGCGCGGCAGCACCTACATGCTGCTGCTGTGGATCATCGTGTTCATCACCGCGCGCTACCTGGTGAGCGTGCTCGGAAAAGCGCAGCGCCGCGCTGCCGGAGCGGAGTCGTAGATCATGGCCCTCAACCTGTCCCGAGCCGAACTGCAACCCGGTCAGCGGCGTTGGTCCATCGGCGCCGTCGCCGCCGACGTCGGTCTGATCATCTGGTTCGTCTTTTCGCTGTTCCCGATCTTCTGGATGCTGATGCTGGCCCTGAAGAACGCCGAACAGCAGACGACGACGTACTTCTCGTTCAGCCCGACATGGTCGAACTTCGCGACGGTGGTGTCGGACAAGGGCACTCAGATGACGAGTGTCGACTTCAAGGCGTCCCTGCTCACCAGCCTGCTCAACTGCGGCGGCGCGGTGATCGTGTCGCTGGTGATCGGCATCCCCGCCGCCTACGCCGCGGGCCGCTGGCAGTACCGCGGCAGCAACGACCTGATGTTCCAGATGCTGTCGTTCCGGTTCGCTCCCGAGCTGATGGTGATCGTGCCCCTGTTCGTGATCTACAACCAGATCGGCCTCTTCGACACCAAGGTCGGAATGATCTGGGTGCTGCAGCTGGTCACCATGCCTCTGGTGGTGTGGATTCTGCGGTCCTACTTCCAGGATCTGCCCGAGGATCTGGAGCAGGCGGCCCTGCTCGACGGCTACACCCGGCGGCGCGCGTTCCTGATGGTGGCGCTGCCGATCGTGCGGCCCGGCATCGCCGCGGCGGCGCTGCTGGCGTTCATCTTCGCCTGGAACAACTACGTGTTCCCGTTGATCCTGGCCGACAGCAACGCGGGCACCGTCACCGTCGCCATCACGAAGTTCCTCGGCGGCGGCGGCCAGGCGTACTACAACCTCACGGCTGCCGCGGCGTTGATCGCCGCGCTGCCACCACTCGTCCTCGCGCTGACGATCCAGCGATACCTGGTGCGGGGCCTGTCATTCGGGGCGGTGAAAGCCTGATGGCCACGGTAACGGTCACCAACATCTGCAAGACCTACGGCAAGGACGTCCGCGCGGTCGACGGCATCTCGCTCGACATCGCCGACGGCGAGTTCTTCGTCATCCTCGGCCCCAGCGGTGCGGGAAAGACGACGACGCTGAAGTCGATCGCCGGCCTCGTCGACGTCGACTCGGGGTCGGTGTCGATCGGCGGGGTGGACATGACCGCGGTCGAGCCCTACCACCGCAACGTGGCGATGGCGTTCGAGAGCTATGCGCTGTACCCGCAGAAGACGGTCGCCGAGAATCTGGCGTCACCGCTGAAATCGGGGCGCACCGGCAAGTACTCGGAGCAGGAGCGCGCCAAGCGCATCGATCAGGTAACCACCACGCTGGGCATCGATCACCTGAAGAACCGGCTGCCCCGGGAACTGTCGAACGGTCAGCGCCAACGCGTGGCGCTCGGGCGGGTGCTGGTCCGGCCCGCTGATGTCTACCTACTCGACGAGCCGCTGAGCCATCTGGATGCCAAACTGCGTGCGTCGATGCGGGCCGAGTTGAAGCAACTCGGCGCGATGTCGAACACCACGACGATCTACGTCACCCACGACTACCAGGAGGCGCTGGCGCTCGGTGATCGCATCGCGGTCATGCGAGAGGGCCGGCTCATGCAGATCGGTACGCCTGAAGAGATCTGGCGCAAGCCCGCCGACACGTTCGTCGCACGCGCCCTCGGCCAGCCCGAGATCAACCTGCTCGACGGTGTCGTCGACGACGGCCGAATCCGGCTGGGTGACGGTTCACTCGACGTGCCGGTACCGGCGGATGTGAACTGCGAGCGCGGCACCCGCGTTCGAGTCGGGCTGCGCCCCTGCGACATTCACGTGACCAGCCGGGAGGGTTCGTTGCGTGGGCGCGTCCAGCTCGCCGAACGACTGGGCCGCAACATCGAGCTGACCGTCGACGTCGGCGGCGCGCAACTGATCGCACTCACCTCGGGACGCCATGGTGTCGGCGAGGGAGACGACGTCACGATGCGTATCGCCGAGTCCGACGTGCACGTGTTCGCGCCGGGCGACGGGGACACCAGCCGGTTCAGCGATCAGACCCTGGAGGTAGTGCAGTGAGCGTCGCGACGGACAACCCCACCCAGCAGGGCGCGCAGAGCCTGACATTGCGCGACCTGGTGAAGACCTACTCGTCACGAGGCCGCGATTCGGTGACCGCCGTCAAGGGCATCGACCTCGACATCCGGCCGGGGGAGCTGGTTGCGCTGCTCGGCCCGTCGGGATGCGGCAAGACCACGACGCTGCGGATGATCGCCGGCCTGGAGACGGTGACCAGCGGGTCGATCAAGATCGGTGAGAGGGAGATCTCCCAGTTGCCCGCGGCCAAACGCGGGATCGGCGTGGGCTTCGAGAGTTACGCGTTGTACCCGCCGCTGTCGGTGCGCGACAACCTGCTCTACGGACTGAAGGCCCGCAAGGTCAAGGGCGCCGAGAAGATGGTCTCCTCGATCTGCGATCGACTGGAGATGAACGATCTGCTCTCGCTGCGGCCGGCAAGTCTGTCCAGCGGTCAGAAGCAGCGCGTGGCGTTGGCCCGCGCGCTGGTGCGTAACCCGCCGGTGCTGCTGCTCGATGAGCCGTTGAGTCACCTCGATGCGTCCGCACGCAACCGCGTGCGGCGCGAACTGAAGGTCCTGCAACGCGAGTTCGGCTACACGACGATCGTGGTCACCCACGACCAGGTGGAGGCGCTGTCGCTGGCGGATCGGCTGGCCGTGATGGACGGCGGTGTCGTGCAACAGTTCGGGACGCCCGACGAGGTGTTCGACGATCCGGCCAACCTGTTCGTCGCCGGCTTCGTCGGTGAGCCTGCGATCAACGTGCTGCCCGGTGTCGCGAGGGTGCGCGAGGGCCGGGTGCACGTCGAGATCGGTTCTGGCGCAGGGTCTCTGGAAACGTCGGCGACCTCGGTCAGTGATGGCACGGCAGTCACGGTCGGCATTCGTCCGCAGGACTGCGCGCTCTCCGACCGCGGCGCCGAGGGCCTCGCCGCGACCGTCGCCTACTTCGAGCACCTGCTGGAGTTCGGCCTGGCGACCACCACGGTGGCGGGCATCGAGGACGGTATCGTGGTGCAGACCCCGGCCGAACAGAGCCACGATCCAGAGCAACAGGTATCGGTGACAGCGCCGGCGCAGCGGGTCTACCTGTTCGACGCCGACACCGGGGAGCGACTTCGATGACCAAGCTCTACAACGACCCCGCCAGATTCACCGAAGACATGCTCGTCGGGTTCCTGGACGCCAATTCGCGCTACGTCGCCGGAGTGCCGGGCGGCGTGGTTCGTGCCCACCGGACGCGCCCGGGGAAGGTCGCGGTCGTCATCGGCGGCGGATCGGGCCACTACCCGGCGTTCTGCGGAACGGTCGGTGTCGGCTTCGCCGACGGCGCCGTCGTCGGCAACATCTTCACCTCGCCGTCGGCGGAGGAGGCCGCGTCGGTGGCCCGCGCCGCCCACGGCGACGCGGGTGTCCTGCTGACCACCGGCAACTACGCCGGAGACGTGATGAATTTCGGCCTCGCGGTGACTCAGCTGCGCGGCGAGGGCATCGACGCCGAATACTTCGCCGTCACCGACGACGTCGCCAGTGCACCCCGGGGCGAGGAGGCGAAGAGACGCGGTATCGCAGGCGATTTCACCGTGTTCAAGTGTGCGAGCGCCGCGGCCGAAGACGGCCTCGATCTGGCCGGGGTGGTCCGGGTCGCGGAGGCGGCGAACGCGGCGACCCGCACGCTGGGCGTGGCGTTCGACGGTTGCACGATGCCGGGTGCCGACCATCCGCTCTTCACCGTGCCCGAGGGCACGATGGGCGTCGGTCTCGGTATCCACGGGGAGCCGGGCGTGGCCGACGAGCCGATGCCGACCGCGGAGTCGCTCGCCGAAACGCTGGTCGACGGTGTGCTCGCCGATCATCCCGACGCGACGTCGACGCGGCTGGCGGTGATCCTCAACGGGTTGGGTCGCACCAAATACGAAGAGTTGTTCGTGGTGTGGGGGACGGTGTCACGGCTGCTGCGGGATCGCGGCTTCGAGATCGTCGAGCCCGAGGTGGGTGAGCTCGTCACCAGCCTCGACATGGCCGGTTGCTCGCTGACCGTGATGTGGCTCGACGACGAGCTGGAACGCTACTGGACCGCGCCGGCCGACACCCCGGCCTACCGCAAGGGTGCGCCCGCTGATGCCGCGGACACCGGGGAACGGCGCAGTGCCGAAGAGCTGCAAGCGAATTCGTCGGCACCGGCGCTGGACGAGCTCGCCGACGACGAGGGGCGCCGCGGTGCACAGGTGGTGCTGCGTGCCATCACCGCGATGGCCGGCATGCTGGCCGACGCGGAGGACGAGCTCGGTCGCATCGACGCCGTTGCCGGCGACGGCGACCACGGCAGGGGAATGGTCAAGGGCAGCTCGGCCGCGTGTTCGGCAGCGCAGCGGGCGGTCGACGCCGGCGGTGGCCAGGGGTCGGTGCTCGCCGAGGCAGGCAAAGAGTGGGCAGCCAAAGCCGGCGGCACCTCCGGGGTGCTGTGGGGCGCGTTGCTGTCGGCCCTCGGCGCTCGACTGGGGGATACCGGCCGTCCCGACGGTGAGGCGCTGTCGGGCGGAATGCGTGACGGCTACGACGCGTTGGTCTCGCTCGGGGGCGCCGCACCGGGAGACAAGACGATGCTCGACGCACTGCTGCCGTTCGTCGACGACTTCGACCGACGGGTCGCCGACGGGACCCCGTGGCAGGAGGCGTGGGGCGAAGCGGCCGAGGTCGCGACCGAGGCAGCGCACGCAACGGCCGACATGCGACCCAAGGTCGGGCGGGCGCGTCCGCTGGCCGAGCGCAGCGTCGGCACCCCCGACGCCGGCGCGACGTCGCTGGCGATGTGTCTGCGCACCGTCGCCGACACGCTGAATTCGACTCGCACAACAGCGAAAGGGGAGTGACCCTCATGGCAGGGCTCCGGATCGTCGTCGGCTCCGACGACGCAGGCTTCGACTACAAGGAAGCACTCAAGAGTGATCTGCAGGCCGATGATCGCGTCGCCGAGGTCACCGATGTCGGGGTGAGTGCCGACGAGAACACGGCCTACCCGCACGTCGCGGTGGCCGCCGCGCGGATGATCGCCGAGGGTAAGGCCGACCGCGCGCTGCTGGTGTGCGGAACCGGTCTTGGCGTGGCGATCAGCGCGAACAAGGTGCCGGGTATCCGCGCGGTCACCGCGCACGACAGTTTCTCTGTGGAGCGTTCGGTGCTGTCGAACAACGCCCAGGTGCTGTGCTTCGGGCAGCGGGTCGTCGGTCTCGAACTGGCCCGCCGGCTCGCCAAGGATTGGCTGGGTTACGAATTCGATCCGCAGAGTGCGTCGGCTGACAAGGTCGACGCGATCTGCTCCTACGAACCCGCGCACATCACCAGCTGAGTCACCGCCGGGTGACCAGCGGCAGGAACACGTCGTCGACGATCTCGGTGATGGTGTCCTGCGTTACCGCGGACATGGTCATGAACAGCTCGTGGCGCAGCAGGTCCGCGGGCAGATTCAGGATGCGCGGCGGCGGCATCGCCGCCAATTCGCCTCGTGCGACGGCACGTTCGACGATCTGCGTCATGATGCTCGGCCCGTCGGGCACGAACAGGGCGCGTAGCTTCGCCGGCGAACCGCCTGCCTCGTCGTAGTAGGCGCCGAACAGTGCGGCGAACAGGCCCATCGTGCGCGCCCGGCGATCGTTGAAATCGGTGAGCACCGTGAGGACATCGCCGCGTAGTGTCCCCGTGTCCGGGACAGGCACCGTGTCGACCTCGCCGCGCCGGCGGATCACCGCCTCGAGAAGATCCAACCGCGTCGGCCAGCGGCGGTAGAGCACAGAGCGTGCTGCCTCCGCCCTGGCGGCCACCGCCTCGATCGTGAAGCCCGCGTAGCCGGCGTCGAGCAGTTGTTCCCAGCCCGCGGCCAGGATCGCGGAGTCGAGTTCAGCGCCGCGCCGCCGCTGGGTGGGGGCTGCCTTAGAGGACACTTGCGTAGCTTAACGCACGGCGCTACCGTGGCGAGTGTAAGAGACACTTCTGTAGCTTATTCCGTCCGATATGTGTGGGGCTTCCATGACACGTAAAGCTGTGATCTCCGGCGCGAGCATCGCCGGCCCTGTTCTGGCGTTCTGGCTGGCCGAGGCGGGCTGGCACGTCACAGTCGTCGAGCGCGCAGATCAGTTGCGCACCAGCGGTTATCCGGTCGACGTCCGCGGTGCCGCCGTCGACGTCGTCACCCAGATGGGTCTTCACGAGCAGCTGGTCGAGCATCGCTACCGACATGTGCCCGTGGCCCTGCTCAGCCCGCGGGGTCACCGCCTGTGCACGCTCGATTACGGCAATCTGCTCGGCTCCTCGGGGGACGGCGACGTCGAGATCTCCCGCGGAGAACTCAGCTCGGTGCTTTTCCAGGCAAGCGCCGACCGTGTCGACTACGTGTTCTCCGAGTCGATCACCGCGCTGCGGGAGCTCGACGGCGGGGTGGAGGTGACGTTCGAACGCCGTCCCACCGAAGTCGTCGACGTGGTGATCGGCGCCGACGGTATCCATTCCAACGTCCGCGCGCTCGCGTTCGGCCCCGAGGAACGCTATCTCCGCCACCTCGGGCCGTACGTGGCGGTCTGGGACCTGCCTGACGACGCATTCGCGCCGGGGGCCGGCTATTTCTCGTCGCATCCGGGACGCACCGTTCTGGTCGAACGCCCCGCCGACGGCGCGCCGGGCCGGGCGTTCGCGACGTTCGTCCATCCGGCGCCGGGAACGCTCGACCGCCACGACCGCGCGGCAGTCGTCGATGCGTTCCGCGAGGCGTTCGCCGAGGATCGTTGGCGGACAGCCGAAGTCATCGACACGATGGCCGATACCAACGACCTCTACGTCGACACGGTCAGTCAGGTGCGGATTCCGAACTGGAGCTCGGGTCGGGTCGCACTGGTCGGTGACGCGGCCTACGCGCCGGCGTTCCTGTCCGGGCAGGGCACCAGCATCGCGATCGCCGGAGCGTATGTGCTGGCCAGTGAACTGGCGGCGCACGAGAGCCTCCGGGATGCCTTCGCCGCGTACGAGCTCCGTATGCGTGATTACGTGACGATGAATCAGGACCTGGCGCTACGCACCGACGGCACGGTCCTCGTGCGAACCGGCGGTCAGCTTCTGCGTCGCAATGTGAAGCTGTGCGCCGTGCCGTGGTTACAACGGCTCGGGCTGCTGGGCCTGCTGCAAGGGCCGCTACGCACTGCCGCGACGAGCCTCGCGCTGCGCGATCACGACCTGCGGCGGACGCCGGAGACGCTGCAGCATCGGTGACGTCAGGCGATCAGCAATCGGCCGAACAGATCCAGCTGGCGTTCTTCGGTTCCCAGAATCGGCTGCAGCACAACGGAATCGGCCCCGGCTCCGGTCAGCCGGGTGATCGCCTCGCGGCAGGTGGAGGCGTCACCGGACACCGTCACGCGCCGGATCGCGTCGAGACTGCACTCGGCGCCTGCGAGATCGCCGAGTTGAGCTGCGAGGTAGGGCTTCCTCACGGCCTCCGACACTTTCTCGGCGAGCGCGTCGGACCCTGCTCGTGCATCGTCGGGGTCGATGTTCGACCAGACGAACACGGTGATGTCAGCCTCAGGTCCCAGCTGCCGTCGAACGTCGGCGACGTATTCCGGTGTCGAGCCTTCGGCGAGAATGACGCCGAGGCCGAGTTCTGCTGCCAGGGCGATACCCCGGGGCCCCCGCACGCCGAGGCTCAACGGTCTCGGTGTCGCGGGAGGGTGAGCGATTTCCACGTTGGTCAGATGCACCTGTTCACCGTGATACGTCACCGCCCCGCCGTCCATGAGGCGGCTGACGGACTCGGACACTTCTTTCAGGCATGTCATCAGACTGCGCGGGTGTTGACCGACCTGGGTCAGCCAATTCGGCATCCCGTGACCGATACCCGCGTGGAACCGCCCATGGGACAGTCGCGACACGGCACTGAGTTCCATGGCCAGATACGCCGGATTGCGCACCGCTGCGGGCGCGATACCGAGTCCGACCTCCAGCCGATCGGTCACAGCGAGAGCGGCGGCCGACTGGGCGATCCCGCCGGCGAGTCCGAGGTCCTCACACACCCATAATTGGTCGAATCCCGCCGATTCCGTGGCCCTGGCGAGATCGATGACATCCTCGGCCGGTCTGGCGTCGAGTTTGAATCCGAGCACGGTCTTTCACCTCTCCAGCGACGTGACCCCCCAGGTCACCGGTGAGCCGCCCGCGACGGCGATCGATGCCGGGGCAGTAACCATCGTCGGGGGATCCGGGCGAGGCGAACAGACGCAACGTGGGCAGCCGATGCGGTGAGCACTGCACGGTCTGCGACACCAGGGGTGCTCGCGTAGTGGCGCCTACGCGGCGGCCGGCGTGGTCGCCTGGAGTACCGCCTCGATCAGGGCGTCGGCGCGCAGGTGCTCGAACCGCTGGTACTCCGGATCGCTGATCATGTCGACGAAATGCTGGCGGCTGGGATAGCGCACGAGCGCCACCATGTCCCAGTCCTGGCCCGGTTCGGCCGCCAGTGCGATGCCACCGGCACCGACGTAGAGCACGTCGACGCCATACTTCGCCTGCACGCCAGTGCTTTCGAACTGGGCGATGTACTCGAGGTAGGTGTCCCTGCCGCCGTCGGGTCGGAAGCGAAGCAGATTCAGCATCACCACGGGGCCGTCGTGGTCCTCGCTCAGATAGGAATCCAGTGCGGTGGTGTCGAGCGTGATCATCGTGTCTCCTCAGTTGTCAGCCCCCATCCGGACACTAGGCAGGGGTACCGACAACAACGAGGTGCGTCAGTCGTCGGGTGGGCGGGGTTCGTAGGGTTGGTACCACCACCAATTCGCGCGTTCGCCGGTGGGGCCGGGACACGGTGCCACGTCCGGTGGTGGTCGGGTGGGTGTGCGGGCGAGGGAGGCGGAGGTCAGGGCGCGGCCGGCGGCGTCGGTGACGACGAGGTGGTCGGCGGGGCCGGTGATCGTGATCAGGCCGCGGTGATGTGCCCGATGGTGATACGGGCACACCAGCGCCAGGTTCCACAGCTCGGTGGGGCCGCCGTCTTCCCAGTGCACCAGGTGATGCGCGTGCAGTGCCCGGGTGGCCCCGCAGCCCGGCACCACACAGCAGCGGTCGCGATGCTCGAGCAGGCGGCGTAGCCGCCGGTTCACCGTCCTGGTTGAGCGGCTGGCCCCGATCACCCGCCCGTCGCGACGAAACCACACCTCGCACGTGGCATCGCAGGTCAGGTAGCGGCGGTCACTCTCGGGCAGAACGGGTCCCAAATGCAGTGCCGCTAGCTTGTCCGCGACATCGACATGCAGAACGACGGTGGTGCGCTGCCCATGCGGTCGCGCGGAAGCTTCTGCGTCCCAACTCATATGGACCAGGCGCAGAAACGCCGCCGCGGTGGTCGGCATCGCTGCCCGCCCATCGGGGTCGGCGGCTTTCCACTCGGTGATCAACGCGTCGCGATGAGATGCCAGCGCAGCTTCGAACGCCGCGGCCTCGCCATGCGGTAACGCGATGTGCCAGTAGGTGTACTGCTCATCGGAGGTCGAGGTGATCGAGGGCTCCGGCCCCGAGTCGGCGACGGGCACGTCCTCGTCGTCGGAGTCCGGCTCCGGCGCTGGTTCGGGCTGGGGTTTGGGTTGCATCTTCAGCGCAGTGCGCAACTGGCTGACCGTCGCGCACTGGGCCATGGTCGCGAAATGGGCGTCCGAGCCGGGCAGACCATGCTCGGCAATCACCCCGACCTGATCGACCGAGAACCGGCCCTCCCGCAATCCCTCGATGCAGGTGGGAAATTCGTCGTAGCGCGCTGCGATCGCAGCGATCGTGTGCGCTCGCGACGGCGACACTCCGGCCTTCCACGCCAGCCAGCCTGCCGTCGACCGCGCTCCGGCGGCCGCCCACAACTCATCCCGGTCGATCTCCGCAGCGATCTCGACGATCCGCGCATCGATCGCATTGCGCTGCCCCGTCAGCTCCGCCAATTCCTCATGCAACACCGACAACCGCTCATCGATGGCGAGAGAACTGCTCGGAGACATGACCCCAATCTCCCAGCGCCCACCGACAATTCGGCCCCGCGAATGAGCTAGCTGGGGATCAAATCGGCTCTGGGGACAACTCGCCGACGGTGATGAGGTCGGAGAGCACCTGGGTCCACAGCGGGCGGTGCACGCGGTGCTGATCGGCGACGGTGAAGCCGGCGTCGGTGAACAACCGCCGCATCGCCGCCGGGTCCGGCGCGTCGTAGGCCGGCAGCCGCACCGCCGCCAGCACCTCGACCGGCACCAGTCGGCGCGGGCTCAGCGTCGCGACGGCCGCGACACCGCCGGGGGAGAGCACGCGGTGGAACTCCCGCAGTGCCGCAGGCTGATTGAACCAGTGGAACGCCGACGTGCTCACGACCGCGTCGAGGCTGCCGTCGGCGAACGGCAGCTGCTCGGCCGGTGCCCGCAGCCAGTTCACCTTCGTCGAGCGACGCTGGGCCTCGGCCAGCATGCCGTCGGACAGATCCACGCCGCTGACCTCGGCGCCAGGCACCTCACGAGCGATTCTGTCCGCGAGAATCCCTGTGCCGCAACCGACATCGGCGATCCGACGAGCGCCGCGGTCCTGCAGCAGCGCGATCATCTCGTCCTGGGCCGGCCGATACACCCACCGTTGCACCACGGCCGTGTCATAGACCGGCGCCGCAAAACTCCAGAACCCGGTGACAGCCTCGTTGAACCGTCTCCGGGTGGCCGACGGCACGGCTAGCGAGCCGCGTCGAGAACGGAGAGCTTCTCCGGGCAGTACGTCCGCAGACCCGCACCGATGAACTGGTAGGTCTGCTCGGTGGTGGTGCCCTTCTCCATGTTCATCTGGATGAAGCGCGCCGTGGCGAACACGTCCTTGTCCACACCGGTGTAGAGCCGCTTGCACATGATCTTGCCGATCCAGGCGTTGTAGTCCTTCTGCCCGTAGATCCCGTAGACATGCAACTCGTTGGCGAAATCGGTGTCCGGGTCGGCCATCGCGGGCGCCGCGGTGCCCAACGCTCCCACCGTCAAGGCCGCCGCAGCGATCCCCATCAGAACTCGCTTCATACCCTCACTCCTTCTGCCGGATCACTCTGCAAGCCACCGGGTCTCGGCCACGGCGCCGGAACGGGACGCCGTCGCACCCGTTGCGGCCACCAGAACCACGGGCCCATCAGCGCGGCGATCGCCGGCGTCATGAACGCCCGGATCACCAACGTGTCGAACAGCAGCCCGAGCCCGATCGTCGTACCGACCTGCCCGATGATGGTCAGCTCGCTGACCGCCATCGACATCATCGTAAGCGCGAACACCAATCCCGCGGCCGTGACGACAGAACCGCTGCCACCCATCGCCCGGATGATGCCCGTACCGATGCCCGCGTGGATCTCCTCTTTCAACCGGGAGACCAGCAGCAGGTTGTAGTCGGCACCCACGGCAAGGAGGATGATCACCGCCATCGCCAGCACCATCCAGTGCAGCGGCTGACCCAGGATGTGCTGCCAGAACAGCACCGACAGACCGAACGACGCACCCAGCGAGATCACCACCGTGCCGACGATCACCGCCGACGCGACGACGGCGCGCGTGAGGATCAGCATGATGATGAAGATCAGGCCCAGCGCGGAAATGCCCGCGATCAACAGGTCGTAGTTGTTGCCGTCCTTCATGTCCTTGAAGGTGGCCGCGGTGCCGCCGAGATAGATCGTCGAGCCCTCCAGCGGAGTGCCCTTGATCGCCTCCTTCGCGGCGTTCTTGATCTTGTCGATGCGAGCGATGCCCTCTGGCGTCAGCGGATCACCCTCGTGGGCGATGATGAACCGCACCGACTTGCCGTCGGGGGAGAGGAACTGCTCGAGCCCGCGCTGAAAGTCCTTGTTGTCGAAGATCTCCGGGGGCAGGTAGAACGAGTCGTCGTTCATGGAGTTGTCGAACGCCTCACCCATGGCGTCCGCATCCTCCTGCTGCGCCGCCATCTGGTCCTGCATGCCCTTCTGCGACTGATACATCGTCAGCATCATGGTCTTCATGGTCTTCATCGTGGAGATCATCTCGGGCATCAACGCCACCATCTGCGGCATCAACGTGTCGAGCCGCTCCATCTCCGGGATGATCTCCTTGAAGTCGTCGGTCATCACGTTGATGCCGTCGAGGGTGTCGAACACCGACCGGATCGCCCAGCAGACCGGGATGTTGTAGCAGTGCGGTTCCCAGTAGAAGTAGTTGCGGATCGGCCGGAAGAAGTCGTCGAAGTTCGCGATGCTGTCGCGCAGCGCCTCGATGTCGACGTACATGCTCGTCATCTTGGTCACCATCGAGTGGGTGACCTCCGACATCTGCTTGGTGAGGCTGGACATCTTCTCCATCGTCGCGATGGTCTTGTCCATCTCGGCGGCCTGATCCAGCATGTCGGCCATCCGGTCCTGCATGTACTTCTGGTTCAGCCGCTGCGTGGTGCCCTGCATGCTCATCTGGAACGGGATCGACGTGTGCTTGATCGGCTTGCCGTCCGGGCGGGTGATCGCCTGCACACGCGCGATGCCCTCGACCCGGAACAGCGCCTTGGCGATCTTGTCGATCACCAGGAAGTCCGCGGAGTTGCGCATGTCGTGGTCGCTTTGGACCATCAGCAGCTCCGGGTTCAGGCGGGCCTGTGAGAAGTGCCGATCGGCCGCGGCGTATCCCTCGTTGGCGGGGATGTCGGCGGGCAGGTAGTTCCGGTCGTTGTAGTTGGTCTGGTAGCCGGGAAGCGTCAGCAGACCAACGAGGGACAGCGCGATCGCCCCCACCAGGATCGGGCCGGGCCACCGCACGATCGCGGCGCCGATCTTGCGCCAGCCACGAATACGCATGGCGCGCTTGGGCTCGAGCAGCCCGAAGCGGGTGGCCAGCGAGATGATCGCCACCATCAGCACGACGCCGGCGAGCACGACGACCACCATGCCGATGGCCAGCGGCACGCCCATCGTCTGGAAGTACGGGAGCCGGGTGAAGCTCAGGCAGAACGTCGCACCGGCGATCGTCAGGCCGGAGCCGAGCACGACATGCGCGGTGCCGTGGAACATCGTGTAGAACGCGGTCTCTTTGTCCTCACCGACACTTCGCGCCTCCTGATATCGCCCTATCAGGAAGATCGCGTAGTCGGTGGCCGCGGCTATCGCCAGCGTGACGAGGAGATTGGTCGCGAACGTGGAGAGCCCGATGATGTCGTGATAGCCGAGGAATGCCACCAGGCCACGGGCCGTCGCCAGCGACAACACCACCATCACCAGCGTGATCAGCACCGTGACGATGGACCGGTAGACCAGCAGCAACATGATGATGATGACGGTGAACGTGGCCGCCTCGATCATCCGCATGCTGCGATCACCGGCGATGTGCTGGTCGGCGGCCAGCGCCGCCGGCCCGGTGACGTAGACCTTCACACCCGGGGGTGGCGGCACCGTCTTGACGATCTCCTGGACCGCCTCGACCGACTCGTTGGCCAACGCCTCGCCCTGGTTACCCGAGAGCTTGACCTGAACGTAGGCGGCCTTGCCGTCATTGCTGGTGGACCCGGCCGCGGTGAGCGGATCACTCCAGAAGTCCTGCACCGACTGCACATGCGTGGTGTCGGCCCGAAGCTTCGCGACCATCTGGTCGTACCAGGCATGCGCGTCGTCGCCGAGCGGCTTGTCACCCTCGAAGACGATCATCGCCGAGCTGTCGGAGTCGCCCTCCTTGAAGGCCTCACCGACCTGCTTCATCGAGACCACCGACGGCGCCTCGTCCGGGCTCATCGAGACCGCACGCATCTGGCCGACCGCCTCGAGCTGGGGCACGACGGTGTTCAGGATGATGATCACCGCGACCCAGACCAACACGATGGGCAGCGCCATCGTGCGGATCACCCGCGGAATCAGAGGCCGGTGCGGGCGAGAAGGCTGCGGTTCGGTGGGGGCGTCGTGGACAGGTGCGCTCATGCCGACTTCACGAAACAGAAGGTCTGGGCGTTGAGCCCGTCGGTCGTCTTCTCGTCGCGCAGCTCGTCGTCGACCAGGATCCGGCAGGTGATCGAGCCACCGTCACCCTGGGCGACGATGTTCGGGGCCGCGGACGGCTCCGTGGTGGACAGCGTCAGCGTCCACGGCAACGCCGCGTTGTCGACGCGCTGCGGCTTTGCGTCGAGATCCAGATAGTTGATGTCGGCGTAGCTGCCGCTGCCGGTGACCTCGTACCGGACCACCTTGGGGTCGAACGGTTCAGGGAGGTCGGCGAAGTTGCGGGGCGTCTCGATGATGCCGTCGGATCCGAAGAACGTCCGGATTCGGGAGACGGTCAGGCCGGCGATGACCACGACGACCACGATCAGCAGGGGCAGCCACACCTTCCTGGCGACCTTCATCACGAGCTGTGTCTCCCGATCTGTCCCCGGCATGTGCCGCGCAATGTAACCCCTGGCCTGGTGAGATGTTCCGCCGATAGTAACTTAGCCGGTATAACTTCTCATCGGACACACAGTAGATCAAGTCAGTGTGGTCCCGCTAACTACATCGCCGCGCGAGCGATACGCGTCACACGAGGGAAAGAACCCCACTACTGCGGGGTGTCACCACCCGTCTCGGGCCCGGTCTCTGTCTCTGACTGTGCGGCGTCCAGCACACTGACCGCGATGCCATAGGGCAGGAAGCGAACCCGGCGGGTCGGATCCGTGTTGTCCCTGTTGGCCCGCAGAGCGTCCAGCTCCGTCGGGAACACCTGCTCGATGTGCGCCCCACCGGACGGGTCGACGGTGAAGATCGCCCACACCCCGTCACCGGTCTCCCCGGCCGTCTCGGGCCGGCGCGGCCGCCCGCCGCGAGCCAGGTCGTCGAACAGCACCGACCAGCCGGCACGTTCGCCCGACGTCGTCATGAACTTGCCCAGCGCGTCACGCAGGCCCTCGCCGGCGTCCCGGATCACCCGGTCGAAGTCCTCGGGATCGAAGCCGAAAGGTCCGTTACCGCTCATGGTTGTCCTCCTCGCAGGCTGTGACGCGCACAGCAGATGCATCCAGTGTGCCTGCGACGGCGGGGACAGTCGACTGTCCGGGGGTTCGGGTGGTAGGCAACCGTATGGCCTCTCTGCGCGCTGACGTGCTGTCGGCCGCCCAGCGTTCCCTCGCCGCCGCGGGCGCACACGACCGCGCAGGGTGGTTGGGACTGTTCACCGACGACGGCAGGGTCGAGGACCCCGTCGGATCCTCGCCGCACAGGGGTCGTGTGGCGATCGGGCACTTCTACGACACGTTCATCGGCCCGCGCGACATCTCCCACGACCTGGACGCGGACCTGGTCGCCGGTGCAACGGCACTGCGTGATCTCACGCTGGAGATCCGCATGTCGCCGACGCTGACCATGCAGGTGCCGGCCTACATCCGCTACGACACGAGAGACACCCCGGCCGGACTCCGGATCGCGGCTCTGTCCGCCTACTGGGAACTGCCCGCCATGATCCGCCGGTTCCTGCTCGGCGGGCCTGCGGCGCTGCCCGCCGGCCTGGCACTGGGCCGCGCGATGATCACCCACCAGGGGCTGCGCGGCAGCGCGGGATTCCTGCGCGGATTCGGCGGTGTGGGCAGCGGCATCGGGACGGCATTCGCGCGGTGTCTCGACGACGCGTGCGCCGGCGACGAGGTGGGGCTGCGGCGACACACCACCGGCGTGGAGATCACCACCGGGGACGACGAGCCGTGCACCGCCTCCGACGTCGCGCGGCTGCTCGCAGGCGGCCGCTGGGACAAGCGGATCCGCTCCGGCCGGTCCGTCGTCGCCCGGGTGCACACGGTCGACCGGCGCGCCGTCGCGATCGGGGAATACGGCACCCGCCGGGCCGAACGGCCCGCGTTGACCCGGCTGCGGGTCTTCACCGATACCGACTGAGGCCGAGAACGGCGGTGTTGTCGCCTCGGGCGGGAGGAACGTGAGAACGTAGCAGGACCATGAACACCACCTCTGACGCTGCCACGAAGTACATGAGCTACGAAGAGTTCGGCCGGCGATTCTTCGAGGTCGCGGTGACCGAGGAGCGGGTGGGCGAAGCGATCGGCCAGATCGCCGGCGAAGCCTTCGAAATGGGCCCGATCGCCCAGGGTCCGGGCAAGTTGGCCAAGGTGACGGCCAAGGTGCGCATCCAGACGCCGCGGGTGAACCGCCGGGTGGCCGAAGAGATCACGTTCGCGATCCGCATTCCACTGGAGATCGACATGGTGGTCGACCTGCGGATCGACAAACCGAAGTTCGTGGTGTTCGGTGAGATCTCGCTGCGCGCCGTGGCCCGCGCCGCCGAGCCGCTGCTGCTGATCATCGACGTGGAGAAACCGCGCGCATCCGACATCGCCATCCACGTGACCTCCAAATCGCTGCGTGGAGAGGTGGTGCGCATCATCGGCGGCGTGGACGCCGAGATCCGGCGGTTCATCGCCGCCCACGTCGCGGGTGAGATCGACAGCCCGGAGTCGCAGAAGGCCAAGGTCATCGACGTCGCGAACGAACTCGACACGACATGGACTGGAATCTGAGTCCGGGTCAGCCGACGAGCTGAGCCAACGCCGGGCGCCGGGGACCGCGCGTGGCGGACACCGAGTGGCCGCGTAGGTGGTTCCACAAATACGGCATCAGCATGTTCTGCGTCCAGAGCAGCTGCGAATAGGTCCGTGAGCGCAGCGACGGCGGCGCCGCGGTGGGGTCGGCGGTGGCCCAGTGGTGAGAGCTACCCGGCAGACCGAGCGCTTCGGCAGCCGCCTCGGCGAACAGGTGATGCCCGCGCGGGGAGCCGTGCACCCGGTCCGGGCTCCACGTGTCGGGCTGCGTCATCGACGGTGCTTCGTACAGGTCGACCAGCGCGAAACCGTGCCGCTGGGACGCTGTGCGGATGACCTCGTTGATCGCCAGAACCCTGGCGCCGAGAACCCGCCCGATCGGCAGGATGCGGGCCAGATCGGGGAACGTCGTCGTCACCACCGTCGCCCCGGATGCGGCCAGCGCACGATGCACCTCCCGCAGCTGTGTCAGAGCCTGCTCGAAACCCGATCCGGGCCGGGTCATGTCGTTCATGCCGATGCAGAGGGTGATCAGATCGGCGTCCATGGCCAGCGCGGCGGGCAGCTGGACGTCGGCCACATCGCGAATCTGGTTGCCGCGCACCGCCAGATTGGCGTACTGCAGACCGGGGGAGAGCACGTCGAGCCGCTCGGCCAGGCGATCGGCGAACCCCCGCAGGCCGCCCGCGTCGTCGCCGTCCCACAGCCCTTCGGTCTGACTGTCACCGAGGGCGACATAGCGGGAGAACCCGATGTGACCGGTCACGGCAGACGACTCTAACGCGACCGGCCCAGCCGGGTCAGGTTGAGCACCATACCGGCGCTGAGTCCGGTGATGGTGTCTTCCAAGCGTTTCCGGTCCAAGTCGGCACGCCACTGGGGCAGCGTCCCGGTCACCCGCACCACCTTCGGTGCGAATTCGACACCGGTCAGCGACAGCCCGTGTGCCAGCTCGGGCAGCCGCACCGGGTAGGCGGGGGTGCGCGCCGGCAGGTGCCAGCGCCGGGCGCCCAGTGCCACGGTCCGGGCCTGCAGCCACAGCGTGGAACCGTCGACACTCACATCGACCTCGACATGGCCGAATCGGGGCCGGCGAGCGAACCGGATGCGGGCCACCCCGTCCTCGCCGACGTCGCCCGCCAACCGCGGCGCGGCACGGCCGAACATGTCGTCGACCATCGGAGCCGGCACCTCCAGCGTCACCTCCACTGGTGCGGCCACCAGTGTCGGCGGAGAGCCGGGCCGGACGTGAACGTTGTGCAAGATCACGGTTGCGGTATTGAGAACGCCTGCCTGCCAACGAATGTCGGAGGCCACCAACCGGACGTCGGTGAGCTGGCCGACCGACAGACCGTGCACGTCGAGCCGGGAGTCGAAGCGGGTGACGGTCAGGGTCAGATCACCGTCGTCCAGACGCACCGTGAGACGCCGCCCCAGAACGAGGCGCCGCACCGTCACGAACAGCGTGCGATAGGCGGCCGCGGCACCGCTGTTGACCGGCACCATGGTGGTCGCCGACCACAGCGAGGTGAGCATGCGCCGGGTGGGACGGGTCATCGACTCCATCCTTACACGGGCTATCGTCGGTTGTGCCTTCCCGCAGCGCCGGTCTCCTGCTCTACCGCGACGGCCCCGGCCACCACGACGACGAACTCGAGGTGCTTCTCGGCCATCCGGGTGGGCCGTTCTGGGCACGCAAGGACGACGGTGCATGGTCGATCCCGAAAGGCGAATACCACGACGGGGAGGACCCGTGGGCGGCTGCGCAACGCGAGTTCACCGAGGAGATCGGCACGCCGCCGCCGACCGGACCCCGCATCGACCTGCCCCCGGTGCGCCAGTCCGGCGGCAAGATCGTCACCGCGTTCGCGGTGAAGGGCGACCTCGACGTCCGGGGGGCGGTCAGCAACACGTTCACGATGGAATGGCCGCCCCGCTCCGGTCGGATGGCGGAGTTCCCGGAACTCGACAGGATCGCGTGGTGGGGCATGGCGGCCGCATACCAGAAACTGCTGAAAAGCCAACGGCCGCTGCTCGATGCGCTGACCGAGGCGTTGGGCTAGCCCCTGTGGTGTCGGCACCGGTAGAGCCCTGTTCCTAGAAGCGCCGCGGGGTGCGCGTGCGCTGCGGGGTCGGTGCGATGCGGGACAGCAGCGTCGTCACGTCGCGGACCGCGATGCGGTCCAGATCGGCGACAGCCGCTACGATTTCAGCGCGTAGCGACTGATCGCAAAAGGGTTCGGCGAGCCACGTGAACTTGTCGGTCACCCGATCCCAGGACATGGGCTGCGTCGGCGAGCCCTCGTAGTCCGCGCGGTCGAGGTGGTAGTCGGTGCCACGCCAGGTTCGGACATGCACACGCACCGGCGTGCGGTCGGGGTAGGCCGCGCTGAGCTCGTCATCGGGAACGACCGTGACGCGCTGCATCAGGTTCTGGACGTCCTCGCCTCGAATCCGGTCGATCTCGAGCTGTTCCGGGCCGACGGCCCCGTCCAGCAGCGCCACCGCGGTCAGGTACTTCAGGTTGTAGTCCGCCTGCTCTTTGGTGCAGACCTGCGACTTGTCCCCGTAGCTGCCGCCGCCGGCGAAATCGTAAGCACCCCGGAACACCTCGACGCGAACACTCTCGACATCGTCGGCATCGAGGTCGTGTTCGGCGCTGATCGACAGCGCCGCATCGATGACCGCTTGTCCGTGGATCAGCGAGCAGTACTGCTTGAGATACGTGCGTCCCGCGGCAGCCAACGTCCTGTCGTCGGTGCGAAAATCCAGGGCCCGGCCGAGCAGTCGGGTCAACCCGTCGGGCCCGTCGAACACCGCTTTCGGGCCGGTGACACCGCGGGCGGCCAGAAATGTCACGGTGACCGCACGCATCGCCGTGATCGCGGGGGAGAAGCCTTTCCACATCGACACCGGCTCCGCATGCACGGCAGCCAGGGAGACGTTGTCGACCGTGGCGGCCGAAATTGCGTCGGCCGTTGCCGACGGGCCCAGCCCGAGCAGCCGCGCCGCCGCGGCACTGCTCGACACAGCAAGGGAGAGTGCATGATTGAGGCCGCCCGCCATCAACGGCACCTGGGCGGTGAACCGGCATTGGATCTCATAGGCCACGGCCAGCGCGACCAGGAAGTCCCCACCGCTGGCATCGACGTGCTCCGCGACGGCCAGTACTGCGCCGAGATTGTCTGCCGGGTGGCACAGGCCGCCGTCGGCGAGGTAGGTGTCGAGCAGGTCGGGGTACCGCACGAGCACGGAGTTGAAGAAGGCGGCCTGGTCCACCGACACGCGCCCGCCACCGACGAGGGTGGCGGTGGGAGAGCCGCTGAACTGCTCGACGTGTTCACGCAGCGCCCCGATCAGGCCCCCGTCGAGCGCGCCGACCGCGCAGGCGACGCCGTCGAGCACGTTGCGTTTCAGCAGTCCCAGCGATTGGATGTCCGATTGCGTTGCAGAGCAGGCGAATTCCGCGAGCTGGTCGACAATGTAAGTGGCATTCATCGGGACTCCTCGTCGTCACCACCGAGTCAAGCGCGACCACTCGGGGCAGTCCAGGTGCACCTGCTTACCTCACGTCGAGTTCGCTTCTCACTGCTGCTCAGCCCGGGTGAGTCAGCGCGCCGAGGTGGGGGTCGTCAGCGGGTGCCCACCAGGGGTCATCCGGTGCCGCCGTCCACTGCTGCGCATCAGCGTGCCCGCGGAGCGCGGTACGGACGTGGATGACCGCGGGGCGATCGTCGTCGCGGCGGGACAGCAGCGACCACGTCCACAGCGGGATCGGCGCCACCGGCCGGACGCCGAGGGTCGGGGGCGTCGCGACCGTGTGCCGCTTCGGCGAGGCCAGCACCGCGGACCTGGCCTGGCCCACGTGGGCGTGGAAGGCGGCGCCGGTGATGCCGCCGTCGTCGATCTCGGTGATCCGGGCGCCGACACGGGTGGCGAATTCGGTGACGAACCGGTTCCAGGACGACCATGCCGACTCGCCGGCGTCCGTCAGCACGGTGAGCTGACGCGCCGGCACGGGGGTGATCAGATGTCGCGCCGGGTACGACGGCGTGCAGTCTCTCGGCGCGAATCAGATCGGCACGCAGGGCCCGCCGCTCGATGTCGGCCCGACTGACCCAGGCGACCGCGAGGTCCAGAGACCCGTCGGCGACGCGGTCGGCCTGCGTGTGGGAAGGCAGGACCCACTCATCCAACCGCACAGCGCAGTCGGGGCCGACCACCGCGCCGATATCAGGAGGCAGCCAGCTCACGTAACCCAGCAGCAGGGGTGGACTCAGGGCGGCGGTCTCGCGCAGCTTCTCCCGCGCCACGTCGGCCATCGCCAGGATCCGTCGCGCATCCTCCAGCAGTGAGCGGCCCGCGCCCGTCAACGCGACGCGGCGCCGATCCCGGAGCAAGAGCGCTACGCCGAGATCGCGTTCCAGCGCGATGATCTGCTGCGACAGAGCCGGTCCGGAGATGTGCAGTCGCTCAGCTGCGCGCCCGAAATGCAGTTCGTCGGCGACGGCCACGAAGTAACGCAGCTGTCGCAGTTCCATCAGAGGTCGAGTGTGATCGGCCCGCGGCCGCGGGACACGCACGTCAGCATCATCGCCGCCGCACGCTCGGGGTCGGTGAGCAGAGTGTCGCGATGGTCCACCTCGCCGGCGAGCACCCGAACGCGGCACGTCCCGCAGAACCCCTGCTGGCACGAGTACGGGGCGGCGATCCCGGCCCGCTGCAACGCCGTCAGCAGGGTCTCCTGCGCGCCCACGGTGCACGTCGTCCCCGTCGATGCCACGCTGACCTCGAACGGGGTGCCATCCTGTACAGGGGGCGCCGCGAAGCGCTCGAAGTGCAACTCCACGTCGCCGCGGTCCACCAATGCCGCCCGCACCGCCGTCAGCATGGGCGCCGGACCACACGCATACACCGCGGTGCCCACCGGACAGCCGCCGAGAAGCGTTGCCGCAGAAGGCAACCCGTGTGTGTCGTCGGTGCGGACGTCAACCGCGGCGCCGAAAGCCGCCACCTCGTCGAGAAACGGCAGGCTGTCGCGGCTGCGGCCGGTGTAGACCATCGACCACTCCACGCCGAGGTGCCGCACCGCCCGCAGCATCGGCAGGATCGGGGTGATGCCGATGCCGCCGGCGATGAAACGCACACGGCGCGTGGGAGATCCGTGTCCGGGCACGGTCAGCGGGAATGCGTTGCGCGGGCCGTGGGTGCGCACCGTCGCACCGACGGGCAGCCCGTCGTGACACTCGATCGAACCGCCGCCACCGTCGGGGATGCGGCGCACCGCGATGCGGTACTCGCCGGAATCGGCAGGGTCACCGCACAGCGAGTACTGACGGATCCGCCCGCTGGGCAGGTGCATGTCCAGATGGGCACCGGGGTACCAGCGGGGGAGTGCACCGCCGTCGGCAGCGCCCAGCGTCAACTCCACGACGTCCTGATCGTGAGCCACCACCCGGCGCCCGCGCACCGTGAGCGTCAGTGTCGGCCGCCCCTGACTGGTCGGCGGACGGATTCGGCGCGTCGCGGTCACCGAGAACAGCCGCGCGAAACCCGCACCGGCGAGCGCCAGTACCGGGTCGTGGCGGCTGCGGCCCGACGCGCTGGGCGGCGTCTGCCGGTAGTGCTTGCCGATCACCGACATCACAGATGCGCCGCGCGCGCTGCGGGCGAACTCGCCAGATAGGCGACCGCCTGCGCGGTGGACCCGAACTGCTCCGGCGAGTAGCCGCGCCGGAAGTAGGTCAGCGTGCTCGACCCGAACAGCGAGCGGTAGCGCGGCAGCAGGCCGAGCTTGGAGTCGCGCATCCGCATCCGATTGAAGCCCCACCACGACGACGTGACGCCCGGGTCCGTCTTCACCAGGTACCACGCGGTGCGCTGGAAGAACACGAACAGCATCGACGCAGCGATCGTCATCGCCCGGATTCGGGACAGGTAGCTGTCGTGGAAGTAGGTCGCGACGTCGTGGGCGACACTGCGGTGCTCGACCTCCTCACTGCCGTGCCAGCGGAACAGGTCGACCAGCGTCGGATCGGCACCGTGGTCATCCCAGGTGCAGTTCAGCGCGAAATCGCCCATCACCGCGGTGTAGTGCTCGATGGCGGCGATGAGCCACAGCCGCTCACAGAGGTGGTTCAGGCGCACCTCGGGGTCGGGGGAGTCGATCGGCGCGAGCACCCGGGAGAACACATGCTCGACCTGGGCGAGGATCGGGCTCGGATCGACGCCACGTTCGACCATGAAGTCGTGCAGGATCGCGTCGTGCACGTCGGCGTGGGTGGCCTCCTGGCCGATGAACCCGCGGATGTCGTCGGCCAGATGCGGATCGGTGACCATGGGCAGCGCCTCGTTGAAGGTCTCCACGAACCAGCGCTCACCGGCGGGCAGCACCAGGTTCAGCACGCTGATCACATGGGAGGCGGCTGGATGGCCCGGTATCCAGTGCAGCGGAACATCGCTGACGTCGAAGCTGACCTTGCGGGCCTGGATCTGCACAGGCCCGGGATCGATGTCGTCGACGCGTGCGGTGTCGTTGCGTGCGGTGTCGTTGCGGGATCGCAGCATGAGCGAGAGTTTACGACGACTGCCGGGATTGGTGGGACCGCAGGTCCCGGATAAATGGATCAGCCGGCAGGCAGCGGCTGACCGGGGATGGCCGGCCCGCCCGGAATCTGCTGAGGCGCCCCGGCGACGGGGGCGCCCGCGCCCGGGGCCCCGGCGATCGGCACGACCGGAGTCGGCGTCACCGTGGTCACGCCGTTGGCGCCGACCGTGGGGCCACCCACCGGACCCTGAGCCTTGATCTGGTCGGCGGCGGCCTGCGTGCAGTCCAGAGACAGCAGCATCCGACCACCGCTGGTGACCTTCTGCTGGTCGACCAGGCACGCCGACTGCGGCAGGACGCTGCCGCGGGAACCGCCGAAGTAGGCCTTGACGCCCTGGCTCTTCAGGATGGCCAGCGCGCGGCCGTACTGCTCGCCGGTGACGTTGTACGGGCTGGGCGCGCCCTGCGGCTGTGACAGCGCGGCACCGGCCCCGACCAGGGCGATTGTTCCGGCGGCCACCAGGCCGCCGCTGAACACGACGAGCTTATTCACAGCAAGTATCTCCTCGGGTCGGCGACGCGGTGCGAACATATCGCAGCGGTGACGAATGTGAAACCGCTGCGAAGGCCGCAGGCGTTACAGGGGGTCGCCCTCGCGATGCGACGGCTGCTCGGCGGCCGCGCGCATGACGTCGCACAGGGCGGCCGCCCGCGCGTCGTCGAACAGGTGGTCCAGCAGCACCGCACGGCCGTCGGGCCCGGCCAGCGGCACCCGCCAGTTCGGGTACTCGTCGGTGGTGCCCGGCTGATTCTGGGTGCGTGTCTCGCCGACCGCGTCGGCCAGCGACATCGCCAGCAGCTGCGACGGGCTGCGGCCCAAGTATCGATGGAGCGCGATGACGACCTCATCGACATCGAGATCCGTGTCTGCCTGCTCGCCCAGCAGACCAACCCGGCGCACCTCGGCCAGCCACGCATCGCGGTGGGCGCGATCGGCCGCCCACTCCTGATCGGCCGGACGGGTCAGCAGGCCCAGCTCGTCACGCAGCCGGACGTGCTCGCCGACCAGGTAGCCGGCGGTCGGCGGCAGGTCGTGGGTGGTGACCGCCGACAAGCAGGCCTGGCGCCACTGCTCGGCCGGCAGCGGCGCACCGTCGGAACCGGATTCGAACCACAGGATCGAGGTGCCGAACAGGCCCCGGTCCCGCAGATGATCGCGAACCCACGGTTCGACGGTGCCGAGATCTTCGCCGACGACGATCGCCCCCGCCCGGTGCGCCTCGAGCGCGACGATCCCGATCATCGCCTCGTGGTCATAGCGCACGTAGGTGCCCTCGGTCGGCGCCACGCCCCGGGGAATCCACCACAGCCGGAACAGCCCGATGATGTGGTCGATGCGCACCCCGCCCGCATGCCGCAGAGCCGCGGCCACCAGCGCCCGGAACGGTTCGTAGGCGGCCTCGGCGAGCCGGTCGGGACGCCACGGCGGCTGCGACCAGTCCTGCCCGAGCTGATTGAACTCGTCGGGCGGCGCACCCGCGGTCACGCCGAGCGCCAGCACGTCCTGCAGCGCCCACGCGTCGGCGCCGGCAGGGTCGACCCCGACGGCAAGGTCGGCCATGACGCCCACTTCCATGCCGGCGCCCACGGCACCGGCCTGCGCCGCGGCGAGCTGCTCGTCGAGCTGCCACTGCAACCAGCGGTGGAAGTCGACGGCGGCGGAGTGCTCGGCGGCGAACGCGGCCACCGCCTCGCCGCGCGGATGCTGCAGCTCTGCCGGCCATCGCCGCCAGTCGGAGCCGTGCTCTTCCGACAGTGCGCACCAGGTGGCGAAATCGTCGAGAGCTCGCCCCTCGCGGCGGCAGTATCCCTGATAGGCGAGCTCCCGGCCGCGGCTGAACGGGACCAGGTAAACAGCTTGTAGGGCAGCACGTTTGGCTTCCCAGGCGCGATCCCGGTCGATACGCTGCGAACGCGCTGCCCGGGCCTGCACCCGCGCGTGGGCTTTGCGCACCCGTCCGCGGTGGCGCAGGTAGGCGTACTCCGGCACGGCTTCGACCCGCAGGTACAGCGGGTTGACGAACCGGCGCGAGGTCGGCAGGTACGGCGAGGGCTCCATCGGCGGCGTCGGCGCCGCCGCGTGCAGCGGGTTGACCAGGATGAAGCCCGCGCCGTGCTGCCCCGCAGACCACACGGCCAGATCTGTCAGATCGGTCAGATCGCCCACGCCCCATGAGTTCTCGGAGCGCACGCTGTAGAGCTGAGTGGACAGCCCCCACAGCCGCCGCGCACCCATCCGCACCGGGGTGGCGATGTGGGACGGCGTCACGATCACCGTGGCGCTCGTGTCGAAGGCGCCGACCCGCAGATGCACCCGGTGATACCCCAGCGGCAGATCGTCGGGCAGTTCGAATGTCGCCTCGCCGACCAGCCGGCCGTCGAGATCGTAAGGCGGGCGGTTGTTCTCGAGCTGACGCAGGCCGTCGCGGCGTGTACCGTCCTCCAGCTGCAGCCACACATCGACCGGGTCGCCGTGGGTGACGTGCACCCAGAACGGTGTCGCCGCCCCGGCCCGCGCGACGATCGACGCGGGCAGCGAGCGCGTCCAGTGGGCGCGCTCGTGCGCGGTGAGGGCGGTTGCCCGCTCGGCGTCGGTTCCCGCGGCGACGCCAAGGGCGCCCAGCACGGCCACCAGCGTCGTGTCGGGCACGGTGACGTGCCGGCCCGACCAGTCCTGATAGTCGGTGGACACGCCGTAGCGGGCGGCGAGTTCGATGAGCGACGAGCGGTCCACGGGCATGGGCGTCATCTTGCCGTCCCGTGGCCGCGCCGTCGCAGCGACCGTCCGGCGCGACGGTAGGGTCGCACGCATCATGGCGCCCCACCCGCTCGACGGCGGCCAGGCGCGCGACCGGCGGGCTCGGATCGCGATCGGCGCCGTCTTCCTCACCAACGGCGCGCTGTTCGCCAACCTGTTGCCCCGACTACCCGAGGTCAAGACCGACCTGGGGTTGTCGAACGCGATGCTGGGCGGCTCGGTGGCCGCGTTCTCGGCGGGCGCCCTGATCTTCGGACCCGCCGCCGGCGCGCTGGTCCGGCGCTACCAGTCCGCGCGCGTCAACCTCGGCACCACGCTGATCCTCGCGGCGTTCGTCGTGACCGCCTCGGCCGCGCCCAGTGCCGTCACATTCGCGGCGGCGCTCTTCGTCGCGGGCGCCGCCGACGCGATCACCGACGTCGCGCAGAACGTCAACGCGCTACGGCTGCAACGGCTGTACGGCCGCTCGATCATCAACTCGCTGCACGCCGTGTGGGCGGTGGGTGCGGTGCTGGGCGGGCTGATGGCCGCCGGAGCCATCGCGGTGCACCTGCCCCGCACACTGCACCTCGCCGTGGCGGCCGCGCTGTTCTGCGCCATCGCGCTGGCGGCGTATCCGTTCCTGCTGCACGGACCCGACCACGACGACCGGCCCAGCGCCGGCCGTGGCGCTCCGACCGCCCGTTCCGCTGTCTACCTGGTGCTGCTGGCGCTGATCGGCATCGCGATCGCGGGAGCCACCGTCGAAGACGCCGGAAGCTCGTGGGCGACGCTGTACCTGCGGGACAGCCTGGGTGCCGCGGGGCCGGTCGCCGCACTCGGATATGTCGCGCTGGTCGGTGCCATGTGTGTCGGGCGATTGGCGGGTGACGGCCTGGTCGACCGTTTCGGAGAGCGGGCAGTGGTGCGGGCCGGCGGGGTGATCACCGCAGCCGGGATGGGCGCCGCGCTGGCGTTCCCGTCGGTGCCGGGCAGCATCGCCGGGTTCGCCGCGGCAGGGCTGGGCGTGGCGACGGCGGTTCCGGCCGCGATGCGCGCCGCCGACGAACTCCCCGGGCTGCGCGCGGGCACGGGCCTGACGATCCTGACGTGGCTGATGCGTGTCGGGTTCCTCGGCGCCCCTCTGATCGTGGGGGTGTTGGCCGATGCAGCGGGGTTGCGCGTCGGGTTGATCATGGTGGTGGCAGCGGGGCTCGCCCTGCTCGCCCTGGGTGGTGTGCTGGCAGGCAAAGCCCGGCAGTGATGTCAGAATGCGCTGGTACAGTGGCGTACCGAGGCCGTACCGGCCGTGCGATCGAAGGAGATCTACTGAGATGACCGCGGAAGCCCGCTCCGAGGAGACCCGCGGCAGCGCCGGTGGACATCCGGTGGTCGATACCGCATACGGGCCGGTCCGCGGGGTCGACGACGGGACGATCGCATCCTGGAAAGCCGTTCCGTACGCCGCGCCACCCGTCGGCGACCTGCGCTGGCGCGCGCCCGTCCCGCCGAGCGCCTGGACCGAGCCGCGCGACGCCACCCTCGTCGGGCCGGTCTGCCCGCAGCCGACCGACCCGCGCATTCCCCTTCCCCTCGGCGCTCCCCAGGGCGAGGACTTCCTCACCCTCAACGTCTGGGCCCCATCCGGCACCGAACCCGGAGCGGGCAAGCCGGTGATGGTGTGGGTGCACGGCGGTGCCTACATCCTCGGCTCGGCCAGCCAACCGCTCTATCACGGCAAGCGGCTCGCCGCCGACGGCGACGTCATCGTGGTCACGATCAACTACCGCCTCGGTGCGCTGGGCTTCCTCGAACTCGCCGCGCTCGGCGCCGAATCCGAACGTTTCGCCACCAACGTCGGACTGCGCGATGTCATCGCTGCGCTGACCTGGGTCCGCGACAACATCGCCGCGTTCGGCGGCGACCCCGGCCGGGTGACCCTGTTCGGAGAGTCCGCAGGCGGCGGTGTGGTGACCACGCTGCTCGGTAGCCCCGCGGCCAAGGGCCTGTTCCACGCCGCGATCGCGCAAAGCTCGCCCGTCACCTCGTCCTACGACAGCGAGCAGGCCGGCCGCATCGCGGCCCGGTTCCTCGACGTGGTCGGGGTCGGCCGCGACGAGCTGTCCCGGCTAGCCCAGCTGCCGATCGGGGCGATCGTGGATGCGTCGCGCACCGTGTTCAACGAGGTGCCGGTGCGCACCCCGGGGCGGCTGGCGTTCGCACCGATCGTCGACCGCGACCTGGTGCCGGACTATCCGATCCGGCTCGCCCAGAACGGTCAGACACACCCGGTGCCGCTGATCATCGGCACCAACCGCAACGAGGCTGCACTGTTCCGCTACATGAAGTTGCCGCTCCTGCCGATCAAGGCCGATGCGATCCAGGCGATGTTCGCCCAGATCGCCGCCGAACAACCGGAGCTGACACTGCCCGAGCGGGCCCAGCTCGAGACCATGTATCGGGGGCGCCGGGCGGGCAAGGGTCTCGGACTGGCCAGCGATCTCGGGTTCCGCATGCCGTCGATCTGGTTCGCCGACGGCCACCGCGCGACCGCGCCGGTGTACCTGTACCGCTTCGACTTCGCCACCCCGATGCTGCGTGCGCTCCGGATGCCTGCCGCCCACGCGACCGAATTGCCGTTCGTGTGGGGCAATCTCGGAGCGGGGCGCAAGGATCCGATGTTCGCCCTCGGGGGCCGCGCGGCCGGCGCCGAGGTGTCGCGGCGGATGCGCGCCCGCTGGACCGGCTTCGCCCGCAACGGTGTACCGGGCGCCCCCGCCGCCGCGCCGCAGTGGCGCCCCTACGACGACGCCCGTGCCACGCTGGTCATCGACCGGCAGGACGCCGTGGTCGACGACCTCGACGCACCGGTGCGGCAGGCGTGGGGTGACGACGTGCTGAGCTTCCGCTAGGAGACAGCAGTGCCATCACCGGACTTCCTCACCGTGCTGCCGCCGGCGATGCGGGACCCGGTGCTGTTCGCGATCCCCTTCTTCCTGCTGCTGCTCGTCATCGAGTGGGTTGCGGCTCGCAAGCTCGAACATGTTGTTGCAGAACAGGAAACCCAAGAGCGACCCGGCGCCGGGGCGTACCTGACCCGCGACGCGTGGGCGAGCATCTCGATGGGGCTGGTGTCGGTCGCCACCATGGGCGCGTGGAAGTTCGGGGCGCTACTCGGGTATGCCGCGATCTACACCTACGTGGCGCCGTGGCACCTGTCGGCGACGCAGTGGTACACCTGGGTGATCGCGCTCGTCGGGGTCGACCTGCTGTTCTACGCCTATCACCGCATCGCCCACCGGGTCCGGCTGATCTGGGCCACCCACCAGGCACACCACTCCAGCGAGTACTTCAACTTCGCGACCGCGTTGCGGCAGAAGTGGAACAACAGCGGCGAGATCGTGATGTGGATACCGCTGCCGCTGTTGGGGATTCCGCCGTGGATGGTGTTCTTCAGCTTCTCGGTCAGCCTGGTCTACCAGTTCTGGATCCACACCGAGCGGATCGGCACGCTGCCGCGCCCCATCGAGTTCGTGTTCAACACCCCGTCCCATCACCGTGTGCACCACGGCATGGACCAGATCTACCTCGACCGCAACTACGGCGGCATCCTGATCATCTGGGACCGGCTGTTCGGCACGTTCCAACCCGAGTTGTTCCGTCCGCGCTACGGCCTCACCAAGCCGGTGAACACCTTCAACATCTGGCGGCTGCAGACGCGTGAGTACGCCGCCATCGGCCGCGACGTCCGCTCGGCGCGCCGGATACGCGACAAGCTCGGCTACGTCTTCGGCCCGCCCGGCTGGCAACCGGCGCCGCAGCCCGTCGTCGGCACCCATGTCAGCCCGTAGTCTTCGCGGTGTGCAGACAGTCTTCGATGCCCCCGTCGACTCCTCCCTGGTGGACCGGTCCCTGTCCGGCAGCACGCTGGGCTCGGTGTGGCTGGACCCCGGGGCGGTCACGCGCCCGGACCATCCGCCGCTGACGGGGCCGCTGACGGCTGACCTGCTGGTCGTCGGCGGTGGCTACACCGGTCTGTGGACCGCACTGCACGCCGCGCGCCGCCACCCTGACCGCCGCGTCGTACTCATCGAGGCCGACCGCATCGGGTGGGCTGCCTCCGGCCGCAACGGCGGCTTCGTCGACGCCAGCCTGACCCACGGCTACGAGAACGGGAAGTCCCGCTGGCCCGAGGAGATCGACACCCTCGAGGCGCTGGGCATCGAGAACCTCGACGGTATGCAGGCCGAGATCGCCGAGCTCGGCCTGGACACCGAATGGCAGCGCACCGGCATGCTGACGGTGGCCACCGAACCGCACCAGGTGGAGTGGCTCTCGGAGTCGGCGCCGGCACACGGACAGTTCCTCGACACCGCCGCCGTGCGTGCCGAGGTCGCCTCACCGACGTATCTGGCGGGTCTCTACAGCGCCGATGACTGCGCGATCGTGAACCCCGCGAAGCTGGCACTCGAACTCGCCCGCGCCTGCCAGGAGGCCGGCGTGGAGATCTTCGAGCACACGACCGCCCGCCAGATCCATTCCGGCGGGGCGGCACTGCGCGTCGACACCGACGGACCGGCGGTGACGTGTCGCCAGATCATGTTGGCCACCAACGTCTTTCCCAGCCTGCTGCGCCGCAACCGGCTGCATACCGTGCCGGTCTACGACTACGTGCTGGCCACCGAACCGCTCACCGATGCTCAACTGGACCGCATCGGGTGGCGCCACCGGCAGGGCGTCGGCGACTCGGCCAACCAGTTCCACTACTACCGCCTCACGATGGACAACCGCATCGTGTGGGGTGGATACGACGCCGTCTACCACTTCGGCCGCAAGGTCAAGGCCAGCTACGAGGACCGCACCGAGAGTTACCGCCGCCTCGCCGCGCATTTCTTCCTCACGTTCCCCACCCTCGACGACGTCCGCTTCACCCACCGGTGGGCCGGCGCGATCGACACCAACACGAGGTTCTGCGCGCACTGGGGGACCGCACGCGACGGGCGCGTCGCCTACGTCAACGGCTTCACCGGGCTCGGTGTCGGGGCGGCCCGCTTCGCCGCCGACGTCTGCCTCGACCTGCTCGAGGGGACCTCCACGCCCCGCACCCGGCTGGAGATGGTGCGCCGCAAGCCGATGCCGTTCCCGCCCGAGCCGGTCGCCAGCGCCGGCATCCAGGCCACCCGCTGGTCTCTGGACCGCGCCGACCACAACGGCGGGCGGCGAAACCTGCTGCTCCGCGGACTCGACGCGGTGGGGCTCGGCTTCGATTCCTGACCCCTGACCCCGCTGTGATGGTGTAACGCCCCGTTATCGACTCGCGATGAGCCAGTTACACCGTCACCGCACGGGGGTAATCACCTCCCCGACGTGAGCGCGGCGGTCGCCAGAACTCACCCGGGGAGAGTGGAGGGGCCGTGCCGAACCGACTGAAGAGTCGCCTGTCATCGCGACATGCGATGGCGGCCACGGTCCTCGCCCTCCTGGCGCTGATCCCGTCGGCCCCCGCCGGCGCGCAGCCGGACCCGCTGGTCTTCCCAGGCATGGAGATCCACCAGGACTCGGTGCTGTGCACCCTCGGATACGTCGACCCGGCCACCCGCATCGCGTTCACCGCCGGACACTGCCGGGCCTCGGGCACGGTCACCGACAAGACGGGCACCGTGATCGGCACCCAGGGCTCCTACCGGGACAACACCCCCGACGGCATGACCGTCGACACCAACCATCAGATCGCCGACTGGGAAGTCATCCACCTGCTGCCCTCCGCCAAGGTCAACAACGTGCTGCCGTCGGGCAAGGCGCTGGTCACCGACCCCGCCGTGCTCCCGGTGGCCGGGATGCCGGTCTGCCACTTCGGCGTCGTGACGGGGGAGAGCTGCGGCACCGTCGAGGCCGTCAACAACGGGTGGTTCACGATGGCCAACGGAGTGGTCAGCCGCAAGGGTGACTCGGGCGGGCCGGTGTACACCCCGACGCCGGACGGCCGCACCGTGCTGATCGGGGTGTTCAACAGCACGTGGGGCACCTACCCCGCCGCCGTCTCCTGGCAGACCGCGAGCGCCGAGGCCCGCGCGGACACCGTCTCGGCGGCCTCCGCCGAGATCACGCCGGTCTCCGCCCAGCCCTAGCGCGACAGCGCGAACACCGGGATCGACGGCGCCACGGCCCGCAACTGCTCCTCGGTCGATGCCGGCGTCAAGCCGCCGATGTGGCCCTTGACCTGCCAGTACCACCGGTCGAGGTAGGGGCGCAGCAGGGCGGGCTTCGCATCGTCGGCGAGCTCGACCGCCTCGCGGCGCCGAGGATTCCTGCGAGGCCCGGTCTCGACATCACCCGCCGCGCGTACGTTGCGCGCCCACTGGGTGTTGCCGCGCGGTGAGACCAGGTAGTCGCGGCCGTCGATCGTCAGCAGGTTGATCACCACCTGACGCGGCTCACCGCTGGTTCGCCCCCGCACTCGCAGCGCGGTGCTGCCCTGGATGCTCACCCCGCGCTCGGCGAGCCACCGGATCGCGCTGTTCACCAGGCGGGCGCCAGGCCCGGGGACGTCGTAGCGGGCCTGGGAGCTGTGGGCGTGGCGGTCGGTCATCTCGGATCTCCTCGTCATCTGTTTCGAGAGCATTGCTCTCACAACGGTGACACGAGACGCGAGGAAATTCAAGAGCAGTGCTCTCGGATGTGTCACACTGTCGGCGTGGGGAAACGTGAGGACAGCCGCGCGCGTGTCGAAAAGCAGATCATCGAGATCGGTCGGCGCCACCTGATCACCGACGGCGCCGCCGGGCTGTCGCTGCGCGCGATCGCCCGCGACCTCGGCATGGTCTCCTCGGCCGTGTACCGCTACGTGGCCAGCCGCGACGAGCTGCTGACCCTCCTGCTGATCGACGCCTACACCGAACTCGCCGACGCCGTCGACGAGGCGCACCGGACCGCGGCGCCGCAGTGGCGAACTCAGCTCGCCGCCGTCGCGCACGCCGCCCGAACCTGGGCGCTCGATCAGCCGGCGTGCTGGGCGCTGCTCTACGGAAGCCCCGTGCCCGGCTATCACGCACCCGCGGACCGCACCGTCGGGCCGGGCACACGGGTGATCGGCACCCTGTTCGGCATCGTCGACTCCGCCGTGACAACCGGCGTCATCGCTGAGTCCAACATGGCTGCGCCACAACCACTCTCAGACGATTTCCGCAAGCTCACGGCAGAGTTCGGGCTCACACTCGACGACGGCACGCTCGGCCGGTGCTTCCTGCTCTGGGCTGCACTGGTCGGTGCGATCAGCCTCGAAGTCTTCGGTCAGTACGGCGCCGACACGCTGACCGACCCCACGTTGATCTTCGATCTCCAGGTGCAACTGCTCACCGACATGCTGACTCAGCGATGATGACTCAGTAACCCCGGCTGCCGTCGGGCGACGTGACGAAGCCGTGCTCGCCGTAGTGGCGATCCGGGGGATCGACGGTGTCCGCCGGCCAGGACGCGGGCTTGGCCGCATGGCAGGCGAGCGTCTCGGCGTCCGGGATTGCGCACACCACGCCGTTGCCCGCGTCGAATCGCGAGCCCTCCGGCAGCAGCAGCGGCTCGGGGGCCCCCGGGGGCATGTCGGATTCGGTGAACACGGCCTCGTGCGTCAACGACATCGACACCATCGTCGCGTCGGTCCCGGCCAGCGGGCCGGAGCAGACGATGCCCAGGTCGGGGATCAGACTGTCCTGGCAGCGGACGCCGGCCGGGGTCCGGAAGATCCACCCGGACGTGCTCGGATGCGCGCCGAACACCTGATACGGCGCCGTATCGACGGCCGGGTACGCGGTCAGGTCGACCTCCGGCGGGGCGGCAAGCCCGGGGGCTGCGCCGACGAGCATGCCGGCGCAGACCAGCACGGGGGTGGCGAACACGGCCGAGGTGCGCATGCCTGGACTATCGCGTCGCCGGCTGATGCCGTTAGCCCACCGCGCCGTCAGTCCGAAAAAGTAGAACACGTTCTAGCACGCGGGGCCGGCTGACGATATTCTCGACTCGATGCAAGACCAGACACCTGTCCAGATTGCCTGGGTGACCCGCGACCTTGACGCCACCGAGGCGGCGCTGACCACGCTGCTAGGGGCGCGCACCTGGGTGCGCATGCCGGGCGTGCACTTCGGCCCGGAGTCCTGCACGTACCGGGGCGCACCGTCCGACCACGTCGCCGACGTCGCGCTGAGCTACGCGGGGGACACCCAGCTCGAGGTCATCGCACCCGTACGCGGACAGAGCATCTACACCGAATTCCTGGACCGCAGCGGTCCCGGCCTCCACCACGTGTGCCGCGCCGCCCCGGACCTCGCATCGTTCGACGCGGCGGTCGACGCCGCCGAACGTGACGGCACCCAGGTCGCGATGGCGGGCACCATGGCCGGCATGCGGTTCGCCTACCTCGAAGCCCCCGACGCCGGCGTGCCCTACACCGAAATCGCTTACATCCCAGACGAACTCGCCGCATTCTTCGGCCACATCAAACAGGAGCAGAAGTGAGCTTGCCCACCCCCGACACCGTCCGCGCCGCCGACGTCACCTCCTGGTCCGATGAGGCGGACGTCGTCGTCATCGGGTTCGGCATCGCGGGCGGCTGCGCCGCCGTCAGCGCCGCAGCCTCCGGCGCGCGGGTACTCGTCCTGGAGAGGGCAGCCGCCGCAGGCGGCACCACCTCGATGGCGGGTGGCCACTTCTACCTCGGCGGCGGCACAGCCGTGCAGCAGGCCACCGGCCACCCGGACTCCCCGGACGAGATGTACAAGTACCTGGTCTCGCAGTCCCGAGATCCCGAGCACGACAAGATCCGCGCCTACTGCGACGGCAGCGTCGAGCACTTCGACTGGTTGGAGGCCCTGGGCTTCCAGTTCGAACGCAGCTATTACCCCGGCAAGGTCGTCGTGCCGCCGGGCACCGAGGGACTGTCCTACACCGGCAACGAGAAGGTGTGGCCGTTCTGCGAGCAGGCCGTCCCCGCGCCGCGGGGGCACTCCGTTCCCGTGCCCGGCGAACTCGGCGGAGCAGGGATGGTGATCGACCTGCTGGTCGCCCGCGCCGGTGAGCTCGGCGTGCAGTTCCGCTACGAGACCGGGGCGACCGCACTGGTGATCGACGACACCGGGGCCGTCGCCGGGGTGCGCTGGAAGCACTTCGGCGACACCGGCGACATCAAGGCCAAAGCCGTCGTGATCGCCGCGGGCGGCTTCGCGATGAACGCCGAGCTGGTGGCCGAGTACACCCCCGCGCTGGGTGCCGAACGCAAGACCAAGCACCACGGCACCGTCGCCCCCTACATTCTGGGCAACCCCAACGACGACGGCCTGGCCATCGGGCTCGGTGTCTCGGCCGGCGGTGTGGCCACCCACATGAACGAGCTGTTCATCACCGCCGCGGCGTACCCGCCGGAAATCCTGCTCACCGGCGTCATCGTCAACGCCGACGGTCAACGGTTCGTCGCCGAGGACTCCTACCACGCCCGCACCTCGGCGTTCGTCCTCGACCAACCCGATCAGGTGGCCTATCTGATCGTCGACGAGGCGCACATGCAGATGCCCGAGATGCCGCTCATCAAATTCATCGACGGGTGGGAGACCGTCGCCGAAATGGAGGAGGCGCTCGGCATCCCGTCCGGCCACCTCGCCGCCACGCTGGACCGCTACAACGCCGGCGCCGCCCGCGGCGAGGACCCCGACTTCCACAAGCAACCCGAGTACCTCGCCGCACAGGACCAGGGGCCGTGGGCCGCGTTCGACCTGTCCCTGGGCCGCGCGATGTACTCCGGGTTCACGATGGGCGGGCTGAAGGTCTCCATCGACGGTGAGGTGCTGCGCTCCGACGGCAGCGCGGTCGCCGGTCTCTACGCCGCCGGGGCCTGCGCGTCGAACATCGCCCAGGACGGCCGGGGCTACGCGAGCGGAACCCAGCTGGGCGAGGGATCGTTCTTCGGCCGCCGCGCCGGGCGCCACGCCGCCACCCGGGCCGCCGCCAGCACGGCCGCCGTGTAGCGGTCAGACCCGCGCCGGCTCCCCGCCGATCAACCCGTGCTCCCACGCTCCTCCACCCAGCAGTTTGAGCTCGCGCGTGTGGTGGCGCTGCAGGCTGCTGCGGTGGCTGACGCTGACCAGGATCGTGTCCGGCAGTTCGGTACGCACCAGCTGGTACATCGTCAGCTCCAGGCCCTCGTCGAGCGCTGAGGTGGACTCGTCGAGGAACACCGCCTTGGGGCGGGTCAGCAGGATGCGCGCGAACGCGATGCGCTGCTGCTCGCCCGGGGACAGCACCTTCGCCCAGTCCTGCACCTCGTCGAGCCGGTCCACCAGGTGGGGGAGGGCGACCTTGTGCAGTGCCTCGCGCACCGCGTCGTCGCCGATGTCGCCCTCCTTGTTGGGGTAGGACACCACCGCGCGCAGATCACCCAGCGGCACGTACGGCATCTGCGACAGGAACATGGTTTCGTTCTCGTCGATCGGATAGGTCAACCGGCCGGACGTGAACGGCCACAGCTGGGCCAGGCTCCGCAGCAGCGTGGTCTTGCCGGTGCCGGACTTGCCGGTGATCATCAGGCACTCGCCCGGCTCCAGGCGAAGGTTCACCGGGTCGAGGAGCTGCTTGCCGTCGGGGGTGCGCACCTCGACGTTCTCGAGCGTGACGTTCTGGCCGGTGCAGCCGGCGACGTCGAGGTGCGGCAGCGCGCGCCCCTGCTCGTCGGCGGTGACCAGCCCGTCGAGACGGATGATCGCAGCGCGGTAGCCGGCGAACAGGTCATAGGCGTTGCGGAAGAACGACAGGCCGCCCTGGATCGCGCCGAACGCCGACGCCGACTGGTTCAGCGCGCCCAGCGGGATCTCGCCGGAGGCGAACCGGGGGAACTGCACGAGATAGGGCAGCGGCACGATGAGCTGACCCATCGACCAGTTCCAGCCGTTGAAGCGCAGTGACCGGTTGATGTACCGGCGGTAATTCGTGACGACGGGAGCGAACAGTCTGCGCAACCCGGTGCGTTCGGCGGCCTCACCCCGGTAGAACGCCACCGCCTCCGAGGCGTCGCGCAGCCGCACCAGCGCGTAACGGAAGGCGGCGTTGTACTTCTCGTTGAGGAACGACAGCCCGATGATCGGGCGGCCGATCCAGAAGGCGACGACCGTGGCGAACAGCACGTAGATGATCGCGATCCAGAAGATGGCGTGCGGCAGCGTGATCCCCGCGACGGTCAGGGGGCCCGACAGATTCCACAGGATCAGCGTGAACGACAGGACCGAGGTGACCGCCGAGATCGCGCCGAACAGCAGTGAATTGCTCGAGCCGTAGTACGGCAGGTTGGGCTGCGGCCCATTGGTCGCGGTGAAGATGTCGATGTCGGACTGGATGCGCTGGTCCGGGTTGTCGATGGTCTCGTCGATGAACCGGGCGCGGTAGTAGGCGCGGCCGCTGAGCCAGTCACCGGTCAGCCGGTCGGTCAACCACGCGCGCCAGCGCAGGCAGAACCGCTGGAAGAGGTACATGTCGAGCAGCAACTGCGTGATCGACAGCGCCGCCAGGATGCTGAAGATGACGATCGTCGACCAGAACCCGTCGATACCGGACTGCCGCACCTCGTCGTTACCCGACGTCAAGCCCTGCACGACCACCTGGAAGCTGGTCAGCAGATCGTTGCTCTGGTAGGTGAACAGCACGTCGAGGCGCACGTTGATCATCACCGAGGCGAGCAGGACGGCGATAAAGGCCCAGACCTTGATGCTGTCGCGCCCGGTGAAATACCCGCGTGTGATCCTCCAGAACTGCCGACCCCAGTTGGTGAACCGGCCGATGAGCAGCAGCACGACCAGCGTGGCGACCGCCGCGATCACCCAGGCCTTGGCAACCCACCACAGCGAGGTCCACAGTTCGCTGCCCCAGTCCAGCGTCGGGGTGAACAATTCCTCCATGCGGGCAAGGTACCGCGCCAACCTGCCCGCGGCGTTGCCGAGGCGTCAACCCGACGACGCGCGTCGCTCCAATTGCCACTGGCCGTCACCGACCAGCGAGAGCCGACGGTCATGCAGCGGATGCACGGTGGCCCGGTGGCTCACGCTGACCACGATCGTGTCGGGCAGACGCTCCCTCAGCAGGCGGTACAGCATCTCCTCGAGTCCCTCGTCGAGCGCCGACGTGGACTCGTCGAGGAACACCGCACGCGGCTGCGCCAACAGCACCCGGGCGAACGTGATGCGCTGCTGCTCCCCCACCGAGAGCACCTTGGCCCAGTCCTGCGCCTCGGCCAGCCGGATCATCAAGTGCGGCAACGCCACATCGCGCAGCGCGGTCTGGATGGCAGCGTCGTCGTAGGCGTCCGGCGGACTGGGGTAGGCGACCGCGGTCCGCAGATCGCCCAGCGGCAGGTAGGGCAGCTGCGGCACGAACATCGCGCGATCGCGTCCGCCGGGCAGGCGCACCTCGCCCGAGGCGTACGGCCACACCCCGGCCAGGCTGGCCATCAGCAGCGACTTGCCGATGCCCGACGGACCCGTGACGACGAGTGACTCGCCGGGTTCGAGTGCGACGTCGAGCGGATGCAGCAGCGGGCTGCCGTCGGGCCGGCGCACCGCCACGCTCGACACCTCGAGTCTGCCGTCGGAGGACTCCGACGGGCGCACCGGGCTGAACCGGCCCGCCCGCTCGTTCTGATCGGCCAGCCCGTCGAGCCGGATGATCGCCGCGCGGTAGCTGGCGAACTGGTCGTAGGCGTTGCGGAAGAACGACAGGTTGTCGTGGATCGCGGCGAAGGCATTCGAGGACTGCCACACCCCGCCGAACGAGATCCGCTGGGCGAACAGTCCTTGCGCCTGCACCAGCCACGGCAGCGGGTTGATCGCCTGACTCATCGACACGTTCCATCCGAAGAACAGCATCATCCGGTGCAGCCAGTGCCTGTAGTTGTCCATCACCGCGTCGAGGGCGCCCACCCAGAACGGTGCGCTCGGCGCCTTCACCGCGGTAGAGCCCGATCGCCGCGCCGCCCTCGCGCACCCGCACCAGCGCGTATCGGAAGCCGGCGTTGCGCAACTCGTTCACGTAACTGAGGCGGATCAGCGGGGCGCCCGATCGCGAACGCGACCACCGTGGCCACGAGTACGTACACGAGCACGATCCAGAACAGGGCCCGCTGCAGCGTCACCCCGCCCACGGTCAGCGGCTCGGAGAGCTGCCACAGGATCACGCCGAACGACAGCACCGAGAGCACGGCTTCGACAGCACCGAACAGCAGGGTGTTGCCCGAGGTGAAGATCGGATTGTTGGTCTCCCCGCCGACCCCGGTGGTGAACACGTCGACGTCCTGCTGGATGCGCTGGTCGGGGTTGTCGATCGGCCGGGCGCCGAACTGGGCCCGGTAGTAGGCCAGATCGCCCAGCCAGCCGTCGATGAAGCGGCGGCTCAACCAGATTCGCCACCGCATGATGAAGCGCTGCGTCACGTACATGTCGAGCAGCAGACGCACGATGTAGCACCCGGCGAGCACGGCGAAGACCACCATCGTGGCCCAGAATCCGGCGATGCCGCTGGACCGATCCGGGCCCGAGGAGAACGCGATCTGCAACGCGGTGAACAGATCGTTGACGTAGTAGGTCAGCAGCACGTTGATGCGGACCGAGATGATCACCGACAGCAGCAGCACCGCGACCACGGCCCAGACCCGAAGGCTCTGGCGGCCCGTGAAGTATCCGCCGGTGACCCGCCAGAACTGCCTGCCCCATTCGGTGAAGCGGCCCAGCAGGACGAGAACCACAGCCAGGCACAGCGCGGTCACCACGAACGCCGTCAGCACCCAGATCGCCGAATTGAGCCATTCCCGGCTCCAGTCCAGCGTCGGCGCGAACGTGTCGGTGTTCACGCGGCGCACCCCCCTTCGGCACTGCCCGGTCGAAGTTACCGCAGCACGCGCCGCCGGCGTAGGCGCCTCGCGGACCCGCTAGCGGAAGGTCCTGCGCAGGGCCGCGACGACATCCCGGGTGCGATCCCCGGTGCCTCTATCCGTGCTTGCGCTCGAGTACGCGAGGTATCCGTCGGGACGCACGAGGAACACCGCTCCCTCGGTCGCGCCGTACTGCGCGGCGAAGTCGCCGTCGGAGTCGGTGATCACCGGCACCACCGTCCCGAGCGGTTCGGTCCCCGGGGCGGCGACGACGTAGATGTCCAGCTGACCATGCGCGGCGTCCCTCGCGGCCGTGGCGAGCGCGTCGACGGACTCTGGCGACACGC